>NZ_QJJU01000004.1 GCF_003201655.1 Mycolicibacterium moriokaense
TTCGCGAATGCCCTTGGCTTCGCCGGAGTACTTGCCGGTCCCCTGGTCCGGTCCTCGTATCGGGCGGGCAGGCTGTATGCCCAGACGGTGGCGTCTCGGCCCGCCGTATCCTGATCGAATGGCGAAGACCCGTGATCCCGCTGCGGTGAAGGCCGCCAAGGCCGAAGCGAAGGCGACCCGCAAGGCGGCCGCCAAGCAGCGCCGCAGCCAGCTGTGGCAGGCGTTCCAGATTCAGCGCAAGGAGGACAAGCGCCTCCTGCCCTACATGATCGGCGTATTCGTGCTGATCGCGGCCGGGTCAACGGTCTTCGGGATCCTCTCGGGCGGCTTCTTCGGGTACATGATGATCCCGCTCGGGATAGTGCTCGGCGCGCTAGTGGCCTTCATCATCTTCGGCAGGCGCGCGCAGAAGTCCGTCTATAAGAAGGCCGACGGACAGACCGGTGCCGCGGCCTGGGCGCTGGACAACCTGCGCGGCAAGTGGCGGGTCACCCCCGGCGTCGCCGCCACCGGCCACTTCGACGCCGTGCACCGGGTGATCGGGCGCCCCGGCGTGATCCTCGTCGGCGAAGGGTCCCCGACACGGGTCAAGCCCCTGCTGGCCCAGGAAAAGAAGCGCACCGCGCGGCTCGTCGGCGACATCCCGATCTACGACATCATGGTCGGCAGCGGCGAGGGCGAAGTGCAGCTGTCCAAGCTCGAACGACACCTCACCAAGCTGCCCGCCAACATCACGGTCAAGCAGATGGACTCACTGGAGTCGAAGCTCGCTGCGCTGGGCACCAAGGCAGGCCCGGCCGCGATGCCCAAGGGCCCGCTGCCCGGGCAGGCGAAGATGCGCAACGTGCAAAGGACCGTGCGAAGGCGGTAACTAGCGCCTGACCACCGCGGTGTTCGTCACCTTGTCCTGCAGCCCTCGCATATCGGCGTCGGTGATCAGCGCCGGGATGACCACCGCGATCAGCACGCCGCGCACCAGGGCCCGACCGAATCCGACGTGCTGACGGCCGTCGACCGGAATGACCAGCAGCCCAAGCGCGAACTGGCCGGGAGTGAAGCCGAACAGCCGCAACGACACGGCGCCGAGGACGAACCAGATCACCAGGATCACGGTCGACAACGTCGCCGTCGTCCCGACTCCGAATGTGATCAATAGCGCGGCGAGCCCGTAGGCGATCAGCCAGTCGACGAACAGCGCGGCGATCCGCCTGCCCATCCGGGCAAGGGACCGGGGGCCGGTTTGCGGCAAGCCGAGCCGCTGACCCGGATAGTCATTGGGTGCTTGGTCCGGGCTGCCGGAGTCCGGTTCGGGACCCGACAGCCAGGACCCAATTGCGCGGGCCATACTGTCAGGATAAGCGGGCCCGAGACGGCCCACTTGCCGCCGCTACAGCAGGATTGCGTAACTTCGGCGCAACATGCGGTTGACGACGGTGCAACATCGTGTCCATAGCGTCAACCCGCGGGTTTACCAGATAGAAGGAGAGTAGTCAGTGGCAGAAAAGACGGCCGACGACATCATCAAGCAGATCAAGGACGAAGACGTCGAGTACGTCGACATTCGGTTCTGTGATCTGCCCGGCATCGTCCAGCACTTCTCGGTCCCGGCGTCGGTGTTCGACGAGAGCGTGTTCGAGGACGGGCTGGCGTTCGACGGCTCGTCGGTGCGCGGTTTCCAGTCGATCCACGAATCCGACATGATGCTGCTGCCGGACCCTGAGACCGCGCGCATCGATCCGTTCCGCGCCGCCAAGACGCTGAACCTCAACTTCTTCGTGCACGACCCGTTCACCCGCGAGGCGTACTCCCGCGACCCACGCAACGTGGCCCGCAAAGCGGAGAACTACCTCGCCAGCACCGGCATCGCCGACACCGCCTACTTCGGTGCCGAGGCCGAGTTCTACATCTTCGACTCGGTCGCGTTCGACTCGCAGATGAACGGCACGTTCTACGAGATCGACTCCGAGGCCGGCTGGTGGAACACCGGCGAGCCGTTCGAGTCCGACGGCAGCGCCAACCGCGGCTACAAGGTCCGGCCCAAGGGCGGCTACTTCCCCGTCGCGCCCTACGACCACTTCGTCGACCTGCGCGACCAGATGTGCACCAACCTGCAGAACGCCGGCTTCACTCTGGAGCGCGGCCACCACGAGGTGGGCACCGCCGGGCAGGCCGAGATCAACTACAAGTTCAACACGCTGCTGGCCGCCGCCGACGACCTGGTGTTGTTCAAGTACATCATCAAGAACACCGCGTGGCAGGCCGGCAAGACCGTCACCTTCATGCCCAAGCCGCTGTTCGGCGACAACGGCTCCGGCATGCACGCCCACCAGTCGCTGTGGAAGGACGGCAAGCCGCTGTTCCACGACGAGTCGGGCTACGCGGGGCTCTCGGACACCGCGCGGCACTACATCGGCGGCATCCTGCACCACGCCCCGTCCCTGCTGGCGTTCACCAACCCGACGGTGAACTCCTACAAGCGGCTGGTGCCGGGCTACGAGGCGCCGATCAACCTGGTGTACAGCCAGCGCAACCGCTCGGCGTGTGTGCGCATCCCGATCACCGGCAACAACCCGAAGGCCAAGCGGCTCGAGTTCCGGTGCCCCGACAGCTCGGGCAACCCGTACCTGGCGTTCGCGGCGATGATGATGGCCGGGCTCGACGGCATCAAGAAGAAGATCGAGCCGCAGGCCCCGGTCGACAAGGACCTCTACGAACTGCCGCCGGAAGAGGCCGCAGGCATTCCGCAGGCGCCCACGTCGCTGTCGGCAGTCATCGACCGCCTCGAGGAGGACCACGAATACCTCACCGAGGGCGGGGTTTTCACCGAGGACCTGATCGAGACCTGGATCTCCTACAAGCGGGAAAACGAGATCCTGCCGATTCAGATCCGGCCGCACCCGTACGAGATTGCGCTGTACTACGACGTGTAACCACACCCTGAACATTCGGGCCGGGCGACATACCATCGCCCGGCCCGAATGCATTCGCGGAGGTAGCGGGTCAGAGGATGCAAGAAACAACGGCGCCGTCATGTTTGCTTTCGACATGCCAGCAAATACGATCCGCCGTACCATCCGGTGATGGATCAGCCGACGACGTCCGACGATAATTCAACGGCAGCTGCAGACGATAGCGCGAGTCCGCCGACAACACCGTGGATCGAGACCCCGCCGGGACGGATAACTGCGAGCGTAGTCAGCGTCGCCTTTCTCGGGGGCATAGTGGCTGCGGTGCTGCTGGCAACCCAGTACTCACACGAGCATCCCGAAGTGACGGATTCGTCGACAACCACCGCCACCCCGTCGACGACGCCCCCGGCTACTTCACCGACTTCGTCCGCTCCGTCGAGCCCTGCGACCGCGGTGGCGCCTCCCCCTCTGCCCCCGTCGACGACCACGACAAGGTCGACGACGACCTGGACCGCTCCGCCCACCAAGCAATACACGCCTCCTATCGTCAGTCAGCCGAGCACTGCCGCACCCGCCGCCACGTCCACACCGACCGCGACCTCGGCGGAACCGACCTCGACTCACGCGCCGCCCTCGTTCAACGTCACACGAACCCGAAGCGATCGTGAATGATGCGGTCCTAACGTGTGCTAATGCTCCGCGCCGCGACCACCCCGGGCCGTCGCAACAGTGCGCCGTAGAAATCGCGGGGAAGCATAGGGAAACCCCCGATTCCTCCGACGTGTTCGATCCAATATCGTCAGCGAAGGCTCAATCGCACCGTTTTGGGGGACCAACGTCGTGCGGCCGGTGCTCCCAATGTTCACCGGCGCACGACGTTCGGGTTTCGCGATTTCACAGCGGGATCGCAGAACCGTAGGGTTATTTCCATGACGACCCAAGTGGACTCACGCCTCAACTCGTACTCCCCGGCTGTCTTGAGCCTGTTTCGCGTCGTGTTCGGATTCCTCTTCGCCGCATTTGGCACGTCGAAGTTGTTCGACTGGCCAATCGCATTCGGCATTCCGACCGGCAGCTGGCCGATCTGGTACGCAGGGGTGATCGAACTCGTCACCGGCCTGCTGATCATGGTCGGGCTGTTCACCCGGTTCGCGGCGTTCATCGCGTCGGGCCATATGGCCGTCGCGTACTTCTGGCAGCACCAGCCGCACGCGTTGTGGCCCATTGCCCCTCCGGAGATGGGCGGCAACGGCGGCCTCGAGTCGATCCTGTTCTGCTTCGGCTTCTTCCTGCTGGTCTTCACCGGCGGCGGCGCCTATGCGCTGGACGCGATGCGCGGCCAGCGAACGAAATGACTCTAGAGCAGCTAACCGACGATAGCGTTAATAAGCTGATCAAGTAGGTGAGGGTCAATTTTAGGGAAACACCTGATTCATCGCCAGCAACTAAGGTAGACCATTGATTCATGACCTCTGGGTCAATGGAACACGCGGGCCCGGCGCTGATCGTGCAGCAGATCGGCGAATACGACCGCGCCACGGGCGCCGTCACGTACCAGGCGACCGTCGACGAGGGTGAACGCCAGCTCACGCTGTCGTTCAACGGGCCGCGCGACGGCGTCGTCTGCGACCTCGGGTACGGCATGTTCCGCTACACCCCGAACCCCAGGGTCAATGCCGACACCGACATCTTCACGGTCATCGCCGACGACGGTTGTGGTGGATCGCTCGATTCGACGGTGACCTGGGTCAACGCCAACCACGTTCCGGTTGCAGTGGCCCCGCCGACACTTTGGCCACCCGATCCGACCACCGGCGCAGTGACGGTATCCTCGAATATCGTTGACCCCGACGGTGATTGGCTCACATTCGCTCTCGACGTCCCCTATCCGCGGCGAGGTGCGGTGACCATCGACTGGGACGGAACGTTCACCTACGTGCCGTTCCCCTTCGAACGCCACGACACCGCGGTCGGCGAGGAGACGCTCGGCTTCCGAGCGGTCGGCTCAAGGGGAGCGAGCGTCTACATCACCGTGACGGTGCCCGTCAGCCCGCGCCAGTCGGCGATTCCACAGGATGTCTGCTCCCCGGTGCACGATGCCCACCCCGAAACCGGCGTGGTCACCGGGACCTGCGGCCAGGCGCACACCGACTACACATATTCGGTCGATGCTCCGGCGAAGGGCACGGTGATGGTCGACGCGGCGACGGGCATCTGGGCATACCGTCCCGCGGCGGTGGCCCGGCACGACGCGGTTGCCAACGGTGCGTCGATGGCCGACCGGCGGGATACCTTCACTATCACGGCGTCAAGGGGTAAGCGCGAGAAAGTCGCTGTGCCCGTTTCGGTTTCGCTGGTCGCGATGAAGTCGGCGCCATCGTATGCGGTGACCGCGGAGATCGCGCTTGGCGTCACGCCCGCAGGGCTGGCAATCAGTCCGCGTGGTGACCACCTCTACGTGACCAGCTTCTTTGACGAAGCGGCCGTCACGGTGATTCGCACCGCCGACAACGCCAGCACACGAATCCCGCTGACTTTCCGGCCCGAAGGAGTCGTCGTCGGTCCCGACAGTCGCCATGTCTATGTCGCTGACCCGGCAGGGCGAAGGGTTGCGGTGATCGACACCGTCGATAACACGACGGCCTTCGTCGGGGTGGGTGATCGTCCGTTCCACATGGCCTTTCTCGGCACCGACCTCTACGTGGCCAACAACCGGGACGGCACCGTGAGCGTGATCGACACCGTCGACGGCGACGTGGTCCGCACGATCGAGGTTGGCGGACACCCCTATGCGGTGGCGGCCGCCCGTGGACGGGTCTTCGTCACCGACTACGGCTTCTACGGGGGTCAGTCCAACCACTGCGTGTCGGTCATCGGCTCCGAACCGGGCGGGGTGGTGGAGGTGCTTCCCGTCGGCTACTACCCCACCGCCGTCGCGGCCGCGCCGGATGGCAGACGGGTATATGTGACGAACAACGAAGGCTCTTACACCCGCACCCACCCCGGCACCACAACGGTCATCAACACTCGCACGGCCAGAGTCATCGACACCCTTGCCGTTGGTGGCTGTGCGGTCGCGGTCAGCGACAACGGCGATCAGGTCTACGTCGCGAGCGACACCTACGACACGACGGTCGCCAGCACGCTGTCCGTCGTCGACCTCCCGTCCGGCCGGATCGCCGCGGTCCCGATCCACGGGGCACCGAACGCATTGGCTGTCAGCGGGAATCGGGTCTATGTGACCGACACATGGCATTCGTCGGTGGTGCAGATCACCGCGCGCGACACCTTCGTCGTCGATACCGACGCCGCGAACGATCCGCCGACGTTGACCATCACCAGGGCCGACTCTGGCGTGTTCCAGGTCAGCGCCGATGATCCCGACGGCGACGAAGTCACCTTCACGGCAACACAACCGTTCTGCGGCACAGTGAGCGACCTCGGCGACGGCCTGTTCCAGTACACCCCCGCCACATGGACGACCGGGGGGTTCGTCGATCACTTCGCGATCACCGCCGACGACGGACATGGCGGCGTCGTGACGAGGACGGTTTCCACCCTAACCGTCTAGCGCGAGGTCCTTGCGGAACTTGCGCATTCCATCGATCTTCTCGGACAGTGTGGCCTGCGGCCCGCTGTAGAACATCCAGGGCATCGTGATGATGCCGTGGATTCCGCCCGCCTCGGCGCGTTCGTAGTGCTCGGGGGTGAATGCGTCGGTCAGCGGCGTCAGGACGGTGAAATCATCCATAGTCAAACCGCTTTCAGCACGCATTTCGCGCAGCCGATCGACGCGTTCGATGGCCCGGTCGGTGGTGATCAGGTCGCCGACCCATCCGTCGTTGCGCGCCGCGCGGCGCAATGCGATGTCGCTCAGTCCGCCGACATAGATCGGAATATGCGGTGGCGTTGGCTCCATCTCCAGCCGCGGCGCCGAGTAGAACTCGCCATCGAACTCGGTCCAGCCCGGCTGCCACAGCGCCTTCATCAACTCGAGCATCTCGTCGGTGCGCTTGCCGCGTCGGTCGAAGCGCTGGCCCATGAGCGTGAACTCTTCTTCGCACCAGCCGACACCGATGCCGAGCTCCAATCGGCCCCCGGCCAGGTATGCCGCCGTGCCAATGGATTTCGCTGCCGAGTATGGGTCGCGCATGGCAGGCAGATACACCGTCGTCACGAAGCGCAGCCGGGTCGTGACAAGCGCGATGGCACCGATCATCACCCACGGGTCGGGCCAGTCAGTGAACGCCTCCCAGCGACGCCTTCCGTCCTTGGTGTACGGATACGGCGTCTTCAACGTTTCGAGGTTGATGACATGGTCGGGAATGCCCATTCCGTCGTAACCCAGATCATCGGCGGCCTTGGCGATCTCGACCACCTCGCTGGTGTCGAGGAATGCCGTGCTGACGTAAAATTTCATCCGGCGTCCCGCGCCCATGCCGGTTGGATGAAGACTCCCTCGGCCTCGACGGTGACACCCTCGGCGTCGGAAAGCGTTCCCCGCGCGAAGGTCTTGGCGCCGTCCACCCGATCGATCCACGCTTCGGCCCGCAGCGGCCCCAACGGCGTGCCGCGCAGGTACTTCAGCGTGATGGTCCCGGTGAACTTCGGCCGGGTCAATCCCTCACTGGCCGCTTCACCGAGGATGTGGTCGAGCACCAGCGCAGAGATACCGCCGTGCACCCAGCCTGGGGGCCCCTCATACGCGCCGCTGAGACTGAACTCGCTCCATGCTCGGCCATCGTCTTCGTGGTGAATGACCATCGGCGGGGCGATCGCGTTGCGCAGCCCGATAGCGGGGTTGGCCCACGCCAGCGGACGGCCGGTACCCTCATGCCGCAGTGTCGACGTCACGCTGCGCTGGCTGCGTTCCAGCAGCTCGGTCGCCGCCTCAATGGCCGACTGTGCCTGGCGGACGGTATCCTCGTCGACGTCGGTGTGGATGCCCGCGCCGATTAGTCTGCGCAGCGCCTCGGTCAGCGGACCGTAAAGCTCACGTTGGCGCTCGTACTCCTCGGCGCTGATGACGTCGAACCCGAAATCCATACTCACGAACCAAACACCTTCCGTACCACTGCCTTTGCCCTACGGGTCACCCGCAGATAGTTGTCGAGGAACGCTCCACCGTCGCCACTGTCCCAGCCCGCCGCAACCGCTACGGCGTTAAGTTGACGACCCGGTCCTGGCAGCTGGTCGGTGGGCTTTCCGCGCACCAGCACCAGTGCATTGCGCGCCCGGGTCGCCGTCAGCCACGCCTGCCGCAGCAGCTCGACGTCCCCCTCCGCGATCAACTCCGCCGCGCCAATCGCATCGAGCGACTCCAGCGTCGAAGTGTTGTGCAGCGCAGGCACTTTGTGTGCCTGCTGCAACTGAAGCAGCTGCACCGTCCACTCGATGTCGGCCAGCCCGCCGCGGCCCAGTTTGGTGTGGGTGTTCGGATCGGCGCCGCGTGGCAGCCGCTCGGCATCGACGCGCGCCTTGACACGCCTGATCTCCTGGACGGCCTCGGCCGAGACCCCGTCAGGTGGATAGCGAATCTTGTCTACCATCAACAAGAATCGCTCGCCCAGATCAAGATCGCCCGCAACGCGGTGCGCCCGCAACAGGGCTTGAATCTCCCACGCCTGTGCCCATTGCGTGTAATAGGTCTCGTACGAGTCGAGCGTGCGTACCAGCGAGCCGTTGCGGCCCTCCGGCCGAAGGTTCGCGTCGACCTCGAGCGGCGGGTCAGCGCTGGGGGTGCCGAGCAGTGTGCGGACTTGCTCGGCGATGGTCACCGACCAGCGCACCGCAGCCGACTCGTCGACCCCGTCTTCCGGTTCGCACACGAACATCACGTCGGCGTCCGAACCGTAACCGAGCTCGCCGCCGCCGAGCCTGCCCATTCCAATCACCGCGATGCGGGCAGGCGCTCCTCCATCCGGGCTGTTGCCCCGGATCACCGCCTCCAATGCGGCCTGCAGCACCGCCACCCACACGGTTGTCAGCGCCGCGCACACGTCGGTGACCTCGAGCATGCCGAGCAGGTCAGCCGACGCGATTCGGGCCAACTCCCGCCGCCGCAGCGTGCGCGCCGCGGCGATCGCCCGCACGGGGTCGGCATGCCTGCCCGCCGATGCGACCAACGCCCGTCCCACGCCTTCGGGTTCGACCTCGAGCAGTTTCGGGCCGTTGGGGCCATCGCCGTACAGCTGAATCACTTCCGGTGCCCGCATCAGCAGCTCTGGCACGTAGGCAGACGTGCCAAGGACATGCATCAGCCGCTTGGCCACCGCGCCCTCGTCGCGCAGCGTGGACAGATACCACCGCTGATCGGAAAGCTCCTCACTGATGCGTCGGTATGCCAGCAGACCGGCGTCCGGATCGGGGGTATCGGATAGCCAGTCCAGCAGTGTCGGTAGCAGCACCTGCTGCACCCGCCCCCGCCTGCCGCTGTGACTCGTGAGGGCGGCCAGGTGTGTCAGCGCGCTCTGTGGCCCCTCGTAACCCAGCGCGGCGAGCTGACGTTCCGCGGCCTCCGGCGTCATGCCTTCTGCAATACCAACGGCCCCAACGGACTCCAGCAGCGGCTGGTAGAACAGCTTGGCGTGCAGCCGCGACACCCTCAGGTTCTGGCGCTTGAGCTCCTCGCGCAGCACGCCGAGCGCGTCATGCTGCCCGTCGGGGCGCACATGTGCAGCACGCGCCAGCCAGCGCAGCGCCTCCTCGTCGTCGGCTTCTGGCAGCATGTGTGTGCGCTTGAGCCGCTGCAGCTGCAGCCGGTGCTCGAGCAGCCGCAGGAACTCATACGAGGCGGTCAGGTTCGCCGCGTCGTCGCGGCCGATGTAGCCACCATCCCCAAGCGCGGCCAGCGCGTCGACCGTCGAAGCGACGTGCAGTGATTCGTCGTTGCGGCCGTGCACGAGCTGCAGCAGCTGCACGGCGAACTCGACGTCGCGCAGCCCGCCGGTGCCGAGCTTGATCTCGCGGGCCCGCACTCCCGCGGGCACGAGTTCCTCGACGCGCCTGCGCATTGCCTGCACCTCGGGCACGAAATCCTCGCGCTCGCTTGCCGTCCACACCATGGGCATCAGTGCATCGACGTACTGCCTGCCGAGTTCGGCGTCGCCTGCGGCGGGCCGCGCCTTCATCAACGCCTGGAATTCCCACGTCTTGGCCCACCGCTCGTAATACGCGATGTGAGAGTCCAGCGTGCGCACCAACTGACCCCGCTTGCCTTCGGGTCGCAGCGCCGCATCCACTTCGAAGAACGCGTCGCCGGCGAACCGCATCATCTCGCCAGCCACGCGGGTCGCGAGCGCGTCGGAATCGTCGGCGACGAAGATGACGTCGACGTCGCTGACGTAGTTCAGTTCACGCGCGCCGCACTTGCCCATCGCGATCACCGCGATCCGCGGGCACTGACCGTGCTCCCCGCAGACCGACCGGGTCGCGACCGCCAGCGCTGCGCCCAGCGCGGCGTCGGCTTGATCGGACAGATGCTCACCAACCGTGACGAATGGCAGCACGGGCTCGTTCTCCACGGTGGACGCGAGGTCCATGCCTGCCAGCACCAGAAGCCGGTCGCGGTAGAGCTTGCGCAGCGGCTGCAGCGCGGCGGTTGTGTCCGTTGCCTTTTCGGCCTGCTCCCGGAAGGTTTTCCTCAACTCGGCTGCCGACGGCAGCGTGACGCCGCCTGCCAGCAGGTGCCATGAGTCGGAATTGGCGACCAGGTGATCGCCGAGTGCAATCGACGAACCGAGCACGCCGAACAGCCGGCCCCGCAGCCCGCGGTCCTTGACAAGGGCCTGGTTGAGTTCGTCCCAATCTCGTGCCACCGCGTCGGCGAGCCGCACCATCGTGCGCAGTGCGTTGTCGGCGTCGGGTGCGCGCGACAGTGACCACAACAGCTCGACGTACGCATCGTTGTTCCAGCCCAGCCTGTCCAGATCCGCGGGAGCGGAGGCTTCGACCAGCCCGAGCCTGCCAACGCTCGGCAGCTTCGGTCGCTGCGTCGCAGGTTTGGCCACTACACGAAGGTAGCGCAGCCGTTTTTCGACGCGTCAGCTACAGGGACAGGTAGGCCTTCAGCTCGAAGGGCGTCACGTGGCTGCGGTAGTTCTCCCATTCGGTGCGCTTGTTGCGCAGGAAGAAGTCGAATACGTGCTCCCCCAGTGCTTCCGCGACCAGCTCGGAGCCCTCCATCTCGGTCAGCGCGACACCGAGGCTGCCCGGCAGCTCCTTGTAACCCATCGCGCGGCGCTCCTCAGGGGTGAGGCTCCACACGTTGTCCTCGGCCTGCGGCCCGAGCACGTAGCCCTTCTCGATGCCGCGCAGGCCCGCCGCCAACAGCACAGCGAAGGTCAGGTACGGGTTGCATGCCGAATCGGGGCTGCGCACCTCCACACGCCGTGACGACGCCTTGCGCGGCGTGTACATCGGCACCCGCACCAGCGCAGAGCGGTTGGCAGCACCCCACGACGCGGCCGTCGGGGCCTCACCGCCGTGCACCAGCCGCTTGTACGAGTTCACCCACTGGTTTGTGACGGCGCTGATCTCCTGGGCGTGTTCGAGAATGCCTGCGATGAAAGACTTTCCGACATCGCTGAGCTGAAGTGGGTCGTCGGGGCTGTGGAACGCGTTGTTCTCGCCCTCGAACAGGCTCATATGGGTGTGCATGGCCGAGCCGGGATGCTCAGCGAACGGCTTGGGCATGAATGACGCGCGCACACCGTCGGCCAGCGCCACTTCCTTGACCACGTAGCGGAACGTCATCACGTTGTCGGCCATCGACAGCGCGTCGGCATAGCGCAGGTCGATCTCCTGCTGACCGGGCGCACCCTCGTGGTGGCTGAACTCCACCGAGATGCCCATCTGCTCCAGCGCATCGATGGCGTGGCGGCGGAAGTTCGGGGCGGCATCGTGCACGGCCTGGTCGAAGTAGCCTCCGTTATCCGCCGGTATCGGCTCCGAGCCGTCGTCCTCGCCCGGCTTCAGCAGGAAGAATTCAATCTCGGGATGCACGTAGCAGGAGAAGCCGAGGTCGCTGGCCTTGGACAACTGGCGGCGCAGCACGTGGCGCGAGTCGGCCCACGACGGTGAGCCGTCCGGCATGGTGATGTCGCAGAACATCCTGGCCGAATGATGCTTACCCGAACTCGTGGTCCACGGCAGCACCTGAAATGTCGACGGATCCGGCCGGGCCACCATGTCGGCTTCCGACACCCGGGCAAACCCCTCGATCGAGGAGCCGTCGAATCCGATGCCCTCCTCGAAGGCGCCTTCGAGTTCGGCAGGGGCGATCGCGACGGACTTGAGGTATCCGAGCACGTCGGTGAACCACAGCCGGACGAAGCGGATATCGCGTTCCTCCAGCGTGCGCAGCACGAATTCTTTCTGCCGATCCATGACCGCAGCGTAGGTTCCGGCTGTTAATTCTGTGTTACGGGGCTGCTAGGTCTAACACCGCAGACCATTGGGTGGCGTCACCCGGTCGACGAGAAAGTTCACCACAGCGGTGTCGACGCACTGATCGCCGTTGAACACCACTGTGTGCTGGGTGCCCTCGAAGGTGATGAGTGCCGCCCCCATCTGACTGGCCAGATCCACGCCTGCCGCATACGGGGTTGCGGGGTCATGTGTCGTAGAGACGACGACCACCTTTCCTGGGCCGGGCGAAGAGGCCGGATGCGGCGTCGACGTCGGCGGCACCGGCCACATCGCGCACAAGTCACGCGGGGCGAACCCGGTGTAGTCGCCGTACGCCAGGAATGGCGCGACCTCGCGGATCTGCCGGTCGGCGTCTGCCCACGCGGCCGGGTCGGTTGGGTACGGCGAGTCGACGCAGCGAATCGCGGCGAACGCGTCCTGCAGGTTCCGGTAGTGGCCCGAGTCGTCGCGGTGTTGGTAGTCGTCGGCCAGCAGCAGCAGGTCACCGGGGTCGGTGCCGCGCTGCAGGCCAAGCAGCCCGCTGGTCAGGTACGGCCAGAAGCGCCGGGTGTAGAGCGCGTTGACGGTGCCGGTCATCGCGTCCTGATAGCTCAGGCCGCGCGGATCGGATGTCGCCGCCGGATTGGCCACCAGCGGATCGACCAGCTGATGAAAGCGGTCGACGAACTTCGTCGGATCGGTGCCGAGCGGGCACCCGGCCGATTGTCCGCAATCGGCAGCGTAGTCGTTGAAAGC
This sequence comes from Mycolicibacterium moriokaense, assembly GCF_003201655.1. Taxonomy (GTDB): domain Bacteria; phylum Actinomycetota; class Actinomycetes; order Mycobacteriales; family Mycobacteriaceae; genus Mycobacterium; species Mycobacterium moriokaense_A. The sequence goes on from NZ_QJJU01000004.1 coordinate 13,074, forward strand.
CGTTTGGAAACCTGCCATTTGGCGGATGGTGTCGGCAATCGGATCGAGCGAGGGGTCGACCGCTCCGTCGAGAACCATCGAGCGAACCCGGTCGGGGTACCGCTCGGCATATGCCGCACCGAGCTCGGTCCCATAGGAGAACCCGAGATAGTCGATCTGGTTCTCGCCCAGCGCGGCGCGCACCACGTCCATGTCTTGCGCCGACGACGCGGTCCCCACGTTGGCGAGGAACTCCTGGCCCATCTTCTGGGCGCACTCCCCTGCGAACTGGCTGTACAGCGCCTCGATGTGCGCGACGCCGTCGGGGCTGTAGTCGGCCATCGGCTCGCGACGGTACGCGTCGAACTCTGCGTCGGTCCGGCAGCGCAGCTCCGGCGTCGAGTGGCCGACGCCGCGCGGGTCGATGCCCACCAAGTCGAATCGGCGGGTGATGTCGGTGTTGGCCAGCGACGCGCCCATGCTGGCGACCGTGTCCACGGCCGAAGCGCCCGGTCCGCCGGGGTTGACCACGAGCACACCGATCCGGTCGCCGGAGGCGGGGATCCGGATCACCGCCAACTGGGCTTGGGCGCCTCCGGGTTTCGCGTAATCGACGGGCACCGACACCGTGCCGCACTGTGCGGTGGGGATGCCGGTGATGTCGCCGACGAACCGCTCGCAGCTGCCCCACAGCGGCGGCTGGCCGTACTGCTGTATCGACTCGCCTTCGGGTGAAGCCCAGGCGGCAGGGCACGCGATCGCCGCCACCAAGGAGATCGCGAGCAGCACCATAGAAAGCCAGCCCACCCGCCACATGCGCAACATGTTCGCATGGTTAACGGCCTCAACGCCCACCGCCCTGCGGCTGGAATCGAACGGTGACCTGGCTGTGATCTGGCGGTCAGCATCGGGTGTTCGGCGGCGGCACGGCCACTTCGACGAGGTAACGCGCCGCGATGTCGTCAATGCAGCTGTTCCCCTGAAAGACAACAGTGTGCTGGGTGCCGTCGAAGGTGACCAGCGTGCCGCCGAGTTGTTGTGCCAGATCGACTCCGGCCTTGTACGGCGTCGCCGGGTCATTGGTGGTCGACACCACCAGGATCGGCGGCAGGCCCTTCACGTTGATCTCGTGCTGATCGCCGGTCGCGGGAACCGGCCAGAAGGCGCACGCGTCAAGTGGCGCGAGTCCGGTGAACTTGCCGTAGCTCATGAACGGCGCCACCTCGCGGCTGCGACGGTCCTCGTCGACGACCGTGGCGCGGTCGGTGATGTGCGGCTTGTCCATGCAGTTGACCGCAACCCGGACATCGGTGGAGTTGTTGTAGTGCCCCTTGGCATCTCGACCCATGTACAGGTCGGCCATCGCCAGCATGGTGTCGCCCGTGCCGTCCTTGATCTCCGAAAGCGCTTGGGTCAGGTGCCGCCACAGGCTCGGCGAGTACAGCGGAAGGATGGTCCCGACAATCGCGTCGCTGTACGCAAGGCCGCGGGGGTCCTTCGTCTTCGCAGGGTGCTCGACCAACGGTTCGACAAGGCCCTTGTACACATCCACGGCCTTGGCGGGGTCGGGGCCCAGCGGGCAGTCGCGGCTGCTGGCACAGTCCGCGGCGAAGTTGTCGAACGCCTTCTGGAAGGCGGCGGCCTGCCGGATCTCTTCCTCGATCTGGTCGGCGTTGGGGTCAACGGCGCCGTCGAGGAGCATCGCCCGAACCTTGTCGGGATAGGCCTCGGCGTAGAGCGCTCCGATCCTGGTGCCGTACGAGTAGCCGAGATAGGTCAGCTTCTCGTCGCCAAGCCCGGCGCGTATCGCGTCGAGATCCTTGGCCACATTCGCGGTTCCTGAGTTGGCCAGAAACTCCTTGCCCACCTTGTCAACGCAACGCTGGACGAACTCCTTGTTCTCCTTCTCGATGTGGTCGACACCCGCCTGCGTGTAGTCCACGATGGGGTCGGCACGCATCCGGTCATTGTCGGCGTCGGAGTTGCACCACACCACGGGTGTGGAGTTCGCGACGCCGCGTGGGTCGAAGCCGACGAGATCGAACCCCTCGCGCACCGACGTCGGCAGCGTTGGTGCCATCGAACTGGCCGCCTCGATACCGGATTCACCGGGACCACCGGGATTGATGACCAGTGAGCCGATCTTATGGCCGGTCGCCCTGAATCGGATCATCGCGATCTGCGCGACATCGCCGTCGGGTTTGGAGTAGTCCACCGGCACCGACAGCATCCCGCACTCCGCGCCGGCAGGCAGCCGATCGGAGTCCGACGAGGCCGCCTTGCAGTGCGTCCACTGGATCGGCGAGCCCGGCCTCGGCGCCGAGATGACGGCGCGTCCGTCGACCGTTTTGCTGCACCCGGCCACCAACAGCAGGGCAGCGAAGGTCGCCAGGACCCCCATCTTGCGGTTCATGGCTCCACATGCTGCCATGAAGTTGCATCAGCCCTGGCAAGGGCGGGTTCCGCTGCTACCGCGTTGCGTCGAGCAACTCGGCCAGCGCCACCTCGAAGTCGTCGGCCATGTCCCACAGATCGGGCAGCAGCTCTGGGCACGACACGATGCCGACGTCGAGCTTGCCGGTCAACGACATCACGGTGATGTTCAGCCCCGAGCCATGGAATATCGGGCCAAGCGGGTACATCGCCTTCACTTCGTTTCCAAGGAAGTACAGCGGCACCTGCGGGCCTGGCACGTTGGAGATCACCAGGTTGTGAACTGGCCGAGCTTCGGTCAGACGGCTGCTGGCGTAGACGCGCATCGCGATCCCGAACACGGCAGGTGCGGCGAACTGCGACCAGTCCTGAAGCAGCGTCGCGCCGATCGCCGAACTATGTTGTTTGGCAACGGAATTCGCTTCAGCGATCGACTTCAGTCGCTCGCCTGGATCTTCGATGTGGGTCTCCAGCTTCGAGAACATGCCCGACACCTGATTGCGACCTGGCCGGTCAGACTTCTCGTGCACCGAAACCGGAACCATCGCGACCAACGAGTTGTCGGGCAATTCGCCTCGGTCGGCGAGGAACTTGCGCAGGACGCCGGACACCAAGGCCATCACGACGTCGTTGACCTTGACCCCGAAGTGGTCCTTCACCGTCTTGATGTCCTCGAGGTCCAGCTGGGCGAACGCGATGTTGCGGTGACCGGTGAGGTTGGCGTTGAACGCGGTCTTCGGCGCTGCGAACGGCGCGGCCATGGCCAGGCCGCTGCGGGCGCGCTTGACGGTGTCCACCACCGACGACAGCGTGTTCGGCACCACGTTGACCAGCTTCAACGGCCGGGTGGCGAACTTGACCGCGCCGCTCACCGCGATTTCCAGACTGCTGGCGTCGCCGATCCCGTCGACCGGGTCGGGTGCTGGCGCGTCGGGCTCGGTGCTGCACAGGGTGGACATCAGGTTGGCCCCCGTGACGCCGTCGATGCCGGCGTGGTGCATCTTTGTCATCACCGCGATCCGGCCCCCCGCGTGCGCGTCGGTGCCTGCGATGTTCTCGATCACCCACGTCTCCCACAGCGGCCTGCTGCGGTCAAGCGGCAGCGACGCGATATGACCACAGATCTCGGCGAGTTCGTGGCGGCCGCCAGGCGATGGCAGGCCGATGCGGTGCAGGTGCCGGTCGACGTCAAAGTCCCTGTCGTCCACCCACACCGGGTGGTCGGGGTTGAACCGGCTGTCGGCGAGCTTTTCCCGGAACTGCGGCATGGCCTTGATGCGCAGGGCAAGAGCGTCGCGCAGCCGGTCGAACGTGTACCCGCCGGGCATGGTCGAGGTGTCCAGTTCGAGGATCGAGCAGACATGCAATGGCTGTTTTGCGGTCTCTAGGTAGAGGAAACTGGCATCGAGTCCGCTGAGCCTTTGCATGCCGCCGATCGTAGTGTGAGGAAATCCACTTAACCTGGAGTTCAGGTTCTTGCACCGGGGTGGCAGACTGTGGTGGTCAGACGAACCCGGGGACCCGGATGGGCCTCGAGGATCGACCCGACTCACCCATTGGGGGACAACGATGTCTGAGCAGACCGTTTACGGCGCTGCCACCGATGACAAGCCGCGTATGAAAGTACGCACCCATCACCTTCAGAAGTGGAAGGCCGAGGGCCACAAGTGGGCCATGCTGACGGCCTACGACTACTCCACCGCCAGGGTGTTCGACGAAGCCGAGATTCCGGTGCTGCTGGTCGGCGATTCGGCCGCCAACGTGGTCTATGGCTATGACACGACGGTGCCGGTGTCCGTCGACGAGCTGATCCCGCTGGTGCGCGGAGTGGTCCGCGGCGCGCCGCACGCGTTGGTGATCGCCGACATGCCGTTCGGAAGTTACGAAGCAGGGCCGCAGCAGGCGCTGGCCACGGCGACCCGCTTCCTCAAGGAGACCGGTGCGCACGCGGTCAAGCTGGAAGGCGGCGAGCGCGTCGCCGATCAGATCGCGACGATGACACAGGCGGGCATCCCCGTGGTGGCCCACATCGGGTTCACCCCGCAGAGCGTCAACGGGCTCGGCGGCTTCCGAGTCCAGGGCCGTGGCGACGCTGCCGAGCAGACCGCCCACGACGCCATCGCCGTGCAGGAATCGGGCGCCATCGCCGTCGTGCTTGAGATGGTTCCCGCAGAGCTGGCCACCCAGATCACCGGCAAGCTGACCATCCCCACCGTCGGCATCGGTGCAGGGCCGAACTGTGACGCGCAGGTGCTGGTGTGGCAGGACATGGCGGGCCTCACTAGCGGCAAGACCGCCAAATTCGTCAAGCGCTTCGGCGACCTCGGCAGCGAATTACGCCATGCTGCAACGCAATACGCCAACGAGGTGGCATCAGGGGCCTTCCCCGCCGAAGAGCACAGCTTCTAGGCGAACTCGGGCTTCCGCTTCTCGAGGAACGCGTCGATCCCCTCGCGACCGTCGCGGGTTTCGGCCCGTGCGGCGATCAGCCGTCCCTCGAGTTCCATCTGCTCTTCCAGGCCGCTGGAGAACGTGGACAGCAGCAACGCCTTGACCCCGCCATTGGATCCCCTTGCCGTGGCAGTCATTTGGTCGGCAAGCGCGGCCGCCCGGTCGGCGAGCTCATCATCGGCGACGACCTCGGTGACCAGACCCCACTGTGACGCCTCCGGCGCCGTGAGGGTCCGGTTGGTCAGCATCAGCTCCTTGGTCTTCGTGATGCCGATCAGCCGCGGAAGGTAATAGGACGCGCTGCCGTCGGGGCTCAGCCCGGCGCGGGTGTAGGCCATGGTGAACGACGCCGACTCGGCTGCGAGCACGAGGTCCCCTGTCACCGCAAGTGAGAAACCTGCCCCTGCCGCCACTCCGTTGACGGCGATGATCAACACGGCGTCCATCCGCGCGAACGTCGAGATGGCGCGGTGCAGATCGTCGGCGACGCCCTTGATGAGCTGGCCGCGGTTCGGGGCCACGGCGAACGACTTGAGATCGCCGCCCGCGCAGAAGAATCGCCCCGATCCGGTGAGAACCACGACCTTCGTCGCCTCGGTGTCACAGCGAGCCGCCGCATTGGCCAGTTCGCGAGTCATGGTGGCGTTCATGCCGTTTGCGGCGTCGGGCCGGTTCAGCGTGATCCGCGTGATCGGCCCGGACTGCTCGAACTTGATGGTCTCGTATTCGGTCACACCGGGGACTCTATCCGGCGATGTTTGCGCAACGCGGCGAAGTCACCCTCGAAGCCGAGCGTGCGTAGCGCGCCGTCGGCGATCACCCACGGCTGCTCGTCGGGGCAGTCGGCGTCGTCGGAACGCCGGTTGATCACCGACTCGACCAAGCGAAACGGCAGGTCGTCGGCGTCGGGCGGCCCGTCGCACTCGACGATCACCTGGGCGGCGAGGCTGCGGTAGCGTGCGCGCAATTCCGCACGGCGCAGCCGGAACTCCTCGAATCGGTCCAGCCGTAGCTCGGGAAGCAGGTACAGCGCGCCGAGGTTCCACCGGCTGGCGCACAGCTGGGTGACGTCGCCGACCACCAGTGCGTGCAGCCGCGGCGCGGCAGGACCTTCCTCGTCGAGCAACTCGGCGGCCAACCGCAACGGCTCATCGACGGTCCCGGTCAGCAGCGCGTCGAGGATGTCGTCCTTGGTGGCGAAGTGGTGATAGAGCGAGGCTTGACGAACGCCGACCGCGTCGGCGATCCGTCGTGTCGAGGTACTGGCATACCCGAGGTTGGTGAACAGCTCGGCTGCCGCGTCGAGGATCTCCTCGCGGGCGGTGTTGCCCGGCCGGCGCGACTGCTCCAGCCTCGGGCGTCCTCGGCCGTCGCTGCGCATGGCCACATTCTCGCACTGACGTTGGGATACTCACCCTCCCTGCTCCCACGTGGACGGAATACCTGTCATTTGATAGAAATACAGTCAACGCAGTCGTAACAGCGGTGATACGCGGCTGGAATCGCTGCGCAGAAAACTTTCAAGTGACAGTTAATCGGACAGGAGCCGACCTTGAGTACCGACTCGACCACTGCGGCGCGCGACCACGCCCGGTCTCAGGTACGCACCGCCACCATGCGGATTCCCGCCACGCCAGCCGACGTCGAACCGTCGCGTCTGCTGTGGTCGGAATCCGTCCCAGCGGGGTCCTATGCCACCAGGGTGTTGGGTCGCGGAACACGCCTTCGGCTGATCGACCCCGACGGCGGCGCGTGCGCGCACCTACTGCTCTTCCGCGCGGATGCGCCGTGGGAGCGGCTCAATGTCGCCGACACCGTGAAGGTGCCGTGGCAGGCGTATATCGGCGCGGGCCATCCGCTGCTGTCCGATCAGGGCCGGGTGCTTGCGACCGTGGTCGCGGACAGCTCCGGTCACCACGACGCGCTGTGCGGTATGACCGACGCGGGGCGAGCCAAGATGCTGTTGGCGGCCATCAAGCACGGCCTTGATATCCGCGACGTCGCGCCGTCGGTGTCACTGTTCAAGGGCGTTCGCGTCGGCGACGACGGCGCGCTCGGTTTCACCGGTTCGGCAGGGCCGGGGGCCGCGGTCGATCTGCTGATCCACCTGCCCGTGGTGGTCGCGCTGGTCAACACCGCCCACCCGCTTGACCCCGACCCGGCGCTCACCGGCCTCGACGTGCTCGCCTGGCGTGCAGGCGAGCAGCTCGCTACGCCCGTCAAGGACGACCCCGAATACTTGCGCGCCCTCTTCAACACCGAAAGCACTTGGGCCGCAGCACAAAACAGCGAGGCATTCGAATGACCACCACAGAACTGACCATCGTCTGCGACGAGGTGGTCGACGCGTGTGCCCCGTGGTCGGCGATCGTCAGGGCCGGCCAGACGTTGCAGATCATCGATCTGCACGGCAATCAGGCCGTCGACACCCTGCTGTATGGCGTCTCGGGCGACGCGGTCGACCACACGCTCCGCTACAGCGCGCAGGCCACCGTTGCCGCGCAGCGCAACATCTTCCTGAGTACCGGCTCGGTGCTGCGCGCCGCCGACGGCACCCCGCTGATGACGATCGTCGCCGACGACGTCGGCAACCACGACACGATCGCGGGAGCCTGCTCCAAGGAGTCCAACACGCTGCGCTACGGCCATCACACCGTGCACCAACACGCCTGTGCCGAGAACTTTTTGGCCGAGGGCGCCAAGTGGGGACTTGGTAAGCGCGACATCGTGTCGAACATCAACTTCTTCATGAACGTGCCGGTGGAAGCCGACGGCACACTCGGTATCGTCGACGGGCTGTCCGCCCCTGGCAAGTCGCTGACGCTTCACGCCGAGCGGGACACGATGGTGCTGGTATCGAACTGCCCGCAGATCAACAACCCATGCAACGGCTTCGAACCGACCGAAGTTCGGATGGTGATCTCGGCCCAATGACCGCCATCGAGGTGGTGCGGCCCGGGATGCTGACCACGGTGCAGGACTGGCCCGGCCGCATCGGGTACTGGCATGTCGGCGTGCCGCCATCCGGACCCATGGACGACCTGTCGTTCCGGATCGGCAACCGCGTGCTCGGCAATCCGGAAGGTGCCGCCGGACTCGAATGCACGAGAGGTGGCCCGGCCCTTCGCTTTCCAGACGGCGGACGCGTGTGCGTCACCGGTGCGCCGGTGACCGTCACGCACGACGGTGTCGCGGTCCCCCAATGGCAGTCGATCACCATCGCCGCAGGCGGGGTGTTGGACGTCGGCACACTCACGGGTCCAGGGATGCGCTCCTACGTCTTGGTGGCAGGCGGCTTGGCGGAGCCCGATTTCCTCGGCAGCACAGCCACGTTCACGATGGGCGCGTTCGGAGGTCACTGTGGCAGGCCGCTGCGCGCCGGCGACGTGCTGAGCGCCGGGACCGATCCAGGACCACTCAACGACCGCCCGGCACGGGCTGCCATCGACGAACAGCCGAGCATCGGGCACCGCTGGGAGATCGCGGTCACCGAGGGTCCGCACGGCGCGCCGGAATTCTTCACCCGCGCCGACATCGACACGCTGGTGGGCACCGACTACACCGTGCACTTCAACTCCGACCGCACCGGCGTGAGGCTGGTGGGCCCGAAGCCGGAGTGGGCGCGCAGCGACGGCGGTGAGGCCGGGCTGCATCCGTCGAACATTCACGACAACGCCTACTGCGTAGGCACTTTGGACTTCACCGGTGACACCCCGATCCTGCTCGGACCTGACGGGCCGAGCCTTGGCGGGTTCGTCTGCCCTGTCACGGTGGTCGGCGGCGATCGGTGGAAGCTGGGCCAGATGGCACCGGGCGACGCGGTGCGGTTCGTTCCTGTGCGCGCCGACCGGGCGCCGTCGCTGCAGACCATCGACATCGACCGACGGGCGTCGCTGCCTCTGGTGATCTCGACGTCCAGCGACAACGACGACGGCGTGCTCAGCCGGTTCGTCGCGTCGGACGGCACCGACGTGACGTTGCGCCGCGACGGCGACGGGGGCGTGCTGGTCGAGTACGGGCCGATGGTTCTCGACCTGGCGATGCGGGCCAGGGTGCATGTGCTGTACGAGCATCTCCGCGAGAAAGCAATTCCCGGCATCACCGAACTCACCCCCGGAGTGCGTTCTCTACAGGTGCAATTCGATCCCGCAGTGCTGTCCATGGCCGAGGCCACCGACCTGCTGGCAGGTCTGGACAGCGACCTGCCCGCCTCGGATCAGCTCGTCGTACCGAGCCGCACCGTCCGGCTGCCGTTGTCGTGGGATGACCCGGCGACCCACGAAGCGATCCAGCGCTACATGCACGGCGTGCGCGCGGATGCGCCGTGGTGCCCGTGGAATATCGAGTTCATCCGGCGCATCAACGGTCTCGACGACGTGGCGCAGGTGCACGACATCGTCTTTGACGCACAGTATTTGGTACTCGGCCTCGGTGACGTGTACCTGGGCGCACCGGTCGCCACTCCGCTGGATCCGCGGCACCGACTGGTGACCACGAAGTACAACCCGGCGCGGACGTGGACACCGGAGAACGCTGTCGGCATCGGTGGTGCGTACCTTTGCATCTACGGCATGGAGGGGCCGGGCGGATACCAATTCGTCGGGCGCACCACCCAGGTGTGGAACCACTGCCATCCCAACAGCTCAAATTCGTTCGAGCCTGGAACACCTTGGCTGCTGCGGTATTTCGACCGGATCAGCTTCTACCCGGTCAGCGCGGACGAGCTGATGCACCTGCGTGCCGAGATGGCCGCCGGACGCGGCGAGGTGGCGATCGAGGACGGAGAGTTCTCGCTGGCCGGCTACCAAGACTTCCTCAGCGCCAATGACCAGAGCATCGCCGCCTTCCGCGCACAGCAGGCCGTCGCATTTGCCGCCGAGCGGCAGGCGTGGGACCTGGCAGGCGAATTCCGCCGCGCCTCCTAAAAGCCTGTTCACCTTCGTGTGGCACGCTGTCCACCGCTCATTAACCATCGAGGGCGGCACCGAAGGGACACTTCTTGCACTATGGCGAAATCCAGCGACCAGGCGAATTCCAGGTATCTGGAGGTCGAGCGCAAGTTTGAGGTCGTCGAGTCAACCGTGTCGCCGTCGTTCGAGGGGCTCTCGTCGGTGTTGCGGGTGGAGCGCTCGCCGGCGCAGCAGCTCGATGCCGTGTACTTCGACACGCCCGCCCACGACCTGGCCGCTCACCACATCACCCTGCGCCGGCGGACCGGCGGCAGCGACGCGGGATGGCACCTCAAATTGCCTGCGGGCCCGGACGCCCGGACCGAGGTGAGGGCACCGCTCGGCGACGAGAGCGACGCCGATGCGATACCGGAGGAATTGCTGGACGTCGTGCTCGCCATCGTCCGGGATCGACCTGTCCACCCGGTCGCGCGCATTGCCACCAGCCGAACCGTCGACCTGCTCTACGGACATGACGGCGCACCCATTGCAGAGTTCTGCGACGACCAGGTGACCGCCAAGGCCGGCCAGGACGGCGACGAACAGCGGTGGCGGGAGTGGGAGCTGGAGCTGGCCGAAGGCGTCGGCCGCGACCTGCTCGACAGGCTCACGAACCGGCTGCTCGACGCGGGCGCAACTCCCGCAGGCCACGGCTCGAAACTCGCACGGGTGCTGGAATCGGCGGGCGCAGGGGACGTCGAGGAGTTCGAGCCCCCCTCTGACCCGGTACACCGCGCGGTGGCCGAGCAGGTGGACCAGCTGCTGGTCTGGGATCGAGCGGTGCGGGCCGATGTCTACGACTCGGTGCACCAGATGCGGGTGACCACGCGCAAGATCCGCAGCCTGCTGCAGGAGTCGGAAGGTGCGTTCGGCATCTCCGATGACGCCTGGGTTCTCGACGAGTTGCGGCAATTGGCGGCGATATTGGGAGTGGCGCGCGATGCCGAGGTGCTGGCCGAGCGCTATGAGCGGACGCTCGACGAGTTGCCTCCTGAGCTGGTGCGGGGGCCGGTGCGGGAGCGGCTGGTCGACGGCGCAAAGAAGCACTACACGGCCGGTCTGCGGCGATCGCTGATCGCGATGCGCTCGAAGCGCTACTTCCAGCTGCTCGACGCGCTGGAGGGGCTGGTCGCGATCGAGCCGCCTCCCGCGCCGCCCGGCGAGGAGCCTGCGCAGCTCACGATCGACTCGGCGTACAAGCGGATTCGCAAGGCGGCCAAGGCCGCCGCGGAGGCCGCCGACACTGACAAGGACGAAGCGCTGCACCGAATTCGCAAGGGCGCCAAGCGACTTCGGTACACCGCGGCGGCAACTGGCGACGGCAAGGTCTCCGACCGCGCCAAGACGATCCAGACGCTGCTCGGTGACCACCAGGACAGTGTCGTGAGCCGCACCCATCTGCGCCGCCAAGCCGAGGCCGCTAACGCCGCAGGCGAGGACACCTTTACCTACGGGCTGCTTTATCAAGTGGAGGACGACCTGGCGCGTCGCTCCCGCGACCAACTCGAGGACGCGTTGAAGAAGCTGGACCGGTCGGTGCGCAAAGCCCACTAGGGGCGGATGAGTTGGCCTGTAAGCCGGATTCTGTCTCTCGCCGCCGCGAACTACCACGGCGACGAGGTGGCGACCATCCATCTGGACACACCGTTGCCGGGTGCCTCAAGCGGCCTACCCGCAGGCTCGGGCGAGCAGCCCTCGAGCGCCTGCGCTGTCGCCCCCCTCGGCGACATTCTTGGCCTTGCTTCGGGTGGGGTTTGCCTAGCCATCCCGGTCACCCGGGATGCTGGTGCGCTCTTACCGCACCGTTTCACCCTTACCACCCGCGAGGGTGGCGGTCTGTTTTCTGTGGCACTGTCCCGCGAGTCACCTCGGATTGCCGTTAGCAATCACCCTGCTCTGTGAAGTCCGGACTTTCCTCGAACCAGTGCCTCCCATATCCCCCATAGGTACGGCACTGATCCGCGGCCGCCCAGCCAACTCATCCGCCGAATAAACTTATCGCATGCCGCAGGTGCCGCCGGCCCGTTATCTGATGCGGGCCAAGGATTTGGTCGATGCCCGCTACGCCGAGGCCATTACCGTCGACGATCTGGCCGCGGCCGCGGGGCTGTCGCGGGCGCATTTCAGCCGGATGTTCACCAGGACGTTCGGTGAGTCGCCGCGCTCGTATCTGCAGACACGGCGCCTTGAGCGGGCCGCGGCGTTGCTGCGCCACACCGACCGGTCGGTGGCCGATATCTGCGTGATGGTCGGCTTGCAGAGCGTCGGGTCCTTCACCACGAGCTTCGCGAGGGTGTACGGGTTGCCGCCCGCCGCCTACCGCGCCAGCATGCCGCCTGCAGCGATATACGCCCGGATACCGAGCTGCATCCTCAAACGCGACACCCGTCCGCCCGCCGACACAAGGGTCCCCAAGACAGCACATGGGGAGAAGACGGGCGGCGGGAGCCGACCGTAGCGTCGTGCCCATGATGAAAATCGCAAGCGCCCACTTGTGGGTCCACGACCAGGAAGTTGCACTGAAGTACTGGACCGAGAAGGTCGGAATGGAAGTGCGCCAAGATGTTTCGCTGCCAGATTTGGACGACACCTTCCGCTGGCTGACCGTCGGTCCGCCGGGCCAGGACGACGTGTCGATCGTGCTGATGGCCGTACCTGGAGAGCCGGTGATGGACGAGGCCACCAAGAAGCAGGTGCTGGACCTCACCGCGAAGGGCTTCGCAGGCACTGTCTTCCTCATCACCGAGGACTGCCAGGCCAGCTACGAAAAGCTCAAGGCCCGCGGCGTCGAGTTCACCGAGGAGCCTCATCAGATGCCGTACGGCATCGACAGCGGGTTCCGTGATCCGTCCGGCAACAGTGTGCGACTCACCCAATTGGCGGAGATTCCGGCCAATACTGGGTAGGTGCGAACCTCCACCGCTGCGGTCGGCTCGGCGGCCTTTTTCGTCGCGGCCCCCGGCACGTTCGTTGGGCTGGGCCCCTGGTTGATCACCCATTGGGAGATCCCGGGGTCCAGCCCACCGTTACGCGTGGTCCTCGGCGTCGTGCTGATCGTCTTGGGTTTGATCCCACCCGTGCATGCGTTCATCCAGTTCACCAAGGCGGGCGGGACGCCGATGCCCCTCGCGCCGCCCGAGCGGCTGGTGGTCACCGGTTTCAACCGATTTGTGCGCAACCCGATGTACGTCGGATTGCTGACCGCGATCCTCGGGCAGGCACTGCTCTTCGACAGTCCCGTGCTCGTCCTCTATGCGGTGATCGGTTGGATCGTCACAGCGTCGTTCGTGCACTGGTACGAAGAACCGACGCTGATCCGCACGTACGGCCAACAGTACGAGGAGTACCGCCGCAACGTGCCTGCCTGGACTCTGCGCCTGACGCCGTGGAATCCGCCGCCTCAGAACGGTGGTGGTTCGTAGTTGTCGGCGAGCCAGGCTTGGCGTTGTCGTTCTTCTTCGGCGATGAGTTCGGTTCTCTCGCGGCGTTCTTGGTTGATGCGGTCGCGGCGGTCTTGCTCGCGAGTTTGTTTGCGTTTGGGCATCATCACGCTGCGATCGGTCTCCGGCGCATCCAAGGTCGGCGGTAGGCCCAGCTCCCCGGTCGGTTGCGCCAGCGCGGAAAACATGCTGGCGCCATGTGGTTTGGTGGTGTAGGCGTGACCGGTCGGGGCCGTCAAGATGATGGTGCCATCGGGCAACTGCTGATCGCACCAACCACAAAACGTCTTGAGCAAATGATGAGTGCGGCAGTACGGCTTGTTATTCGACGGATGAGTCGGCCCGGCTGGCCAGGGCACCGTGTGATCGATGTCTGATTTCTCCACCGGCCTGTCACAACCCGGCCAGCGGCACGTCAGATCGCGCCACCGGATGAACTCGAGTGTCTTCGCAGTCGGCCGATACCCCGGATCGGGGTCAACCGTCGAGGGCACCGTCAACGGATTGAGCTTCGCGGACTTGGCCACCTCGCGCACACTGTCGGCCGGCAGGATCCCGAATCCGGGCAGATACCCCGGCTTGTCACTGGTGCCGTCGATCGTGGCCTGCTCCGCCAGAACATGAATGACCGCAGCGGCGGCGCTCCGCTCGGCCGTCGCCGCGCAGTCGTCTGACCCGCACTGGCAGATCAGCGTGGCTTCACCGCGTGCCAGCGGCCCGGTGGCATCCGCTCGACGTTGCACCTTGGTCCGCGGGTCGTTCTCGCACACCGTGGCGGCCAACGCATCCAACCGCTTGTCCAGTGCCGCCCCGTCGGCGGCATGAATGTTGCCGTAGATGCCCGCCATCCCCGCTTCGGTCGGCACGATCTCGACATAACGGCTGTCCTCAATCTTCGGCGGCACCCGCACCCCGGCCGGATCGAACTTGGCCACCCATAAATCAATGCGATCGCGCAGTTTGGGCGTCGAAAGCTTCATCCACTTTTCCGCGTGACGGGCGATGGCTGCATCGAGATCCGCTATCACCTCATCGGTGACATTTTCCGTACGGGCGATAATCGTCGAAACCATCCGAAAATCGATCACTCCCTGGGCGAATACCTTGGCGACCTCAGGAAGCCGTTCACGCAAAGTACGCGCATAGTGCACCTGGCCCACTGCCCGTGCGTGGCTGATGTTCTGCGCCGCCGAAACCTCCGCGGCCACCTCATCCGTGGGATCGCTGCGCCACCAGAAAGTCTCAGACAACTCGTGAGCGCGCCGCGCATACAACTCGCCCACCGCGGCCAACCGCTGCGCGATCGCCGTCGACTCATCCCGCGTGGCCTCACCCATCACATCGATGAGTGCCACCTCCGACACGTCTTCGAACATACGTTCGACTATGCCACGAGCCTCCGACAAATCTCACACACCGACCTGACACAACGTCTACAACGTATGAACACCCGACATGCGGTAATCGACAGCACGCTCAACGAGCTCACCCTCGTCGCCGACGACGACGCGCTAACCGGCGTGTACTTCCGCCATCACTGGCACCGACCCCCCGAGGACAGCTTCGGGCCGCGCGTCGACGCGGATTCCGACACCGTCCTCGCCGAGGCGCGAAATCAGCTGACCGACTACCTGGCAGGCGACCGGCACGACTTCGGCCTGCCGGTCACGCCTCACGGCAACGCGGCCCAGCATCGCGTGTGGCATTTGCTCACGACGATCCCGTTCGGCGAAACAGTGACGTATGGGGAACTGGCCGCGGCCTTGGCCGACGGCACGACCGCCCAGGAAGTCGGGCAGGCCGTCGGCCGTAACCCGCTGAGCATCGTGGTCCCGTGCCACCGCGTGGTCGGTCACAATGGTCAGCTGACCGGATACGCAGGCGGGCTGAAACGCAAGCAATTCCTGCTGGAACTTGAAGAGCCCAGCGAGGTCAAGGCGGCGAGACTGTTCTGATGGCAGCGACGACATGGCAGAAGCGCGTCGACTCGGGCGACTGGGATGCAATCACCGCCGAGGTCAACGACTTTGGCGGGGCAGTGCTACCACGCCTGGTCACCAAGGGCGAGGCCGAGGCGATCCGAGGGCTATATTCCGACGACCACCTGTTCCGCTCGACGATCGACATGCGCAGGTATCGGTTCGGCGAAGGCGAGTACCGGTACTTCCAGCAGCCGTATCCCGAGCCGATCGAGGCGCTGAAAGAGGCGCTGTACCCACGGCTGTTGCCGATCGCCAGGGACTGGTGGGCGAGGCTGGGCCGTACGCCTCCGTGGCCCGACCACCTCGAGGATTGGCTCGACATGTGCCACGAGGCAGGTCAGAAGAAGTCGACCGCGATCGTGCTCAAGTACGGCAAGGGCGACTGGAACGCGTTGCACCGGGACCTGTACGGCGACTTGGTGTTTCCGCTCCAGGTCGTGATCAACCTCAGCGAACCAGGCGTCGATCACACCGGCGGCGAGTTCTTGCTCGTCGAGCAGCGCCCGCGCGCACAATCGCGCGGCACCGCGACCCTGTTGCCGTTCGGCCATGGCTTTGTCTTCACGACGCGCGAGCGGCCGGTGCAATCAAGTAGGGGCTGGTCGGCGTGCCCGGTCAGGCACGGCGTGTCCGCCGTTCGCTCCGGCGATCGATACACCCTCGGGCTCGTATTCCACGACGCAGCATGAGGATTCGCGGCACGATCGGCGGCCACCGCAAGACACGAATCTACGGTCGGCTCGACTGTCCGTCGGCACTGCGCGCAATCGCCAATGGCGGCTATGTCACTCATCGCGTGTTCTTCGCCGACGAAGCGGCGGCGATCGCCGCCGGCTACCGGCCCTGCGCCAGATGCATGCCCGACAAGTATCGCGAGTGGAAAGCGCGCGGTTAGCGTCGACGCAGAACGATCACGTTGTCGACCCACGTGGCCGCCTCGCCGTCGCGTCCCGTCCCCTGCCGCTCAACGGATTCCATACGGACCCGTTCCCACTCGCCCGCATCGAGATTCAGCGAAACGATGACTTCCTCGGCGCTCGGGAACTCGTGGTGACGGTCCGACTTCGCCATCCGTGGTGGAGGACTGGCGTGGTCGACGATCAGCAACGTGCCACCCGGGCGGACCGCGCTTGCGGCGCGCTTGAGAACCTGTGGCCGGTCGAACGGGATCATGGAATGCAGGAACTGCGCCGAAATCAGATCGAACGTGCCGACAGGAAAGCTGTCCGAAAGGTCGTGCTGCGCGAACTCGATACGATCGCCCAATCCGCGAGCCTCGGCTTCCGCGGCCGCGCGTTGCAGGGCGGTGTCCGAGATATCGGTCGCGACGACGGTCCAGCCGCGCTCGGCAAGCCAGCACGCATCGCCGCCTTCCCCACACCCGAGGTCGAGCGCGCGCCCCGTTGGCAACGCCTCCGCGACCTCGACCAGGCGCATGTTCGCACGCCCGCTCCAGACCCGGTCACGCTCGCCGTAGTGCTGCTCCCAGTGCTCCTTGGCATCAGTGGTGTTCATGCCACGAGCTTGCAGGCATCGACCGAAACTGCCAAGCTCTTTTGCCATGGAGGCAAAAGCTGAGGACGGCGTCGATGTCCGGGTCCGCAGGCGGCTGCGCGAACTGCGCATGCAGCAGGGGCTGACGCTGGAGGATGTCGCCAGCCGGTCGAGCATCGACATCTCGACGTTGAGCAGGCTGGAATCGGGCAAGCGCCGACTTGCGCTCGATCACCTTCCCCGACTCGCCGCCGCGCTTTCGGTCAGCACCGACGACCTCCTGCGCACGCCGGACGCAGAGGACCCCCGCGTCCAAGGCGGTCCGCATACGCATCACGACATCACCTACTGGCCTCTGACCCGCCACGGCCCTGCGGGCGGGCTGCACGCGTACAAGATCCGGATCAACGCCCGCAGGCGCACGCCACCGGCCGAACTGCCAGTGCACGAGGGTCAGGACTGGATGTATGTGCTGTCCGGTCAGCTACGGCTGATTCTGGGCGACATGGACTTCACCATCAAATCCGGTGAGGCCGTGGAGTTTTCGACCTGGACTCCGCATTGGTTCGGGGTGGTCGACGGCCCCGTCGAGGCGATCACTCTGTTCGGCCTGCACGGTGAACGGCTTCACCTGCACGACTGACCTATAGGTACGCCGTCTGGTTCACCAGCCGCACCGACGCCACGCCGTCGGGATAGAACTCGGCAATCGAAAGCGAGGCAAGGTCGAGGTGCAACCGGTAGAGGATGCCCTGGCCTGCGTCCAACGCCACCCGAAGCAGCGTCTTGATCGGCGTCACATGCGAAACCACCAGCACCGTGTCTCCGCCGTGCTCGGCGATGATCCGGCGCTGCGCCCGACCGACCCGGTTGGCCACGCTGTCGAAGCTCTCCCCGTCCGGGGGCTCGACGCTGGTGTCGCGCAGCCACCGCCGGTGCAGTTCCGGATCGCGTTCGGCGGCTTCGCCGAACGTCAGCCCCTCCCACGCACCGAAGTCGGTCTCGATCAGGTCCTCCTCGACGCTGACGTCGAGTCCAAGCGCCTTCGCGGCCGCCGTAGCCGTGTCATATGCGCGCTGTAAAGGCGAGGTGATGACGGCCGCGATGCCGCCCTTCTGCGCGAGATACTGTGCGGCGGCCTCGGCTTGGCGCCTGCCCAGATCGGTCAGCGCGGGGTTGCCGCGGCCCGAATACCGCCGCTGCACAGACAGCTCGGTCTGCCCGTGGCGCAACAACATGAACCGGGTTGGGGCGCCACGGGCACCGGTCCAGCCCGCCGGTGACCCGGCTGGTGATGGCGTCGTCGATTCCTTCGGTGTCTCTGCCGGGGTTTCGATTTCGGCGGCGGCGTCCATCGCCTCATTGGCCAGCCGGTCGGCGTGGATGTTCTTGGCGCGCGGAATCCAGGCGTAGGTGATGTGGTCGAATCGCGTGGACAGCGCGGTGGCTTGTTGATGCAGTGGGGCGATATCGGGATGTTTGACCTTCCAGCGGCCCGACATCTGTTCCACCACAAGCTTGGAGTCCATGAAAACGTCGACGTCGGTTGCGCCGAGCTTCGCGGCCTCTTCCAGTCCCGCGATCAGTCCGCGATATTCGGCGACGTTGTTGGTGGCCCGCCCGATCGACAGCTTGCCCTCCGCGAGCACAGTTCCGTGATCGTCGGACCAGACCACCGCCCCATACCCGGCGGGTCCGGGGTTGCCGCGCGACCCGCCGTCGGCCTCGACTATCACCTTCACGAGCCGGCGCCCTTGACCCGCAACAAGATTGCCCCACACTCCGGGCACCGCAACACCTCGTCCTCGGCCGCCGAGGAGATGCGTGCCAGCTCGCCACGGTCGATCTCGATCCGGCACGCGCCGCAGCGACGCCCCTGCAGCAGTCCTGCGCCAGGCCCGCCGTGCGACCGCTGACGTTCGTACAGCGCGACGAAATCGGGGTCCAGTTCGGCGACGAGTTTGTCGCGCCGCGAGATGGATTGGTGTCGCCGCTGATCGATCTCGGTGCGCACCTCGTCGCGCAACCGCTGCGCTTCGGTGAGCTTGTTCTGCAGCTCGTCGATCGCCGCCAGCTCACTGGCCTGCTGACTCTGCAGCTCCTCTCGGCGCTCCATCACCTCCAGCAGCGAGTCCTCCAGGCTGGACTGCCGCCGCTCCAAAGTCCCCAGCTCGTGCTGCAACTCGGTGAGTTGTTTGGCGTCGACCGTCCCCGCCGCCAGCAGCGACCGGTCACGCTCCTCGCGCTGCCGGACCGCGTCGATCTCCGACTCGAACTTCGCCACCTGCTCGTCAAGATCCTCGAGGGCGATCTGCACGACGGCGAGTCGGTCATTCGCCTCGCTGTGCGCAGACTTGGCCCCCTCGACCTGCTGCTGCTCGGGCAGGTGCTTGGCCCGGTGATCGTTACGGCTCAGCTCGGCGTCGAGCTCGGCGAGCTCGAGCAACGACCGTTGTTGAACTACTTCAGCTTTCATGTCTCGTTTCTCTCGACATTCCACGGATCGGTGCGTACCGCAGACACTCGCACCGGCAGCAAGTCGCCGAAATGGCTCCGCAACAGATCGGCCGCCTGGGTGCACCACGGAAATTCACTCGCCCAGTGAGCGACATCCACCAACGCCACATCGGATGCGCGCATGTGCTCGTCGGCGGGATGGTGCCGCAGATCGGCGGTGACGTAGGCCTGCACGCCCGCGCCTGCGACCGTGTCGAGCAGTGAGTCGCCCGCTCCCCCGCATACCGCGACCCGCGACACCGTCGCCTCCGAATCACCCGACGCCCGCACCCCCCACGAGGTGCCGGGAAGCGCGTCGTGGACCCGGGACACGAACGCGGACAACGGCTCCGGTTTCGGCAGCGCACCGACTCGACCCAACCCCACGTCGCCAGGCACCGCGGCCAACGCGAAGACGTCGAAGGCGGGTTCCTCGTAGGGATGAGCGACCCGCATCGCGGCAAGCACATGCGCGCGCAGCCGCGTCGGCGCGATCATTTCCACCCTGTCCTCGGGTACCCGCTCGACGGTGCCGACGCTGCCGATCGTCGGCGATGCGCCGTCCTGCGGCAGAAACTGTCCGGTGCCGGACACGCTCCAGCTGCAGTGCGAATAGTCGCCGATGTGGCCCGCTCCCGCGGCGAACATCGCATCCCGCACCGCATCGGCGTTTTCGGCAGGGACGAAGACCACCCACTTGTCCAGGCCGGCCCCCACCGAGATCGGCGCAAGCACCTCATCGACGGTCAGCCCCAACGCGTCGGCGAGTGCGTCGGACACCCCCGGTGAGGCCGCGTCGGCGTTGGTGTGGGCGGTGAACAACGCCCGGCCCGTTCGGATCAGCTGGTGCACAAGGGCACCCTTGGCGGTGCTGGCTGCGACGGTGTCGACGCCTCGCAGCAGCAGCGGATGATGTGCCAGCAGCAGCCCGCCATCGGGTACCTCGGCGACGACGGCGGCGGTGGCGTCGACGGCGACCGTCACGGTCTCGACGGTTTCGGCCGGGTCGCCGCAGACAAGGCCCACCGAATCCCAGTCCTGGGCAAGCCGTGGCGGATAGGCCGCGTCGAGCACGTCCATGATGTCGGCCAACTGCACGCTCATGGAAGCGCCTCGGCGATCGCGTCGACCAGCACCGGCCAGTCCGTGCGTACCGCGGCGCGCAGGCATTCACCGTCGAGCCCGACGAACGTGTCGCAGCGCCGCACGGCGATGCCCTTGCCGTCCAAGTACTTTCGCATCAACTGGGCGTCCGGCACGGTGAACAGGACGAAGGGGGCGCAGCCGTCGACGACATCCAGGCCGATGTTAGTCAACGCGGCCACCATCTCGGCGCGCAGCATCGCCAGCCGTCGCGCGCCGAGCTCGGCCTCAGCGACCGCGTGCGGTGAGCTACACGCGGCGATCGCTTCCAGCTGCAACGTGCCAAGCGGCCAGTGGGGGCGGCGCGCGGTCATCCGGTCCAAGACATCCCGGGGCCCAAGCGCGTAGCCAACGCGGAGGCCGGCCAGCGACCAGGTCTTGGTCAGGCTGCGCAGCACGACCACGTCCGGAAGCGACTCGCCCGCCAGAGAGGCCGGCTCACCGGGAATCGCGTCGGCGAACGCCTCGTCTACCACCACGATGCGGCCCGGCCTTCGCAACGCCAGGACCTCCTCGCGACGGTGCAACACCGACGTCGGGTTGGTCGGGTTGCCCACCACGACGAGGTCGGCCCCATCGGGCACCGGGGCACCTGCGAGGCCGAACGGCGGCGCCAGCACGACATGCTCGAACGGGACGCCTGCAGCGGCCAGCGCCGCTTCGGGTTCGGTGAACGACGGCGCGATCAGCGCGGCCAGCCGGGGTCGCAGGTTCGCCAGCAGGGCGAAGCCTTCGGCGGCCCCCGCGAGCAGCGCCACCTCGTCGACTCTTCGTCCGTGCCTGGCGGCGACGGCGTGCATGGCGCGGTCTTCGTCGGCGGCACTCGGATACCGGCCGAGCTCGGCCATCCGGGCGGTCAGCCCGTCAACCAGCCACGACGGTGGCTCGGCGGCGCGGACATTAACGGCGAAGTCCAGCATGCCGGGCACCGCGGCCTGGTCACCGTGGTAGCGCGCCTCGGCACGGGATTGACTCGCCACAGCACGACAGTAGACGTCAGGGAGAATGGCGGAGTGACCGAAACCCTGGGCCGAACTGTCACGGCACGCCCGCAGCTGGTGATCTTCGACCTCGATGGCACCCTGACCGACTCGGCGCAGGGCATAGTGTCCAGCTTCCGGCACGCACTCGGCGAGGTCGGCGCTGTGGTGCCCGACGGTGACCTGGCCGGCCGCATCGTCGGTCCCCCGATGCTCCACACGCTGCGCGAGATGGGGCTCGGCGAGGACGCCGACGCAGCGATGGCCGCCTACCGGGCGGACTACACCGCCCGCGGCTGGGCGATGAACAGGCTCTTCGACGGCGTTGACGAACTGCTAACGGACCTGCGGACCGCCGGTGTGCGGTTGGCGGTGGCCACCTCCAAGGCGGAGCCGACGGCGCGGCGGATCCTCGCGCACTTCGGACTCGATGAGCATTTCGAGGTCATCGCGGGCGCCAGCGTCGACGGCTCGAGGGCGAGCAAGTCGGACGTGGTGGCGCACGCTCTCGCACAACTGCACCCGCTGCCCGACCGCGTGCTGATGGTCGGCGATCGCTCGCATGACGTCGAGGGCGCGGCGGAGCATGGCATCGACACCGTCGTCGTCGGCTGGGGCTACGGGCGCGATGACTTCTCTGGCCCGCATGTTGTGAGCGCGCTGGCGCACGTCTCTTCCGTCGATGACCTTCGTGAGGTGCTCGGTGTCTGACCCGCTGCACGTCACGTTCATCTGCTCGGGCAACATCTGCCGGTCGCCGATCGCGGAAAAGGTATTCGCCCACCAGATCAATGAACGCGGGTTGGCCGACGCGGTGCGAGTCACCAGCGCAGGAACCGGCGGTTGGCATGCAGGCGAACCCGCCGACCGTCGGGCGTCGATCGTGCTGCGCGAGCACGGCTATCCCAGCGCGCACCGCGCCGCCCAGGTCGACAACGAACACCTCTCGGCCGATCTGGTCGTTGCCCTTGGCCGCAACCACGCACGGATGCTGAGCGAAATGGGGGTTCCCGCGAACAAGCTCCAGATGTTGCGGTCGTTCGACCCGCGGTCGGCGGCGCACGCGCTCGACGTCGAGGATCCCTACTACGGCACGCAGGACGACTTCGAAGATGTGCTTGCCGTCATCGAGGCGGCCCTGCCGGGGCTGCACGACTGGGTGGACGCACAGTTGGCCGGCCGGGGAATCGCGAGCTAATGCGGCGCTTGGCGTTTCTGTTGCGGCCGGCCTGGCTGGCTCTGTTCGTCGTGGTGATCGCGTTCGCCTACCTGTGCTTCACCGTGCTTGCGCCGTGGCAGCTCGGTAAGAACACCAAGACGTCGCGGGAAAACGACCAGATCTCGAATTCGCTGACCGCCGACCCGGTGCAGCTGACAACCATTCTGCCGCATCAGGATTCGTCTGCTCCGGACGCTCAGTGGCGACGTGTCACCGCGACCGGGCACTATCTGCCCAACGCGCAGGCGCTGGCCCGGCTCCGCGTCGTCGACGGTGACCCCGCGTTCGAGGTGCTTACGCCGTTCGCCGTCGACGGCGGCCCCGTCGTGTTGGTCGACCGCGGATACGTGCGTCCCGTCCAAGGCTCGGGGGTACCGACAATCGCCCCTGCGCCGCAGGAATCGGTGACGATCACCGCGCGACTGCGCGACTCCGAACCGGTCGTGCAGGGAAAGGACCCGTTCCGGCAGGACGGGGTCCAGCAGGTGTATTCGATCAGCACCACGCAGGTCTCGGCAGTGATGGGTATGCCCCTGGCAGGCTCGTACCTACAACTCGTCGATGGCCAGCCAGGCGGGCTTGGCGTCATCGCGCTGCCTCACCTCGATGCAGGCCCATTCCTGTCGTACGGCATCCAGTGGATAGCGTTCGGCATCATCGCCCCGATTCTGGTGGGCTACTTCGTGTACGCCGAGATTGGGCAGCGCAGGCGGGAAAAGGCCGCCACGCCGGACGCGGCAGGCGGTCCGCTCACGACAGAGGAGAAGCTCGCCGACCGCTACGGCAGGCGGCGCTGAGGCAGACCACGACGACAGCCGCCGCGGCCTGCACAATTCGCGACAGCCTCACTGCCCGCTTCAGATCGGCTATTTCGGGCTCCCTACCCTCGCCGAGAGTCGGACGGATCTCGAGTTCGTGCGCGTACTGGGTAGGCCCGCCGAGCCGGACTCCAAGGGCTCCCGCGAAGGCCGCCTCTACCACCCCCGCGTTCGGGCTGGGGTGGCGGCCGGCGTCGCGGCGCCATGAACCAAGCGCTTCAGCAGGCGATCCACCAACCAGCGGCGCGCACGCCGCTACCAGCAGTGCAGTCACCCGAGCCGGGACGTAGTTGGCAGCGTCATCGAAACGTGCTGCAGCCCAGCCGAATCGGATATAACGCGGCGACCGGTTGCCGATCATCGCATCCAGCGTGTTGGCGGCCCGGTACACCAGCACCGCAGGCACCCCACCCGCCGCTGCCCACAAAGCCGGCGCCACGTGCGCGTCAGAGGTGTTCTCGGCAACCGATTCGAGCGCAGCCCGTGCGAGCCCGGCGGAGTCGAGCGCGGCCGGGTCGCGTCCGCACAGAGACGGCAAAAGCGTGCGTGCGCCTTCGACGTCTCCGGCGTCGAGCAGCGCAGCCATCTGGTCGCCGGTGCGGCTCAACGACGTTCCGCCAAACGCGACGAATGTCGCCGCCGCAGTGGCCGCGGCCGTCCACCCCGGCCCGCGCCGCCGGGCCGCCCCCTCGACCGTGACACCCAGCACACTGACCGCCCCGATCAACGCACCGGCGTGTAGCGCACCGGCGATTCTGGAGTCGGCGTAGGTCAGCCGCTCCAAAGCCGCTGCGCTCCTGCCGAACAGAGCCACAGGGTGGCCGCGACGCGGATCGCCGAACAGCAGGTCGGCGACGTAGCCGGTCGCGATCCCCGCAACTCGGCCCCGACATGATGGCGCAAACACCTCGGGAGCGTCTCACAGATGGTCTACTCGACTTCATGAGGCTGGGTCCACCGACGCGCCCGAGAAGGGTCGTCGATTTGCTGAACCCCGCCGCGGTTCTGCTGCCTGCGGCGAACGTGATCATGCAGCTGGCGGCGCCTGCGGTCGGATACGGCGTGCTGGAGAGCCCGGTGGACAGCGGCAATGTCTACAAGCATCCGTTCAAGCGGGCCCGCACGACCGGGACGTACCTGGCGGCAGCCACCCTCGGCACGGACGCGGATCGCGAGCTGATCCGCACCGAGGTCGACAGGGTGCACGCATTGGTCCGGTCGACGAAGTCAAGTCCGGTGTCCTACAACGCTTTCGACCCGCGGCTGCAGCTGTGGGTGGCGGCCTGTCTGTACCGCTACTACATCGACCAACACGAGTATCTGTACGGGCCGCTCGACGATGACTCCGCCGATGCGGTGTACCAAGATGCGAAGACACTGGGCACCACGCTGCAGGTCCGCGACGATATGTGGCCGGCGGATCGCGCCGCGTTCGACGAGTTCTGGAAACGATCGCTCGACGACCTCCGGATCGACCCGCCGGTGCGCGAGCACCTGCACGGAGTAGCCACGATGGCGTTTCTGCCCGCCCCTCTGCGACTGCTCGCGGGCCGGTTCAACCTGTTCGCGACGGCAGGATTCCTGCCTGAGGAGTTCCGCTCGCAAATGCGGTTTTCGTGGACAGGCGGTCGCCAACGCAGGTTCGAGTGGTTATTGACGGCGCTACGGGTGGCCGACCGGGTCATACCCCGTGAGGTGTGGATCCTCGGCTACGAGCTGTATCTGCGCGACATGCGTTCGCGAGCGCGCCGCGGCAAACAAATCGTCTGATTTCTCCTGGTTTCCCAATAAGAGGGTTCATGATTCCTGTGAACCCTGCAGTCACCTGAACACTTAAGGAGTCCACGATGGCCTTCCCGGCGCTCAACCACGCTGCCATCACCGTGCGTGATCTCAAGGTCAGTCAGCCGTGGTACCGACAGCTGATCGGCAACGACCCGGTGCTCGACGAAGACACCGACGCCGGGTACCACCACGTGGTGTGGGCCTTTGCCGACGGCACGCTGTTCGGCATCCATCAGCACGAACGGGCCGCGGGTGACCAGGCCTTCTCCGAGTTCAATACCGGACTGGACCATGTCGGATTCGGCTGCGCCAGTCGCGCCGAGCTGGAGTCCTGGGTGGACCGGCTCGAGAGCCTGGGAATCGAGCATGGCGGAATCGTGGACGCCCCCTACGGGTCTGGTCTTAGCTTCCGGGATCCCGACGGCATCGCATTGGAGTTCTTCGCGCCACCTAGCTGACAAGGTCGATGCTGAACCCGTACAGATCGAGGCTGTGCGGTAGCGGCTTCTCCGCGTTCAGGCTGGCTCCTGAGATTGTCGGCGAGCCGGCATCCAGCAGGTGGGCCAACACAGCCTGGCCCAGAAAGACCGATAACCCGTCGCCGGGACAACGCTGCGGACCGTGGCTGAAGAAGTTGTACGACCAGTCGTTACCCGCATCGCCGCTGGCCCACTCGCCGGGCGAGAAGCGATCCGCGTACGGGATGCGTTCGCGGTTGCGGTGGTTGAACACGTTGTATATCAGCACCTGCGTGCCCTCGCGCAACACCGCGCCGCTGGGGAACGGTACGTCGCGGGTAGCCACGCGACCGAACAGCGTGGTCGTCGGCCACAACCGCATCGCTTCGAGCAAGCACCCCGCAAGATAGGTCAGCGAAACAATCCCGGCCGCAGAGGTGATGTCCGCGGCGGCCATCTCGGCACGCACCTCCCGCTGCTGCTCGAGATGCGTCGACAATGCGGCCAGGGCGCGGAACGTGTTCGCTCCCAACGTGTCTCCCATGGCGAACAGCCAGTGCACGACCTGCCCCGCGGGCGTGACGTCGGCAGGCGCAGGCGTTTCGGCAATGAGCGCGGCAAGACTGTGCGGCTCGGGGTCCTTGAGATATCCCTCGATCATCGCAATCAGCTCGTCGTACCCCGACGCGGCCTCGCCAGGCATCTTGTTGCCCGCCGACATCAACTCACCCAACAACTCGGTCAAGTGCGCGTTGCCAGCGGCCTTATCGCCGAAGACGACGCGCCGGGTCATCCTCTGAAAGGCTTCGTCGAAGTTCTGCCAACGCATCGATTGGTGGGCGAGTTCCTCCGCGATTTCCCTGGCCACATCGGTGAACCGCTGTGCCAACCTATGCATCGGCTTGCCGGTGTCGAGCACGGCTTCAGCGAACCGTCGCCGGTCCGCCCAAACCTTTCCGCGCGAAATCGTCAGCGCATCGGGCTGAAAAGCAGCCATTCCCTTGCGCTTTGGCTCCGGATCACTCGCGAACGGATCCGGCGAACCGCCGAGCACGAACTTCAAGTCGTCCGGATGGGTGAGCAGGAGGGCTTCGTCCTTGGCAACGCGAACATAGAACGGTCCCGGTCCGTAGCTCTTCACCATCCCTTCCACCAACCGGTACCCGAGGTAGTCGGCACCGACAGTGGAGGCGATTCGGGCAGGCAGTTCCCGCTTGTTGAACAACCCCAGGATGATGTTGGGGGCGCCGACCTGTGCGGTGAACCGAATGCCTTCCACAACGGACGCGTGTGGGAAGTCATCAGTCACAGTAGTTACCCCCAGGGAATGTAGGCGCGCACGGAGTCCGCGAGCTGCTCGATCGGATTCTTCTTGCCCGGCACCGGTGCACCCAGCCGTGGCCATGGTGCGAACACCCGTTCCGCGTCGCCGATCACCGGGTCCAGTTCCGGGTAATGACGCAGCAGAACGTCTTTCATCGACGTGTTGTTCACCCAGTCGAACCCGACCTGGGTGTACACCTCGGGTCGGTAGTCATTGGTGAAGAACCTGTCGCTCTTGAGTCGTCGAGATGCCATCAGGATGAATATGCGGAATGCGGTGTCAGAGAAGCCGAATCCTTTCGGCGGCTTCTCGGCCTGCATGCCGATCTGCAAATCCACGGCATCGACGTCGCCGTTGTAGACCTCGCTGATCTCCTTGGCCCACTGCTTGTTCGGCGTGATGTCGTCGATCTTCTTGCGTCGAGGCATCCGCAGCGCTTCGCGGAAGTCGTTGTACCGGGGCACACCCCGCTCGCGGTCGCGCACGATGTCGAGCGTCGCGAGATCGGTGACCTGGCCGTCGACGCGCCTCAGTTCCCGCAACGCGTTGGGGTAGTTGTGCAGACACACCGCACCGGCACTGGCGATACCGAACGAGTACCACATGTCGCCCATCTGCATGCGATCCATGAAGTCCCGCGTGAAACGGCCCTGCAGATCGGTGAAATACGCGTGTTCGAGGTGCTCCCCCGACTCCAGTGAGAAGAAGTTCCAGTCGTCGGGAATCAGCGGGTGCATCCGGTACACCGAGACGAACTCCTCGGTCAACGAGAACGGCGCGGCGTGGTGGTCGGTGGACGACCCGAGAATGCCTGACAGCACCTCGCTGTCACCGACGCGGCCGAGCTGATCCTTGAACGTCTCGCCAAGGGCGCCATACCAGTTGGCGCTCATGCCGATCTGCAGCGCGGGATGGCGCAGCACACAGGGCGTCCACTCGACCGTGTGGATCTTTGCGATCAGCGCACTGATCACCAGCATGCCGAGCTCGAAGAGCCGTTGATCGTCAAGGCTCGGGTAGGCCTTCTTCAGCGCATCGCACACCGAATTGTGTTCGCGGGCGAATAGGGTGTGCAGCAGCCCGACGCCCACCCACCAGTTCTCCCGCATGCCGGTGAGGTCGATACCGGGGATGTCGCTCTTCGGCAGCCGGCCGTCGTCGCCGACCTTGACCTTGCCGTCGACGAACGTGCGAACTTCGGACTGGCGCTCCTTACCGCTGCCGTAGACCTGCGAACCGTCCCACCAATGGGTTTCGACGTTGCCGAACATCGGTGCGGGGCAGCTTTCGACGATTTCGCCGCGGATCGGGATGGTGCAGCGGATCCGCATCGGATCCTCCGGAAAGTCGTCACCATCGCGCAGCGGAATGTCGATCGTCTTCGCGGCATCCCCATCGCCGTGGAAGAACCAGTTGTGGTTCTCGAACTGCAGCCACGCGGCGGCAAGCGCGTTGATGATGCCCGCAGGCTTGAACTCATCGCGTGCCATCAGCCTGCGGCTGATCACCCGCGGATCGGGTTCAAGCAGCCGCTTGGTGTCGGTGATCGTCTGGGCCAGCGGCACGTTGCGGCCGAAGCCGGATCCCTTGGAGCCCATCCACGGGTCTGACAGATCGTTGAATGTTCCGTCGGCAGTGCGCGCCCGCTTGACTTCTTCGGTCGCAACACCGGGGTCTTCTTTGGGCCGGATGCCGTCGCCCTCGAACAGGTTCTTTTCCCGCAGATCGTCGCGCGCGCCTGCCAAGGCCTTGAGCTGAAGGATCAATGACGGGTGCTCATACCACTGACGACTCACCTGAACCACCGTTTCTCTGTGTAGGAGTCCGCCGGACTTAGCGGGGCGTACGGAGAGCGAAATACCCGATCTTGCTGTATTTGTCGTCGCCGCTGTTGAACAAGATCTTCCCGAGATACACACCGCGGACGAGTTCGACGAGTTCGTCGCGGATGCTGCGGATGAGCAACCGCGGGTTGGACTCCACGTCGGCGTAGTCGATCACCATCACCTGACGATCGGGGTCGTCCTTTCCAGCCTCGACGTACGTCTTGAAATCGAATGCCAGCTTGCCCGCCTCGGCGTCGCGCATCGAATACAGCGGCCAGAGCAACTTGGACACCAGCCCTGTGCTTCGCGTCAACCGGTTGTCGCCGGTGCCGGCATCGGAGTCGAAACGCTTGCCTTGCCACGGCATCCACAGCGCCGTCACGGCGCGCACCGCCATGTCGAGCGCCGGGTTCGTCGTCGTCATCACCAGAATGCCCTCGGTGGGCCCGTCCAGATCGGTGGGCGGTGTGCCCAGCCGGAACAGCTCGTTGAGTTCCGCGTCGGCGCTGTCGGCGTCGGTGTTGGAGCGTTCGGACAGGTCTGCGATCCATGCCCAGGCGGCGTCCGCGGCGCCGGACGGCTCGGTGACCATCGATGTCCGCAACCAATCGAGCCGGCCCTCGGCTCCGGCGGCCTCTGTGCCTCGTTCACTCGTCATTGCCTGTCTCCTGCCACCGGTCGGACCCGAATGCCAGAGTGATCGTAGTGATGCAGATCACGTTCCGTCGGGTTTTCCGGCGAACCGAAAAGGGGCGCTCTCCGATTGCTAGGAGACTGCACAGCAAAGAGTTGGAGATGCCACGGCGAGCAGCCTCATCGCTTCAGTGCGCCCCCAGGGCTCGATCCGGGGCGTGATCGAGCCTCGTCATTCGCGGCGGGCATGCCGTCGGCGGCCCGACCCGCAACGACGTGCGTCCTAATGGCCAATCCAACTCCGTTCGGGAATCTTCACAGACGACCGGGCGCGCCAACGATCGCGCGTCGGCCTCTCTTCCGGCCTGCGTGCCGTGACGAACTGGGCGATCCCGCGCATCTGCTGGTCGACGTCGATCAACCCGGCGGCAGCAAAGAAAGCCGGGACCGTGGTGCGGTCGAAGACCCGCACACCGCAGATCGTGGCGCCGAGTGCGAGTCCGGTCCGCATCAGGAAGGACTCGCGGCCGAAGCTGGTAAGTACGGCGATCCGCCCGCGTGGCGCGAGCACCCGCACCATCTCGCGCAGCACGCCGATCGGCTCCGGCACCAGGTGCAGCGCTGCGAAACAGCACACCGCGTCGAACACGCCGTCGTCGAACGGAAGGCTGAGCGCCTCGGCGCGCATATAGACCGCACGGGAGTGGCTGTAGTTGCGGACCGCCCGCTCCATCATCGGCGCCGAATTGTCCAACCCGATGACAAACCCGTCGCCGGCGAGCTTGCCCGCGAAGAAGCTGGTGAAATTGCCCGGGCCGCACGCGACGTCGAGCACGCGCTGTTCGCCGCCGAGATGCAGTGCGGCGGCGGCTCTTTCGCGCTCCGCTGACATCGGCAGCCCATGCAGGCTTAGCGCCCCGATCATGATCCGCCGCCAGGCCCGCCCAGATATCGCCGCGACCGTCAGGCTTTGCATCGCGCGCTGCCCGACGGTGCGCCGGGCCGTTGAGCTCGGGCAGAGCAGGTCGATGTAGCCGTCGCGATACCGTATGGAATGCAGCGCGTCGTGGCGAATCAGCCCTCGCGCCAGCGCCGCCGACCACAGTGCGTCGGTATCCGGGTCCGCCGCGGGCTGTTGGGCGGTCATACCCTGTATCACGCACCCGCCTGTCCGACGGTTCACCGAACCGAACGCGTGCGTAGGGGATCGGGAGCACCGAAATCGGTTACGCTGGCGTAAATGTCGGCGTGCTGCTGCGTGTGTCGTCGACTATGGCGGGCCACCAGATCCGCGGTCCGATCAGGGTGAACAACGCCGGAATCAACGCGGTGCGCACGACGAACGTGTCGAGCAGGATGCCCAGTCCGACGATGACACCGAGCTGGGTGAGCACGATCAGTGGAAGCACACCGAGGACCCAAAACACCGCCGCCATCACGATGCCCGCGCTGGTGATTACCGGACCGGTTGCCGACACCGCGCGCACGATGCCGGCGCGGGTCCCGCGGGTGGAGGTTTCTTCGCGTGCCCGGGCTACCAGAAAGATCGTGTAGTCAACTCCGAGGGCAACAAGGAACAAGAACGCGATCAGAGGGGTGGTGTAGTCCAGTGCGGGCATACCCAGCACGTGCACGCTGGCCCAACCGCCCAGGCCCAGCGCCGCTAGCGCGCTGAGCACCATGACCGCCACTAACACCAAGGGCGCCAACGCTGCACGCAGCAGCATGTACAACACGATCAAAACGACGCCCAGAATGGCCGGGATGAGAACGTGCCGGTCGCGGACAGCGGCGTCGCGGGCGTCCATTGCCTGTGCGTCGGACCCGCCGACGATAGCGGAGGGGTCGGCCCTCCTCACCGATTCTCGCAACGCGGCAACAGTTTTGAACGCTCGTGACGAAGCGGGTGGCGCGTCGAGTATCACCGTCCATTGATGCAGACCGACCGCCGATGAACCGGCGTCGCTGGCCGAAACCACGCCAGGGGTCGCCGTGGTCGCTGACTGAACCTCGGCCGTGCGGCCGGTGTCGCCAATCACCTGGGTGGGATCGGTTAGGCCGCTGGGGAAGTGGGCGGCAAGCGTTTCGTAGCCGGTTACCGACTCGGCCTTCACCCGGAACTGTTCGGTCTGCGACAACCCGATCGGTGTGCACAACAGACCGATGCCCAGTAGCGCCAACAACGCCACGGTTGTCACGGCAACGCGGCCGGCGTGACCGGTAACCCAATCGGCGATGCGCTGCCATACACCGGCAGTGACCGCTGTGTCGGCGCCGCGGCGGGGAATGAACGGCCAGAACAGCCGCCTGCCAAACAAACCCAGCAGCGGCGGCAGCGCCAGCAGCGCGAAGAACAGGGCGATCAGTAGTCCGCAGGCGGCGTGCACGCCGAGGCTGCGGGTAGCCGGGGCGACGGCGAATACAAGGGTGAGCAAAGCCAGCACCACCGTGGCGTTACTGGCCACGATGGCAGGTCCGGCGCGCCCTACCGCCGTACGTAGGGCTACGCGGTGATCGACGGTGCCCCTCAGTTCCTCGCGGTAGCGCGAGATCAGCAGCAGCGCGTAATTCGTGCCGGCGCCAAAAACCAGCACGCTGGTGATTCCTGAGGTCGCGCCGTCGAAGGCCAGCCCCGTTAAACGCGACATGGCGGTGCCCACCGAGGTGGACAGTCCGTCGGCGAACCCGATCACCACCAGCGGTGGCACCCACAGGATGGGTGAGCGATACGTAACGATCAGCAGCGCGGCGACAACCGACGCAGTCACCGCCAGCAGGGTGATGTTGGCGCTTTTCATCGCGTTGGTGATATCGGCGATGAATGCCGGGCCGCCGGTCACTTGCACCGCAAGGTCGGTCGGCGTCGCGGCCGTCGCGGAGTCGCGCAGCGCGGTGATCGCGTCATTGAGCGCAAATCCGGACAGACCCGCAGCAATAGGGATTGGCGCCACGGCCGCGCGGCCGTCCCGCGAGATAACCAAGTGCGGTAGCGAGGCGCTGCCGGTACTCGAGCGCACACGCTGCCACCCGGAATCGGCGGCGCCTAGATCGCCCGGCGTCAGCGCCGATCCGTCGCGCCGGGATACGACCAGAATCGCCGGCAGCAGATCTCCACCGGGAAAAGTTTTCAATAGTGCTGCTGCCCTTGCCGATTCGGCCGACTGCGGCACCTGCAGGGGAGGCTTGTCAGCGCCGGTGTTCGATCCGATGAGTGCCATGAAAACGCCGGCACCAGCCGCGATCAACAGCGCGATTGCCCACGAGCGCCGGTGTGTGACTGCGGCGGCGACGCGATCCCACGCCATAGCCGGCGGCTGGCTCAGCCCCGGTGCCAGATCCGGCGCACGAGGTTAATCGGTGCAAGGGCAGCGCGCCACGCCGTCCCTTGCCATCGGGCCGCCACACCGACGAAGGTGACCACCGCCCCGGCCGTATCTCCGCCGTCGCCTGGTATCAACTCCATACTTGCGCGGGCAACGACTATCCGCCCGTCATTGCGCAGGGCCGGAACCTTGAACGTCCCGCGGCTCAGTCGGCCCCGCCGCATCGCCCGGTCGAAGCCCCACCAATGCAGCGGCCGAAGGACGGGCGGAATGACGACATTGAGGTTCTGGCCGAGCGTGTCGTCGGCTGAGTAACCCACGACCTCGGTGACTGCATCACCCCATTGATGAATGATGCCGTCGCGATCGACGGTCACGCTCGCGCGCTGGTCATTACGAGTCGCCTCGGAAGCGTCCATACCTTGATTACGGTCCGTGCCGGCTGCAAGTTCACCCGCGTAGTCAACGAGATCGATATGGCCCGGTGGTTCCTGTGGGCCAGCTGTAGCAAACAGATTGCAACGGCCGGCTTTGAACCTCAGCAACTTGCCGTTCGTGTCACATGCGTTGGGTCGGGGCATTGAAGAAGAGCCGAGGAGTACTGGCGTGAGCACTCGCGAATGGCCTGCCCTATCAAGAACTAATCACATCCGCGCCAAGCTGTTCGATTATCTGGCCCTGACGAAGCCGCGGATCATCCACGTCGTGGTCGGCGCGATTCCGGCGATGCTGCTCGCCCAGCGCGGGACCCTCGCCCCGCTGCTGATCCTGAACACATTCATCGGCGCAACGCTGATGCAGGCCGGAGCCAACACGCTGAATTGCGTCGCGGATGCCGACATCGACAAGTTGATGACGCGCACGTCGGGTCGGCCGCTGGCGCGGGCGGCGATCTCGAACCGGCATGCGCTGGCATTCGGGTTGGCGCTCAGTGTCGCGTCGTTGTCGTGGCTTTGGTGGACCACCCATCTGCTGGCGGGCCTGCTGGCCGTGGCCACGATCGCGTTCTACGCGGTTGTCTACACGCTGCTGCTCAAGCGACGCACCTCCCAGAACGTGGTCTGCGGCGGAATTGTGAACGCCATGCCGGTGATGATTGGCTGGTCGGCAGTCACCGGCACCATCGGCTGGCCGGCGCTGGTCATGTTTGCGATCATCGTGTTCTGGACGCCGCCGCACAGCTGGGCGC
Source organism: Mycolicibacterium moriokaense (assembly GCF_003201655.1). Classification (GTDB taxonomy): domain Bacteria; phylum Actinomycetota; class Actinomycetes; order Mycobacteriales; family Mycobacteriaceae; genus Mycobacterium; species Mycobacterium moriokaense_A. Next base: position 46,996 of record NZ_QJJU01000004.1, read on the forward strand.
TGGCGATGCGCCACACGGAGGACTACCGGGCAGCCGGTATCCCGATGCTGCCGGCCGTGGCGACCGAGTCCCACGTGGCCAACCTCATCCTGGTCTACACCTGGCTGTCCGTCATCGCGACGCTGGTGCTGTCCGTGGCGGCTAGCTGGCTGTATGCGGCGGTGGCGCTGGCGGCAGGGGCGTGGTTCCTGGTGGTCGCCCACGGTCAACGCGCCCGCGCGCGTCGCGGCGTGCCGCTGGAGCCGCTACGGCTGTTCCGGCAGTCCAACAACTACCTGGCCGTGGTGTTCTGCGCGCTGGCGGTGGATTCCGCACTGGCCCTGCCGACACTACTGGGACACTGACCAGCTGACCCCGGGGCTGGTGGGCAGCATGGCAAACCCCGAACTCGATAGCCCAGTCGTATCCCGCGATGATGAGCAGCTGATTCTGGTGGACAGCGATGACCGCGAGATCGGCTTCCTGGCGAAGGCCGATGCGCACTCCGGCGTCGGCACGCTGCACCGCGCGTTCTCGCTGTTCGTGTTCAATCCCGCGGGCGAACTGCTTCTGCAGCAGCGCGCGAACGGCAAGCGCCTGTGGCCGGGCTACTGGTCCAACACCTGCTGCTCGCATCCGCGCCGCGGAGAGACTATGGACAACGCCATCCACCGCCGCCTGCACGAGGAACTCGGTCTCAGGACAGAGCTGGAATTCCTGTTCAAGTTCCGGTACCGGGCGCAGTACGACCCGCAAGGCGTCGAGCACGAGCTGTGCTGGGTCTTTGCCGGGACCAGCGCCGAGCGACCGCGCCCGAACGTCAACGAGGTCGCGGCCTGGCGCTACGTCACCCCCCAAGTGCTGTGCTCCGAGGTCGCACGCGCACCCGAAACGTTCACGCCGTGGTTCAAGTTCGCATGGGCGCGCATCCTGCGTGAGCATGCGGTCCCAGCACTGGCGAAGGCGCCGGCTCCCTAAGGCTGAATGGCGTTTCGACGAGTCAACGGGTGAGACCGAACCCCGGTACGAACCGGCCGACGCTGGCGGTGTAGTCCCGGTATTTGTCGCCATGTATCCCAAGCAAGTACGGCTCTTCGATGCTGCGGACAGATACCTCGATCGCCGCGAGGAAGATCGCGAACACTGCGATCGCAACGGGATTGGGTGCCAGTAATGTCTCGCCGAGCATGAACACGAGCATGGCGGCGAAGATCGGGTTGCGTATCAGCTTGAACATGCCAGTGCGCACTAACGTTGTCGCCTCGTTGATGTCGACGCCGACCCGCCATGACTCGCCCATGTCGCGCTGTGCGTGCTCTGTGGCGGCGAGGCCGCACACGGCGAGCGCGAACCCGGCGGCGTTGACCCACCGATATTCGAGGATCTGCAGCGGCGCCACCGCGCCGAGAAGTTGCAGCACGGGAGCGGCCAGCCCACCCACCATCGCGACGATGAAACCGATGCCGCCGACCAGCCCGACCAAGCCCAGCCGTCGGCTGATCCCCCGATAACCGGTCGAACCTGTGCGGCGCCACTGCATCCAGCAGCGCCAGCCCAGAGCCAGCACGCCGAAACCGATGTAGAGCGCAAGAGCGACAGCAGCCATCACCGCTCCTTTCATCCGGCAATACGAAATGCCGTCGCTACGAGTTCACGCCATCGTGGGCAGAACTTCGGGCTGCGCGGAAGCCCCGCGTGTACCGGCGCGATTGATGTCAGAAGCGATACAGCCAGCTGTAACCCGCGACCGAATGTGCGACTTGGCTGGCACACTCTTGGCACAACGGGGGTTGATCTGTCGAGCCTAATGGAATCGCGGTATGTCGCTGACCTGCATGAACATTGGTGGGCGCGGACGGTATCGAACCGCCGACCGCTGGTGTGTAAAACCAGAGCTCTACCACTGAGCTACGCGCCCCTTGCCGGGCAGGCTACAGGTCGATGACGTGCGGGTGGAAATCCGTCAACCCGATTGCACGGCCTTGAGCGCATCCGCCCACACGGCCTGATCGCGCGGCTCCCCCGGCTGCTTCATCTCGGCGAACCTGATGGTGCCCGACCTGTCCACGACGAACGTGCCGCGGTTGGCGAAGCCCGTATCGTCGTTGAACACGCCGTAGGACTGCGCGACCGCGCCGTGGGGCCAGAAGTCGGACAACACCGGAAAGGTGAAGCCGCTCTGCGTCGCCCAGACCTTGTGGGTAGGCGGCGGGCCAACCGAAATCGCCAGCGTGGCGGTGTCGTCGTTCTCATAGGTGCCCAGGCGGTCGCGGATCTCGTCCAGCTCGCCCTGGCAGATGCCAGTGAACGCGAGCGGGAAGAAAACCAGCAGCACAGTCTTGACGTCCCTGAAGCTGCTCAGGGTGACGGGCTGACCGTTCTGGTCCTTGAGCGTGAAGTCCGGTGCCTCCTCGCCTTCGGACAGCACTAGCGCCTCCCGGCGGCTTTCGATTTCGGCTGCACCAGCCGACTGGCGCTCCAGTCACCCAGGTTGGCTGACGACGTCTGCATCAGGCCTGCCGTCGGCGCCGATTCGGCGATTTCGGCAGGCAGAACGTGTCCCGGCTGGCCCGTCTTGGGGGTGACCACCCAGATCACGCCGTCCTCAGCGAGCGGGGTGATGGCATCCATCAACCGGTCGACGAGATCGCCGTCGTCGTCGCGCCACCACAACAACACGACGTCGATGACCTCGTCGGCGTCTTCGTCGAGCAGCTCGCCGCCGCACGCCTCTTCGATGTCGGCCCGGATGTCGTCGTCGCTGTCCTCATCCCAGCCCAACTCCTGCACAACCTGATCTTTTTGGATGCCCAGTCTGCGGGCGTAGTTCGGGGCGTCATCCGCCGCGACCACGGTCAGTCCTCCTTCAGCCAGCTCGGGCGCACCATGCGACCGGCGATATCTCGGCCCTATCGTCGCACGCCGAGGCTCACGACCGACGCCTGGCGGTCAGGTTCATCGATATGCCGCGTCGCACATGTTCAGAGCGGAGGTCTTCGTGTCGTTCAACTTGGAGATCGCCGCATTGAATTCGTCAGGTCCATAGTTGCCTGCGATCGCGGTCGCGAGCCCCCTCGCGGCGTCGACCCAGGCGTTGAGCGCATCGCGCAGATTGGGGGCCAGCGTGTCGGAGACGCTGCCCGCGACCAGATCGGCACTGTGGTTGAGCCCATCGATGGCGGGGGCCGCCTTGGCCACCGCATCGGCGGCGGACTTGTTGAACGCCTCGACGTAGTTGTTCACCGCGGTGATGGCGTCGACGCTGGACGAGCTCAACGCCTCGCACGACGAGTGGATCGCCTGCGTGGTGAGCGACGACTGGCGTTCGGATTCGCGGGAGCTCGAGGTCGCGGCCGACTCCTCGGCCGACGCCGACACCGAGGCCCGATACACCGGAGCATCGGCGCGGTCTATCTGCGCGGCGCCCTGGGTGATGGTCGTGCAACCGACGATGATCATCGCCCCGGCAGCAAGGCCGCCCAGGCTCAGGGCGACGATCCGCAGCCGCTTGCGGCCCAGCCCACCCGTCAGCACGGTCTGCAGACGTTACCGGTTTGGACCGGGGATCGCGGGTTCATTCAGTCGGGACCCCCAGCGGTGCGAGTGGGGCACGATAGGGGGACGATATAGACGCTTCGCCGATCGTGAAGCGACCTGCCCCGCCTAACAAGGAGCGGAAGTTGACCACCGAGTTCGTGCGCCAAGACCTGGCCCAAAACTCCACCACCGCAGCCGAACCCGACCGGGTTCGGGTGATTCGTGAAGGCGTCGCGTCGTATCTGCCCGATATCGATTCCGAAGAGACGGCCGAATGGCTCGAGTCGTTTGACGAGTTGCTGGAGCGGTCCGGACCCGCGAGGGCGCGTTACTTGATGTTGCGGTTGCTGGAACGCTCCGGCGAACAGCGGGTGGCCATCCCCGCGCTGACGTCGACGGACTATGTAAACACCATCCCAACCGAACTCGAGCCGTGGTTTCCTGGCGACGAGGATGTCGAGCGGCGCTACCGGGCGTGGATCCGATGGAACGCCGCAATCATGGTGCACCGCGCTCAGCGTCCGGGAGTCGGTGTCGGAGGCCACATTTCGACCTACGCGTCGTCAGCTGCGTTGTACGAGGTGGGTTTCAACCATTTCTTCCGCGGTAAGGCCCATCCGGGCGGCGGCGACCAGATTTACATTCAGGGCCACGCCTCGCCTGGCATCTACGCCCGCGCTTTTCTCGAGGGCCGGCTAACCGCCGACCAGCTCGACGGCTTTCGCCAGGAACACAGCCATCCCGGCGGCGGACTGCCGTCCTACCCGCACCCGCGGCTGATGCCTGACTTCTGGGAGTTCCCAACGGTGTCGATGGGCCTTGGCCCGATGAACGCGATCTATCAGGCCCGGTTCAACCATTACCTGCACGACCGAGGCATCAAGGACACCTCCGACCAGCACGTGTGGGCATTCCTCGGCGACGGCGAGATGGACGAGCCGGAAAGCCGCGGCCTGATTCAGGTGGGCGCCAACGAAGGACTGGACAACCTGACCTTCGTGATCAACTGCAACCTCCAGCGCCTCGACGGGCCCGTCCGCGGCAACGGCAAGATCATCCAGGAGCTGGAGTCGTTCTTCCGCGGCGCGGGCTGGAACGTCATCAAGGTGGTGTGGGGTCGTGAGTGGGACACGCTGCTGCACGCCGACCGCGACGGCGCACTGGTCAACCTGATGAACAGCACGCCCGACGGCGACTACCAGACCTACAAGGCCAACGACGGCGCGTACGTCCGGGACCACTTCTTCGGCCGCGACCCACGCACCAAGCAATTGGTCGAGAAGATGTCCGACCAGGAGATCTGGAACCTCAAGCGCGGCGGCCATGACTACCGCAAGGTCTATGCGGCCTATCGGGCCGCGACCGAGCACAAGGGCCAGCCGACGGTGATCCTGGCCAAGACCATCAAGGGCTACTCGCTGGGGGCACACTTCCAGGGCCGCAATGCCACGCACCAGATGAAAAAGCTTGCGCTGCAAGACCTCAAGTACTTCCGCGACTCGATTCGCATCCCGATAAGCGATGAGCAGCTTGAGGAGAACCCCTACCTGCCGCCGTACTACCACCCCGGCCCAGAGGCGCCGGAGATCCGCTACATGCTGGAGCGTCGACGCGCACTCGGTGGTTTCCTGCCGGAACGGCGGACCAAAACCAAGGCGTTGACGTTGCCAGGCCGGGAAACCTACAAAGCGCTCAAGAAGGGTTCGGGCAACCAGGACGTCGCCACCACGATGGCGACGGTGCGTACGTTCAAAGAACTGTTGCGCGACAAGGAAATCGGGAAGCGGATCGTCCCGATCATTCCCGACGAGGCGCGCACGTTCGGGATGGACTCGTGGTTCCCGAGCCTGAAGATCTACAACCGCCTCGGTCAGCTCTACACGGCCGTCGACGCCGAATTGATGTTGGCGTACAAGGAAAGTGAAATCGGCCAGATTCTGCACGAGGGCATCAACGAGGCGGGCTCGACGGCTTCGTTCACCGCCGTTGGCACGTCCTACGCCACCCACAACGAGCCGATGATCCCGGTCTACATCTTCTATTCGATGTTCGGCTTCCAGCGCACAGGCGACGGGTTCTGGGCCGCGGCCGACCAGATGGCCCGCGGCTTCGTGCTCGGTGCCACCGCCGGGCGCACCACGCTCACCGGCGAAGGCCTGCAGCACGCCGACGGACACTCACTTCTGCTGGCCGCCACCAACCCGGCCGTCGTGTCCTATGACCCCGCGTTCGCGTATGAGATCGCCTACATCGTGGAAAGCGGTTTGCACCGGATGTACGGCGAGAATCCAGAGAACGTCTACTTCTACATAACGATCTACAACGAGCCCTACGTCCAGCCGGCAGAACCCGAGGGTGTCGACGTCGAAGCGCTGCTGCGCGGCATCTACCGCTACCGGCCTGCGCCGGAGAAGCGCACGCACGTCGCGCACATCCTCGCTTCCGGTGTCGCCATGCCGGAGGCGCTGCGTGCGGCCGACCTGCTCGCCGAGGAATGGGACGTCGCCGCCGACGTCTGGTCGGTGACGAGCTGGGGCGAGCTCAACCGCGACGGTGTGGAGATAGAGAAGGAACGGCTGCGATATCCGGAACGCCCCGCGCGCACACCGTTCGTCACCACGGCGCTCGCCGATGCCGCCGGTCCGGTGGTCGCGGTGTCCGACTGGATGCGCGGCGTGTCCGAACAGATCAGGCAGTGGGTGCCCGGCACCTACATCACACTTGGCACCGACGGTTTCGGGTTCTCCGACACCCGCCCTGCCGCGCGGCGGTACTTCAACACCGACGCCGAGTCGGTCGTCGTCGCCGTCCTCGAGGGCCTGGCCCGCGACGGCAACATCGACCAGTCGGTCGCGGGCGAGGCGGCCCGCAAGTACCAGATCGACGACGTGATGGCCGCCGGTGTCTCGTATAAGGACACCGGCAGCGCCTGACCAGCACAGCCTCGTTTGCGTCGCCGGAGGCGACACGACGTTAGAGGAAACTGACAGAGCGACGGCGTAGCTTTTAGGGATGCCCGACAATCCGTACGTCCCGCCGAAGTCGACGCTTGAAGTGCTGGAGACGGTGCCCGACGCGACGTTGCGGCGGTTGAAGCAGTACTCGGGCCGGCTGGCCACCCAGGCCGTTCACGCTTTGGAGGAGCGGCTGCCGTTCTTCGCCGAGCTGGAGGCCTCACAGCGGGCGAGCGTGCAACTCGTGGTCCAGACCGCGGTGGTCAACTTCGTCGAGTGGATGCGCGACCCGAAGAGCGACGTCAGCTATACGGCGCAGGCCTTCGAGGTGGTCCCGCAGGACCTGCGGCGGCGTATCGCGCTGCGGCAATCCGTGGAGATGGTGCGGACCACCATGGAGTACTTCGAGGAAGTAGTGCCCCAGCTGGCCCGCTCCGAGGAACAGTTGACCGCCATGACCGCCGGAATCCTGCGCTACAGCCGGGATTTGGCGTTCGCCGCGGCCACCGCGTACGCCGATCAGGCCGAAGCGCGTGGCGCATGGGATACGCGAATGGAGGCCAACCTCGTCGACGCAGTGGTCCGGGGGGACACCGGACCCGACCTGCAATCCCAGGCCGCCGCGCTGAACTGGGAGGCCACCTCCCCGGCCACCGTCGTAGTCGGCCTGCCGCAGCCGGGCCGCACCGAGTTCGCCAGTGAGGACGTCCATGACGTCGCGAGCCGCAACGGCCGCGCGGCACTGTCCGATGTGCACGGCACCTGGCTGGTGGCCATCGTGTCCGGTGCCCTCTCGCCGACGGACCGGTTCCTCAATGAGCTGCTCGCGGTGTTCGCGGACGGGCCGGTGGTGGTGGGGCCCACTGCTCCGACATTGAGTACCGCGCATCGCAGCGCCACGGACGCGATCGCCGGGATGAACGCCGTGGCCGGCTGGACCGGAGCGCCGCGGCCGGTGTCATCCCGCGAATTGCTCCCCGAGCGCGCGCTACTCGGGGACGCGACGGCGATCGCAGTGCTGGAGACAGAGGTGATGCGGCCGCTGGCCGATGCGGGCCCGGCGTTGGGCGAGACGCTGGACGCGTACCTGGACTCTGGCGGCGCGATCGAGGCGTGCGCTCGCAAATTGTTCGTTCATCCAAATACCGTCCGCTACCGGCTCAAACGGATCACCGATTTCACCGGCCGCGATCCCACCCTTCCACGCGACGCTTACGTGTTGCGAGTGGCCGCGACGCTGGGCAGGCTCGGCCGCCAGCCACAGCATTCCAGCTCGTCAAATAGCCCCGCCGGGCAGGTGACGGGGGTCACTTTGGAGGATCGGGCAACCGATCGCGCCGGGTAATAGGTTGCGGCAAGGTCTCGGTGGAGTCGCATCACATGCTATTTTGTGGACTACCTACAAAAACATAAGACTATGTTCATAATCTCTTACACCGCGCAAAACCACTTTCACAGTGTTCTCTTAAAGACGTGCTTGCACTCCTCGCGCCCGGACAGGGCTCCCAGACTCCCGGCATGCTCGCCCCGTGGCTCGAGCTGGCCGGCGCTGCCGACCGCATCGACGCCTGGTCGACGATCAGCGGGCTGGACCTGGCGCGACTGGGCACCACCGCGACGGCCGAGGAAATCACCGACACCGCAGTGACTCAGCCCTTGGTCGTGGCCGCGACGCTGTTGGCCCACGAAGAGCTGGCGAAGCGCGGGCTGCTGTCCGGTAAAGACGTCACTGTGGCAGGCCACTCCGTCGGTGAGATCGCCGCGTACGCGATCGCAGGCGTCATCTCCGCCGACGACGCCGTCAAGCTGGCCGCCACCCGCGGCTCGGAGATGGCCAAGGCCTGCGCGCTCGAGCCGACCGGCATGTCCGCGGTGCTCGGCGGTGAGGAGGCCGAGGTGCTCGCCCGCCTCGAGGCGCTCGACTTGGTTCCGGCGAACCGCAATGCGGCGGGCCAGATCGTGGCTGCAGGTACCCTGTCGGCTCTCGACAAGCTTGCCGAGGATCCGCCCGCCAAGGCCCGGGTGCGCCAGCTGGCAACCGCAGGCGCGTTCCACACCCACTTCATGGCCTCGGCCACCGACGCATACGCCGGCGCGGCCCAGAGTGTCACCACAAACGAGCCGACGGCGACGCTGCTATCGAACGCCGACGGGCAGCCCGTCTCGTCGGCCGCTGACGCCATGAGCAAGCTCGTCTCTCAGCTGACCCGGCCGGTCCGGTGGGACCTCTGCACCGAGACGCTGCGTCAACAGAACGTGACCGCGATCGTCGAGTTTCCGCCCGCCGGAACCCTTGCCGGAATCGCCAAGCGCGAACTTCGGGGGGTGCCGACGCACGCCGTCAAGTCCCCCGCTGATCTGGACGGGCTCGCCGAGCTCTGACCAGTAACCCACACCAACGTCAGTTGGCAGTAACAACAAATTAGAAGGAGCCACTGTGGCAACCACCCAGGATGAAATCATCGCCGGTATCGCCGAGATCATCGAAGAGGTCACCGGTATCGAGCCGTCGGAGGTCACCCCGGAGAAGTCGTTCGTCGACGACCTGGACATCGACTCGCTCTCGATGGTCGAGATCGCGGTGCAGACCGAGGACAAGTACGGCGTGAAGATCCCCGACGAGGACCTCGCAGGCCTGCGCACCGTCGGTGACGTCGTCTCCTATATCCAGAAGCTCGAGGAAGAGAACCCCGAGGCCGCTGCGGCCATCCGGGCGCAGATGGGGTCGGGAGACAAGTGACCAGACCTTCCACTGCTAACGGCGGTTTCCCCAGTGTTGTGGTGACCGCCGTTACGGCGACGACTTCCATCGCACCGGACATCGAGAGCACGTGGAAGGGCTTGCTGGCCGGAGAAAGCGGCATCCACGTACTCGAGGACGAGTTCGTCTCCAAGTGGGACCTTGCCGTGAAGATCGGTGGGCACCTCAAGGAGCCCCTCGATCCGCTGATGACCCGGCTCGAGATGCGACGGATGTCGTATGTGCAGCGAATGGCCAAGTACGTCGGCAATCAGTTGTGGGAGAACGCCGGTAAGCCCGAGGTCGACCCGGACCGCTTCTCGGTGGTCATCGGGACCGGTCTGGGCGGCGGCGAGAAGATCGTCGAGATGTATGACGCGATGAATGAGGGCGGGCCCCGCAAGGTGTCCCCGCTCGCCGTTCAGATGGTCATGCCCAACGGCGCCGCCGCGGTCGTCGGCCTCGAGCTTGGGGCCCGCGCCGGGGTCATCACCCCGGTGTCGGCTTGTTCGTCGGGTTCGGAGGCCATCGCCCACGCGTGGCGTCAGCTCGTCATGGGTGACGCGGACTTCGCCGTATGCGGTGGTGTCGAAGGTGTCATCGAGGCACTGCCCATTGCGGGCTTCTCGATGATGCGTGCGATGTCGACCAACAACGAGAACCCCGAGGGCGCGTCGCGGCCGTTCGACAAGAACCGCGACGGGTTCGTGTTCGGCGAAGCCGGTGCGCTCATGATCATCGAGACCGAGGAGCACGCAAAGGCTCGTGGCGCCAAGCCGCTGGCCAGGCTGCTTGGTGCCGGAATCTCGTCGGACGCCTTCCACATGGTGGCGCCGGCTCCGGACGGTCTCCGTGCCGCCCATGCCATGAAGCGCGCCATCGAGACCGCGGGCTTGTCGCCCAAGGACATCCAGCACGTCAACGCGCACGCCACGGCCACCCCGATCGGCGACACCGCGGAGGCCAACGCCATTCGCGCCGCCGGTGTGGAGCATGCCGCGGTGTACGCGCCGAAGTCGGCGCTCGGCCACTCCATCGGGGCGGTCGGTGCGCTGGAGTCGATCCTGACGGTGCTCACCCTGCGGGATGGCGTCATTCCGCCGACGCTGAACTATGAGACGCCGGACCCAGAGATCGATCTCGATGTCGTTGCGGGCGAGCCTCGATACGGCGACTACCAGTACGCCATCAACAACTCGTTCGGCTTCGGTGGACACAATGTCGCTCTGGCCTTCGGGCGTTACTGACGTACGAGAGGACCTTTCGGGACAGTAATGGCAGGGCTGACACGGTTATCAACGGGGAACGGTTTCCCCGATGTTGTCGTCACCGGTATTGCGATGACGACGTCCGTGGCGACCGATGCGGACGGCACCTGGAAGGCACTACTTGACGGACGGAGCGGAATCCGCAAGCTGGAGGATCCGTTCGTGGAGTGGTACAACCTGCCGGTCCGCATCGGCGGCCACCTGCTTGAGTACTTCGACGACGAGCTGACGCGGGTCGAACTGCACCGGCTGTCGTACCTGCAGAAGATGTCGACGGTGCTGAGCCGGCGGGCATGGGATCACGCAGGCTCACCCGAGGTCGACACCAGGCGGTTGATGGTGTCGATAGGCACGGGCATGGGTTCGGCGGAGGAACTCGTCTTCGCCTACGACGACATGCGCGCCAACGGCATGCGGGCGGCGTCACCGCTGGCCGTGCAGAAATACATGCCGAACTCGCCTGCCGCGGCAGTCGGGCTGGAGCGCCATGCCAAAGCCGGTGTCATCACACCGGTTTCGGCATGCGCTTCGGGTTCGGAAGGCATTGCGCACGCATGGCGCAACATCGTGCTCGGCGAGGCCGACGTTGCGATCTGCGGTGGGGTGGAGTCCAAGATCGAGGCCGTGCCCATCGCCGGATTCGCGCAGATGCGAATCGTGTTGTCCACCACCAACGATGATCCCGCAGGCGCGTGCCGCCCGTTCGACAAGGACCGCAACGGGTTCGTGTTCGGCGAGGGCGGCGCCCTCATGGTGATCGAGACCGAGGCGCACGCCAAGGCCCGCGGTGCCGAGATCCTCGCCAGGATCATGGGTGCCAGCGTCACTTCCGACGGTTACCACATGGTGGCCCCTGACCCGAACGGTGAGCAGGCCGGACACGCAATGTCGCGGGCGATCCAGCTGGCGGGCCTGTCCCCCGGCGACATCGACCACGTCAACGCGCACGCGACCGGAACGTCGGTTGGCGACGTTGCCGAGGGCATCGCGATCAACAACGCGCTCGGCTCACACCGGCCCGCGGTGTACGCGCCAAAGTCGGCACTCGGCCACTCAGTCGGCGCAGTCGGCGCCGTCGAGTCCATCTTGACCGTGTTGGCGTTGAAAAACGGGGTCATCCCACCGACGCTCAACCTGAAGAATCTCGACCCGGAGATCGACCTGGACGTTGTCCACGGCGGTCCTCGGCCCGGCAATTATCAATACGCGATCAACAACTCGTTTGGATTCGGTGGGCACAACGTTGCGCTCGCCTTCGGAAAGTACTAACGCACGACGCTTTTCGAACGGCGCAAGCCGACATCCGACCGGCTACAGGAGGGTATATGACCATCATGGCTCCCGAGGCCGTCGGCGAATCGCTCGACCCACGCGATCCGCTGCTGCGCCTCAGCACATTCTTCGACGACGGCAGCGTCGAGCTGCTGCACGAGCGTGACCGCTCGGGCGTGCTGGCCGCGGCCGGCAAGGTCAACGGCGTGCGCACCGTTGCGTTCTGCACCGACGGCACCGTCATGGGCGGCGCCATGGGTGTGGAGGGCTGCGCGCACATCGTGAATGCCTACGACACCGCGATCGAGGAGCAGAGCCCGATCGTGGGCATCTGGCACTCCGGCGGTGCGCGGCTGGCCGAGGGCGTCAAGGCGCTGCACGCGGTCGGTCTGGTGTTCGAGGCCATGATCCGGGCGTCGGGCTACGTCCCGCAGATCTCGGTGGTCGTCGGCTTCGCGGCCGGCGGCGCCGCATACGGACCCGCGCTGACCGACGTCGTCGTGATGGCCCCCGAGGGCCGGGTGTTCGTCACCGGGCCGGACATCGTGCGCAGCGTCACCGGTGAGGACGTCGACATGGCGTCGCTCGGCGGTCCGGACACCCATCACAAGAAGTCGGGTGTCTGCCACATCGTCGCCGACGACGAGCTCGACGCCTACGAGCGCGGCCGCAGGCTGGTCGGATTGTTCAGCCAGCAAGGTCATTTCGACCGCAGTAAGGCCGAGGCCGGCGACACCGACCTGCACGCATTACTGCCGGATTCCCCGCGTCGCGCCTACGACGTGCACCCGCTGCTCGATGCGCTGCTCGACGCCGACACCCCGTTCGAGGAGTTCCAGGCCAAGTGGGCGCCCTCGATGGTGGTCGGCCTCGGCCGGCTGTCGGGCCGGACCGTGGGCGTGCTTGCCAACAACCCGCTGCGGCTCGGCGGCTGCCTGAACTCTGAAAGCGCCGAGAAGGCAGCACGTTTCGTGCGCCTGTGCGACGCGTTCGGGATTCCGCTGATCGTCGTGGTCGACGTGCCCGGATACCTGCCTGGCGTGGACCAGGAGTGGGGTGGCGTGGTGCGTCGCGGCGCGAAGCTGCTTCACGCGTTCGGTGAGGCGACCGTTCCGCGAGTCACGCTGGTCACTCGGAAGATCTACGGCGGTGCCTACATCGCGATGAACTCGCGCTCGCTCAACGCGACGAAGGTCTTCGCGTGGCCGGATGCCGAGGTCGCCGTGATGGGCGCCAAGGCCGCGGTCGGCATCCTGCACAAGAAGAAGCTGGCTGCCACACCTGAGGACGAGCGGGATGCGCTGCACGAGGAGCTGGCCGCCGAGCATGAGCGGATCGCCGGTGGAGTGGATTCCGCCATCGAGATCGGTGTGGTCGACGAGAAGATCGATCCTGCGCACACCCGCAGCAAGCTGACGCAGGCACTGGCCGAGGCGCCGGCACGCCGCGGCAGGCACAAGAACATCCCACTGTAGGCGTTAGCCGAACGTCGAGATTCGACGACCGGTTCCCGGGGTGAGTAGTGAGGGAGAGCTGCGCCGCTGGCGCCGCCACTTGGCCAATGAGCGCGCCGAAGCGGCGGTGTATCGACATTTGGCGCATGGCCGCACCGGCGAGGAACGCGACATTCTGCTCGCGATCGCAGAAGCTGAACGACGCCACGAGCAGCACTGGCTGAATCTGCTCGGGGACCAAGTCGGCAAGCCGCGACGTGCCGATCTGCGGACCCGCATGCTCGGTTTCCTGGCCCGTCACTTCGGTTCGGTGTTCGTGTTGGCCCTTGCACAGCGAGCCGAGTCCCGCTCCACCTACGACACCGACGTCGACGCGACTGCTGCGATGGCCGCAGACGAGCGCATTCACCTCGAAGTGGTGCGCGCTCTGGCCACTCGCGGGCGGGACCGGTTGTCGGGCACCTTTCGGGCTGCGGTGTTCGGCGCCAATGACGGGCTCGTCAGCAACCTTGCGCTCGTTCTCGGCATCGGCGCGACCGGCGTTGGTGCCCACACTGTGCTCGTCACCGGTCTGGCCGGCGTGCTGGCCGGCGCGTTGTCCATGGGCGCCGGGGAGTATGTGTCGGTGACGTCCCAACGCGAATTGTTGGAAGCCTCCACGCCGAGTCCAGAAGCAGGCACGGCATTGCCTCAGTTGGATGTCGACGCCAACGAGTTGGCATTGGTGTACCGGGCGCGCGGAATGAATGCCGAGGAGGCGACCAGCCATGCCGCCAACGTGCTGCGCCACCTTGACGTGGGCGCCACGCAGAGCAGGCTGGCCGGACCCGACGCCGACCGGCATGAAGCCGTTGGCACGGGTGTTGGCGCAGGCGTTTCCAGCTTCTGCTTCTTCGCATCGGGAGCACTGATTCCCGTGCTGCCTTACCTCTTCGGCCTCCAGGGCGCTTCTGCAGTCGCGGTGGCCGCCGGGTTGGTCGGAATCGCCCTGCTCGCAACGGGAATCATCGTGGGCCTGCTCTCCGGCGGCCCGCCGCTGCGTCTGGCGCTGCGACAGCTGCTGATCGGATACGGAGCGGCGACGGTCACCTATCTACTGGGTTTGCTTTTCGGCGCGGGCATCGGCTAACTGACGCCGGCGAGGAACTCCTGCGCCACCGAAGTGACGCGCTCACGGTCGGCCTGAACGAGGCCGATGCGGGTACGCCGGTCGACGATATCGTCGACGTCGAGTGCACCCTCCTGGGTGACCGCGTATTCGAATTCGGCTCGGGTGACATCGATGCCGTCGGCCACCGGCTCTGTCGGACGCCCACAACCGGCGGCGGCGATCACGTTCGGCGCTTCGGCGCCGTAGCGGGCGACCAGCGACCCCGGCAGGTCGACCTGCGACCGCATCGTCGATACCGGGTTCGACGGCGCCCCGGCCAGCGGCAGGCACAAGAGCATCCCACTGTAGGCCTCAGCTCGACGGCGGCGCCTCGCCCGCCGGCGGAGGAGCGCCGAACCGACCTTCCAGCCGGTGCAGGATGCCGGCGATGGCGTCGTCCTGCGCGAGTAGGTGTTGCTGAATCTGCTCGGCCTCTTTGAGCACTGCCTCGGCGTCCTTGTAGGTCTCTTCGGAACGTTTGTCGGCGGCCTTGGCCTGGATGTTCTGCCCCACGATGATGATCGGCAGCAACACGAGCTGCAGAAAGCTGCTCGACAGCCACACGACGATGAAATACGTCCCCTGTTTGACAGCGTCGGGAAGTGCGAACAAGGCCAGGGCAGTGAACACGTACGCAGTCCACATCGTGCCGACGGTGACGGTGATCAGTAGGCCGAACCGCGCATTGAACCGGAGAAGGAAGTTCGGGTGGTTCAGCCGGCGTACATCGCGGGTCTTGACAGGACGGCCGAGCTTGAGCTCCTCGACGCGGGGATGACGCTCGTATTGGTAGATCCTCGACATCGGCGCAGTGTGCCACGCGTTGCTGGGAAATCAGCGCACGGCGGCGACGAATTCTTCGGCCACGGACACGGCGCGTGCCCGATCTGACGCCACGAGGCCGATGCGGGTCCGGCGGTCCAGGATGTCGTCGACTGTCATCGCGCCTTCGTGGGTGATCGCGTATTCGAATTCGGCCCTTGTGACATCGATGCCGTCGGCCACCGGTTCTGTCGGACGCTCACAACCGGCGGCGGCGATCACGTTCGGCGCTTCGGCGCCGTAGCGGGCGACCAGCGACCCCGGCAGATCCGCAGGCGACCGCAGAGTCGCCACCGGATTCGACGGCGCCCCGACCAGCGGCAGGTTGCGGGTGCGGCAGGCCGTCGCGGTCAGTCCTCGCAACGCGACAGTTCGGTCGAGGACGTCCTCGGCCATGTATCGGTATTCGGTCAGCTTGCCACCGATCACACTGATCACCCCTGCAGTTGACTCGACGACCGCGTGCTCACGCGACACGTCGGCCGTGCGTCCTTCGCCGGTGTCGATCAGCGGTCGCAGGCCTGCGTACGCGCCGATGACGTCGGCCGGTCCCAGCGCGACGTCCAACGCGGTGTTGGCCGTGTCGAGCAGAAACGAGATCTCCTCCTGCGTCGGCTGCGGCACATCGGGAACCGGGCCAGGCGCGTCCTCGTCGGTGAGGCCCAGGTACACGCGGCCCAGCTGCTCCGGCATCGCGAACACGAACCGGTTGACCTCACCGGGAATCGGAATGGTCAGCGCGGCAACGGGATTGCCGAACGTGTTGGCGTCGAACACCAGATGGGTTCCGCGACTTGGCCGCAGCCGCAGCCCGGTGTCGACCTCGCCCGCCCATACCCCGGTTGCGTTGACGACCGCACGTGCCGAGACGTCGAACGACTCACCGGAGCGCTGGTCGGTCAGTGTGACCGAGGTGCCCGTCGCATTGGACGCGCCGACGCGAGTCAAAATGCGCGCGCCGTGTTGCGCTGCCGTGCGCGCAACGGCGGTGACGAGCCGCGCGTCGTCGATCAGCTGCCCGTCATAGGCGAGCAGGCCACCGCGCAAACCGTCGCGGCGCACCGTCGGCGCCATTTCGATCGCGCGCGCCGTGTCGATCCGCCGGGATCGCGGAAGCGTCGTTGACGGAGTGCCCGCCAGCTTGCGCAACCCGTCGCCTGCCGCGAAACCGAATCGCACCAAGGCCTGCGACGCCATGTTCATCTCGGGTAGCAGCGGAACCAGCTGCGGCATGGCCTTGACGAGGTGAGGAGCGTTGCGGATCATCAGGATTCCGCGTTCGATGGCGCTGCGGCGCGCGATTCCGACGTTGCCCGTCGCGAGGTAGCGCAGCCCGCCGTGCACCAGCTTGGAACTCCACCGGCTAGTGCCGAACGCCAGATCATGCTTCTCGACCAACGCGACGCGCAAACCGCGGGTCGCTGCGTCAAGGGCGATGCCGGTGCCGGTGATGCCGCCGCCGATCACGATCACGTCGAGCGGCTCGCCGTCGGCCAGCGCCGCAAGCTCGGCCGCGCGACGGGTCTCATTCAGTGCAGTCGAGCCGGTCATGGTTTTAGGTATCCGTTCAGGCAGTGGGTGAGTTCGACGTCGAGCGCGCGTGTGTCGAGGATCGGAGCGACGATCTGTCCGGACTGGATCGTCGACCGAGCGATCAGCAGACACATCGCGGCCAGTTGACGCGGTTCGCCGGGTCGCACGCTGCCCTCCTCCTGGGCGAGCTTGATCTCGGCGGCCAAAGTGTCGATGAGGATCTGCTGGCTGGTGCCCAACCGCTCGGTGAGGTAGACCATCGTCAATTCGGGAGCCTCGTTCAGCACCGACATGACCACGTCGTCGTTGCGAAGGTGGTCGGCCAACGCGACGACCCGCTCGACCAGCGCCTCACGGGTGACCCCACGGCTTGGCACCGCGTCCAATGCGCCGACGATGCGCGCGGTGAGCAGCGCCGCAAGCACCGATCGGATGTCTGGCCAGCGGCGATAGACAGTTGGCCTGCTCACTCGGGCCCGCCGCGCGATCTCGGCCAGGGTCACTCGATCGACCCCGTAGGCCATCACACAATGGGCCGCGGCCTCAAGGATTCGGTCGCCGACGCTCGACGAAGGATCGTTACTGATTGACAGCATGTGTAATACTGTAACGCATGACGCGTCCTGATGACCAACAGACCGCACTCCTGCCCCCAATGAAGTGGAACGCATGGGGCGACCCCGCGGAGGCAAAACCGCTGTCAGAGGGAATTCGATCACTGCTGAGGCAGGCCGTCGGAATCGAGGAATCAGCGGAGACCGAAGTCGAGCCCGACCAGGTTCGGTTGCGGCCGTCGGCACTGTCGCCGGCCGATCGTGACGGGTTGGCTGCGATCGTCGGCGCCGAATACTGCGGCATCGACGACCGTGCCCGCCTTCTGCGCGCGGGTGGCAAGTCGACGCTGGACCTGTTGCGCCGCAAAGACTCCGGTGTGCAGGACGCACCCGATGCGGTGCTCTTGCCCAGGAGCGATGAGGAGATTGCCGCGATCCTGCAGTTCTGCGCGGACCACAGCATTGCGATCGTCCCTTTCGGCGGCGGCACCAGCGTGGTCGGCGGCCTAGATCCGATCCGTGGCGACTTCAAGGCCGTCGTGTCACTGGACCTGCGGCTGCTGAACCAACTTCACTCGCTCGACGAGGTGTCCGGGGAAGCCGACCTGGGTGCCGGGCTGACCGGGCCCGACGCCGAACGCCTGCTCGGCGAGCGCGGCTATTCGCTCGGCCACTTCCCGCAGAGCTTTCAGTTCGCCACCATCGGCGGATTCGCCGCGACGCGGTCGTCCGGTCAGGATTCCGCAGGTTACGGCCGGTTCAACGACATGGTCCGCGGGCTGCGCACGGTGACGCCGGCCGGTGTGCTCGACCTGGGCAGGGCGCCCGAGTCCGCGGCAGGGCCGGATTTGCGACAACTGATGATCGGCTCCGAGGGCGTGTTCGGGATCATCACCCGGGTGCGGGTGCGCGTCCACCCGATCCCGGAGGCCACCCGCTACGAGGCGTGGTCGTTCCCTGACTTCACGACCGGCGCCGACGCACTCCGCGCCGTCGTACAGACCGGCACAGGGCCGACCGTCGTCAGGCTGTCCGACGAGGCGGAGACCGGCGTCAATCTGGCCACCACGGAGAGCATCGGCGAGCAGAAAGTCACCGGCGGCTGCCTCGGGATCACGGTGTTCGAGGGAACAGAGGCACACGTCGAGAGCAGACACGCCGAAACCCGGGCGCTGCTTGCCGCCCGTGGCGGCACGTCGCTAGGCGAGGCGCCCGCGCAGGCGTGGGAGCACGGCAGGTTCAACGCGCCGTATCTGCGCGATTCGCTGCTGTCCGCCGGCGCGTTGTGCGAGACGCTGGAGACCGCGACGAATTGGTCGAATGTGCCCACGCTGAAGGCCGCCGTCACTGAGGCGTTGACGAACTCGCTCGCCGAATCGGGCACGCCCGCGCTTGTGCTGTGCCACATTTCGCATGTGTATCCCACCGGGGCATCGCTGTACTTCACCGTCGTCGCCGGGCAACGCGGCAATCCGATCGAGCAGTGGCGCAAGGCGAAGACGGCCGCGTCCGATGCGATGATGCGCACCGGCGCCACGATCACCCATCACCACGCCGTCGGCGCCGACCACCGGCCGTGGATGCGCGACGAGGTCGGCGACCTGGGCGTCGCCGTGCTGCGTGCCGTCAAGGCCACCCTCGATCCGGCGGGAATCCTCAACCCCGGCAAGCTGATTCCGTGACGCCACGGTGACGGACTTCGCGCGGGTAACGATGTTGACCAACCCCGCATCGGGACACGGCAGCGCACCGCACGCGGCCGAACGTGCCGTCGCACAGTTGCATCGCCGCGGCGTCGACGTCGTCGCCATCGCAGGCACCGACGCCGAGCACGCACGACGGCTCGTCGAGGGAGCGCTCGAACGCGGGATGGACGCGCTGGTGGTGGTCGGCGGTGACGGCATCATCTCGCTGGCGCTACAGGTGCTCGCGCAAACCGATATCCCACTCGGCATCATCCCCGCGGGCACCGGCAACGACCATGCGCGCGAATTCCGGATTCCCACAAAGGATCCCGAGGCGGCAGCCGACGTCATCGTCGACGGCGTCGTCGAGACGGTGGACCTTGGCCGCATCAAAGGCACCGACGGGACCGACAAGTGGTTCGGCACGATCATGGCCGCGGGCTTCGATTCCCTTGTCACCGACCGCACCAACCGGATGCGTTGGCCGCACGGCCGGATGCGCTACAACGTCGCGATGGTCGCGGAGCTGTCCAAGTTGCGGCTGCTACCGTTCCGGCTGACCTTCGACGGGCGAGAGTTGGACACTGAGTTGACGCTGGCCGCGTTCGGCAACACTCGAAGTTATGGCGGCGGAATGATGATCTGCCCCAACGCCGATCCCACCGATGGGCTGCTCGATGTCACGATGGTGGCCTCGGCGTCACGTACGAAGCTGATTCGCTTGTTCCCCACCGTGTTCAAGGGCACTCACATCGATCTCGACGAGGTGCGCACCGAGCGCGCGCGCGCGATCACCGTGGACTCCCCCGGCATCAACGCCTACGCCGACGGCGAGTACGTGTGCCCGCTGCCCGTCGAGGTGTCGGCCGTCCCAGGAGCGTTGAAGATCCTGCGACCAGAGGGCTAGCCGACGCCTCGGTTGAGCCAGCTCACTTCCCCGCTGTCCCCGCCGTCGCGGTATGGCTCCAGTGCCTCATCCCAAGCGGTGCCCAGCACCGAATCGAGTTCGGCGGCGAGGGTGTCAGCCCCCGACTCCATCATCGTGCGCAGCCGCATCTCGCCGACCATCACGTCGCCGTTGGCGCTCATCGCGCCGCTCCACAGTCCGAGCTGTGGGGTGTGGCACCAGCGGTGCCCGTCGACTCCTGCGGTTGGGTCCTCGGTCACCTCGAACCGAAGCACCGACCACGAGCGCAGAGCGTTGGCCAACTGCGCACCGGTGCCGACCGGCCCGACCCAGTTGGTGATCGCGCGCAGCTGTCCGGGCATGGCAGGCTGCGGGGTCCACTTGAGATTCGCCCTTGCCTGAAGGGTCGACGACAGCGCCCACTCGACGTGCGGGCACACCGCCGCGGGTGAGGCATGGACATAGACCACACCCATCGCCGCGTCGGCGAATTGGTTCGCTGCACGCATCTGCTGCTCCTTCGGCTCCACGAGGGACGTCTTCCCCAACGACCTTGTGTTTCCGAATAGCAGCTGTGTCGTGCGTGTCTATTGTGCCTTGTGAGGCCACTGTTGCGCTAGTCTGCGCCGAATTCTCTCAGGACTTCGTCAGAGACTGCAGGCCAGAGCGGGTAGGTCCACTCCCCGAAGCTGCGGTCAGTCAGCACGGCCAGCGCCAGGTCCGCGGCGGGATCGACCCACAAAAACGTCCCTGACTGGCCGAAATGGCCGTACGTCCGGCCCGAGTTGGATGATCCGGTCCAGTGTGGCGACTTGGCGTCCCTGATTTCGAAGCCAAGGCCCCAGTCGTTGGGCCGCTGCACCCCGAATCCCGGCAACACCCCGTCGAGACCGGGAAACTGCACGTCAATGGCCTCGGCATGCATCTGCGACGAGACCACGGACGGCCGCAGCATGTCGGCGGCGAAGGCCGCCAAGTCGGTGACCGTCGACGTCGCCCCGTAGCCCGCCGCTTCCGCGCCGCCCTGGAGCGAGGAGTCGGCCATGCCGAGCGGCTCGAACACCGCCTCGGTCAGGTACTGCCCGAATGCGATGCCCGACGCGTGCTCGATCGTCTCGGCGAGCACCTGAAACCCGTAGTTGGAGTACATGCGGCGCTGGCCGGGCTTGGCCATCGCCTCCGCCGAGTGCATCGCATACCCAGAGGCGTGGGCGAGCAGGTGGCGGACCGTCGACCCCGGCGGGCCTGCGTGCGTGTCCAGCTCGACCACGCCCTCTTCGATCGCGATCTGCGCGGCGCGGGCCGCGAGCGGTTTGGTCACCGACGCCAGCGCGAAGCGGTGCCTCATGTCGCCGTGTTCCGCCATCACGCCGGACGGGCCGACAACGGTGGCGGCCGCGGCGGTGACCGGCCAGTCGGCTATCGCATCGAGCGCGCTCATGGTCGTCTCGATGCTCCTCTCGTCCGCGCGCAAGCGAGCCTACTTGCGCGCGACGTAATAGAAGTTGATCGGGTCCGACTCGATCTCACGGACCTGGACATCGCCGAAGCCGGCATCGGCCAACATCGACGTAGCCAACTGGCGTCCCCATGCGGTCCCAAGTCCGTCGCCGTCGAGTCCCAGCGACACGCTCATGCAGTGCATTGTCGAGGCGGTGTATATGTACGGGGCGGACGGGACGCCGATCGACAGCAGGATGGCCAGGCTGGCGCTGTCTATCGCGCCGACTATGCGCACCGCGAATTTCTCGGTGGTGTCGGTGTGGGGCTCGTTCACAGTCGTCATCTGTAAAACGGTAGGCCGCTGGGCGCATCACGTGAGTTCGATCGACCGTTTCGCAAGGCCCATCCAGTAGCCGTCAATGACCTGTTGGGGTGATTGCTGCGGATCACTGGATGCACCGAGCGCGACGAACAACGGCGAGAAGTGCTCGATGG
Source organism: Mycolicibacterium moriokaense (assembly GCF_003201655.1). Classification (GTDB taxonomy): domain Bacteria; phylum Actinomycetota; class Actinomycetes; order Mycobacteriales; family Mycobacteriaceae; genus Mycobacterium; species Mycobacterium moriokaense_A. The sequence continues at coordinate 68,789 of NZ_QJJU01000004.1, forward strand.
TCGGGTGCGCATACGGCATGCCGGGTGCCTTCGCGCGAAAGTCGATGAGGGAGTCCAGGTCCCCTGCGGCGAAGCGCTCATTGGCCCATGCGTCGAACTCGGTCGACCAGTTCGGTGGGACGGCGCCGGGCGACGGGTCGTCGAGGAACGGCAACCCGTGCGTGGTGAAGCCGGACCCGATGATCAGCACGCCGTCATCCCGCAGCGGCCGGAGCCGCTCGCCGAGGTGCAACAGGCGCTGCGGGTCCAAGGTCGGCATCGAGATCTGCAGCACCGGGATGGTGGCATCGGGATACATGACGGTGAGCGGCACGTAAGCGCCGTGGTCGAGCCTGCGGTCCGGGTCGTGAGCGACGGGCTCGCTGTCGGGCATCAGCGTCGCGACGCGCGCGGCGAGGTCGGGTGCGCCCGGCGAGTTGTAGGTGACCTCGTAGTAGTGCTGCGGAAAGCCCCAGAAGTCGTACGTCAACGGGGTCTCGGTGGCGGTCGACCCGATGGTCAGTGGCGCGGCCTCCCAATGGGCCGAGACGACGAGGATCGCCGACGGCGTAGGCAGCACCTCGGCCCACGCCCCCAGCTGTGAGACCCACAGCGCATCGTCGACGAGCGGCGGTGCGCCGTGGGACAGATACAGCGCCGGGATCACATCACCAGCTTTCCACCCTGGACGTTAAGTTGTAGCCCATGACTCAGACGGTGCGCGGTGTGATTTCACGTAAGAAGGGCGATCCGGTGGAGGTGGTGGATGTCGTCATCCCCGATCCGGGGCCCCGCGAAGTCGTGGTCGACATCATCGCGTGCGGGGTCTGCCATACCGACCTGACCTATCGCGAGGGCGGCATCAACGACGAGTACCCGTTCCTGCTCGGGCACGAGGCGGCGGGCACCGTCGAGTCGGTCGGTGAGGGCGTGACACACGTCGAACCCGGTGATTTCGTGATCCTGAACTGGCGTGCGGTGTGTGGTGAATGCCGGGCCTGCAAGCGGGGCAGGCCGTGGTACTGCTTCGACACCTTCAACGCCGGCCAGCCGATGACGTTGACCGACGGCACCGAGCTGACACCGGCACTGGGTATCGGCGCGTTCGCCGACAAGACGCTGGTGCACGAACTGCAGTGCACCAAGGTCGACCCGGCCGCCGATCCCGCGGTGGCCGGACTGCTTGGCTGCGGTGTGACGGCCGGGCTTGGCGCGGCGGTCAACACCGCTGCTGTCGGCCGCGACGACACGGTCGCTGTGATCGGTTGCGGCGGTGTCGGTGACGCGGCGATCGCCGGGGCGGCGCTGGTCGGGGCCAAGCGGATCATCGCCGTCGATACCGACAACAAGAAGCTGGACTGGGCAAGGGATTTCGGGGCTACGCACACCATCAACGCCCGCGAGCTCGATCCGGTGGAGACGATTCGGGACCTCACCGACGGAAACGGTGCGGACGTGGTGATCGATGCGGTCGGCAGGCCGGAAACCTGGAAGCAGGCGTTCTACGCCCGTGATCTGGCGGGAACGGTTGTGCTGGTGGGTGTTCCGACGCCGGACATGAAGCTGGAGATGCCGTTGATCGACTTCTTCTCCCGCGGCGGGTCGCTGAAGTCGTCGTGGTATGGCGATTGTCTGCCCGAGCGCGACTTCCCGACGCTGATCAGCCTGTACCTGCAGGGCCGGTTGCCGCTGGAGAAGTTCGTGTCCGAACGCATCGGGCTTGACGGCATCGAGGACGCCTTCCACAAGATGCATGCGGGCGAGGTGCTGCGCTCGGTGGTGGTACTCAAGTGAACGCCGGACCTATACAGCGCGTGGTCACCCACGGGACCTTCGAACTCGACGGCGGCAGTTGGGAAGTCGACAACAACATCTGGATCGTCGGCGACGACTCGGAGGTAGTGGTGTTCGACGCCGCGCACGACGCGGGACCAATCGTGATGGCGGTCGGCGGGCGCCATGTGGTGGCGGTGGTGTGCACCCACGGCCACAACGACCATGTGACCGTGGCGCCCGAACTCGGCGACGCGTTGGACGCCCCAGTGCTGCTGCACCCCGCCGACGATGTGCTGTGGCGAATGACGCATCCGGACAAGGATTTCCGCACGGTCAATGACGGCGACACGCTACGTGTGGCCGGCCACGAACTGCGTGCGATACACACCCCTGGTCATTCACCGGGCTCGGTGTGCTGGCACAGCCCCGAACTGGGCGCCGTGTTCAGTGGTGACACCCTGTTCCAGGGCGGCCCAGGCGCGACGGGCCGGTCCTACTCCGACTTCGGAACCATCCTCGAGTCGATCTCCGGGCGGCTGGGCAAGCTGCCGGGTGACACAGTCGTCTACACCGGTCACGGCGACTCCACCACTGTCGGCGACGAAATCGTGCACTACGACGAATGGGTCGCCAGGGGCAGTTAGCTCTCGAGGATACGGCGCTTCTCCGCCTCGAACTCGTCCTCCGTCAACGCACCCGAATCTCGAAGCGCGGCAAGCTCCTTGAGCTGCTCCAGCCGCACGCCCTGATCGCTTGGCGTGTAGTTGGGGAGACTATGCAGCGGCGCTGGGCTGGCCGTGGGCTCGTCGAAGCTCAGCAGCTCCTCCGGCGCAAGTGGCCTCGCCCGCTTGGCCGATCTTGCTGACCACATCAACGCCACGACGAGCTCCACCACGCCGAAGGCAAGCAGCCCACCGAACACCCATGTCAGCCAGCCGTAGGAACTGCCGTGGCCGAACGCGAGGTGAGGATTGATGTAGCCGTTGATATTTCCGTCGGTCTCGATGTCGTACGTGCCCCCTTGGGGGATCTGCATCACCCATACCTGCACATGCGTGTCACTGTTGACTGTGGTTGTGCCACCGATGCTTTCGGTCACCTGAGGTTTCGCCACACCCGCGGGCGGCGTCACGTTGAACTTCAGGTCCGGAATGGGAAATCCACTCGACGGACTGCCCGTGACCATGGTGTGGAAGTTGACGGTCACCTCTCCCGCGGGCAGCTGCAGACTTGTCGAGCCAGGGATCGACACCTCTCCGTAAGCGTTGTAGTCGTCAAACACAAACGCATTGAGGATCAGCATGGCGATCAGCCCGACACCGCCGATCACCAACGTCAGGACTGCGGAGAGGATGGCGACTCGCGGACCCGACCGTCGGCTCATGAGCGAAGTCTGTCACGCCTCCGTTTGCGCTGCGGCGCCAATCAGCACGTCACCAGCCCGGTGCGCAAACCGTCGGAGAACCGCTCGCGCGGCTCCGGGAACCCCATCTCGGCCATCGCCGCGCGGACAGGCTCGGTTGGCACGGAGAATCTACGGGGCGGTATCGCCGGACGCCCAGGTTGGAGCGTTGTACGGCCCGCGCGGCCTCCTGGAGATGGCCGGAGGTGGAGTGACCCACGCCAAGATCCTGGATCGGGCCAGGAACGAAGCCGAAAGCACGCGGCTCTGGGAGGTTTCTGAGCAATTGACCGGAGTGACGTTCTAGGAGCTACCGTCGTCATGTGCCCGAATCCAGCATCGTCGTGCGGCCTGAGCCGATGGACAGCGGCTCGTATTCCGCTAGTTCGCGGCTGCAGGCGGCCGGATTGTTGGGGGCGATAAAGCTTTTCGAAGAGGCAGCCCAAGCGGTCCCACTCCCGAAGCCCCCACAACCGATCGTCATAGCCGACTACGGCGCATCCACGGGTCACAACTCCCTGCTGCCGATCGGCGCCGCAATCGCTGTGGTACGCAAGCGCACCCGGCCCGAGCATTCGGTCCTGGTTGCACACACCGATGTGGCGGATAACGACTTCACCGTCTTGTTCCAGACAGTGGAAGACGACCCCGATTCCTATCGGAAGAAGGACGCAGCGAGCTTCACGTCCGCGATCGGCCGGTCGTTCTACACCCAGATCCTGCCGTCCAACAGTGTGAACCTGGGCTGGTCGTCCTGGGCGATCCAGTGGCTCGGCCGGATTCCGGCACCGGTGCCGGACCACCTATTGGTGGCGTACAGCGGCGACGAGAACGTGAAGGCGGCCTACGCCAAGCAGGCCGCCTTCGACTGGCATGAGTTCGTCGCATTCCGCGGCCGCGAGCTGTGTCCCGGCGGTCGTCTCGTGGTGTTGACGACGGCCACCGGTGACAATGGCGAATTCGGCCACCGACCACTGTTCAAGGCTATGCACGCCGAGCTCTCCGACCTGGTGGCGAAGGGGTTGGTAACCGAGGACGAGGTGCACCGCATGTGCATCCCGATCGTCTCCCGTCGGGCAGCTGATTTTCTCTCCCCGTTTGCCCCGAAGGGGCGATTCGAACAGCTGGAGATCGACCACCTCGAAGTGTTCGACGCCGAGGACCGGTTCTGGACCCAATACCAAATCAACCGTGACGCAGAGGCTTTTGGTGCGCAGTGGGCAGAATTCGCAAGGGCGGCGGTGTTCCCGACGATGGCGGCCGCACTCGAGGGTGGCCGTGCCGACCCGCGGTACGCGGAGTTCATGAGCCGGCTGGAAGCCGGTACGGCCGCGCGGATGGCGGCCGAGCCCGAGGAGATGCAGATCCCGCTGGCCCAGCTGGTGCTGTGGAAGCGACCGAAGGCTCGGTAATTACCCGGCCAGCCGGTCGCGAAAAGTGTTGCGGTAGCTCTGTGGCGCGACGCCTGTGAGCCTGCGGAACTGCTCGCGGAAGTTGGCAGGCGAGCTGAATCCGACATCGCGGCCGATCTTTTCGACACCATGGGCCGTGCTCTCCAGCAGCTGTTGCGCATGGCGGACGCGCACTCCGGTCAGCCACTGCATCGGTGTCTGGCCGGTCTCGGCCTGGAATCGGCGGTTGAGCGTGCGGACACTCATCGCCGCCCGGCCTGCGATGTCACGCAGGGTCAGCTCGCGATGCGCCTCCTGCTCTATCCATGCCAGCACATCGTCGAGTTCGGTCCGCTCCGCAATGTGCTTGGCGGGGGCGGTGTTTCGCAGGATGAACTGCGCCTGTCCCCCGCTACGGTGCAGGGGTGCGACGGCAAGCCGTGCGGCATAGGCGGCGACGGCAGCACCGTAGTCCCTGGCAACCATGTGCAGGCACAGGTCCAAGCCGGCCGACGCGCCCGCCGACGTCAGCACCTGACCCCCGTCGACGTAGAGAACATCGGGGTCAAGATCCACCGCGGGGTAGGTGGCGCGGAACAGGTCGGCGGCCAGCCAGTGAGTGGTCGCACGCCTGTCGTCGAGCAGCCCAGCCTCGGCGAGCGTGAAAGCGCCCGAGCAGATCGAGGCGATCCGGGCGCCCCTGGCATACGCGGACTTCAGCGCACGGAGTACGTCATCGGACGTGCCTGCGGTGACATCGTTGCGGCCGGGAACGACGATCGTGTCCGCCCCGTCGAGTTCGGCGATGCCGTGGTCGGTGGCGATGCGCAGCGGGCCCGCGCTGACGGCAGGTGCGGTGCCGCACACCAGCACCCGGTAGCCCGGTTCACCGGACGGCAGCACCACCCGGCCGAAGACCTCGACCGCGGTGGCCAGGTCGAACGCGATGACATCGGCCAACGCGACGACGGCGACGGTGTGCATCGCCCGACGATACCCGATCCGGTGGCAATATCTTGGCGGCTAGCACCAATCTGGCCACTATCCGAACGACGGAGCAGGGACTGCGGCGTCGATCAGATGCGGTCCCGGCTCGGCGATCGCGGCGCTGAACTGGGCCGCGAGCTCTTCCGCGGTGGTGGCGCGCGTTGCGGGTACGCCGAACCCTTGGGCGATGGCGACGAAGTCGATGTCAGGGTTGGACAGGTCAAGGAGGGATTGTGCCTTCGGGCCCGCGGCGGAGGCGCCGACGCGCGTCAACTCGAGCTGCAGGATCGCGTATGCGTGGTTGTTGAGGATGACGACGGTGATGTCGAGCTGTTCGCGGGCCATGGTCCATAGCGCCGAAATCGTGTACAGCGCGCTTCCGTCGGCCTGCAACGCGATGACGGGCCGGTCCGGCGCGGCAATGGCCGCGCCGACCGCCACCGGCAGGCCCTGGCCGATCGCCCCGCCTGTCAGTGTGAGCACGTCGTGCGGTGGTGACGCGGCCGTCGCATAGGGCAGCAGCAGTCCGCTGGTGTTGGCTTCGTCGGAGATGATCGCGTTCTCGGGCAGGAGCGCGCCGATGACCGAGGCCCAATTGTCGGATCGCAGCGGCCCGGTCGGGAGTTCTGCGGGGCTGGCCACGGACGCGGGTGCCTCAGGCGCGCCGAGCCGGTCGGCGAGTTCCTCCATTGCGCGGACCGTCAAAGTGTGGACGTCCGCGCCCGCAGGCACCAGATCACTCTCCATGTTCGGATACGCGAAGAACGTCACCGGCGATCGCGCTTCGACAAGCATCAAATGCGTTGTCCCCCTGAGTTGTTCCTGCGCCTGCTCCGCAAAGTAGCCCAGGCGTGGAATATCGGGCACGCCTAGGCCGCGCGCGAGTCGGGCAGGAAAGGTCTCGACGAGCGCCTTGGCGCCGGTCGCAGCGCAGATGCGGGCCGCCGCACGCAAACCCGCGGCGGTGGTCGCAGGCCCGCCAAGCAGTAGAACCGTGCTGTCCCCATGCGATTTCAGTACATTCGCGGCGCCTGAAGTGTCGACGTCCACCGGTGTCGGCTCGGCGAACGGCTTCTCTCCGCCATCCGATGCCGACTCGCTCCACGACAGGTCCGCGGGAAGGATGAGTGTGGCGACATGCCGAAACAATGTCGCGCTGACAATCGCCGTGTCGACCACAGCGCCCAGATCCGCGACCGACGCGGGTCGGTGCACAGTTCCCTCCAGCCAGCCTCCGAGCGCCTCGATGTCGGATTGCAGTGGCGCATCGAGCTTTTGGTGATAGGTGGCGTGGTCGCCGACGATGTTTACGACAGGGCTGTACGCACGACGGGCGTTGTGGAGGTTCGCCAACCCATTGGCCATTCCCGGTCCCAGGTGCAAGAGCGTGGCCGCCGGTCTACCTGCAATCCGGGCGTTGTCGCGACACCTTCGAACGGGCACAACACAGCTCGCATCTGCGGCGCGGAGTCCAGCGCGGCGACGAAATGCATCTCCGATGTCCCGGGGTTGGCGAAACATACGTCGACTCCCCCGGCGATCAGGCGGTCGATCACAACGTGCGCACCTATAGTCACCCACCCATAGTGGTCTACGCATTGGCAACATGTCGGCGAGTCATGGCCAGTTCACCACTGGTCCTTCGCTGTCCGTTCGCCCGACGATGAGCACGTGCATGCGCAGATTGTGTTGTTCGACGGATTCGACCCTCTCGATGTGATCGCGCCGTTCGACGTGCTCGTGGCGGGCAGCGACGCGGCCGGCGGCGAGTTGGTGGTGGAGCTGGTCTCCGCCGAAGGGCCGCGTCCGGTGGTCAGCGGCAGCCGCGGGCTTGTGCTGAACGCGACGGCGCAGCTGGATCCGTCGAAACCCGGCTACGTCATCGTTCCTGGCGCATCCGGGCCCATCGACGGCGATCCGGACGAGCTCGACACGATCCCCGTCCTGCTCGCCCGGTTCGGTGAGACCGCGGCGGTGCCGTTGATTCGCGAGGCGATGGCGAATCCCGACATCACCGTGTCGACCGTGTGCGGCGGTTCGCTCGCGCTGGCGATGGCGGGGCTACTCGAGGGCCGCAACGCGGTGACGCACGTGCTGGGACTCGACGTGCTCGATGCCACCGGCGTCAACGTCGTTCGGGCGCGCGTAGTCGACGACGGCGACCTCGTGACGGCAGGCGGCGTCACGTCAGGCCTCGACCTCGCCCTTCACCTGCTGGACCGAAGCTATGGACCGCGGGTGGCCCTGGCCGTCGAGGAGTTGTTCGAGTACGAGCGAAGGGGAACGGTGTGGACCTGATCATCGGTGAATGGGATGTGGTGATCAAAACGCCCATCGGATCCCTGCAGGTTCTCTACACGTTCACCAGCGAGTCGGGCGTCGTCACGGGCACGGCGGCCGGCAAGGGCGAGACCGTCGCGCTGCGCGATATCACCGTTGCGGCACAACGGGTTACCTGGCGCCAATCCGTGACCAAGCCGATGCGGCTGAACCTCGACTTCGACATCGTGGTCGACGGCGACCGGCTGACCGGGCATTCGAAAGCCGGCCGGTTGCCCCGCTCGGCGGTAACGGGCGTGCGGCGCTAGCGCATGACCGCTCGGGGTTGCGCCACAGCGTCAGGTTCCACCGCAACTTCGAACCGAATCGCACTAGCCGCCGTCTATCAAGTGTTCGGCCCGCCACCCAACCCCCGAAGGTGGCGGGCCGACTGCCGAGCACGGAGCGCGCAGAATTGGCGCCGGTGGCGAGCCGAACCGGCTGTCATTGCGCTAGTTGTCAGAGCAGCCCGCCGCCGCGGCCGCCGAGCAGCCCGCCGCCGCGGCCGCCGAGCAGGAATGGCATGGTCCCGTAGGGGTAGTACTGAACTGGCGGAGGGGTGTTGGTGATCTGAACATTGCCGGGCGACTGGCAGATATTTCCCGAGCAGGTCTGCCCATTTGTTGCCGCAGCGGCCGTCGGTGCGGCGGCGATCGCTAGCGCGGCAGCAGCCGCCAACAGCGGCGTGATGTAGGTCAGTTTGATTCGCATGGTGGTGCTCCTTTGCAGCTCCCTATTCATTGCAACGGAAAACAACCCGCCTTTGTTCATGTCCAGGCCGTGCAACGCTGCCGCGCCCGTAAATGGCGCGCACACCCGCCGCGGGCCTCGCCGGGCCGCACTGGCCCGAGGCTTCGGCCTGCCCACCGAACGAACCATGAATTCGTTAGGCGACCTCACAGTTAGCTGCATCCGAAAACACAGGATGCCGGAGAACACTGGGATCAGCCCGAATACCGTGCGACCGTAATCTCTCTGCCGACACAACGAACGGATTGGCCGCCGTCATTGCCGCATCTCGTAGACGCCGTCGTGGGCCTTGACCCGCTGCCAGACCCGATCGAAGCGCTCGGCGTCGGGTACCGGCTTGCGGATCGCGCCGACCGCCCAGTCCTGCTGCGCCTGCGTCGAAGTCGGCTTGCCATGTAGCGCAACGGCGTACGTGCTGAAGTCACGGATCTGGAAGTCGAAGATCTGGTCGATGATGTCGTCGTCGACGCCGGTCAGCGCGGCCTGCTCGAGGATGAGTTGCCCATACGCGATGAGCGAGAACAGGTGCCCGACGTTGAGCAGGAAGTCCAGATCCTTCTGCTGATCCGCGTCAGGGGCGGCAGTGATGAGCAGCTGCCTGAATGCCTGCGCCTGTTCGTAAAACCGCGCAACGTTCGGAATGCTGACGTGCTCCTCGTATGCAGGCGTCCAATCGGCGAACTGGACCTTGCCCGCCCCGCGGGTGGGTCCCTGGTTCCAGAAGAAGACGTCATCCGCGGCGTCGTTGCGGATCGGAATCTCGGGATATTCAGCCGGATTGAGCATGTAGTTCGGCATGAACTTGAGCACCAAGCCGACGTTGACGTGGACGGTGCCCTCGAGTCGCGGCAGCGCTCCGATGAGTTGAGCCACCTCGCGGAACATCGTGTTCTTCTCATACCCCTTTGCGGCCACCACATCGTGCAGCGACCGGACAATCGTCTCGCCCTCCATCGTGACCTTGGCCTTGGTCACGGGATTGAACAGCAGATAGCGACGGTCGTCGAGGCTGGCGCTGCGCAGGTAGTCGACAGACCGCTGGCTGAACAGCTTCATCGCGACCAGACGCGCGTACGAGTCGACGAAAGTCGCTCGTACATGGGCGAAGTCGGTGACGGGGTTGCCGTAAAGGATTCGGTTCTGCGCATGCGTGATCGCCTCGTAGAAGGCGTGCTCGACCATACCGATGGTGCATGTGCACAAGTTGAACTTGCCGATGTTGACCGTATTCAGCGCCGCCGCAAAGGCTTCCACGCCCGCGTGCAGGATGTCGGATTCACGCACCGGGTAGTTCTCCAGGCGGAAGGTGCTGACGTAGATCTGCATGTGTACGACGTTGTCGATCAGGTGGTAGTTCTCGTGGCGGCTGTTGGCGGCGAAGAACACGTAAGCGTCCTGGCCCTCCACGTCGCCGCGCCGGCCAAACACCGACACCATGCTGGCGACGTTGCCGTTGCCGATGTAGTACTTCTCCCCCGTCGCCCGGTACAGGATGCCCTCGGCGCGGTCTTCCTCGCTCGCAGGCGTCAGGACCATGTCGGTGTTGTAGACGTCGGCGCCGTGTTCGCGCTCCGACAACCCGAAGGCCATCACCTCGCCGGCCTCCAAGTCATCGGCGGCCTTGAGCTTGGCGTCCTTGTTCTCGCTCTGCCAGATCGGCCCGAGACCGAGGATGGTGACCTGCTCGGTGTACCAGTAGGTCAGCCCGTAGAACCCGAGAATCTCGGAGAGGGCGGCGTTACGCGCGGCATCCCAGCGCTTGTTCGGATCACCGTCGGCGAACTCCGACGGCGTGAGGAACGTCGCGAACAGCTTCTCCCGCTTGACGAAGTCGACGAAATCGGCGGGCCACTGCGCGGTCAGGTCGTCGTCGAGGATGCGCTTCTTGCCCTGACCTTCGAAGAAATCGATGGTCGCGCGCAGTAGCCGCCGTGTCTCGTCGTCGAACTGCTGCGGGTCGTAGGTGTTCGGGTTGAAGAGCAAGCCGTCGGTCTGCGTCATGGCGGCCAGCCTAGGTTCTGCGCCGGAGCTAAGGGGCCGGTTGTACCGGTTGACCCCCCGGCAGCGGAACCCACGGCAGACCCGGGATCGTCGGGTACGGCGCGGTGGGACTCCACGGCGGCTGCGTGGTCGGGGGCGCTTCGGTGGTCGGCGGCGGCGCCTCCGTGGTGGGAGGCGGTGGCGGCGGGGCCTCGGACGTCGGCGGCGGGGCCTCCGTGACGATCACCGGCGGCGGCGCCTGCCGGGTCACAGTGCGGGTCTGGGGCGCCTGCGTCTGCGGCGGCGGAGCAGGCACTTCGGCCGGGGTCGGCGCAGCTGAGGAGGCCGGCGGCAGCAAGGTGGGGACGGGCGCAGTGGTCGACGCGGGCGCCGGGGTGGTGTCCTCGTGCATCACGAACAACACCGCCGCCACCAGAGCCACGAGCAGCGCGCCCACGCCTGCAGCAAGGATTATCGCGGGCTTGCGGTACCAGGGCAGCGGCGCCGGCTCTTCGTATTCGTATTGCTGTTCGTGGTCGAACTGCACCTGCGGGCGCGCGTCAGTGACGCCGCCGTTAGCCCCGCCGCCGTATTCGTACGGGTCGGTTGGCGCGACATCTGGAATGTCGGCGTCCGACCACGCCAGCGCTTGGAAGGTGCTCGACACCGGCCCGTCCTGTGGGTTCGCCTGAGGGGCCATCGCGGTGGCCGCAGCGGCCGCCGCTATCGCCCCGGGAGCGGCGGCCATCGACGTCTTGCCCTCGTCGACCGCGCCGCGTGTCGCCCGCAGGCTGCCGCCGATTGCGGCGGTCAGCTCCGGCTGTCCGGTGGTGATGACGGGCAATCGGAAGTGTTCGGAAAGTGTGGTGGTGATGATCGGTATGCGGGCGCCACCACCTACGGACGCCACGGCCACCAGATCGGCGTTCCGAATTCCATTGCGCTCCACGGTTTCCTGGATCACGCCCATGAAGTCGGCGAGGGGCCCGCGGATCGCCGCGTCGAGCTCGTTGCGGGTCAGCCGCATCTCACTGCTGTGCCCTGGCAGCTCAGCCGCCAGGGAGGTGACCGCTGTGGTCGACAACCGCTCCTTCGCTCCGCGGCACTGGGCCCGCAGCCGGGTCAGCGAGCCGATCGCCGACGTGCCGGATAGGTCGATGGTGCCGGCCGCGGACAGGTCGTTGATGACGTGTGTCAACAGCGCCTGGTCGATGAGGTCGCCAGACAGGTCGGTGTGGCGGACAGTCGGGCCGATCGGCGCAAAACCGTTGGCCGCGTCGACCAGCGTGATGTTGGTGCCGGTGCCGCCGAAGTCGCAGAGCGCGATGACGCCGCGAGTTGGCACACCGGGATCGTTCTGCAGCGCGGTAAGAGCTGCCGTCGCATCCGGTACCAACTGCGCCGGGTTCGGCACCTGAAACTCGGGCACCGCGGCCAGCGCATTGCGCAACGCGTCGACGGCCGTCGGCCGCCAATGCGCGGGATAGGTGACTGCGACTGGTCCCGTGGGGGGACTGCCAACGGTGTAAAGCATCGCCCGCAGCGCGTCGACGGCCACCTTGTCGGCCAGATGCGTGGAGCCGTCGGCGGCGACGATGCCGACGGGGTCACCGACACGGTCGACGAAGTCGGTGATGATCAGGCCGCGTTCGGTGAGGTTGGGGTTTTCGCTGGGCACGCCGACCTCGGGGGGTCGGTGCGGGTAAAGCGTCACCACCGGGGACCGCGTCACCGCGGCCCGGCCCACTACGACGGCCACCAGGTTGGTCGCACCAACCGACAGCCCTACCCCGTCAGACATCTCACTCCGTCTCGATCGAACCCTATCCGGTATTCAATCTTGTCTGACGGTCTTGGTGTTACTAGCGGATGGTCCCCACACCGGGAATCAGTGGCAAATCCAGAGCCGTCACCCAGCCTGGTGAAAGATCGTTGACAGCGGGCACGGCGTTGAGCGCGCGCAAGCCGGTCGCAAGGCAGCCTGCGGCGGCCGCGTCGCGGCCCGAGCCGTCGGTGAACCGGAAAGCCGTCTCCTGAAAGATGCTCGGGGTGCCTTCGATGTCGACGCGGTAGACGTCGTTCTCGTTGCCCGTCGGCCAGTCTGGTGCGGCATCATCGCCTATCCGGTTGACATGTTCGAGCTGGATGCGGGTCTCGCCCCGGTACTTGCCGTTGATCGTGAACCGCACGGCCGCAACGTTGCCCGGCGCGATGATGCCCTTGGCTGACTTGCGCTCGGTGGGCGTCACCCACTTGTCCCACGTGGTAGTGATCTCGTCGAGCATGATGCCCGCCGCGTGGGCGATCATCGGAACCGTTGCGCCCCAGGCGAATATCAGAATGTCGGGGTTCTCGAGCAGCGGGCGGTACTCGGGCGGCTTCCCAATGCCCATCTCGAATTCGTAGTCGCCCTCGTAGTTGGTGTAGTCCAGCAGTTCGGATGCGCGCACCTTGCGGACCTCGGAGCACAGACCCATCAGCGTCATCGGGAACAGGTCGTTGGCGAACCCGGGGTCGATGCCGGTGGTGAAGCACGACGACTCGCCGAGTTCGCACGCCTCGGTGATGGGCTCGATCCAGTTCGGCGGGTTGAGGTGCATGGTGGGCCACACCCACGGCGTCATGGCCGTCGAGCACACGTCGATCCCGGCCCGCAGGAAGCGGGTAATCAGCGCGATGTTGGCGTCGGCGTGCGCGGCGGTGGGTCCGAAGTGCACCAGCGCATCGGGTTTCAGCGCGATGAGTTCGTCGACGTCGTCGGTGGCGGCCAGCCCGAGTTCCTGGCCGAGAGCACAGATTTCGCCGACGTCGCGGCCCACCTTCTCGGGGTTACTCACCCCGACACCGACCAGTTCGAACAGCGGGTGCTTGACGATCTCGGCGATCACCATCCTGCCGACGAAACCGGTGCCCCAGATGACTACGCGCTTGGTGTCAGATTCCTTCACGGCCTTCACCATAGGCGGGCTCGCGATCATCGGCGACCAACTTCGTGAGTCGATGGATCTCCTCTCGAAGTTCCTCGATCTGAGCCCAGGTCGCCGTCTGGTTGGCGGTGTCCTCGGCGGCGACCCGCTGAACGATCCACGAGGCCAGGGTCGCGGTCACGACACCCAGGAGGGTGACGCCGCCGATCATCAACGCGACAGCAACGATGCGCCCCTCTCCAGTGACGGGGGTGTAATCGCCATAGCCGACAGTGGTGACGGTGGTGATCGCCCACCAAAGGGCGTCACCGAACGTCTTGATGTGGGCGTCGGGCGCGTGCCGCTCGACGTCAAGCATCGCCAGCGAGGCCGCGTAAATCATGACCGCTGCACCGAAGACGGTGTAGATGATGACGCGGCCGCGGATGGTGTCCCCAACCGCACGCTGCAGCACTTCGACGACCACCGCCAGGCTGAGCAGGCGCAGTGGCCGCAGGAAAGGCAACACCACGATCGCGAGATCGAACAGGTGCCGGACAAACCATTTTGCGCGCGGATCAGCCAGGTACAGCCTCGCCAAATAGTCGACCACGAAGACGAAGTACAACGCGCGCATGGCGTCGGTGATGGCCGCAGCCGTGCTGCCACGGGGTTCAAGCAGGATCTGCGCCGAGTAGAGGCCCAAGAAGAGCAGCGCAACGGCTGCCAGCGGCCACTCGGTGTGGTGCTCGAATCGACCAAGTCGCGTTTGCGGATGCATTGGCCGTTGAGATTAACCACTCTTTGCCACATCATTTGCTGACGCTCACAGCAAACACCCAGTGACGCTGCGCTCTGTTGGCGGGAATGTTCTCGCCGCGATCCGGCTTTAGGAAGGCATGACTGAAGCACTGGCCGAACGGCGGGCACTCGTTACCGGCGGATCGCGCGGCATCGGCGCGGAGATCGTGCGAAGGCTGGCCGCCGACGGCACAGCTGTGGCGTTCACCTACGGGGCATCGGCCGCCGAGGCCGACAAGCTGGTGGCCGAGGTCGCCGAGGCTGGGGGCACGGCATTTGCGATCCAGGCCGATAGCGGCGATCCGGAGCAAGTGGTCCGGTCGGTCGACGATGCTGTCGCCGAACTCGGCGGGTTGGACATCCTGGTCAACAATGCGGGCGTGGCGTACGTCGACGACGCCGAGTCCTTCCCGCTCGAGCAGTTCGACCGGTTGGTGGCCGTCAATGTTCGCGCCGTGTTCGTCGCCATCCAGCGGGCGCTTCCTCACCTTGGCGACGGTGGCCGGATCATCAACATCGGCAGCATCAACGCTGACCGGGTGCCCGCGCCCGGCCTATCGGTGTACGCGATGACCAAGGGCGCCGTCGCGAGCCTGACCAGAGGGCTGGCCCGCGAGCTCGGGCCTCGCGGCATTACCGTCAACAATGTTCAGCCCGGCCCGATCGCCACCGAGATGAATCCGGAAGAGGGTGAATTCGCCGATTGGGCACGGCCGATGACGTCGCTCGGCCGCTACGGTCAGACCAGCGACATCGCCAGCGTGGTCAGCTTTCTGGCGGGGCCGCAAGCGTCATTTGTGACCGGCGCCAACTGGAACGTCGACGGCGGTTTCACCGTCTGAACCTCACAGGTTGATCGGATCCGGCGGACTCACCGTCTTCGTGGTGTCCCTCAGCGCTGCCTTGAATTGCATTGCCCGGTAAGGCCATCCGACGTCGGTGTTCCACTGAGACACCATCAGCCCGATGCCGCCCTTGACGTCGAACCGCGAGCCCGGCAGCACATATCCGCCGTAGAGTTGCGCGACCTTGTTGTCCGAATGATTCTCGGCGTTCCACGCCGAGCCGAGCACAGGTGTCTGGAGTTCGGTGGTGTGCATGTTGGCGACCGGCGAGTCCACGACCCGATACCCCAGCGCGTACTTCGACGCAAGGAACCCGCCGAGTATCCACTTGCCCTGTGCCATCCGGCGAAACGTCAGCTCGCCCCACTTCTCGCCGTCACGCGTGATCGGGGTGGCACTCACGCCCCACGCCCAGCGCCCATTTGCGAACCCCCAGCCGACATACCGCGACCGCCGCCCGATGTCGTCAGGCCGGACACGCATCAAGATGATGCCCTTGTCCCGTTGAAATCCCGTCGCCACCACATACACCCAGCCGTCGGCAGGGTCGTAGTCCCACGACCAGCATTGCGCGTAGCCGCCGTGCATGTCGGCGGGAAACTTGGCGTCCTCGCCCATATGCGTCCAGGAGACACCGCTGTCGTCGGATCTCCAGATCTCGGTCCAGATGACGTTGCCGAACCCGCGATTGACGATGGCGTGCAAGTAAATCGAGTCGTCGACGCGCAGAAGGTCCGACGGGATCACGGTGCTGATGCCGCCCCTGATCCAACCGGTGGCCTCGTCATCGTGGACGTAGTGCCAGAGCTGTCGCGCGTAGCTCGGGTCGTCTCCCCCTGCGCGCTCGTAGACGATTTCGTGATCGGTGTCGCCGGTGCCGATCAGGACGACAGGTGAACGCCAATCGCCCTGTCCCACTTTGCGACCGGAGAAGGTGTCGCCGAAGACCGACACCAGCTTGCCGTTGGGGGCGATGACCGACGCCCCCAGATCGGTACACGTGACACCCCAGCGCTGCGTGAGCCTCGGACCGGTGAGGTTGCGAACCTTGCCGTTGAGCAGCGGAACGGCGCGCGGCATGTTCGAGGCCGGCCTAGAAGCAGCGCCGCAGGCCCTCTGGCTCGCAGATCAACGGATACTGTTCGACCGGAATCGGCAGCGGCTCCTTGAACGACAACGTGAACGGCAGGTCGATCTTGCCGGGCTGCAGCCCGCAGATGTCGTTGTGGAAGATGGTGCGGGTACCGGTCATCGTGACGTCGTCGAACCTGATCGTCTCGGTGGTGGGCGCCGTGCTGCCGTCAGGGCACGTCATGCCGTCCCGGACATTCGTACTGAATTGCCAGAGGCCGCCTGCCAGGTTCGCGTCACCGCCGGTGACGCCGGTCGATCCCGACACGTGCAGCCGACACGCCACCGGCAGCTCTAGCGCTACCCGCGCGTCGCCGACCACCGGAACACACGACGGGAAGATCGTCCACGTACCGGCCGTGCCCTGCTGCGGTGTGTAGTTGTAGACACCCTGCATGACCTGGTCCGCCTGGGCGGGACCGGCGAACGCCAGCGCACCAAACGCGAGGATGGCGACAGCGAAGAGCCCGCGGATGATTCTCACGCCGCGGATTATCGCAGTGTTCGTTCGGCAAAGTCACGGCTTTGAGGGCTCCGTGAGAAGGTCTTGCCATGACTCAGCTCAGCGACAAGGTCGCATTGGTCACCGGCGCGTCGGCCGGACTCGGCGCCGAGACAGCGAAACTGTTCGCTGAACGGGGCGCCTCCGTGTTCGGGATTGCGCGCGACGCCGATCGGATGGCCGAGGTGTTCGCCGACGTCCCTGGCGGCAAGTACTCGTCGGTCGACATCTCCGATCCGGCGGCGTGCGCACAGGCCGTCGCGGACTGTGTCGCCGAGTTCGGGCGCCTAGACATCCTTGCCAACATCGCAGGCTTCCACCAGATGCGCCACACGCCGACGATGACCGACGAGGAGTGGAACAGAGACCTCGCGGTGAACCTCAATGGTCCGTTCTACCTATGTCGCGCAGCACTTCCGCACTTGCTGGCGACCGGCGGCAACATCGTCAACGTCTCGTCGATAGCTGGTGTGGAGGGCGAGGTGTACTCGGCCGGGTATTGCGCGGCCAAGCACGGGCTGATCGGGCTGACCCGCGCGTTGGCCATCGAGTTCACGAAGGAGAAGCTGCGCGTCAACGCCGTGTGCCCTGGCGGCATGCCCACCGCGCAATCGACGGAGTTTCAGGCGCCGGACAACGCCGACTGGAACCTGATTCTGCGCATCGCCTCGCCCCGCGGATTCATGGAGACCGTCGATGTGGCCAAGGCGATCGCATTCCTGGCGAGCGATGACGCGACGGCCATCCATGGCGCGGTGTACCGCGTCGACAACGGCAAGGGCGCCGACTGACGTAGTCGATTGCTGCCAACCGCCGTTCAATTACTGCCATCGGAATTATAGCTCTGACCTCTGCGTTTAAGCCTGTAGATCAAACAAAGAGGAAGAGGACAGAGCAATGAAGAAGTTCGGATTTGCCACCATCATCGCCAGCGGCCTGACTGCCGCGGTGCTCGGCTTGGCCGGTCCGGCCCAAGCCGACATCGGCCACCACGACTGGGTCAACAACACCCAGTCACAGGTGTCGGTCCCGCAGGTCGACACGAGCGCGCACCAGAGCCGCTGACACAACGGCATACGAAGAGGGGCGCCCACAGCGGGTGCCCCTCTTTCGTTGCGCCTCCTTAGTGCTCTGTCCGGCGACGCCCCAGCAGCAGGGCGAGTGCGATGGCGCCGAAGCCCAGTGCCACGGTCACCCCTGCGGCGACGTACAGGAAGGCGTCCCGTCCGCTCGTGCCGGCCGGTGTCTCGTCCGAGGCCAGCCTCAGCTGGTAGTCACCGGGCAGCGGAGCCTGCTGCGGAGCGTCAAGACCCGGGTACTGCTGGGTCTTGTGGACCTCGAATTGCCTTTCGCCGCTTGACGTCTGCGTCCACTCGCCCCATGCGGGAGTCGCACCGTCGAGCAGCACCTTGTGCTCGCCGTACTGGGGGTCGTCGCCGACGTCGACGATGCGCCGAACCCGGAACGGCTCATACCTGGCGTTCGAGTAGTTCACCAGAACGGGGACGTTGTCGTAAGTCAACACCGGAGGCGGGGGCGGCGGCAGCGGCTGCCCGTACGCCGGGATATACCCGCCGCCGAAGAAGCTGCCGACCGCGACATCGACTGCCGTGGCGA
Source organism: Mycolicibacterium moriokaense (assembly GCF_003201655.1). GTDB lineage: Bacteria > Actinomycetota > Actinomycetes > Mycobacteriales > Mycobacteriaceae > Mycobacterium > Mycobacterium moriokaense_A. The sequence continues at coordinate 87,175 of NZ_QJJU01000004.1, forward strand.
CCGCCGCGTTGACGATGTTGGCCGCGGTGTCGACGACGGCGGTGAAGCTGTACGCCGCGAACTGGGCAACGTCGAGAACCGCGCGCGCCAACGGCGGGATCCACACGATCCTCGGCTGGTAGTCGTAGATGTAAACGACCCGCACCCGCTCGTGATACGGATTGAGGATGATCGGCCGGTAGTACTCGTCGTACTGCACCCAGTCCGGGCTCCACTGGCGGATATTGCGGTCCGGCACACGCTCGCTGGTCAGCTTGGCGTCGGCTTTGACGCTGGCATCAACACCGAGCGGACCCTTGACACCGAGGTCGAGGCCGATCGAGGTCGCGAAGGAGTCAACGTCCTGCTTCGGAGCCGGATCCGCTTTCACCTCAATCGGGTCCACCTTGCTGGCGAGCTCGACATCCGTCTTGGGCGCCTGCAGGGTCTGCGGTTCAGACATCGCGATGACCTTCGCGGCCTGCGTGACAGACACCGTCGGTCCGCCCGTCGTATTCACCGCGGAGGAATCCTGAGCGGCACTGACCTTTGGCTCACTCGACTTCGACTCATTGCCTGGCGTCGCCGACCCACTCGACGGAGTCACAGGAGCAAGGCTCGGCGACGACGCGTCCCCTGCTGCCGAGCTCGGCGGAACCAGGGCGGCAGACGGGGGCACCGACGCGACCGACGCTGTTGCGGAAGCGCTGCTGGTCGAGGTCGACGGGGCGGAGGACGACTGAGTCGCCGGGCTCTGCGAGGTCGACGTCGACGTCACCGATGACGGCTCAGAGGTCGGCGGGGCAACTACGCGCGGTGCGGGTGTATCGGTCTTCGTCACGGGCGGGCTCACCGGCGTCGAAGGCGCCGCAGGTGCGATTGCCGTGACAACCGGCGCGGTCGTCGACTGCGTGACCGGCGGTGGTGGCGGTGTGACAGGTGAGGCCGGTGCTTCAACCGCCTGCTGCGTCTGCGGCGGCGCCTCGACGACCGGAGCCGCAGGCTGCGGGGCAGGCGCCTTCGGAGGTGGTGCCTCCTGGGGCGGGGCTTCGACCACCGCTGGAGCCTGCACCTTCGGCTCAGGAGCCGCACTCGTCGTGGTCACGACCTGATCGGTGTCCGGTTTGGCGAATGCCGGCGCGATTCCACCGGTCAGCGCGGTGAGCGAGATCACAACTCCTGACGCCAGAACGGCGACAACGCTGCGCTTTGCACAGGTTTCAAACGGTGCACTCATCTGTGCATCGACTCCTTTTGTCTCAAGGAGCATGGCGGTTTTACCCGCCGTTGCTGCCATCCGCGGTCATCTCCCCCAACGCTGGGCCTGGTCCAGCAGTGCCCGCGGCTCTGATGGTTCATCGCCAGTTCGGCAAATCTGTTACAGAGGCTAACCGGCGGAGGATTATTGACGGAGAGGCTCTGCATTTGGGAGCCCCGCGGGTCAGGAGGACCGCGATGTCACTCGGGATGCGACTGCTCGGTGCGGTGTTACTTGGCGCCGCGGTATCGCTCGCCACTGCGCCCGTCGCGACCGCCGAACCGGTGTGGCCGGTACCGGGCGCCGAGTCCGCCGGTGCGACTATCGACGACCTCGAGGCACAAGGGTATGACGTCCGGATCAACTGGGTGAGCGGTGTCAGCTCGGTGCCGCTGTCGTACTGCAAGGTCACCGCTATCCACAACCCAAACCACTCCCCACCCAGTGAGAGCACCTTCGAGACGGTCTATGTCGACGTCTCGTGTCCAAACCCAGATGACAACTGGGGCTGGGGCGGTGTCGGCGTCGGAATCGGCTTTTGATCGCCAATCAGATTCTGGTCAACGAGAAATAGACCGGATGCGAGTAGCCGGGTGCGAGTGCGAACGGACACCACGACATTTCAGGAATTGCCGTGAGCATCGTGCCCTCTTGCCGTTTTGCGTCGACTTTGAACGTGACCGTTCCCGGGGCGACACCGTCGTTGTTGCACTTGGTCCCGTCTTGCAAGTCAACCACGAATCTCCAGAGGCCGGCGAACGGATGGGCGTCCGCGCTCCAGCCATTGCTGTCCGCGATGTGGGCGCAGTCCTGTCCGCACGGCGTGACTACCCAGGTGGAGCTCAAACCAGGGCCGTTCGGGATGAAGGTGCCGCTGAAATCGTCGGCAGCCCGGGCGGGGCCTGCGAAGCCGACGGCGGCGCCTGCGGCGATGACGGCTGCTGCGAAGCCTGCGGTGACGTTCATGCTGCCTCCCGGTTGCTGGCGGCGATCCCTGTCGGAACATAGCTCGAACAGCTGGTCACCGTGCCCGAAACCATTAGTACTCATTCTGGCCGGTCCGCCGAGAAATCGCCAAGGCATGCGCCACACCCTTTGCCCAACGATTCACAACCGTTGCCCATGCCCGAATTAAGCCCTCGGTGTGACGGTCGATACCGCAGGCAACGTCTACGTCATCGACGGCCGCAACCGCAGGGTGCTCAAACTTGCAGTGCCGAAATAGATTATGAGAATGGGCCCGCGAGCGGCGTCCCCCGCGTTCGCCGCTCGCGGGCCAGTCTCATGTGGTGGTGCTTTGGACCTTGACGTAGAGGTGATGGAAGCCGGCGAACCCGCCGAACAGGGCTCCGGTCTCGATCACCTTGACGCTGGTCAACTCATCCGGGTGCGACGGTTCGGACGGCGGCAGATTCGCGACCGCATGAGCGAAGGCCTCGTCGAAGCGGAGCCTCGACGACATCCCGGTTGCCTCATTGCTTGCGGCGAATCCGCTCACCGACACGACGTCCGTGAAGTGCGCGAGGTGCAGCCCGGACTCCTCGATGCGGACCTGGTCCTGGCCGTCCGCGTGGTGAACCGTCACCACAGCCTGGTCTTCGGGGTATGCGAACACCTCAGCGACGGTGTACGGGGTGACGACCTGCGGCCAGATCCCCGGACGGCTGCGGCGAACCAGGTTGTACTGCTGCGGGAAAATCTGCAGCAGGTTCGGCTCAATATCCACCTCGTAGCCGGGGGTGGGCAGGTCACCTTTGGCGACGATCAGGATGTAGCGACCAGCGCGGAACGCCTGGATCGTGTCTCGCTGGGCCAGCTGCTCGGTCGCTTCCACCGCCGTGTCAACAGTCATCGTCGTCTCCCAGGTTGTGGGGCGGTTGTCAACGAAAGCATCTCCTCCGATGAGCCGGCGGGCATGAGTAGTCCACTACTCGAATTTGGGTCCAGCGCCATATCAGTACGGTGGGGACATGAAGTATGTCGACGTCGACGGAGTCGGAAAAGTCAGTCGGATCGGTTTGGGCACGTGGCAGTTCGGCTCGACCGAGTGGGGCTACGGCGACAGCTACGCCTCGGGTGCGGCCCGCGACATCGTCAAGCGCGCCCTGGCTTTGGGGGTGACGCTGTTCGATACCGCCGAGGTCTACGGACTTGGCAAGAGTGAGCGCATCCTCGGCGAGGCGCTCGGCGACGAGCGCTCCGCGGTTGCGTTGGCCAGCAAGATCTTTCCGATCGCGCCGTTCCCACCCGTGATCAAACAGCGCGAGCGTGCGAGCGCGCGGCGGTTGCAAGTGGACCGCATTCCGCTCTACCAGATCCACCAGCCCAACCCCGTGGTGCCGGACTCGGTGATCATGCCGGGAATGCGAAGCCTGCTCGACAGTGGCGACATCGGAGCGGCAGGCGTCTCGAACTATTCGCTCGCGCGATGGCAGAAGGCCGACGCCGCGCTCGGGCGGCCGGTCGTCAGCAACCAGGTGCAGTTCTCCCTCGCCCGCCCCTCGGCGCTCGAGGACCTGGTGCCGTTCGCCGAACGCGAGAACCGCATCGTGATCGCGTACAGCCCGCTTGCGCAGGGACTGCTGGGCGGCAAGTACGGCCTCGACAATCGACCGGGTGGCGTCCGGGCAGGGAACCAGCTGTTCGGCACCGAGAATCTGCGCCGTGTCGAGCCGCTGCTGCAGACGCTGCGCGACGTTGCGACGGAGGTCGGCGCAAAGCCGGCCCAGGTGGCGCTCGCATGGCTGATCAGCCTGCCGAACGTGGTCGCGATTCCAGGAGCGTCTAGCGTCGAGCAACTCGAGTTCAACGTCGCCGCTGCTGACATCGAGCTGAGTCCCCAAGCGCGCGACGCGCTCACCGATGCCGCCCGCGCGTTCCGGCCGGTGTCCACCCTTGACTTCATCAGCGAACAGATCCGGGAGAAGCTCGGCCGCCGGTAGCTGAGAGGCGTTCCAATCGGGTGCAGGTATTCTCTCGTGCGCGGCGCAGGTGCCGCGGTTTGCCACGGAGGAAATCAGATATGCGCACTCGTAAGGTGGCCGCGCTCGTCGCGGCTCTGGGTATCTTCGGCAGTTCCGGTGTCGCAGCAGCTGCGCCGCCCAAGGACTACTGCGCCGACGTCAAGGGCGGGAATACGGGCTCCGCGTGCGTGATCCAGATGTCAGACCCCGCCTACAACGTCAATATCAGCTTTCCGACGTCTTACCCCGACCAGAAGTCGCTAGCCGACTACGTCACCCAGGCGCGCGATGGATTCCTCAATGTGGCCAAATCGTCTGCACCCCGCGACATGCCCTACGAGCTGGACATCACCTCCACGAACTACGGGTCGGCGATACCGCCGCGTGGCACGGAGGCCGTCGTACTCAAGACCTACCAGAACGTCGGCGGCGCGCACCCTCAGACGTTGTACAAAGCGTTCAACTGGGACCAGACGTATCGCAAGCCGATCGTCTGGGACCCGGCGGGCGACGACAAGAAGACCCCGTTGTGGCGGGTGGACGATCCGCTGAAGGTCGTCTTCCCCATCGTGCAGGCTGAACTGCAGAAGCAGACGGGACAGCCGGTGGCGATTGCACCGACTGCGGGCTATGACCCCCAGAACTACCAGGAATTCGCGATCACGAACGACGGGGTGATCTTCTTCTTCAGCCAGGGTGTGCTGCTGCCCGAAGCAGCTGGCGCTACCCAGGTGTTGGTCCCGCGCTCGGCGATCGACCCGATGCTGGCTTAACGGCGATCCGCGCTCGGTTGATCGTTCCACTCGGCGGCGCGTACGAGGTCGAAAAATGTCACCGGCGGTGTCGCGGCGGGGTACATCAGCTGATGTAGGTGGCCCGGGAATGTCATCGGGTGTCCCTTTGCCGGGTTGGCCTCTACCTGGCGTGCGATGACTTCGGTCAACGCATAACCGAGGTCGTGGCGTGGCCACTTGGTATGCACCCGATCGGCGAAACCCTCAGGGAGCAGGTGTCTGTCGGTGCCGACGATGTCTGTCGAGATGCCCATCTGAGTGACGGCTTGTTCCGCACCGAACTTGTGCGCCAAGCCGATGCTGGTGTGCAGCGCAATCGCCTGCCAGACGGTCGTGACCCGCGCGTCCTGCACCCCGTGGTCGCGTAGGAAGCGGGCCGCCACATCGGCACCGTCGACCTCGGACCGCTGATCGCCGTTGGCGGCCTCGGTGGCGCCGAGGTCGTGCAGGATGCAGCTGAGGAACACCAGCTCATCGTCATAGTCGACATCGTTTTTCAGCCCCTTGGCCGCGGCAACCTCGCGGGCGAACAGGTAGCTGCGAAGGCTGTGGTTGGCGACGAATGCTGGCGACACGTCGAACACGAACTGTTTTGCCGCGCAGGCAATGTCGGAATCTGGAAGCTCCATAACCGCAACACTGCCCGAGCTGCGTCACGGAAAACCAGTGGCCAGATAGACAAATGCTGTTAAGATCTAGCCACGATGATCGTGGGTGTACTGGCGCTGGAGCAGGTCATGGGATTCGAACTGATGATTCCCGGCCAGGTCTTCGGCATGGCCAATCTGGCTGCAGCGGAGCCTGGAGTCGTGAATCCCGACGGCGCGCTGCCGGGATATGAGGTTCGGGTGTGCGGACAACGCCCGTCGATCAGCACGACAGCGGACTGGGGCATGGTCGAGATTCGAACGTCCTACGGGATGGACGCCCTCGCGGAAGCGGACCTCGTGGTGGTGCCGGGAACCCACCAATTCCTCGAAGAGCCTGACCCGCAAGTCATTTCGGCACTGCGAGCCGCCGCCGGCAATGGTGCCCGGATCGCGGCGATGTGCGTCGGGGCCTTCACGCTGGCTGCTGCAGGCCTGCTCGACGGCAGGCGTGCCACCACGCACTGGCAGTTCGCCGGCGAACTGGCGCGGCGGTATCCCGAGATCGACGTCGACCCCGGCGTCCTGTTCGTTGACGAGGGTTCCGTTCTTACGTCTGCAGGAGTGGCGTCGGGCCTGGACTTGTGTCTGCATCTGATCCGCCAGCACGCCGGCCCCGACCTGGCAGGGCGCACCGCACGGCGGGTGGTGATACCTGCGTGGCGGGATGGCGGCCAGGCGCAGTACATCGAGCACGCAGCGCCCGCCGACGCCGAGCATCCGCTGCAGCCAACGATCACCTGGATGGAGGAGAACGCGCTCGACGGACTCGACCTGCAGGCCATCGCAAAACACGCATCGGTCAGCGTGCGAACGCTCAACCGGCAGTTTCGCGAGCATTTCGGCACCACCCCACTGGGATCACTCGCCAGAATGCGCGTCGACCGGGCGCGTCGACTGCTGGAATCCACGGGGCTGACCGTGGATCGCGTCGCCGAGCAGTCTGGGTTCGGCTCCTACGCGTCGCTGCGCTATCACTTCCTTCGCATGGTCGGTGTGTCGCCGCAGAAATACCGGCAGAGCTACACAGCCGGGAACTGAATGGCCAGAACTGCACATTCTGTGGCCATTTGGCGACTGGCACGTCGACCTGAAGCACAGGAAGGTTGTCGGAAATGACGACGGGCAGTTCGGAATTGCACGCCAAGCAGGAAGTCTCGTGAGCGCCACTCAGCCGCTACTTCAGCCCTACAAGATGGGCGAATACCAGCTCGCCAATCGCGTCGTCATGGCGCCGCTGACACGTTGCCGCGCAACGAATCCCGATCTGCTGCCGACGGAACTGCACGTGCGCTACTACGCCCAACGCGCCTCAGCCGGATTGATCATCACTGAAGGCACATGGATCAGTCGCGACTCCGTCGGCTGGCACGACGTTCCCGGACTGTTCACCGACGCCCAGGTGCGCGCTTGGTCGACGGTCACTGACGCCGTGCACCGTCGAGGTGGTCTCATCTTCGTGCAGCTGTGGCACACGGGATCGTCGTCGCATCCCGACTTCTTCGATGGCACAGCACCATTGGCCCCGTCGGCCGTCAACCCCGGATTGAGTTCGCCAACGCCATCGGGAAACAAGTCGACCGTGATCCCGAGGGCGATGACGCGAGACGACATTCGTACCACGATCAATGATTACGCCACCGCTGCCGCCAACGCGATGCGCGCCGGGTTCGACGGGGTGCAGCTTCAGGCGGGATTCAACTACCTCATCAGCCAGTTCCTCAACCCACACACCAACGTGCGCACCGACGCTTACGGCGGCCCGATAGAAAATCGGGCACGCCTCCTGTTCGATGTGCTCGACGCGGTCGTCGAATGCATCGATGTCGGCAGGGTCGGAGTCAAGGCCGGGCCGTCCTGGGGCGAACGGGGTGAGTTTGTGTCCACCGCCGACACTTTGGCCACCAGCGAGTATGTGGTCGACCGGCTCAACGATTACCCGTTGGCACACTGGTTGTTGATGGGTGCGATGGCCGATCTCAGCGGTGGCCCGCTGTCCAGCTTGCAGGGCGACGGCATGTTCAGCCACTTCCGGCCCCGCTATCGCGGCACCCTCGTCTCCAACGTAGGCATGACCCACGAGCGGGGAAACCAGCTCATCGCCGACGAGATGGCCGATCTCGTCGCATTCGGAGAACCGTTCATCGCCAACCCCGACCTGCCTGCACGCTTCGCCTCCCAGGCGCCGATCGAGCGATCAGACCGCGCCTTGCATTACTCACCGGGCCCCCACGGGTATACCGACTACCCGTCCTACCAGCAATAGGACAGCAGCATGGACGAATTCGTCTGTGCCGAACAGGCATTGGGCGGGTGATCGACGCCTTAGGGTGGCCCGGAAAGGTTTCCCCGCCGGATGTCCTCACGGCACTCGGCACGTGATTTTCCGGTCTGCTGGATACAGACGTCGACCTGCTGTTCAATGCCCGCCGGGTAGACCGGATCTGTGGCGCCTGGGGTGACGGTCGGCGTCGGGACAACGCCGGACACCAAGGACCACATGATGTCGCCGGTGGACGGTAGCCGGGCACAGTACGCCTGCTGCCCGTTCTCGGTGATGCCTGCTGCCCCCAGCACTGCGCAGTCCGCACCAACAAGCACCACTGGCACTGCCGGTGCCGCCGGGCGTTGTTGCGGGGCGGCCGAGTTTTGGTGACGCCCGGTGAGGATGACCGCAGCGGCCGCCCCGGCAATCAACACCGAGGCCAGAATCGCGGAGCCGATCACGAGCAGTCGCTTCCGGCTGTTCGGTTTGTTTCGTTGACGACGCGCGTACGCCGCAGCGGCCATCGTTGCGTCGTTGCCTGCAAGCGCATCGGCGAAGTCCGTGCACGTGTCGTACCGGTCACGGGGCGACTTCGCGAGCGCCTTCGAAAGCACCGGGCCCAGGCCTGAGAGTTCGGGCTTGCGATCCTCGATCGCAGGTGGCGGCGCCGAAACATGCTGACTGATCACGACGGCGGGATTGCGGTCCAGGTAGAGGTGCGTCCCGGTGAACAGTTCGAAAGCCGTTGCGGCAAGCGAGTATTGGTCGGCGCGGCCGTCGAGTGGCTGGCCCATCAGCTGTTCGGGGGCGGCATAGGCAACCGTGCCGACCGTCATGTTGGTCTGGGTTAATGTGCTGGAATCGTCGACCCGCCGTGCGATGCCGAAATCGGCCAACATCGCACGCCAGCCACCGGAATCCGTTTCGGCCAGCAGGATGTTGGCCGGCTTGACGTCGCGGTGCAGCAACTGGCGTTGATGCGCGTAGTCGAGTGCGTCGGCGACCGCGGTGACGATGGGCACGACTTCGTCGGGCGGCATTCCCTTGCGATACTTCTCCACCAACAAGCGGGAAGCATCGGTGCCCTCGACGTAGGCCATGGTTATCCACAACTGGCCCTCGTACTCACCGCGGTCGTAAACGGCGACGATGTTCGGGTGCGACAGCGTGGCAGCGTTCTGGGCTTCGCGATTGAAACGTTCGCGATACATCGGATCGTCCGACACGTGCTGCGCCAACACCTTCATCGCGTCGCGGCGTGGCAATCGCGGGTGCTGAACTAGATAGACCTCTCCCATCGCACCCGAACCCAGCCGCCGCAGAATCTCGTACCCGGCGAATGTCTGGCCGGCTACTAACGACATGCGGGGATCCTACCTACGTTGGTGCTGCGTCCTGGCGGCTGAACCCTCACTGAGGATGTGCCGCCAGGTAGTCCGCGACGGGGATCGGCGAGGTCGCGACGTACCCGATGGGCAGGAGCACGTCACCTGCGGTGGTGCGGTAGTAGACGTCCCACCGGTAGTAACCGGCGAACGCCGAAGGGTCGGACGCGAGAACGGCGGCGTAGTCCTTGACCGCCTGCACGTACAGGTCGGAGTTGTTGTAGCGGAACAGGGCATGGTCCGGGTCCTGCGCGAAGCCGTTAGCGGCGAGATAGCGACCCGCCGCCGTGATGCTGTCGTGCGGCGAGAAGATGTCGCCGTTGCCGCCGTATGCGGCGAATGTCGAGGGCATGAACTGCATCGGGCCGTGCGCGCCAGCGGAGCTCAAGCCGACAACGCGACCATAGGTGGTTTCGATGAGGTTGATGGCCGCCAGGTAGTTCCAGCCGACACCCGTCGCACTTTCGGCTTCGCGGTAGTAACCGAGCAGTTCGCCGGCAGACGCAGGGGCATCGATGCGCCACGCGGGCAGCGTGTCCTTCAAATTGGTGCCGAGCAGCCCGTTGAGTTGGTGGCGCGCGTCGATGTTGTAGTCGTAGACGCCGAGAAACGGCCCCGGAATCCGCGAACGCGCGATCGCTTCCCATTCCGGTTTGCGAGCGAGAGTTCGGTAGGCCACTTGCTGGCGCCGCGCCGCATCCACGAGCACAGCTTCGGTGGCCGCCGGATCGCGTAGCGCCCGCTCGTCGGCGACCAAGTTGTCGGCCAGTTGAGCGGGGTCCTGCGCAAGCCGTGGCTGCGCCGGGAGTGTGGTCGCCACGGGCGACGGCATGGCAGTTCGCACCGCGGATGGCTCTGAGCAGGCGACGAGCACGAACGTCGTCGCGACCACGAGAAGTGCCTTGCCGCGACGCATCCCTCTATCTTGACTGAGTTCGGCGGGATGTGAGCGGCTTGCCCGTAACCTTTCAGACGTGCGCACGGCATTTCACGAGCAGCTCGAAGGATTGGCGGCCAGCATCGCCGAGATGTGTGGGCTGGCGGGGGCGTCGATGGAACGTGCGACGCAGGCGTTGCTCCAAGCCGATCTGCTGCTGGCCGAGCAGGTGATCACCGACTACGAGGCCATCGTGTTGAAGGCGGCCGCGGCCGAGGAACGCGCGTTTTCGGTTCTCGCTTTGCAGGCGCCCGTCGCCGGTGATCTGCGCGCGGTCGTCAGTGCGATAAAGAACGTTGCCGACGTCGACCGAATGGGCGCGTTGGCCCTGCATGTCGCCAAGCTGGCCCGGCGGCGACACCCGGCCAAGGTACTTCCTGAAGAGGTCAACGGATATTTCACCGAAATGGGCCGGATAGCGGTCGACATGGGCAACAGCGTCAAAGACGTTGTGCTGTCAGGAGATCCAGACAGGGCTGCGCAACTCGATGACGATGACGATGACATGGACAACCTGCATCGCCATTTGTTCAACGTGCTCATGGAGCGAGAGTGGAAGCACAGCGCCGCATCCGCCGTCGACGTCACCTTGCTCAGCCGCTATTACGAACGATTCGCCGATCACGCCGTCGAAATCGCCCGCCGCGTCATCTTCCAAGTCACGGGCGAACCCGCAGGCACTGCCCCATCGGCCTCGACGGACGACCAACCATGAGTGGTTTTGCTCTTGTGCTGGCGACCGCACTCCTCATGTGCCTACACACTTGGAAATATCGGCACTGACCGAGTGAGGTTCAGGGCCGCTGCGGCTGATAGATCGCGTCGGCGGCTTGCGGTGCAACACCGAGTTCGGCCGCGACTGCGTCGATGGCTTGCTGCGCAATGTTGAGGTCCACCTGGCCGTCGGGAGTGAAGTACGGGGCGACATAGCGCTCGTAGTGCTGTTGTACTTCATCACGCGTCAGTCGCTGGAGGAACGACGCAAGGTAGTCGACGGCCAGGCCAGGCTGTTCGGCGATTGTCCGCAGGGCTCGCTCGTTGGCCCGCACCAGCGCCTGCAGCGCCGGGCTCTCCAGCGGGATATGGGTGGGGTCCACGGCTACGCCCACGGTGGGGATCTGAAAGTGATCACCGACCCACGCCAGCAGGTGAAACCCTTCTTCGTCGGCGACCTGTTCCGGTGACAGAGTGCTGCCGACGTAGGCGGCGTCGATCGACCCGTCCCGCAGTCGTCGCAGATCCATCTGGTAGTCACCAGGAACCCGTGTCACACATTCGACATCGCGGTCGGGGTCCATGCCGTACTTGCGCATGACGATTCGTGCGAAACAACCGGGCGCGGTGTGGCCACCGTGAACTGCAAGGCGGCGCCCGCGGAGATCGGCCATCGATGTCACATCGGCGTTGCCGAGAAACCAGAACAACGGACGATGGGTGTTGACACTGAGCATCTTCCAGCCGATGCCGTCGGTCAGTCGCGATAGCAGGGCCCGACCCAGACCGATCGTCGCGCCGTGGCGGACACGTTCCGTTTTCCACCCGACCCCGTCGCGGATGGCGACGTGGACGCCCTCATCCTCGTAATAGCCCTCCTGGTCGGCAACATAGGCGACCAGTTCCTCGTGGTACCCATGTCCGACGTAACTCAGGTCGATGGTGTGCACGGTCACAACCCTTCTCACAAATTCGGTGAATTCTCCTGCGGCGGAACCACTTTCAATCCATGGAAAGGCCGCCGTTGATCGGCAGGTAGTGGCCGGTGGTGAAACCAGACTCCTCACTTGCCAAGAAGGCCACCGTGCGGGCCACTTCGTCAGGGCGCACGAGGCGCGCCATGGGGTTGGTTGCGCCGAGGTGGCGCACCTGCTCTGTCCTCAGCTGTCCGGTCACCTTGGTTTCATCGACCGTCGCAGGCGCGACGAGGTTCGCGGTGATGCCGTGTGGCGCCAGCTCGAGTGCGATGTACCGGACGAACTGATCCAGTGCCGCCTTTGCGGTGCCCAGGGTGATCATCCCTTCGCGCGGACGGCGCGATAGCCCCGTGCTGAGGTACACCAGCCGACCGTAATTCCGGGAAATCATCCCCGGTACAACAGCTTTGGTGATCAGAAAGGCGGCACGCAGCTCGCGGTCCAGTTTGCCGCCGAGCTGCTCCCAGGTCAGGTCGACGAACGAGGTGACATCGAAAGGGATCAAAGCGTTGTGCACGAGCACGTCGACGCCGCCCCACTGCCGCTCCGTTTCGCCAACCATCGCCGCGACATCGTCGGCCTCGGTGACATCTGCCCGAATCGCGACGGCCTCACCGCCCGCCGCGGTCACGGCCCGGACCACCTCGTCTGCCTGCTCTGCGCTGGACCGGTAGTTGACGACCACCCGAAACTTCTGCTCAGCGAGGACTTGTGCGGTCGCCGCACCGATTCCCCGACTGGCGCCGGTGATCAGAGCAACACGACTCATCTTGAAGTTTCCTTTCGCGAGATCACGGGGCCCAGCCGGCCGTTACCCGCTGCGCACCGAACGCCGTTCTTATCGTGCGAGCCGGATGCGCCGAATTGGCCTGCTCGCCTCGATTCCCACTGTTCTCCCAGGTACTACCCGAGTGGGCGTCTCACGCGCCGGCCTGCGGAGTCACGAGGAACTTCTCCCCGGTCGCCCGCTTGACGTAGGCGTTGAACGCATCGGGGCGGAGCATGCCCGCAAGTGACACCTCGCGGGTGTAGTTGCTGCCGAACGTCGTGGTCAGCTCGGCGGCCACACGGGCGCGGAGCCGGCCGATCGCCTCGGCCCCAGCGCTCTGGAGGAACGGCGTGAGCAGCCACCCGCCAATCCCCCACGCCATGCCGAAATTTCTGGTGAGTGTGGTCGGACCCGTGTCGAGGGCACCGTAGATGTACACCTGCTTGTGGACGGCCGACCCATACCGCGAGTACTCCCCTGCGGTTGAGTGGGCCGCTTCCTCCATGCCGTTGAGAATCTGGCTCGCCAGCGTTCCTCCACCCGTTGCGTCGAACGCAAGCGTCGCCGACGTCGCCTTCAGAGTCTCGAGAAGATCCGATTCAAACGATGGCGAGCTCGAATTGCAGACGTGGACCGCGCCCATTGCCGTCAGCAGCTCCGCTTGCTCGGGCTTGCGGACGATATTGACCAGCGGCACGCCATCCTTTTGGCAGAGCTTGACAAGCATCTGGCCCAGATTCGACGCCGCGGCCGTGTGCACCAGGGCCGAATGGCCTTCGCGCCGCATGGTTTCCAGCATTCCGAGAGCCGTCAACGGGTTGACGAAGGACGATGCGCCATCCTTTGCCGTCGCACCCTCTGGCAAGACGAGGCACGCGAAAGCATCAACAACTCGGTACTGCGAGTACATCGCGCCACCCGCGATCCCCACCGTTTTCCCGAGAAGGGCCTGGGCCGCAGGCGATGATCCCGCGGCCACGACGATGCCCGCACCCTCGTTACCCACAGGAAGCGATTTGTCGACGCGCGCCGTGAGCGCACCCAACGTGCCCGGCCCCAACGATGCGGTGACGACGGGGCGCTCGGGCGTACCCGCCACCGTCGCAGTCGCCATATCGGCGCTGGCGATGAGCAACCCCAGGTCTGACGGGTTGATCGGCGAGGCCTCCACCTTTACCAACACCTCATTGGCGGCGGGCGTTGGTACTGGGACGTCGTGAAGTGAGAGCTCCAGCGTGCCCTGCGACGTCACCAACGACCGCAGTTCCAATGCACTGTCGGGCAAGTCAGCTGTCATGGGTAGCGCCTCGTTCCTATTGGGACGTTTTTCAACTCTATGAACCCGGGCCCTCGATGTCAGCGATCTCCCGCATCTCGCCGAGGACGCGCACTACCACCTGGGCGGCCAACCACAACGCCACCTGATCGTCTCCGGATACGCCGGCTAACAACGCGGCGACTCGCTGCCGGATGACGTCCCCGCGCGCGTCCCAGAACTTCCGGCCAGCCTCGCCCAACATGACCAACGACGCCCGGCCGTCATCGGGATCGCTCCATCGCTCCAGCAGCCCCTGCCGCTCCATTCGCTGAACCAGCTGAGTCATTCCCGATTGACTGGCTCCCTCGGCTTCGGCGAGTGCCGTCAACCGCATCGGACCCTCCCGGTTTATCCGGTTCAACACCAGCGCGGCGCTTGCACTGAGGTCGTCACGGTCGACCAGGTACCGAAACATCAGGTCGGTTCCGAGAGTGATCATCTCGGCGATCGCGTCCGCACTACCAGCGACTGCGCGTTCCATGGCACATTTATATCATCGAAGTAAAGTACAGCAACCTATGTCACATCACGATAGACGCCAAATACTGATAATTTCCTGTATGCCAACGAGCTGAGCGCCCTCATGCGGTTGAGTTATCCATCCTATCTAGGATATAAATACGCTCCATGACCTTCCAGGTGCCGGGGGCGATCGAGTGAGCCAACGATCCGCCGGCCGGACTTTCCTGGCGAGAACCTGGCTGCCCCTCGTTGCTGTCATTGCGATCGCCATGGGGGCGCTGTGCATGTGGAAGGTGCATCAAGCGTCTGCCCCGGGACCGGTCCTCACAGTCAACGGTCCCCAGGCGCCCGAGGAGTTCGTTCCCAAGCAGCTCACCTATGAGTTGTTCGGCGCGCTCGGAGGCGGCGGGATGCTTTCCTACATCGACATCGACGGTCATCCGCACAAGGTCGATCTGACGTCATTGCCGTGGTCGCACACGGAGACGACGACGCTCACCGTCGTTTCCGGCAGCATCTCAGCGCAGGTCCACGGAGGTCAGGTCGGCTGCCGGATGCTGGTCAACGGCGTTGTCCGCGATGAACAATCGGCCACACGTCAGGACGCGGATGTCACCTGCAGAGTGAAATCCGCGTGAGTTCGCATCAGGCCGGCCGGCCGTTCTTCGCGAGAACGGTCCGCGTCCTTGCGATACCGATCATCGTCTTTTGGGGTCTCGTCGCCGTCTCGACAAACACCTTCATTCCGAAGGTAGAAGACGTCGCAGCAGAACTCGCGGGTCCGATGATTCCGACCTACGCGCCGTCGCAGGTGGCGATGCTGCACATCGGCGAGAAGTTCCATGAGTCGACGTCCACCAGCCTCACCATGGTCGTGCTGGAAGCCGACCGGCCGTTGGACGACAAAGACCACCAGTATTACGACGACTTGATGCAGCGGTTGAAGAACGACACGCAGCACGTGCAGTACGTGATGGATCTGTGGGGCAAGCCGATCACCGCGGCCGGCGCACAGAGCGTCGATGGCAAAGCCACGTATGTGCTACTACGTCTGGCCGGTGATATCGGGCAGATCCAGGCCAACCGGTCCGTTCACGCCGTCCGTGACATCGTCGCGAAAGACACTCCACCGCCGGGCCTGGCGGTCTATGTCAGTGGCGCGGCACCGCTGGCTTCGGAAACCCTGTCGATCGCCAATGCGAGCCTGAACAACATCACGATCGTCACGATCTTCCTGATCATCTTCATGCTCCTTCTGGTCTACCGCTCCGTGAGCACCGTGCTGATGCCCCTGGCCACCGTGCTGTTCGAGATGCTGATTGCAAAGGGAGTCGTCGCCACACTTGGGCATCTCGGGGTCATCCCGCTCTCGTCGTTCGCGATAAACATGGTCGTCTCGCTGAGCTTGGGGGCCGGGACGGACTACGGCATCTTCCTGATGGGCCGATATCAGGAGGCCCGGCAGGCGGGCGAGACCAGGGAAGACGCGTACTTCACCGCGTACAAGAGCGTCTCCCCCATCATCATCGGCTCGGGGTTGACCATCGCGGGGGCCGGCTTCTGTTTGAGTTTCGCTCGACTCGACTACTTCCACACCATGGGCCCCGCGGTCGCCGTCGCATTGCTGTTGACCATCTCGGCGGCGCTGACACTGGGCCCGGCCATCTTGACGGTAGGCAGCCTCTTCGGGCTGTTCGACCCGAAACGGGCGATCAGGGGGCATCTGTACCGGCGAATCGCGGCCAGCGTGGTGCGCTGGCCTGTGCCGATTCTTGCGGCCAGCAGCGCCGTCGTCATGCTCGGGGCGATCTTCGTGCCGACGTACTGGGTGAACTACGACGATCGCCAATACCAGCCGACCGACGGCCTTGCCAACCAAGGCTTCGAGGCGTCGGATCGGCACTTCCCGCCGAGCAAGCTGTTCAGCGAGATGCTGATGGTCGAGTCGGATCACGACATGCGGAACTCGGCAGACTTCATCTCACTGGACCGCGTGGCAGGGGCCCTCATTCGCGTTCCGGGCGTCGCCATGGTGCAGAGCATCACCAGACCCCTGGGTCGACCACTCGACCGCGCGACCATCCCCTATCTGTTCACCACGCAAGGCAGCGGAAGCGGTCAACAGTTGCCGTTCAACCAGTCGCAGAACGGCGACACCGACAAGCAGGCCCAGATCCAGGCGGACACCGTTGCGACGCTGGGCAAGACGATCGACCTCACGCAAAAGTTGGCCGATGATCTGCACTCGACGGTGCTCACGCTGGAGAACCTGCAGCAGGTCACCGACATGATCAACGATGACATCGCGAATCTCGATGACTTCATCCGGCCGCTCAAGAACTATTTCTACTGGGAGCCGCACTGTTACGACATCCCCGTGTGCTACGCCTTCAAATCGCTATTCGACGGGCTCGACGGCATCGACGCCCTGGACGCCCAGATCCACAATGCCGTAGCGGATTTCCAGGCCGTCGACGCGCTGATGCCCCAGATGGTTACCCAGTTGAAGATCCAGCGTGACGAGGCGCAGGCGCTGCAGGCCGTGATCGTCAACTCGTACGGCCCGGCGCATCTGCAGTCCACCCAATCCGACCAGACCTTCGACGACTTGATCAACGTCGGCAACGACTTCGACAAGTCGCGCAGCGATTCCTACTTCTACATGCCACGGGAAGCCTTCGACAACGAGGACGTCAAAACCGGTATGACACTGATGATGTCACCGGACGGTACGGCGGCTCGCTTCATCGTCACCCACGAAGGCAACGCCATGGGCCCCGAAGGTGTCGAACACGTCGAAGCGTTCCCCCAAGCTATCCAGATAGCGCTGAAAGAAACGTCGTTGGCGGGCGCCAAGATCTACATCGGTGGCGCCGGGTCCAACAACAAAGACATCAAGCAGTACGGCGCATCCGATCTGCTCATCGTGGCGATCGCCGCCTTCATTCTGATCTTCCTGATCATGTTGTTCATCACCCGAAGTCTGATGGCCGCCTTGGTCATTCCCGGCACGGTCGCCTTCTCGTTCGCAGGCGCGTTCGGCCTCTCGATCCTTGTGTGGCAGCACCTGATCGGCCTGCACCTTCATTGGCTGGTGTTACCGATCACATTCATCATCCTGGTGGCGGTCGGTTCGGACTACAACCTGCTGCTGATCGCCCGAGTCAAGGAAGAGCTGGGAGCCGGAATACACACCGGCCTCATCCGCGCGCTGGGGAGCACTGGCGGCGTGGTGACGTCTGCGGGTCTGGTGTTCGCATTCACCATGCTGGCGTTGCTCACCAGCGATCTGCGGACCATCGGTCAGGTGGGTACGACCGTGTGCATCGGCCTGCTCCTCGACACGCTCATCGTGCGTTCGTTTATCGTCCCCTGCATTCTGCGGCTTCTCGGACCATGGTTCTGGTGGCCGACACTGGTGCGGACTCGTCCGCTGCGGCAGCCGTCGGATTTCGGGGTGAAGCAATGAATCTGAGCTTGTGGACAATTCTGACGATCGTCGCATTCGCGGCCGTACTAGTGTTCACCGCGATTGCCGCCGTGTTCGTCGCGCGCCTGGTGCGCCGGCCAACACTGCCGATCAGTGAGCAACTCGGGGGCATCCCAACGGTTCTGCGCAAGCTGCGAAAGGGCGAGCCGATGTCGGACGACGAGTTGGCCGTTGCGAGGCAGGCCGTTACGGATCGCGGATCGTTCATGGCATTGTGCATCCCTGCCGCAATCTTCAGCATCGGATGCTTCTACGTGTTCGGCAGCCTCGACTACGTGCACTTGAATGGAGGGACGCCCTCCGAACGTACGTTCCTGGGGGTGATCCCAATGTTCACGTCGACGAACCTGGCCATTCGGATGCTCGGCAGCGCAAGCTTGAAATGGCGTCTGCCGAAGTCACGGGCACCTGTGCCGACCCCGAGCGCACCGGGCTGATTAGTGTCTTCGCTGTGACCGACTCCAACACCCACACGCAGGCGCTGCCACCGCTTGAGGTTCCCGCCCGCACGCTGCCGGTGCCCGAGACGGTCAGCCCCGAACTGCAGCGGGTGATTGGCGCGCCGTTGAGCGGCAACTGGAATACCTGGCCGCAGACGGACGAGGGATGGAAGAAGTTGTCCGCGCCGTCGGCCGGCCGCGGGCTGCCCGCGCTCCGCGAACACTTCAATGTCGAATCGGAGCCGATGACCATCAACGGCGTGCAAGCCTATCTCGTCACGCCGCAGGATCTGCCCACCGAGAATCGCGACCGGCTTCTCGTGCACATTCATGGCGGGTGCTACGTCCTGAGCGGCGGGGAGGCCGGAACCGCGGAGGCCATCTACATGGCCGGGTTCGGCCGCTTCAAGGTGTTATCCGTCGACTACCGCCGGCCGCCGGAGTTCATGTATCCGGCCGCACTCGACGATGCTGTGGCGGTGTGGAAGGGCGCGCTCGAGATGGCCGATCCCAAGAACATGGCCATTTTCGGCACCTCCGCCGGAGGCGCGCTGACGCTCTCGACGGTGTTGCGCGCCAAGCAGGAAAAGCTCGCACTCCCCGCGGCGATAGCGCCGGGGACGCCGATGTCCGATCTCACGCGGACCGGCGATTCGTTCCAGTCCAACCACATGGTCGACAACGTGCTCGTCGCGGCGGATGGCGCCTGCGATGCGATGGCGCGCCTCTACGCGGGCGGCCACGATCTGGGATCCGATGCTCTCGCCCGTCTACGGCGACATGACCGACTTCCCGCCCACGGTCCTTACGACGGGGACGCGCGATCTACTGCTGAGCAACACAGTTCGCGTCCACCGCAAGCTGCGTCAGGCGGGAGTCATCGCGGACCTGCACGTCTACGAGGGGCAGTCGCACGCGCATTACATGCGCGACGTGAACGCCCCAGAAACGAAGGAGGCGTTCGAGGAGATCGCGATGTTCTTCGACAAGCACCTGGCGAGATAGGCCTGTACCGGGTTCACCGATGTCGCCCGGCCGACGAAGCGACTGGCTGTGGTGCGGATGGACTTCCGTTTGCAACGCGGTCAGAAGCCAGCATCACGGCGGTGATCGGGACGGCAAGTGCAAGTAAGCCGATCACGAAAACCGGGAACAGGAACGAGAAGACCTCGGGCCCACCGGGTACCGCCGCGGTGTGATCGACGGTCACACGGACCGCGGCCATGCCCGTGTAGTGCATTCCGACGACAGCGACGCCCATTACGAGCCCTGCGACGAATCGCAGCGCCGGGGACTCGAGCACGAGCGTGAACCACAGCGCTGCCGTGGCCGCGACCACGGCGATCAGGATCGACAGAGCGACAAGGCCTTTGTCGTAGGCGATCGTGCCCTGCGTCTGCACCGCCCACATGCCGGTGTAATGCATCAGGGCGACGGCGAGGCCGGTGATCACGCCACCGGCGATGAGCCGGCGCAGATCGACGGTCCGGCCGATGGTGATGAGCCCGACGAAGACTGCCGAGATCGACAGCACAGCCGACGCGAAGGTCCATCCAAGGTTGTACCGGACCACGCTGCCTGGGATCGCGAAGCCGAGCATCGCGATGAAATGCATCAGCCAGATCGCCACCCCGCCGATGGCGATTGACGCCATGGCGAGCCACCGCAGCCGATCGCGTGTGTCGGACGCCGCGGCGCTCTGACGGGTGCACGCCAGCCCGACGACCGAACCGGTCACCGAGACGATGTACGCCAGAAATAGCAGCCAGAGGCCCATGTCGAAGTGGTGCATTTCATGGTTCATGATCGGTTCCTAGGGATCAGGGCACCGTCGTCGGCAGACGATCGAGTGCATATGAGGTGATCGCGATCAACGCGTTCTTTGCCGAATCACGTTGCCGTGCATCGACACTGATAATCGGGACATTTGGTGGCACGGCTAGAGCCTCGCGGAGATCCTCGGCGACGTAGGTCGGGGCATCTTCGAACTCGTTGACGGCGACGAGAAAAGGTAGGTCGCGCGCCTCGAAGAAGTCGACGGCAGCGAAGCTTTCCTCGAGCCTGCGGGTGTCGACCAGCACCACGGCGCCGATGGCACCACGCACCAGGTCGTCCCACATGAACCAGAACCGGCGTTGCCCCGGTGTGCCGAAGAGGTAGAGCACGAGGTCGTCCGCGATCGTGATCCGGCCGAAGTCCATTGCGACCGTGGTGCTCTCTTTACCAGGGATCACCTCGAGGTCATCGTGACCGTCCGAGGCGTTGGTGACCAGGGCTTCGGTGCGCAACGGCACGATCTCCGACACCGCGCCGACGAACGTGGTCTTGCCGACGCCGAAGCCGCCTGCAATCACGATTTTCGTCGACGATGCTGTGCCGGTCGGGTCAGAGGGCGCGTAGCCCATCCAGGGTCCTTTCGATAAGTCGGCGCCGATCCGAAACGGTCGAACTGTCGGTCAGCGTGGCGTGCACACGGAGGTGGCCGCTCTCCACCAGATCCCCCACGAGCACCCGGGTGACTCCGATCGGCAGAGCGGCGTAGGACGAGATCTCGGCGATGGACGGTCGATCGCGGCACAGCTGGACGATCACGGCGCGGACATCGCCTGGCTCCCAATCGAGCTCGCCGTTCAGAGTCTCCACTGTAACCTCGATCGGCAGGTCGATCGGGGCCCGTGTGCGCCCGCCGGTGAGAGTGTACGGCCGGGCGCGATTGGGTGGGGTTTTCGTCTCTGGTTTGTCCATGCTCAGGGTCATCAAACTCCCTGCGCCGCACGCGGAGTCGCCTCTACCGCCTTTCCGACCCGGTCGACGAGCACCGCCATCTCATAGCCGACCTGGCCGACATCACACGAGATCGTTGCCAGCGCCGCGAGATACGATCCGTTCCCGACACCCATCAACAGCAGATAGCCATCGTCCATCTCGACGAGTGACTGGCGGACCTCACCGGCCTCGAACAACCGGGCGGCGCCGCTCGCCAGGCTCGCCAGACCCGATGTCACTGCAGCTAGTTGGTCCGCTCGATCAGTGGGCAGATGCGTGCTCGACGCCATCAGCAGACCGTCGGCCGACACCAGAATCGCGTGCGAAACGCCCGGTACGTCACGGACGAAGTTCGACACGAACCAGTCGAGGGTCCTGGTGGTCGCGGGAGCGGCGTTATCGGACCGACGGTGCGGTTGCATGCCGTTGTTCATTCGTCTCCTTCGATTCGGCGGTGGGCTGCACCGTTTTCGGCCCGCCCGCTGCGTACCCCGGCCAGAGCTCGGCTCAGCATGTCGCCGACCGCCGCAGGATCGCGCCGCTCGTCGGCGCCGGCGTGGGATTCAGCGCTGGCGTGCCCCGGGACCAGCCGGGCGCCGCGTTCGCGGATCGGAAGTCCGGATTCGGTGTGCCGCTGCGGTTTCTGCTCGTCAGCTTCAGCGGCGGCGGCCCAGCCGGCGTCGGCAGCGGTGGCCCAAGTCCGGTCGCGTGATTGGAGCGCGGTCGGATCCATCAGCCATTCGGAAACCATCCTCTCGTAGATCGGGGAATCCTCGGAGTTCTGGGCACTCTCCGGCTCGGACTGCGCGGGCGCCGCCTCGGGCGTGGACCGATTGGTGAAGTAGGAGAATGGATTCGATGTCGATTGTGGTGCCGGCACCGCAGCTGTCCGTTTGACGGGAGGGCTGGCAGTGCCGTTGACGCCGCTTGCCCCAGGCGACCGCTTCGGGAGCGTGCTGCCGTTGCGCGTGGTCACCTGCGGGACCGCCTCATCGTCGGCGTACGCACTGGCCTCGTCGAGTTCGGCCGTCAGCTCATGGTCCGGTACAAGTGCGAGCCCGATGGGCGAAAGCGGTACGTCGTCGAACGGACGGGTAAGCGGATCGTCGAGAGTATCGACGAATCCGGCCAGCGGGGCAATCAGCGCGCCGGGTAGGTACACGCTCGCCGTCACACCGGGCTGAGCGCTCAACGGGTCGGTGGCACGGAGCCGGACCGTGGCCTGGTGGCGTCGTGCAAGGCGGCCGACGACGAAAAGGCCCATCCGCTTTGCAGTTTCGGAGGTCACTTCGCCGCCGAGCGCGAGCCGTTCGTTTGCCACCTGCAAGTCATCCGCGGATATGCCGAGTCCCCGGTCGGACACCTCGACCAGAATACCGGCGTCGACCGCGCGCGAGACCGTCACCGATACCGACGAATCGGGCGGCGAGTACCGCAATGCATTGTCGAGCAGCTCGGCGACCAGGTGGCCGACATCGCCCGCCGCGGCGCCGGCGATCGAGACGTCGCCGGTGGGGCCGAGGGTGACCCGACGGTACTCCTCGACCTCGGACATCGCGGCGCGCAGCACTTCCGGCAGCGGCACAGGCGCCGACCGGCGGTGGCGTTCCACCGTGTCGGCGAGCACGAGCAGATTGTCACCGTTGCGGCGCATGCGCGTCACGAGGTGATCGAGCCGGAACAGGTGATCGAGCCGGACCGGGTCGTCCTCGTCGAGCTCGAGTGTCTCGATCAGCACCAGCTGCTCTTCGACGAGGGATTTGCTCCGGCGGGAAAGGGTCTCGAACATCTCGCCGATCTGCAGGCGGACGCCGTGTTCGCCGGCCAGGCGGACCGCCTGGAAGTGGATATCGTCGATCGCCCGCGCCAGCTGCCCCATCTCTTCGTTGGTGTGTACCGGCAGCGCCGTGATCTCCGGCACGCCACCACCTCTGCTGAGCCGTTCGATCTCCTCGGGCAGCTGGACTTCTGCAACCTCCAGGGCGCCGCGGCGCAGACCGCCGATCGATCGTATGAGCGACCGGCCGACCCCGAGCGCAACGACGAGTGCGGTCAACACCGCACCGAGGATGATCGCGGTGTCGCGGAGGGCCGCGGACTGCAACGTGTTGGCCCGAGCATGCACTGTGCGCTCGAGATCAGACGAAAGTTGTTGCACCATAGCGCGATATTGGTCGACACTCGCCAGCATCGCGCTGGTGAACTGCGTCCCGGACATGGCTTCGCCGAGCGGTGGGGTCTCAGCGTCACGCCGAAGGTCGAATGCCCGGCGGAGCTCTGCGCCTTCACCCAGCTGGGTGAGACGATCGATCGCTGCCGCTTCTGCACCCGCCGCTTCCGCCACCTTGGTGCGCAGCACGACCGAATCGGCGTAATCCGGCGCGGCGGCCAGCACTCGCTGGGTTGTCAGCGCCCGTTGCGCCGCAAGAACGTTCACGAGCCGGTCCGCCAGCGCCTGTACGGCACCGTCACCGACGGTCGCCATCGTCGTCGCGATCGCCGAGGCGACACTGTTCGCCACGCTCTCCGCTTGCTCGGCAATCCGTAGAGGCGGCACCGGGCCGGATGCGATCTCGTCGCGCAGGGTCTTCGCCGTCGAGGACGCGGTCGCCAGAGCCGCAGCGACGGTCGGCTCGAACTCCGCGGACCTGGTCAGCGATGCCAGGGCCGTCGCGCTCGCGTCGAACTGTGTGAGCGGTTCTTGGATCGGCGCACCAGAGGCGGCGGCGTATGCGAGACCGTCGAGCCGATCGACCAGCTCGACCGCGGGCACCACGATCACGGCGTCGTCAGACGCGACACTGAGCTTCGACGCCGCCGAGAGTTCGTTCTGGATCCGCAGCGCGCCGAACGTTGCGGCGAGCAGGATCGGGAGAACCATGATCGCCGCGACTTTCCATCGCAACGGCCAGCCTATGAACGATGCCCGCGACAGGGTCGGATGCGCATGTTCGACGACGGTCGGAGCATTGGCCTCCATGCCGTACCACCCTTCGCCGGGTCAATTGACGTTCGAGTAGAAACCCGGCCGCACGCGATCGTAGATGAGGTATCACGGTTGTGCATCGACCGGGAGCGTCAGCAACCTCGCCGGCGTCGTAAAACCTGCATGTGTCCCCTCGTTGCCTCGAATCATTCACAACTCGTCCTCGTCGGCGGCAAACTTGGCAGCTTGTTCCCAGGTCAAAGATCGGTCGGCCCGCCACCCAAGCAGGTTGACGGGCCGACCGTGGGGTTGGCGCTTCCTAGCTAGTCAGCATTCGCCGTCTAGGGCTTCGAGAACCCCACCGGTGCACCCTGGGAGGGCGGGCCACAAGTTCGTTGAAGGTGGCCCGGAAAACGGGCTTGGCTCAGGGGCTTGCGAACCACTACCACTCGCAGGGGAGCAGTAATAGGAGTACGCAAGATCCCCGTAGCAAGAATCATCGGCGTGCGCGGTTCCTGCACCGGCGAACAGCAGGGCCGGTGTGACCGCGGCGGCCGCTGACAACCCAAATGCCGCAATCAGCCGCCTTGTCTTGGTGTTGTGGGTGGTGTTCATGACTGTGTTCCCCTTTTCTCTGGTCGCGGCCCGGGACGGACCTCGGACACTGGTATGGGCGCGCAACACCTACAGAGGGGACACTTTTTGCGGAGATTTGTAAGTCGCCGTCGGCGGCGACGGTGTAGCGCCCCGAAGGCGTCCTCGAACCGGCCGAGTTGCGTTGAGCCGTTCGTCGTTTGACCGAACTGCAATAGCATCAGCACTGGTCGACTATTTTCGTTATGTGGAACCACCCCACAGTTTCGTGCAGGACACATCCTCTTCGGTGGTGCACCACCAGGACTACCTCAACCTCGGCAATGACCAAGCGCTCTGTGGAGTAGCGTTCGAGAAGTCGGCCCGGCTAGGCCAAACGATCCGTCCAGTCGCGGTCTGCCCTGACTGTGAGGCGAAGCTGGCGGAGTATCACCTCATATGGTGGCGCGAGAGGGCAGAGGCGGCTACGGCGGAGCTGGATGGTTTGCGCGTCAAGTACCGCGAGCTATCGGAGTACGTCGATAACCAGCGCCGTCAAGTCGCCGGGTTGCAGCATCTCGCGCCAATCATCGGAGATCCGAGCGGCGAGAACCCTGAGAGTCACCGTGAGAATGACGGAGAGCCGCAGGCAGACTCGACCGGTGAACCAGGCGAAACGACGCCGACTTCCCTCCTCGACCAGGCTCGAAAGGAACTCTTAGAGCTCTGTCGGCGATTTGATGAAACTGTTCCCTATTGGCGTGTGAAGAACACTACTGACGCGTTTAGTGACAAGCTGAAATCCGACCAGAGGCTTCTTCTTGCACACGAAATCGGTGCCGATGGAAATTTCATTAGGTGGTGCATAAGAGAAATTGAAGGTCTCGGGTTGCAGGTCACAAATAGTCCCGTGCACGGCGACGCCAACGACATGATGGACGCTTGGACTCAGGATTTCTACCAACCGCCGAAGAAGACCAAACGGCGGCTGGGCCGATCTCGGTCGTACGACGGCGGTTGAGGGTCTCTCAGCCCGAATCGGTGCCGACCACACGGGTCACTCGAAGGATCAACACGTATGCGCCCATCGCCGCTGTACTGGCGCGAGACACAGAGTCGGCCTGACGCGGAGCTCGTCGCGTCAATTGCTGCCGGCGCGGCCACGCGTCCGCCGCACCCGCCTCATTCAAGCCTCGATTGAGGGCGGGGGCGGCCGAATCTACTGAACGAATTATGGATAGGAGGCCGCGTTGAAACGCTCACCGAATGGCGATCACATAAATTGACGCGCAGGGTGTTATTCGGCGTCGGCCGGGACGTATTGGAAGTCGGACAAATCCCGTCGGCTTCGGCTGAATCTCCAGGCTAATTTCAACACTCGGTTGTCCGGATGCACCTCGCCGTACTGAAGAACCAAGGTCGCGCGAATCAGCCCGGGTGCACAAACAAGATTGCCGTGCAAAGTGCGGTAGCCCCAAAATACGCAGGCATCGCCCGGTTGAAATGCAACGAGGTAATTCTCGGGAGCATCAAGAACCTTTTTTGCGAGGTGGCCGCGGTACAGCGAGTTGTGCGTCAGGACCGTATCGACGAGATGTGAACCGACAAAGTGGCGGAAGGGGCGCTTGTTCCCAATGGCAGCCAATTCACCGCAATTGCCGATGACGCCGCGAGGAAGGAATATAGGCACAACCATCGTCAAGACGCTTGCGTCATAGTGGAACAGGTTCGAGCGCGCCTTCGGCCCACTGCTGGCGCGAACGGGAATGGCGCACCGAATGTCGTGTCCTGAGCCACCTTTGGGCCATCGTAGGCTAGCGGTCTCGCTGAATAGTTCGCGCAGTGCCGGATCGGACACGAGTTGATGCGCCGGTGAGCCGAGCTCATGGTCGGCCTCGGCGATCAAAAAGTCGCCCTCGCCGTGGTCAGCGATATGGTCGGTCACCCAAACACGCAGGGCTTCCAACCATTGATCAGAGAAGACGTCTCGAAGCTGCACCACGCCGTGATTGTCAAGTTCGTTCGCGAGCCACGGTGCCGAAATGCCGCCAAGGTTGATTACGCCTTCTTTCACCGGGGCGCTCTCCGTCTGCCATGAATCCACCACACACACCTCGTCTTTCAAGATTGACCGGATCATGTCGGACGCATTTCGGACCTAGCGCTAGATCAGTGAAGCGACTAAAGGCAACGATTACATCATCATACGGTAAAGATTAGAGCACGACATCATCCGGTAAAGATTGGAGCATCATCCGGTAGAGATTAGAGCATGACCGCCGCGCCGAAGCCAAGGTCCACAGGTCGCGGTAATGCGATTCACAGTTTCGGCAATCTTTTCACAGGTTGCGGCAATCCTCGCAGTGGGCCGCATCTTCGGCCACGGCGCGCAGGTTGCGGTTAAATCGCTCGATCTTGCCGGTGGTGGTCTGCTACTTGGGGCTGGGTCAGCAGGATGTCGGTGCCATGTTCGCACCAGAATCGCTTCAAATAGCCCCTCCACCGGCGGATGATTGAACTGACCGGTGAACACCTTGCCATCATCAGTCAGAATCTGTTCGGGCACACCATAGGTTGCTGCCAGGGCGGTGCGCAACCCGCAACAGACCGCACGGATGTGCTCACGGGCCGTCAATCGGGGCGGATGGGCACATCCGTGAGCGATCATCGTTCCCTGTGAGGGCTTTGCCGCTGGTCCCACCAGCGACAGCATCCGCCCACGACATCCATCTGCCAATTCGATGTCCGCACCACACTCCCAGAGCTTCCGGTGACGCGAGCGGCGATCCCGCACCGCCGGGTCGATCAACACTCTCCGGACCAGCGCCCGATCCACCGCAGACTCCGAGGGCAACGGGTACTCACATCACTGAACGCTGGGAAGTCTGTCGCTTAGGGAAGAAACTTGTTGGCGAGCAGGCTTGCTACGGCCCAGTCTTGGATGGCGATTCCGACGGATTTGAACACGGTTCTTCTCCGTCGGTCGGTCTGAGGTCTGACGAGCGCGTAGCCGAGTTCGGTGAGGGCGCCCGTGTTGATCGCTCCGGATTGGAGGGCGTGGATGATCTCTCCGGATTCCTCGAGCACCGCCTCGATTTGGTCAACGACCACGGTGCTGTTGGCGAGGAGGTCGTCTGAGAGTTCGCGCATACTGGGGCGAAATGCCCCTATTGCGTTGACGTGCACTTCGGCGGCCAAGGAAGCTGCTGAGAAGAGCGGTTTTGTGGAAGTCGTTGCACAGCAGACGATCTCTGCGTCCGCAAGGGCAGCGTTGATGTCGGTCGCGGTTGTGACATCTGCACCCCCGAGGTACGGTCCGATCTTGTCCGCCAATGCTTGAGCGGATCGCGGATTGATGTCGGCCACGGTGAGCTGGCGCAGTGGCCGCACGGCGTGCACCGCCCGGATCTGATCAAGTGACTGCCCGCCGGCACCGATGATGGTCAGCCTGGCGGCGTCGGGGGCGGCGAGCAGATCGGTGGCGACGCCTACGACGGCGCCGGTGCGCAGGGCGGTCACGGCTGCAGCATCAGCGACGAGGTGGTCAATCCGGTCGGTCTGGCTCCACACCACGGTGCCTGCGATGGCGGGCTTGCGTTCGAAGTTGACACTGAGTGTCTTGATCATGGCGGATGAGGTCGCTCGGTGGTGTAACGGCATCACGAGGAATTGGCCATCGTTGAGGGCCGTGCGTACGGGCATCTCGAACTCACCATGTTCGAAGTCGATGAAGCCGCGGCGCACTGCGTCGATCGCCTCCCGCATTGTCACTGCCGTGCGGATGTCCTGTTCATCGACAGTGACTGTGTTCACCACGCCCTACCTTTCCGTCATTCCAAAGCTGTGCCGAACGGTCAATCTGACTTAATGTCAGCGTCAAATCTTCGGTGCAGCGCAGGATTTGGGGGATCTGTCGTGAAGGCGCGCTGCACGCCGGACAGGTCGCGCGAGGCGATCTGGATCAAAGGGGCGCGCCGCTTCGAACGGGGTGTCCGCAGTGAGGATGTCGGTCACCATTTGGCCGGTCGACGGCGCCAGCATCAGCCCCAGCATGTTGTGACCGGTAGCCAGGATGACACGGCGAGTGCCCGGCAGGCGTCCGATCGCGGGAAGGCCGTCAGGCGTGAGGACTCTGCTGCCCATCCACTCGCTGGTCCGGCCCTCCCAATCGGCCGACTTCACATACGGCTGGGCGGCCGCCACCATCGCCCTGATCCGCCGCGGTCGAAATGCGACGGTGTCGCTGTCGAGCTCCATCGTGCCGGCCACCCGGAGCGCGTCGGCCATCGGCGTGAGAACGACCCGAGCGTCACCGAGGTGGACCACATGCCGGGGCATCGGCTCGGCCTGCACCGAGAAGCTGTAACCCTTGCCGGGGAACAGATTTATGTCCACTCCCAATTGCCTGCATAACGCGCGTGATCCGACGCCAGCGGCAACGATGACGGCACTGGTATTCAGGTCGCCTGTGGAAGTGCGGACCACTGCGGTGGTCGCGCCGTCGACGAGAGAGGTCACCCCCGCTCCCTCGACGATCTCCACACCGCGGCCTCGTAAGTGGGCCGCTAGTTCGTCCACGAACCGGGACGGGTCCAGCCACCACTGGTCCTCGACGTGGAAGCCCGCCGCCGCGCGCGGGCCCACCGCGGGCTCGAGCGCCACCAGATCAGCTCGGTCAAGCAATGCACCGACCTTGGTGCCCCCGAGTTCACGGTAGGACCGCAGCGCGAGCCGTGCCCTCGCCGCGGATCCGAAAGCGAAGACGAGTCCGTCCTTGCCCATCGTCGGTCCGGCAGCCCCCATGGCCTCGAACAGATCGCGGCTGCCTTCGGCCAGATGAGCCAGCGACCGAGCGCCTTCCGAAAACCGCGCCCGAGAAGTAAACCTCCAGAATCGCGTAACGAATCTGAGCAAGGCAGGGTCGAGGCGAGGACGGATGTACAGGGCACTGTCGGGTGCGGGCAGCCCGCGCACCGCTTGGCCGATTATCCCGGGCGCCGGCAAGGGGGCCACGATGTCAGGTTCGATCAAGCCGGCATTCCCGCGTGAGGCTCCGTTGCCGACCCGGGCGCGCTCGACGACTGTCACCCGGAAGCCGGCACGGTCCAGGAAGTACGCGGTGCTGAGACCGACGACGCCTCCGCCGACGACTGTTACGTGGTCCATTGATGAGACGTTAGGGGCAGCATACCGACGCCGTCATCGTGCGAAGTGTATGAAGGCCGTCGGAGTTGAACGCGCGAATCTGTATGAATAACCCAAGTCCGGACGAACGGGCGCCAACCGCTCTGATCATGTTCAGGGGCCGGTGATCAGGCCGGCGATGTTGAGTATCAGCCCAACTATGCCGATGCCGATGGTGGTGGCCCAGGCTGCCCAACTCCGATATTCGTAGCTGGAACGGTGGGGCAGATGAACCAGAAGTCCGCCGTATCCGATGACGACGATGGACACCGCCATCGCGATCCGGTAGGCGAGGTCGAACCCCACGAAGCCCGACGTCAGCGATGCTCCGTACGCGACCATCACCCAGAATCGGGCCGACCCTGACGCCGCGTGCAGCGGTCGGCGACCGGCCCTCGTCTCGCGAATGCTGAAGAGATGGTAACCGGCTCCGACCACCGCATACACCGCCTGAACTAAAAGCAGCGCGGGGATGTGGTGGGTGCTCATCTTGTCTCCTGCCGTGATTCACGTAGGTCAGAAGTTAGGCGCGGTGTGCCGATGGCGTCATCATGCGAAGTGCACGAATACCCTCGGTGTTGAATGAACGATTCTGTATGAATGGCCCAAGTCAGGAGGAAAAGTGACGACCGATCCGATGATGCATTCGCTGCCTCCCGCGCTCGCCCAGGAGATCGCGACCGACCTCGGCGTCACCGTCGGCTTGCACGTACTGATCACCGACCGTGAGGCCGTGATCATCGGAAGCGGCGATCCCAATCGCGTGGGTCAGTTGCACAGCCCGTCCTTAGAGGTCATGGCCACTCTGGAGCCGGCGACCACTACGGCCCAGCAAGCACGGGTGATGCGTGTCAGGCCCGGTATCACCTGGCCTATCGTCATCGCCGGCAAGGCCGTCGGCACCGTCGGCCTCACCGGCAGCCCGCGCACCGTGTACCGCTTCGGCCTCATCGTCCAGCGGCAGATCGAGATCCTGGTTCGCGAGTCGGAGTTACTGCGCAGCAAGCTGATCAGAGAGCAGGCATTACGCGACGTGGTGCGCGACATCGCATTCTTCGACGCCGACACGATCACCCCCGCAACGCTGACCTCACATGCTGCCGAACTCGGCGTCGACCTGCGCCTACCGCGAGTGGCCATTGTGATCGACCACCCGGCATCGATCTCCGCGCCAGCCACGCTGCGCCTCGCGCGCGAGG
Source organism: Mycolicibacterium moriokaense (assembly GCF_003201655.1). Classification (GTDB taxonomy): domain Bacteria; phylum Actinomycetota; class Actinomycetes; order Mycobacteriales; family Mycobacteriaceae; genus Mycobacterium; species Mycobacterium moriokaense_A. The sequence goes on from NZ_QJJU01000004.1 coordinate 118,222, forward strand.
TGTTCGACGGCCCGCAAGACCTGGCGGCCGAGCTGAGCCCGGCCCGCATTGCCGTTCTGCACCGCCTACGCGATGACCCGGAAACCGCCGGCAACCGGCTCGTGGATCAGGCGCGGGTCCGCCACGACTCACTGGTCTGGATCGGTATCGGCGAGGTCGCCGACGACGTCCCGAGGCTGCACGGTTCCTATCAAGACGCCAGCGCCGCAGCACAACTCGGACCGTCGACGACTTCAACGAGCCACGTCTTCTCGATTGGCCGGCTTCGCGTGCACCAGTTGCTGGACTCGACCGGACGTCACGCCCAAACGCGCTTCGCTGGGTCGCTGCTCGGCGAATTGCCGGCTACGACCAATTGGTCGGAGGCACGGGCGACGTTGATCGCTTGGGCCGAAAGCGGTTTCAACCTGGTGCGGGCGGCTGAACTGCTCCACATTCACAGGAACACGCTGCTCTACCGTCTCGACAAGTTGAGTCAGCAGTGTGGTCAATCGGTGCGGGAGCCCGGCACCGGCATTGCGCTCTACCTTGCCTGCCTCGTCGACCAGGCGTCCGTTGGACGATCTGCACAGTCATAACGGCAGATGAACGGGTCGTTTTCTGGCTCTTCGGCCAATGCCTCGGCGTCCACGTCTTCCTAGGCTGGGCACAACAGTCCGCCAGGCCAGAGGGAGAAAGACGATGCCTGCAGAAGTCGACCATGCATCAGCCGCCACCGCTGAGATATCGGAGCACGCACGCCGCCTGCACGATTCCTCGGTCATCATCGACGCCTGCTGCCCCGGAGAGTATTGGGTCAAGAACTTCCCCAAGTGGTTGGAAGGCGGGGCAAGCTGCACCGTCTTCACGATCGCCGCCACGCAGTCGTGCCGCGACACCATGGCCCACATCGCCAAGTTCTACAAGTTCTACAACCTCTCGCAGCAGTACGACGGCCCGCTGGTGCTGGCGACCACGACCGACGACATTCGACAGGCCAAGGCCAACGGAAAGCTGGCCGTCGTGTTGCAATTCCAGGGCACCCACCCGATCGAGTACGACCCCAGTCTGGTCGAGCTGTACTGGCGCCTCGGCGTGCGAGTCATTCAGCTGGCCTACAACCAGCGCAGCCCAGTGGGCGACGGATGTGAAGAGCCCGACAACGCGGGCCTGAGCGAACTCGGGTACCAGGTGGTCGGCGAACTCAACCGGCTCGGTGTGGCCGTGGACCTCTCCCACACCGGCGTGCGCGCGTCCTTCGAAGCGGTCGAGGCATCGACGGCACCCTGCATCGTCTCGCACGCCAACGCCAAGGCCGTGCACGACTGCAAGCGAAACCTCTCCGACGACCTGATCCGCGCGGTCCTCGAGAAGGGCGGTGTCATCGGGTTGAACGGCTTCCCCGCGTTCGTCAGCGACAAGAAGTCCCCCACCCTGGACGACCTCATCGACCACCTGGTGCACTTCGACACGATCGCCGGCAAGTCCGGCCACGTCGGCCTCGGTCTCGACTACTACCACGCGACCCAGTCCGAATACGACGAGAACATCGCGCAAGGTACCTGGCATCCCGACAGCTACCCGCCGCCGCCGTGGAACTTCCCCGCCGGCATCGACGAGCCCACGACACTGAACCGTCTGACCGACCGGCTGGTGCAGCGCGGCTACTCCGACGACGAGATCCGCGGCGTCCTCGGCGAAAACTGGATGCGGGTCTTCAACCAGATCTGGTCGAAGGGATAGGCGCAACCGACGGCTGCTCGCGCCTGATCTTCGCCCGACGAAAGCCGCGGCGGCCAGCCGAAATGCCGACCAATTCGAGCGACGCGGCACGGCGAACCTACGACGACGCTGCCAATCGAGAGCAGCTGCCATAAGAACGTTAGGTCCGTACGATACACTCTGTATTCAATACATATCGTATCCAACGTGAGGTGCTGACCGTGAAACTCAATCGCCGACTGCTCGCACCGAAACGCTGGACTCCGCCACCAGCACCGCCCGATCAGGGGCGCACCGCGGCGACACACACATTCGACATCAGCCGCCGAATCCCGAGCGGAGGTGAGGGGCCCAAGGACGTCATCTTCGACGAAGCCGGCCTGATCCTGGCCGGCCTTGAAGACGGCAACGTCGTCCGCATCGACCCCGTCAGTGGCAGTCGAACCGTCGTCGGCAACACCGGCGGCCGCCCGATGGGCCTGGAACCCAGTCACGACGGCGCCGTTCTCATCTGTGACTATGAAAAAGGTCTGCTGCGCATGAGTGCCGACGGCTACGTCGAAGTACTCGTCGACAACATCGCCGGAACACCACTGATCTTCTCGAGCAATGTCGTTGAAACACCTGACGGCACAATCTGGTTCACCGTGTCGACGCGGCGTTGGGGCCGCGAACACTACCTCGGCGAGTTCTATGAACACTCCTGCACGGGCCTACTGGTGAAACGAGACCCCGATGGCACAGTCACCGTGGTGCGTGACGATCTGAAGTTCGCCAATGGGCTGGTCTTGGCCCCCGATGCGTCATATCTGCTCTTCGCCGAAAGCGCAGGCTACCGAATCAGCCGCTATTGGCTGACCGGGCCGAACGCAGACACCGTGGAATCCTTCGCGGACAACCTCGCCGGGCTGCCCGACAGCATGAGCCTGGGCACCGACCAACTGGTGTGGGTGGGGATAGTCGCGCCTCGCAGCGCGCTACTCGATGCCTTCCTGCCGCGGCCAGGATTTCTCCGCACGCTGCTGTGGAATCTGCCTTCAACAGCGCGTCCGGCGGCCGCGTCTTTCGCATGGGTGATGGCGTTCGACCTCCGGGGCCGGGTGGTCCACGATTTGCGCAACGACAGCGACTCATATGACTTTGTCACTAGCGCCGCCGAAAACAACGGAATCGTCATCGCTGCCAGTCAATTCGCGACTGATATTCTCCAAATCGCGCTTCCCACTGCGTGATTGTGCGCGAGTTGCGGCTGGTCAGCCGAGGTCGTCCACCTTCTTCGTCCGTGCGTTGATGAGGGTAGGCCGTTGCCGGTCGGCAATACCTGCACGGACAAGCTCGCTCACTTCGTCGGCCGACTGTGCGTCATGGGCGTCAACCCCGTAGCTGGCAGCGGTGGCCACAATGTCGATTCCCGGGAGATCCAGTCCTGGCACATTTGGGGACTGCTCAAGCAACCCAAACTGTTTGACCACGCCGTACTCGGTGTTCGACGCCACGACAACAGTGACCGGGATCTGGTAGCGGACGGCGCTCCACAGGGCCGTGATGGCGTAATGCATGGACCCGTCTCCCATGAGCGCAACAACCGGGCGGTCAGGACTGGCGAGCTGGGCGCCGACTGCGGCGGGAAGCCCATAGCCCAGCCCTCCGCCAGCGGCAGACAGATGCGACTTCGGTGCGCCAGGGCGGATGCAGTTGACGATGGAAATCTCATTGCTGCCAGCCTCACTCACCCACAGGGCATCCGCCGGCGCGACCCGACCGACCGCACTCCAAAGGTTCTCCGGTTTCAGCGGTGTCTGCGCAGGTTCTACGTCGGGGATGGGGGCACGAGGCGCCGGCAGCGGTCGTTGGGCGGGTTCCGCCGCGGCCAGCAGGGCCTCGGCTGCACTGGTCAGGTCTGCGACTATCGCGTCGCCGACGGGGGCGCGGGCTGCTTCATCGGGGTCGTTGGTGAGGTGGATCAATGCCGCACCTTCAGGAAGATAGGGTCCGGGAACCATTGGGTAGTAACGAAATACCGGCGCTCCGATGACCAACACAAGATCGTGCCCACCGAGCATCTGGGATATCCAGCCAGCCCCGGGAGGCAGCATCCCTCGATACAGCGGGTGGTCCTCGGGGAATCCGCTCCAACCGGTCAGCGGCGCAGTCCACACCGGTATGTGGAGGCGTTCGGCCAACTTCGTCACCGCCACGTGCGCGGCGTAACGCTCCACGTCGCCGCCCACGATCAGGACCGGCGACTTCGCGTCCTGCAGCCGTCGGCAGATCCGCTCGGCAAGCTCTGAGGGAAAGGCGTCGGCTCGGGTCACGGTGCGCTCGCGCACGGCGGCGATGTCGGCGTTCTGCGCGTCCGTGAGTTCGACTGCCATGTCGTCCATCGGCAATGAGACGAAGACCGGCCCCATCGGGGGTGCGGTCGCCAGGTGGATTGCACGTGCCAGAACGGCGGGAGCTTCGCTGGCAGTGGCCGGTTCGGCGGCCCATTTGACGAATGGCCTTGGGACAGTGGTGGGTTCGACGTTTGTCAGCAGGCAGTACTGGTTTTGCATAGTTCGTCGCTGGTTTCCGGCCGTGACGATCAGCGGGGTCTTGTTGACGTAGGCGTTATACAGCTGGCCTTGGGCGTTGCCCATGCCCGGAGCGGTGTGCAGGTTGACCATGGCCGGCCGACCCGTCACTTGGGCGTACCCGTCGGCCATTCCGACCGGGATCATCTCCTGTAGGCCCAACATGTAGCGGAAATCGTCGGGAAAGTCTTGCAGCAAAGACAATTCCGACGAGCCGGGATTGCCAAACCATGTCGTCAGATCATGTGCCCGGCACAAGTCAAGCAGCGCATCGCGGACAGTTGTCATGGGCAGATGGTCCTTTCGTGAACGTCGCCGTCGGACGGGCGGATATGGAATGTGGGGCTTGCACAGTGCGGACCGCATCGGGAGTCCTGGATCACTCCGGGTCGGTGTTAAGGGCGGCGAACGCCTTGGTGGCCACGGCGATTACCGCGCGCACCATGTCGGGGGCGCTGCCGTCGTCACGCACGGTTCGGGCGAGGATGCCTTCGCGGGCGGCGAGCAAGAATTTGGCGAGTTGGGGCGCAGGGAACCGACTGGCCCAGGGTTGCTGGCCCAGGATGTCCGCCAGCGCCGCGGTGACCACTTCGTCGTGGTGATCGATTTTGGCGGCGAGTTCTGGTTGTCGAACAGCCAGCAGTCGGAACTCCAGGAACAGCAGGATCCATCCCCGGTCCTGCGGTGTTACGGCGAGCAGACTCTGCGCCCATTCGTCGGCGTTGCGGGCCGGAGCGTCGGTCAGCATCGCTCGCAAGCGCTCGAGCCGCTCGCCGGCGTGTTGGTCGAACAGTGCCAGCATGAGGTCGTCTTTGTCGGCGAAGCTGGAGTAGAACGCGCCGCGAGTGAACCCGGCGGCACCACAGATGTCGCTAACCGAGACCTGAGCGTATCCACGCTCGATGAAGAGCTGTTCTGCACTGGTCAGAAGTATTTCCCGGGTATGTACGCGGCGGCGCAGCGGCCGCTGGCCAGTGGCGCCGACGGGGCCGGCGAAGTGCGTGGGCTGGGGGCGTTGACCGTCGATGCGTTCACGATACACTATGCACTCAATACACATTGTATTGAACGCGAAGGAGCCCCCGATGTCGTCGTTGTTGATCACCAACGCCCACTTGCTCGACCCGGTCGCCGGCGAGCTCTCAGATGCGTCATGGCTGGAAGCCGTCGACGGACGCATCGCCGCGACGGGCACCGGACCCACGCCGACAACCGGCGAAGACACCCGCGTCATCGACGCCGCCGGGGCCACGGTCATGCCCGGCCTGATCGACGCGCACGTACATGTGCTGCTGACGACCTTTGACGTCCACGAAGCTCAGAACTGGACTGCGGGGTATGCGACGGTGCGCGCCCTCGCCGAAGCAGGACGGATGTTGCGCCGCGGATTCACCACGGTGCGCGACGTCGGCGGCGCCGACTGGGGCATGGCCCGCGCGATCGATGAGGGATTGGCCAGCGGCCCGCGGCTCATTTTCGGCGGCAAGGCGCTGACCCAGACCGGCGGGCACGGCGATGTGCGGCCCCGGTCCAATGATCAGCAGCCCTGCTGCCAGACGCGACCGGATTTCGCTCGCGTCGCCGACGGCGTGGATGCGGTGCGCCTGGCCGCCCGTGACGAGTTCCGCAAGGGCGCAGCACATTTGAAGATGCTTCTGTCCGGTGGTGTGGCCTCCCCATTCGACGAGGTCTCAGCCGTGCAGTACAGCGATGACGAGATGCGGGCGGCGGTGGAGGAGGCCAACAATCACAACCGGTACGTGACCGTGCACGCCTACCATCCACGTGGCGTCAACCGCGCGCTGCGCGCCGGTGTGCGCGGTGTCGAACACGGCAACCTCATCGACGATGAAACGATCGACCTGCTGCTCGAGCATGACGCGTTTCTGGTGCCCACCCTGGTCACCTACGAGATGATGCACCGCTTCGGCAAAGAGGCAGGCATGTCTGAGGCCTCACACCGTAAGGTCGCCGACGTCCTCGACGGCGGTCTGATCGCTTTGGACAAGGCGCACAAGGCCGGGGTCAACCTCGTCTATGGCACCGACCTCATAGGCCAACTGCACTCCGCGCAGCTCGAGGAGTTCAACCTGCGTGCCCAAGTCCAGCCGGCCGCCGACATCATCCGTGCCGCCACCACGACGGCCGCCAAACTCGTTGGGCTCGAAGGCCAAATCGGCACACTGCAACCCAACGCACACGCCGACCTATTGATGCTCGACGGCAACCCCCTAGACGACATCAGCACTCTGACCAAGCCGCAGACGCACCTGCGCTACGTCATCCGAGGCGGACAACCCCTGGCGATCGCCGAGAACTGACTTGCTGCACAGAAGTTTTCGTGATGGTCCAAGACGCTGATCGCCCGATCGAATTGGCGTTGACCGCGGCAGGCATGATGCTGGAGGGAGGAGCTTCGGCGGCTAGCGTCGCAGGCGCGATGCACGACATCGCTAGCGCAGCAGGACTCGGCGGCGTCACCGCCGACGTGAATGACTCAGTGCTCACCATAGGTCAGCAAGGGACCGCCCATGTCGGCGCTACGGCAATTTCCTCGCGGACTTATGACTTCGGGCGACTTCGCGACACCACCCGCGTTGTCAACGACTTGTGCGCCAACCGAATCGACCCCACCACCGCACGCCGCCTGCTTGACACCATCGGCGACGCCTCCACTCATCACGCGATGTGGTTGCGGCTGGTCGCATCCGGCGCGGCCGGCGCATCGTGGGCTGTCGTCTTCGGCGCCGACTCAGTCGTCACCGTCAGCGCCTTCGTAGTTAACATCGTTCTCGCATGGGCGCACAGTCGCCTGACCCGCATCGGTTGGCCGATCTTCTTCACCCAACTCATCGCCGGCATCATTGCCGTAGCAGTTGCCGCGACGGTCGCAGTGTTCCACCCACATGCGGATGCGTCACTGACCGTGACGTCCGTCATCGTCCTGCTGCTGCCAGGCGTTGCGTTCATTGGCGGCGTGAAAGACGCCATCTCGGGCTGGTACCTCACGGCCATCGCGCGACTCGCCGAATCCATCACCGCCGTATTGGGTTTGATCATCGGCATCCAACTCGCGCTCACCGCAGCCGCCCACGCCGGTATCAACCTTGACGTCGCGCCCCCCAAAGCCATCAACCTATCCCCTACCCCGACGACGCTCATCGCGTCCGGCGCCATTGCAGTCTTCTTCGGAATCGTCTCACGCAACTCGCCGAAAACCCTTGCCGCGTCGGCGGTCCTCTCAGCCGTCGGACTCACGATCTACACGGGTGCACTGGGCATCGACGTCAGTGGCCGTTGGGCCACGGCGGCGGCCGCTACCACGATCGGCGCACTGGCCGCCATGATCGGCACCCTCGACCGCACTCCGACACTTGCCATCACCACACCGGCGATGCTTCCGCTGCTCCCAGGCATCGCCCTGTATCAGGGAATGTTCTACGGCGGCACCCACCTCCAAAATGCAATCATGCTCGCGCTCGCACTCGCCGGGGGCGTGACGGCCGGCGAATACATCACCACCACATTGCGATCAATACGTGTCAACAGACCCAGTCGGGCATGAGGTTGCGGAGAGCAAATTCCGTGCGCGGGCGGCGCCCCACCCCTCAAAGTGCTCGTAGGCCAACCAGGGTCCTGCTTAACAGTTCACGTCGTTCGTCGATTGTCAGCGAGTCACCAAGGGGGGCGCACACCCGCAAATAACCCTGTGTCACCAGGTCGTCGACCAGGAACCGCGTCGCACCGAGCGGCAAGGACAGACGAGCGGCGATCTCTGCGACCGTGGTGCTGTGCACGCACCACGTCAGGATCTGGCCCCGCACATCATTTTTCGGCCAGCGCGGCGGCTTCGCTGTGGTGTTCATTGCTTCGACCGGAGTCTCGAGTGCCAGTTCAACACCAGAGTCGATACGGCCTGCCGTCAGCGTGTTTGGCCGGACCAAGCTCGGCTCTTCGGCGGTTTCCGGTTCTGTGAACCAGTCGCCGATCGCTTCGCCCTTGCCCTCCGACTGCTGACGCGCGTCGGTGTGCTTCTGCCGGACATGGGACGAACTGTGCGACACGTTGTGGTTCTCCAAGAACCACAAGGTCTGGTCGGCGTGCACCGATGCGCGCACCTCGTTGGAGACGACCTTGAGTACGGTGCGGTCGGTGTCGATGACGAATGTGGTCCGTCTGACCGGCAGCAGCCGCGCCAGCAGGCCACGACGCCGAGTGTGCTTGCCATGCCGGGTCGCTTCACGCGCCACGACGGATTTACGCAGCCTGGCGAACGTGCCTCGGCGTACCCCGAACAGCTCGGACACCACGCCGTCCGCGTCGGAGAGCAGGGGATAGTCGAACGAGCGTTGTTGAGCGAAGTGGGCCTGCCTGTCGACGGTGTCGGTGCTGATGCCGACCCGCTGGGCGCCCACCGTGGCGAATTCGTTGCTCAGGTCCCGAAAATGGCAAGCCTGGGCTGTACAGATCGGTGAGGACGCTAATGGGAAGAAGAACAGCACAACCGGCCCTTCGGAAAGGAGCGCGGACAGCGTCCGAGGCCGACCGGTGTGGTCGTACAATGTGAAGTTAGGCGCCTTCTCGCCCGCGATCATCGGCAAAGAGTATCGCGGGAAGCTCTGCGCGACGCGCCGCTCGGATAATTCGGTCATCGCCGAACAGCTACCACCTTCGAAGCGACCTGGCAGATCGACAACCCGTGCTGATCACCGCTAACACGGCCTGATACCGCCGCTCAGCCACGCTCAACTCCCTCATCTAGGGAGTGTCAAGGATCAACCGAAGTAGGTGTAAACCATCAGCCGAAACACTGTCAGCCATCAACCGAAGTAGAAATGTCAACAATCAGCCGAGGTCATACACCACTGAAGTGGGGCGGGCGGGGCTCGAACCCGCGACCAACGGATTATGAGTCCGCGGCTCTAACCAACTGAGCTACCGCCCCTGCTCGCGCTTTCGCGGCACCAATGGTCGCATATCCTCCACATGCCGAGCGCCAACGGGAGTACCGCCATGTACGACCTCGAGCAGGCATCAACGATCGCCGGTCGACCCGCATGTTCTTCCCGACAAGCCGGTGCCCCGCGAGCTGGTCGATCAGGCCCTCGAACTGGCGATCCGGGCGCCGTCGCCACCAGCAAGCCTCCCGTGGTTCCCGAGCTGTTCGCGCACCTGCGGCGCGATCTCGGCGCCGAGGTCTACGGATCCATGGGCATCACCCGCGACAACACCGAGGGCCGCCGGATCGCCGTGCTACACGACGCCTAACTGGCGACGACCGTCTTCCCGTCCGCCTCGACCCGAAACAGCTCAGTGCCTTCGGTCACCTGCGCCGCGTCGGCGCCCAGCGCCACCATGATCTTGTTGCACGCGTTGCGCATCACGTCCAGCGTCAACTCAACGGACGCGGATTCGGTGAAGTGCGTGCGCACCCCTGCCGCCACCGCCGTGTCGATGCTGGACGGCGACCAGATCAGCGCGTCGACATATCGAAGCGCTGCCTTGTGCCGATCAGTCAGCTGCTCCGACCTCTCGTAGTCCTCGATCTGGGCGTACATCGACTCCGAGCCGCCGGCATCCAGCGCGTACCCCTCGCGCCGGGACTTGCACAGCCTGCAGTTGTGCTGCACCGCTCCACGCAGGCGCACAATCTCCGTCGTCACCGGGTCGAGCTCACGCAGACGCGCAACCGCGGGCGCGAAATCCTTGAGCAGAGGGCGCGACGGATCGGTGTCGTCGTCCCACGCCACCGCGCTCCCATTACCTGGCCTGCCCATCCCGAGCGCGTCAAGCCCGGCCCACACCCTCGGCACAAAATCCGCGATGAAGATCGCGGTGACCGTTCGAAAAGCGTTGTCCCCCAATGCAGACAGGAACTGCTCGCGTTGGTTCGCGCCAATCCCCGACACGTCTGTGGCGAACTGCTCGGCGAACGCCACCACGACCGCCTCGCCGTCTGAACCAGCGTCGATCAGGTCGACCTGCGTCGGCAACGGCGGAAGTGACAGCGCCTTGCCGCATGTCAGCCGGATCCGCGCGTCGATCCGCGTGTCGCCCGACGACATCGCCACCAGTCCGGCGAGCCGGTCGGGTATCTCTAGATCGTCAGCCACTCAAGGATTATTGCGCCTGGCTCACTGAGGACATGTGGAAGTCCGGTATTCGCAGCGACGGCATCGCTGCGCGCGTCGCCCAGTCACCCCACTCGCGCGGCAGCGTCACCTCGCTGGCGCCGGCTTGGGTCGCCCGACGCAGCAGGTCCAGCGGGCTTTCGTTGAACCGGAAGTTATTGACGGCCGCCGTCACCTCGCCGTCCTCGACCAGATAGACGCCGTCGCGGGTCAGACCGGTCAGCAGCAGCACGGTCGGGTCCACCTCGCGGATGTACCACAATGTGGTCAGCAGCAGACCCCGCTCCGTGCCGGCGATCATGTCCGCCAGGCTTGCCGACCCGCCCGTCATCAGCAGGTTGTCGGCGGGCACCGCCGCCGGCGCATCGAACTCCGCCGCCGCGGCCCGCGTGTATGCCAGCGCGTTGATGGTGCCGTCGCGGATCCAGTCCACCGGCGCGATGTCCATGCCGTTGTCGAACACCGACACCCGCTCCGATGAACTCGGCGCAGCGACGAACGGTGTACACACCAACCCCGGCGCCGCGGGATCGGAGTACAACGTGAGCGGGAGGTCAGTGAGCTTCTCCCCCACCCGGGTTCCCCCGCCTGGCGCCGACAGCGCCGTGCGGCCCTCCTGCGCACCTCTGCCATCCATCGTCCACGTCAGGTAGATCATCATGTCCGCCACCGTCGACGGCGGCATGATCGTCTCGTACCGCCCCGCGGGCAGGTCGACCGTGCGCCGCGCCCAGCCCAGCCGCGTCGACAGTTGCTCGAGAAGCGAATCCGTTGGCACATCAATGAAGTCGGGCGTGCTGACACCCGCCCATGCGCTAGCGCCGTCGCGTTTGGCGTTGATCTCCACCGAACCGGTCGGTTGCGTGTAGCGCCTCCGCAGCCCGTGCGACGTGGCCACAAACGTCGTCTCCACAACATGCCGCGCGTACCCGTACAACTGATCCGGGCCGCGAAAACCGCGCGCCGCCAGGCTGCCCGCCAGTCCCGCGAACACCTGCGCACCGGTCCCCGGCACTGGCGCATCCCAGTCGGCAGGGACGTCGTTCCCCGGCAGCAGCGGCGCGCTGTCGCGTGCCTCGGGCGCGGACAGCGCGGTCTGTTGTGACGCCGCGACGAGGTCGGCGATCACAGACGGATCCACGTCGCTGGACCTCACCGAGCCGGCATGCGCTGTGTTGCCGTGGCGCACAATCGATATCACCGTGGTGTGCCGGCTCACCGACTCACCGTTGGTGGTCATCGAATTGCCCGCCCAGCGCAATGACGCGTCGGCACGATCGGTCACCACCACGATCGTCTCGTCGGCCTTACCCAACCGGGCGGCCACTGCCAGCACGGTGTCGACGACCTGTTGCGCGCCGATCATCGGTTACCGCCCAGCCTCGGTACGGGTGTTGAGCACATTGCTGCCGCGGAACAGCGCCGACGGGCAGCCGTGGCTGACCGCGGCCACCTGGCCCGGCTGTGCCTTGCCACAGTTGAAGGCTCCACCGAGCCGCCAGGTGGACGGCCCGCCAACGGCTTCCAGCGCACCCCAGAAGTCCGTGGTGGTCGCCTGATATGCGACATCGCGCAGCTGGCCGTCGAGGCGACCGTCGCGGATGCGGAAGAACCGCTGTCCGGTGAACTGAAAGTTGTAGCGCTGCATGTCGATCGACCACGATTTGTCGCCGACGATGTAGATGCCGTCCTCGACGCGGGCGATCAGATCGTCCGTGCTCAGACCGTCGGCGCCAGGGCTCAGCGACACGTTGGCCATCCGCTGGATGGGCACGTGGTGCGGCGAGTCGGCGTACGAGCAGCCGTTGGACCGCCCAACGCCAAGCCGAGGGGCGAACACCCGGTCCAGTTGATAGCCCACGAAGATACCGTCGCGCACCAGATCCCAGCTCTGCGCCCGCACTCCCTCGTCGTCGAAACCCACACTGGCCAACCCGTATTCGACGGTCCGGTCCGCAGTAACGTTCATCACCGGCGATCCGTAGTGCATGGTACCGAGCTTGTCGGGTGTCGCGAACGAGGTGCCCGCGTATGCGGCCTCGTAGCCGATCGCCCGGTCGTACTCGGTGGCATGGCCGATCGATTCGTGAATCGTCAGCCACAGGTTGGACGGGTCGATCACCAGGTCGGTCGGTCCCGCCATCACGCTCGGCGCCTTGGCCTTCTCGGCGAGCCATGACGGCAGCTGCGCCAGCTCGTCGGTCCAGTTCCACAGGTCGTCGCCCGCGACGTACTCCCAGCCCCGCGCCGTCGGCGGCGCCAGCGTGCGCATGGTGTCGAACATGCCCGCCGCGGCGTCGACGGTGACGGCCTCCACCGTCGGCAACATCCGCACCCGCTGCTGCGTGATCGACGATCCGAACGTGTCGGCGTAGAACGTCTGCTCCTTCGCCGCATGCAGGCCCGCCGACACGTGGTCGACGCCGTCGGCAGCCAGCAGTCGCCCGGAGTACTCCCGCAGCAGCGCGATCTTGTCGGCGGCGTCGACGGCGAACGGATCGATGCGGTAGTCCGACACCCAGCTGACATCGGAGTACACCGGCTCGGCGGCCAACTCGATGAGCTCAGCATTCAGCGGGGCCAGTGTCGTCGCCACCTGCACAGCACGCCGCGCGGTCTCGGCCGCCACATTCGGGTCCAGCTCGGCGTGCGACGCGAAACCCCACGTGCCGTCGACGATGACGCGTACCGCCAGGCCGATCTCGCGGTTGACGACCGCGGTCTCGAGCTCGCCGTCGCGCAGCTGCAGGATCTCCGTCGTGATGCCGTGAATGCGCAGGTCGGCGTAGCTGGCGCCGGCAGCCACGGCCGCGGACAACGCCGCGTCGGCCAGCTGATGTCGCGGCAAGCCGAGGAAGTCGTCGTCGACTCGGCGGGGCGCGCTCACGCCACCACCGTAGTGGCAGCGCTGGTCTGGGGCTTTAATGGCTCGGTGGCAGCCAACCGTGTCCGCTCGACGGCACTGGCCTATGCGCTGCTTGCCCCCAGTCTGTTCGGCGTGGTCACGTTCCTGCTGCTGCCGATGCTGGTGGTGTTCTGGCTGAGCATGCACCGGTGGGATCTGCTCGGCCCGATTCGGTATGTCGGACTGGACAATTGGCAATCTGTACTCACCGACCGGTCGTTCGCGACCTCTCTGGTGGTGACGCTGGCGTTCATCGCCATCGTGGTGCCCGTGCAAACCGTGCTCGGCCTGATCGCCGCCGCGATGCTGGCGCGCGGTCTGCCAGGCACTGGGTTCTTCCGCACGCTGTACGTGCTGCCGTGGATCTGCGCGCCGCTGGCGATCGCCGTGCTCTGGCGGTGGATTCTCGCGCCGACCGATGGTGCGGTCAGCACCCTGCTCGGCCACCACATCGAGTGGCTCACCGATCCGGGGCTCGCGCTGCCCGTCGTGTCGGCCGTGGTCGTGTGGACCAACGTCGGTTACGTGACGCTGTTCTTCCTGGCCGGAATCCTCGCAATCCCGGAGGACATCCACAATGCGGCCCGCACCGACGGTGCGACGGCGTGGCAGCGGTTCCGGCGCATCACCCTGCCGATGCTGCGGCCGACGCTGTTCTTCGTGACGGTAACCGGGATCATCAGCGCGGCCCAGGTCTTCGACACCGTGTACGCGTTGACCGGCGGTGGCCCGCAAGGCCGCACCGATCTGGTGGCCCACCGGATCTACGCCGAAGCGTTCGGCGCTGCGGCGGTGGGTCGGGCGGCGGTGATGGCGGTGGTGCTGTTCGTCCTTCTGGTCGGTGTGACGATCGTTCAGCACCTGTACTTCCGGCGGCGGATCACTTATGACATCACCTAGCCGGGTCATCCCCGGCGTCGTCATCTATTCCGGGCTGGCAATCGGGGCGCTAATCACGTTGGCGCCGTTCACGTTGGGTCTGCTGACATCCTTCACTTCGGCGCGGCAGTTCAACACGGAAGCACCGCTGTCGTTGCCGAGGCCGCCGACACTCGACAACTACACCGGGCTCGCCGACGCCGGCTTCGGTCGAGCCTTGATCGTGACGGCGTTGATGACAGCGGTCATTCTGCTCGGGCAGATGACGTTCTCGGTGCTGGCCGCCTATGCGTTTGCACGGCTGCGGTTTCCGGGCCGAGACCTGCTGTTCTGGGTCTACGTCGCCACCCTCATGGTGCCGGCGACGGTAACCGTTGTGCCGCTGTATCTGATGATGGCCGAGGCCGGACTGCGGAACACGTTCTGGGCCTTGGTTTTGCCATTCATGTTCGGCTCGCCATACGCGATCTTCCTGCTGCGGGAGTACTTTCGCGCTATCCCTGCCGACCTGATCAACGCCGCCCGCGTCGACGGCGCCAACACGCTGGACGTCATCGTGCACGTGGTGATGCCTGCCAGCCGACCGATACTGGTCACTCTGGCGTTGATCACCGTGGTGTCGCAGTGGAACAACTTCATGTGGCCGCTCGTCATCACCAGCGGCAGCAAGTGGCAGGTGTTGACCGTGGCGACGGCGGGATTGCAGTCACGCTACAACGCGCAGTGGACGCTGGTGACGGCTGCGACGACGGTGGCGATCGTGCCGCTGATCGTGTTGTTCGTGGCGCTGGGCCGCCACATCGTCCGCTCGATCGTCGTGACGGGGCTGAAATGAGCCTTCGGCCCCGCGTTTCCACAATCGTCGCCGTGGGTGTAGCCGCGTCGATGGCGGTCCTGCTCGTCGCCGCGATACTGCTGGGCCGTTCCGGTGAACCCGCAGGCCGGACTTTGGTGACGGTGCGGTTGTGGGACGAGCAGGTCGCGGAGGCGTATCGAGAGTCGTTCGCGGAGTTCACCCGTGAACACCCCGACATCGAGGTGCGGGTCAACGTTGTCGCATACTCGAGCTACTTCGACAGCCTGCGCACCGATGTGGCAGGCGGTAGCGCCGACGACATCTTCTGGCTGTCGAACGCCTACTTCGCCGGCTACGCCGACAGCGGCAGGCTGATGAATATCGCCGAGATGCTGGGCGCCAACGCCTCTCAAGCGTGGGAACGTTCGGTGGTGAACCAGTTCACCCGTAACGGTGTGTTGTGGGCGGTGCCGCAGCTGACCGATGCGGGGATCGCGGTGTACTTCAACGCCGACCTCCTCGATGCCGCAGGTGTGGAATTGCGTGAACTGCTTTCACTGCACTGGTCACTCGACGGCGATGACACGCTGCGGCCATTGCTTGCCCGGCTGACTCGCGACGCCAACGGGCATGCCGCGGGCACACCGGGATTCGACGCGACCCGGATCCGCCAGTGGGGCTACAACGCGGCCAACGACCTGCAGGCCATCTACCTCAACTACATCGGCTCCGCGGGCGGCGTCTTCTCCTTCGGCGACCGATTCGCGTTCGACAACCCACAGTCGGCCGCGGCGTTCGAATACCTGGTGCGGCTCATCAACACCGATCACGTCGCGCCGCCGGCGTCGGATACCAACGACAATGGCGACTTCTCCCGCAACCAATTCCTGCAAGGCCGGATGGCGATGTTCCAGTCCGGCACCTACAACTTGGCCGCGGTCGCCGACCAGGCGCCGTTCCGGTGGGGCGTGGCGATGCTGCCGTCCGGGCCGAAGGGCCGGGTCAGCGTGACGAACGGCATTGCCGCCGCTGGCAATTCGGCGACCAAGCACCCGGACGCGGTGCGGCAGGTGCTCGCTTGGATGGCAGGCCGCCCCGGCAACGAGTATCTCGGCGCCCGCGGTGCCGCCATTCCCGCCGTACTCTCGGCCCAGCCGGTCTACTCCAAGTACTGGGCGGCCCGCGGCGTCGATGTGAGTCCGTTCTTCAAGGTGCTTCGTGGTCCTCGAATCCCTGCGCCAGGCGGCGCCGGTTTTGCCGCAGGATTCGACGCCCTGAAGCCATACTTCGACGAGATGTTCTTGGGCCGAACGGATGTGCCGACCATCCTGGCCGACGCGGAGCGCGCGGCGAATTCCGCCGCACAGCGCTAATTGCTCACCGCGAGTAGGGAATGTGACAGATTTGAGCCGATTTTCGTCATATTCCCGACTCTCGGCGAACGCTAGTGCGTGCCCCCCACCGTCAGTTCCAGGGTTATTGCGACCGCACACAGCAGGATCGAGATCGCAAGCGCAACCCAGTCGGCCCGTTTCGGCCGCGACGGTGCGGCAGAGATCTGACCCGCGCCTCCGCGGGCGGTGATGGCGTCGCCCATCTCGTCGGCCCGGCGCAGCGCCACGGTGATCCCCGCGGAAATGATGTCGACGACCTCGATCGCCCACCGCCTCCTGCGCGCCCGTCGAGTGGTGGGTACCTCTTTGGGCCGAAGCCTTCGGGCCGCGTAAAGCACGCGGAACTCGTCGATCAGCATCGGGAATGCCCGCAACGCCAGCGCCAGCGTCACCGCCCAATCTTCGACCGGTACCCGCAACGGTCGCAGCGGCCGACCCAATGTGGATACGGCGGGCGCGATCTCGGCGACATTGGTGGTCCACGACACCAGCGCACCAAGTCCGAGCAGAACGATCGACACCGCGGTCATACGCAGGAAGGCGACCAACCCACCAAGGCCGAATTCGACCGAACCCAGATCGATGACCGGGCTGCCGCCAGCGAACGTCGCAGTAGCACCACCGATGAACAATGCGATCCACAGCCAGCGTGGAATCGACGGCAACGTGGAGCGCGGGATGTGCGCCAGCCACGCGGTCGTCACTATTAACGCCGCGACCAAGCCGATCGGCACCCAGCCCGGGTAGAACGTCAACATCACCCCGATGCCCGCCACCACGATGAGTTTCGTTCCGGCCCACAGACGATGGATGACGCTGTCGCCCGGCACCGGCCGCAACAGCACCACCGGCTTACGCTGCTTGGCAGCGGTCGGGGCCGTCACGACATTCCTCCCGCCGCCGTCGGTGCGGTCAACACGCCGTCGTGCAAATGCAACGTGCGCGGGCACAGCTCCTCCAGGCCCGAAAAGTCGTGGGAGATCACGACAACGGTCAGGCCCGCCTTTCGCCGCAGGTCCTCCAGCAGCCGCAGCAGTCCGCGCTGGCTGGCCGCGTCCAGCCCAGCCAACGGCTCGTCGAGGATCAGCACGCGCGGCGAGCGAGCCAGCAGCCCAGCGAGCACCACACGGCGCATCTGCCCACCGCTCAGCTGATCGATGCGCCGCTTCGCCAATGCAGAATCCAGTCCTACGGTGGCCAACGCCTCAACCACTCGGCCGTGGTCACGTGGCGAAAACCCCGCCGCGGAAGCCACTTCCCGATCGACGCGGCTGCGCATCAGCTGCAGCCTGGCCGCCTGAAACGAAATCGCCACGCCGCCAACCTGATCGGACACCGGCGCACCGTCGAGCAGACAGCCGCCGAATGTCGGCACGGTCAGCCCGGCCATGATCCAGGCCAGGGTCGACTTGCCTGACCCGTTCAGGCCGTGGATCAGCACACCGTCGCCTTCGTGGACAGCGAAGTTGACGTCGCGCAAAGCGGTTGTCGCCCAGGGTGTTCCGCTCGCGTATTCGTGTCCGACGCCTATAAGTTCGAGTACGGGCGCGTCCGAGTGGTGGCCACTCGACACGGTGGCGGCCGGCGCGGCGGCCGTCTCCACCATCTCGGTGTTGTCCGCGGCGCCACCGTTTCCGGTCAGATTGATCGCGCGGTCCGCGGCGTCGGCTTCGTCGTTGTAGTGCGTGATGTGGACCAACGACATGCGGTGGCGCTTGGTCAGCCCCGACAACACCGACATCAACGAGTCGCGCCCGTCCTGGTCGACCATGCTGGTGACCTCGTCTGCGATCAGCAGCGACGGCTCATGCGCCAAAGCCGCCGCCACCGCAAGGCGCTGCAGTTCGCCGCCGGACAGGCCGCCGGTGTCGCGCTCGGCGAGTCCGTCGAGACCAACCTCGGTGAGCAGCTGGTGCACGTCGGTGGTCTTGCCGGGCGGCAGTCCCCACACGACGTCGTCGGCAACCCGGGTGCCCAGCACCTGGCTTTCCGGGTGCTGCATGATCACCGCGGTGCCTCCGAGCTTGCCGAGGCCGACGGCGCCGGGACGGTCGATGGTCCCTGACGTGGGTTCGCGGCCCGCGAGCATCAGCATCAGTGTGGTCTTGCCGGAGCCGTTGGCGCCGGTGACGGCGAGGTGCTCGCCGAGTTCCACGTTCAGCGACACCGGGCCGAGGGCATCGTGGTCGGACTTGGGGTAGCGGAATCGCACGTCGTTCAGCCGGGCCGGTACCGGTGCGATCGCACCGGTGTCAGTCGACGACTGCAGCTTATGCACATCGGGAACGCCGAGCAGCCTGCGCATCACCCGCGACAGCGCCCACCAGCCGATGAAGGTGACCATGACGATGGACAGCAGCGCCGAGCCGAAGAACAGGTATGGCCAGTAATCCAGCATGGTCGCGAAATCACGCTTGAGCTGCTCGGCGAAGGGCTCCATCTTGGGGACGCGGGCGATCATCGCGGCGAGACCGTTGATGTTGGCGGTGACGGACTCGAAGATGAGATGCCGCAGCCGGACCAGAATGGCCATCGCGGCCACGTACGCGAGGCCGACCAGCGCGCCTGCGACCAGCGCCGCGCCGAACACCGTCGGGAGGCCGCGGCCCCTGCGCTTGATGATGCCGGTCAGCCCGCCGATATAGGCGCAGTTGACGACGGTCATGAATCCGCCCAAGCCTGCGATCAGAAATGCGATGACGGCACCGGCGACGGTCGCGGCGATAAGCACCCGAAGCCGGTACCGGTAAGCGAGCAATCCCATCGGCACCGTGCCGAGCAACGACACCCCCGCAGCGAATGGGACGACGACGGCGATGATCGCGGTGGCCGCGCACAGCGCCGCCATCACCGAGGCTTGCGCGAGCTCGACCGGTTGAAGCGAGCCGGCCCGGCGAGGGGCGGTGGGCTCGGTCGCGGTCACTTCTCGATTCTGCCAGCCGCCATCGGGGACCCCCTCCCACCATGCTCTGAGCGGTGACACGCCCGCATGCGTTTGAATGCATAGTAAACCTATGTAATCATTGGAGTCATGACCACGACGCTCGGAGCTGACCTGCTTGCCGTGGTGGCCCGGATCAATCGACTGGCCACACAACGGGTCCGCATGCCGCTGGGTTTCGCCCAAGCGAGGCTGCTGTCCACGATCGAGGACCAAGGCGAAGCCCGGATATCCGACCTGGCCACGCTCGACCACAGCTCGCAGCCGACCATGACCACCCAGGTCCGTCGGCTCGAGGACGCGGGCCTCGTATCGCGCACCGTCGACCCCGATGATGCGCGGGCCGTGCTGATCCGCATCACGCCGAAAGGCGTCGACACCCTGAGGCAAGTCCGCGTCGACCGCGGCGCTGCCGTCGATCCGTATCTGGAGCGCCTTGACGCCGCCGACAGGCAGACGCTCAGCGACGCCGTGGTTGTGCTGCGCCGACTTCTCGAGGACGCGGCCGCCCCCACCCCCGCCAAGTAACGACAGAACAGGAGTAGCGCACCGTATGTGGCGCCAACCCAAGGCCGTTTGGGCCGTTGCCTTCGCAAGTGTCGTCGCGTTCATGGGCATCGGGCTCGTCGACCCCATCCTCAAGCCGATCGCCGACAACCTGAACGCGTCCCCATCACAGGTGTCGCTGTTGTTCACCAGCTATATGGCGGTGATGGGCGTGGCCATGCTGATCACCGGTGTGATGGCCAGCCGGATCGGCCCCAAACGCACGCTTCTGCTCGGCCTGCTTGTCATCATCGCGGGCGCGGGCCTGGCGGGCATGTCCGACACCGTGGCCGAAATCGTTGGCTGGCGGGCACTCTGGGGCCTGGGCAACGCGTTGTTCATCGCCACCGCGCTGGCCACCATCGTCAGCTCGGCACGCGGATCGGTGGCCCAGGCGATCATCCTCTACGAGGCGGCACTGGGCCTTGGCATCGCCGTCGGCCCGCTCGTCGGTGGCGTCCTCGGATCGATCTCATGGCGCGGACCGTTCTTCGGGGTTTCGGCGCTGATGGCTTTCGCACTGATCGTCACGACGTTCCTGCTGCCGTCCACGCCGCGCGCCGAGCACGCGACCACACTGGCGGACCCTTTCCGCGCGCTGCGCCATCGCGGTCTGCTAGGCGTCGCAATCACCGCGCTGCTGTACAACTTTGGCTTCTTCACTCTGTTGGCGTTCACGCCGTTCCCACTCGACATGAGCGCCCACCAGATCGGGCTCATCTTCTTCGGTTGGGGTTTGGCGCTGGCCTTCACATCGGTGGCGGTCGCGCCGCGGCTGCAGCGCCGCTTCGGCACCGTGCCAACGCTGATCGTCAATCTCTTGGCGATGACGGCGACGTTGGTGGTGATGGCCGTTGGCACCGACCACAAAGCGGTGCTGGCGACGTGTGTCGTCGTCGCCGGTCTGTTCATCGGCATCAACAACACGTTGATCACCGAGACCGTGATGAAGGCTGCGCCCGTCGAACGCGGAGTGGCTTCGGCGGCATACAGCTTCGTGCGGTTCTCCGGCGCAGCGCTGGCCCCGTGGCTCGCCGGCGTACTCGGAGAGGAAGTCAGCGTGCACATGCCGTTCTGGGTCGGCGCCGCCGCGGTGCTTCTTGGCGCGGGTGTGCTCTTCGCGACACGGTCGCATCTGGTCGGCTTAGACGTTGAGGAGTCCGAGCTCGACGAGATCACCGACCAGGCGACGGCGATCACCGTCGGCAGCGACAGCTGACCGTCAGACGACGGTCCCGACGAGGTGACCGACGACATACGTCGCGGCGATCGCGACCGTTCCGAACAGCAGCTGGCGCAAGGATGCAAACCACAACGACTTCTTGGTGAACCGCGCCGCCACTCCACCGGCGATCAAAAGGCCGACACCGCCGAACAACATGCCCAGCCACAGCGACTGGAAGCCGAGTAGATACGGGATCAGCGGAACGATGGCGCCTATCGCGAACATGACGAAGCTCGAACCGGCCGCTACGTAGGGCGACGGCTTGTCCTCAGGATCGACGCCCAGTTCCTGGGTCAGATGAAAGTTCACTGCGCGGTTCTCGTCGCGGTGGATTTCGTCGCTGGCTTTGGTGGCGGTTTCCGGCGTCAGCCCCATGGTGACGAGCATGTCGACGAGCTCGGCCTTCTCGGCTTGCGGATGCATGCGGAAGGCCCTCTGCTCGACAAGCACCTCGGACTCGAGCTGCTCGTTGGCCGTTGTCACGGACGTGAACTCGCCCAATGCCATCGAGAACGCGCCTGCCACCAGACCTGCGAAGCCGCTGATCACCACCGTGTGCGCATCGGCCGCGGCGCCGACGCCTGCGATCAATGCGGTATTGCTGACAAGCCCGTCCATCGCGCCGAATGTCGCGGCGCGCAACCAGCCGCCACTGACGTCGCCGTGGCTGTGGTCGAACTCATGCGGCCGCCAGGACTGCGGTGTCGGCGGGCTCGACTGTGACTCGGTCATGCCACGATTCAACGTCATGGATTTCTGCTGGTCTAGCTAGGTTTGGCTACGTTTGCCACATCGCAGTTTCCGCGGGCCCCGAAACGGCTACCGTCTCGGTATGACCACCACTGCGGAGCATCTACGCAACACGCTGGACGGCCGTTGGCGCGATGTGAAGAACAAGCTGCGTGAGCAACTCACCAGCGAGATCTTCCGCCCGCACTACACCCCGAACACCGTCATCGCGCGAACCAAGGTGGCGGAGCAGCTGAAGATCATGGCGGCCCACGGCGCCGCCGAGGACGGGTTCAAGAAGGAACACGGCGGCAACGGCGACGTCGGCGCGGCCATCACCCAGATCGAGATGCTGGCGATGTCCGATCTGTCGCTGATGGTCAAGGCAGGCGTGCAGTGGGGCTTGTTCGGCGGGGCCATCGAAAACCTCGGCACCGAGCGGCACCACGAGGCGTACGTGCCGCGGATTATCAGCCTGGATCTGCTTGGCTGCTTCGCGATGACCGAGACCGGTCACGGCAGCGACGTGCAACAGCTCGAGACCACGGCCACCTACGACCCGTCTACCGAAGAGTTCGTCATCGACTCCCCCACCCGCACCGCACGCAAGGACTACATCGGCGGTGCCGCCCAAACGGCCACCGTGGCAGCGGTATTCGCGCAATTGATCACGCCCGATGGCGAAGGACACGGTGTGCACTGCCTTGTGGTGCCGATCCGCGATGACGAGGGCAACGACCTGCCCGGTGTGACGACGACGGATTGCCACTACAAGGGCGGGCTGCCCGGCGTCGACAACGGCCGCATCCAGTTCGACCACGTGCGCGTTCCGCGCGAGAACCTGCTCAACAAGTACGCCGACGTCGCCGCGGATGGTACGTACAGCTCGCCGATCGAGAACCCGGGCCGCCGGTTCTTCACCATGCTGGGAACACTGATCCGCGGCCGGGTCACGGTCGCAGGCAGCGCGGGTGCCGCAGCGCGGGTGGCGCTGGACATCGCGACCCGATATGCGTTGCAGCGCAGGCAGTTCCAGGCGCCAGACGACGAGCGCGAAGTGCTGTTGATGGACTACCTGGTGCATCAGCGCCGCTTGTTCCCGCTCATCGCGCGGGCGTATGCGCTGCAGTTCGCACAGAACGAGCTTGTGGCCAAGACCCATGACCTGCAGACCGCCGACGACCCCGATCCCGAGGAGCAGCGGGAGCTGGAGTCGCGCGCCGCCGGGCTCAAGGCAGCCAACACCTGGCACGCCACCTGGGCGATCCAGGAGGCACGCGAAGCATGCGGCGGCGCAGGCTATCTCGCCGAGAACAGGCTGATCGCGCTGAAGGCCGACACCGACGTGTTCACCACCTTCGAGGGCGACAACCATGTCCTGATGCAACTTGTGGCCAAGGAGCTGCTCACTGCCTACGCCGACGACATCAAGGGGATGAGCCCGGTGGAGTGGGTGCGGTTCGCCGCGAACTTCGCAGGCGAGCGGGTGCTGAAACGCACTGCGGCCGAGACGATCATGCAGCGAATCCTCGACACCCGCCAGGACAACGAGGAAGAGGGCAGCCTGTTCAACCGGGGCACCCAGGTCAAGATGTTCGAGGACCGCGAGGAATACATGGTCGCGACGGTCGCCCGCCGGCTACAGGGCAAGTCCAAGGAGGAGTCGGCCTTCGACGCGTTCAACGCGGTGCAGGACCACGTGCTACACGCCGCCCGTGCCCACATCGAACGCATCATTCTGGAGGCGTTCGTGGCGGGTATCGACTCCTGCGAGGACGCAGAGGCTCGCAAGATCCTGGGGTTGGTGTGCGACCTGTACGCGCTGTCGGTGATTGAGCAGGACAGGGCGTGGTTCGTCGAGCACCGCTTCCTGTCGACCGAACGATCCAAGGCCGTCACCCGCGGCATCAATGAGCGCTGTCGCAACCTGCGCCCCTACGCCGAGCTGCTGGTCGACGGGTTCGGGATCCCCGAGCAGCTGCGCTACGCCGAGATGCTGCACCCGGAGAACATCCCCGACGAATAGCAGCCGGTAATTGTCGGTGGGGGGTGCCAGACTCGCCACATGGCTGACCCCGACGAATTCTCCGGCCGGTCCGCGCTGGTCACCGGCGGTACTCGTGGCATCGGCAAGGGCATTGCCGATGCGCTGCGTGCCAGAGGCGCCAGGGTGCTGGTCGCGGCGCGGTCCGTCCCGGACGGGCCGTCCGACGACGTCATCGCCGCCGACGTCAGCACTGCCGACGGTGTCGCCGCGCTCGGCGTTGAGGCGCTTGAGCGACTCGGAGGCATCGACATCGTGGTGCACAACGTCGGCGGCTCCGGCCAGTACGACGGTGGCGCGGCCGCGCTCACCGACGAGGACTGGCAGTCGGCTCTGGATGCGAACCTGCTGGCAGCAGTTCGGCTCGACCGGGCGATCATCCCGGGAATGGTTACGCGCGGTTCGGGGACCATCGTGCACATCACGTCGATCCAGCGGCGCGCACCGCTGGCCACGTCTATCCCCTATGCGGCGGCGAAGGCCGCGTTGACCAACTACAGCAAGGCGCTATCGAATGAGCTTGCGCCCAAAGGGATTCGCGTCAACGCCGTTTGTCCCGGCTACATCGAGACCGAGGCGGCCTATCGGATGGCCGAGCAGATCGGGCAGATCAACGACATCAGCGTCGACGAGGCGCGCACACAGATCATGGAGTCGATTGGCGGCATCCCGCTGGGTGCGCCGGGTAGCCCCGCCGACGTCGGTGAGCTGGTTGCGTTTCTCGTCTCCGACCGTGCGGCCTACATCGCCGGCGCCGAGTACGTGATCGACGGCGGCAGCGTGCGCGGCGTCTAACTAGGGCTTCGGGATCGGGTCGAGCGCCTTGAGCTTGCCGTCCTCGATCTTGAACTTGACAGTGGCGATGCCCGTCGGGCAACACGCCGGTTCTTGGCCCTGGCGCCATTGGTACTGCACCGCAGCGGTGTCGTCACCCATCGCCGTGACGGTGATGTACGGCCGTGGGTCCGGCGTCGCTGTGCCGAGCGGCGAGTTGTGATTGAAAAAGATCACCTGTCCAGGGCTGTCGGACGCATAGCCGGAGCTGACGACCACCCAGTGCAGACTGCAGTCGGCGGTGTGTCCGCTGACGACCTCGCTCCACTGCGCCGCGGGCAGCTGCTTGATCTCGTGTGCGATCGAGTCTTCGGTCGGCCCTTCGGCCTTGGTGCAACCGCCCGAACTGGTCGGCGGCGCGCTGGACGGGTTGTAGCCACACCCCCCGGCGATCAGACCCATGGACAGCACCATTGCGATCAACCGCGAACGTCGCATGGCCCGAGCTTACGGGGGCGGTGGCGCAAGGAGTCGGCCCGCCACCGGCATAGGGTGGCGGGCCGACTCATCTAGGGCGGAGATCTCTTATCCAGTGGCGAGTTGCTTCTTGCCGTACACACGCTCCAGCAGCGCTGTGTCCCCGTGCATCTGTGCACGGACGGTCTTGCCGTTGCGAACAGTGAATACGTCGGCATCCTCGCCGGTTTCGCCTCCAGCTGTCACTTCGGTGATGGCGATGACTGTGTCACCTTCGGCGACAAGTTGGATGAGCTTGACGGTCAGTGACTTCTCGGCCAATCGCGCGAGGTGTTCCATAACTTCGGTCTTGCCGTGGAAGGTGCCGCTGACTGAGCTCCCGCCAGGTTGTACCCATTCGATGTCGTCGTCGAACAGGTTCATCACCGATTCCACGTCGCCGGCGGAGAAGGCTGCGTAACCCCTCTGGATGATTTCTTTATTGTCCTGCTCCGACATTTCGACCCCCTTGGTTGTGCGTCGGATGTTTGGCCGCGAGTGGCGTGGCCGGTCTGGGGAGTCGCGTGTCGCAGCTCCCGGATCAGCCTGACCGTTCGCCGCCGCTTCGATTATCGACCTGGGCGGACCACCGATAAAGGCCGTCAGCACGAATAAATTGCCGCCCTTGCACAGGCAAGCAAGGGGAGATTCGGGACGTGAGCTCGACGTGGGCGGAGGCGGGCGTCATCAAGTGTTGACGCCACAGAATTGAGAGACTGCTTGCTCCCCCGGGTGGACTCGAACCACCAACCCTTCGGTTAACAGCCGAATGCTCTGCCAATTGAGCTACAGGGGATTGCCCTCCCGCAGCTCATTGTGCCGCGGACCGAGGGATGACTCTAGCGTACGTACGGTTCTGGTCGCCAATACGCCTCCACCACTCGCGCGCCCAGCAATGTGAGGCAGGATGGTGTGCAACACACCGTCGTCCGGGAGGGGCCTGTGATCCGGTATCTCGTCGTTTTGGCAGCCGGCTACGTGCTGGGTACGAAGGCTGGCCGGCGCCGATATGAACAGATCGCCGGGACCTACAAAGCGGTCACCGAGAGTCCGGCCGCCAAGGCCGTGATCGACGCAGGACGCCGCAAGATCGCCGACCGGGTGTCACCCGATCCGACGTTGGTCAAGTTGACGCCCATCGACTCCCAAACCGACGTGCTGCAGCCGGAGACGATGGCCAAGAAGGACGGCTAGCCGATGCCTTGGTTAATGGTGGTACCGGGAAGCAGCGGGCCGGTCGCGACGCCGCAGCCCTGCTGGCTCCCGCCCCCGCCTGGGCAGTAGTTGAACGACGGGGTGCCGACGTTCACACCATTGCCATTCGAGTAGGACAGGCACTTGCCGTCGTCCTTGTTTCCGAACCACGCCAGGCAGGCCGGTGAAGCCGTGACCTGAGTACTGTCCGTCGACACCGCCGCGACATAGAGCGGAACAGCGACAGCCGCGGCCACGAAAGCGCCCGCGATCAGCCGAGTTGAGTTGGTCATCAGCTCCCTCTCCCACACTGTCCCCGACAGCGCATACACCATAACCTGCCGTGGGCTTTCACGCCGTAAGGTCGTCGCCGCTTGCCTGTTCGAGCAGGCTGCGCCGATAGGCCTCCATCGCCACCAAATCGCCGAACAATGCGTGGTACTCGTCGCCCTGTTCCACCGGCGACATGCGCTGCAGCTTGGACTTGACCTCGGCGATCTGGCGGCCGACCCACACTTCCTGCAGCCGCGCCAGCACCCCGGCAATGTAGCGCGACAATCTCTCGTCGTCGTCCACATTGATCGCCTCGACGCCCAGTTCGTTGACCAGGCTGGCAGCAGCGGGCGACGCGGTCTGCTCACGCACCGCCTCGATCCACTGCGCGCCCGCCAACCCCGCAGCCGTCCCGCCTGCCGCGCCGATGGCCGCCCTTACCGCCGCATAGCCGGGATGGGTGAAGCTCTCCACCGCCAACGAGTCGAACACCGGCCCGGCCAGCGCGGGGTACTGCAGCGCCGACTTGAGGGCCTCGCGCTGCGGCCACAGCGTGGGATCCGCCGGATCCGGCCGGGCCGCGGGCGCTGTCTGGCTGCGTGGCTGTCGCGGCTGCGCTGCCTCGGCACCGCCAGTGCGACGCTTGCCGCGGTCTGGCACTCCGTGCTTCTGTGCTTCCTCGCGCACCCGAGCAATCACTTGGGCTACGTCAGCCCAGCCAACCCATCCGGCCAACCGGCGTGCGTACTCGTCACGCAACATGCTGTCTTTGATGCGGGCGACCATCGGCACGCACCGCCGCAGCGCCGACACCCGGCCTTCTGCACTTTCGAGGTCGTACTCTGCGAGCGCGGTTCGAATCGCGAACTCGAACAACGGTGTGCGCCGCGCCACCAGATCCCGTAGCGCTCCTTCACCAGACTTCAATCGAAGATCGCACGGGTCCATCCCGTCGTCGGCGACGGCGACAAAAGACTGTCCGGCAAGGTTCTGTTCCCCTTCGAATGCCTTGATCGCCGCCGCACGTCCGGCCGCGTCGCCGTCGAAGACGTAAATCAGTTCACCGCGAAAGAAGTTGTCGTCCATCATGAGTCGCCGCAGCATCGACAGGTGCTCATCGCCGAACGCTGTGCCGCAGGACGCGACGGCGGTGGTCACCCCCGCAAGGTGCATGGACATCACGTCGGTGTAGCCCTCGACCACCACCGCTTGATGCCCCTTGGCGATGTCACGCTTGGCCAGATCGAGGCCGAACAGGACCGACGACTTCTTGTAGAGCACGGTCTCGGGCGTGTTGATGTATTTCGCTTCCATCGTGTCGTCGTCGAAGATGCGTCGCGCGCCGAAGCCGATCACCTCGCTGCCGCTGGCCCGGATGGGCCACAGCAGACGGCGGTGAAAACGGTCCATCGGGCCGCGTCGGCCCTCCCTCGACAGCCCGGCGGCCTCGAGTTCTTTGAACTCAAATCCCTTGCGCAGCAGATGCTTTGTCAGCGAGTCCCAGCCCGACGGCGCGAACCCGCAGCCGAAATGCGTTGCGGCCTCTGTGTCGAAGTTGCGGTCGAGCAGATACTGCCGGGCAGGCGCGGCTTCCTCGGACTGCAGGGCCGCGGCGTAAAACTCCTGCGCCGCTGCATTGGCGGCAAGCAACCGGCTGCGGCTGCCCCTGTCGCGTTGCACGTTCGTCGCGGATGCCCCCGTGTACGTGACGGTGTAGCCGACCCTGTCGGCGAGCAGCTCGACGGCCTCGACGAAGCTGACGTGTTCGATCTTCTGGAGGAACGCGTACACGTCGCCGCCCTCGCCGCAGCCGAAGCAGTGAAAGTGGCCGTGGTTGGGCCGGACGTGAAACGACGGCGACTTCTCGTCGTGGAACGGGCACAGCCCCTTCAGCGAATCCGCCCCGGCCCTGCGCAGCTGAACATAGTCGCCGACGACGTCCTCAATCCGGACCCGTTCGCGAATGGCCGCGATATCGCGATCAGGTATCCGGCCGGCCACCGGCTCAGTCTAGGCCGGGCTCAAGGCGCTCCAATCGCCCTTCTGTGAAGGACGCGATCTGGTCGACGACGACCCGCAGCCGGGCGCCGTCGTCGTCGGCGTCGTTGAACGCGGGCACAAAGATCGGGTCGAGCGTGGCGGGCGCACCCGCCAACACCCACTGCGCGACGCGGTGGATGGTTTCGCGCTGACGCGCCTGCAGGTCCAGGTGCCGAGGGTCGGACATGATGAATTGCAGCGCCAGGATCTTCAGCACCGCCACCTCGGCACGCACCAGCTCGGGCACCCGCAGCGCGGCCTGATAGCGAACAAGCCGGTCCGTGCCT
Source organism: Mycolicibacterium moriokaense (assembly GCF_003201655.1). Classification (GTDB taxonomy): domain Bacteria; phylum Actinomycetota; class Actinomycetes; order Mycobacteriales; family Mycobacteriaceae; genus Mycobacterium; species Mycobacterium moriokaense_A. The sequence continues at coordinate 147,170 of NZ_QJJU01000004.1, forward strand.
GCGGCCTCCCGGGTGGCGGCGATGGCGGCCGACGCGAACCGTCCCACCAGCTCGCTGGTCAACCGCTTCAGTGCGACAGCCGCCGCCAGTGTGGCGTCGTACTTGCCGACGGCGGCGACCACAGGCAGCGCCGACAGCCGCTCGGCGGCGGCCACCAGGTCGTCGGCGCGCAGGCCGGATCCCATTCCGTGGGACTCGCCGAGGCGCCCGAGCACCGCGGCCGCGTCGTCGTCGGCGAGCACCCGCATGTCGATGCGGCCTGAGACGACACCGTCCTCGACGTCGTGCACGGAGTACGCGACGTCGTCGGCCCAGTCCATCACCTGGGCCTCGAGACAGGGCTTGTCGTGCGGTGCTCCCGAGCGCATCCAGTCGGCCGCGGCGGCGTCGTCGGCGTAGAAGCCGAACTTGCGCTTCGCAGGCCCGCGCCGCCATGGGTACTTGGTCACCGCGTCAAGCGCAGCCCTGGTCAGATTCAATCCCGCGCTGTGGCCTTGGGTATCAAGGAATTTGGGCTCGAGCCGGGTCAAGATGCGGAAATTCTGCGCGTTGCCCTCGAACCCGCCATGGTCGGCGGCCACCTCGTCGAGGGCTCGTTCGCCGTTGTGGCCGTAGGGCGGATGACCGATATCGTGGGCCAGTCCGGCCATGTCGACGAGGTCGGGATCGCAGCCAAGCCCGATGGCCATGCCGCGGCCGATCTGCGCCACCTCGAGCGAGTGCGTCAGGCGGGTGCGCGGCGTCTCGCTCTGGCGCGGCCCGACGACCTGCGTCTTATCCGCCAGCCGGCGCAGGGCGGCGCTGTGCAGGACTCGCGCCCGGTCACGGGCGAAATCGGTGCGGTGTTCGGTGTCGGTGCCCGGGAGGGAGGCACCCTTCGGCGGTTCGACCACCAGGCGCTGCCGGTCGAACTCGTCGTAGGGATCTCCAATCACAGTCACCGACGCACAGTCTGCCAGTACTACATTGACGACCATGCGCATCGCCCGATTGCTCGGCTCCTTGCTGGCGGCACTGACGGTCGGTGTTCTGCTGGCGCCGAGCGCCGCCGCCGACCCGCCGTTGCGGGTGCCGGACTACGTCACCGACAACGCAAACGTGTTGTCGCAGGGTCAGCGCGTTCAGGTCGACAACGCGGTCAGCCAGCTTTACAACGACCGGCACATCCGGCTCTGGGTCGTCTACGTCGACACCTTCTCGGGGCAAGACTCGGTGAGCTGGACCGAACAAACCAGGCGGCTGTCCGATATCGGCGGCCAGGATGCGATTCTTGCGGTCGCAACGCAGGACCGCGCCTACGCGTTCCTGCCTCCCACCACCGCGCCCGGTGGCATCGATGTCAGTACGTTGCGCACCAACGAGATCGAACCCAAGCTGCGCCAGAGCGACTGGGCCGGCGCCGCGATCGTCGCGGCCAACGGACTCAACCCGGCGACCTCGTCGACGGGGACGGGTGCGACCATCTCGTGGTTCGGCGTCCTCGTCGCGTTGACCGTGCTCGCTCTGGTCATCCTGGCGCTGTTTGTGTGGACTCGGTACCGGCGTCGCAAGCGGCGCGAGGCGGAGTTCGCGGCAGCGCGCCGCGTGGATCCCGCCGACCCGAATGCGTTGGCCTCAGTACCGATCGACGCCCTCGACGACCTGTCCAAGACGATCGTCGTCGACGTCGACAACGCCGTCCGCACCAGCGACAACGAATTGGCCTTGGCGGTCGAGGAATTCGGCAAAGAGGAGACCGAGCCGTTCAGCCTGGCGGTCGCCAACGCGAAGACCACACTCGGGCAGGCATTCAACGTGCGGCAGATCCTCGATGACGCCGTTCCGGAAACAGTGCAGCAGCGGCGCGATCTGCTCACCCGTGTTGTCGTCGCAGCGGCGAAGGCCGACCGTGAGCTCGACGCGCAAAAGGAAGCGTTCGAACAGCTGCGGGACCTGGTGATCAACGCGCCTTCCCGGCTGGACACACTGACCCAGCAGATGGTCGATGTGACGGCGCGGATGGCGCCGTCGGAGCAGGCGCTGGGGGCGCTGCACAAGCAGTTTTCCGATTCGGCGCTGGCGTCGGTCGCAGGCAACATCGAAACGGCCAAGCAACGCTTGAATTTCGCCGACCAGAACATCACCAACGGACGCGCGCTGGTAGACCGGCCTGCTGGACGCCAGGCCGGTCTCGTTGACTCGATCCGCGCAGCGGAATCGGCGCTTGGCCAGGCCCGCTCGCTGTTGGACGCGATCGACAGCGCGGGCACCGACATCAACCGGGCGATCGCCACGCTCCCCGCGGCGATTGCCGACATTCAGCACGGCATCAACCAGGCGGGAACGCTAATGGCACAGGGCAATACGCCGCACACCGCCGAGCTTGGCGCGGCCCGCGATGCCGCTGTCAAGGCGGTTGCCGACGCCCAAAGCACCGGCTCCACAGACCCTTTGGGCGCCTTCACCAAGCTGACCAAGGCCGACGCGGAGCTGGACCGGCTGCTGGCCAGCATCGCCGAGGAACGCGAGGCCACCGAACGGCTCAGCCGCACATACGACCAAGCCCTGTTCACCGCGCAATCACGGGTCCGCGGCGTTTCGGACTACATCGACACGCGACGCGGCACCATCGGTCCGGAGGCCCGCACCCGGCTCGCCGAGGCGGTGCGCCAGCTTCAGGCCGCTCAGGACACCAAGTCCATCAATCTGAATGAGGCCATCGCCCACGCCAACGGGGCCTCCATGTTGGCGGCGCAAGCGCAGGAGATGGCCAACGCAGACGTCGTGGCGGCGCAGCGGTCTTACGCCGGGCGGTATGGCAGCAGCAGCGGATCCAATATGGGTGCCGTCATCGGCGGCATCGTCATCGGCAACATCTTGTCCGGAGCGCTGCGCGGTGGGCTGGGCGGCAGTATGGGCGGCGGGTGGAGCTCGACATCCTTCGGCGGCTCGGGGTCGTCGGGCGGTTGGAGCGGCGGCGGCGGCGGGCGTTTCTGACGAAATCGATAATATTTGCCTTCGCAACTTGGCCAGGCACCTGAGCCGGATTGTCGCAGGGCCGGTCCGATCCTTCGCTAAAACAGCAACAAATTGATCTACGAGGCGCAAGAAGCACGCCGAGGCTATTATTTCTGCAAAGTCCTTTCTGATGTCGGCTGTGGCATTCGTGTTTGCTGGGGAGTTTGTCGGATGAGCGCAAGGCGCGCCGCACGCGGGGCGATCGCCCCGTTGCTCGCACGGCCTGCCGAATTTGCCGGCGCCCCGGTTGCCACCGTCGCGATGCCCGGCCAGGTCGAGTCCGAAAGCATTGCCGACTTCTTGGCGTCGGCAGCCGAGCGCGTTTCAGGTTTGGTGATCGAGGGCGAGCCAGGCATCGGCAAGACCACCCTGTGGCTGGGCGCCATCGAGGAGGCCGCAAACCGTGGGTTCCGGGTGGTGGCGGCTCGGGCAGGGTCGGCCGAAGTGGTGCTGACCTTTGCGGTGCTGGCCGATCTGTTCTGCGATGTCGAATCGGTCGTTCTGGACGAATTGCCTCACGTGCAACGGGTTGCCGTAAACAGGCTCATCGAGCAGGCAGGCGATAGTCCTGCCACCGACGAACGTGTCTTGGGTGCGGCGTTCTTGTCGGTGGCCGAGCGTCTCAGCGCTGATACGCCGGTACTCGTCGCGATCGACGATGTGCAGTGGCTGGATGCGTCCAGCCAAGCTGCGGTGCAGTTCGCCGTTCGACGGCTGAAGGGGCGGGTCGGGGTGCTCGTGACGGCGCGCTCCGACGCCACGGGGCCTCCGGCGGCGTCATGGTTGCAGTTGAGGCGACCTGACGGTGTCGACCGAATTCGAGTGAGTCCGTTGGCGCTCGGTGGCTTGCACACAATGTTCTCCGCGCGGCTGGGGCGCTCGCTGCCCCGCCCCACGATGGTGCGCATCGCCGAAATCTCTTGCGGTAACCCGTTTTACGCGTTGGAGTTGGCGCGGTCGATGGATGATCCTTCGACGAACCCTGAGCCGACTCTGCCCGAGAGCCTGGCCGCGCTGGTCCGCAGTCGGCTCGCGGGTCTTGGCGGCGACGTCGGCGCGATACTGCTTGCCGCCGCCACCGCGACGACTCCGACGATTGAGCTGTTGTCCCAGGCAACCGACACCACCGCCGAGCGTGTCGTCGAACTCCTTGACGAGGCCGAAACCCAGGGCATCGTCGGGTTCGACGGCAATCGCGTGCGGTTCACACATCCGCTGCTCGCCACCGGGGTATACACCGACGCGAGTCACGCCCGGCGGCGGTCGATCCACCGCCGGTTGGCCGAGATTGTCCAGCAGCCTGAGTTGCGCGCCCGTCATCTCGCGTTGGCGGCGACCACCGGCGACGCCGCGACACTGGCAGCGCTGGACGCAGCCGCCGCCGTGACGCGCGCCCGCGGGGCCCCCGCTGCGGCGGCCGAGTTGGTCGACTTGGCGATTGGGCTCGGCGGCGACAACCCGCAACGGCGGATGCTGGCCGCCGGGCTGCACTTCCGAGCAGGCGACATCGGTCGCGCCCGCGGTGAGCTCGAGCCGACCATCGCAGCCATGCCGGCCGGCATCATGCGGGCAATCGCGTTGAATCTCCTTGCCGGAGCACGGATCTACGACGACAGCTTCATCGAGGCCGCCGAATTGCTCAAGCGTGCACTCCCTGATACCGAAGGGAATGCCGCGGTGCTGGCGCAGACGCACCTGACATTGTCGATGGCTCAGGCCATGGCGGGCGAATTCGATGAATCACTTCACAACGCCGAACAATCGGTAGCGCGCGCCGAAGAATGCGGGCGGCCAGTACTGATCAGCCAGGCGCTCGCCTTCTGGGTATCGCTGAAATGCATGTACGGACACGGAGTCGACGAAGCCAGTCTGCAGCGCGCGCTGGACCTGGAGAATCCCGACAAAGACGTCCCGATCAGTTTCCGCGCCAGCGCGGCCAAGGCCCTGGTGCTGGCGTGGTCGGGACGGCTCGACGAGGCCCGCACCCAGATGCTCGAAGTGCGGCGCAACTGCATCGAACGCGGCGCCGAAAGCGACATGATGTGGATAGCCAGCTACACCACGCTGATCGACATCTGGCTCGGACGATTCGCCGACGCCGCGCTGGTCGGCGAGGACACCATGGAGCGAGCGCAACAACTCGACGGCCCCAACATGCTCGTGATCGCCGGGCTCGTCCGCACAGCCGTCGCCGCATACCGCGGTCGCGAGCACGACGCCCGCGCCGAAGCCCGCCAAGCGATCGACGACGCCCAGGGATGTGGTGCCGTCTACCTGACCGAGTGGCCGATCATGAGCCTCGGATTCCTGGAGGTGTCGCTGGAAAACTACGCCGAGGCGCTGACGACCCTTCAGCCGCTCCTCGACAGGTTCCACACCACCCCTGGCACCGAGATCATGACCTCGGCATACCTCCCCGATGCGGTCGAGGCGATGGTCTGGTTGGGCAAGCTGGACGATGCCGAGCCATTGATCGATGCCCTGGAAAGCAACGGTCGGCGCTTGGATCGGCCCTGGATGCTTGCGGTCGGCGCGCGGTGTCGCAGCATGTGGCTGGCCGCCAGCGGCGACCTCGAGGCGGCCGAACGCGCGGCGCGCCAAGCGATCACACACCATCAACGGCTGCCGATGCCGTTCGAGCTTGCCAGAACTCAGCTGCTGTTGGGTCAACTCGAGCGTCGGCAACGCCACCGCGAAGCCGCCGCGGCGACACTGCGTACAGCGTTGGAAGCGTTCGAGGAGATGGGAACGCCACTGTGGGCCGAGCGTGCCCGCGGCGCACTGGCGCGAACAGCACCGAGGCCGGGCTCCGTCCTCATACCGTCCGAACAGCGCATCGCCGAACTGGCGGCGTCGGGCATGAGCAACCAGGACATCGCCGCGGCACTTTTCATCAGCTCCAAGACAGTCGAGGCCAATCTGACTCGCGTCTACCGCAAGCTCGCCATCCGCTCACGGGCTCAACTGAGTTCGCACCTGACGCACGGATAGGGCGGCCGCAAGGGAAACCCCTATTACGGGTCGCGCCCCACCGCACCTACCGTCCGATTCATGTCCAATACTGCGCTGGGTGACTCGTGCTACCTCGTCGAGTGGTATCGGCGGGAGGTCACCGCACGCCCACTCGATGAAACGGTCGCCAAGCTCGACTCCGCCATCGAGGCGATGCGGGCCGAGGGTTCGGCGGTGCGACTGCTCGTGGCGTTGACCGCACGCAGCGACCAAGTGCTCTACAGCGTGTTCGCCGCCTCATCGCCCGACGCGGTCAGGCAGGCATGCGAACGGGCCGGCTTGCCAGTCGAGCGACTGACCGCAGGCATCGAGATTTCCCACGACATGAGGGCGGTGTCCCAATGACCGACGAAGAATCGCCGACTGAATCGCAGCCGACAGAATCCGAGCCGACGCAGGCCGCGCCCGTCGAATCTGAAGCGACGCAATCCGCACCGATAGCGGATCAGCCTGCAGAAGACCTGACGGAGGTGATCCCGCCGCCAAGGCCGTGGTGGCGTCGTCCCGGCGTGGTGGGACTGGTCGCAGGCGGAGTCGCCTTGATTACGGCCATCGCGTTGGTGGTGGTCCTCGTGGTGCTCCCCGACGGTTCGCAGCAGGCCGAGGAGCAAGTCTTCCTTACGCCACTGGACGATCCCGGGGCTGATCCATTCACCGACGCCTCGATGGCGACACCCCTGGACCCGACGATGACGACCCCAGGGCCCGACCCGGCAGGCGTACCGCCGGCGGACCCGAACGCGACGCGCACCGTGTACGGCGATACGGACGGCCTCTTCGGCGGCACCCGCAACGAGTCAACGTGCGACGGACAGGGTTTGATCGACTACCTTCAGAAGCAACCCGCCAAAGCCGCGGCGTGGGCGAGCGTGCCAAAGATCAGCGTCGACCAAATCCCTTCTTACATACAAGGGCTCACCCCTGTCCGGCTGCGCGCCGACACTCGAGTCCTTGACCACGGCTACATGAACGGCCAGGCATACAGCCGCCAGGCGGTGCTGCAGGCGCTCACGGCGGTGATGGTCGACAAGTATGGAATGCCGCGAGTGCGCTGCATGAGCGGCAGCCCGCTGCTGGACATTCCTGAGGTGGAGCAGATGTCGCAGCAGCAAGCGCAGCCCGGTGAGCAGGCGCAGCCGGCGCCGAAAGCTGTCGCGCGCAAGCCGGTGTTCATCGGCACCCAATGGCGTGGATTCAACCCGCGGGTCATTGTCGTCATCCTCCGGCCGCTGCGTAACCGGATCATCGACTTCATCATCCTGCTCGATCTGCGTCGCTTGCCGGTCATCGTCTTGTTCGGGCGGCGGATCGGAATTCGTCTCGGTATCGCCGGAGTCGACCTCCGCGTCTTTGACGTCGACCTTGTCGTGGCTCGGCCGCGCGCAATCGTGGCGCCGGCACCGCAGGCGCCAGCGCCCCTACCTATCCAGGCCGCGCCGCCTGTACAGGCGCCACCACCCGTGCAGGGTCCGCCGGCTCGGGTGCCGGTGCAGGCACAACCGCCGGTGCAGGCGCAACCGGGTGTGCAGCCGCCGGTGCAGGCACTGCCGCCTGCGGTGGCGGCGCAGCCGCCAGTGGTGCAGCCGCCGGTGATCGCCGCGCCCCCGATCGCGCCGCCCCCGTTCTTCACGCCACTGGATCCAAGTTTGTTGTTCCCGCCGATCAGTCCGCCGGTGATAGCAGGCCCGATGCACCCACCAGTGGATCTGGTCCCGGCGAGTCCGCCGATCATGGGTGGGCAACAACAGCCCGCGCTCGTCCCACAGCCGGCAAGTCCGCCGGTAATGCAGGGTCCGTCAGGCTCGATGCCGGGTGGACACTCGTCGGGCTCGATTCCCGATGATCCCGGCGTCTACGTGCCGAAGATCGACGGGTCGAACACCAATCCCCTGTACCCGGCCCTTCCCCAACCTCCGGGCTCGAGCTCAGGTTCGGGCAGCGGCAGCGGCAGTGGTTCGGGTTCTGGCGGATACCCCGGCGTCGTGCCGGCCGTCCCGGCCCTCCCTGCCGTCCCTGTCGTCCCGGAGGTTCCCTCCGGATCTGGCAGCGGCTCGGGTTCGGGTTCGGGCAGCGGCTCGGGGTCCGGCTCCGGGGGTTACACGCCACCGAACTACGGCAGCCTGCCGGGTCCGGGCAGCGCGAGCAACCCCGGCGGAAGCGGAATTCTGCAGTGCGATCCGGTGCTGAATCCCTGCTAGGCGACGTGCGCTAACAGCCCTTCAGCCTCGCGGCCAAGTAGTCGGTAACGCCGTCGAGTGCGACGCGATCCTGGGTCATCGCGTCGCGCTCGCGGATGGTCACCGCGTGGTCCTCGAGCGTGTCGAAGTCGACGGTCACACAAAACGGCGTGCCGATCTCGTCCTGGCGGCGGTACCGCCTGCCGATGGCGCCGGCATCGTCGAATTCGACGTTCCAGCACTTCCGCAACTCCGCGGCGAGGTCGCGCGCCTTCGGCGACAGGTCGGCGTGCCGGGACAGCGGCAGCACCGCTGCCTTGACCGGCGCCAGCCTCGGATCAAGCCGCAGCACCGTACGCTTGTCCACGCCGCTCTTGGCGTTGGGCGCCTCGTCCTCGGTGTATGCATCGACGAGAAACGCCATCAGCGAACGGGTAAGGCCCGCAGCGGGTTCGATCACGTACGGCACATATCGGGTGTCGGTGGCCTGATCGTAGAACGACAGGTCGACGCCGGAATGCTTTGTGTGCTGTGACAAGTCGAAGTCCGTGCGGTTGGCCACGCCTTCGAGCTCACCCCACGGGTTGCCCTGGAAGCCGAACTTGTACTCGATGTCGACAGTACGTGCGGAGTAGTGCGACAGCTTGTCCTTGGGATGCTCGAACAGGCGCAGGTTGTCCGCGTCGATGCCGAGGTCGACGTACCACTGCAGCCGGGTGTCGATCCAATACTGATGCCACTCCGGCGCGGTCGACGGCTCGACGAAGAACTCCATCTCCATCTGCTCGAACTCACGGGTGCGGAAGATGAAGTTGCCGGGGGTGATCTCGTTGCGGAAGCTCTTGCCCGTCTGGGCGATTCCGAACGGCGGCTTCTTGCGCGACGTCGTCACCACATTGGCGAAGTTGACGAAGATGCCCTGTGCGGTCTCGGGACGAAGGTAGTGCATACCCTCCTCGGTCTCGATCGGGCCGAGATAGGTCTTCAGCATCATGTTGAAGTCGCGCGCCTCGGTCCACTCGCCCTTGGTGCCGCAGTCTGGACACGCGATCTCGGCCATGGGCACCGATTCCGGATCGTCGATGCCCTTCTTCGCGGCGTACGCCTCCTGCAGGTGGTCTTGGCGATGCCGGTGGTGGCAGTTCAGACACTCGACGAGTGGGTCGTTGAACGTCTTGACGTGTTCGGAGGCCACCCACACCTCCCGAGGCAGGATGACCGATGAGTCAAGACCGACAACGTCGTCGCGGCTGGTGACCATCGCGCGCCACCACTGCCGCTTGATGTTCTCCTTGAGTTCTACGCCGAGTGGCCCGTAGTCCCACGCCGACTTTGTGCCGCCATAGATTTCGCCGGCCTGAAAGACGAGGCCACGTCGCTTGGCCAGGTTTGCGACAGTGTCGATGATGGACGCCACGGGTGAACAGCGTAACGACGCGATCCACGAACCCGAAACCGGCGGCTCCTCGGGCCGGTTCTATGTGCGCGCGGCTATTGCGCGCCGAACTGGATGCCCTGATTGACCTGGTCGATCGCCTGGTTGGCCAGGTTGATCGCGGTCACCCGGTGGCCACCCTTGTCAGGAATGGCAGCCTGAAGCTCGTTGACCGCATTAGTGAGGTCGTCTCGGGCATTGAACATGTGGGTTTGGACCGCATACGCGGTGCCCGCGCCAAGAAAGCTGAAGCTAACGGCCGTAAGGACTCCGGCAACAACAAGCTGGGGTTTGGAAATCTGCATCACGCGGTCCTTTCGAGGACGTACAGGCAAGCCGGCTTCCGAAGCGTAGCAACGCGCAACACCGTGATCCGCGGCGTTGAGAACATCTTCAGGAAACCCTAAGCACAAGTCCACGACTAGCACGAAACCCGGCTGTGCTCAACGGATTTCACGCGAGGCCAGGAGTTGAGCGCAGGCCGACGGCTGCGAAAGCGCTGAATGCGTTGACATGCGCGATCGTGCATGTAATGTAGGGCGTAATGAAAACCGTTTCCACTATGGCTGGCGATGAGCGCTCGCGCGAAGAGCATCCGACTCCAGCCGAGGTGCACGACCACGGCGGCGCTCCCCTGCCGGACCTGCCGTCACGCGATGTGCTCGACACCGCGGGCGACCTGCTGCGAGCCCTGGCCGCGCCGGTACGTATCGCGATCGTGCTGCAGCTACGAGAGTCGGCGCGCTGCGTGCACGAACTCGTTGACGCGCTCGCGGTGCCGCAGCCCCTGGTCAGCCAGCATCTGCGGATCCTCAAGGCCGCAGGCGTGGTCGCGGGTGAGCGCTCAGGGCGGGAAGTCATGTACCGCTTGGTCGATCATCACCTGGCCGACATCGTCGTCGCGGCGGTGACCCACGCCGCCGAGGGCGGCTAATGACCACGACGGGGGTGCGGGCCACCCGGCAGCGTGCCGCGATCTCCGCACTGCTGGAGAACCTCGACGAGTTCCGGTCCGCCCAAGAGCTGCACGACGAACTGCGGCGCCGCGGCGAGGGCATCGGGCTGACAACCGTGTACCGCACGCTGCAGTCGATGGCCGCCAACGGCCTCGTCGACACGCTGCGCACCGATAGCGGCGAGTCGGTGTACCGGCGCTGCTCGGAACATCACCATCACCACCTGGTGTGCCGGGCCTGTGGTTCGACGGTCGAGATTCAGGGCGGCGACGTCGAGGCGTGGGCCGCAGAGGTGGCCCGCGAGCACGGCTTCTCCGACGTCAGCCACACCATCGAGATCTTCGGCATGTGCGGCGACTGCGCGGACGCCGTCAGCTAGGCGCCGGGGACGGCAATGAGGTCGCGACGCACGTCGCCGCCCGTCGCCAGCACCATCAGGATCAGCGTGCGCAGCGCATCGTCGGTCAGGCCGGTGGCGGGGAAGTTGTAGCGCAGCAGCACATCCGCGGCCTTCTTGGAATTGCGTTTGGCCCCTTCGCTTTTCTCCACCAGCGACACCGTGCCAAGCAGTGTGTCGTGAGCGTGCTTGGCGACCTTCGCACGAAGCTTGCTGTCCAGCGGAAGGTCCCACGCCAGGACCTGCGTCAACGACACCATGTCGAGGTCCTCGGCGATCGTCACGACGCGCAACGATGCGAACGTCTCGTCGTGGTGCACGGTGAGTGCGCCGTCGTCTTCATGCTGAACCGGCAGGATTTCGTCAAGGACAGCGGCGAGTTGCTCGGACAGTGTCATCAGGCCCTTCCGAAGCGACGGTTTCGGCTCACGTACTCCTCGCACGCCGCCCACAGGTCGCGGCGGTCGTAGTCCGGCCACAGCTTGTCCTGGAACACGTATTCGGCATACGCCGCCTGCCAGATGAGGAAGTTACTTGCCCGCTGCTCCCCCGACGTCCGGATGAACAGGTCCACATCGGGAATGTCGGCGCGGTGCAGGTGCTTGGCGAACGACGCCTCAGTGATCCGGCCAGGACTGATCTTCCCGTCAACGGCCTCCTGCGCGAGATCGCGTGCGGCTTCGATGATCTCGGTGCGGCCGCCGTAGTTCACGCAGTAGTTGACGGTGATCACGTCGTTGCCGACCGTCATCTGCTCGGCGATGTCGAATTCCTTGATGACGCTGCGCCACATTCTCGGCCGCGAACCCACCCAGCGCATGTTCACGCCCATCGCATCGAGGTTTTCCCGCCTGCGGCGCACCACTTCTCGGTTGAATCCCATCAGGAAGCGCACCTCCTCGGCACTGCGCTTCCAATTCTCGGTGGAAAACGCGTACACGCTGAGATGTTTGATGCCCAATTCGATGGCGCCGCAGGTGACGTCGATCAGCACCGCCTCACCCATCTTGTGACCCTCGGTGCGGTGCAGTCCCCGCTGCGTGGCCCAGCGGCCATTGCCGTCCATCACGATCGCGACGTGGTTGGGTACCTGGTCGGCGGGAATCTCCGGGGCGACGGCCTTCGAAGTGTGCTGTGGCGGGCGGGCGAACTTGCCGTTGGTATGCGGCGGCAGATGCGGGAAGACCACCGGCCACGTGGACTTGTCGGGGAACGTCGGATAGTCGTCAGGTGCCTGAGGCAATTGGGGGTATTGGGTCTTGCTCGCCCGTCTGATTGCCATGGGCCATATCCTGCCCGAACAGCGCCACCCGCTGGTCAGCGACCGTGCGATCGACCCGATACGCCCGTTCGACCAGCGGCAATGTTCGCAGCTGACGTTCCAGATGCCACTGCAGGTGCGCGGCGACCAGTCCGCTGGCCTGGCTGCGGTACGACGGCGGCGACGCCTGCGCGTGCTCCCAGTCGCCGTCGTTGAGCGCGGCCATCAGATCCAGCACGCCCTGCGGCGGGGTCACCGACCCGGACGGGCGGCAGTGCACGCACACGCTGCCTCCTGCCGCGACGTGGAACGCCCGGTGTGGACCCGGCGCGGCGCAGCGGGCGCATTCGGTCAGCGCGGGCGCCCACCCCGCGATTCCCATGGCACGCAACAAGTAAGCATCGAGCACGAGTTCGCGGGGGCGGCCGCCGTCGGCCACCGCACGCAGCGCGGCCACGGTGAGCCGGTGTAACGCGGGTACCGGAGCCCGCTCCTCCCCCGCCAGCCGCTCCGCGGTTTCCAGCACCGCGCACGCGCAGGTATAGCGGCCGTAGTCGTTGACGATGTCGGTGGCGAACGCGTCGATGGCCTGTACCTGGGTGACGATGTCGAGGTTTCGGCCCGGATGCAGCTGAACGTCGATGTGCGCGAACGGCTCCAGCCGCGCCCCGAACTTGCTGCGGGTGCGCCGAACCCCCTTGGCCACCGCGCGCACCAGCCCGTGGTCCCGGGTGAGCAGGGTGACGATTCGGTCGGCCTCGCCGAGTTTGTGCTGACGCAGCACGACCGCTCGGTCCCGATATAGCCGCATTAAGAAAGTCTCTCACCGTGATCTGACAGTTGCTGGGACGCAGCGCCGATATTCTCGTAACTGATGGTCCAGTCTTCTGGAAACCAGGCTCGGTTTCCTACGATCACCAACCAGCTTTATCAGCTCGCCGCAGGCACCGTGACGTCGGAGCAACTGGTACGGCGATCCCTTGATGCCATCGATGCGAGCCAGCCGACACTCAACGCATTCCGGGTGGTGCTGAGGAAACAGGCGCTTGCCGACGCGGCCAAGGCGGACCGCAAACGTGCGGCGGGCGAACAACTTCCACTGCTGGGCATTCCGATCGCGGTCAAGGACGACGTCGACGTCGCTGGCGTGCCCACCCGGTTCGGTACCGACGGATGCATCCGGGATGCCCACCAGGACTCCGAAGTGGTGCGACGGCTGCGGGCCGCAGGCGCGGTCATCGTCGGCAAGACCAACACCTGCGAGTTGGGGCAATGGCCGTTCACCAGCGGCCCGGCGTTCGGCCACACCCGCAACCCGTGGTCGCGCGAGCACACGCCTGGCGGGTCGTCGGGCGGCAGCGCGGCGGCGGTGGCGGCCGGGTTGGTGGCGGCGGCCATCGGCTCGGACGGCGCGGGCAGTGTGCGGATCCCTGCGGCGTGGACGCATCTGGTCGGCATCAAGCCGCAGCGCGGACGGATCTCCACCTGGCCGCTGCCAGAAGCATTCAATGGCATCACGGTCAACGGCGTGCTTGCCCGCACGGTCACCGATGCCGCGCTGGTGCTGGACGCGGCGTCGGGCAACGTCCCCGGCGACCTGCATCAGCCGCCGCCGGTGCGGGTGTCCGACTACGTCGCGCAGGCCCCCGGCCCACTGAAGGTCGCGCTGTCGACGAAGTTCCCTTTCACGTTCTTCCGGGCCCAACTGCACCAGGAGATCCTGGCGGCCATGGAGACCGTCGCGGGCCAGCTCGAGGAGCTCGGACACACCATGGTGGCGGACGACCCCGACTACAACATGCGGATGTCGTGGAACTTCCTGTCCCGATCGACGTCGGGGCTTCTCGACTGGGTGGATCGACTCGGCCCGAACGTAACCCTGGACAAGCGCACGATCGCCAATCAACGCACGGGATGGGTGCTGTCGCAGAACACGCTGCGCAAGGCCCGCGCCCGCGAGGCCGAATCGCAGCGCCGGATCGGATGGATTTTCAATCTCGTTGACGTTGTGCTGGCTCCGACGACCGCATTGCCCCCGCCGAGGGTGAACAGCTTCGACGGTCGCGGCGGGCTGTCCACCGACCGGGCGATGATCCGCGCGTGCCCGGTGACCTGGCCGTGGAACCTGCTGGGCTGGCCGTCGATCAACGTGCCTGCCGGGTTCACGTACGGCGGGCTGCCGATCGGCGTTCAGCTGATGGGCCCGGCCAACAGCGAGCCGCTTCTGATCTCGTTGGCCGCCGAGCTGGAAGCGCTCAACGGCTGGGCGCTGCGGCAGCCCGACATCTGGTGGAACGGCGCCGACCATACGCAACCCCCGGAGTTGGTGTCCGAGGCAGCAATGCACAATCTTGCCGCTGAGGAGCCGGTTTCCGACGAGGTCGCGTAATGTCCCGACCGTGAGAGCACGCGCGCTACCCGTCCTCGGCATCGTCGCCGCGGCGGTCGCGGGCATGCCCGCCGCCAACGCCGACAACAAGCGGCTCAACGACGGGGTGGTCGCGAACGTCTACACCGTTCAGCATCAGGCCGGCTGTACCAACAATGTGACCATCAGTCCTCAGCTGCAGCTGGCGGCGGAATGGCATACCAACGACGTGCTCAGCAACCGCGCGCTCGACGCCGACATCGGCTCCGACGGATCGACGGTGCAGGACCGCGCCAACGCCGCCGGGTTCAAGGGCGCCGTCGCCGAAACCGTCGCGATCAACCCGGCACTGGCGATCAACAACATCGACGTCATCAACCAGTGGTACTACCGCCCTGACTACATGGCGATCATGTCGAACTGCGCCAACACGAAGATTGGCGTGTGGTCGGTCAACAGTCTGGACCGCAGCGTCGTCGTGGCGGTTTACGGCCAGCCGGGCTAGCGATTTCAGCGTGATCGGTCGCGCTCTGCGCTACTTGACACGCCGAAATCGCCGTTAAAAGCCAAGTTTTCCAAGCTGTTTCGGGTCGCGCTGCCAGTTCTTCGCGATCTTGACGCGCAGGTCGAGGTACACCTTCGTGCCGAGCAGCTTTTCGATCTGGGTGCGCGCGGCGGTGCCCACTTCGCGCAGCCTGGCACCGCCCTTGCCGATCACGATGCCCTTCTGGCTGTCGCGTTCGACGTACAGGATGGCGCTCACGTCGATCAGATCATCACGACCTTCCCGCGGGCTGACCTCCTCGATGACGACCGCCAGCGAGTGTGGAAGTTCGTCGCGCACGCCTTCCAGTGCGGCCTCACGGATCAGCTCGGCCATCAGCACCTCCTCTGGCTCGTCGGTGAGCTCCCCGTCGGGGTAGAACGCCGGGCCCGGCGGCAGCTGCGCGGCAAGCACATCGGTCAAGACGTCGAGATTCTCGCCCGTGGTCGCCGACACCGGAACGATCTCATTATCCGGCCCGAGGAGCTCGCTGACCGCCAGCAGCTGGCCGGCGACCCGGTCTCTCGACACCTTGTCGGTCTTGGTCACGAGGCCAACCAGTGTGGTCTTCGGCGCGATGGCGCGGATCTGCTCGACAATCCACCTGTCGCCGGGACCGATCTTCTCGTCGGCAGGGATGCACAGCCCGATCACGTCGACCTCCGAATAGGTGCCCTTCACGAGGTCGTTGAGCCGCTGGCCCAGCAGCGTGCGCGGCCGGTGCAGGCCGGGAGTGTCGACAAGGATGATCTGGAAGTTCTCGCGGTGGACGATGCCGCGAATGGTGTGCCTGGTGGTCTGCGGGCGATTCGAGGTGATCGCCACCTTCGAGCCGACCAGCGCGTTGGTCAGCGTCGACTTTCCGGTGTTCGGCCTGCCGACGAAGCAGACGAAGCCGGAACGGAACTCGGTCATTGCACAGCGCCCGCCCGGTCGGTGACGATGACCGTCGCGTCGGCCGACAGCTCGCGCACCGCTGCCACGCCTGCGTCGTCGACCAAGCCACCCACCAGCACGGCGGCCTCCAGACCGGTTGCGCCGCTGGACACCGCAGCGGCGACGGCTGCCTGCAGCGCGGTCAGCTGCAGGGCAGCCAACGCGACGGGCGCACCTGCGTAGGTGCGGCCGTCCAGGTCGCGCACCGCAGCTCCGCTAGGCGCCTCGGCCCTGCCCATCGCGCCGCGGGCCAGCACCACCAGTTTGGCGTCCTCGGCCTCGAGCTCGGTCATTCGCGCTCCCCTTCTACGGCTTCGGTCGGGCTGACGAGCACGGTGGGAATGCGGACCCGGCCGCGTTGATCCGGCCCGCCTTCGGCGCGTAGTCGAAGCCCGTCCCACGTCACCTCTGCGCCAGGCAACGGGACACGGCCCAACTCGAGGGCCAGCAGGCCGCCGACGGTGTCGATGTCGAGATCCTCGTCGAACTCGATGTCGTACAGCTCGCCGAGATCCTCGATGGGCAGCCGCGCCGACACCCGGAAATGCTTGTCGCCAAGGTCTTCGACCGGCGCGACCTCGTCGGTGTCGTATTCGTCGGCGATCTCACCGACGATCTCCTCAAGCACATCCTCGATGGTGACGAGGCCCGCGATGGCGCCGTACTCGTCGACAAGCAGCACCATGTGGACGCGGTCGCGCTGCATCTCGCGCAGCAGCGCGTCGAGTGGCTTCGAATCGGGGACGAACACTGCAGGGCGCATCACCTCGGACACCTTCGTGTCGCGACCGCCGTTGGTCGAGTAATACGTCTTCTGCACAAGATCTTTCAGGTAGACCACACCGATGACGTCGTCGACGTTCTCCCCGATGACCGGGACCCGCGAATGCCCGCTGCGCACGGCCAGTGACGTCGCCTGTCCCGCGGTCTTATCGCTTTCGATCCACACCATCTCGGTGCGCGGCACCATCACCTCACGCGCAGGGGTGTCACCCAACTCGAAAACCGACTGGATCATCCTGCGCTCGTCGTCGGCCACCACGCCGCGCTGCTGGGCCAGGTCGACGACTTCGCGCAGCTCGATCTCGGAGGCGAACGGGCCGTTGCGGAACCCACGACCCGGTGTCAGCGCGTTACCGATCAACACCAGCAGCCGGCTGATCGGGGTGAGCAACACCGAGATCGCCTGCAGCGGAAGCGCAGCCAGCAATGAGATGGTGTACGCGTTCTGCCTGCCAACGGTGCGCGGGCCGACACCGATGGCCACGAAGCTGACCACCACCATGATGGCGGCCGCGGTGGTCAGCCCCCATCCAACGCCAAGACGGCCGTCGAGGTAGGCGACCAATAGCACAGTCGCGGTGACCTCGCAGATGATGCGTAGCAGCACAACAAGATTGATGTAGCGCGGGCGCTCACCCATCACCCGTGCCAGCCGCACCGCGCCGGGGCGTTCGTCACGGACCAATTCTTCGACGCGCGCCACCGACACCGTGCTTATGGCCGCGTCGATCGCCGCGAACAGCCCGCCGAGGCCGATGAGCGCGATCGCGCCGAGCAGCGGAGCTATGCCGGTCACGGCTCGTCGAAGAATCGGGATTTGTCCAGCAGCCGCCGGTCCTTCTCGGACTGGCGGTCCTGGTGATACGCCTCGACCTGGTCGGCCACCCACTCCTCGAGCAGTTGGCGCTGCAGGGCGAACATCTCTTTTTCCTCATCCGGCTCGGCGTGGTCGTAGCCCAGCAGATGCAGCACGCCGTGCACGGTCAGCAGGGCGAGCTCCTGGCCAAGGGTGTGGCCGGCGGCGGTGGCCTGTTTGGCCGCGAATTCCGGGCACAACACGATGTCGCCAAGCATCGACGGGCCTGGCTCGGGCGCGTCGGGCCTGCCGCCGGGTTCGAGCTCGTCCATCGGGAAGCTCATCACGTCAGTCGGGCCGGGAAGGTCCATCCATCGCATGTGCAGGTCGGCCATCGCCGCGGTGTCGAGCAGCACCATCGAAAGCTCCGCGGCGGGATTCACCTTCATCTTTCCGAGGACGAACCGCGCGACGCTGACCAGTTCCTCTTCGGAAACGTCGATGCCCGACTCGTTGGACACCTCAATGCTCACGCAGTCACCTTCGCGGCCGGGTGCCCGAGGCGCGCCGCTGCGCCCGGTTCATTTCCGAGGGCTCCTCGGATTTGGCGTAGGCGTCAACGATCTCGGCGACCAGACGGTGGCGCACGACGTCGGCGCTGGTGAGCTCGGCGAAGTGAATGTCGTCGATGCCGTCCAGGATCCTCATTGCCGCGCGCAGGCCGGAGTTGGCGCCGCCGGGCAGATCCACCTGCGTGATGTCGCCGGTGACAACTACTTTCGAGTTGAACCCAAGCCGGGTGAGAAACATCTTCATTTGTTCGCCGGTGGTATTCTGCGCCTCGTCGAGAATGATGAACGCATCATTAAGCGTTCTTCCCCGCATGTACCCGAGGGGCGCGACCTCAATTACACCGGCGCTCATCAACTTTGGGATCAGCTCGGGATCCATCATGTCGTGCAGCGCGTCATACAGCGGCCGCAGATACGGGTCGATCTTTTCGCTGAGCGTGCCGGGCAGGAAGCCGAGCCGCTCACCGGCTTCTACCGCAGGACGGGTCAGGATGATCCTGTTGACCTGCTTTTTCTGTAATGCGTTGACCGCCTTGGCCATTGCCAAGTACGTCTTGCCGGTACCAGCGGGCCCGATGCCGAAAACGATGGTGTGGGCGTCGATCGCGTCGACATAGCGCTTCTGGTTCAGCGTCTTCGGTCGAATCGTCTTGCCGCGCCGCGACAAGATGTCGAGCGTCAACACCTCGGCAGGCGACTCATCGTCGGTGCCGGTGAGCATCGCGACGCTGTGCCGTACCGCCTGGGGCGTCAGCGGTTGGCCGCTAGCGACGATGGCAATCAGTTCGGAAACGACTCGCTCGGCCAACGCGACGTCGGCAGGCTCGCCGGTCAGGGTGAGCGCGTTGCCGCGGACGTGAATATCGGCCGCAAGAATGCGCTCGAGTGCCCGCAGATTTTCGTCGGCGGAACCCAGCAGGCCCACGACGAGGTCGGGCGGAACATCAATGCTGCTGCGAACCGTTTCGTCCGAGTCAGCGTTCGTCTCGCTGGGCGTCACGTGGAGCTTTCTGCCTGCTTTCTGGGGTCTGGCCTGGTGGTTTGCGAAGCGACACCCATTTTACCGCCGGTAAGCGACGCATCCCAATGCTTAACCGACTCCGACCTCGACAGACACCTGTTAATGCCACCGCGGCGTGATGGCGCCGAGCGCCCCCAACGCGACCGCCGCGGCCGTCGAGGTTCGTAGCACCGTCGGCCCCAGCAGCACCGGCGTCGCCCCCGCATCCGATAGCGCCGCGATCTCGTCGTCGGCGATGCCGCCCTCCGGACCGACAACAAGCAACAGCGAATCCGCTTGCGCCACTGGCAGTTCCGTCAGCTTGACGGTTGCCGACTCATGCAACACCAGCACCGTCGCACCGTCGTCACGCACCCGCTGCACCAACTCGGCCGTCGACACCAGCCCGGTGACGGGTGGAATATACGGGCGCCGCGACTGGCGGGCGGCCGCCCGGGCCACCGCGCCCCACCGCCGCAAACCCTTGTCGACCTTCGCCTTTCCGTCCCACCGGGCCACACAGCGCGATGCCTGCCATGCGACGAACGCGTCGGCGCCCACCTCGGTGGCCAACTCGATGGCCAGTTCGGAGCGATCGGACTTGGGCAGCGCCTGCACGACGGTCACCGTGGGCACTGGCGCAGGCACGCTCCTGCGGTCCAACACTCGTGCCGCCAACCGGCCCTTCGCGACATCCTCGACGAGACAGTGCGACACGGTGCCGTCGCCGTCGCCAAGGTCGAGTTCTTCGCCCGCTCGGATGCGGCGAACGCTGGCCGCGTGGAAGCCCTCATCGCCGTCGACGACAGCCAGCTCACCGACCGCGGGCAGCGCGGAGACGTAGAACAACGCGCGGCGAGCCGCGCCATGAGAATTAGTGAAGGTCACCGAAAATCATCGGCCGGTGAAGGTTTCGCGCAACCGGCTGAAGAATCCGCTACCCGTCGACGAATTCTGGGTTGACCGAACCTCGGCCACGTCGCGGATGCGCTTTTCCTTCAGTTTGTGCAGCAGCTCGATGTCCTCGTGGTCGAGCCGCGACGGCACCACAACGTCGATGTGGGCGTGGAGGTCGCCGCGAACGCCCGAGCGCAGATGTGGCATGCCGTGCCCACGCAGTGTTGTCACCGAACCGGGCTGGGTGCCCGCCGGGATGGTCAGCTCTGTCGGACCGTCAATGATCGCGTCGACGGTGACCGTGGTGCCAAGCGCGGCGTCGACCATCGGCACCGAGACGGTGAAGTGCAGGTTGTCGGAGTCGCGGACGAAAACGTCGTGCGGCTTCTCGTGGACCTCGACATAGAGATCGCCTGCAGGCCCGCCGCCGGGGCCAACCTCGCCCTGGGCGGAGAGCCGCACGCGCATCCCGTCGCCGACGCCGGCCGGAATCTTCACGCTGATGTCGCGCCGCGCGCGGATTCGGCCGTCGCCGCCACAGCGGTGGCACGGGTCGGGGATGACCTCGCCGACCCCGCCGCAGACCGGGCATGGCCGCGACGTCATCACCTGGCCGAGAAGCGAGCGCTGGACGGTCTGGATCTCGCCGCGCCCGCCGCAGGTGTCGCAGGCGACCGGCGTCGAGTTGCCATTGGTGCCCTTGCCCTGGCAGAGGTCACACAGCACCGCGGTGTCAACTGTCACCTGCTTGGTGACGCCGGTGGCGCATTCAGCCAGGTCAAGCCGCATCCGCAGCAGCGAATCCTGGCCGGGCCGGACCCGGCCGATCGGGCCGCGCGAGGTCGTCCCGCCGCCGAAGAAGGCCTCGAACACATCGCCAAGCCCGCCGAAACCGCCGAACCCGTTGCCTGCTGCGCCCGCACTCTCGAGCGGGTCGCCGCCGAGGTCGACGATGCGCCGCTTCTCCGGATCGCTGAGCACCTCGTAGGCGACGCTGATCTCCTTGAACCGCGCCTGTGCCGCTTCGTCGGGGTTGACGTCGGGATGCAGTTCGCGGGCGAGCTTCCGATAGGCGCGTTTGATCTCCGAATCACTCGCGCCCCGGCTCACGCCGAGCATCCCGTAGTAGTCGCGTGCCACGCCCAACCTCTCAACCAGCTCTATCGGCTGCCCAAAACTTCACCGATATACAGAGCAACCGCTGCGACATTAGCGATAGTTCCCGGATAGTCCATCCTGGTGGGTCCCAATACGCCCATGCCGCCGTACACCTTGCCCGAACTTCCGTAGACGGTGCTCACCACCGATGTGCCCGCCATTTGCTCGGCCTCGGTCTCGTGCCCGATGCGCACGGTGACCTTCCCGGCCGTCTGCTGCACTGCCAGCAGCCGCAGCACCACGACCTGCTCCTCGAGCGCTTCCAGCACCGAGCGCAGCGAACCGCCGAAGTCGGCGGTGTTGCGGGTCAGGTTCGCGGTTCCGCCCAGCAGGAGCCGTTCCTCGCTGTGCTCGACCAGCGACTCCACCAGAACCGTCGCCGACCGGCCGATGGCATCACCAACGCCGCCGCTGCCATCGAGATGGGCGGCCAGATCTGACACCGCGACCGACGCGGCGGCCAACGGTTTGCCCTCCAGCGCCTGGCCAAGCCGTTCACGCAGCTGGGACACCTGGTGCTCGTCGATGGCGTCGCCGAGCTCGACCGTGCGCTGGTCGACCCGCCCCGAGTCGGTGATCACCACCAGCAGCAGCTTGGCCGGCGTCAGGGCCACCACCTCGAGGTGACGCACGCTCGACGTCGACAGCGTCGGGTACTGGACCACCGCGACCTGTCGGGTGAGCTGGGCCAGCAAGCGCACCGCCCGGCGCAGCACGTCGTCGAGGTCGACGCCGGACTCGAGGAACGACAGGATCGCGCGTCGCTCCGACGACGACAGCGGCTTGATGTCATCCAGCCGGTCGACGAATTCGCGATAGCCCTTCTCTGTGGGCACCCGACCCGAGCTGGTGTGCGGTTGGGTGATGTACCCCTCGGCTTCCAGGACCGCCATGTCGTTGCGCACTGTCGCGCTGGAGACGCCAAGATTGTGGCGCTCAACGAGGGTCTTGGAACCGATCGGTTCCTTGGTGGACACGAAGTCGGCGACGATGGCGCGCAACACCTCAAAGCGACGGTCATCGGCACTACCCACGTGTTCACCTCCCCCTCGCACTGACGTTGGCTCCCATTTTACGGTCATCAACAGCGGCGATACCGCGCGAGAGGCTGTTCGCGTGGCGAAACGGCTGGGTGCCAGTAGCCTTTGGGGCGTGGCGCCGGGGCCTGGAGGAACGAACCGAGAGGTAGCTGGGCGATGATCTTCAAAGGGGTCCTCGACGGCCGACCGTACCCGGACCATGGCCTCTCTCATCGGCAGTGGGCGCAGATCCCGCCCCGCCAGATCCGCCTTGACGAGTTGGTGACCACGACGACGGTGCTCGCCCTGGATCGGTTGCTGTCGGAGGATTCGACGTTCTACGGCGACCTGTTCCCGCACGCGGTGAAGTGGAAAGGCATCGTCTACCTCGAGGACGGCTTGCACCGCGCGGTGCGGGCGGCGCTGCGCAACCGCACGGTGCTGCACGCGCGGGTGTTCGACATGGACATGCCGGTCGCGCAGCACGCCTAATCGTTGCGCGCCAACATATCTCGCCGCTCCGCCCGGCGTCAGGCCCAGCCCGATGTCGGAAACCTCGCCGAGCATCGACGCAGTGGTTTCGACATACGAGGCTGGCGTTCCGCGTCGGAATGCTTCAAAATATGAAGCATGACAACGCCGCGAGTCGGTTCACAGGTACGGGGATCGACCTCGGGGCGGCCGATCATGGTCGCCCTCGACGTATTGGGTCGCCGCGGCGCGCTGCGGGTGCTCTGGGAACTGCGCGGCGCTGAGTTGACGTTCCGCGCGCTTCAGGCGGCATCCGATATGAACCCTGCCTCGCTCAACAAGCGCATCAAGGAGCTTCGAGAGCTGGATATCATCGACCACTCCGGGGACGGCTATCACCTGACCAAGCACGGGCGTTCACTGATGGCCGCGTTCGAACCACTGCAAGCCTGGGCGGAGACCTGGGCCCGGCAGGTGGACATCTAACCGGGCGGCTGCGAACCTGCGTCCTCCGGATCGACCTCTACGGCATACGAAGTGATTGCCGCGATCTCGTCACCGGCGAACTCGTAGATGTCGCAACTGGCGACCGCGGTCATTCCGTCGGGGCGGGTGTAGCGCGCGAACGTGTCGACGGCGACGGTGTCCGAGCCTGCGGCGACCACGCATCGGTCGTAGGTGGTCGCGGTGCCTTCGAGGCTTTCCAGGGTGTCGCGGCACGTCTGCCGGACCGCGTCGGCGCCTTCGAGCACCATGTATCCGACGATCGTCCAGCGCACATTCTTGGCGAGGTGGCCGAGTGCCTCATCGAACCGATGCTCGGAGAACGCACGGCCGACTGCGCCGGGATCGAATGCCATGAGCCGACGGTAGCGTGGGGCTGTCGGTGAGCGTAAAGGATGGCCACATGGATCTGTCGGGCGTTGGCGTGTGGAGCCACCACTTGCGCTATGGCGACCCCGCGCAGTCTGCTGAGGCGGCTGCTGAGTTGGACGAGCTCGGGTTCACCGCGCTGTGGATTCCCGACGTCGGTGGTCCGGTGCTCGACTCTGTCGACCACTTGCTGGAGTCGACCAAGAACACGGTCATCGCAACCGGCATCCTGAATCTTTGGATGCACGAGCCATCCGACATAGCCGCGGGATACGCATCTCTGACCAAGACACACGGTGAGCGATTCCTGCTTGGTATCGGTTGCAGCCACGCGCCGCTCGTCGACGCCAAGGAGCCCGGCCGCTTCCGTAAGCCCCTGGCCGCCACGCGGTCATTCCTCGACGCATTGGACGCCGCCGACCAGCCGGTGCCCGTCGAGAACCGGGTGCTCGCCGCGCTCGGTCCGAAGATGCTGGAGCTGTCGGCAACGCGTACCCGCGGCGCGCATCCGTACCTCGGCACACCCGACCACACCCGGCAGGCCAGAGAGGTGCTTGGCGACCGTCCGCTGCTGCTGCCCGAGCAGACCGCCGTGCTGACCGAGGACCGTGACGAGGCGCGCGCCATCGGAACCGATTGGCTGCGTACCTATCTCACGTTGCCGAACTATGCCAACAACTTGCTGCGGTCCGGCTTCACCGAAGACGACCTGTCGTCCGTCAGCGACCGGGTGTTCGACGCGATCATCGCGTGGGGCGACGAGGAGACCGTCCTGCGCAGGATCAAAGAGCATCGCGCGGCCGGAGCGAATCACGTCTGCGTGCAAGTCCTCACCGCCGACCCACAGGAGTTCCCGCGCGAAGAGTGGCGCCGGCTGGCCGCCGCGTTGACCTAGGCGAGGATTGCCGAGAACGCCACCACCGCACCGGAAGTGGGGACCTACCGCAGCGTCTTGATCGCCAGCGGCTCGTTGCTCCCGGTCACTCGGATGTCGACCGTGCGAATCTGCGACGTCGGGATGCTCGTCGCCGCCGACAGGCCCGTCGCCTCATCCCCTGCGGGCTTCCATGAGCCCACCGCACTCTGAACACCGTCGTGCGTGGTCACCACGATGTCGTAGCTGGCGACGTCCCTCGACCAGTCCTTGGTGTACTGGCACGCCCAGTTCAGCTCGGTGCCCCACTTCTTCTCGGTGACGGCGAGCTCGGCGGTCAGGCCGCCGCGCGGGGTCGGCTGCATGGCTTGCATTGCGACTGTCTGCACGGGTGCCTGCGACCGCGGGAAGAGGTTGGCACCGACCAATCCGCCGGTGATCGCCAACGCCGCGGCCGCGGCAACAGCTGTCGCGAGCCAGGTGCGTCGAGATCGCTTCTGCCGCTTGGCCGCCGCTTGGGCCAGCGATGCAACGTTGTCTGGCCGATCCTGCGACGGCGGCGCGCCCGCAAGGTCGGTCAGCGCGACCGCTTCGTCACGGCTCAGCGCGTTCAGGATGCCCGGCATCCCCGCAAGGTCGGTGAGCTCCGCGGCGCGTGCCGGGTTGTCCGCGAGATAGTTTTCGTAGGTCCGCCGGTCCTCCAGGCTCAGTGCCCCGAGAACGTAGGCGGCGTCCCACTCGGAAAGGTCGTCGTCGGGCTTGAAGTTGGTCACCGGACAACCCCCCTTTCTTGCATCGCAATTCGCAACGCGCGCAGCGCGTAATGAAGCCTGGACTTGACGGTGCCCTCGGGAACCTGCTCCTGCCGGGCGATGTCGGCGACCGTCTGGCCGAGGTAGTAGGCCCGGACAATCGCGGTGCGGTGCTCGAGCGACAGCGACAGCAAGGCGTCGGACAGTATCCATTTGTCGAATGCCGGGCCGATCGCGTCGGGCGACGGCTGTTCGGGGAGGTATTCGCTCTGCAGTTCACGGGTGTACCTGGCGCTGCGCCGGTCGTCGATCACCAGATTTCGCGCGACCGTGAAAAGCCACGCGCGCACATTGTCCGTCGGCTGTTGCAGCACCTCCGGCTTGCGCCAGAGTCGCAGCAGCGACTCCTGCACCACGTCTTCGGCGAACGGCATGTCTCCCCTGGTCAATCTCAATACGTACCGCAGCAGCGACTGGCTGTGCTCGTCGTGCACTGCCCGCAGCAAAGCCGCCGGCTCGGAATCGTCAGTCATCACCCATGCCCCGCGCATCCCTTGCTTCCGATTCGGCCTTCGCTGAGCACAACGATGCAACGTTGGCGAATCGTTCAATGCAATTTTCGCGGATTGGCTTTAGTCGAGAAGTGTGCGAACCACCGCGTCCGCCAACAGCCTGCCGCGATCGGTGAGCACCAGTCGGTCACCAGTCAACGCCGCGAGGCCGTCGTCGATCACCGTCTCAGCGCGGGCCCGTTCACCGTCGTTCAACATGGCCACCGGCAGACCGTCGCGCATACGCACCCGCAGCATCACGTTCTCCATGTGCTGAGTCGCGGCATCGAGCCGCTCGAAATCGGCCACCGGCAGCAGCCCGTCGGTCAGCGATTGCGCATAAGCTTTGGGGTGCTTGACATTCCACCATCGCGTCGAGCCAACGAAACCGTGCGCTCCCGGTCCGGCGCCCCACCACTGGCCGCCGTTCCAGTACCCGAGGTTGTGGCGGCACTCGCCGCCGGGCCTGCTCCAGTTCGACACCTCGTACCAGTCGAACCCGTCATCAGTCAGCTGGGCGTCGAGCAACTCGTAGCGGTGGGCCAGCACGTCGTCGTCGGGGGCCGCGATCTCGCCGCGTCGCACCCTGCGGGCCAGCGCGGTGCCGTCCTCGACCACAAGGGCGTAGGCCGATACGTGGTCGACACAGGCGGCGATGACCGCGTCGAGAGAACGGCGCAGGTCGTCGTCGGACTCCCCCGGCGTGCCATATATGAGGTCGAGGTTGACGTGGTCGAAACCCGCGCGGCGGGCTTCGCGGGCGGCGTCGAGTGCCCGGCCCGGCGAGTGCACGCGATCCAGCACCGCCAGCACGTGCTGAGCGGCGGACTGCATACCGAGCGACACCCTGGTGAACTCGGCCGCCCGCAGTTGCTCGAAGAACTCCGGCGAAGTGGATTCCGGATTCGCCTCCGTCGTCACCTCGGCGTCTTCGGCCAGCGTGAAATTCTCGCGGACGGCGTCGAGCACCGCGCCCAGCCCCGTGCCGCCTAACAGCGAGGGCGTCCCGCCCCCGACGAACACCGTGTCGACGGGGGGCGGCGTGCCCAGCCGCGACGCGGCAAGGACGAGCTCGGCCCGCATGGCTTCCAGCCACCCGTCAGGGTTCGCGCCGCCCAGCTCGGCGGGTGTGTAGGTGTTGAAGTCGCAGTAACCGCAGCGGGTGGCGCAGAACGGCACGTGGATATAGATGCCGAACGGTCCGCCCGGTCGGGCGACCAGGTCGGGAAGCTCCACCGGAGCCGTTCGGACTGTCATACGCCCAGTCTCCCAGAGGGGACTTTTGCTCACCGTGAGCGCAAATCTCGCCCGGTTAGGGCGGTGACAGGAGTTCGTGGCACAATTGGGGACGTGATTGCCGCCCGTTTCCCCCACCGCATCTCGCTGGTGGCTCGGCGGCACGTCGACTTCAAGCGCGTTTGTACCTGTTGTTGTCTGCCTTGATGTCGTAGACCCAAAGGACCCAGCCCACCCCGTACTTTCAGCTGGCCGCCGGATCTGCGCCGCCGGACAGCCCCCCGGTGACACGCGCGATCCGGCTCCACAAAGGAGCCAAAACACAATGACCACCGCCAAGCCGGTCAAACGTCCACGCGGCGAGGGCCAGTGGGCGCTCGGCTACCGCGAGCCGCTCAACCCGAACGAACAATTCAAGAAGGACGACGACGCACTGAACGTGCGCGCCCGCATCCTCGACATCTACTCCAAGCAGGGCTTCGACAGCATCGACAAGCAGGATCTGCGCGGCCGGATGCGCTGGATGGGTTTGTACACGCAGCGCGAGCAGGGTTACGACGGCACCTGGACCGGCGACGAGAACGCCGACATCCTGGAGGCCAAGTACTTCATGATGCGGGTGCGCTGCGACGGCGGCGCGCTGACCACAGCCGCCCTGCGCACTCTCGGGGAGATCTCCACCGAGTTCGGCCGAGACACCGCCGACATCAGCGACCGCGAGAACGTGCAGTACCACTGGATTCGCATCGAGGACGTCCCCGCGATCTGGGACCGGCTCGCGGCTGTCGGGCTGCAGACCACCGAGGCGTGCGGCGACTGCCCCCGCGTGGTGCTGGGCTCGCCACTCGCCGGTGAGTCAATCGACGAGGTGCTCGACCCGACATGGGCCGTCGACGAGATCGTCCGCCGCTACATCGGCAATCCGGAGCTGTCGAACCTGCCGCGCAAGTTCAAGACCGCGATCTCGGGCCTGCAGGACGTCGCGCACGAGGTCAACGACGTCGCGTTCATCGGCGTCAACCATCCCGAACACGGCCCGGGCCTTGACCTGTGGGTCGGCGGCGGCCTTTCGACGAACCCGATGCTGGCACAGCGAGTCGGCGCCTGGATTCCGCTCGACGAGGTGCCCGACGTCTGGGAGGGCGTCACCTCGGTGTTCCGCGACTACGGCTACCGCAGGCTGCGGTCCAAGGCGCGGCTGAAGTTCCTGATCAAGGACTGGGGTATCGATAAATTCCGTCAGGTCCTCGAGGACGAGTACCTGGGCCGCAAGCTCATCGACGGACCCGCACCGGAGCCCGTCAAGCATCCGATCGACCACGTCGGCATCCAGAAGCTCAAGAACGGGAAGAACGCCGTCGGAGTCGCTCCGATCGCGGGACGGGTGACCGGCACGATCTTGTCCAAGGTCGCCGATCTCGCGGAGGCCGCCGGATCGGACCGGGTGCGCTTCACGCCGTATCAGAAGCTGGTCATCGTCGATATTGCGGACGACAAGCTCGACGAGCTGGTCGCCGGCCTTGACGCGCTCGGGCTGCCGTCGCGACCATCGGCTTGGCGCAAGAACCTGATGGCGTGCACCGGTATCGAGTACTGCAAGCTGTCGTTCGCCGAGACCCGCAACCGGGCGCAGGTGCTGGTACCCGAGCTGGAGAAGCGGCTCGACGACATCAATGCACAGCTCGATGTGCCGATCACCGTCAACATCAACGGCTGCCCCAACTCGTGCGCCCGCATCCAGGTCGCCGACATCGGCTTCAAGGGCCAGATGATCGACGACGGCGACGGGCCGGTCGAAGGTTTCCAGGTGCATCTGGGCGGCAGCCTGGGCCTGGACAGTGGATTCGGCCGCAAGTTGCGCCAGCACAAGGTGCTTTCCACCGAGCTGGGCGACTACATCGACCGGGTGGTTCGGAATTTCGTGAAACAACGCGAGCACGGTGAGCGTTTCGCTACGTGGGCAGTACGAGCAGACGAGGCGGATTTGCGATGACAGAAATGATGACCGAGACAGACCTGCAGAACCTGGCCGAGCGCGGCGCAGCCGAACTAGACGGCGCCAACGCCGACGAGCTGCTGCGCTGGACCGAGGAGCATTTCGGCGGCAATTACATCGTTGCGTCGAACATGCAGGACGCGGTGCTTGTTGATCTCGCGTCAAAGGTGCGCCCCGGCGTCGACGTGTTGTTCCTCGACACCGGCTATCACTTCGTCGAGACGATCGGCACCCGCGACGCCGTCGAGGCCGTCTACGACATCAACGTCGTCAATGTCACCCCCGAGAATTCGGTTGCCAAGCAGGACGAGCTGTTCGGTAAGGACCTGTTCGCCCGTGAACCCAACGAATGCTGCCGGATGCGCAAGGTCGAGCCTTTGGGCAAGGCGCTGCAGGGCTACTCGGCTTGGGTGACGGGTATCCGCCGCGTTGAGGCGCCGACGCGGGCCAACGCGCCGCTGATCAGCTGGGACAAGGCTTTTGGGTTGGTGAAGATCAATCCCATCGCCGCGTGGACCGACGAAGAGATGCAGGCCTACATCGACAACAACGATGTGCTGGTCAATCCCCTTGTGTTCGAAGGCTATCCGTCGATCGGCTGCGCGCCATGCACCGCGAAGCCCGTCGAGGGCGCCGACCCGCGCAGCGGCCGCTGGGCGGGGCTGTCGAAGACGGAATGCGGTTTGCACGCCTCGTGACACCGTTGCCTCCCGCCCACCACCCGCTGGTTTTGACGGCGCACGGCAGCGCCGATCCGCGATCGGCGGCATCGGCACACGAGGTGGCGCACACCATCCGCATGGTGCGACGCGATGTGGACGTGCGGGTGGCGTTCTGTGAGCAGAACACCCCCAACCTGCGTGATGTGCTCTCGGCATCGCCACGTGATGCAGTGGTGGTGCCGTTGCTTCTCGCGGACGCATATCACGCCCGCGTCGACATCCCCACGATGATCGACGAATCGGGTTCCGCTGCACGGCAAGCCGACGTCCTTGGCGAGGACGACAGGCTCGTTCACGTTCTGCGTCAGCGCCTCGCACACGCCGGGGTGTCGCAACTCGACCCCGACGTTGGCGTTCTCGTCACCGCAGTGGGCTCTTCCCGACCGCAGGCCAATGCGCGAACGGCGTCGGTCGCCGACTACCTCATGCAAAACACCCGTTGGACAGCGACCATCGCGTTTGCCACGGGGCCGCACCCTTCGCTCGCAGAGGCTGCCGACGTTCTGCGGGATCGCGGCGCCACCCGATTGATCGTCGCCCCGTGGTTCCTCGCACACGGGCGGATTACCGATCGCGTCGGAAACTTCGCACGTGCCAACGGGATTGCGATGGCCGAACCACTCGGACCGCACCGGCTGGTGGCCGAGACGGTACTCGATCGGTTCGACGAGGCTGTCGCCACCAGGGTCGCTGCCTAAGCGTCGCCCGATCCGACTGTGCGAATTCGTACGCCGCAATCGGCGTGTCGCGGACGAAACCGCACACTCGACGCCGCACTTGACTCAGGCCTTCGTCAGCGCCTCGTCGTCGTCGGCATTGTCGACCCGCGGGAGTTCGGTGCCGCCGGGCAATGGCGGGACCCGGGTGGCTCGCACGTAAACCGTGTCGCCTTCCTTCAGCCCGAGTGCCTCGGCGTCACCGCGAGTGATCTGAGCGGTGAACGGCGTATGGTCGGCGGCACTGGTCAGCTCCACGCGAACTTCGAAGCCCAACACAACAATTCGATCAATGGTCGCGCGTACCACGCCGGTGGCTTGTATCGAATCGTCACTGTTTGCGATCGCCATCTCGGGGTTGCGGCCAACGCGGATGTCGTGCGGTCGAACGAGCGAGCCGTTCAGTGACGACACCGCACCTAGGAACGACATGACGAACGCATTGGCGGGGGCGTCGTAGACGTCCGTCGGCGAGCCGACCTGCTCGATGCGACCCTTGTTGAGCACCGCGATGCGATCCGCGACGTCGAGGGCTTCCGCCTGATCGTGGGTGACCAGCACTGTGGTGACGTGCACCTCGTCGTGGAGTCGACGCAGCCAGGCCCGCAGGTCCTCGCGGACCTTGGCGTCCAGCGCGCCGAACGGCTCGTCGAGCAGCAGTACCTCTGGGTCGACCGCCAGCGCCCGGGCCAACGCCATGCGCTGACGCTGGCCGCCGGAGAGCTGATTGGGATAGCGGGTCTGAAACCCGGCGAGCCCCACCACTTCCAGAAGGTTGTCGACCTTCTCCTTGATCTCGGCCTTCGGCTTCTTGCGGATCTTCAGCCCGAAGGCGACATTGTCGCGCACGGTCAGATGCTTGAACGCCGCGTAGTGCTGGAACACGAATCCGATACCGCGCCGCTGCGGCGGGACACCCGTCACGTCACGTCCGTTGATCGTGATCGTGCCGGTGTCTGGCAGGTCCAAACCCGCGATGGCGCGCAGCAGAGTGGACTTGCCCGACCCGCTGGGTCCCAGCAGCGCGGTCAGCGACCCGGACGGCACCACGAAGTCGACGTTGTCCAGCGCGGCGAAATCGCCGTAGTGCTTGTTGGCGCCCCGCACGATGATTGCGTCGGTCATTTTCTCGCGTCTCCTTAGGCCCGCTTGCTCGCACGCGAGCGCATAGCGTCGAGGACCACCTGAACGATAAGGACGATCACGGCGACCGTCATCAGCAGCGTGGAGACGGCGTACGCGCCGTATTCCGAGCCGCGGCTGTACCGGTCCGCCACCAATAGTGTGAGGGTTTGCGACGTACCCGGCAGGTTGGACGACACCATGATGACCGCGCCGAACTCGCCGAGCGTACGCGCGATGGTCAAGACGATGCCGTAGGTCAGGCCCCACCTGATCGACGGAAGGGTGACCCGCCAAAACGTCTGCCACCACTGCGATCCGAGTGTCGCGGCCGCTTCTTCCTGGTCGGTGCCGATTTCGTGCAGAACCGGTTCGACCTCGCGGATGACAAACGGAACGGTTACGAAGATGCTCGCCAACACGATGCCTGGGAATCCGAAGATGATCTTGAAACCCAGGTTGTTCTCGACGAACCCGAACAACCCAGCCGAGCCCCACAGCAGGATCAGCGCTACACCCACCACCACCGGGGATACGGCGAACGGGAGGTCGATCACCGCCTGCAGTGCGCTCTTGCCCCGGAACCTGTTGCGCGCCAACACCAATGCCGTCGGTATGCCGAAAAGGACATTGAGCGGAACGACGATCGCGACCACCAGCACCGATAGCTGCAACGCCGAAACCGCCGCCGGTGTCGAAATCGAGTCGAAAAACGCCCCAATGCCCGGCTGGAACGTGCGCCACAGAATCAGCGCCACCGGCACGACGACCAGGATCGCCACGTACGCCAGCGCGAGGTAGCGAAATAGGTGCCGCAGGGCAGGCGACAGTGTCATCGCGCCAGCTCCTCACGCTTGGCAGCCCGCGACCCGACCGCTCGCAGTACAAACAACACAACGAACGAGATCACCAGCAGCACAATAGAAATGGCGGCCGAACCAGTCCGGTCGTCATTCTCGATGAGGGTCCGGATCCACTGTGACGACACTTCGGTTTCACCAGGCACCGCACCGCCGATCAGCACCACAGAACCGAACTCGCCGATGGCCCGCGAAAAGGCCAGTCCCGCACCGGAAAGAAGTGAGGGAAGCAGCGCGGGCAGGATCACCTGGGTGAAGATCGTCCAGTTGTTGGCGCCGAGAGAGGCTGCGGCCTCCTCAGTTTCGCGATCGAGCTCCAACAGCACCGGCTGGACCGAACGGACGACGAACGGCAGGGTGACGAACAGCAGCGCGATGCCGACACCCCACTTGGTGTGTTGCAGGTGAAGATCTACCGGACTGTTCGGCCCGTACAGGGCGAGCATCACCAGGCTGGCCACGATCGTCGGCAACGCGAACGGCAGATCGATCACCGAATCGACGAGGCGCTTGCCGGGAAAGTCGTCGCGGGTGAGCACCCAGGCCACCAACAGTCCGAAGACGAGGTTCACCAAGGTGACGCCAAGCGAGACGGTCAGCGTCACCCGGAACGACTCCAGCGCCGCGTTGGAAGTGATCGCAGCCCAGAACGCGTGCCAGCCGCCGCCCGCGGCCTGCCACACGATCGCGGCGAGCGGCAGCAGCACGATGACGCTCAGCCAGATCGACGCGGCGCCCACTCGCAATGACGTCGTCCCATACCGGCCGCCGAGAAGGCTGGGCGCCCGGCCTCCCTCACCGTTGCCGGTGAGTTCGGGCCGGGTCGCCTCCGGATTGGGTTCGACGGTTGCTGTCATCCAGTCGCCTGCTTGTAGATCTTCGTGATGCTGCCGTTGTCCTTGTCGAACAACGCCGGATCGACCGTGCTCCATCCACCAAGGTCAGCGATGGTCCACAGCTTCTGCGGCGTCGGGAAGTCAATAGCGAAGTCTGCCGCGACGGACGGGTCGACGGGGCGGAACCCGGCCTGGGCCCAGATCTTCTGACCTTCCTTGGTGTACAGGTAGTTCTTCAGCGCGGTCGCCTTGTCCAGATGTGTGCTGGAGGTGACGACCGCGACGGGGTTCTCGATCTTGAAGGTCTGCGGCGGGTTGATGTGCTCGACGGGCTTGCCTTGCCGCTCGACGTTGATGGCTTCGTTCTCATAGCTGATCAGCACGTCACCGGTGCCCTGCAGGAACACGTCGGTGGCTTCGCGACCGGACCCTGGTCGCGTCTTGACGTGCTCGGTGACCAGCTTGTTGACGAAATCCAGTCCGGCCTGCTGATCTTGACCGCCGTTGCTCTTGGCGGCGTACGGCGCCAGCAGATTCCACTTCGCCGAGCCGGAACTCAGGGGGCTCGGGGTGACGACTTCGACCCCGGGCTGCAGCAAGTCGTCCCAGTCCTTGATGTTCTTCGGGTTGCCCTTGCGCACCACCAGCGAAACCACCGAGCCGAACGGGATTCCCTTGGTGGCGTCCGCGTTCCAGTCCTTGGCCACCTTGTTGGCCTTGACCAGGCGGCTCACATCGGGTTCGACAGAGAAGTTGACGATGTCGGCGGGCTTGCCGTCGACCACGGCGCGCGACTGGTCGCCCGAGGCACCGTAGGAGGTGGTCACCGCCACGCCCTTGCCCTCAGGTGTGGCCGCGAACGCGGGGATGATCTTGCTCCAGCCCGGCTCCGGCACGGCGTACGCGACGAGCGTCAGGGTTGTTTCGGCGGCGGGCGTTGAGGTGCCGCCTGCCACATCGCTGGATCCGCCGCCGCACGCCGCGAGCAGGGTCGCTGTGACGGCCAAGGCTGCGGCGGGGCGCCAGGACTTACTGATGTTGAGCATTGGTGACCTTTCCTTGCAGGGGACTAACGGGGCAGCCCGTCATGACAGCAAGGCAAGGGATCAGTACCAAGGCAGGAATAACCGCCATTACCGACGCCAACCGCGGACGGGCGTGGAGTCAGCGACAACAGTGGACGTCTGCAACAGCGCACGTACCCACGGCAATGAGAGCCAAGATGTGGCCCTCCGTACTGCCGGACGCTGCATGCATGGCGCGAAGAATAACAGAGTCTGGCAACACGCTCAGAATGGCCTTGGCCCGGTTAACGAGTTAGCAGCCACGCGACAATCACCAGCACCACGAGGAGGACGAGCACCAAGGTCACCCGCGACCGGGGCAATCCGCTCATTCGGAGTCCTCGCGCTCGCGACGCGCGCGCCGCAGCAGACGGATCCCGTTGCCCAACGCGCCGTCGAGAACGATCGCGATGCCGTACGCGAGGGCCAGCACGACCGGCATCACCACGACGGTCTGGGCGACGAACGGCAGGCCGGATAGCCACAGTTCGACGCCGTCCCACCAATTGAGGAAGCCGCCCACCAGGCCAGACTATTCGATGCGAAGATGGCCGAGTGCCTGCCGACGAAGACAGCACTGAGAAGACCACCTGTGTCATCGCCGGCGGCGGTCCCGCCGGAATCATGCTGGGCCTGCTGCTCGCGCGCGGCGGCGTCGACGTCACCGTGATGGAAAAGCACGCCGACTTCCTGCGTGACTTCCGCGGCGACACCGTGCATGCCAGCACGCTTCGACTACTCGACGAACTCGGTTTGGCGGCGGATTTCGCCCGGATGCCGCACCGCGAGATCGATACGTTGAACATGAATATCCAAGGCACACCGGTCGAAATCGACCTGCGCCGAATTCCCGGTCCGCACAAGCACATTGCACTGGTTCCGCAGTGGGATTTCCTCGAGCTGCTGGCTGCCGCCGCCGACAAGGAGCCGACGTTTCGGCTGCTGCGCAGCACCGAGGTGCTGGCGCCGATTCGTCGTGGCGACAAGGTGATTGGTGTCAGTTACCGCGACAGCGGGGGGCAGGTGCGTGAGCTGCACGCCGAGTTGACAGTGGCCTGCGACGGGCGCTCGTCGACACTGCGCGACACAATGGGGTTGAAGCCGAGGAACTTCGGGGCGCCGATGGACGTGTGGTGGTTTCGGCTGCCGCGAAACGCCGACGACCCGCACGGCCTGGCCGGTGTGCTGGGCACCGGCCACGCGTGCATCGCGATCGACCGCGGCGACTACTTCCAGATCGCCTACATCATCCCCAAGGGCCGCGACGCGGAGCTACGTGCGCAGGGCATCGAAACACTGCGGCGCGGGGTGGTGACGCTGGCGCCCTGGCTGGCCGGTCGCGTCGAGGCGCTCACGTCGTTCGACGACGTCAAGCTGCTCGACGTTCAGCTCAATCGACTGCGGCGCTGGTACGCCGACGGACTCTTGCTGATCGGCGACGCGGCCCACGCCATGTCACCGGTGGGCGGGGTCGGGATCAACCTCGCCGTCGCCGACGCCGTGGCGGCAGGCCGCGCATTGGCAGGGCCGTTGCGCCGCGGCACCGTCTCCACCAGGCAGTTGGCGCGCGTGCAGGCGCGGCGGTGGCTTCCCGCCGCGCTGATTCAGTCGGTCCAGCGGGTCATCCACAGCCGGGTCATCGCGGTCGCCGTTTCGGCAGGTCAGACCGCTAAACCGCCCCGTTTCGTGCGGATCGCGAACAGGGTGCCTGCGCTGCGCACAGTTGCGGGATATGCCGTCGCGATCGGTCCACTGCCCGAACACGTGCCGGAGTTTGCCCGGCGCTGAGCCAAACGCCGCAGGACACGCGCCCAACACAAGTAGACGCCGGGCCTCTCGGCAGTCGATGATGTCCGCATGGTCCTGCCAGACACCGAGCCTTCCGACGCACCGAAGGCCGCAGATACCGACAACGGGTCGAGGCCCGTCCAGGTAAACGAGCCGGAAGCCCCGTTCACCGTGACGGCGCCGGTGCCGTATGTGTCCAGCGGGTCGTTGCGGAACCCGTTTCCGCCCATCGCCGACTACGCGTTCCTTTCTGACTGCGAGAACACCTGCCTGATCTCGTCAGCAGGCTCGGTCGAATGGCTGTGCGTGCCGCGCCCCGACTCCCCCAGCGTCTTCGGTGCCATCCTGGACCGCGCCGCAGGGCACTTCCGGATGGGCCCGTACGGCGTCACGGTGCCCGCGGCCCGTCGCTACCTGCCGGGCAGCCTGATCCTAGAGACCACATGGCAGACCCACACCGGCTGGGTGATCGTGCGCGATGCGCTGGTGATGGGACCGTGGCACGACATCGACACCCGGTCCCGCACGCATCGCCGCACCCCGATGGATTGGGATGCCGAGCACATCCTGCTGCGCACCGTGCGCTGTGTGAGCGGCACCGTCGAGTTGGTGATGAGCTGCGAGCCTGCGTTCGACTACCACCGCAACAACGCCACCTGGGAGTACTCGGCCCAGGCGTACGGCGAGGCGATCGCGCGGGCACACAACGATCCTGACTCGCACCCGACCATGCGAATCACCACCAACCTGCGCATCGGCCTCGAGGGCCGCGAGGCTCGCGCCCGCACTCGGATGAAGGAGGGCGACAACGCATTCGTCGCGCTGAGCTGGTCCAAGCATCCGGCACCGCAGACCTACGAAGAAGCCGCCGACAAGATGTGGGCGACCAGCGAAGCGTGGCGGCAGTGGATCAACATCGGCGACTTCCCCGATCACCCGTGGCGGTCGTATCTACAGCGCAGCGCGTTGACGTTGAAGGGACTTACCTACTCGCCCACCGGCGCGCTGCTGGCAGCCCCGACCACGTCGTTGCCGGAAACGCCTCAGGGCGAACGAAATTGGGACTACCGCTACGCCTGGGTGCGCGATTCGACATTCGCTCTGTGGGGCCTCTACACACTGGGGCTCGATCGCGAGGCCGACGACTTCTTCGCGTTCATCGCCGACGTGTCCGGCGCCAACAATGGTGAGCGCCACCCACTTCAGGTGATGTATGCCGTCGGCGGTGAACGCAGCCTCGTCGAAGAGGAGCTGCACCACCTTTCCGGTTATGACAACGCGCGCCCGGTGCGAATCGGAAACGGCGCGTACAACCAGATGCAGCACGATATCTGGGGCACGATGCTGGATTCGGTTTACCTGCACGCGAAATCGCGCGAACAGATCTCCGACACATTGTGGCCGGTGCTCAAGCAACAGGTCGAGGAGGCCATCAAGCACTGGCGCGAACCCGATCGTGGAATTTGGGAGGTGCGTGGCGAGCCGCAGCACTTCACGTCGAGCAAGATCATGTGCTGGGTGGCCCTGGACCGCGGTTCCAAGCTGGCCGAGCTGCAGGGCGAGAAATCCTATGCGCAGCAATGGCGCGCGATCGCCGAAGAGATCAAGGCGGACGTTCTGGCCAACGGCGTCGACTCGCGTGGGGTTTTGACCCAGCGTTACGGCGACGAGGCGCTGGACGCGTCGCTCCTGCTGGCGATACTGACCCGCTTCCTGCCCGCCGACGACCCGCGGGTGCGCGCGACGGTGCTGGCCATCGCCGACGAGCTCACCGAGGACGGGCTGGTGCTGCGGTACCGCGTCGCGGAGACCGATGACGGGCTGTCCGGCGAGGAAGGCACGTTCACGATCTGCTCGTTCTGGCTGGTCTCGGCGCTGGTCGAGATCGGCGAGATTCACCGGGCCAAACACCTGTGCGAGCGGCTGCTGTCGTTCGCCAGCCCGCTGCACCTCTACGCCGAGGAGATCGAGCCACGCACCGGGCGGCATCTGGGCAACTTCCCGCAAGCGTTCACCCACCTGGCGCTGATCAACGCCGTGGTGCACGTCATCCGTGCGGAGGAAGAGTCCGACAGCTCTGGAGTGTTCCAGCCCGCCAACGCCCCGATGTAGGGCCGGTTGCGTACAGGTGAAGAGGCGATAGCGGTTCAGGATCATCCTGGCTAGATGTCTTGTTGGATACGTGTCGGTTGAGCACGATGGCATCCATGAGTTATCGCGTCGTGGGCGACACATCGCGCCGAGTAATCGACGTGGCTATCGGAATCCTTGTCGGGTTGCGCGGCTGCTCGGACCAGGCGGCATTCGATGAACTGGTTCGGGTGGTTCACGAGACCGGCATCGGCATCGGACGTTTGGCCACAGGGTTGGTCGCGGTCGCCAGCGGATCGTCAACCGCGGAGCATGCCGAGGCCTTCACCGTATGGGGAGACCTGATCGACCGCGCGCGCCTGGTTTCGCTGGCCAACTAGGCGGAAACACTCGCCCCATTGCGGGCTCCAAGCACTCGCTCGGCGTACGCACGGCCCTTGTCCGGATCACCGACAACGTAGCCGACGATGTCAGCCAACCTGTTGATGCGGCCCGCACCGCCCCACGTACCATCGGGAATCTCGTTGGTGAACACCCACACTCGGTTGGGGTCGTTGGGATGCGAATTGTTCTCGGCGCGCAGCACGGCCTCGGTGACTTCGCGCACGATGGCGGCGCGACGCTCGTCGTCAAACTGACCTTCGGGCACGGATGCGATGAACCGATAGCGCGGTTCGGCGGCGTGCTCGCCGGCAACGAAGACCTCGGCGGGCCGGTGCAGGAACACCCACGCGATCGCCCGGGCACGCGGATCGGACGGGTCGGCCCCTTCGTGTCGCAGCAGTAGGTCGGTCAGCTGGGACATCAACTTCCGCTCGGCGACAGGTGAGAGCGCTCCGGCGGGGATGTACGCGTCGAGCATGGGCATGGGCCAAACCTCCGTTGGTTCGAGCTGAGTTTATTTTCTGAACCTAGTATGCTGGGTTTTGATTGTCAACCCAGATAGGATGCGCACATGCACTCGGACCGGTTCCGCTACAGCGCGGCCAACTGTTCGATCGCCCGCACGCTCGGCGTGGTCGGCGAGAAGT
Source organism: Mycolicibacterium moriokaense (assembly GCF_003201655.1). GTDB lineage: Bacteria > Actinomycetota > Actinomycetes > Mycobacteriales > Mycobacteriaceae > Mycobacterium > Mycobacterium moriokaense_A. Next base: position 186,461 of record NZ_QJJU01000004.1, read on the forward strand.
GGACGTTGCTCATCCTGCGTGAGGCGTTCTACGGGGTGCGGCGGTTCGACGACTTTCACACCGCGCTCGGATGCGCGCGCAATCTTCTCGCTTCTCGATTGAAAACCCTTGTGGTGCACGGACTTTTGGAGCGGGTGGGCTACACCGACGAACGGGGCCGCGGCCGGCACGAGTACAAGCTGACCGACAAGGGCCGCGATCTGTTCCCTGTCGTGGTCGCTTTGATGCAGTGGGGCGATAGGTGGACCGCCGACGAAGCCGGGCCCGCTGTGCAGATGTTCCACCGCGAATGTGGCGCACCCGTGACCGCCGAACTCACCTGCGGGGCAGGCCATTCCGCATTGGGCGCGCGCAACATCGCGGCAGTACCCGGCCCTGGAGCGATCGGCGTCGCGTGACTAGCGGGCACGACTAGGTCAGAAGTAGGCCACCGACGACGACAATGACGATGCCGAGCGCGGCGATTACCCATGTCCAGCCGCTGGCTGGACGGAGCTCCACCATCAGCCCGCCGTCAGGAGCGGTCAGGTAAATATCGTCGATCACACAGGAACGTTAGGCCGCCGCGGCACCTGCCCACCGGACGCAGCCGACGCCAACGACGCATACGTGGTGTCAGCGCGCCTGTGGCATTTTCAATCAGCGTGGTCGCAAACTGGCGCATCAATCTGAATGACCATCACCACCGCACCGGCAGTTCGGTCAGGCCGCCGGCCAATTCGTCCGCCCGCAACGTCAGCTCCCCCGCGTCGACCGCGAGTCGCAACGTGGGGAACCGAGAGACCAACAGAGTGAACACCGTCTGCAACTCGATGCGGGCTAGCGGCGCGCCCAGACAGTACCGGGCGCCGTAGCCGAAGGTGACATGGCTCGCGGTAATGCGGGTGATGTCCACCCGATCGGGGCCCTCGAATACCGAAGGGTCGAGGTTCGCGCCCCCGATGTCGAGCAGCACAAGATCGCCCGCTTTGATTGCGACGCCGCCGATTTCGAGATCTGTCCGCGCGTAGCGAGGCATCTGGCCACCGCCTCTGCGTGAGGCCCTCAGCGTCTCCTCGATCGCGTTCGGGACCAACGCGGGTTCGGCAACGAGTGCCTGCCACTGCTCCGGATTGGCCAGCAGAAGCATTGCGGTGAGGCCGATGTGGACGACGGTGGTCTCGTGTCCGGCGAACAGCAGCGCCATGGACAGCTCGGCGGCCTCGTCATCGGATACCCCGTCGGTTGCACACAGGCGCGACATCACGTCGTCGCCGGGCTCCCGCCGTTTGGCGGCAACGAGCTGGTGCCCGTAGGCGTACAGCTGGGCCAGGCCCTCTTCGGAGCGGGCGTGGTCGCGGGTGTTGCCTGCATCGTTGGTCCAGCCGCGAAACCGCTCGCGGTCTTCATACGGCACCCCGAGCAACTCGCAAATGACCAATATCGGCAGCGGTACCGCCAGCAGTTCGTGCAGATCGGCAGGTGGCCCGTTCCGGGCCAGCTCGTCGAGCAGTTGTGTCGTGAGGGCCTCGACCCTGTAACGCAGGGCGCGCATGTGCCGTGGCGTGAAGTGAGGTTGCAGCAGCGCGCGCATCCGCGCGTGGTCGGCGTGCTCCGTGGCGAAATCGCCCAACGGGCCGCCGAACAGGGCCGACTCTCCTGTCCGGGCGGCGGTCTCCGGCTCGGGATGGGCCCGTCCGAGTCGGTCGTCGTCGAGTAGTCGCCGCACGTCGGCGTGATGCATGACCAGCCACGCAGGATCGCCAACCTCGGTCCGCACCCGGTGGATGGTGCCCCGGGCCTGCAGTTCGCGCAGTTGCAGCGCGACCTGCAGCGGGTCGGCTTGTTCAAACGGCAGCTGTAGCGGGGTCGTCACGGTCCCCTCCAGGTCACGGCGTTGTATAAGAGGACTTAAACAAGACTACTTGTATAATTAGCATTAAACAAGAGGGAGGCGCGGGTATGGCACAGGTCAAGTCGCCACCGGTCCGGCGGTTGGCCCGCGCCGAACGGCGCCTGCAGATCCTCCACGCCGCCACTCGTGCGTTTGCGCGCAGGGGCTTCGCAGCCACGGGTCTCGACGACATCGCCGCGGAGGCCGGCGTCAGCCACGTCATCCTGTATCGGCACTTCGCTTCCAAGACTGATCTCTACCGCGCAGTGCTCGAGCGTGCCTGCACTCGACTCGCCGAGAGCGTGGGCACCGACGACTTCGGCGAGGACAGCATCGCGCTGCTCGTCCGCGCCGCCGCGGCCGATCCGGACGGGTTCCGACTGTTGTTCCGACACGCTGCGCGAGAGCCGGAGTTTGCCGACGTGATCGACGGCATCCGTTCGGCCGCGACCGAGATCGCTCATAGCGCTCTCGCCGAGCGAATGCCGCCTGGCCCCTGGCGACAGTGGGCGGCGCGACTGGTCCCTACCGTCGCTCTCGAAGCGGTCATCGCCTGGCTCGACAGCGGCCAGCCCGACCGCGATCGCGCTCCCGATCACATCGACCGCGCCATTCAGGCCGTCATTCAGGCCGCGCAGCCGAACGATAACTAAGTAACAGCGAACGCGCGCGAAAAGTCCACTGCCAAAGCAGATTTCAGATGACGCGCTACTTCTTGGCGGCGTTGTCAGTCATCTCGTTGGCGAGGGTCGCCGCCTCGTCCTTGATGCTGTAGCCACACGCCCATGCCTCAATGATGACGTTCGACACCACCGACATGGCGTGCTGACATCCCCACCCCTGGGCGTCCTCCTGGGCGGTCATCTGAGTGATCAAGTTGTCCTCGGCGGTGAGGCTGTCGATCTGCCACAGGTACGTGGCTGCCCCGTCATCGACGGAGACCGAGGAGCCCGCACATTTCTGCCATGAGTTCTTCGACTCGTCGAAGAACTTCTGCGCTTTCTCGGCCGACGGATAGAGCACCGCGGTCTGCTCCACCCAGTGTTCGTTGTCCTCGCCGGGTTCGCGCGCTACCTGGTCGCGCAACGCCGTCCATCCGCTGCCCGCGAACACCGGCTCCTCCGCGCCGTAGATCGCACCGAGGCAATCGGGGTCGGACACTTCCCCGGAGTGATCGGTCATCTCCTCCAACTCGCTGGTGACCTTCATCTGAGTGGACCCGACGATGCCGTTGAGTTCGCCAATCGAGAGCAGAACGTGGTCGAGCTTGGCCGCGGTCAGCGGCGGCACATTGACCGGGGCGGCGTTGTGAGCGCGCACCGCCGTGCCGGACACGGTGCTCACGCAGCCGGAGAGCAGGACAGACGCCGCGATGACGACCCCGATGGCGCATGTCCGGGTGGCCGTGCCGATATTGGTCACCGCGCTATTGTGACCGACGGCGACGGGGTGTGTCGGGCAGGCGTCAATTTTGCTAGTTCTACGCAACGCCGATCTTCTGCAGCATCAGGTTGGCGACCTCGACCGCGCCGCGTGCCCCGCCGCCGTGGTCGACACTCGTAACCTCCACGTCCACAACGCAATCCGACGCCACGCCGAGGGCCCGCTGGACCGTCGAGCCGTCGTCGTGCAGCACCACCGCCGAGACCACCGTCGGCTCGACCACGACGTCGGTTATCCGGCTCACCCCGTCGGCGCCGTGTTCGGGCTGGTGCAACACCAGCGTCTGGCCGTTGCACCGCCGCCACTTGTCGGCCGATGCCGCGAAAAACTCCTGCGCGTCATCGGCCGTCGCGAACCTGACCGCTCCGAAGAACCCGGACAGCGGCGGGCCGTTGAGGTCGCCGCCCGCCCACGATTGACTGGCCACCTCGCGCACCGGACTGGCGGCATAAACGACCTTCTGCAGCCGGTAGCCGGCGCTCACGCATTCGGTGGGCGTCGCATCAGTTTCGCCGACCCCCTGCAGCAGCATGTCGGCACCCCCGTCGACCAGCTGACCTGTGAAGCCGGGGCCGACGCCCATGGTCGCGGTGAGCTCGGCCGAAGTGGGCAGTACCTGCTTCAGCGGACGCGACACCGAAGGCTTGGCTGCCTCTGTGATGCGGACGACGGGCGGCGCGTTGTCAGCGGGCGTCGACGAGCAGCCCGCGAGCACCGCGCAGGCGGCCGCGATCGCGATGCCGCACTGTGTTCGTCTCATGCATGTCCCATCTGCCCCGGCCGTCACACCTGAATAGCATGTCGCCCGCGAGCCCGATGGCGTTTCACCCGACCTTGTCGAGCATCACCCGGACGAGGCGGGCCGCCGGTGTCGGCGCAGTTGGCTGCCGCTGGCCCTGCGGCGTGATCGCCAGCGAAACTTCGACGATGGTGCCCGCCCGCACGCCGAGCGCACGCTCGTACACCGCGGACTGGACCTGAGGACCACCGTGTGTTCGGACCGTGGCCGACAGCACCGTGCTCGTTTCTTTGACCTCACTGACGTCCGCGCCGAACGCCGCCTTCGTCTGACCGCCTGCCCGCTTGGCGACGGAGACGCCGTCGCACTGCTGCCATTGCCGCACGAACGACGCGAACGTGGCCCGCGCGGCATCGGCCGTCGACAGCCGCACCACCGCCGCGTCGGCCCCCGAGGCGTCGACCCCGCTGTCCCAGTTGAAGTAGCTCAGCCGGGCGACCTCGACGATCGGTGCGGCTTCGTAGACGATCCGCGACGCTGTGTCTGTCACGGCGACGCATGCGATCGGTGTCGCGTCGGCCTCAGTGCGATAGCCGTCGGGCAAGACATCGACATTGCCGATGAACGGCTGGAACCCGAAGGTGCTCAAGGGGTTTCCGACAGCCGCAGTTATCTCGTCCTCGGTCGGCAGGATTCCCATGGCCCGGGTTGCCGGATGAGCGGAGCCAGCGACTGTGTGCGCGCAGCCGACGAGCAGCAGCAGGAGCACAATCAAGGCACCTGGCGCCCAACGCATCTGGGCTACTTCTTGGCCTTGTCGGCGGCGGCGTCTGCCGACAGAGCCGCGACGAAGGCCTCCTGCGGCACCTCGACCCGGCCGATCGTCTTCATCCGCTTCTTGCCTTCCTTCTGCTTCTCCAGCAGTTTGCGCTTACGCGTGATATCGCCGCCGTAGCACTTGGAAAGCACGTCCTTGCGGATCGCCCGGATGTTCTCGCGCGCAATGATCCTCGAACCGATCGCGGCCTGAATCGGCACCTCGAACTGCTGGCGCGGGATCAGCTCTTTGAGCTTTGTTGTCATCTTGTTGCCATACGCCGCAGCCGAGTCCTTGTGCACGATGGCACTGAATGCGTCGACCGGCTCGCCCTGCAACAGAATGTCGACCTTGACCAGGTCGCCCTCCTGCTCGCCCGCTTCTTCGTAGTCGAGGCTGGCATAGCCGCGAGTGCGGGACTTCAGTGAGTCGAAGAAGTCGAAGATGATCTCGCCGAGCGGCATGGTGTAGCGCAACTCCACGCGCTCCGGCGAGAGATAGTCCATCCCACCCAGCTCCCCGCGGCGCGACTGGCAGAGCTCCATGATCGTGCCAATGAACTCGCTCGGCGCGATGATCGTCGTCTTGACGACGGGTTCGTAGACCGCGCGGACCTTTCCATCGGGCCAGTCCGACGGGTTGGTGACGACGAGTCCTGGATCACCGGGCGGCATCTCTTCTTTTACCACCCGATAGACGACGTTCGGCGACGTGGAGATCAGGTCCAGATCGGACTCGCGCTCAAGCCGCTCGCGGGTGATCTCCATGTGCAGAAGCCCGAGGAACCCGCACCGGAAACCGAATCCCAGCGCCACCGACGTCTCCGGCTCCCAGACCAGTGCGGCGTCGTTGAGCTGCAGTTTGTCCAGTGCATCGCGCAGATCGGGGTAGTCGGAGCCGTCGACCGGATACAGCCCGGAGTACACCATCGGCCGTGGCTCGCGGTAGCCCGTTAGCGCCTCGGTGGCGCCGTGCCGCGCGCTCGTCACGGTGTCGCCGACCTTCGACTGGCGGACGTCCTTGACGCCCGTGATCAGGTAGCCGACCTCCCCGACTCCGAGGCCGACGGACGGCTTGGGGTCCGGGGACACGATGCCGACTTCCAGCAGCTCGTGGGTGGTGCCGGTGGACATCATCTTGATCTTCTCGCGCGGGGTGATCTTGCCGTCGACCACGCGAACGTAGGTGACCACACCGCGGTAGGTGTCGTAGACCGAGTCGAAGATCATCGCCCGCGTCGGGGCATCCGCATCACCTGTTGGTGCGGGTACCTCCTGGACCACATGGTCGAGCAGGTCGGCGACGCCGTCGCCGGTCTTCCCCGATACCCGCAGCACATCACCCGGCTCGCAGCCGATGATGTGAGCGATCTCGCCTGCGTACCGGTCGGGGTCGGCCGCGGGCAGGTCGATCTTGTTCAGCACCGGGATGATGTGCAGGTCGCGGTCCAGCGCCAGGTAGAGGTTGGCCAGCGTCTGCGCCTCGATGCCCTGGGCGGCGTCGACCAACAGCACCGCGCCCTCGCACGCCTCGAGCGCACGGGACACCTCGTAAGTGAAGTCGACGTGACCGGGCGTGTCGATCAAGTGCAGCACGTAATCTTCAGTGACCCCACTTGCTGTGACACTCCATGGCAGACGGACGTTTTGGGCCTTGATGGTGATGCCACGCTCGCGTTCGATGTCCATCCGGTCCAGGTACTGGGCGCGCATATCGCGATCGGCGACGACGCCGGTGAGTTGCAGCATCCGGTCGGCCAGCGTCGACTTGCCGTGATCGATATGGGCGATGATGCAGAAGTTCCTAATCTGCGCCGGCGCGGTGAAGGTCTTGTCGGCGAAACTGCTGATGGGAATCTCCTGGTCGGACGGGGCTTATGCACTACCAGGGTATAGAGGCGAGGCCGTCTCGACACAATCGTGCGACGCTGGCGTCACTTATGCTCGAAAATATGGCTCCACCGTGGAAGACGTTTCAGCGCTTCGCGGAGAATCTCGTGTTCAACGAGGCACCGAAATTCATCCGTCAGCAGCTGCAATCCGACACCGTGGCACGCGGCATCCAGCAGGGCATCAAGCTCGGCATTGACGTGATCACCGGCACTGCCCCGCGCTCCGATACCCCTGCCATCACCGCCGGACGTCCGGTCACCGACAACAGCGTTCCCACCGCGCAGCGGGCCCGCAGGCTTCTGTACGCCCCGGATCTCGACGGCCGCGCCGATCCAGGCGAGATCGTGTGGACCTGGGTGGTCTACGAGGACGACCCGACGCGCGGCAAGGACCGCCCGGTTCTCGTGGTGGGCCGCGACCGGTCCACGTTGCTCGGCTTGATGCTGTCCAGCCAGGAGCATCACCGCAACGACCCCAACTGGGTCGGTATCGGCTGCGGAAGCTGGGACTACGAGGGCCGCGCCAGCTGGGTGCGACTGGACCGCGTCCTCGACGTGCCAGAAGAAGGCATCCGCCGCGAGGGCGCGATTCTTGAGCGGGAGACGTTTGAGGTCGTCGCCACGCGGCTGCGCGCCGAATTCTCCTGGAGCTAGCGGGGTTTGCGCCACATGGGCCACATGCTTGGCCCGTCGTCGGGCAGCTTGATCTCGCCCATCACCTCGAAACCGAACCGCAGGTAATACGACTCGTTCTTCGGATTGCTGTTCTCGAGGTACGCCGGAACACCTTCGGCGTCGCACCGGTCGAGGCGCGAGCGCATCAGCACTTGGCCGAACCCCGCTCCGCGGACGGCCGGATCGCTGCCGATCGCCATCAGATACCAATGCAGTTCCTCGGGATGGTTTTTCTCCATGAGCTCCAGCACCCGCACGGTGGCCGGGACGCGGGACCGAAACGCCCACAGCATGGCGGGCATCATGATGAGCTCCTCCAGCCACGAGCCCTTGCGTTGGCCGGGTGGGTCCCACAGCGTCACCGCGCCGACGGCACCGTCGCGTCGTCCGACCTCCGACCCCCCGCGCGACAGGAAATGTAGACGCGCAAGGCCTGCGAACGTCCGGGTCAGGGCCTTCAGCCGGGTTCGGTCGTTGGGCACCATCCACGACATCACCGGATCGTCGTAGAAGGCCCGCGCCAGCACCACGGACATCTGGCCGACGTCGCTCCGCTCCGCGGTGCTGACGTCAATATCGGGCGGCACTCAGCGGCCCTGAGTTATGTAGGCCTGCAGCTGTTCCTGCTGGGCCTCGAGCTCTTCCATCCTCGCCTTCACCACGTCGCCGATGCTGACGATCCCGGTCAGCCTGCCGTCCACAACGACGGGAACATGACGAACGCGCTTCTCCGTCATCAATGCGCTCAGATGGTCGACAGAGTCGTCGGGTGTGCACGTGGCCACCATCGTCGTCATGATCTCGGACACCGGCCGCCGCAGGATCTCTGCGCCCAGCTCGTGCAGCTTGCGCACGACATCGCGCTCCGACACGATGCCGGCCACCCCGTCCTGGGACATGACGACCATCGCACCGATGTTGTGCACGGTCAGTTCGGTGAGCAGGCCGGCGACCGACGTCTCTGGGGTGATGGTCGCCACCGACGCACCCTTGTTCCGCAATACGTCCGCGATCCGCATCGATGCCCTCCACTCAGTGGTCTATTTCACAGGTTAGGGCGGGCATGCCCCGGCGCGAAAGGAAATGACGGTTGCAACAACATCACGTCGGAATAGTGTCTGGTGGAGACCCGTTAGGACAGGGAATGACAGGTGCCAACTCTGCGCCCACGGTTGAACTGGGCGATCAACTTTCCGTCAGTGCAATCGGCTTCGGTGGGATGGCGCTGACGCCCGTATACGGCGAGGTCGACGACACCGAATCGCTGGCCACCCTGCACCGGGCCGTGGACCTCGGCGTGACGTTCATCGACACCGCCAACGTCTACGGCGGCGGCGCCAACGAGAAACTGATCTCCAGGCTCCTCGCCGACCGCCGCGACGAGGTCACGCTGGCGACCAAATTCGGCATCGTCGGCAACCCCGTCAACCGTGCCGCAGGCCAGCTCGCGGCGCGCGGCGATGCCGCCTACGTCCGTCAGAGCATCGACGAGAGCCTGCAGCGACTGCAGACCGACGTGGTCGATCTTTACTACATGCATCGCCGCGACCACGACGTGCCGATCGAGGAGACCGTTGGCGCCATGGCCGAATTGGTGTCTGCGGGCAAGGTCCGTCACCTTGGGCTGTCCGAGGTGACCGCCGACGAACTGCGGGCGGCCGTCGCGGTGCATCCGATCGCGGCCGTGCAGAGCGAATGGTCGATCTGGAGCAGGGACGTCGAACAAAACGTGGTGCCTGCCGCCGCCGAGCTTGGGGTTGGCTTCGTGCCGTACTCGCCTCTTGGGCGAGGCTTCCTGACGGGAACGATCCAGTCGGCCGCCGATCTGCCGTCGACGGACTTCCGTCGCAAACTGCCCCGGTACGCAGAGGGCGCGCTCGACGCGAATCTCGCTGTCGTGGAGATCGTCAAGGCGATCGCGGCACAGCAGGATGCGACACCCGCGCAGGTGGCGTTGGCATGGCTTCGCTATCGCGCCGACGCGCTGGGCGTCGGCTCGTCTCCGATCCCAGGCACCCGCAGGGCCGCTCGCGTCGAGGAGAATCTCGGCTCGATCGACGTGGTCCTGACTCCAGAGCAGCTCGATACCCTCAACGCCGCCGCGGCATCGGTGTCTGGCAATCGGTTCGGAGATCTGAGCTGGGTTTCGGCGGGACGCGAGTAGTCAGTCCGGCTGCGGCCGACTGACACGAAGGGCGGTCGACGCGTCGTCGAACTGTGCGGCCTGCGAGCTGATCCTGGCGATCTCGCTCGGGCGTCTCAGCAGCCCGCGGACGGCGATGATCGCGACTTGCTCGCCAACGCGGATCGCCTCATCGGCGCGGTCGCCCTCATCTGTGTGCAAGCGGGTGCGCTTCTGAGCGCCTTCGTCGAAGTTCAGCAGCAGGCCCGCGGTCTCCTCGCGGTCGCAGTCGATGAACTTGCCTTCACTGATCGCGGCCCCGATCAGGTCGACCACCCAGTCCTTGAGCCGTTCGTAATCCGTCCAGAACTGGTGGAATTCGGCGCGCTGGTCGTGGGCGATGCGTTGGATCTCGTTGAAGTCGATCGGCGAGAGCGCCAGCTGCATGGTGTCGAACCGCAGCAGCCGGTAGAGCTTGACCGCAGGCGAGCCGGATCCCGCGCCGACCTCCGCGATGAACTTCAGCGGCGCCCTGTTCACCAGCAGGGTCTCACCCAGCAGCTGCTCCTTGTTGCGGAACCAGTAGTACAGCGACGACTGCTGAAGACCCGACGAGCGCGCGATATCGCTCATCGTCGTTTGGGCATAACCCTTTTCAGAGAACAGCTTCGTCGCCGCGTTGACGATGTCGGCGCGGGGTGACGTCGTCGGCGCGGTGGCGGTGTTGTTGCGTGGTCGTCCGATGGAGTGGATTTTAGCCAAGCGGCGGCTTCTCGGTGTGGGCGCGCTCAACGAGGTCTTGTGCCGCGGCGACCACGTCCTGCCACAGCTCGAGCCCCATCGACTTCGTCGCGCGCGACGGGTATCCGGTGACCCCGTTGGTGGAGACATGCTGGACCGCGTAGCGGAACACGGCGCCCTCGGTACGGTCAGGATCGTCGGCGTCGCGCATCTTGTCGGTGTCGACGAGTTCAGGGCGCAGCGCGAGCATGATCGAGGTCTCTGCCGCGTTGGCATGCCAGTCGGCCGCATCCTCAGTGGCCCGCTGCGCGATCTCGGGCGTCAGGTCCCACCACTGCATGACCCCGATCCGCAGGTCGGGAAACTCCCGCCGGAAGCGGTCACACGCGATCCACAGTGCGGCCGCGTTTCCGACGTGACCGTTGACGAAGAGCAGCCGTCTGAAACCTGAGTCCACGCACGCTTCCGCGACCAGCCCGGCCGTCACCGCCGTCTCCTCACCAGAGAACGCGACGGTGCCCGCCAGCCGCGTGCCGTGAAAGAAGCTGGCGCCGAACGCCAGTGGCGGCAACACAACAGCCGCATCGCCTGCGGCGGCGTCGGCGAGCGCCGTCGCGATGATCGTGTCGGTGCCCACCGGCAGGTGCGGACCGTGTTGCTCGGTCGCGCCGACAGGTATCAGCGCCACGCACTCCGGGTCGGCGGCGAGCCGGTCGGCCAACTGCGCCGACGTCAGTTCCTCCCACTTATGGCTCACGATCACCAGAACCTCAGGTAGCGATCGGTCTCCCACGCCGATACGTGCGCGTTGTATCCGTCCCACTCCGCGCGCTTCTCGGTGACGAACGACTCGAACATCTCGTCGCCGAAAACCGACCGCACCAACGGATCGGCCTCGAGTGCGTCGATCGCCTCGCCCAGTGACCTTGGCAGCCAACCGATTCCACGCTCGACGAGGTCCGCCTCGGTGAGCCGGTAGAGGTTGTCCCGGTTCGGATCCCCGGGATCGAGTTGCTCACGAATGCCCTCCAGCCCGGCAGCCAGCATCAGCGCACCACCGAGGTAGGGGTTGTTGGCGGCATCGGCGGCCCTGCATTCGACCCGGCCGCCGCCCTTCGGGATGCGCAACATGTTCGTGCGGTTGTTGTCGCCGTAGCAGGCGAACACCGGGGCCCACGTCAAGCCGGACATGCTGCCCTGCTTGACCAGCCGCTTGTAGCTGTTGACCGTTGGCGCGATCACCGCGCAGATGGCGTCCGCGTGCCGCAGCACCCCTGCGATGAACTGGTATCCGAGCGTCGACAGCCCGCAGCCACGCGGATCATCCACGGCGGCAAACAGGTTCGTTCCCGACGCGTCGGCAAGCGACATGTTGTAGTGGGCACCGCTGCCGGTCCGGTCGGCGAACGGTTTGGGCATCCACGACGCGAACAGGCCGTGCTTGCGCGCGATCTCGCCGACCATCATCCGGAAGAACACCAACCGGTCCGACATGGACACCACGTTCGTGTAGGTGAAGTCCGTCTCGAACTGCCCGTTGCCGTCCTCGTGGTCGAACGAGTAGACGTCCCAGCCGAGTTCGTTCATCGCCGACACGATCTCGTCGACGACCGGGTAGTTGTGCAGCATCGTGCGCAGGTCGTAGCACGGCTTGTCGAGGTTGTCGTCGATGCTGGCGGGTGCGGGCTCGTCGGTGTCGGTGAGCAGGAAGAACTCGGTCTCGATCCCCAGGTTGAAGGTGTATCCGAGCGCGGCTGCATCGGCGGTAACGCGCTTGAGGATCTGCCTACTGCATGCGTTGAACGGGGTATCGCCGATCCACAGATCGCCTGGGAACCAGGCAACTTCGCGGTTGAACGGCATGACGATCGGGTGGTCCAGATCGGGATGCGGCGCGACCTCGTCGTCGTTCACGTCCTGCGGCACGCCGTCGAGCGCGGCCCCGGTGAACATCTCTGATCCGAGGGCCGCCTGGGTCAGATGGCCGAGCGGCACCATCTTGGATTTCGGCTTGCCGTGCATGTCGACGAAGCTGATCGCGGCGTACTTCACGCCCTTGGCGGCCAGTTCATCGGCGACCTCGCGGGCCGTCGACGCGACGGTGGCGGTCTGCCCGTTCAGGGTTGTCGTCATCTGGTGTCATCCTGTCGATGCGAGAGTGGAAGTGGGGTTGATGATTCCGAGTTCGCGCCCGAGGTAGCGGTAGAACTCCCAGAGCGGCCGCTCGAGGTGCGACAGCCGGCCGGTGCTCGTGACGCCCGACCGGACCGCGCGCTGCACGGCGGTGCAGGCGTCGATGTCTTCGCGGTGAATGTCGCAGATCGTCTTGACCAGCTGGCTGCGGCGTTCCTCGAGGCCGGGCGCGGCGAGCGCGGCGGGTGACATGCAGATGTCGAGCTGGAGCTCGATCTTGCCTGCCCCGAGCGGCAACGTCTTGAGCCAGTACATGTATGCGGGCCCCATCGCGATCTGCAGCAGCGGATAGCCGATGAAGATCAGGGACTTGTCCTTGTGGTGGGCGGTTAGCGTCTCGGCGCCGGGCGAAAGGAATGGCGGATCGGAGGGATAGCCCGCGACTTGCTGCGACCACATCGTGGTGAAGTGGTCGCCGACCTCACCGGTGTAGCTCAGCGACGCCGGGAATCGGTCCTCAAGGGACCCGCGGTGCGGACCCATGTGGTGGTAGCACTCCATGAAGTTGTCCACCATGATCTTCCAGTCCCAATCGCACACCCCCCAGTCGGTCTGCTCGACGGTCTGGTAGTTCTCCAGGTCGTAGGGGTCGACGATGGGATCGAGTGCCGCGTATTGGCTCGCCAGGGATTCGGCTTGGCCGTCAAAGTTCACCAACACGAAGCCTTTCCACACTTCGTGGCGAAACTTCTTGAGCGGATAGTCATTCCGGTCGAACCCGGACGACTTCTTCATCTCCGGTGCCCCGGCGAGGTGCCCGTCGAGGCCGAACGACCACAGGTGATACGGGCACTGCAGCACGTTCGCTTCGCCCGCACCGCTGCACACCTCCATCCAGCGGTGCGAGCAGTTGCGCGACAGCACCCGGATCTCCGAGTGCCGGTCGCGCGTGACGACCAGCGGCGTGCCGAGGATGTCGATGCTGTAGTAACTGCCGGGCGTAGGCACTTGCTCGACGCGGCACAACGGCACCCAGCCGTGCTTGAAGATCCGATCGACCTCGGCGGCGTACAGCTCGTCGCTGCCGTAGGCCTCGGGCGGCAGCGTCGTCGCCTTATCTGGCGAATCGACGGCACACGTGGCGGTGAGGCGGGAATAGTCGAAAGACACTGTTGCTCCTGGTGTCTCGGGCGGTGGTTATCGCAGACGCTATGGGCGCCGTGTTGCGGATCGGTTTCGTGGCCGTAAATGGCCTATTGAAATGTGTTCACCGGTCCCGCCGCCGTACAGCACTATTTACCTGCGTGTTCCCAACGACCTCTCAATACGGTATTGAAAAGAAGGTTTCACCTTGTGGCGGGCGCCAAACCGGTAGGAATGGAGCCATGATCGAGGTCACGCTGCTCGGCACCGGCAGTCCCATTCCCGACGCACGCCGGGCGGGTCCGTCGACCCTCGTGCGGGCAGGCGGGCAGACGTTTCTGATCGACTGCGGCCGCGGTGTGCAGCTGCGCATGAAGGCTATCGGCGTCGGCGCGAATGGATTGACCGCGCTGCTGTTGACGCACCTTCACAGCGACCACATCGCCGACTTGGGCGACCTAATCATCACGCGATGGGTGACCACGTTCGATCCGAACCCGGTGCCGCTTCAAATCATCGGCCCGCCAGGCACGGCCGAGGTGGTCGACGCCACCCTCAAGGCCTTCGGCTTCGACATCGGCTACCGGATTGCGCATCACGCCGACCTGACCTCGCCACCGCCGCTGGAGGTACACGAGTACACCGACGGCATGGTGTGGGATCGCGACGGCGTGACGATCCGGGTGGCGCCGACGGATCACCGGCCCGTGGCGCCGACCATCGGATTCCGGATCGAGCACGGCGCCGCATCGGTGGTGCTGGCCGGTGACACGGTCCCCTGCGAGAGCCTCGATGCACTGGCTGCCGGCGCTGGCGGATTGGTACACACCGTGATTCGCAAGGACCTGATCGACAAGATGCCGATGCAACGCATCCGCGACATCTGCGATTACCATTCGTCAGTCGAACAGGCCGCGGACACCGCGGCTCGCGCAGGTGTCGGGATCCTGATCCTGACCCATTACGTACCGGGAATCGAACCGGGCCAGGAGGACGACTGGCGCGCTCTGGCGGCCAGCGTGTTCGACCGGCAGATCGAAATCGGTGATGACCTACACCGGGTCGAGGTTCACCCCGGCGTGTGCGCCAAACCCGCCAGCTGATCGGCGGCGCCCGCAACACAATCGAGATCCGTGTCGGCCAGCGGCCTGCCGCGGGCGATTACCACGACGTGCTGCACCCCGAGGTCGCTCAGCGCTCGGCAGCGCTCTGCCAGCTCCTCGGAGTTCTCGCCCTCCTTGAGCGCCGTGGTCACGGTGCGCTCGATCTCGTCGGGTGGCCTGCCGGCATCGATGCAGTGACGGTCGAGCACATCGAGCTGCCTGCGGATCGCGGCACCACCATCGGGCACGTCGAACAGATTGCACGCGTCGCCGTACTCGGCGACCAGCCGCAGCGTGCGCTGCTCGCCGGTGCCGCCGATCAGGACTGGCGGCCGAGGTGTCGTGACCGGTCGCGGGCTGCCGACCGGATGCTCGAGGTCCAGATACTTGCCGTGGAATGGGGTTTCGTCACCGGCCCACATCTGCCGCGCCAGCCGCAACAACTCGGTCAACCTGGCGAATCGCTCGCCGGTCTCGGGGAGGAAGAGCCCCATCGCGCGGGCCTCATCGCCGTTGTATCCGGCGCCGATTCCGAGCCACGCCCGGCCCGCCGACAGCACATCAAGTGTCGTTACGGCCTTGATCAACAAGGCGGGGGCGCGGAAGGTCGCGGCGGTGACCATGGTGCCGAGTCGGATCCGCGATGTGGCCGCCGCGAGATATCCCAGCGCGGTGTACGCCTCCAACATCGGTTCGTCTGGCCCGCTGGCGGGATCGGCCTGCAGAAGGTGGTCGGGCACCCACAGCGTGTCAACCGACGTGCCGTCGAGGAAACCCGCGAGCAACGCGAGCCGGGTGTGGAGCCGATCGGCCCACGAGTAATTCGTCACGCTCACACTGAGTTTCATCGCCGCAACCCGGCCTCGACATCCTGCCGGTTACGGCGGCGCAGCGGAAGCATCGCGCCGGCGACGATCAACCAGATCAATCCGGTGAATCGGGCGACAGGCAAAACCGGCGACAGTCCCGGCCAGATCAGCACCAGTGTGGCCAGTTCAGCCAGACCCGCGATCGCGAGGCCGACCCACGCGACCGGTCGTGGCAGCAAGCCGACGACGAGGCCGGGCACGGCGATACCCGCGATCAAGAGGCCGAGCGTGACCACATGCCAGGGACCGCCGGTCAGGTACGTGAGGTAGTAGAGCGCGCGAACCAACGCGGTGTCGGATGTGACCTCCGGCCGTGACAGCGTCCATGCCGTCAGGCTCGACAGCGCGAGACCGGTCGATGCGAGCAGACCGCCTGCCAACGCGATCGTCGCCCCCGGTGCCGTCACGCCGAGTTGTCGCAGACGTGCGCTCGCCGTCGCGGCGTAGATGGCCAGCGGTATCGACGAACCGAATGTTCCGACGGCCAGCGCTACGACCGCGGAGTGGTGACCTGCGACGTAGTCCTGTATCGCCGTCGCGGCCCCATATGGAAGCGGCATCACACCCGCCAGCGCGACGCCGATCACGAGTCCGGCGAGCAGCAAGGCCAGGGAGATCGCCGCAAGAAGCGCCAACGGAGGGCCGCCTTGTGGTGGTCGTCCAACCGGACTATTTCTATCCAGCGATGAATCGTTCATATTGTGAACGATATGCCCGATCTAAAGCACAGACAAGACCATTCAATGATTTGCAAGGAAAATCGTTCACAACTGATACGATTTGCGTGTGTCAACAGCGTCAAGCGGCGGTGACAGTGTGGCGTTCCTGCTGTCCCAACTCGGCCACCGTTCCGCCTCGGTGTTCACCGACCTGATCGCGTCGATCGATCTGACGCCGCCGCACGCAGGGATCCTGCGCGCGATCGCGGCCGAACCCGGCCGCAGTCAGCAGGCGCTCAGCGGTCAGCTGGGTTTGTTGCCGAGCCGTGTCGTGGCCTACGTCGACGAGCTGGAGGATCACGGCTACGTCGAACGTCGGCGCAACCCCGACGACCGCCGACTGCACGCGCTGCATCTGACCGCGTCCGGCAAGAAGGTCATCGCCAAGATCGGCGAGCTGGGACGTCAGCACGATCGGCTGCTCACCGCGGGGCTGGATGCTCAGCAGCGCGACACCCTGCACCAACTGCTTGCGACGATCGCCGAGCATCAGGGCCTGACGCCACATGTTCACCCGGGCTTCCGCGCCCTGGGACGTGCCACCAATTCGCGCTAAGCCAGCCTGGTGATCTCGACGACGACGTCAAGGTCGGTCGAACCCTCGCCCGAGTAGATGCCTTTCAGCGGTGTGACATCCGAGTAGTCACGGCCGACCCCGACGCTGATGTACTGCTCGTTGATGTCGGCGTCGTTGGTGGGGTCGTAGTTCCACCAGCCCCCTGTCCACGCCTGCACCCACGCGTGGCTCTGCCCGTCGATGGTGTCACCGACCTTCGCCTTGCCCTTGGGGTGCAGATAGCCGCTGACGTATCGCGCCGGAATACCCATGCTTCGCAACAGGATCAACGTCAGGTGCGCGAAGTCCTGGCAGACGCCCTTCCCTTCGCGGTGCGCATCCAGCCCGGACGAGTGCACCCCGGTCGTGCCTGCGACGTATTCGAGTTCGCTGTGCACCCAGTTGGACGCGGCGATGACCGCCTCCTGCGGGTCGTGGTACTTCGCGATGCGCTCCCCAACCCGGCGGATTCGTTTGCTCTGCGGCGTGTAGTGGGTTCCGCTGAGCACGTCGTCGAAGCGGTCGATAACCGCCTCCGAGCGCAGGTCCTCCCAGGTGACCGTGTCCTCGGGCATATCACCCCGGTCGGTCTCCACCACGGAACTCGAGGTGACTTCGAGCTCAGTGTGCGGTGCGTGAAGGTCGAACGCCGTCACTGCGGTGCCCCAGTAGTCGACATAGCGGTACGACCTTGTGGCAGGCACGGTTTCGACGCGGTTGAGGATGACATTCTGGCGGGTGTCTGAGCGCGGCGTCAGCCGGGCCTCGTTGAAGGAAGCGGTCACTGGCGACTTGTAGGC
The DNA here is from genome assembly GCF_003201655.1 of Mycolicibacterium moriokaense. GTDB lineage: Bacteria > Actinomycetota > Actinomycetes > Mycobacteriales > Mycobacteriaceae > Mycobacterium > Mycobacterium moriokaense_A. The sequence goes on from NZ_QJJU01000004.1 coordinate 204,085, forward strand.
GTAGCCCGTCGAGTGCACGACCCGCAGCCGCCACATCAGATTCTGCTCTTCGCGCAAGCGCTCATCGCTAGACTTCACCTTCTTCGATGACGAGCGAGCCATTCTGACCCGCATCGTGCCACGCCACCCACGGTGCGGAGTGAAAGTACTGCAGCGCCAATGCCTCTCCGACATCGGCACATGTTTCCTGCAGGCCGGCCAGCCGCTTCTCCAGCGATTCCAGAAGCACACCGGGACGAAGGAACTCCAACTCGCTGCGTGCCCGGCCCAGTAGGCGCTGTGCCTCCGCGGTGGCGCCGAGCCGGTTGTGCGGCCGCTTCATCAACTCATCGAGGCTGTGCTCGGCCAACCTCAGCGAGTAGAAGATCGACCGCGGGAAAAGGCGGTCCAGCAACATGAATTCGACGACCCGGCCTGCGTCCAACGTGCCCCGGTACGTGCGCAGGTACGTGTCGTGAGCGCCTGCCGCGCGCAGCAGGGTGACCCATGCCGGCGAGGATGCGCTATCGCCGACGCGGGACAGCAGCAGCCGCACCGTCATGTCGACGCGTTCGATCGCGCGGCCAAGCACCATGAACCGGTAGCCGTCGTCGCGGCTGAGCGTCGAGTCCGCCAGCCCCGCAAACATCGCGGCGCGGCCCTCGACAAACGACAGGAATTCGTGTGGGCCAAGACGTTTGGCGGCTCGTTCGCGCTCGGCGAGCGCGTTGTATGTGGTATTGAGGCACTCCCAGATCTCGGTCGAGGTGACTTCGCGTGCGCCGCGGGCATTTTCGCGCGCGGCCGAGATTGCCTCAACGATCGAGCAGCCACCATCGGTGTCACGGCTGTACGCCACTATGTCGGTCAACGACCACACGTCCAGCGGGGTCGTTGGCGATTCGATGCCGAGCACCTTCAGCAGCGTCCGCGATGCCTGGTCGGGGTCGACGCTGGAATCCTCGAGCAGCTGATGCACCGTCACATCGAGAATGCGGGCAGTGTCATCGGCTCGCTCCACGTAGCGGCCGATCCAGTACAGCGATTCGGCATTGCGCGCCAACATTATTGGCTACTCTTCGCGCGAGCGCTCATCGGAAGATCCTCCCGTCTATTGCTGCTGTTGCTGTTGACTCTGCTGCGAATCGTTCGACGGTCGCAGTGGGTGTGACTGTTGTTGCTGGCGCTGCTGTGATGACCCGTCTGAACCGTTTTCGGCCTTGGAACCCTTCGGCGTCTCGGGCAGCGACCGCACCAACTCGGCGGCGGCGAGTTCGCGGTCGGCCACCGACGCGCGCGACGCAAGCACCCAGGTGTCCTTGGACCCGCCGCCCTGGCTGGAGTTGACGACCAGCGAGCCCTCGGGCAGCGCGACTCGGGTCAGCCCTCCTGGCAGCACCCAGACTTGGTCGCCGTCGTTGACCGCGAACGGCCGCAGATCGACGTGGCGTGGCGCCAGCTTGTTATCGATCTGCGTCGGCACCGTCGACAGTTGCACGACGGGCTGCGCGATCCAGCCACGCGGATCGCTTCTGACCTTCTTGCTGATCGCTGCCAACTCCTTTTCGGAGGCGTCCGGGCCGAACACGATGCCGTAGCCGCCGGAGCCCTCGACCGGCTTGATGACAAGTTCGTTGACTCGGTCGAGCACTTCCTCGCGTTCGTCGTCGAGCCAGCACCGGTAAGTGTCGACGTTGGCCAGCAGCGGCTTCTCGCCGAGGTAGTACTCGATGATGGTCGGCACGTAGGTGTAGACGAGCTTGTCGTCGCCGACGCCGTTGCCAACCGCGCTGGAGATGACGACGTTGCCTGCGCGGGCGGCGTTGAGCAGGCCGGCCACGCCGAGTACCGAGTCCGGCCGGAACTGCATCGGGTCGAGGTACGCATCGTCGATGCGCCGGTAGATGACGTCGACCTGCCGCTCACCCTCGGTGGTGCGCATGTACACGGCGTTGTCCCGGCAGAACAGGTCGCGGCCCTCGACCAACTCCACGCCCATCTGCCGGGCCAGCAGCGAGTGCTCGAAGTAGGCGGAGTTGTAAACCCCTGGAGTCAGCACCACCACCGTAGGGTCGGCGACGTTGTTGGCGGCCGCGTTGCGCAGAGCCCGCAGCAGATGCGCGGCGTAGTCACCGACCGCGCGGACCCGATGCGTGGCGAACAGGTTCGGGAAGACCCGCGCCATCGAGCGGCGGTTCTCCATCACGTACGAGACGCCGGACGGTGAGCGCAGGTTGTCCTCGAGGACCCGGAAGTCACCCTTGGCATCGCGGACCAGGTCAATGCCCGCGACGTGGATGCGCACGCCGTTGGGCGGGACGATGCCTGCCGCCTCGCGGTGGAAGTGCTCACAAGAGGTGACCAGCCGGCGCGGGATGACCCCGTCGCGCAGGATTTCCTGCTCGCCGTAGATGTCGTCGAGGTAGTGCTCCAGCGCCTTGACCCGCTGCGTGATGCCTCGCTCGAGCCGCGTCCACTCGGCGGCTGAGATCACCCGGGGGACGAGGTCCAGCGGAAACGGCCGCTCCTGGCCGGACAGCGAGAAAGTGATGCCCTGGTCGATGAACGCGCGGCCGAGCGCGTCGGCGCGTGCTTCCAGGTCAGAGGCATCCGAAGGGCCAAGCTCGGCGAAGATTCCCTTGTACGGCCCGCGGACGTTGCCCTGGGCGTCGAACATCTCGTCAAAGGCCTTCGAGTAGCTACCGAGCCTGTTGTAACCGTCGAAGATGCCGTCGTACCGTTTGGACGCCCGCGGGTTGGTGCGGGACGTTCGCGCGGTCTCGGTTGGCAACATTCGAAGGCTCACCCATCACATGCTGCACCACTGGAGCCGTTTCGGCAGGCCAGTGGGCCTCGCTTTGGGAGATCCGTGGCCGCGCTGGTACCCTGAGCAGTCGCTGCCCGTCGCCGGGCGCCTAAAAGACTTACCCAACCCAGTCGAGATTTGCGAAGGAACATACGCGTGGCCAACATCAAGTCGCAGCAGAAGCGCATCCTCACCAACGAGCGCCGCAGGCTGCGCAACAAGTCGGTGAAGTCGTCGCTTCACACGGCGGTCCGCGGATTCCGGGAGGCCGTCGAGGCAGGCGACAAGGAGAAAGCCGCCGAGCTGCTCGCGTCGACCAGCCGCCAGCTGGACCAAGCCGCCAGCAAGGGCGTCATCCACAAGAATCAGGCAGCCAACCGCAAGTCGGGGCTAGCGGCCTCCCTCAACAGCCTCTGAGCCACTCAACAAGCTCTGATCATTCTGCGACGAGTTCGGCTACTTTCCTGACCGCCGCCTCCAGCGCGTAGTCGGCGTCCGCCGCAGCGCCCTTCACGTCGGCGTTGAGCGTGGCGACCAGCCGCATGGCCTCGGCCACCGAGGCTCGCGACCACCGTCGCGCCTGCTTCTGCGCCTTCTGCACCCGCCACGGTGGCATGCCCAGCTCGGCCGCCAACCGGTACGGGTCGCCCGACAGCGGCGCGACCCTGGCGATGGCGTGCACGGCCTCGGCGAGGGCGTCGGCCAACACCACCTGTGGCTCACCGCTCATCATCGCCCACCGCAGTGCCTCGGCGGCGCCGGCGACATCGCCTACGACGGCCTTGTCGGCGATGTCGAAGCCCTTCACCTCGGCCTTGCCGGAGTGGTAGCGCCGGACCGCGGTCGCATCGACCTGGCCATCGGTGTCGGCCACCAACTGTGAACAGACAGCGGCCAATTCGCGTATGTCGGAGCCGACGGCGTCGAGCACGGCGGTAACGGTGTCGTCGCCGATCTTCATCTTCAACGCACGAAATTCGCGTCGGACGAAGTCGGCTCGCTCACTGGCCTTTGTGATGCGGTCGCACGGATGCACCTGTGCGCCAAGGTTTTTCAGTTGGTCGGCAAGGGCCTTGGCGCGGCCGCCCCCGGAGTGCACGACGACAAGCATGGTCCCCGGTGGTAGGTCGGCGGCGGCCGCAGCGATCAGGGTCACCGCATCCTTGCCTGCCTCGGCGGCGGCCTCGAGCACCACGACACGCTCGTCGGCGAACAGTGACGGGCTGAGCAGCTCCGCCAGCTCGGAGGTGCTGACCTCGCCCGCGCGCAACCGATCAACCGGCACATCATCGGTGCCTGCTTGCTTGCGTGCCTGCCGAAGGACGGCCGCGACCGCGCGCTCGACAAGCAGATCTTCGTCACCCAACACCAGGTGCAGGCCTGCGACCTCTTCGCTCACCTGATGATCGTGTCATGGCCGCCCGACAGCCTCCGACACCGTCCATGCGAGCAGGCATACCGCCCCGGCAGCCGTTGCGACGCGGACCCACCGCCACCGCCATGCCAGCACCGCGGCGATGCCGGCGACGGCGATACACACCACGCCAAGCAGACCCGACGGAACGCCGATGGACGCGCCAGGCACACCCGCGGCCCACCGGGCCACCCGCAACAGCCACCACAACTCCGGGCCCGTGAACCGGATCAACAGTTGCGCGCCCGACGGCCAGAGCGGACAGAGCGTGGCGGCCGCCGTACCGACGACGGTGATCGGCGGGATCACGGCCGCCACGGCGAGGTTGGCCACGACCGACACGACACTGAAGGTGCCCGATATCCCGGCGATCAGAGGGGCAGTGACGAGCTGCGCGGCGACCGCCACGCTCACCGCGTCGGCCAGCGGCTTGGGCCAGCCGCGCCCGACCAGGCGCCGCGACCACACCGGTGCGATCACCACAAGCGCCGCGGTCGCCGAGACCGACAACGCGAATCCGACGTCGACGGCCAGTTCGGGCGCGGCGATCATCAGCACGATCACGCTGGCCGACAACACCGGTATGGCCTGCCTGCGCCGATGCGAGACCACGGCGAGCAGGGTGATGCCTCCCATCACCGCCGCCCGTAGCACGCTGGCGGAGGGCTGCACGACGACGACGAACGCCACCAGCGCGAGTGCGGCCAACGCGACTGCCAGCCTGGGGCCAAACAGAGCGGCCGTCATCAACACCGCGCCGCAGACGATGGTGACGTTGGCCCCCGACACCGCGGTCAAATGAGTCAAACCGGACGCGCGGAACTCGGCGATGGTCTGCGCGGTCAACGTTGACGTGTCGCCCAGCACCAGCGCAGGCAGTATCGCCGCTTGATCCGCGGGCAGCGCGACGCGTGCAGCGTCGGCGAAGCCCCTTCGAACGTCTTGTGCGACCCTGTCGATGCGCGCGGCCTCGCCCAGTCTCGGCTCACCCGTTGCCGTCAACACCGCGACGGTCAGGTCGCGTCGAGTGGGCCGTCCGATGCGGGCCCGGAAGCTCGCAGGCCGGCCCGCCGTCAGCTCGGCGAACTCGACGCCGCGGGTGAAAACGACTACCCGGCCAGATATTTCACTCTCACCGACACGCTGCAGCGACCCGCGAAACATCATCCGGCCGCCGCCCAGCGAGCGAGGTGTCTCGGTGGGCGAGACCACGACGGAGGTGACCGTGCCATAGCGCTGGACGATCGGATGATGATGAAGTTCACCGACGCGCAGCCCGACCGCAACCCCGAGACCCGCGCCGACCACCGCGACTGCGACGGCCCCCGTCGCGACCGCTCCGACGTCGACGCCAGACTCTCGGCGACCACTACCCCACCACCCGATGGCGGTGGTTGCGACGACGGCAAAGGCGACCGCAGCGACCGAACCGCCAACCGGCCAGAGGATTCCGGCCGCCGTCACCGCCCAGCTGGTCAGCGCCGCGGGGACCAACCGCAGATCCAACCGGGCGCCGCCGTCCACCGGCGTCATGCATGCACGAGGTGGCTCAGCTTATCCAGCCGCGCAGGTCCGATCCCGTCGACATCCCCGAGCTGGTCGACGCTGGTGAAGCGCCCGTTGGCATCACGCCACGCAATGATCGCGGCGGCGGTCACCGGACCGACACCCGGCAACGCGTCCAGCTCATCCACGGTCGCAGCGTTCAGATCAACTAAACCGCGCGGCGCGGAAGGGCTTCCGGTCTGCGCGTTCGCAGGCGGAACGGTGCCCGAATCTCCCGTGCTTGAGCTGCCCATCGCCGCCGGCTGCCCCGGTGCGGCGGTGATCCCGACGATGATCTGCTCACCGTCGGTGACCCGGCGGGCCATGTTCAGTCCGATAAGGTCGGCACCGTCAGTTGCGCCACCCGCAGCAGTGAGCGCGTCGGCGATCCGGGCACCCGGTTCCAGCGTGACCAGGCCTGGCTTGTGCACAAGGCCCACGACGCTGACTACCACGCGCCCGTCCGGTTTTGGTGCGGCGCCCTTCGTCGGAGTTGCAGTCGAAACCATCTCCACCGGGGGCAGTTTCGCCGACGAGATGGGCGGCGGCTTGTCGCGCGTCAGCGAGAAGATCGTTGCCAGCACGGCGATGATCCCGACAGCCGCAAGCGCGATGGCACCCGCCCGCCCCGGGTCGGCACGGATAGCCGCCACCCAGCTGGCCGCGCCATCGGCCCTGGCGGTGTCGGGTAGCCACCGCGACAACGAGGTATCAGGCTCGGCGTTTACGCCTGAATCGGACTCACTGTCCGCTCCGAGACGGCGCTGGACGCGCTCAGCGGGCAATTCGGTTTGCATGCGCCCAAAGTAGGAGCGAGCTCTCACGGCCCAGCTACAAACCGAGGGCTCAGCAACGCGCCCTGTGGATGAAATCCCGTATGTGGATAAGCGCGGTGTCTACAGTGACTCGGTATGGATCGTCGTATACCGATGATCGCTGGAATCGCGTTTGCGGTGTTGTCCGCCGCTGCGCTGCTTACGGTTCCGTTACTTCCCGGCATCGACAAGCCCGGATACGACATCGTCTCGCACGTCAACGAGCATTCCGCCGCGATGCGAGTGCAGGCGCTGTTGCTGACATTCGGGTTATTGGCGTTGGTCGTGGTCCTCGGGTATGCGCGTGACCGCCTGACCGGCCCGTCGGGCTACGTGTTCACCATCGGCTCGGCCGTCGTACTCGTCGAGATGTTCATCTCGACGTGGTTCACCGCAGGGCTCGCGCTACATCCCGACCAACTCGGATCGGCAACCGCGCGCACCATCACCGACATCGTTACGATGTTCGGACCAATCCTGACCGTCGCCGACATCATGGTTGCGGTGCCAATTCTGTTGGCGGCCAATGACGGTCGGTTCCCACGCTGGATTGCAATACTCGCCGCGGTGTTCGCCGTCGAGCAGTTGATCGAGACGATCACGATCATCGGCCCACCCGCCAGTTTCATTTCGCCCGGCGGTGCGATGAATTTCTACCTTGGTGGGCCGCTGTTCATCGTCTTCTTCCTGGGGCTCGGTGTCGCCTTGTCTCTGGAGCCCGCTGAGGATCAGCCCGAGCCTGTCGACGAACCGGAAGACTGATCGAGCTCGAACCGTCCCTCGCGGAGTCGGTCGAGCGCTCGTCCGTCGGTGAGCTCAGGCCGATCCTCGGGGTGTCGCCAGTAATGCCGCACCATCCAGTACAGCGCCGCGCCCCGCGGTGCGTAGAAGTCGGCGCCATCGATGATCTCTTCACTGCCGTCCTGTAAAACCAGCACGACCGCTTTGCGCGTTCTCTTGGTCTCCGTGCTGGCCTTCACGTCGACGACATCCCCCCAGTCGCCCGACTCGGTGTAAACGATGTTGGCTAAGTCGAATCCAGTTGGAGTTAGCTTGACGAAGCCAACGCCGCCGCGCCGCCGCGCGCTGACCAAACCAACGACCGCGACGACGACGCCAAATGCCACGAGAATCGGCGAGAAAATCTGCATGCCGCGTGTCATCGGGACATCGAACTCCCCGCTTGGCACAAAGCGCACGATCACCAGTCCACTGCAAATGAAGATGATCAATCCGATGTACATCAAGACGCTAATCACTTGGTCTGCGCGCAGCGTTGTACCCGTCGAGTCGTAGCTCGCACGCAAGGACGTCCGTCCAGCCCTTACGAGGTGGACGCCAACCAACGTGATCATCGGGAATGCGACAACCCCAAACAGCGCGACTGTAGTCAAGTAGTGGCCGCGCCGGAACGCCCGCACGCCGTAGATGACCCCCGGAGAAAACGCGACGACGGCCGCGAGGGTGATCCACATCAACCGACGACCACTTGCAGCCCATTTAGCAGGCTCGGGCAACTTCAGTACGGACAAAGGACGTTTCCGATCGCTTTTCCGAGATCTCCCATTCCCCAGGCGCCAACGAATGCACCGCCAACCGCCAGTGTCGGAACCAAAATTGGGGCCAAAAGTCCCGTTGCACCGCCCGCGAGCGCTCCGACTTCCGCACCACCCAGCCTCCACCGGCACCTCCAGCACCCGCGAAGGCGGCGATGCAGGCATCGCGCCCCGACTCACCCATGGCCATGTCGAACACAGTCGTCGCCACTCCCAGTGCCGGACCGCCGAATTTCGCTGCCTTGCCCACATTTTCGATGGACTCTGCCGTGAGCATCGGCAAGGAACCGCCGTGCACGATGTGCTTCTCCAAGCCCGAAATACCTGCACCGGTTTCAAGGGAGATGTTGTCGATCAGCTCGACCGGTACGGCACTGTGTCTGCCGGACGCGGTCGTGAACCCGGCGTTGCGATACCCCGTCGGATCCATCGACATCGTGAAGTTCGAGCCGTCCGGCCACGTGACAGACGTGTAGTCGCAATCATTTCCGAGGTCGTGCCACGAACTGGACCGCGCGACGTCGTTCCCATGCTTGTCGAACTGCTCGACGGTGATGAAGTTCTGCCTATCCGGCCACTCGAACGGATCGTTCTTGGTGATGACTTGCTTGCTGCCGTCCTGCATGACGACGGTCTTCACCTCCTCGCCGTGCTGGTTCTTCGATTCTGTGACTTCTCGGACCGCGATCGACTCGTCACCGGCCCGAATCGCCTCCTGCCCAATCATTCCGAGCGGAGTTCTCGGGTCCGGCACTTGATCGCCGGGCCGCTGGCTGGGTGGGAGCAACAACGAAGCGGGATCGGGCGTCATGGGTCGCGCCTCCACGAAGCCGAACCGGCCCCCGGCGGCCACCACCGCATTCGCGGTCTCGTCGTCAGCGTTACCGACGGCGGTAAGCATGGAGTTGATGGTGCCTGCTGCTCCTGCGCGAGTGCTTGCGGCTGTGCCAGCTTGTCGGCTGACATCCTGACTGGGTCGATCAGGACCACCCACTGGTCGGTCACATTCAACTCGCCTTGGTCGACTTGGTCCGCCTTGTTGAGCAATGCAGTTCGCGTTGAGCCGATCGTGCCGCTGCCGTTTTTCAGTGCCGACGCGACGGCGTTCGCGTATTCGGAGAATGTCGACGCGTCGCGGCTCGCACGCCCGAACATCTCGGCGGCCGCTTCGTGGGAGCGTCCCGACCACGCCTTGATCTCGGGCATGCGTTGGCATGTGCTGTCGATTCCGGTCACCGCCCGGGACACCGTCGCTGCACCAGAGCTGATCGCTTCTGCCGACGCGGCGAGTGAGTCAGGGTTCCAGCCGTTCAGAGCGGGGCGAGAAGGCAGCATCGGCTATAACAGGCCGTCGAACTGGCTTGCCAGCGCGTCGTCTGTGACCTCGAACCGGTCGCCGGCGCCACGCACCGCCGTTCCCATCTTTGTGACGTTCTGCGCGAGCTGGTCTGCCACGTGAGAGAAGTGCTCGCCGACGGCCCGCACCGCCCCTTGGGTCGTCGAACCGGGCAGTCCGTCTGCTGCGGACGACGTCTTGTGGCCGATGTCAGCAGCACCGATGGTGGCGGCAGCGATGTCGACTTGTCCCGCGAACGCTCGTAGAACTTCTGGATCAACCTGCACTCATTGATTGTCCAGCATGGCGGACACTGCGTTGGTCACAACTTTGGCCGAAGAAACGCGCGAACCTCGATAAGGAGAGCGCCGTAGGATTCGATGGGTGGACGGCGTGCACGACCTCGGTGGCCTCGACGGATTCGGCCCAGTCGAGCACGAGCCGACCGAGCCCCTCTTCGAGCAGGACTGGGAGCGACGCGCGTTTCGGGTGATGATCGGTTGGATCGCGGCGCAGAATCCGCCAGGCGGACGGTTCCGGCACTCAATCGAGCGGATGGCACCCGAGCACTATCTCTCGTCGCCGTACTACGAGCACTGGCTGACCGGTGCCGCGACGATGGCAGCCGAAGCGGGCTTCACAACGCAAGACGAACTCGAACGTCGTGCAGAAGGACGCTTTCCGCTGTCCCAGCCCGATCGCGGTGTGCTGCCACAGGACCTCACCGAGCACACCGAGCCGCGCTACTCCGTCGGCGACGAGGTCCGCGTTCGGGCGTGGCACCCGCCGGGCCACACCCGAGCGCCGCGCTATGTACAGGGGAAGCGCGGGACCGTCGTGCGATTCGACGGCGCGCACAGCTTCGACGACATTGCTGCCCACGGCGGCGGATCCGTCGCCGACCCGCTCTATTCGGTGCGCTTCGCCTCGCGCGAACTGTGGGGCGAGGCCGGAGCAGACGGCGAAGTCATGCACGTCGACTTGTTCGAGCGCTACCTCGAGGATCCGCGATGACGGCTGACCATCACCATCCCACCGAGCTGGCGCCGATCGAGGCCCGCGTCGCGGCGATCGAGTCGGTGCTGGTGGAGAAGGGCATCCTCGACACCGACGTCCTCGACCAGATCGTTCAGCACTTCGAGGACAACCTCGGCCCGATGAACGGTGCGAAGGTGGTCGCGAGGGCGTGGGCCGATCCTGCCTACAAGGAGCGCCTCCTCGCGGACGGCACCGCGGCGATCGCCGAACTCGGCTTCGCAGGACCCGAGGGCGAGTTCATGGTCGTCGTCGAGAACACGCCGACGGTGCACAACCTGGTGGTGTGCACGCTGTGCTCGTGCTATCCGTGGCCGACCCTCGGGCTGCCGCCGAAGTGGTACAAGGCGCCTGCCTACCGGTCACGCGCCGTGCGCGAGCCGCGCACGCTGCTCGCCGAGATGGGCACGGTCATCCCGGCCGACGTCGAGATCAGGGTGTGGGATTCCAGCGCCGAGGCACGCTACCTGGTGTTGCCGATGCGCCCGAACGGAACGGCGGGAATGTCCGAGGAGCAGCTCGCCGGGATCGTCACCCGCGATTCGATGATCGGCGTGCAACGGCTATGACCGGTGCACCGCTCGACGAGGCGTCGCTCCCGCGCGACAACGGCGAGCTCGTCTTCGACGCACCGTGGCAGGCGCGCGCCTTGGCGATCGCGGTCGCCCTCACCGAAAAGCTCAGTTTGCAATGGGATACGTTTCGCGTGCGACTGATGGACGAGATCGCACGCGACCCACAGCGCCCCTACTACGAAAGCTGGGGCGCTGCACTGGAATCCATGGTCATCGACCTGGACCTGACCACGCCGGCGGCACTCGACGCCGCGGTGCCGACCGAACGGGCACCGCTCTAGCTATTGCCCCTGAGAGGCCAGCAGGACGATCCGTAGCCCGGCGACGTCATCCGTAACGAGATAAGTGACTGTGGGGGTGCCGATTTCCTCGCCGCTGGCGTTGCGACGCGACATCGATCCGCGGTAGATCGCCGACGTCGAATTGAGAACGGACACTTCGGAATGCAGTACCTCGACATGGTGAAAACCGTTGGCGCGCAGGCCGTCGATCAGGCTCTGCATCACCGCGGCCGCCTCGTCGTCGGTCATCAGCGTGGTGACGCCGTCGTCGGTGGTGAGGATCAGCGGGACACCGTAGTGGCTCAGCAACGCGGACATGTCCCGATCGCCCCGCGCGCAGGCAGAGAACGTTTCGAAGTATTCGTCGAACCAGCGGTTAACCGCATCGGTGTCTACGGGCATGACCCCGATCATGCCCCAGATGTTTGCCGGCGCTAGGCGTTCTGGCCGGAACGCTTGTCGGTCAGCGGTTCGCCGAGCGAGATTCCTCTGGCATCGTCGGGGACCTTTGGCGCGGGCAATTCCGGCGTCTCTCCGTTGGTGGAGACGGTGGCGTGCTCGTCGCGGTCCGGTGTCGAGCGTTCGATGAACCGCAGCAGTTCGACCGGGAAAGGCAGGATGAGCGTGGAGTTCTTCTCGGCGGCGACCTCGACCACGGTCTGCAGCAGGCGCAGCTGAAGCGCTGCCGGCTGTTCCGACATCACCTCGGCGGCCTGCGCCAGCTTCTCCGACGCCTGCAGTTCGCCGTCGGCCGTGATGACGCGGGCCCGTCGCTCACGCTCGGCCTCGGCCTGCCTGGCGATCGAGCGCTTCATCGAGTCGGGCAGCACGACGTCCTTGATCTCCACCCGGTCGATTTGGATGCCCCAGCCCAGCGCGGGGCTGTCGATCAGCAACTCGAGACCCTGGTTGAGCCGCTCCCGATTGGACAGCAGATCGTCCAGGTTGCTCTTGCCGATGATCGAGCGCAGCGACGTCTGCGCCACCTGCCCGATCGCGGACATGTAGTCCTGGACGTCGACGGTCGCACGTATCGGATCCTCGACCTTGAAGTAGATGACGGCGTCGACGCGCACGGTCACGTTGTCGCGGGTGATGCCGTCCTGGCCGGGCACCGGCAGCGTGATGATCTGCATGTTCACCTTCTGCAGGCGATCGGCGAACGGGACCAGCGTCGTCAGGCCCGGCTGGCGAACGCGGCTCTGGACACGTCCAAAACGGAACACCACACCCCGTTCGAACTGCTTGATCACACGGACGTTCTGCAGTGCCAGCCAGATCACTCCGAGACCGGCCGCGCCTGCCATTGCGAGCGGATAGAGGATGCTCATCGGTGTCCTCCTCGACGGACAACCCGCAGCGGTCCCAATGGCCCCGCGGGCCTCATGACCCGATTGTCGTCCCCCAGCCGTCACTTCGCCAGCACACCCAATCGATCTCGACTAGCGCACCCACCGCGAGGCCGGCGACACCGACACATGTGCGCGACGGCAGCCGGTCGGGAAACCACGCAGTGTAGGCGGCGTTGAAGGCGCCGTAGTCATTCCAGTCGAGAAGGTAGGCGCGGACGGAGACGACGTCGGCCAGTCCCCCGCCGCACAGCTCGGTGACTCGCAACAGGTTGCGCAGCACCTGATCGGTCTGGATCGCGACATAGTCGCCGACCACAGCGCCGGTGACGTCGGTCGGCATCTGGCCGGTCACGTACAACGTGGGCCCGGCGGCCGTCGCATGGGCGAACGGTGCTACGGCCGGTGGCACACCGTCGGCGGGCGTGAACGTGAAGGACCGAATTGCGTTGTCGCTCACGCCGGTATTCCGGCCCAGCGCGGGAAGCAGCGTTTGTCGATGCGGCCGTGAACGCCCTGGCGTTGGTCGACGACCTGCGTGACGGTGAAATCCGCAGCAACGGACATGAACGAATATGCGTCGGCACGCGAAAGGCCAAGGTAGCTCTGCAGAATGCCGTGTGTGCGCAGTGCGGCGGCCTTCATCGCCTCGTCGAGCGTGTCTCCGAACCCGTGCACGAGCAGCTCCGTGGCAGTCTCGAGGACCGGAACGGTGAACGGCAGGTCGCGGCGAATGGTCAAGCGCAGCAGACCATTCAACGATGCCTCAAGCGCGGTGCCGCTCACCTCGCCGTCGCCCTGCGAGACGTGGGGATCGCCGACGGACAGCAATGCGCCGGGCACTTGGATCGGGTAGTACATCGTCCCCCCGGCCCCGATGCGCCAGTTGTCGACGTTGCCGCCGTGGTCGCCGGGCGGCACCGACGACACCCGCTGCGGAGCGACCGGTGCAACGCCCATGGTGCCGAAGTGCGGCCGCAGCGGCACCACGACGCCTGGCAGCGCGGGCTGGCGGGCGTTTTCGTCGGGGATGACGATCGTCCCTGGCTCGTTGGCCAGCGGCGTTGCGGTCCAGTCGTAGGCGAACACGGCCCTGCCGAGGCTGGCTTGGGTGTCGAATTCGTAGATGGTCACCCGTTCGACGGGAATCTCGCCGTACAGGAATCCCCAGTGCGCCGCCAGGTTGGAGCCATACGGCAGCCGCGGTGTGGCCTCGAGGATGTCGACCTGCAGCACGTCTCCCGGGCGGGCACCGTCGACGGCGATCGGGCCAGTAAGAAGATGGGGGCCGGGCCCGCGGTCGGTGACCCGGTCGAAGACATCGGTGATGCCCGCATCCATCAGTAGGTCGGGTGCATCGCCGGCATGGTGGGTCAAGGCCTCGATCGCCACCAAGTCCCCTGACGCGACGGTCAACACCGGCTCGAGGCGCGGGTCGAAGAAGCCCCAGTGCACGGTCGACGGGGTCGCAGGCAGTCGATGCACCGACAGCAGTTCGGTGGGGCTGAGCACCATCGGATGATCATGCCAGCCGGTCGCCGTGGCGTCGCCCCCAGCCTGCACACACGTCAACAGATTTATTACTGCCAACCGTCGATCAAATTCTGCCAATGGAACTAAAAGCAGTGATCTTGACCGTTCTACAAGTCAGCTGCAGCGGCTCGAAAACACAAAAGAAAAAAGACGAAACGAGAAGGCACGCAGATGAAGAAGTTCGGATTCGCCACTGTATTCGCAGGCGGCATGACGGCCGCTGTCCTCGGTATGGCCGCACCGGCGGGCGCCGCCCCGACCGGCCCTGGCAACGCCCAAGAGACCATCAACCAGCTGCACGCCGACGGCTACAACGTGATCGTGAGCCGCGTCGGTACCACTCCGTTGGATCAGGCCACCATTGTTGCGGTGCGACCTGGCCAGACCTACAGCCGGACCGATTCCGGTAACCCCGGTGACAGTCTGGAAACTACGGTCACCGCTAAGACGGTCTACGTCGACGTGAAGTAGACCTCCCAAAACGCAAGGGGCACCCCCACAAGGGGTGCCCCTTCGTCGTGGCAGCTCACTGATCGGAACTGCGCGTGGGGATTCGTGTGCCACGATGCCAAGCTATGGCAGTGGAATTGACCTACGACGGCACGCTTCGTGAGCTACCCACCGACGCGGGTGTCCTGCGCTACCACGACGCGGGCGACGGGCCACCCCTGCTGCTACTGCACGGCTCCGGTCCCGGTGTCACCGGTTGGCGCAATTTCCGCGGCATTCTCGGCACGTTCGCCAAGAATTTCCGGTGCTTGATTCTGGAGTTCCCCGGTTTCGGGGTGAGCGACGATTTCGGCGGGCACCCAATGGTGACCGCATTCGGGGCGATTGGCATATTTGTCGACGCACTGGGTCTCGATTCTGTTGACATCATCGGCAATTCGATGGGCGGTGGCGTCGGCATCAACTACGCGATCCGCCAGCCCGCCAAGGTTCGCCGCCTGGTCACCATCGGCGGAATCGGGACGAACATCTTCACCTCCGGGCCGAGTGAAGGAATCAGGCTCCTTCAGGAATTCACCGAGGATCCGACCCGGCAACGGCTGGTCGACTGGCTGCACTCGATGGTGTACGACCGGGCGCTGGTGACCGACGAGCTGATCGAGGAGCGCTGGGCGTTGGCCACCGACCCGCCCACGCTGGAGAGCGCCCGACGCATGTACGGCAAAGCGGCCTTCGATCAGATGATGGCGGCGATGCGCGCATCGGATGCCCCGATGCCGTGGGCGACGATGCACAGGGTGTCCGCGCCGACCCTGTTGACGTGGGGGCGCGACGATCGCGTCAGCCCGCTGGACATGGCGCTCATCCCAATGCGCACGATTCCCAACGCCGAGTTGCATGTATTCCCCAATTGCGGGCATTGGGCGATGATCGAGGCGAAGGAAGCCTTCGAGGCGACCGTCCTGTCATTTCTGCTGCGCACCTAGCGTCAGCGCTGCGTACTGCCCGCGTCGACCGGCAGCGTGACGGACGTGATGTAGCGGGCCTCGTCGGAGGCGAGGAACAAGCACGCGTTGGCCACATCGACCGGGTCGACCCACGGGATCGAGAGCATGTTCATCGAACACGCCGCTTCGGCGAACTGCTCGCGGGTCACGTGCTCGAGGTGGGGCCGAAACGCGCCGCGCACGTGGTCGTTCTGGATCATCGGCGTGTCGACATTGGTGGGATGCACCGTGTTGACCCGGACATTGTGTGGCGCAAGCTCTTTGGCGAGGCTACGCATCAGCCCGACGACACCGTGCTTGGCGGCGGTGTAGTGCGCCACCCCGACCAACCCCCGCATACCAGCGATGGAACTAGTCAGAATCATCGAACCGGCGCCGCGTTCGATCAGGTGCGGCGCCGTTGCGCGGCACGTGCTCCATACGCCGGTCAGGTTGACGTCAAGCATTGTCTGCCAGGCATTCTCGCTCAGATCGGCGGCCATCGCGCGCGAGGTAATCCCCGCTGTCGCGCAGACGACGTCGAGTCCACCGAGACTCTCCACGCCGCGGTCGGTCGCGGCCATTACCGCGTCCGCGTCTCGAACGTCGACCACGTCGGCAACGATCCGACTACCGGCTTCGCCAACCAACCTGACCGTCTCGTCGAGATCGGCCTTGGTGGCGGACGGAACGACGACGGTGTCGACAGGACCGCAGATGTCGAGCGCGATGATGTCCGCACCCTCCTGCGCAAAACGCAGCGCCTGCGCACGCCCGATCCCCCTGGCTGCCCCCGTGATCAGGGCGACCTTTCCCGTCAGCCGGTCGCCCGTCATGACTTCTCCACCAGGCCGGCGTCGACCACGAGTTGGGTGCCAGTGATGTAGCGGGCCTCGTCGGATGCCAGGAAGACGACAGCGTTCGCAACATCGACCGGTTCGACCCACGGCACCGGGAGCAGGTGACGCACGGCCAGCACCTCCGCGACGTCGTCGGCAGTCGGCTTGTCGAGGTCGGGCCGCAATCGCTTGAACGTCGCCTCGTTGAGCGTCATCGCGGTTCCGACAGCGCCGGGGTGGACGGTGTTGACCCGGATTCGCAGCGCACCGAGTTCGTTGGCCAAAGTCCGTGCCAAGCCCACTACCGCGTGCTTGCTCGCGGTGTAATGCGCCGTATCCGCGGTCCCGCGTAATCCGTTGGTGGAACTGATGATCACGATCGAGCCGCCGTCGTCACCCATGTGGCCGAGCGCAGCCTTGACCGTGTGCCACACGCCCGTCAGGTTCACGTCGAGGGTGTGACGCCACGACTCCTCGGTCAGCTCCCACGTCGACGCGCCTGCGGAATGAATACCGGCGTTGGCCACCACAACGTCGAGCCGACCGAGCTCGGCGACACCCGTGTTGACGGCCGCGGTCACTGCTTCAAGGCTTGTGACATCCGCGAGTCCCGTCGCACACCGCCTGCCGCGCTTCTCCACTTCGGTCGCGGTGTTGTGTAATTCGTCGGCCGCGGCGGGGACGTCGATCGCGATGAGGTGGGCGCCTTCGTCGGCAAACCGCTCACAATGTGCGCGCCCCATGCCGCCGGCGGCACCGGTGACCGCAACGACCTTGTCAGTCAGCCCGGACATCACGGCGCTTTGAGCAGATCGAACCCCGAGTAGTCGGCGGCGGCGACCTCGGCGCAGATGTCGTTGTAGACAGCGAACCCGCCGACGAACAACATGAATACTCGCGGTTTGCCAGGCACATTCGCGCCCATGTACCACGAATCGGCCTTCGGGAACAGTGTGGCCTCGGCCCGCGCAGCGCATTCGGAGATCCAGAGGTTCACCGCGTCCGCCCGGGCCTCAATGCCGGCGTAGCCGTGCTGGTCTAAGTGGCTGATGCAGTCGGTGATCCAGTTCACGTGCGCCTCGGCGTGCAGCACCATGTTGGCAAGCACCGCGGGAGCGCCGGGACCCGAAACGATGAACAGGTTGGGATATCCGTCGACGCCCAAGCCCAGGTAGGTGCGCGGACCGTGCTTCCAGTCACGGCGCAGCGCTTCACCGCCTCGGCCAACGATGTTGATCTTGGACAGGGCACCCGTCATCGCATCGAAACCAGTGGCCAGCACGATCATGTCGACGTCGTAGTGCCCGTCGGCGGTGTTGATCCCCGTCGCGTCGACCGATTCGATCGGCGTCTTACGCACACTGATCAACTCCACGTTGGGTCTGTTGTAAGTCTGGAAGTAATGGCTGTCGGTACAGATGCGTTTGGCACCGATCGGGTGATCATTGGGAATCAGTAAGTCAGCGACCTCGGGATCGTCGATCACCGCGCGGACCTTCTCCTCATAGAACTTTCTGGCCTCTTCGTTAGCCATCGGGTCGATCATCTGATCGGGGAAAGTCTTGGAGAAGAGCACACCGCCTAGTTGCCAACGCTTTTCGAAGGCCTCGCGGCGTTCCTCTGGCGAGGCCTCCATCGTCATCTTGGGAGGGCTGATATGCGGCGAGCCGCCGCCACTGCGCCACGACAGCCGACGCCGCTCATCGTAGGTGGTCTTGACCTCCGCCATGTCCTCAGGAGTCAGAGGCTCGTTTCCGGCAGGAACGCTATAGTTCGGTGTGCGTTGGAATACGTAAAGCTGCGCGGCCTGGTCGGCGATGATCGGAATCGACTGAATACCCGAGGATCCGGTGCCGATGACGGCAACACGCTTGTCGCTGAAATCGATGCCCCCGTGTGGCCAGTGAGCGGTGTGGTAGACCTCGCCGCCGAATGTGTCCAGCCCGTTGAACTTCGGTGTGATTGCCGCTGAGAGCGCACCTGTCGCCATCAGGCAGAAGCGGGCGGTGACAACCTCACCTGTCGCGGTGGTGACGGTCCACCGCAAAGTTCGCTCATCGAGGACAGCGGATGTCACGGCAGTGTTGAATGCGATGTCCTTACGCAGATCGAGCTTGTCGGTGACCCAATTGATGTACCGCAGGATCTCGGGTTGCGTCGCGTACTTCTCGGTCCAGTTCCACTCCTGCTGGAGTTCGTCGGAGAACGAGTAGCAGTAGTCGACGCTCTCGACGTCGCAGCGGGCGCCGGGATAGCGGTTGAAGTACCACGTGCCACCAACGTCGGGCGCCGCCTCGAACACCCGCACCGCGAGCCCTTGCGAGCGCAACTTGTGCAACGCGTAAAGGCCCGCGAAACCGGCACCGACGACAACGGCATCAATGTTCACAGTCGAGACGGTAGGTGGCGAGGGCGGATCGCCGGGCGTCGCTTCCCAGTGACCGGACGCTCGTCGCCTGCAACGGCCGCCGGGCACTCAGACTGACGTGCCATGCCCCTAGCTGAAGTAGATCTCGACGGCCAACGGCACCGGGTCGATTGGCCGCCACAATCGACCCTCGTCGATGTGCTGATCGACGCGGGTATCGAAGTGCCGCACTTATGCCGTGAAGGGCGTTGCGGTTCGTGTGTGTGCACCGTCGTTTCCGGCGAGGTCGAGATGGCGCCGAGTGACGTCCTCGAACCCGAGGATCGACAGGCCGGCCTCATCTTGGCCTGCCAGGCCAGACCCGTCTCCGACAACCTGCACATCGAGTTTTGACCGCCTTCCCGATTCCGCTGACCGGGATTGGCTGCGGCGCCACCGCCCACTGCGGTAGACCATGAATCAGCCCACACAACCTAAGGACGACAGCATGACCGAGCGGGTAATCGACCGGGTGATGGAGATGGCAGGCCAACTGCGCGAGCAGGCCGCCGAAGCGGAGACCATCGGCCGGTTGACCGACCAGACAACCAAGGCAATGAAGGCGGCGGGCAACATCAGGCTGCTGCAGCCCTCCAAATACAACGGCTACGAGGTCCACCCGCGCGAGTTCGCCGAAACCGTGATGGCCACGGCGTCGCTCGACCCCGCCGCGGGATGGGTCAACGGCGTCGTCGGCGTGCACCCGTACCAGTTGGCGTACGCGGATCCTCGGGTGGCCGAGGAGATCTGGGGCAACGACGTCGACACCTGGGTCGCCTCGCCGTACGCGCCGCAGGGTGTCGCCAAGCCCGTCGACGGCGGCTACATCTTCAACGGCCGGTGGCAGTTCAGCTCGGGCACCGACCAGTGCGAGTGGATCATCCTGGGCGCGATGCTCGGCGATGCCGACGGAAAACCGTTGATGCCGCCACAGATGCTGCACATGATCCTGCCGCGCAAGGACTACGAGATCGTCGACGACTCGTGGAACGTGGTCGGCCTGCGCGGAACCGGATCCAAGGACGTCATCGTCAAGGATGCGTTCGTGCCCACGTACAGGACGATGGACGCCACCGAGGTGATGGACGGCACCGCGCAGCGTAAGGCAGGCATGACCTCGACGCTGTACCTGATGCCGTGGTCGACGATGTTCCCGCTGGGGATCACGTCTGCGGTGATCGGCATCGCCGAAGGAGCCCTGGGCGCACACCTGGATTACCAGCGAGACCGGGTCGGCGCCTACGGCGCGGTCAAGGACGACCCGTACGTGATGTACGCGATCGGTGAGGCCGCCGCCGACATCAACGCTGCCCGTCAGGAATTGCTGGCCAATGTGGACCGCATCTACGACATCGTCGACTACGGCAAGGACGTGTCGTTCGAGGACCGCGCGGCGGGTCGGCGGACGCAGGTGCGTGCGGCGTGGCGCGCCGTCACGGCGGTCGACCAGATCTTCGCGCGCTCGGGCGGCAACGCGTTGCGTATGGACAAACCGCTGCAACGCTTCTGGCGCGACGCGCACGCCGGTCTCGCTCATGCGATCCACATACCCGGCACCCCGTACCACGCGTCGGCACTGAGCTCGTTCGGGGTCGACCCCGAGGGTCCGCTGAGGGCGCTGATCTGACCGATGAGCCTTCTCAAAAGCCTCGGCTACATCACCGTTGCGGCCACCGATATCGACCGCTGGCGCCAGTTCGCCTTCGGCGTGCTGGGATTCGCCGAGGGCAAGGGTTCCGACCCGTCGGCGCTATACCTACGAATGGATGAGCGCGCAGCACGCATCATCGTCGTGCCCGGCGACGTCGACCGGGTATTGACCGTCGGCTGGGAGGTGCGCGACCACGCCGCGCTGGAGGAAGTCAAGGTCGTATTGGAAGCGGCAGGCGTCGCGGTCAAGGAACTGTCCGCCGCCGAAGCCGATGAGCGCCGGGTCGAGGAAGTGATCACGTTCGACGACCCCGCGGGGACGACGCTGGAGGTCTTCCACGGCGCGGTGCTCGATCACAGCCCGGTCGTCACGCCGTTCGGGGCCCGGTTCGTCACCGGCGCTCAGGGTCTCGGCCATGTGGTGGTGCCCGCGCTCGACGCCAACGGCCTGTTCGACTTCTACACAGGCGTCTTGGGTTTCCGGTCGCGCGGCGCGTTCCGGGTGCCCGCACCGCCCGAGTTCGGTCCGGTACGCGTCCGGTTCCTCGGCATCAACGAGCGCCACCACAGCCTGGCCATATGTCCGTCGATGAACCAGGACAAGCCCGGCCTCGTGCACGTCATGGTCGAAGTCGACAGCCTCGACGCTGTCGGGCAGGCGCTGGACCGGGTCAACGTGGAGGACTTCCAGCTGTCCTCGACGCTGGGCCGCCACACCAACGACAAGATGGTGTCCTTCTACGTCCGCACACCCGGCGACTGGGACATCGAGTTCGGCACCGAAGGTATCCGTGTCGACGAAAGGTATTACACCGCAGAGGAAATCACCGCCGACAGCTACTGGGGCCACCAGTGGCTCGGCGAACCGCCGGCGGCGATGCGGACCTAGCGGATGGATACCGACGTCTACCCCAAATCAGCGGACCAGATCGAGAGTTGGGATTTCGAAGCCGACGTCGTGATCGCGGGGTACGGCATCGCCGGCGCCGCCGCAGCCGTTGAGGCCGCATCGACCGGCTCCGACGTGCTGGTCGTCGAGCGCACCGGAGGCTGGGGTGGGGCGGCCGCGATGGCGGGCGGCTTCATCTACATGGGCGGCGGCACACCGCTGCAAAAGGCCTGCGGGTTCGACGATTCCGTCGACAACATGGCCGCGTTCCTCAATGTGGCGATGGGGCCGGGCGCCGATGCGAACCGAGTGGGCGACTACTGCGCGGGAAGCGTCGACCATTTCGACTGGCTGGTGCGGTGCGGCGTGCCGTTCAAACCGGTGTTCTGGGGTGAGCCCGGTTGGGAGCCACCCGGCGACGAAGGCCTGATGTTCACCGGCGGGGAGAACGCGTTCCCGTTCAATACGATCGCGAAACCCGCTCCGCGCGGCCACATTCCGCAGATGGCGAACAAGCGTGCTGGCGAAGCGAGTGCCGGCTACATGCTGATGAAGCCGCTGGTCGACACCGCCACGTCGTTGGGCGTGCGGGCCGTGTACGACATCCACGCATCGTCGTTGGTGGTGCAATCCGACGGCCGCGTCGCCGGGCTCATCGCCCGTCAGTACGGCAAGCCGCTGGCCATTCGCGCGCGACGGGGCGTCGTCCTTGCCTCGGGCAGCTTCGCGTACAACGACGCAATGCTCGCGCAGTACGCGCCGCGACTGGTGGGACGTCCGGCCGCGTCGATCGAACAGCATGACGGGCAGGCGATCCGGATGGCCCAGGCGCTCGGCGCGGACCTGGCCCACATGGACGCCACCGAGGTGGCGTTCCTTGTCGACCCCCAGCAGACGGTCCGCGGCATCCTGGTCAACGGGCGCGGTCAGCGCTACGTCCCCGAGGACATGTACTCCGGCCGCATCGGGCAGCTCACGCTCTACCACCAGGACGACACGGCGTACCTGATCATCGACGGCGAAGCACACGAAGAGGCCAACGCCGCGACGTCCGCGACGCCGTTCCTCAAGCGACCGGCGACGTGGGTCTGCGATTCGGTTGCCGAGCTCGAATCCGAGATCGGGCTTCCGGCCGGCACTCTGCAAGCCACTGTCAGTGCCTACAACGACTCCGCCGCGCGCGGCGAGGATCCGTTGCTGCACAAGAAACCTGAATGGTTGAAGCCGATCGGCACACCCGTCGGCGCGATCGATCTGCGTGGCAGTTGCGCCGGCTTCACGCTGGGCGGCTTGAAGACCTCGCTGGACTCAGAGGTGCTGCACGTCAGTGGCGAGGCGATCCCCGGCCTATATGCCGCGGGTCGCTGCACCGCGGGCGTCGCGGCGTGGGGTTATGCCAGCGGCATCTCTCTCGGCGACGGCAGCTTCTACGGCAGGCGCGCCGGCCGCACCGCCGCCAAGGGCTGACTTCTTCCCTTCTTTTCTTTTCGCCCAAACTCACGTTCCGGCGCGAAAGTGCGAGTTGAACTCGCCATTTGTCGATCTCGGCGCTATCGCGTGACACCGGCCACACTGATGTGGTACAAACAGCTATATGACTATTAGTCATATACGCGAGGAGGCGTCATGACCGTGGCCGTGGAATCCACCACTCCGAGTGCCGTCATCGACCGGGTGTCGTTGGTGTTGGACGCCTTCGACGGACCGGGACGACTGACGCTCGCCCAGGTCGTGCGCCGGACGGGCCTGCCCCGGTCGTCCGCGCACCGAATGCTCGAGCGGCTGGTGCAGCTGCGATGGTTGCGCCGGAACGGCCGTGACTACGAGTTGGGCATGCGATTGGTTGAACTCGGATCGCTGGCAGTGCATCAGGACCGGCTGCACCGAGCCGCGACTCCGCTATTGCACGATCTGCATCGCGCCACGGGACTCGTGGTGCACCTGGCGGTCCTCGACGGTTCGGACGTCGTCTACCTGGAGAAGATCGGCGACCGGATGACAGCGGCGATCCCAACCCGCGTCGGCGGTCGTCAGCCTGCCCATTGCGCCGCCGTCGGCAAGGCGATGCTCGCGTATAGCGAGAGTGCCGACGTCGTCGACCTCACCAGCCGCAAGACCAGGTACTCGATCGGCACGCAGGCCCAGCTGACGACCGAGCTGGCCAAGGTTCGTGCGCACGGGGTGGCGTTCGACCGCGAGGAGTCGCTTCCCGGATTCGGCTGTGTCGCAGCGCCGATCGGTGGTCTGGGGGACGCCGTCGCGGCGGTGTCGGTGTGCGGTCCGATGAGCCGGATGATGTTCGATCAGCGCCTCGCAGCGCCGGTACGGATGACCGCGATGGGGATCTGGCGCAACGTCGAAGACGGTGTGGCACCGGCACTCCAGCACGCGCGCCCACTGCGACGCGTACCGGCATGACCCTGGACGGTCAGATCGCAGAGATTGTCGAGGCACTCGACAGCGGGTTTCCGCCCGTGCACACGATGAGCGGTGCGGAGGCCCGCGCGGTGATTCGGTCACGCTTCGTCGCGCCGTCGAATCCTGAAGAGGTTGGTGATGTTCGTGACGCGTCCGTCCACGGGCCCGCGGGCGATGTCACAGTCCGGATCTACCGCCCGGCGAGGATGTCGGGTCCGGTGCCCACTGTGGTGTATGCCCACGGCGGCGGATTCGTGTTCTGTGACCTCGACAGCCACGACGGACTGTGTCGCAGCTTCGCGAATCTGATTCCCGCCGTGGTCGTTTCGGTGGACTACCGGCTGGCTCCCGAGCATCGGTGGCCGGCGGCGGCCGAGGACGTACTCGCGGTGGCGCAGTGGGCAGCCCGCAACGCGGATGCGCTCGGCGGCGATGCCGGCCGTATCGTCGTCGGCGGTGACAGCGCAGGGGGAAACGTGGCGGCCGCTGCGGCATTAATGGCGCGCGATCACGGAGCACCGCCACTCGCGGCCCAACTGCTGATCTATCCAATGATCGCCGCAGACTTCGGCACCGAGTCATACCGCTTGTTCGGCGAGGGGTTCTACAACCCGCGCCCCACCTTGCAGTGGTACTGGGATCAGTACGTGCCCTCCCCTGCCGATCGTGAACATCCGTACGCGTCACCGCTACACGCCGAACTGAGCGGAGTCCCTCCCACAGTTCTGCTCACGGCGGGTCACGATCCACTACGCGACGAGGGCATCGCATTCGGCCACGCACTCGAGGCGGCCGGGGTTCCGACGACGCGCCGCCACTATGACGGCTGCATCCACGGTTTCATCACGATGCCGATGCTCGACGTCGCGCACCAAGCCCGCGCACAGGTCTGCGATGACTTGTCGACGATCCTGGTCGCCGGCGCTCGTGTCTGACGGTGAGGTATACGTCATCGACCGGGTGGTGACGTGCCCGGGCCGCGCAAGGGAATTCGTCGATCGGTATCTCGCCGAGTACGCGCCCGGTGCCCGCGCCCGCGGCATGACACTGCGCGACGTCCTGGTCAGCCCACCGATCTGGTTCGACGATCAAGCCAACAATGTGACCATCACCTGGTCGCTGCCCAGCGCGCAGGCGTGGTGGGAAATGACCTGGAGAGGTCGGCCGGACTCCACCCTTGGACCGTGGTGGGACGGCATCGGCGAACTGGTGGACGAACGCGCGCGCACCATGGCCGCCGCGGCCGACGACGTCGACAGCCTCTGCGATGTATAGCGTCACCCGGCTGCTCGACGTCGCCGAATTCGACCGTGACCGCGTGCTCGCCATCGCTCGAGCCGGAGCCGCCGAAACGCGAGCGCGACACCAACTCGTCGAGCCGACACTGCCGGGCGTCCGCAACGGCGGCGACATCCTGGTGCACCTACGCTTCGACGCCGAGAACCAATGGCGGTCCGTTGAAACAGATTTCACGGCCACGCTGAGCGACCCCGTGATCACCCGAGTCAACGGCGCCGCCTATTCAGGCGACGCTTCTTGCAGTGGCCCCCAGACCGGCACCGTGTATCGCACGCTGCTGCTACGCGTGCTCCCCGGCACCGACGCCCACACCATCGCTCGCTTCGAAGACGATCTGCGACTGATGCCGCGCTACGTGAAAACCATCACCGCCTGGCAGTTGAGCCGTGTCGACGAACCGGTGGGGACAACGCACTGGACCCACGTCTTCGAGCAGGAGTTCACCGACCTCGACGGGCTGATGGGCCCATACCTGATGCACCCGATCCACTGGGCGGTGGTCGATCGCTGGTTCGACCCGGAATGTCCCGATGTCATTGTTCGCGACCGCGTGTGCCATAGCTTTTGCGCGTTGCCGCGGGCGTCAGAGGCCGTAATGCCCGGATGACCATCCGCATGCCTGCTCGCAGGGCTGATTCCAAACTGCCGAAGTCGCCCTGCTCCACCCAATGGACGTAGGCCTGGCGGCAGATCTGGATTACCAGCTGGGCGGGCAGTGTGCGGATGAACGGGTCCCTACCAAGATCGACGCGTTCAGCCAAGAAGTCGGTAATGGGGCCGGCGAAATCTTGGCCCCAATCCAACCAACGAAGCCGGTATTGAGGATCGGTGATCATCAGCGACATGAAGTTTCGGTCGATCGCGAGTTCGTCCCGCTTGGCAACCTCTGTCGAGAATGCCTTCACCAGGGTCTCGACCGTGTCACTCGTGCGGGGAGCCTCTTGCAGGACTTCCACGCTGAGACCGCCGAACCGACGGAACAGCGGCATCACGACGTCTTCCTTGACCGGGAAGTGGCGGTGAAAGGTACGCGGCGCGATTCCCACCGCGTCGCAGATCCGCTCGACCGTCGCCGAAGTGGCTTCATCGGCGAGGAAGATATCGCGTGCGGCTAGCGCGATAGTCATCCGGAGCTCTTCGGCGCGCCGCTCGGTCAAAGTTGGTCTACTCGGCGGGCTCATGTGTGCCTCCAATCATGAAACGCCCAACTGCGCAACGAATCCCGCACAGTGGGAGCTCCGCTACCTTCCGGTCGACGGCGTCCTAACATCGACCTGTCAGATTCTGCCACACATGCAGGTTCTGACATCCATATTGGCGTGGCTGTCAAGGAGAACCCGAATGACTAGCGAACTGAACTACGACGACTACACCCATGACTTCATGGGAAAGGTCGGCAACATCGAAGATTTCTCGCGGAAGTTCCTGCTCGGCCTGGCCCGGGTGTTCGAGGACACGCTGAACTTCGTGCCCTACGCCCACGTGAAGACCTATTCCGAAAAGGTCGGCATCAACACCGCAATGGACATCGCCGCCGAGGTGTCACGGGCCGGGATGCGCCAAGTGATGCCGATGGGCCGCTTCATCGCACCCCCGGGCTGGGACTGGAAGAACGCGCAGTACCAAGCTATTCCGTTCGATGTCCAGACCGAGGATCTGACGAAGGAAGCCCTCATGCGGCTGATCAAGACCTACTGGGATCAGTACCTGAAGGGCCACAACTACTTCATCGACCAATGGACGAAGATCATCCCGGAAGAAGAGGTCTGGCTCGGTCTTCCGGGACTCTACGAGCTCATCATCGACTACCAGTACCCCAAGTTGGCCAAGGTGATGAACATCGACCCCGTGTACGTTGTCGACTTCCTGAAACTGGCCTGCCTGAGTATCGACGGCACCCTCGGCTACGGCGGCGAGTACATCGTGCACAACCCGGATCACGTGGTGCTCAACATGCGCCGCTGCGAGGTGCTGCAAAAGTACACCGACGAAGGCCTGTATCCGCCTGCGCGAGCCTGGATGAATTGCACGTTCGAACAGCGGATCTCAGCTCCCTTCTTCCCTGGGTGCAAGCTCGACATCAACCTGCCGCCAAAGGACTTCAAGTTCGCCGAAGGCGAGCCCTTCTGCGTATGGACCTACACCCGTGGTGCCGAAAATCACGCCGCCGCGGCCGCGGCACCCGATCCCCGAGAGAGTGCAATGAAGAAGATCCCCATCATGCCGGTGTCCTCAGGCGCCGCGCAGTCCGCGTGTCATTGATTCAGGTAAACCCCTGAGGAGACCGGTCCGCGCGAAGGAGTGCGCGGACCGGTCTCCATTGGCTTTGCGCTCACATGCCCGCGGACAGGATGTTCGGGTTGGCGGTTGCCGGCGGTTCCAGCGGTGGCAGTACCGAGGCACCGTCGAGGCTGTGCACAGGCAGCTTCTGTGACCACGGATAGTGCAGGCTGAACGCGACCAATCCGGTGCGCTCGGCGGCTGGGCGATGACACATCGCCAACACGGTCTCGGCGAGATACTCCACAGGTTCAGTGGGAAACATATCTGGAATCAATTGAGACGCACCGGGAGTGCGGACTGCCGTCGACGGGCCCACGCAGTTGACCGCGATATTTGAATCGAGCAACTCCGCGGCCACGCCCTGAGTGAACCGATGCAGCGCTGCCTTCATCGACGCATAGATGACGTCGCCGGACGACTTGTTGTAGTCCCGATACGGCCGTACCGGCGCGATTCCGGTCACCGAGCCGATGTTGACGATCCAGCCGGCGCCCTGTTTGCGCATGTGCGGGACCGCGGCTTTGGTGAGCATGAACGGCGTGCGCACATAGTGCTCGACGGTGCGGTCAAACGTCTCGATCGACATGTCCTCGATCACCGAGTAGTCGGCAAAGCCGGCGTTGTTGACCAGGATGTCGATGCGTCCAGTCTGGTCGAGCACCTCGTCGACGAGGTTCTCCCGCTGCCCGGCGTCGTCCAGGTCGGCCGCGACTCCCAACGCCGTTCCTCCCACCTTCTCGATCAGCTCGATCGTCTCGGCGATGGTGCCCGGCAGCGCAGTAGCAGAGCGACCTCGGACCGACTGCGAGGGCTCACGGCTCCGCGCGCTGACCACGACGGTGGCGCCCTCCGCCGCCAACCGTTGGGCGATCGCGCGGCCGATGCCACGGCTGCTGCCGGTGACCAAAGCCGTTTTGCCGGCCAGCTTTCCGGTCATCGCAGAACGAAGTCCTGTTCGAGCGGGGCTCGATGCTGCTTCCAGATGTCGACCAACCGGTATGGGGTGGCCACCACCACGCGTCCCGAGCCGGAGCGATAGTAAGTATGCGCGTTGGGCGTGTGACACCACACGGTGCGCGACATCGCCTCGTCAATTCCGGCGACATAGTCCTCGTAGGCCTGCTGCGTCACCTCCATCGTGGTGGCACCGCGCAACGCCATCAGCTGAAGGCACTCGATGATGTAGTGCGCCATGACCTCCATCGAGAAGTTCGCTCCCGCACCGTGTCCGGGGCTGTAGTTGGGGGCGGAATTGATGAACAGGTTCGGGAATCCAGGAACCGTGCCGCCCCGGTAGGAACGCGGACTGTCGTCCCACTCGTCGGCCAGCTTGCGTCCGTCACGGCCGCGGATGTCCATCGTCGACAGGAAATCCAGGTGGTACCCGGTGGCGAAGATGATGACGTCCAGGTCGATCTGCCTGCCGTCGGCCGTGACGATGCCCTCGACGTTGACGGCGGCGGGCTCGCTGGCTTCCACGTCGACGTGGTCACACGTCAGTGCCGCGTAGTAGCCGCCGGGATCGCGGATGATGCGCTTGCCGTACGGCGCGAAGTCAGGGGTCACCTTTTTCGCCAATTCGCTTCCTGCACCGAAGGTTCGGTCGATGTACTCCAGACACATCTGCAGCAGCACGTCGTTGGCAGGCGAGATCGACAGGTGGTTCTTCGCCCACTCGGGGTCCTGCAGGATGACCGGGTAGTTGTTGTCGGCGGTGCTCCAGTACGACTTCACCCGGTTCCAGTTCGCGTAATAGGGCAGGTGCCGGCCCAGATAGCGGCGGTGTTCGGGCACGTCGTCGGTGAGGCGCTTGCGCGGAGCGACCCAGTGCGGCTGCCGCTGGAACACCGTCAGATGCTCCACCTCGTCGACGCACGCGTCGACGATCTGCACGGCGGTGCAGCCCGCCCCGATGATCGCCACTCGTTTACTCGTGAGGTCCAGCGACGGTTCCCAGAGCGCCGAGTGAATGCTGGTGCCCGCGAACGTGTCCCGGCCCGGCATTTCCGGCCAGCGGGGCCGGTTCAGGTAGCCGGCAGCGGTGACGACGACGGGCGCGTAGGTGACGTCACGGTTGCCGTCGCCGTCCACCGAGTGGATCTGCCATTGCCGGCGGTCTTCGTCCCACCACAGGGCCTCGACCTCGGTGCCGAACCGCGCGTGCTCACGCAGGCGATACTTGTCGGCCAGCTCCACTAGATACGCCTGGTACTCCGCGCCCTGCGGGTAGTAGCTCGACCAGTTCGGGTTCACCTCGCGGGACAGTGAGTAGTACGCCGACGGGGTGTCCACGCCGATGCCGGGGTAGGTAGTGGTCAGCCACGTGCCGCCGACTTCCTCGTTCCGATCGAAGATTTCGTAGGCGATGCCCGCCTCGGCTGCGGCGAGTGCGGCGATGATGCCGGCGAGGCCCGCGCCGATGATGGCCACGCTCATGGTCTCCGGGATCGGCACCGTACGGGGCAGCGTCGGTTGCGACAGCTGGAAGCCGCCCTGCTCGAGTAACAGCGGAACGAACTCGTCGTCCACGTCCGTACCCAGCGCCAGCCGCAGCAGGCGGGTGAACAGTTCGGGGTCGTCGGCGGCGAGCGCACCCTCGGCGCGCGGCGCGTCCAGTGCCGCGACAACGGCGGCCGCAAGCGCCTCCGCGGTGTCCGGATCGGTGACGCCTGCGCGTTCCGGCGGGTCGGGCACGTGTGAGATCGCCGGACCAAACCGATCAACAACCGCCACATCACCGGTGAGCTGGGCCAATACCGCCACCAGCACGCCAGGATCGGCCTGGCGCAGTTGGGCCCGGAGCTCATCAAGATTCACTCGTTCGGCGTATGGCGCCGCCGTGGTTTCGGCATCGATCGTCACAACAACCGAGTATCGAAGCGTCCACCGTCGGCATCGGTGGTCCTGTCTACTCAGCGGGACACGTGTCCTTGCCGGCCCCGCACACGTGCCTACGCTTCGGCCATGCAACGGGTGCACTACGACGCCGACCACCGTGCGTTCGCCGAGCTGGCACGCGATTTCGCGGCCAAGGAAGTCGCACCGAATGTCGCCCGTTGGGAGACTGACGGCATCATCCCCCGCGAGGTGTTCGCGAAGGCCGGCGTGGTCGGGTTGCTTGGCTTCGCGGCCGACGAGCGGTTCGGCGGCGTCGAGGCGCGCGACTACCGCTACAACCAGATCCTGATCGAGGCGTTTATGGACGCCGACTGCGGCGCGGTTGGATTGAGCTTCGCGGTCCACAACGACATCTGCCTGCCCTACCTGGCCGACCTGACCACACCCGAACAGCAGGACCGCTGGCTTCCCGGCTTCGTGAAGGGCGAGCTGATCGCCGCCATAGGCATGACCGAACCGGGCGCGGGATCCGACGTGGCGGGCATCCGCACCTCTGCCGTCGATGCCGGGGACCACTTCGTGGTCAACGGCGCCAAAACCTTCATCACCAATGGGCAGAACGCCGATCTGGTCATCACCGCCGTGCGCACCTCCCCCGACCGGCACCGCGGCCTGACCCTACTGGTGCTCGAACGCGGCATGCCCGGGTTCGAGCGCGGCCGCAACCTCGACAAGCTGGGACTGCACTGCCAGGACACCTCCGAGCTGGTCTTTACCGACGCGAAGGTGCCCAAGGACAATGTGCTCGGCGAGGTGGGCCACGGGTTCGAGCACATGATGAGAAACCTTCCGCAGGAACGCATGCAGATCGCCGTCGGCAGCCTCGGACGTGCCCGCGCGGGCCTACGCTGGACCGTCAACTACGTCCGCGAACGCAGCGCGTTCGGCAAGCCCATCGGGGCGCTGCAGAACACGCGGTTCGCGCTTGCCGACGTGGCCACCGAGGTGTCGGTAGCCGAGGCGTTTATCGACCGCTGTGTAGTCGAACTCAACGCAGGGCGGCTGTCACCCGCCGACGCCGCCAAAGCCAAACTTTGGGCGACCGAGATGGAGTTCCGCTGCCTTGACAGCTGCCAGCAGCTCTTCGGCGGCTACGGCTACATGCGCGAATATCCCATCGCCCGATCGGCCATCGACGCCCGCGTCACACGGGTATATGGGGGTACTTCGGAGATCATGCGCGAAATCATCGGCCGCGATCTAAATCTCGCGCCGAAGCAGTGAGGGACAACGGCATGCAGGTGCGTAGCCACACGCTAGGCGACATTCCACGGCGGTCCGCCCGCAGACATCCGGACAAGATCGCGATCATCGACGGCGATTTCACACTGACGTTCGCGGAGTTCGACGAACTCGTGGACCGTGCCGCGGCGGCGTTGCAGGACAACGGTTTTGCGCCCGGCGACCGGATCGCACTGCTGGCGCACAACTGCTGGCAGTACGCGGTACTGGCGTTCGCCACAGCTCGAGCAGCAGTCGTCCTCGTGCCGATCAACTTCATGTTGACCGCTGAGGAGGTCGCCTTCATCCTCGGGCACAGCCGGGTCTGCGGACTCATCGTCGAACAAGAGCTCATCGCCACGGCTGAGCAAGCGATGACTCTCGCCGGATCGGTGATCACCAAGGTGGTGTTGACCGCCGACGGGCACCACCCGCCGTACGGCTGGGACGACTTCGCACTCTGGCTCACCACTACGACGTCCGCGCCGGACCTCGAGGTCGCCGACGATCAGTTGCTGCGCCTGATGTACACCAGCGGCACCGAGTCCCGCCCCAAGGGCGTGATGCACTCCAGCCGCAGCCTGATGTCGAATTACGTCAGCACCATTGTGGCCGGATCGATGTCGGCCGACGACGTCGAAATCCACTCGATGCCGCTCTACCACTGCGCACAGTTGGACAACTTCCTAGCCACCGACATCTATCTTGGTGCGACAAGCATCATCATCCCGCGGCCCGATCCGGAGATGATCCTGCGCGGTATTGAGGAGTACAACGTCACCAATTATTTTGCGCCACCGACAATCTGGATCGCATTGTTGCGGTCACCGGTGTTCGACCGGGTGGACCTGAGCAGTTTGCGCAAGGGGTACTACGGCGCGTCGGCGATGCCGACCGAGGTGCTCCACGAGATCCGCGAGCGGTTACCCGACTTGCACCTGTGGAACTTCTACGGCCAGACCGAGATGGCACCGTTGGCCAGCGCGCTGGGCCCCGGGGAGCAGCGAGACCATGCCGGTGCGGCAGGGCGGCCTGCGATCAATGTCGAGACCGCGATCCTCGACGACGCCGACACACCCGTCTTATCAGGGACCGTCGGCGAGATCGCGCACCGCGGCCCCCACCTGATGCTGGGTTACCTCGACGATCCCATGCGCACCGCTGATGCGTTCCGTTCCGGATGGTTCCACTCGGGGGACCTCGGCTACTACGACGAGTTCGGTCTTTTGCACGTCGTCGACCGCAAGAAGGACATGATCAAGACCGGTGGCGAGAACGTCGCAAGTCGCGAGGTCGAAGAGGTGCTTTATCGGCACCCAGCCGTGCAGGAAGTGGCTGTATTCGGTGTCCCGCATGCAGTGTGGGTCGAGGCAGTGGTGGCGGCCGTCGTCGCTCGCGATGGCGCCACCCCTACCGCCGACGAACTGGTCACCCACTGCCGCACCCACCTGGCCGGTTACAAGACACCCGAGCAGGTGTTCTTCGTCGACGCGTTGCCCAAGAACCCGAGCGGAAAACTGCTGAAACGCGAGCTCCGCACCCGCTTCGGCGTCGAACAGAACGTGTTCCACTGACCGGACGCAGCTGTGCCGCAGCGCGAATGGCGGCGGTTGACTCGCTCCATGAGCAAAGACATCACGCTGTCCGAAGTTCAGGAGTTCATCGCCGGCTTTTGGTACCACTACGACCAGGGCCATTTCGAAGAGTTGGCGCTCCGCATCGGCGACGAGATGGAGTACCTGAGCCGCTCCGAATCCGGTGAATGTCCGTTTGAGGACCTGCTCAAGGCCGAGTTGCGCGGTGGCGCCGAGACTGTGGCGTGGTTGACCCAGCACCGTAACGAGAATCCGTACCCACTGCGCCACCACGCTACGAACATCTTCCGCACCGGCATCGACGGGCCGGTGACCAACGTCCGCTTCTATCTGTTCGTCAACCAGGTCACCAACGCCGTCCCGTTCGCGGTGTCCAGCGGCGTGGTCGACGTAGGCGTGCGGCGCAGCGCCGAGGGCCTGGTGTTCACCTCGATGAACGTCATCCTGGACGCCGACGATTCAGTGCCCTTCGCTGAGTACAGCAGCGCGTCCGCCGCTGCAGGTTCCTAGGTGTCATGATCGCTCGCGACACGTTCGGCGGCGGCGTGGCCGTCATAACGGGCGCCGGTACGGGCATCGGCGCCGGTCTGGCCCGTTACGCCGCCCGACTCGGCATGATGGTGGTGCTCGCCGACATCGATACCAAAGCCGTTGCGGCGCTTAGAGACGAGCTCAGAGGGACGGGTGCCGTCGCCGTCGACGCCGTCTGCGATGTCCGTGATCCCGAAGCCGTGCACGCATTAGCCGAGCGGACTTATCAGGACATCGGGCCGGTGCGGCTGCTGGTCAACAACGCGGGCGTGGAGCAGTTTGGATATCTGTGGGATACACCGATCGAGAACTGGAACCGCGTGGTCGACATCAATATCAGCGGAGTCTTCCACGGCGTTCACGCGTTCCTGCCCAAGATGATTGATGCGGGCACCCCGGCCTGGGTGTGGAACCTGTCGTCGATCGGCGGTGTCGCCGTCGTGCCTCTGCAGGCGCCCTACATCATGAGCAAGCACGCCGTCCTCGCGCTCACTGAATGTCTGCGGCTGGAGGTCCAGCACGCCGGCCACGATCACATCCACGTGCAGGCGGTGCTGCCAGGTGCGGTCGTGTCCAAGATCTTCGAGTCCGCTGGTGGGGTCAGCGATGGCGACGTGGTGGCCGCTGAATCTCAACGCGATGCGATGCTCGGCATCAAGGCCGAGGCGATGGATCCCGTCGCGGCGGCCGAAGTCGTGTTCGAGCAGGCCGCTGAAGGGCGGTTCTATCTGCTGACCCAGCCGGAGTACGTCGGGTCGGCGATGGCCGAGCGCGCCGAAGTCCTTGTCTCCCAGCGGCCACCGGTGTTGCGTACGGGCCGTCGGTTCGACCCCGCACACCAATGAGGCTCGACCCCGATGCCGCCACGCGAGTCGCCTCGTTCGGTGAGATGAAGCCGATGCGGGTGCGTGGCCTGGCGGCCGTGCGCGAGGCGATCGAGTCCACGCTGCACCCCGCCAACATGCCGTCGATGGCGCACATCGAGGACTGCGCGATTCCCCGCGCGTCCGGGCAGATTCCCATCCGGATCTACCGACCGTCAACGGAGTCGGGTCGTCCCGTGCTGGTCTACTTCCACGGCGGCGGCCTGGTGATGGGCTCCAATCACTCCTTCGAACCGCTAGCGAGGGCGATTGCTGCCGAGTCCAACGCGACCGTGGTGTCGGTCGACTACCGGCTGGCGCCGGAGCACCCGCCGCCCGCGCAGTTCGAAGACGCCTACTGGGCAACCGCGTGGGTCGCCGACCACGCCGACCGACTCGGCGTCGACCCCGCTCGACTGGCCGTTGTCGGCGACAGCGCGGGCGGTTCGCTCGCCGCGGCCGTCACTCTGGAGGCGCGCGACCACGACGGACCCGCGATCTGTTGTCAGGTGCTGCTGTACCCCGGCCTTGATCGCGACATGGGCGCACCGTCGATCACAGCGCTGGCCGACGCACCGATGCTCTCTGTCGACGACATCAACTACATGCACGACCTCGTCGACAACGGTGCGGGCGCACCGCACGACCATTACCGCGTGCCTGCCTATGCGGCGGACCTGTCCGGGCTACCACCGGCGATCGTCGTGACCGGCGAATGCGATCCGGTTCGCGACTGGGGTGAGCGCTACGCCGTCCGACTGCGCGACGCGCGGGTGCAGACGACCGTCACCCGCTACCCCGGCATGTACCACGGTTTCATGATGCGGTCGGACGCAACCGCGCGGGGCAGGCTGGCGATCGCCGAAGTCGGCGGTCTTTTGCGGGCGAAATTCGCCAACCCGCTGCCGTTTTAACTTCCCGATCACCGGACAGGTGCGCACTGCACCGGCCGTTTCGACGACAGAATCGACGTAAGCCGAGAAAGAGGAGACCATTGATGCTCACCGACGAGCGGCGGATGGAGCTTTCCGATGTCCTGCGGCCGGCTTCGCCGCCTCGGGAAGTCGACAACGTCTACACCGAGGATCAACGGCGCCGACTGCTCGATGTGGCCCATGACAACGGCCCGTGGAAGCTGATCATCGCCCAGCACTTCGCGTCGGCGGATGAGTTGATGGCGACGATGAGTGGCGCGTTCCCCGAAGGTTTCACACCGTCGTTGGATCTGTTTCTCACGCCGACCTTCCGCGGCTACCTCGCCAACTACGGGACGGTGCTCTACCCCGAGCTACACGATTGCTTCTACAGCGCCGAATTCGTCGAACTGGCAAAGAGCTACTGGAATGCCGACTACGCCAAGCCGTCGATGATGTTGTTCAACATCAACGGACCCTGCGCGAATCGCGATCCGGGACACCTCGACTCGCCTAGCTTCCGGGGTGTCCGCCACGAAAATGCGCCCACCTGGTTGTGCAGCGTGATGGGCAAGTCGGGTCTGTTTCAGGACTATCTGATCAAGATGGCCCAGGTCATCACCTGGTTCTCACTGGATGAAGCCAGTGGCTTCACCTACTGGCCTGATGGCCCACTCAAGGCGCCACAGCGCCTCCTACCGCCGGTCTACAACCGCGGCGTGCTCGTACAGAACGAGATGATGGTGCATCGCGGCGAAGCCAACGGCCCACTCGAGCAGCAGACCCCGGCAGGCCTCGCGTTCGACACGGTGTTCACCGGCGACCCCGACGACCGCGCCGGATGGCTCCTCAAGAACCGCGATGATGTGATCGCACGCCACCAGACCGATGAGCTGCGCTTCCTCGTGCACTGGTCAGCCGAAGTGTTCTCCGATTCCGACGAGCTGAAAAAGAACATGGACGGCTCCGACGATCTGACGATCGATCGCGCCATCGATATGCTCGTCGACGATGTCCACAAGAAGGGCATCAAGCTCGATGTGCCTGCCGAGCCGCTGCACGATCCGGCTTTCATCGGCGCCCTCAACGCTGCATACGACCTCGGCGGGCCCACGGTTTATCCGGACGAGGCGCCACTGAGCGCGTTCCAGATGGCCTGAGGAGTTTGCGAACGATGGCGTGCGAGTGCACCGAGCGTCAAGCGATCATCGATGTTCTCAACGCTTACGCGATGTGTCTTGACACGCGAGACTGGTTGCGTCTGAACAACGTATTCCATCCGGAAGCCGTCGGCATCTACGGTGCCACGCTCAACGGACGGGCGGCGATTGTCGACTCCATCCGCAGCTTCCTCGACGGTTGTGGGCCGTCGCAACACCTTCTCGGCAATTATCAGATTTCCATTGACGGCGATCACGCGGAGTCCTCGACCAAGGCGCGCGTCCTGCACGTCGGGGTTGGCGAGCGTGCTGATCTAACCCCGTACGAGGCGATCGGCACATACCGTGATCGACACCTGCGGACAGCTGACGGATGGCGAATCATCCACCGTCACTTTGACGTCCAGATCTCAATCGGAGACATCAACATTCTCCAACCGGCCTGATGCTCAGCGCACGATCACTGAGCTCGGTTCTCGCGGCGCACCCATCACGTCGCGGTGCGACGGCGGTTGCCGGCCGTCCTCGTCGGTGATGCCGTAGCGCTGCGCAATCTCCGCGCCGATCACGGTATTCCCGGACAGCTCGGCGAGGTCGGGATCGTGGAACAGCGCATTGATCAGATGACCTGTGAATTCGGGCGTTTCGGCGTGCTTTGCGGTCTCGGCGAGCGCCTCCGGATGCCCGGCGAACGCGCCGCGGAACCGTTCGGTGAGCAGAATGCCCATCCAGATCGAGATCGTTGCGATCCCGGTATCGCGGAAGTCGACGGCCATGTCGGCGGTCATCTTGTCGACCCCCGCCTTCTGCGCGCCGTAGGCGGGGCCGTGCATGTAGCAGACCGATCCGGGCGACGACGTGAACGCGATCAGACCGCGACTCTGTCTTACCATCAGAGGGGCGGCGTACCACGACGCCACATAGGCCGAGCGCAGCCCCACGTCGAGCACATCGGAGAGCTCGAGTGGCTTCTCCCAGAACGGCTTTGGATTGGTGAGATCGTCGTGAATGGCCGCGGCGTTGTTGACCAACAGATCCAGCCGGCCACTTTCTTGTTCGACGCGCTCGAACAGGGCCGCAACGGCGGCGTCGTCACCGTGGTCGACTTTCACCGCAATTCCGCCCTCGACGCTGTCGGTCACGGTTCTGCCCGTCAGATACACCCGCCATCCGTGGGAAACGAGCGCCGCGGCAATGCCGCGCCCGGCGCCGCGACTCGCCCCCGTCACGACCGCCACCGGCGGCACAATATGCGTCACGCCTACGACGCTACGTCGTCACCGGCACCGTTTCGTCGACCACCGGAAGATCGCCGTGGCGTACCGCGTCGACGATCGAGTCGCTCAGCGCCGAACAGGCAAGGAACAGTCCGCGAGCCGAGTGCGGGGCCAGGTTCTCGGCGTCGCGGCGCTCGAGGCAATGCGCGGACGCGTCGGCGTCCCATTGCACGCTGGTCTGGTTCCAGCTGCTCTTACGCGCCAGGACATGCGCACCGCAGCGCCGGCATCTCACCGGCACCATCGGTAAGTCGGCGTAGCGGTTGTCGGGCCGGACGGTCATCAGGTGGTTCCCGCGGCGGTCTTCGCGGCGAGGTTGGCGTTGACCACCTTCATCCATTCCTCGTGGGGACTGGTGGTGTCGAGTTCGTACTCGAAGCGGTTCACCATGTCCGGTGCCACATCGGCAGCATCGACGTAGAACTGCTCGTACCACCGCCGGAGCTGATAGACAGGTCCGTCCTCCTCACACAACAGTGGATTGTCGATGCGCGCCTTGTTCTTCCAGATCTCGACGTCCTGCTCGAAGCCCATCTTGACGAAATCCCCCAGACCGATTGCGGTCTCCAAGGCCAGATCACCTGGCAGCGCCTCCGACTTCTTCACGATGATGCCGTACTGCAGCACAAAGGAATTCGCGTCGATCGGGTAGTGGCAGTTGATAAGCACCGTTTTGTGGTCGGCGTCCGGGTAGTGGTAGGTCAGGTCGTCAATCATGAACGATGGCCCGAAATATGATGCCACCGACGTGGTTCCGAGCATCTGATTCTCCCCCTGGTCGCCGATATCCGGGCGCCCGGCGCCGTTCATGTACTGCGTTGCGACGTGGCCTTCGAAGATGTTCTTGAAGTGTGTGGGTAGCGATCCGTGGATGTAGAAGAAGTGCGCCATGTCGACGACGTTGTCGATGATTTCGCGGCAGTTGATGTTGACGACGGTGGTGTACCAGTGCCAATCGGTCCACTCGTCACTTGTGGCACCCTCGATGCGCGGAATCGTCACCTCAGGCGAAGGCGGCTTGCGCTCGGGGTCGTTCCAGACGAACAACATGCCGTCCTGTTCGAGGGTTGTCCGTGTCGCGGTACGGGCCAGCCTGGGCACCCGCTTGCTGTAGGGCACCCTCTTGCACCGGCCGTCCCCGCCCCACCGCCAGTCGTGGAATGGGCACGCGATTTCGTCGCCCTTAACCTCGCCCTGGGTGAGGTCGCCGCCCATGTGCCGGCAGTAGCCGTCGAGCACGTTGATCTTGCCGTCTCCGCCGCGGAACACCACCAGCTTCTGCCCGAACGCATGCACGGCATGTGGCTTGCCGTCGCCGAAGTCCCTAATCAGCCCCAGACAGTGCCACCCACGGGCGAATCTGGTGGGCGCCGCGTCGGCCTCGATCTGCCGAATCTCATCGATATCTGACTGCAACGTCATGACCCTGTTTTACAACTGTGGCACCGATTATGGAGCCGATCGTCCCGCTGGCAGGGAAAAACCCGCCGCACGCCCGATTCGGCGACCTACTGTCGTGAAACGTGACTACTGCTCAACCAGGCACCATCCCTGCCGGGATGCCTGTCCACGACACCACGGTGGACTTGCTCGTCGTCGGCTCGGGCACGGGTATGGCCGCGGCGCTGGCGGCCGCCGAACGTGGTCTGAAGGTGCTGATCGTTGAGAAGTCGTCGTACGTCGGCGGGTCGACTGCCCGGTCCGGCGGCGCGCTGTGGCTGCCCGCGAGCCCGATCCTCGAGGAGAACCACGCCGGCGACTCCATGCCGCGGACCCAGACCTACCTCGAGTCGGTCGTCGATGGCACGGCGCCACAGCAGCGGCATGCAGCATTCCTGTCACGCCTTGGCGAGACCGTCGAGATGCTGCGGCGCACGACACCGATGCGATTCATGTGGGCACGGGACTACTCCGACTACCACCCCGAGCAGCCCGGCGGAATGGCCGCCGGGCGCACCTGCGAATGCAAGCCGTTCAACACGTCGGTGCTAGGTCAGTACCGATCGCGGCTGCGTCCCAGCATCATGACCGCCTCGATACCCATGCCGACCACCGGCGCGGACTACCGCTGGATGAACTTGATGGCGAGGGTGCCCCGCAAGGGTTTGCCGTTGATCGCGAAGCGTCTAGGCCAGGGGCTCGGCGGCCTGCTGCTGGGCCGGCGTTACGCCGCAGGCGGGCAGGCACTGGCCGCTGGGTTGTTCGCCGGCGTGCTGCGTGCGGGTATCCCCGTCTGGACGGACACGGCGCTGGCGCGCTTGACCGCTGACGGCAGCAAGGTCACCGGCGCGATCGTCGAACACGACGGACGAGACGTCACTGTGAAAGCGCGCCGCGGGGTCGTGCTGGCCGCTGGCGGATTCGACCACCGCATGGACATGCGCTGGAAGTTTCAGTCTGAGTCGCTCGGCGAGCACATGAGCCTTGGCGCCGAAACCAACACCGGCGACGCGATCCGCACCGCCCAAGAGGTCGGTGCCGCAATCGATCTCATGGACCAGGCGTGGTGGTTCCCGGCCGTCGCACCCCTGCCCGGCGGCGCGCCGGTGGTGATGCTGGCCGAACGGTCACTGCCCGGTTCGCTGATCGTGGACCAGAGCGGCAACCGGTTCGTCAATGAAGCGACTGACTACATGTCGTTCGGGCAGCGTCTGCTGGAGCGCGAACGCTCCGGGAATCCCGTGAGCGCCATGTGGATCGTGTTCGACCAGAAGTATCGCAACAGCTATGTGTTTGGCGCCGAATTGTTTCCGCGGATGCGCATCCCGCAGGCCTGGTATGACGCCGGCATCGCGCACCGGTCGGACAATATCGCAGAACTCGGGAGTCTGATTGGTGTTCCCGAGGCGCAGTTCGGAGCAACCGTGTCCCGATTCAATGAGATGTCGCGCGCCGGAGATGATCCCGATTTTCATCGTGGACGCAGCGCATACGACCGCTACTACGGCGACCCCACCATCACCCCCAACCCGAACCTGCGGGCTCTCGACAAGGGGCCGTTCTATGCGGTGAAGATGGTGCTCAGCGATCTCGGCACCTGCGGCGGCCTGCAAGCCGACGACCGTGCCCGGGTACTGCGCGAAGACGGCAGTGCTATCGATGGTCTGTACGCGATCGGCAACACCGCGGCGAATGCGTTCGGCGCGACGTATCCAGGGGCGGGCGCGACGATCGCGCAGGGTTTGGTGTACGGCTACATCGCCGCACATCACGCCGCTGAAAAGTAATCAGTCGGGCTCGTCGGCGTCGGCCCTCTTTTCGATCTCGTACCAGAATTCCGGTGGGGGCCAAGGAGTCTTCACGCCGCCGTCCGCTGCCCGGGGGAAGGCGGCCTCCGCCTCGTCGAGTTCCTTGATCATCGTCAAGGCGAGCTCGCGCTCGTTGGCGTAGTAACGCTCGGCCCATTGCAACCCGACGCGCGCATACGCCCACGACGGATCCGCGCCAGCCCATTTGGCGTCCTTCGCTGCCTTGCGCTGCATCTCGTCGGCATAGGCGACGTGTTCCTGGAGGATCTCTTTCAACCTGGCCGGGTTGGTCAGATGCCCGAGCGTCACCCGCAGGAGTGGGCCATGCTTCAACGTCGGCGAGTCGACCGGCGCCTCGTTCGCCCATCGGGTGACCGCGTCCAGGCCCGCTTGAGTGATCTTGTACAGCCGCCGATTGCGGGTGCCGCTGCTGTTCTCCACCCGCGAGGTCACCAAGCCGAGTCGCTCGAGCTTCTTCAGCTCGGAGTAGATCTGGCTATAGGCGGGACTTCCGTAGTAGAACTGCATGCTCCAGTCGCTCCACTTCCGGACGTCATAACCCGAAAGTTCATGCTCGTACGACAGCATGCCGAGCAGCGCCCAGCTGGTGGCCGCCAGATTTGGCTTGCCCTGCTGATCGCCATCTCCCACTTCGTCAGAGTAACAACACAGGTCACGGGCATGAACGTCACTCACCACTGGCCGGGACACCGTGTTGCGACGACCGGAGCGTGACGCGCACGCTGCAAAGATGACCACTCTGAGACTCGACGCACCAAGTCCAGTGACCATGCGGACCGTGCTCGGGCATTTCTGTACGGGCGTCGCGGTGATCACCGGTCATGACGGCGACCGCCCGGTGGGTTTCGCGTGCCAGTCGGTGACGTCGGTATCTCTGGATCCGCCGTACGTCAGCTTCTGCCCCGCGCACACATCGGGCAGCTGGCCGGTGATTCGTGCGACCGGGCGGCTGTGCATCAATATCTTGTCCGATGACCAGCACGGGGTATGCGCGCAGTTCGCCGTCAGCGGTGGCGACAAGTTCGCCGGGATCGATTGGAGCCCGGGCGGGAATGGCGCACCCGCACTGCACGGCGCCCTCGCAACGATCGAAGCGGATGTCGCGTTCGAGCACAGCGCGGGCGATCACACGATCGTCGTCGCCGATGTAACCTGCCTGCGCGCCTCCGAAGGTCGCCGCCCCCTGCTGTTCTACCGAGGCGGCTACGGCGGGTTCGCATGAACGAACAACTCGCGCAGTCGGTGCGTCGGCTCATCGATGCCACCATCCGTACCGAGGTCGACGTTGCCACCCTGACCGCGGCGCAGGGCAAGATCGACGGGGCGACAGAGCAATTGAGTGCATCACTGATACCAGTGTCGTTCGGCGTGCGGCAGACCTCCGACGGCCAGAGCACCGCGTTGGGAAACGTGGTCATCGGCGCCCGCAACCCGGTCGCGCCTCCCCTGGTCATTCACAACGATGCCGACGGCGCGGTACACGCGGACTTCGTTTTGGGCGCTGCCTACGAGGGGCCGGCAGCTCACGTTCACGGCGGTGTCTGCGCATTGATCCTCGACCACGTTCTCGGCGCGACGGCGCACTTGCCGGGCAAACCGGCTTACACCGGCACCCTGACCATCCGGTACCTGCGCGGCACACCCCTCGGACAGCCGTTGCGCGTGCAGGCGCACGTCGACCGGATTGACGGACCGAAGACATTCGCAGTCGGGCATATTGCTGACGCCGAGGGCATCACGGTAGAGGCTGAGGGCGTGTTCATCCATCCAAGGAAAGCTCAGCGTTGACGACCTGGGACGACGAAACCGACGTCATCGTGGCCGGATCTGGCGGCGGGCTTGTCGGTGCGTACACAGCGGCCCGTGAAGGCCTGTCTGTCATGGTGGTCGAGGCCAGCGACCAGTTCGGCGGCACCACCGCGTATTCCGGCGGAGGGGGGATGTGGTTCCCCTGCAACCCTGTCTTGCAGCGCGCAGGAAGCGACGACACCCTCGATTCCGCGTTCGACTACTTCCATGCCGTGGTCGGCGATCGCACCCCCGTTGAACTGCAGCGCGCCTATGTTTGCCGGGGCGGTGACCTGATCGCGTACCTGGAAGACGACGATCGCTTCGAATTCGATGTGCTGCCGTGGCCGGACTACTTCGGCAGTTTGCCGCACGCACGTCTCGACGGGATGCGTCACACCGTGATGAAACCGCTTCGCGCCGAACGCCTCGGCGAGCTGGCCGACCGGATTCGCGGGCCGTTGGACAGAGAACGGCTCGGCGCCGAGCTGCCCAAGTACCTCATCGGCGGGCGGGCCCTGATAGGCAGGCTGCTGTCGGCGATCACCGCATATCCCCACACCTCGGTTCATCTGA
Organism: Mycolicibacterium moriokaense; assembly: GCF_003201655.1. GTDB lineage: Bacteria > Actinomycetota > Actinomycetes > Mycobacteriales > Mycobacteriaceae > Mycobacterium > Mycobacterium moriokaense_A. The sequence continues at coordinate 247,622 of NZ_QJJU01000004.1, forward strand.
ACGCCGCGCTAGTGGAGCTGGTCACCTCCGACGACGGGGTTGTGGGCGCCGTCATCGAAGAGCAAGGCCGTCGCCGCACAATCCGTGCCCGCGCCGGTGTGCTGCTCGCCGCGGGTGGTTTCGAGAACAATCCCGACCTGCGCCAGCGCTTCGGCGTGCCAGGCGATGTCAGGGACACGATGGGCGCGCCTGCCAACACGGGCCTGGCCCTTCAGGCAGGAATGGCCGCAGGCGCCGCGACCGACCTGATGGATCAGGCGTGGTGGTCGCCCGGGTTCAGCCATCCCGACGGGCGCTCGGCCTTCTCGCTGTGGTTCACAGGTGGGATCTTCGTCAATCACGACGGGAAGCGATTCGTCAACGAGTCCGGACCCTACGACCGGATCGGCAAAGCGATCATCGAGCACTTGGCTAATGGCGCAATGACGTTGCCCTACTGGATGATCTACGACGACAGGGACGGCCCGGTACCCCCCGTGAAGGCCACCAACGTGTCGATGGTCGAGTCCGAACGGTACGTCGAGGCCGGCCTTTGGCATACCGCGGAGACGCTGCCCGAATTGGCGGCGAAAATCGGCGTCAACGCCGACAACCTGGTGTCGACGGTGAAGCGGTTCAACGGATTCGTCACCGCGGGCATCGATGAGGACTTCGGTCGAGGCGACGAGGCCTACGATCGTGCGTTCTCGGGTGGCGAGTCACCGATGGTGCCGATCGAGAAGGCCCCGTTTCATGCCGCCGCGTTCGGGCTTTCCGATTTGGGCACCAAGGGCGGACTCGTCACCGATTCCCACGCTCGCGTGCTCGATACCGACGGCGATCCAATCGGCGGCCTCTACGCGGCGGGCAACACGATGGCCTCGGTCACCGGAACCGCATACCCCGGCGGCGGCACCCCGATCGGAGCGTCGATGCTGTTCAGCCATCTCGCTGCCCTCGACATGGCCACGAAAGACACAGGAGGATCTGCCCTATGACATCTCTTCAGCGATACAGCGACCGTCGCGTCCTGATCACCGGCGGTGGTTCCGGCATCGGGCAAGCGACCGTGCTCCGCATCTTGGACGAAGGCGGCCGGGTCGTCGCCGCCGATATCAGCGAGTCGGGCCTCAAGGACACCGTCGCGAAGGCCGATCCGCACGGCGACCGGCTGAGCACCCTCGTCATGGACGTCGGCGACGAGCAGTCGGTCCGGAGCGGCGTGGCGCAGGCGGTCGCGGCGCTCGGCGGCCTGGACACCCTGGTCAACGTGGCCGGAATCCTGCGGTCGGCTCATTTCGTCGACATCACCCTTGCCGACTTCGAGCAGGTGCTGCGGATCAACCTCGTCGGCACCTTCCTTGTGACCAGGGAAGCCATCCCCGCGTTGCGCACCGGCAACGATCCCGCCGTTGTCAATTTCAGCTCAACCTCGGCCGCCTTCGCGCACCCCTACATGGCCGCCTACGCCGCGTCCAAGGGCGGGGTCCAAGCGATGACGCACGCGCTGGCGCTGGAGTTCGCAAAGGAACGCATCCGCTTCAATTCGGTCCAGCCGGGCTCGATATCGTCCGGAATGACCGATGGCACAGGCGAATCCAAGCAGAGCATCGGGCCGGGACTGCCAGAGGATGCGGACTACTCCCTGTTCGGCAAGATCACTGCGGTGTTGCCGGTCGAAGGCGGAGGGATCTTCGCCAAGCCCGACGCGGTCGCCGCGGTTGTCGCGATGCTCGGCTCGACGGACGCCTACTTCGTGACCGGAACAGAGGTGCGCGTCGACGGTGGAACGCACATGTAAATTGCTGCCTATGGGCAGACCCTTACGCGTCATCCAGTGGACGACCGGCAACATCGGGCGGCGGTCGCTGCACGCCATCATCGGGCGCGACGACATGGAACTGGTCGGTGTCTATGCGCACGGTGCCGACAAGGTCGGCGTCGACGCGGCCGAACTGGCCGGCTGGCCCGAGCCCACCGGGGTGACGGCCACCAACGACATCGACGAACTGCTGGCACTGGCGCCCGATGCCTGTTGTTACAACCCCCTGTGGCCGAACATCGACGAGCTCAGTCGGCTCCTCGAGTCCGGCGTCAACGTGTGCTCCAGCGCGGCGTGGATCACCGGGGGCAAGCAGTCGCCGGAAGACCTGGAGCGCATCCGGAAGGCTTGCGAGAAGGGCAATTCCACCATCTTCGGGAGCGGCGCCCACCCCGGTATGACCAACATGGTTGGCATGGTGCTCAGCGGGTCCTGCGAGCGCGTCGACGAAATCCGCATCACCGAGTCGGTGGACTGCTCGACCTACGAGTCGGCGGGCACCCAAACCGCGATGGGCTTCTCGCAGGATCCCGACACCCCCGGCCTTGCCGAAACCGTTCGGCGAGAGAGCGAGGTCTTCGCAGAATCGGCCGCCATGATGGCCGACGCGATCGGCGCCAAGCTCGACCGAATGACCTTCGACGTGCAATTCACGGCCGCCACCGATGACACGGATCTCGGCTTCATGCAGATCCCGAAGGGCACCGTCGGCAGCGTCTACGGCTACCACCGTGGCTGGGTCGGTGACCGCAACGTCGTCAGCGTGGGCTTCAACTGGACCATGGGTGACCATGTCACCCCGCCCAAGCCGCTTGAGCACGGCCACGTCATCCAGGTGTTCGGCCTGCCCAACATGCGCACCGTGCTGCACTGCCTGCCACCAAAGGACTGGACCGAGCCGGGGTTCATGGGCCTCGGCATGATCTACACGGCCCTGCCGGTGACGAACGCCGTGCCCGCGGTCGTCGCCGCCCCGCCAGGCATCGTCACGTTGAAGGATCTGCCGCCGGTTACCGGCCGCGCTGCCGTTTAACGCTCAAATGTGCTGCACGAGTTTGGCTTTGCCGGGCCCGTCGAGATCATCCAGTGCGGTACGGCGCCCTGCCATCGCCATCAAGAGAGCCTCGCCGCTCCCCCGTACCTCGGGTCCCTTCCCGTACGCCCAATGCAGATCGGTGGCGACAAGGTGCACACCCCGCGCCCGCCAGGCACCGCGGATGGTCGGGGCGAAGCGGGCGAAATCCAGCGCAGTGCGCAGTCGCTCGGGGTCGATGGTGCGCGGCAGGCCGATCGACCGCCGGATGTCCTGCTGGTGGATCATGCCGTCGGTGAGTGCGATCCTGCCGCCGAAACCTCCCGTCAGCCCATGTAGCTCGGTGTTGGCGCGGATCATCGCGGTGATCTGGTCCGGCGTCCTGTGGGCGTAGTCGGCGACACCGATCGCATTGATGCGATCGGTGTTGAGCCGCCCCTTCAGGAAGCGGCCAACCAGACCGCCAGTGGTGAGTTCGTCGTAGCTGACGGTGTGAACGGCGACCTCTCGGACGCTCCATAGTTCACACAACGTCGGACTGTCCCACTGCTGCGGCGTCAATCCGTCCAGCAGCGCGGCGAACTCTTCGCGCTCGTCGCGCGCCATCTGTACCGTGTCTGCAGGTGTCATCACTCGCCAAACAGGTTGGCGTAGCGGCCGAGGTATAGCGGCCAGCCGGCATCGCCATCGACTCCCGCAGCGACGGATTCCCAACCCTCACCGTGGCGTTCGATGTTTCGGTGTTCCAATTCCACGCGGGTGCGCTGCGCGGACTCGGCAATGAACCGGACTTCGACTTCACTCCCGCGTGCGGGGTCGGTTTCCAGTTGCCAGGTGGGTCCGATATCCCAAGTGAACACAACACGATTCGGCGGCTCGTAGGCGACGATGCGCGCCCACTTGCACACGCTGCCGTCGACGCCGCGGTCATAGATATGTCCACCGACTCGGGGTTCGAACACCGTCTCCTCGATGGGAACCTCGAGCAGGTTGTGTTCGCGGGGCTTGAAGTCGCCGAACTTCTCTGTGAACACGTGAAATGCCCGGTCCAGTGGCGCGTTGACGACAACATCGTGACGAATGGTCGTCGGTCGCATTTGGGTCATGATTCGTCTCCTTCCATACGCTCGACGGTCTCCTTGAAACCGGCAAGAGTCTGCACCCAGAACCGATCGAGATCGGCACGCAAGGCTTCGAGGCCGGTTGGATCCAACTGATAGAGCCGGCGCGTCCCGGCGGCGCGGTCGCATACCAACCCGGCACGCTTGAGGACTTTGAGGTGTTGCGACACCGCCGGTCTGCTGACAGGCAGGTCTCGAGCCAGTTCACCGACTGCCAGCGGCCCGTGGGCAAGGCGTTCCACGATTGACCGTCGGGTGCGATCAGCCAGCGCAACCCAGACGTCCGCCTCTTGGTAAGTGGCCACGAACGGTAAGTTACCACTTACCGATGTGGGTATCAATGGGTTACTGAGTGGACTCGGAAGGGTTACTACTCGGCGATCTGTAGAGCGACGCCAACCGCTCCGCGACCGACGTGAATCGACAGCACCGGCCCCATATCGGTGACAAACAGCGACTCGATCTGGGGCAACCGCGTCGTCAGCGCCGCGCCGATCTCGTCGGCGGCGTCGTGGTTGTCGACATGGTGTACCGCGATGGCCGCTTGACGGTCGCCGACAATATCGGCCACCCGCTCGACCAATGCCGCATGCGCCTTGGTGACCGTCCGGATCCGCTGATCCAGCACCAAGCGGCCGTCGACGTCGAGACAGAGCAGGGGCTTGAGCGCCAGCGCGGTTCCCAGCCACGACGCCCCCTTGCGGATGCGGCCGCTGCGCCGCAGATTGTCCAACCGGTGCACGACTAGGAACACATGCCCGCGGGACTGCGCCGAACGAGCCACCGCCTCAACGGCATCGATATCGGCACCTGAACCAGCGGCACGCGCCGCCGCCAGCGCGACGAAGCCGACACCCATCGCCGCCGAACGCGAGTTGACCACCCGCACCGCTGAGCCGAACTCGCGCGCCGTCTGCACGGCGGAGCTGTACGTGCTGGACAGAGCCGCCGACAGATGCACCGCGACCACCCCGTCGCCGTCGCTGTCACTCAGCGCGTGCTGGTAGGTCTCGGCGAGTTCCGCGGGCGTGGCACCGGCGGTGGTTACCCGAGCCCGATCGTGAATGTCGAAGGGCACGTCGTCGACCCCGTCACGCAGGTCGTCCCCGTCGACGAGCACATGCAGTGGCACCTGCCGGATATCGAACTGCTTGAGCTCATCTGGCTCCAAGCGCGACGACGAATCAGTCACCACGATCACAGCCATGGCTACCGCGAATCCTCTTGCTGCACACCGGCTTCTGCGAGTGCCTTGAGCATCAGATCGGCGACGGCCTGGTGTGCCTCGAAGTTCCAGTGGATGCCGTCGGGATTGCCTCGACCGCTCATGACTTGCTCGGCAACCGCCGCCTTGAGATCGACGAGTGGGATGTCGTGCTGCTCCGCCCATTCGCTGATCGCCTTGACGGTGCCCGCCCTGCCGTGGTGCGCTTTGCCGTACGTCTCGGCGACGTGGACCGATGGCAGCGACGCGACCATCGGTATTCCTGGCCGATTGAAGTCGATTGCCCCACGGGTCATTTCGAGGTACTGGGCGGAAAGATGCGGCGGAAGGGCGGCGGGCGACACCGGCGACAGCCGGGGCTGCAGCCAGCCGTAACCGTCGCGCGCCCAGCGCCGAAGCCACGCGGGCCGGATGTACCGGATAAATTCGCGTAGCGCGGTGGGCAGCGGCGACGGCAGCGAATCCATGCCGCCCGTCGCGAAGATCACCGCGCCTGCCCTTGGCAACGCCGCCCACGCCCGCGGGTCCTGGGTGGCGGCCCACCAGATGTCTCTGCATGTCCAGCCGATCCGACCGATCAGTTCGACGTCCCAACCAAGATGATTAGCAACGATATTCGGCCAGATGCGGGGGTCGTCGGCGGGCAGCCCGCCCGTCGGCCCGTAGTAGGACAGCGAGTCGCAGAAGACGAGAAGCGTTGGCGTGTCAGAGGACATCGTTGGCGACCTGTGCCGAGGCGTTCCACACGTCGAGCCGCCAGCGGATACTGTCCAGCGCGGCGCCGGCCTGCGAATGCCCGGACAGCTGCACCCAACTGCAGTTGCCCATGCCGCCGAGCACCGGCCAGTTGTCGACCGGTAGCGAAAGAAGCGCCGCGGTCAGCGCGGCGATCAGGCCGCCGTGTGCCACCAGGACCACCGGCCGCTCGGGTTCATCGACGCCCCACTCGGTCTGGTCGGCAACGAGCTCAGCCAGCAGCGGCATGCTGCGCGCGGCGACGTCGACCCGGCTCTCGCCACCATGCGGCGCCCATCGTGCGTTGTCTCGCCACGCCAGCCGCGCGCCGGGGGCCGCGGCATCGACCTCGACATGGGTCATTCCCTGCCAGTCACCGAGGTGCGTTTCGCGCAGCCGAGTGTCGACGAGCACCGGCATCCCCGACCGCTCGCCAAGCGCGACCGCGGTATCCAGTGCACGCCGCAGGTCCGACGACACGATGATGAGTGGTTGCCGCTTAGCCAACACCTCGGCGGCGGCGACGGCCTGCTCACGACCCAGGTCGGACAGCTCGGTGTCGAGCTGGCCCTGCATCCGGCTGCCCGCGTTGTATTCCGTCTGCCCGTGCCGCAGCATCACCAGGCGGCGCACCCTCATGGCGTGGCGTCCAGATCCACCGGTATGACGGGGCAGTCACGCCACAACCGGTCAAGGGCGTAGAAGTCACGCTCGTCCTGGTGCTGGATGTGCACGACGATGTCGATGTAGTCGAGCAGCGTCCATCGACCCTCACGGGCGCCCTCGCGGCGGGCGGGTTTGTACCCCGCGAGGCGCATCTTTTCCTCGACCTCGTCGACGATCGCATTGACCTGGCGCTCGTTGGACGCCGATGCGATGACGAAGCAGTCGGTGATGACGAGCTGTCCGGACACGTCGATCATGACGACGTCCTCGGCGAGCTTGGCCGCGGCAGCATGCGCCGCCGTGGTGGCCATCTTGACTGCTTCGTCGGTGGCGGTCATCGCCGGTTCCCGTCTTTCGTCACGATCGGCTGGGCGGCGTAGAGCTGGCGCTTGGTCACGTACTGGACGACGCCGTCGGGCACCAGGTACCAGATCGGACGGTCTGCTGCCGCACGCTTGCGGCAGTCGGTGGACGAGATCGCCAGCGCGGGCACCTCGACGAGGGTGAGCGCATCGGGCGGCAGCTCCTCGAGCGCCGCCTTGATGTGTTTCCCGTCGAGCTCGTAGCCCGGGCGGCTGACGCCGACGAATCTGGCGATCGAGAACATCTCCTCCCAGTTCTGCCACGACAGGATCGATGCAAGGGCATCTGCGCCCGTGATGAAGTAGAGCTCCGAGTCGGGATTCTTGGCGCGCAGATCGCGCAGCGTGTCCTTCGTATACGTCGGGCCGCGGCGGTCGATGTCCACCCGGCTCACCGAGAACCGGGGGTTGGACGCGGTCGCGATGACCGTCATCAGGTAGCGGTCCTCGGCGGCGGAGACGTAGCGGTTGTGCTTCTGCCAGGGCTGGCCGGTCGGGACGAACACCACTTCGTCGAGCTCGAACAGATCGGCAACCTCGCTGGCCGCGACCAGGTGCCCATTGTGGATGGGATCGAACGTCCCACCCATCACCCCGAGCCGCCGAGAAGTCACAAACAGCCAGCTTACGGGAGTGCTCGCGGCGGCTCTTCGCGCGCCGAGATCGACGTTTTGGCGGAGTTCTCTCGCACTTCTGCGCCCGTTTGTCCGTTTGGGCGAAAGTTAGACCGGCAGCAGCTGGTCGATCACCGCGGCCAGCTGCTTGGCCGACCGGCATTCATGCATGGTGATGACGTCTTGATAGCGCGGCACCGCCGAGTCGCCGCTGCCCCACAGGTGCTTGGGCTCGGGATTGAGCCAGTGTGCGTGCCTGCTGGCGTTGACCATGTGGGCCAACAGGTCGGTTTCCGGGTTGCGGTAGTTGTTGCGCCCGTCGCCGAGGACCAACAACGAACTGCGCGGCGACAGGACGTTGGGCCAGTTCTCCATGAATGAGACGAACGCGTTGCCGTAGTCGGAGTGGCCGTCGCGTGTGTAGACGCCCGCTTCGCGGGTGATGCGCTGGACGGCGACGGCGAGGTCGGAGTCCGGACCGAACAGCTCGGTGACTTCGTCGGTGGTGTCTATAAACGCGAAGACACGCACCCGGGAGAACTGCTGTCGCAGCGCGTGCACCAGCAGCAGCGTGAAGTGGCTGAACCCGGCGACCGAACCCGACACGTCGCACAGCACCACGAGCTCCGGGCGGGCGGGATGCGGCTTCTTCAGCACCACGTCGATCGGTACGCCGCCGGTGGACATCGACTTGCGCAGCGTCTTGCGCAGATCGATCTCACCGGACCGCGACCGTCGCCGCCGCGCCGCCAGTCGAGTCGCCAGCGTGCGGGCCAGCGGCACCACCACGCGCCGCATCTGGCGCAGCTGCTCACCGGAGGCGCGGAGGAACTCGACGTTCTCCGCAAGCTGCGGGACGCCGTACATCTGCACGTGCTCGCGACCCAGCTGCTCGGCGGTCCGGCGTTTGGTCTCTGCCTCCACCATCTTGCGCAACTGCGCGATGCGCTGGGCGGCAAGGGCTTTGGCGATCTGTTCTTGGGTCGGTGTTGGCTCGTCACCGTAGGGGGCGAGCAGCCCGGCCAGCAGCCTGCCCTCGAGATCGTCGAGGCTCATCGCCTTGAGCGCCTGGTACGACGAGTACGACGGGCCGCGGCTGGAGTTGTAGCGGCCGTAGGCCTCGACGATCTGGGCGATCATCGCCGCCAGCCGCTCGTCGAGGTTGGCCAGGTCGGCGTTGTCGCTGAGCATGTCGACCAGCTGGGCGCGCAGCGCCTCGATGTCCTCGGGCGGCAGGCCTTCTGGCGCGTCGTCGTCTTCGTCGTCGTCCAACTGGGTCCGTGCGCCGAGCGCCGCGGGGAAGAACAGGTCGAACATCGCGTCGTAGGTGTCACGATGGTCGGGCCGACGCAGCACGGCGCACGCGATGCCCTCGCGAAGCGTCTCGCGGTCGCCGAGCCCGAGGACCGACATCACTCGACCCGCGTCGACGGTCTCCGATGGACCGACTGAAATCCCCTGCCCACGAAGCGCTTCCACGAACTCCACCAGGTGGCCAGGGATTCCGTGCGGCGCCAGCGGCTGCGGCGGACGGGTGCGACGAATGGCCATCAGTTCAGCCTCAGCTCCCCGGAGGCCTTGACCTGATCCGACTGATGCTTGAGCACCACACCCAGCGTCGCGGCGATCAGCTCATCGTCGATGGTGTCCAGCCCCAGCGCCAGTACGGTGCGCCCCCAGTCGATGGTCTCGGCCACCGACGGCACCTTCTTGAGCTGCATACCGCGCAGCACGCCGACGATCTTGACGAGTTCCTGGGCAAGATGCTCCGGCAGCTCGGGTACCCGTGACAGCAGGATCCGGCGCTCCAGATCGGGATCGGGAAAGTCGATGTGCAGGAACAGGCATCGGCGCTTGAGCGCCTCGGACAGTTCGCGCGTGGCGTTGGAGGTCAGCAGCACGAACGGGGTGCGTTCGGCGGTGATGGTGCCGAGCTCGGGCACCGTCACCGCGAAGTCGGACAGCACCTCAAGCAGCAGACCCTCGATTTCGATGTCGGCCTTGTCGGTCTCGTCGATCAGCAGGACGGTGGGCTCCGTTCGGCGGATCGCGGTCAGCAGCGGACGCGACAGCAGGAACTCTTCGGAAAACACATCGGTTTTCGTCTGATCCCAGTCGCCGTGCCCGGCCTGGATCCGCAGGATCTGCTTGGCGTGGTTCCACTCGTAGAGGGCGCGGGCCTCGTCGACGCCCTCGTAGCACTGCAGGCGCACCAGGCCGGAGCCGGTGCACTGCGCGACGGCACGGGCCAGTTCGGTCTTGCCGACGCCTGCGGGGCCTTCGACCAACAGCGGTTTGCCCAGCCGGTCGGCGAGGAATACCGCTGTGGCCGTTGCGGTGTCGGGCAGGTAGCCGGTTTCCGCTAAACGTCGCGCGACATCCTCGATGTCTGCGAACAGCGGTGCCGATCGTGCGGGGACGCTCACTGATCTCTCCTGTTAAGCCGGGCGGGTGTGGCCGTCTCCCCACACAATCCACTTGGTTGACGTCAATTCGGGCAGGCCCATCGGGCCTCGGGCATGCAACTTCTGGGTGGAGATGCCGATCTCGGCACCGAATCCGAACTGCTCACCGTCGGTGAACGCCGTCGACGCATTCACCATCACCGCTGCGGCGTCGACGCGCTCGGTGAACCGTTGAGCGGCAGCAAGATTCGTCGTGACGATGGCTTCGGTGTGCCCGGTTCCGTACTCGTTGACGTGGGCGATCGCGGCGTCGAGGCCGTCGACCACGGCAAGTGCGATATCCATCGACAGGAATTCGGCGCGCAGTTCTTCTTCGGTCGGGTCGGTGTGCACCGTGACACCCGCGTCCTGCAGCGCTTTGGTCAGCCGAGGCACCGCCTGATCGGCGATCGAAGAGTCGATCAACAGCGACTCGGCCGCGTTGCAGACGCTTGGCCTGCGCGTCTTGGCATTCAGCAGAATGTGTTCGGCCACGTCGAGGTCCGCCGATTCATGAACGTAGACATGGCAATTGCCGACCCCGGTCTCGATGGTGGGCACCATTGCGTCGCGCACCACCGCGTCGATCAAACCGGCTCCCCCGCGCGGGATGACGACATCGACGAGGCCGCGGGCCTGGATCAGATGCGTGACGCTGGCGCGGTCCTCGCTGGGCAGCAGCTGCACGGCATCGACGTTGCGATTCTCGAGATCGAGCGCGTCGCGAAGCGCCTTCACCAGAGCGGCATTGGAGCGCGCCGCCGATGAACTACCTCGCAACAGCACCGCGTTGCCGGATTTGAGTGTCAGCCCGAACGCATCGACCGTCACGTTCGGCCTGCCCTCGTAGACGATGCCGACGACACCCAGCGGAACCCGCTGCTGACGCAGCTGTAGTCCGTTGGGCAGGGTGCTCCCGCGAAGCAACTCACCAATCGGGTCAGGCAGTCCCGCGACCTGACGCAGCCCTGCGGCGATGCCGTCGATGCGGTTCGGGTTCAGCGCGAGCCTGTCGAGCATGGCCTCAGGCGTACCTGCGGCCTTGGCGGCGGCCAGGTCCTCGGCGTTGGCGTGCAGGATGGCCCCCGCATCACGCAGCACGTTGTCGGCTGCGGCATGCAGCGCGGAGTTCTTCGTTTCGGTGCTCAGGGTGGCCAACTCACGGGCGGCGACGCGGGCACGCCGGGCGGCGTCGTGCACCTGCTCTCGCAACTCGGTGACCGATGGTGCCTGCACACTCATTGACCCAGCGTATCGGACCTGTCCGCGGCGATCGACAGGTGTCAGGTCGGTCACAGTGGACTAGCGTGACGGATATGGTGGCGCGCGTCTGCGTAGTGGGCAGTGTCAACGCCGATCTGACTTTCACGGTGGATGTCCTGCCACGGCCGGGCCAAACCGTTCTCGCGTCATCACTCTCGTCGTCGCCCGGCGGCAAGGGCGGCAATCAGGCTGTGGCCGCCGCGAGGGCCGGTGCGACCGTGCAGCTCGTGGCGGCGCTGGGCACCGACTCCGCGGCCGATCAGTTGCGCGCACATCTGCGCGACAATGAGGTCGGGCTGGACGGCGCCGTCAGCCTGCCAGGATCCAGCGGTTCGGCGGTGATCATCGTCGACTCCGCTGCCGAGAACACCATCGTCGTCGCGCCTGGCGCCAACGCGCACCTGAGCGTGACCTCGGCCGACATCCGTGCGGTGATCGCCGACAGCGACGTGGTGCTGCTGCAGCTCGAGATCCCGATCGCAACTGCCGTCGCCGCCGCGGGGGTGGCGCGGGCCTCGGGCGCAGTGGTATTGCTCAACGCGTCACCGACGGGGGCCGAACCACACCACCTGCTTGCCCTGTCCGAGCTGGCCGACGTGGTCGTTGTGAACGAGGCCGAGGCACGCGAATGGCATTGGCCAGTGCCGCATCTGGTGATCACCCGCGGTGCGCGCGGCGCGAGCTACCTTGGCGAGGACGAACGCTTCGACGTGCCCGCCCCGCCCGTCGAAGCCGTCGACACCACCGGCGCGGGCGACGTGTTCGCCGGAGTGCTCGCCGCCGGTTGGCTGGGCGGCCACGAGGCTGCGTTGCGCCGCGCCTGCGCCGCCGGCGCGTTGTCCACGCTGGTGCCGGGAGCGGGCGACTGCGCGCCGTATGCGGAGGCCATCGACGACGCCGTGTCCAATCGACGAGCAGGAGAGCGACACCTATGACGACAACCACGCCACGTCCGCCCGAGGGCGACTGGCTGGGCACGCCGTATCTGCGCTTTACCCGCGAGGGGCCGTTCGGCGTGTGCACGCTGGACCGGCCGGAGGCGCGCAACGCGATGACGCCTGCGATGTACTTCGGCATCCGCTACGCCGTCCGGCACGTCGACGCCGACCCCGACCTCGCAGGCCTGCTCATCACCGGCACCGGTGACGTGTTCGCACCCGGCGGCGACATGGGCGGCGGTGACGGCTCGGACAACTGGCTGACGTTCGGGTCGGCGCTTGGCATGGACGTCACACCGTTCGAGACGCTGCGCCAGTCGGTGAAGCCGGTGGTGTCGGCGGTCAACGGGCTCTGTCAGGGCGGTGGACTACAGATCGCGCTGTGCAGCGACATGGCGGTGGTCAGCGACCGCGCCACGTTCCGCGTGCCGGAACTGTTCCGCGGCATCGCCGACACTTACTACAGCCAGATGCTGGCCCGGCTCATCGGACCGGTGCGCACCCGCGACCTGATGTTCACCGGGCGGACATTGACCGCGGCCGAGGCTGCACAGTGGGGCATGGTCGCGCGGGTGGTACCGCATGAGGAGCTGCTCGACGCGGCCCGCGAGGTGCTAGGTCAGTGCTGCAGAACGGCACCGGCGGCGCGAAGCACAGTGAAATCCAGCCTCGACAACTACATGGGCTTGTTCGACCGCATCGGCATGCAGGCCAGCTACTCCTCACCCGAAGCGCTCGAGGGCTTCCGTTCGTTCAAGGAACGCCGCTCCCCCGACTGGGTGCATCCGGACCTGAGGATTGACGGGCGAATCTGAGCGATTTGTGTGCGTTCGGGCGCGCTGAGCGCTCGTCGACGCACACAAGTCGCTGTGGATAGTACAGAATCTGCTGATGCTGCGCGATGGCCCGGGCTATCCGTCCGACCTCGCGGAGAAGATCGGGGTGTCGCGGCAGATCCTGTCCAACCACCTGGCGTGCCTGCGCGGCTGCGGCCTAGTGGTGGCACAACCCGAGGGTCGGCGCAGCCGCTATGAGCTGGCCGACAGGCGCATCGCCCACGCACTCGACGACCTCATCGGCCTGGTGCTTGCGGTCGACCCGGACTGCTGCTGATGTCGGCACCGCCCGGGACGCGTCGCGCGACACTGCAGCGGCGAATCCGGCTGCTCGTCGGTGCAACGATCACCTACAACGTGATCGAAGCGGTGGTCGCGTTGGGTGAGGGCACCCGCGTGTCCTCGTCGGCATTGATGGGCTTCGGCCTCGACTCGGTCGTCGAGATCTCGTCGGCGGCGGCCGTCGCCTGGCAGTTCTCGGCCAAGGACCCCGAGACGCGGGAGAAGACCGCGCTGCGGTTCATCGCGTTCTCCTTCTTCGCGCTCGCCGCATACGTTTCCGTCGACGCGGCGCTGTCGCTGCTCGGTGTTCGCGAGGCGCGGCCGTCGCCGATCGGCATCGTGCTCGCGGCGGCGAGCCTCGTCGTCATGCCGGTGCTGTCATTGGCGCAACGCCGCGCAGGCCGAGAGCTTGGATCACGTTCGGCCGTCGCCGATTCCAAGCAGACTCTGCTGTGCACCTACCTCTCAGCGATCCTGTTGGTGGGTCTGGTCCTCAACAGCGTCTGGGGCTGGTCGTGGGCCGACCCCGTCGCCGCGCTCGGCATCGCCGCGATCGCGATGCGGGAAGGCATCGACGCCTGGCGAGGGGATCCCTGCTGCTAATCAGTCCTCAGGGATTTCGCGTTCGATCTCGTCGAGCCATATCCGGGCCGACATGTCCGACGGCGCGCGCCAGTCACCGCGCGGCGAGAGCGATCCGCCATGCGACACCTTCGGTCCGTTCGGCATCGCCGAACGCTTGAACTGGCTGAACGAGTAGAACCGCTGCGCGAACACCTGCAGCCACTGCCGAATCTCCTTCAGCGAGTATGCCGGCCGCTTGTGCTCCGGGAATCCAGCGGGCCAGTCTCCGCGTTGCGCGTCGCTCCACGCGTGCCACGCGAGGAACGCGACCTTCGACGGCCTGAAGCCGTACCGCAGCACCTGAAACAGCGAAAAGTCTTGCAGCACATACGGCCCCACCTTGGCCTCGCTGCTCTGAATCTCCTCATCCTCGCCCACCGGGATCAGCTCAGGAGTGATCTCGGTGTCAAGGACGGACAGCAGCACCTCGTTGACCGCGTCGTCGAACTGTTGCGAGGAGATCACCCAACGAATCAGGTGCTGGATCAGCGTCTTGGGTACCCCGCCGTTGACGTTGTAGTGCGACATCTGGTCGCCCACACCGTATGTCGACCAGCCGAGCGCCAATTCGGAAAGGTCGCCGGTGCCGAGCACGATGCCACCACGCTGGTTGGCGAACCGGAACAGGTAGTCGGTGCGCAATCCCGCCTGCACATTTTCGAATGTGACGTCGTAGACCTTCTCGCCGCGGGCAAACGGGTGATCGATCTCCTTGAGCATCAGTTCGGCGGTGGACTTGATGTCGATGGTCTCGAACGTCACACCCAGCGCTTCGGCGAGCCGGACCGCATTGCCCTTGGTCCGTTCACCCGTCGCGAAACCCGGAAGCGTGAACGCCAGAATGTCGCTGCGAGGCCTGCCTTCGCGGTCCATCGCATGGGCGGCGACGATCACCGCATGCGTGGAATCCAGCCCGCCGGACAACCCGAGCACGACCTTCGGGTAGTTCAGCGCGCGCAGTCGCTGCTCAAGACCGGACACCTGGATGTTGTAGGCCTCATAGCAATCCTGCTCCAGCCGTGAGGGATCCGACGGCACAAACGGGAACCGCTCGACCTCGCGGCGCAGACCGATGTCACCAGCCGGCGGGTCGAGCCGGAATTCCACCCGCCGGAACGATTCCGCGGTGATCCGATGGTGGATGCGGTTGTCGTCGAAGGTGCCCATCCGCAGCCGCTCCGAACGCAGCAGCTCGAGGTCCACGTCGGCGGTCGATCGGCGCTCGCCCTTGGGGAACCGCTCGGACTCGGCGAGCAGTACCCCGTTCTCCCACACCATCGTCTGGCCGTCCCACGCAAGATCGGTGGTGGATTCGCCCTCCCCCGCCGCGGCGTAGACGTATGCGGCGAGGCACCGCGACGATGCGGAACGGGCCAGCAGCGCGCGGTCTTCGGCGCGCCCGATCGTGATCGGGCTGCCCGACAGGTTGGCCAACACAGTGGCGCCCGCCAGCGCCGCCTGCGCGCTTGGCGGGATCGGCACGAACATGTCCTCGCAGATCTCGACGTGCAGCACGAAGCCGGGCAGATCGGCCGCGGTGAACAACAGGTCGGGACCGAACGGCACGTCGGCATCACCGATGCGGATGGTGCCGTGCTCGTCATCGCCTGCCGCCATCTGGCGTCGTTCGTAGAACTCCCGGTAGGTCGGCAGGTACGACTTGGGCGCGACACCAAGCACCTTGCCGCGGTGGATCACCACGGCGGTGTTGTAGATCCGGTGCTGATTGCGCAGCGGCGCACCGATCACCAGCACCGGCATCAGGTCGGCCGAGGCAGCCACGACATCGAGCAGCGCGTCCTCGACCGCGTCCAGCAACGCGTCCTGCAGCAGGATGTCCTCGATGGAGTAGCCGGACAGCGTCAACTCCGGGAAAACAGCCAGCGCGACGCTGTCGTCGTCGCAGTCACGGGCCAGTCGGAGCACCGACTCGGCGTTCGCGGCAGGGTCAGCGAGCGTCGTGTGATGGGTGCACGCAGCCACCCGCACGTACCCGTGCTGGTATGCGCTGTAGAAGTCCATCTCCTCTATTGTCGCGCGTCAAAGGTCAAGATTCGGTGACGGGGTGCAAACGGGCAGGTCACCGAGCCCAGTGCCGAGGTACGAAACTGCCTGCACAGACGCGGGCCTTGGCCTCGTGTTGGCCTGCAGTTCGCCCGAAGGCACCTCGCCTGATCCGGCGATTTTGATTGCGTCGCGCATGGTGAACCGAAGACCCAACCCAGGAGGAATCGTGAATCAGCTTGCTGTTCAACGTCAATCGCGGCCATTGCTCCCCGAGCTTTCCGAGCTCTTCAGTGGCTTTCATGGCTTTCCTACCATCGCCGGCCTCGCTGGCCTGCGGTCCTTCTTCGATGGCAACCTGCTGCGGGTTGAAGACGAGATGAAGGACGGCTTCTACGAGGTTCGTGCCGAACTTCCCGGTGTCGACCCGACCGACGACATCGAGGTCACGGTGCGAGACGGCCAGCTGACGATCAAGGCCGAGCGCACCCAGACCAGCGAGTCCAATGGGCATTCGGAGTTCTCATACGGCTCGTTCGTGCGGACGGTCCCGCTGCCTGCCGGCGCAGACGAGGACGACATCAACGCCACCTACGACAGGGGCATCCTCACCGTCTCGGTGCCGCTCTCCGAGGACCATCCGACCGAGAAGCACGTCGAGGTCGTCGAGACCATCCTCGTCGACGAGGACGAGGACTACGACGCCGATGATGACGACGAAGACCAGGACGTCGAGGACGTCGAGGCTGACGACGCTGACGTGCAGGACGGCGAGCACGTCGACGAAGAGCAGCATCAGCCCGCAGGCTGAACCGGATCGCTTAGCCTGGGAAGCGTGGAAGCACCGGAACTCGTCGCCCTGCTGCACGGGCGCCGCGTTGCGGTGCTCACCGGCGCGGGGATGTCCACGGACTCGGGCATCCCCGATTACCGCGGGCCCGACTCGCCGCCGAGCAACCCGATGACCATCCGCCAGTTCACCTCCGACGGAGCAGTCCGGCAGCGCTACTGGGCGCGCAATCACGTTGGCTGGCGGCACATGGATGACACGCTGCCCAACGCAGGCCACCGCGCGCTGGCCGAACTCGAGCACGCAGGCGTGGTGTCCGGCGTGATCACCCAGAACGTCGATCTGCTTCACACCAAGGCAGGCAGCCGGACCGTGATCAATCTGCACGGCACCTACGCCCAGGTGATCTGCCTGGACTGCGGCCACACGATGCCACGCGCCGCCCTCGCCGATCTGCTCGAGGCGGCTAACCCCGGGTTTGTCGAGCGAGCAGAGGCGGTCGGCGGCATCGCAGTGGCGCCTGACGCCGACGCGATCGTCAGCGACACCACCTCGTTTCGGATCATCGACTGTCCGGCGTGCGGCGGCATGCTCAAGCCATACATCGTCTACTTCGGCGAGAGTGTGCCGAAAGACCGTGTAGACGAGGCGTATTCGCTTGTCGACGGCGCCGACGCACTACTGGTGGCCGGGTCGTCGCTCACGGTGTATTCGGGTTTCCGGTTTGTCCGCCATGCGGCGGCGCTTGGTCTACCGATTGCGATCATCAACCGCGGCACGACGCGCGGCGACGATCTTGCGGCCGTGAAGATCGACAGCGGCTGCTCTCCGATGTTGACGCTGCTGGCCTCGAATCTTGACTTGTGTGCACTTTGTAGCGCTCAGCGCAACAATCTGCACACAAATCGCTCAGACGGCGACCAGGTCGTCCGCGTGGACGGCCGGGCGGCGCATGTCGGCGGGTAGATCAGAGGTTGAGCGGCCCAACATGGTCGCCAATTCGGAGTGGTCGTAGGCCACCACGCCCCTGGCCACCATGGTGGCGTCCTGTGCGCGCAGCTCGACGACGTCGCCGCCGTAGAACCGTCCCGACAGCGACGTGATGCCCGCAGGCAGCAGCGAACGTCGTTGCCGCACAACGGCGCGCACCGCCCCGTCGTCCAGCGTCAGCGCGCCCGCCGACTCGGCGGCGTATCGAACCCAGAACTTGCGCGCCGACATTCGTTCGGGCCGCGCGGCGAACACCGTGCCGACAGATGCGTCGGTTAACGCGGGGGCCACATCCGATGCTCCGGCCACCAGCACCGGCACGCCCGCGTCGGCGGCGAGCAGAGCAGACGAGAGCTTCGACGCCATCCCACCGGTGCCGAGATGGCTGCCGCGACCCGCAACGACTCCATCGAGGTCTGCCGGACCAGAGACTTCGGAGATGAACTGTGCGTTGCCTTTTCGCGGGTCCACATCGTAGAGGCCGTCGATGTCGGACAACAGCACCAGCGCGTCGGCACCGACCAGATGCGCGACCAACGCGGACAGCCGGTCGTTGTCACCGAACCGGATCTCGTTGGTGGCGACCGTATCGTTCTCGTTGACGATCGCGACCGCGTGCAGCGCCCGCAGCCGATCGAGCGTGCGTTGGGCATTGGTGTGCTGTACCCGCATGGAGATGTCGTGGGCGGTCAGCAACACTTGGCCGACCGCGCGGTTGTAGCGGGCGAACGCCGCACTCCACGCGTTCACCAGCGCCACCTGCCCGACGCTGGCCGCCGCCTGCTTGGTGGCCAGATCGGTGGGACGCTTGGTCAGCCGCAGCGGTTCGATGCCCGCGGCAATCGCACCCGAGGACACGATCACTACGTCGGAGCCGGCCTTCATCCGGCCCTCGATCGCATCGGCCAACACAGCCAGCCTGCTCGCGTCGAAAACCCCGGACGACGTGGTCAATGCCGTAGTGCCGACCTTGACGACGATGCTGCGCGCGGTGCGGACCGCTTCTCGATGGGGGCTCGTCACGACTCTGACTCGTCACCCGGACGGCGCCGCTCGCGACGGGCCGCCTTGCGTTCGTCCGCGCCGACACGATCCGTCTGCTCGAGCCGTAGATCGGTACCGCGACCGGACAGCGGCACGTCTACGCCCGCGGGAGTCTGCGGCTCCCAGTCGAAGGTCACGTCGCCGATGGTGACGGCGCAGCCGGGCCGCGCGCCGAGCCGCAGCAGTTCGTCTTCAACGCCGAGGCGAGCCAGCCGGTCACCGAGGTAGCCGACGGCTTCGTCGTTGGTGAAATCGGTTTGGTTGATCCATCGTTCGGGCCGCGTGCCGCGCACCACGAAACCACCGCGGCCGTCGGGCTCGATGGTGAAGCCGCTCTCGTTGACGGCTACCGGCCGGATAACGGGGCGACGCGGCACGATGGCCGGTTGCGATTCGCGATACGCCGATACCATGTCCCATAGCGCGAACGTCAACGGTCGCAACCCTTCCCGACTGACCGTGGATATCTCATGCACCGGCCAGCCGAAACGCTGGGTGATCTCATCACGGACGAACTCGGCCAGCTCGCGCGCCTCCGGTACGTCGATCTTGTTGAGTACCACCGCTCGCGGGCGGTCGGCCAGGTCGCCCAAGATCGAATCGCCCTGCAGCGTAGGGGTGTACGCGGCCAACTCGGCCTCAAGCGCCTCGATGTCGGAGATCGGGTCGCGGCCGGGCTCCAGCGTCGCGCAGTCGACGACATGCACAAGCACCGCGCATCGCTCGATGTGCCGGAGGAAATCGAGGCCAAGGCCGCGGCCTTCGGAAGCGCCTGGGATCAGGCCAGGCACGTCGGCGACGGTGAAGGTGTGGTCCCCCGCCGACACCACACCGAGGTTGGGAGCAAGCGTTGTGAACGGATAGTCGGCGATCTTCGGCTTCGCCGCCGAAATGACCGACACCAACGATGACTTTCCCGCCGAAGGAAACCCAACAAGACCGACGTCGGCGACGGTCTTGAGTTCCAGTGTGAAGTCGCGGACCTGACCCTGCTCGCCGAGCAGCGCGAAGCCGGGCGCCTTGCGGGCCCGCGACGCCAGCGCGGCGTTGCCGAGTCCGCCGCGCCCGCCCGCAGCGGCTTCGAAACGGGTACCCGCACCGACGAGGTCGGCGATCAATCGGCCGTTCTCGTCGAGCACGACGGTGCCGTCGGGAACCCTGACCTCGAGATCGGTGCCCGCGGAGCCGTCTCGGTTACTGCCCGCGCCCGGCTTGCCCGACTGGGCGTCGACATGCGGGTGGAAGTGGAAGTCGAGCAGCGTGTGCACCTGCGGATCAACGACAAGAACGATGCTGCCGCCGCGGCCGCCGTTACCGCCGTCGGGTCCGCCGAGGGGTTTGAACTTCTCGCGATGGACCGAGGCGCAGCCGTTGCCGCCGTTACCCGCGCGCGCGTGAATGACGACGCGGTCGACGAACCGGGGCATGGGCGAACTCCTTCGAAAGTAACGCCGGGGCGGATAAGCGTTCGCGAAGCCGCCGTAGCGCTACAGTCGCGAAGCTTAGGCCTCCGGGCGCGTGGCGCGGACGATGCTGATGGTCTTGCGGCCGCGCTTCAAGCCGAATTCGACGGCGCCGGGGGCCTTGGCGAACAGTGTGTCGTCGCCGCCGCGGCCGACGTTGACGCCGGGGTGGAAGTGGGTGCCGCGCTGACGGACCAGGATCTCGCCGGCCTTGACGATCTGGCCGCCGAACCGCTTGACGCCCAGCCGCTGGGCGTTGGAGTCGCGACCGTTACGTGAGCTGGAAGCGCCCTTTTTGTGTGCCATGTGTTCGCTCCCTTACTTACTTGATGCCGGTGACCTTGAGGACCGTCAGCTGCTGACGGTGACCCTGCCGCTTGTGATAGCCGGTCTTGTTCTTGAACTTGTGAATGCGGATCTTGGGGCCCTTGGTGTGCTCAAGCACCTCGCCGGTGACGGCGACCTTCTCCAGGTCCTTCGCCGCGCTGGTGACCTTCGCTCCGTCGACAACGAGGGCGACCGGCAGCGAGACCTTCGCGCCGGGCTCCGAGTCGAGTTTCTCGACCTTGACTACGTCTCCGACGGCGACCTTGTACTGCTTGCCGCCGGTCTTGACGATTGCATAAGTCGCCATCGTTCCTCTTCGTCTCTGGGCGCGCGCTACTCGTGGGTGCGCGAGCGGGTCTTGGGTGCGGGTCACAGCGGACCCGCTGTCGTCGGCGTCAGCCGAAAGACAACTGGTCCAGGGTACGTTAGGCGCGCCTACAGGGTCAAATCACCGCAGGTCACGCCTTGTCCACCGGTCAGCCTTCGTGGGCAGGCGGCCCCGCGGGACGCGCCGCCGCCCGGCGGCGATGCCTCCCCGCCGGGGCAGTCACCTCGGCAGGTCGCTCGTCTGCGGCCAGGTCGTCGTCCTCATCAGAGTCCTCGTCGTCCTCGTCGGAGTCCTCCTCGTCATCAGAGTCGTCGTCCGAGTCGTCGTCCGAGTCGTCCCCGTCGGGCTCATCCTCGTCGAAGTCCTCATCCTCGGAGTCGTCCTCGGAATCGTCCTCAGCGTCGTCCTCGGAGTCGCCGTTGATGACCTCGATGTCGTCGTCGATGTCATCGGCCTCGGCGTCGGTGTCGAGCTCGATCTCGTCCTCTCCAGACTCGTCCTCGTCGGACTCGTCGTCGTCTTCTGCGGACTCATCGTCTTCGTCGAAATCGTCGTCTTCGAGTTCTTCGTCCTCGGCCTCGACAAGCGCCTCGCGGATGGTGTCCGGTTCGAGTTCGGCGACTTCCTCGGCGGTCGTCTGGTCGTCGCCCTCGTCGTCGTCTTCGTGGCGCCCGTTGGCCGCAGCCATGGCCTTGAACATCGGGTGCTCGCCGGCCGGATGTTCCGGCACCTTGGCCACCGCGACATCGTCGGCCTTGCCGCCCTTCTTGCCCCGTTTGCCGCGACGGCTGCTGGTTTCAGACTTACGGCCGGCCATCGACGTGGAATCGACCGGATCGCCGTGCAGCAGGATCCCACGGCCGCCGCATTGTGGGCAGGACGTGGAAAACGCTTCGATCAGGCCGGTGCCCAACTTCTTTCGAGTCAACTGCACCAAGCCGAGCGAAGTCACCTCCGACACCTGGTGGCGGGTGCGGTCGCGGGCCAGCGCCTCCGTCAGGCGACGCAGCACCAGATCCCTGTTGGATTCCAGCACCATGTCGATGAAGTCGATGACCACGATTCCGCCGATGTCGCGCAGCCGCAGCTGACGCACGATCTCCTCGGCGGCCTCGAGGTTGTTGCGGGTGACCGTCTGTTCCAGGTTGCCGCCAGAGCCGGTGAACTTGCCGGTGTTCACGTCGACCACGGTCATCGCTTCGGTGCGGTCGATGACCAGCGTGCCGCCCGACGGCAGCCACACCTTACGGTCCATCGCCTTGGTCAGCTGCTCGTCTATGCGGTGCACGGCGAACACATCCGGAACATCAGGCCCGACGGGTTCGTACTTCGTCAGCCGGGGAACCAGTTCTGGCGCAACGGAATTCACGTACTCGTTGATCGTGTTCCACGCCTCGTCGCCCGAAACGATGAGCCCGGTGAAGTCCTCGTTGAACAGGTCGCGGATGACCTTGACCAGCACGTCGGGCTCTTCATAGAGCGCCACCGCCGCACCGGCCGCCTTCTTCTTCGTCTCGTCGGCCGTGGTCTCGATCTCGGTCCACCGCTCCTGCAGCCGGTTGACGTCGACGCGGATGTCTTCTTCCTTGACGCCCTCCGAGGCGGTGCGGATGATGACGCCGGCCTCCGGCGGAACCACCTCGCGCAGAATCTCTTTGAGCCGCTGGCGTTCGGTGTCGGGCAGCTTGCGGCTGATGCCGGTGGACGACGCCCCCGGCACGTAGACCAGATAGCGGCCGGCCAACGACACCTGGGTGGTCAGCCGGGCACCCTTGTGCCCCACCGGGTCCTTGCTGACCTGGACGACGACGTAGTCACCAGGCTTGAGCGCCTGCTCGATCTTGCGCTGAGCACCACCTAGACCTGCGGCCTCCCAGTTCACCTCGCCTGCGTACAGCACGCCGTTGCGGCCGCGGCCGATGTCGACGAACGCCGCCTCCATCGACGGCAGCACGTTCTGCACGATGCCGAGGTAGATGTTGCCAACCAGAGATGCCGAGGCCGCCGACGTCACGAAATGCTCGACGACGACGCCGTCCTCCATGACCGCGATCTGCGTGTAGCGAGCGCCTTCGTGTGGCGGCTCGCTGCGGACCTTGTCACGGACGACCATCATCCGCTCGACGGCTTCGCGCCTGGCCAGGAATTCGGCCTCGCTCAGGATGGGCGGACGGCGTCTGCCCGCGTCACGGCCGTCCCGGCGGCGCTGCCGCTTGGCCTCCAGCCGGGTCGATCCGCTGATGCCCTGGATCTCGCCGCTGTCCTTGTCTTTGTCCTTGTCCTTGGCGGCCCGCGGCGCCCGCTCATGCACGACGGTGTTGGGCGGATCGTCAGAGGAGGCACCGTTGCCGTTGTCGTCGCCGGAGCCGGACTTGCGACGGCGACGGCGGCGACGGCGACGGGTGGCGCCGTCAGCGCCGCCGTCCTCGTCAGCGCTCTCGTCGTCGGAGTCGTCGCCGGAATCCTCGTCGCCGCCCTTGGCGTCCGTCTGCGCATCGTCGGAGTCGCCGTCGTCGGGATCGTCGCCGCCCTGGTCGCCGCGACCACGTCCACGTCCACGCCGTCCACGGCGGCGGCGCCGGGCTGCGGGCCGGTCCCCCGTGTCGTCGTCGGAATCCGGTCCGTCGTCGTCCTCGTCGTCGTCCTCATCCTCGTCGTCGGCGTCGGCTACGGGGGCGGCGAACTGAACCGGCTGCGGTGCCACGAACAGCGGCAGGTAGTCAGCCCGCTCGGGTTCGGGGGCCGTCTCGAGGATCAGCCGCGACTCCGGCTCCTCGGAGGCGACGTCGGAGAACGGTTCGCCGACGGCGAACGGGTCGGCGACGACGTTTGACTCCGCCGGGGTCAGCGCCTCTGGCTGGTCCTCGCTGGGCTGAGTCTCTTCTGGATGGTCTTGGGTAGGGGCATCGTCGGCCACGTATTCTCCTCAAGCCCCCGGGCGCGTCATGGTTGACGCGGCCACGCGAGGGCTTTCGCTATGGACCCGGGCTACTTCTCCCCGGGCTTGTCAGGGTCTCGCCCCGAGGAGTCCCAGTTCGGAACCGTCTCGGTGCCGGTCTGAATGATGGCTGGACGGTCGGCGCCGCACCGCGGTTGCGATGGTCGCGCTCGTCTAAGTCTTCATTCGGGCATCCGACCCGCGTAACAGGCCGGCTACCCGAGGCCAGTATCCCACATCACGCGTCGGTGACCGACCAGGCTGGAAAAGCTGGCTATCCGCCAGGAAACCAGAGCTCGATTTCGCGCGCCGCCGACTCAGGCGAATCCGACCCGTGGACGAGGTTGTCCTGGGTGATAAGTGCCAGGTCACCGCGGATTGTGCCGGGTGCGGCCTTCTCGACGGGATCGGTGCCGCCCGCGATCTGGCGGAACGCGGCAACGGCCCGCGGGCCCTCCACGATGGCCGCCACGACGGGCCCCGACGTGATGAACTCCAGCAGCGATCCGAAGAACGGCTTGTCCTCGTGCTCGGCGTAGTGCCTGCGCGCGAGGTCGTCGCTGACATCCTGGAGTTCGAGGGCCGCAATCGTCAGGCCCTTGCCTTCGATACGGCCGAGGATCTCCCCGACCAGTCGCCGCTTGACGCCGTCGGGCTTGATCAAAACGAGGGTCCGCTCAGTCACGGCCGACAGCCTAGCCGTGCGTATCCGACCGAGTCGCAAGGAGTCGCACCGCCGTCTGTCAGCGGGTGCACAGGTTCCATCCGTGCAGTAGATGTATGCGACGACAGAAATGGCACGGCGGTGGCTAGCGGCCGCCGCGTTGTTGGCCGTGATCGCGCCGTCCGTTGCGCTGGGCTACGGCGCAGGGACGGCCAGCGCCTTTTCGCGGCCGGGACTTCCAGTCGAGTACCTCATGGTGCCGTCACCGTCGATGGGGCGCGATATCAAGGTGCAGTTCCAGGGCGGCGGCAAGCATGCGGTGTACCTGCTCGACGGCTTGCGGGCGCAAGACGACTACAACGGCTGGGACATCAACACCCCGGCCTTCGAATGGTTCGACAATTCCGGGCTGTCGGTGGTGATGCCGGTCGGTGGCGAGTCGAGCTTCTATTCCGATTGGTATCAACCCGCAGCAGGCAATGGCGGCGTTGCGACCTACAAGTGGGAGACGTTCCTGACCCAGGAACTACCGGCGTGGCTTGCGGCGGACAAGGGTGTCCAGACGACGGGCAACGCGGTGGTCGGTGCATCGATGGCGGGCTCGGCGTCGCTTGTGCTGGCCGCCTACCACCCCGATGACTTCATTTACGCCGGTTCACTTTCCGGCTTTCTCAACTTGTCGAACGGCATCTGGCCGACGTTGGTCGGCTTCGCGATGAACGATGCTGGCGGCTTCAAGGCCGACGCGATGTGGGGCCCGGCGGGAGATCCGGCATGGGCACGCAACGATCCCACCGTGCAGGTGGGCAAGCTGGTGGCCAACAAGACCCGCATCTGGGTATACGCCGGGAACGGGACTCCGTCAGACCTGGGCGGAGCCGATGTGCCTGCGGAGTTCCTCGAGAACATGCTGCACGGAAGCAACATCGACTTCATGAATGCCTACCAGTCCGCCGGGGGCACGAACGGAGCCTTCAACTTCCCAGACAACGGCACCCACGATTGGGCCTACTGGGGCGCTCAACTACAAGCGATGAAGCCTGACCTGCAACGGGTTTTGGGCGCTAGCTCATCCAGCTAGCGACGCGCGATAGGGCCGTTCACGACGGCGGCTGCTGCTGTCCGGGCAGAAGGCCCCGTTTCTGCCGTCGCAGCACCTCGGCGCGCAGATAGACGATCAGTAGCCATACCGCGGTGAACATGACGCCGATGAACCCGACGGCGCCGTGCACCAGCCAGCCCGCGATCAACACCACCTGGATCCCGAGGTTCACCCATATCGCCCACGGTCGGCCCTGCACGCCTGCCAGCAGCACCAGCACCACCGCGAATCCGATCAAATAACCGGCGGTCAGCGGCGTCAACCCGTGGTCGGCCGCGGCGACCACCGGAAGCGCAAGCAGCACCACGATGGCTTCCAGGATCAGCGTGCCTGCCATGATGCCGCGGAAGCTCTTCCACGGATCCGGGCCGGGCGGCGGCGACTCGGTGCTCATTCGGGGTCCCTTCCGAACAGAGTCCGCGCCACCCCTGCCGTCACGACCGAACCCGTGATGACAACGCCTGCGCCGCCGAAGGCTTCGACCTCGTCGCCGGACTCCTCGACGAGAGCGGTCGCGGTCTCGATCGCGTCCGGCATCGTGGCCGCGGTGACAACTCGCTCCGGCCCGAACCGTTCCTCGGCACGCATTGCCAATGCCTCGACGTCGAGCGCCCGCGGTGATCCGTTGTGCGTCACCACGATTTGGTCGAACACCGGTTCGAGCGCGGTCAGGATGCCGTCGACATCCTTGTCGGCCATCACCGAGACCACGCCGACGAGTAACCGGAAGTCGAACTCCTCCTGTAGCGCCTCGGCGAGCGCGGTGGCGCCTGCCGGGTTGTGGGCCGCGTCGATGAACACCGTTGGCGCGGTGCGCATCCGTTCCAGCCGGCCCGGGGTGGTGACGGCTGCGAAGCCCGCCCGGACCCCGTCGACGTCCAGCTGCCGTTCCGCGCCTGCGCCGAAGAACGCTTCGACAGCGGCCAACGCAACCACCGCATTGTGTGCCTGATGCTCACCGTGCAGCGGCAGAAAAATATCCGAGTACACGCCACCGAGCCCCTGCAGTTCGAGCAGCTGGCCACCGACGGCGACCTGCCGACCAAGCACCGCGAATTCGGAATCTTCGCGCGCGACGGCGGCATCGGCGCGAACCGTCTGCGCGAGAAGCACTTCCATCGCCTCCGGCACCTGCCTGCCGATAACCGCCACGGTGTCGGTCGGAACCAGGTCGTCCGCCTGCTTGGTGATGATGCCTGCCTTCTCGCCCGCGATCTCCGCGATGGTGTCGCCGAGGTAGTCGGTGTGATCCACACCGATCGGCGTGATCACCGCGACGGGCGCATTGACGACGTTGGTGGCGTCCCACCGCCCGCCAAGGCCGACTTCGACGACGGCCACGTCGACCGGCGCGTCGGCGAACGCGGCGAACGCCATGCCCGTGACGACCTCGAACTTGCTCATCGCCGGGCCGCCCGCCGCTTCCGACTGCTGATCGACCAAATGCACGAACGGTTCGATCTCGCGATAGGTCTCCACATAACGCGCGGGGCTGATGGGCCTGCCGTCGATCGAAATGCGCTCCACGGCGGACTGCAGGTGCGGACTGGTGGTGCGGCCGGTACGCCGGTGCAGGGCGGTCAACAGCGAATCGACCATCCTCGCGACCGACGTCTTACCGTTGGTACCCGCGATATGGATCGACGGGTACCCGAGCTGCGGCGAACCGAGCATCTCCATCAGCGCTGAGATGCGGGCCGTGCTCGGCTCCAGTTTCGTTTCAGGCCAACGTTGGTCGAGCAGGTGCTCGACCTGAAGAAGGGAGGCGATTTCGTCCAGGGTCGGGACGTCGTCCGGAAGTGGCCCGTCTA
Organism: Mycolicibacterium moriokaense; assembly: GCF_003201655.1. Classification (GTDB taxonomy): domain Bacteria; phylum Actinomycetota; class Actinomycetes; order Mycobacteriales; family Mycobacteriaceae; genus Mycobacterium; species Mycobacterium moriokaense_A. The sequence continues at coordinate 275,027 of NZ_QJJU01000004.1, forward strand.
GAGCCTCCGGGTCTGTCATTGCATTCTGCTCTTCGCGCAGGCGCTCATCGCCCGAGCCCAGCTAGCCTCGCGGTGATCCGGTCCACCTCTTCGCGGGCCAGCTGCTGGCGATCACGGATCTTGTCGACGACGTCCGCCGGCGCCTTGGCCAGGAAGGCGTCGTTGCCGAGCTTGCCTGTGGTGCCTGCCAATTCCTTTTCCGCCGCCGCCAGATCCTTCTCGAGGCGCCTGCGCTCGGCGGCGACGTCGACAGTGCCCGATGTATCGACCTCGACGGTCACTGTGCCCCGCGACAGCCGCACCTCGACCGCGGCCGACGGGCTGAACGAATCGTCATCCTCGGTGAGCCACGCCAGCGACCGCACGGCGGGGATCTGCCCTTGGATGTCTGCGTTCTCGATGTCCGACAGCCGGGCAGGAACCCTCTGCCGGTCGTTGAGGCCCTGGTCGCTGCGGAACCGGCGGACCTCGGTGATCAGCTTCTGCAAATCCGCGACGCGTTGCCCCGCAACGGGGTCCACTGCGGCGCCGGACGATTGCGGCCAGTCGGCGATGACGATGGACTCTCCGCCCGTCAAGGTCTTCCACAACACCTCGGTGACGAACGGCATCACCGGGTGCAGCAGCTTGAGCAGCGTGTCCAGCACCGCGGCCAATACCCCAGTCGTGTGAGCGGTGTGCTCCTCTTGACCCAACTGAACCTTGGCGAGCTCGACGTACCAGTCGCAGAACTCGTCCCACGCGAAGTGGTACAACGATTCGCACGCCCGACTGAACTCGTAGCTGTCGAACGCCGAATCCACCTCGGCGCGAACCTCTTCCAGCCGGCCCAGAATCCACCGGTCGGCGTCGGTCAGCTCAGCGGTGTCGGGCAGCGGGGCCGGGCTGGCCCCGTTGATGAGCGCGAACCGGGTGGCATTGAACAGCTTGGTGGCGAAGTTGCGCGACGCGCGCGCGTGGTCCTCACCGATAGTCAGGTCGCCACCCGGGCTGGCGCCCCGTGCCAGGGTGAAGCGCAGCGCGTCGGCGCCGAACTGCTCCACCCAGTCCAGCGGATCGATGCCGTTCCCGCGCGACTTGCTCATCTTGCGCCCGAATTCGTCGCGAATGAGGCCGTGCAGGAACACATTCTCGAACGGCACCTGCGGACCGCGCCCGCCCTCAAGCGTGATGGCGGGGTCGTCGCCGACGAATGTGCCGAACATCATCATCCGCGCGACCCAGAAGAACAGGATGTCGTATCCGGTCACCAACACGGTGGTCGGATAGAACTTCGCAAGGTCGGCGGTGTGGTCGGGCCAGCCCAGCGTGGAGAACGGCCACAGCGCCGAGGAGAACCAGGTGTCGAGCACATCGGAGTCCTGATCCCAGCCCTCCGGGGGCGTCTCGTCGGGGCCGACGCACACCGTCTCGCCATTCGGGCCATGCCAGATCGGGATGCGGTGGCCCCACCACAGCTGGCGTGAGATGCACCAGTCGTGCATGTTGTCGACCCAGGCGAACCAGCGGGGCTCCAGGCTGGGCGGGTGAATCACGGTGTCGCCGTTGCGAACCGCGTCGCCAGCAGCCTTGGCCAGCGACTCGACCTTGACCCACCACTGCAGCGAGAGCCGTGGCTCGATCGGCTCACCGCTGCGTTCGGAATGCCCGACGCTGTGCAGGTACGGTCGCTTCTCCGCGACAATGCGGCCCTGCTCGGCAAGCGCCTCGCGCACCTTGACGCGGGCCTCGAAGCGGTCAAGGCCGTCGAATTCGGTTCCGGTGTCGGTGATCCGGCCCCTGGTGTCCATGATCGACGGCATAGGCAGCTGATGGCGAAGCCCGATCTCGAAGTCGTTCGGGTCGTGGGCTGGAGTGACTTTGACTGCACCCGTTCCGAATTCGGGGTCGACGTGGGCGTCGGCAACGATAACGATCTGCCGGTCGATGAACGGGTGCGGCAGCGACTGGCCGACCAGGTGGCGATAGCGCCCGTCGTCCGGGTGCACCGCGATCGCGGTGTCGCCGAGCATCGTCTCAACCCGGGTGGTTGCGACGACGATGTGTGGTTCGCTGTCGTCGGTTGAGCCGTAGCGGAACGACACCAGCTCGCCCTCGACGTCCTCGTATTTCACCTCGAGGTCCGAGATGGCCGTCTCCAGCACCGGCGACCAGTTCACCAGCCGTTCGGCCCGATAGATCAGCCCTGCGTCGAAGAGTCGCTTGAAGATCGTGCGCACCGCGCGGGACAGGCCGTCGTCCATGGTGAACCGGTCGCGGCTCCAGTCGACGCCGTCCCCGATCGCGCGCATCTGCCAGCCGATGGTGCCGCCGGACTCACGTTTCCAGTCCCAGACCTTGTCGATGAACAGCTCGCGGCCGAAGTCTTCCTTGGTCTTGCCGTCGACCGCCAGCTGCTTCTCCACCACACTCTGGGTGGCGATGCCTGCGTGGTCCATGCCAGGCAGCCACAGCACCTCGTAGCCCTGCATGCGCTTGCGCCGGGAAAGCGCGTCCATCAGCGTGTGGTCGAGCGCGTGGCCCATGTGCAGGCTGCCGGTCACATTCGGCGGCGGCAGCACGATCGAATACGCGGGCTTGCCGCTGAAGGGGTCAGCCTTGAAGTACCCGGCCTCAACCCAGCCCTCGTACAGCTGCGACTCCGCCGCGCCAGGATCCCAGGACTTGGGCAGGGCAGTCGCCAGACTGGCGGGATCAGGGCGAGAGCTGGCGGTCACCGCGCCATTCTATTGAGCGCGGTGCGCCAGCTCGCCGGGGCTTACTTTTTGCCGCCGAGCAGCCCGCCAAGGACGGCGCCGAGCCCACCGCCGCCCTGGTTGCCGCTGAGGACGCTGCCAAGGATGCTGCCGAGTGGGTTGTTCCCGCCGCCGCCGCCACCACCTCCGCCTGCGCCGCCAAGGATGCTGCCCAGAATGTCGCCGAGCCCGCCACCACTTGGCGCCGACTGTGCCTGGGCTTCGGCAGGGGCGTTGCCCTTTGTCAATTGCTTGCCGATGTAAGCCAGCACGATCGGCGCGAGGATCGGCAGCAGCTTCTTGAGAAGATCGCTGTTTCCGCCGCCACCACCGGCCAGCGCCGAGGCGACTGCGTTGCTGTCGTTGCCACCAAAGATGCGCGCGACGAACTGATCACCCTGCTTTGCATCGACCTGATCGACGTTGACTCCGCCGTCGAGAAGATTGCTGGCACCTTGCTGGGCGACGTCGGACTCCAGCTTGCTCGAGTCGATCGAATCTGCGTGGACGTTCTCCGCCAAACCACCGACCAGCGCAGGCACCAGGGTGCGGATCGCGGTGTTCACTTCGCCTTCATCGGCACCGATCTTGTTCGCAATGTCCTGTACGGGGATCTCTGCGAAGAGATCGTCAAGACCAGCCATTACATGTCCACCTTCGTTGCTGGGATGTTGAACAACCACAACCGACAGTAGTCGAGTTGATCTTGGCCCACAGGTGTTCTGCGCGGGCCGATCAATTCAACAGGGCAGTCTCCAATGACACTCCGGCAGCGGGGAATCGGGCTATCAACGCGTCGCCCATCGCGGCAGCGGGGGTGAGCACACCATGCTGATCCGGCAACCGATCACGGTCCAGCGCGAGCGCCAACCCGCTCTCCCCGAGCAGCACCGAGGTCGCCTTGTAGCCAGGGTCACCCTTCTGCGACATGGTGGCCCGGTAGCGCGCACCGGTCGTTGTCGTGGTGTAGGTCTCGACGGTGTAGTGGCCCTGTTCGCGCGCACGTTCGCTCGGGCCGGTGCCCGGCTTCGGTGCGATGCGCTCAACCAGTTTGTTCGGCAGCCGGTTGAAATAGCGGCTGCCGAGCGCCATCGTCGCCGCGTTGCCTGCGGTCGCCATCGCCGCCGCCACGGGCGCGCCGAACGAGCGGCCCATGCTCATCTGCTCGGCGTACTCGAACCGCCTGCCATATGCATAGTCGAGTAAGGCATTGGAGCGCCGGACAATTCGGGTGTTTGCGGCCGCCATCACGAACGCCCCGACCCAGTAGCCCTGGAGTTCGGGTGCGATCTCGCCGCCGCGACGCCATCGGATGTCAGGCTGCGCACCCAGTTCTGGTTCGGCGGCACGGTCGGGCGTCAGCGTGTAGGGGTCGTTCATCAGCCGCCGCGCCTCAGGGTCGGTCGACGCCGTACGCATGAGTTCCAGCATCGAAGCGACGGTGCCGCCGGACACTCCTCCGGCGAACGAGCGCACGACGAGGTTGGTATCGCCGAGCTGACCGGCTTGGTCCTTCTCCGCGCGGCGGTGCAGCGCATAGACGCTGAGATCCGAAGGGATGGAATCGAATCCGCACGAATGCACGATGCGGGCGCCAGTGTCGATGGCCTGTTTGTGATACACGTCGATGCTTTCACGGATGAAGATCGACTCGCCCGTCAGATCGGCATAGTCGGTCCCTGCCGCGGCGCAGGCAGCCACCAACGGCAACCCGTACTTCAGATACGGACCAACGGTCGTCACCACCACACGTGTCTGCTCGGCCATCGCATTCAAGGTCGACGGCTGCGACGCGTCGGCGGCGATCAGCGGCCACGACTGCGCCTTCTCCCCCAGCGTTTCGCGGACAGCGAGGAGCTTATCTTGAGACCGGCCCGCCAGAGCGATGCGGGCCTCGCCGCCTGCCCTGGCCAGGTATTCGGCGGTCAGCTTGCCCGCGAAGCCGGTCGCGCCGTACAGGACGATGTCGAACTCACGCTGCGCTGCGCTCATGAAGGCGACGCTACCCGAGCGGCTCCGGCAGTTCGACATCCTCGCCAAGCACGTGACGAGCGAGGAAAGCGGTCACCACGTGGTACCAGATCTTGGCGTGCTGCGGGCTGAGCACCCAGTGGTTCTCCGACGGAAAGTAGAGGAATCGATGCGGGCTTGTGCCGTCCTCCGCCGCCGGCAGGCCGGACTCGGTCAACAGCTCGTACCACAGCCGCAGCGCCTCACCGATCGGGACGCGATAGTCCTTGTCGCCGTGAATGACCAGCATCGGGGTGGAGATCTGGCCGACGAACCGATGCGGGGAGTTCCGTTCGGCCATCTCGGGCGTCATCTCGCGCGCCCACCAGTACGCACCGTCGGTGGTCGACCCGAACTGGTCGAGCGCCCACAGGCTGGCGTGCGTGACGATCGCGTCGAACCGGTCAGTGTGGCCAGCGATCCAGTTGGCCATGTAACCGCCGAACGAGCCACCCATCGCCGCGGTGCGTGTCTGGTCGACGCGGGGATGCGCACATGCCGCGTCGGTCGCCGCGATGAGGTCCGTGTACGGCGCGAAACCCCACGCGCCCCAGCCACGCTGGATGAAGTCCTGGCCGTATCCGGTGGACAGCGCCGGATCGGGTAGTAGGACGGCGTATCCCTGCGCAACGAGCACCCACGGATTCCACCGCCAGTGCCAGGCATTCCAGCTGGCCAGCGGTCCGCCGTGTACCCACAGCACCAGCGGCGCAGGCTCGTCGCCTGCAGGTAACGCAAGCCATGCTCCGATGGACTGACCGTCATCAGCGGTTCCGGTCACCGAGGTCAGGGTGCCTGGCAGTTCGGGTCGCCCGACGCTGGGCAGTTCCGTCACGACGCCGTCCGGGTCGATGCGGACCGGATGCGGCGGCGCCGCATACGAACTGCGCATCGCGAAAACCAAGCCGCCAGGCGCGGCGCACACGTTTGAGTAGGTGTAGTCATCGTCAGTGAGCCGGGTGACCGCACCGCTTGACGGGTCGACCGTGAACAGCGGACCGCGTCCGTTCTCGTCGGCGGTAACGATCAGCGCCGAGCCGTCGGTACGCCACGTGACCGACGTCGGCCAACGGTCCCAATCGCCGGTCAACTCGACGGGCGAATCACCGAATCGCATGTGCCACAGTGTGATTCGTGGTGCCCTGTCGGGAGTCGACAAGGTCTCCCGTGTAAACGCCACCGATGTGCCGTCTGGCGAGATCGCTGGGAGTTCCAGGTCGGCGTCGGGATCGTCGGCAATGGTGGCGCGCGTAGCGGTGGCCGTATCGATCCGCACGAGTGTGCCGCGGACGGACGCACCTGGTGCTGGCTCATGCCAGGACGTCACGATGAAGCTGCCGTCGGGGCTGACGTCGAATGCCGCCTCACGCAGCGCGTCCCCGGGTTGCGGGGTCAGGTCGCGGGGCCCGTCGACGTCGAGCAGATGCGGGTGGTCTGGCCCGATGTCGTGATCCCAATACCGCACCGGATAGCCGCTGTGCAGCACCGCAGACACCTTGTTGTCCTTGCGCAGCGTTCGCAGCCGTTTGTCGTCGTCGACGCCGGAAGCCGACCGCAGCAGTTTCGCGGTGACGACCGTCACCGCGACCGCACGGGCGGTGTGGACGCCGTCGACCCCACCCGGCAGGGCGAGCTCCTCGACGGCCTCGCCACCGGCGGCGGGCAACCGCCACAACGAGGCAGGCGCCTTGTCGTCCTCTTCGGTCGGGCGGGCGGCGACAAACAGGAGGTCGCCGTCCGCGGTGAACACCGGGGCCGACTCCCCCTTCGCGCCACGGGTGAGCCGACGCGCCGGTCGCTGGCCGGCCGGATCGAGTTCCCAGACGGCGCTGACGTATTCGGTGCGCTTGTCGTTCAGCTCGGCCACGGTGGTTACGACCCGCGATCCGTCCGGTGAGACCGCAAGGCCTGCTACCCGCGGCAGCGCGAGGTAGTCGTCGAGGTCGGAGAAGGGCGTCTCGGTCATGTCCCGTTCGTAGCACAAGCGTAGTGAGTTTGACTTTCAAACTCACTACGGGGATGCTGGGCGTCATGAGCACAGTGGTGTTGGCCGAACTACCCGGTCGACCATGCCCGATCGCCGCGGCCCTCGAGTTTGTCGGCGAGCGATGGGCGCTGCTCGTTGTCAGGGAGATTGCGCTCGGTGCCACACACTTCGGCGACATCGTGACGGGCACAGGTGCCCCGCGTGACCGGATCGCGGCGAGGTTGAAGGCCCTGGAGAGCGCGGGCGTCGTCGTCCGGTCGCCCTACCAGAGCGCTCCCACCCGATACGAATATCGGCTAACCGCAGCGGGGGAAGCGCTTATCCCGGTCCTCGACGCCCTTTTGGCGTGGGGCAAGGTGCACGGCGTCTCTCGCGACGATCCCGATCGGCAGCAGAAGTACCGACCCTTCAGCGAACTAAAGGAATCACGATGACCCTGGAACTGACGAAGCCGGAGAACGATGCGGACTGGGGGCCGCAGCGCGCGAAGACGGTGACCTGGCACTCGCCAGGGCCGAGCACCGCCAAGGGCCTCTCCATGTCCGGCATCGACTACCTGCGCGCCATGGTCGACGGCGACCTTCCGCAGCCCCCGATCGGCGGGCTGATGGAGTTCGCGATCACCGGGGTCGAGCCGGGCCGAGTCGTATTCACTTGTGCGCCTGACGAATCGGCCTACAACCCCATCGGCGCGATCCACGGCGGCCTGATCTGCACGCTGCTCGATTCGGTAACGGCGTGCGCCGTCCACAGCACGCTGCCGCAGGGCAAGGGCTACACGTCGATCGAGATCAAGGTGAACTATCTCAAGGCAGTACGGCTGTCCAGCGGGCTGCTCACAGCGACCGGCACGGTGGTGAAAGCAGGCTCGCGGGTCGGCTTCGCCGAAGGCGTCGTGACCGATGCCGGCGGAGCCGTCGTCGCGACGGCCACCAGCACGCTGCTGATCTTCGACGTGTAACTCCCCTGGGGCGCTACATTCGTTGCGTGGGGAAACAGATACTGGTCATCGGGGCCGGCATCTCGGGGCTGGCGACCGCCGTGGCTTTGCAGCGCCGCGGCCACGATGTCACCGTCATCGAGGAGCGCACCGACACCTCGTCCGGTGCGGGCATCAGCATCTGGCCCAACGCGCTGGCCGCACTCGACGAGATCGGCGTCGGGGACGCCGTCCGCGAGGCGGGCAGCGGGGTGACCGCAGGGGCCGTGCGCTGGCGGGATGGCACGTGGCTGCGCCATCCCGCCCCCCAACGGCTAGTCAATGCCCTCGGCGAGCCACTGGTGGTGATCCGCCGCTCTGCGCTGACCAAGGTGCTGGCCGACGCGCTCGCCGACGGCACCATACAAACCGGGCTGTCAGCCCAGGAGCTTGTGACGACCGCCGACGGCGTCCGACTCGCGCTTTCGGATTCGACCATGCGCGAAGCTGTCGCGGTCATCGGTGCCGACGGCACCCGTTCGGTGGTGGCCCGCCACCTCAATGGCCGGTTGGCCGACCACTACGTCGGGTACACCGCCTGGCGGGGGGTGGCCGACTGTGCCATCGACCCAGATGTCGCCGGTGAAGTACTCGGCCCGGGCATCGAGTTCGGCCACGTTCCGCTCGGACCGGATCTCACGTATTGGTTCGCCACCGAGCGTGCAGAGGCGGGACAAGATTCATCGACGCTTGAACTGCGCTATTTGAAGGCCCGGTTTGCGTCGTGGGCCGACCCCATCCCTGCGGTGCTTGCCGCGACCAACCCCGACGAGATCCTGCGCAATGACCTCTACGACCGCGCCGAGGCGAAGCGTTGGTCGCGTGGCCCGGTCCTCGTGGTCGGGGACGCTGCGCACCCGATGCGACCCCACCTGGGTCAGGGCGGGTGCCAGGGCCTCGAGGACGCCGCGTTGCTGGCACGGTTCGTCGACGGCGACGACGACCTCGCCGCGGCTTTCGCGCGGTTCGCGGCGTTCCGGCGCCCGCGGGTACGTGCCGTGGTGCGCGAATCGAAGTTGATCGGGCAGATGGTCAACCTGCGGCCTGCGTTCCTCAGCGGCCTCGCCAGCCGGGCAACAGTCCTGATCCCCGAGTCGATGGTGACCCGACACCTGGCCGCGGTGGCGGCGCGTTCGGCGTTCGTACTGCCCAGCGACCGCGACACGGCCTCGGTGTGACAGTCACTCTCGGGCCTCTGGTGGTCGATGCTGTCGAGCCAGGCGCCGTCGAGAGGTTCTGGGCGGCTGCCCTCGGCGGGCCGCCACAGCGCGCACTTCTGTCGTTCCGCCGGCAGACCCGCGCCAAGACGGTGAAGAACCGCGTCCATCTGGACGTCTATGCACGTGACGTCGAGCAGCTGCTCGATCTGGGTGCTCGAGTGCTGGCCGAATACCTACCAGCCCGCATGACGCTCGCCGACATCGAGGGAAACGAGTTCTGCGCGTTCCTCGACCAGGGCCTCGCCGACGGATCACCGGCTCGGGCCTTTGCCGTCTGCACCGACAGTGACCGGCCCGAGGAGCTCGCCGCCTGGTGGGCCGCCCAGGTCGGCGCTGAAGTCCGCAATGGGCCGGACGGCACACCGCGTTGGCTCTATGGCTCAGCGGGCTGGGAGGGTCTCATCTGGAAGTTCGTCCGTGTCGACGACGAACGGGCGGTTCCGAACCGGTGGCAGTGGACGGTGTACGACGACCGTGTCGATGTTGGCGTGTGCGTTGACCCGCAGGGCAACGAGTTCGGTGTCAGGCCCCGAAGGCGCCCAGCGGGTTGAGCAGGGCGGTGCACATCTGGCGCGGGTTGATGAAACCGAGCAAGCCGCTGGAGGGCATTGCGGCACAGCCGGAGGTCACGGTCGGCGCCGTTGGCATGGTGGGCGTCGTCCACACGGCTGGGCTGCCTGCGTTGGCGCCGCACTTCGGCCAGGCGCCGAGCCCCTGGGTGCGCAGGACGTTCTCGGCCACCCGGACCTGCTCGGCGCGAGGGGCCGTAGCGGGATTGCCAACGCCGCCGTTGGCTGACCAGGTGGCCTGCTTGAACTGGAGGCCGCCGTACGCGCCGTTGCCGGTGTTGGTGGACCAGTTGCCACCCGACTCGCACTGCGCGATCGCGTCCCAGTTGACGCTGTCGGCGCTGGCGGTACCCGCTGAAAGTGCCATCGGAACGAGGGCGAGCGCCGCGAAGATGGCCGCGGCCATCAGGCCCTTCGTCACAGCCTTACGAACGTTCATCTGCGGTCCTTCCCCGACCGTTTGAAACAAGGTCCGCAGGTGAAGAAGTGGTGCGTTCTCCCGATGCGGTTATCTGGTGTTTCGGGTGATGAACGTCACCTGTTACGCGAGTGTCAAAAGATTTAATCGTTACTTATTTGGTGTAAGAGGCCCCTGAGAAAGAAGAGGCGGTGCCAGGCATAAGCCCAGCACCGCCTCTTTCTTCTATGTACTAGCCGCTATGTACTAGCCGCGTCGACCGCAGACCGGCCACGCCTTGATGCCCTGAGTGCGCAGGACGTTCTCCGCGACCCGGATCTGCTCCTCACGGCTGGCCTGGCTCGGCGAGCCGCTGCCGCCGTTGGCATGCCAGGTGCCCATAGTGAACTGCAGGCCGCCGTAGTAGCCGTTACCAGTGGCAATCGACCAGTTGCCGCCGGACTCGCACTTCGCAACGGCATCCCAGTCGACGCCGCTTTCCGCATTCGCGGTTCCGGCCCCCATGGCCAGTGGCGCCACTGCGAGCGCGCCGGCAAAGGTGGCCAGACCAATCGTCTTGCGGATGTTCTTCACTGCATTCCTCTCGCCAAGCGCGCGCCAACACCACCCGCGCGGACGCACGGGGGGCAGCTGCCTGTTTCACAGGCGAGGGAGTTGGGCCGCACCGTCTCGGTTAGGTGCGGCAGCAGGAGGCATGAAGCGCCTCGCCGGGCAACAGGCCCGGCGGCCGTCGAAGGCGGTACCCCGCCTTCCTGTACTGCGACAGCCCCGACTCACACGCAGGTTCTTGGTTATGAAATTATTTGCTCCGTTTGAAGCTGATGGGACCGTACAAAGCCTTCGGCACAAAGTCATATCGCGCGAAGGGCGTGTCGCGGTCAGATCACGAGAAGATCACGACCGAACCTGTGAATCGTCTGAGCAGGTCAGCGGCGGGTTTGACGCGACCGCGGAATCCGAAGCCCCGGCGTGTCGCCGTGATTCAAATCACGATCATTTTGTGAGCTGGGACACCGGATTTTCGACGCTCTTGCAAGCGAAATCACCCGTGTTACTGGAGAAATCACTGGTCAGGGCAGTCTAAGTGGCGCTGTCCGGCAAGCGGTTGCTGATCAAGAAGCGCAATCGATGACACCGAGTATCTAGTGAAATTCATTGTCCTCAAGCGCTTTTCACCGACCCAACAGCCTCGCGCTTGACGGCACCGCGCGTGCAAAAGTTCTCACTCGTCGGACATGGTTCAGCCGAAACATACTGTAATGCAACGTCTTTCGAAGCAATTCCAGCATGCACCGGCCCTTGGCGCGCGACAGCGGTGACTACGATCGCCTCATCGACCGGCCTACCCTCCCCCGGAATGTTCCAGCGTCGCAAGAACCACCGCACGACTGGATAATTGCGCTTTCCGCCCCATTCGTAACGTGACGAAATTGGCGGGCGCCAAGCGTGCGTCCAACGCCAAAGATGTTGGAGGACAACCAAGTTCGCCATACGACATCAAACCACGTCGAGCACGGTGTCCAAATGCATACACCGACGAGGCGTCGCTTATCACAACAATTACTCAGTAAATTGCCACCGCAGCAATTACGTGCGCTTAAATACCCAATTCAATGGTTCTAAATGTCAAATTTGCTAGGCAATTTGCGACGGGAGCGCGGAGCCGAGATCGTCTGCCGTGTTGACGTTGGTCAACGCCCGCTGCTTGTCCATCACGATCCGCTGGGTGTCGACGGTGTCCACCAGAGCGCGCATGCTGCGTCCACCCGATGCGACCAGTTCGGCAACGCGGCCGGCCAGCGACGTCCGGTAGATCCCGGCGAGGTAGTGGTCGCGGCCGTCCCACGGCAGCACCACATCGGCCCCGAGGCGCACCGCAGGACCTGCTAGCCGGTCGATCAGATCGGCATCGAGCAGCGGCATGTCCACGGCACACACAAATGCCAGCTCAAGTCCGGCGTCGGCGGCTGCCTGCAGCCCCCGACCCGTCGCCAGCAGCGGACCGACACCACGAACGTCGTCGCGCAGCACATCGGCCTCGAGTGTGGGCAGCGGCTGTCCCGGCGCGGCGATCACGAACACAGGCGAACAGCGCGGCCGCACGATCGAGACCGTGCGCTCGACAAGCGTCGTGCCTTCGAACGGAAGATTGGCCTTGTCTCGGCCCATTCGGCGGGATGCCCCGCCGGCAAGAACGACTGCGGCAAGCGGCACGGGGGTCGTCACGCCCACGAGGTTAGTCGACGGTCCAGGTGTCCTTGCCGTGGAGCAGCGACTGCAGCGCAGCCGTGTCGTGCGGCTTCGCGTCACGCGCCAATGCGACCTGATTGCGCGCTGCGTCGTCGTAGGTCGGCTTGCTGACCTGGCGGAAGATACCCATGACCATGTGCTCGAGGTTCTGCTCAGACAGCCGGGACAGCGCGAATGCGTACGCCGGGTCATCGATCTGCGCGTTGTGCACGACGATCTCGTCGGCGGACACATCGGCGGTCTTGGCGACCTCGAGTCCGTAGCCGGACTTCACGACGCAGTACTCGGCGTCGACCCCGAACGTGATCGGCTCGCCGTGGACGACATTGATCAGTCGCTCCTCGGCGCCTTCCTTGCGCAGCGCGTCGAACGAGCCGTCGTTGAAGATCGGGCAGTCCTGCATGATCTCGACGAGAGCGGCGCCACGGTGCTGGGCCGCACCTCGGAGAACCTCCGAGAGGCCCTTGCGGTCAGAGTCCAACGCGCGGCCGACGAAGGTCGCCTCGGCGCCCAGCGCCAGCGACACAGGGTTGAACGGGTAGTCCAGCGACCCCATCGGCGTGGACTTGGTGATCTTGCCGACCTCGGAGGTCGGCGAGTACTGCCCCTTGGTCAGCCCGTAGATCCGGTTGTTGAACAGCAGGATCGTGAGGTTGATATTGCGCCGTAGCGCGTGAATCAGGTGGTTGCCGCCGATCGACAACGCGTCGCCGTCACCGGTGACGACCCAGACCGACAGGTCTTCACGCGCCAGGGCCAACCCCGTGGCGACGGTTGGCGCGCGGCCGTGGATGGAGTGGAAGCCGTACGTTTCCAGGTAGTACGGGAAGCGACTCGAGCATCCGATGCCGCTGACGAACGCGATGTTCTCGCGGCGCAGTCCGAGTTCTGGCAGGAAGTTGCGGATCGTGTTGAGGATGACGTAGTCACCGCAGCCAGGGCACCACCGGACCTCCTGGTCACTGGTGAAGTCCTTGGCCTTCTGCGGCTCGTCGGTGGTGGGCACTAGGCCGATCCCGGGCGTCAACCCGAGATCCACTCCGATCACGTCAGTCATGCGTCAACTCCCACGCCTTCAGTTTCGACGGTAGCCGCCGCCAACCGTGCGAACTTGGCCTTGTCAATTTCCTTGTCGCCCAACGACCCATCCAGCGCAGAATCGATGATGCCCTCGACCTCTTCGGCCAGGAACGCCATGCCTTCCACCTTCGTCACCGACTGAACATCGATCAGGAACTTGCCGCGCAGCAACAGCGCGAGCTGGCCGAGGTTCATCTCCGGCAGCACGACCTTGGGGTAGCGACGCAGCACCTCGCCCAGGTTGGCCGGGAACGGGTTGAGATTGCGCAACTGCGCGTGGGCGACCTTGATGCCTTTGCGCCGCGCCCGACGGCACGCCTCGCCGATCGGACCGTAGCTGCTGCCCCAGCCGATCATCAGCAGCTCGGCGTCGCCGGTTGGATCGTCGACCTCGAGTTCCGGCACGGCGATACCGTCGATCTTGGCCTGCCGCAGCCGCACCATCAGGTCGTGGTTCTTCGGCTCGTACGAGATGTTGCCCGAGCCGTTGGCCGCTTCAAGACCGCCGATGCGGTGCTCCAGTCCGGGCGTACCTGGCACGGCGAACTGTCGCGCCAAGGTCTCCGGGTCGCGTGCGTACGGCTGGAACGGCTCACCGGTTTTCGCGAACGTGTGGTGGATCGCAGGGTAGGTGCTCACGTCGGGGATGCGCCACGGCTCGGAACCGTTCGCGATCGCGCCGTCGGACAGGATGATCACCGGGGTGTGGTAGGTCACCGCGATGCGCGCGGCCTCGACGGCGACGTCGAAGCAGTCGGACGGGGTGCACGGCGCCAGCACCGCGACCGGTGACTCGCCGTTGCGGCCGTACAGCGCCTGCAACAGGTCTGCCTGCTCGGTCTTGGTAGGCAGCCCGGTGGACGGTCCGCCGCGCTGCACGTCGATGACGATCAGCGGAAGCTCGGTCATCACAGCAAGACCGATCGCCTCGGACTTCAGCGAGATGCCAGGGCCGGACGTGGTGGTGATGCCCAGCGCACCGCCGTAGGAGGCGCCGATGGCCGCACCGATGCCCGCGATCTCGTCTTCGGCCTGGAACGTCAGCACGTTGAAGTTCTTGTGCTTGGACAGCTCGTGGAGGATGTCCGACGCCGGGGTGATCGGGTAGCTGCCGAGCACGACCTGAATGCCTGCGAGTTGACCGGCGGTGATGAGGCCGTACGCCAGCGCCGTATTGCCCGAGATCTGCCGGTAGTCACCGGATTTCAGCTTGGCCGGCGACACCTCGTAGGTGCTCGCGAACGCCTCGGTGGTCTCGCCGTAGTTCCAGCCTGCCTTGAGCGCCAGCACGTTGGCCTCGGCGACATCGGGCTTGCGGGCGAACTTCTCCCGGATGAATGCCTCGCTGTGCTCCAGCTCGCGGCCGTACATCCACGACAGCAGGCCGAGCGCGAACATGTTCTTGGCGCGCTGGCCGTCCTTCTTCGACGCGCCGATCGACTCGACCGCGCCGAGCGTCAGCGTGGTCATCGGGACGGACTGCACGACGTAGTCGGAAAGCTCCTCGCTCTCCAGCGGATTGGCCTCGTAGCCGACCTTTGCGAGGTTGCGCTTTGTGAATTCGTCGGCGTTGGCGATGATCAGGCCGCCGCGAGGCAGATCGGAAACGTTGGCCTTGAGCGCGGCGGGGTTCATCACGACGAGCACGTCGGGACGGTCGCCCGCGGTCAGGATGTCGTAGTCGGCAATCTGGATCTGGAACGAGGAGACGCCGGGCAAAGTGCCCTGTGGCGCACGGATCTCGGCGGGGTAATTCGGTTGCGTCGCAAGGTCATTGCCGAACAGAGCGGCCTCGGAGGTGAACCGGTCACCGGTGAGCTGCATACCGTCGCCGGAGTCACCGGCGAAACGAATGACGACCTTTTCGAGCTTCTGCCGCGTTCCTGGATTGGCGCCGTTGCCGTTCGCCCCCACTCGCCTGCCTTCCGCCGCCTACTAGCGAATGCCCTCCGCGTCGCGGTCATACCGACGCGCCGTCGATGGACGTCCGCTTGAGTTTTGATGTCACTGCCAGTACCGATTATTGCACTTCTCTTAGGCGGCCCTGTACCCGACGCGCAGGCGATGCACTGCTGACCTCAAGGCGAACCCACTGCTCAGCGCGCGTGCCGGAGGGCAGCGTGAGACAGAATTGTGTTTTCCGTCACGTTGGCACTCGGTGCCATTAATAAGGAAATGGTTACCGATCAGTAGCCACCGGCTAGCACTAGCTCGGCAGGTTGTACGGCGTGATGACCTGGATGGGGACGGGCCGCGGCGGCTCGACCGGCAAAGCGCCGCGCTCCTGCAGGATCAGCCGCATCGCAAGTCGCGCGTCGGCGCGCAGATCGTTGTGCAGCACCACCGAGATGCGGCCTTCGCGCAGTAGCCTGCGGTTGTCGGCGTCGAGATCGTGGGCGATAAAGACCCGGCAGGCGCGACCCAGTCGTTCGAACGCCGCGACCGTGGCGGTATTGCCGCCGCCGACGGAGTACACGGCTTCCACGCTGGGATGTTGTTCCAGTGCCTCGAGCACCAGGCGCTCGTTGGTGGCGTCTATGCCGTCGCTGTCGCTGACTTCGACCATCGCGCGTCCCGAGCCGCGCAGTGCCGACCGGAAGCCGACCTCGCGCTCCCCCTCGCCGCGGAACACCGTCCGGGACAGCGTGATGAGGACATCCGACGGCGCGGGCCCCAGCCACTGGTTCATCAGATATGCAGCCGTCACCCCGGCCCCGTGGTTGTCGATGCCGACGTAACCGCAGCGCGAACTGGCAGGCACATCAGTCGCATAGGTCACCACGGGCACGCCGCCGTCGACGAGCCGGTCGATGGCCTCCGATACGTCGGGTTCGTCCTGCGCCTTGAGCACTACGCCGTGGCTGCCACGCAGATCGCCGAGCGCGTCGACCATCTGCGCCGTCGAGCCCGATTCCCACAGATGAAAACGGGCTCGCACCATGGCAGGTGCGAATGCGGGTAACTCGGCCTCGACCGCGGCGCGGAAGGCGTCGGAGAACCGCTGCGGCGTCTGCATGACCACGTCGATGAGGTAGCGACGGCCGACGAGGCGCAGCTGGGTGCGCTGCTTGTCGAGGTCGGCGATGGCCTGCATGACCTCTGCCCTGGTGTTTTCCCGTACGCCCTTCCGCTCATTGAGGACGCGGTCGACGGTGGCCTCGCTCAGCCCGGACTGCTGTGCGATCTCGCGAACCTTGTAGCGGTGCGGCATCGTGCTCCGTCGGTGAGGTGTTTTTGATGGGTTTTTGCCGTTGAATGCGGTCGCTATCACAGCAAGACTAGCTGCCATGGCGGCACCTGTGAGCACGACATACCAGCCGTGGATCGACGAGGACGACCTGCGCCTCGACGACTTCCGCGCGCAGGTGCTGCGCGACACCGATCCCGCCGACTACCCACTGGCGACCGCCGTGCGAAGCAATGTGCTGGTGTACACCGCAGCCACGATCGGTGCCACCGACCGGCGGGCGCTGCAGTCCGAACTGATCCGCGCGCTGGCCGACGGGCCCGGTGTGGTGATCTTCGAAGGAGCTTTCTCCCCTGACGTGGTGGACCGGGCCAGCGAAGCGTTCTTCTCGATCATCGACGCGCAACGTGAGGCAGGCGATTCGCACGGCGACCACTTCGGTAAGCCCGGCGCCAACGACCGCATCTGGAACGCCGCGCAGAAGCTCGCACTGCATGCCCCCCAGGTGTTCGCCGACTATTACGCCAACGATGCGCTCGCCGTCATCTGCCAGACGTGGCTTGGCCCGCGATATCAAGTCACCTCGCAGGTCAATGTCGTCAATCCCGGTGGGACACAGCAGGTTCCACATCGCGACTATCACTTGGGCTTCGTTTCCGCCGAACAACTGGCCGAATATCCCTCGCACCTGCACCGCGCGTCGCCGGTGTTGACCCTGCAGGGTGCGGTGGCGCACTGCGAGATGCCGGTCGACAGCGGCCCGACCATGCTGCTGCCGTTCTCACAGTTATTCGAGGGCGGTTACATCGCGTTCAACCGCCCTGAGTTCGTCGAGTTCTTCGCCGAGCACCACGTCCAGGTGCCGCTCGCCAAGGGTGATGCGCTGTTCTTCAACCCGGCGCTGTATCACGGTGCGGGGTCCAACGTTTCGGCGGGAACCTCGCAAATCCGCCGGATCGCCAATCTGTTGCAGATCTCCTCGCCGTTCGGCCGTGCGATGGAGGTACTGGACCGCACGGCGATGGTGCGGGCGGTATACCCCGCGCTGCGCGCGATGAAAGCGGCGGGCCACCCGCAGCGCGAACTGCTCAACGCTGTGGTGGCGACCGCCGAGGGCTACGCGTTTCCCACCAACCTCGACAGCGACCAGCCGATCGGCACCCTGGCCCCGCCCAGTCAGGTCGACACCGTGCTTGCCGCGTTGTCCGACGACATGACCGCAGAACAACTCGACGTCGCGCTGCGCGACCAAGACGATCGGAGAAAGCCATGACCACTCTCGGCGTTATCGGACTGGGCCGCATCGGCGCCTTCCACACCGAAACGTTGTCCGGCATCGAAGGCATCGACGGGCTTGTCGTTGCCGACGAGCGCCCCGATGTGGTCGCGGCGGTCGCCGCCAAATACGGTGCAAAACCAGCAGACTCGGTGGAGGAACTGCTGGCGTCTGGCGTCGACGGGGTCGTGGTCTCGGCCGCGACGCCCGCCCACGCAGAGCTGACACTGGCCGCCGTCCATCGCGGACTACCGACCTTCTGCGAGAAGCCGATCGCTGCGACGGCCGCGGAGAGCGCCAAGGTCGCCGAGGTGATCGCGCGTTCGGGCGTGCCGGTGCAGGTCGGCTATCAGAGGCGGTTCGACGCCGCATTCGCCGCCGCCAAGCGCGCGGTCGACGACGGCTCGCTGGGCCTGCTGCACACCGTCCGCAGCACCACGATGGATCCCGCTCCCCCGCCGATGGAGTACATCGCGGGTTCCGGCGGCATCTTCCGCGACTGCGCCGTCCACGATTTCGACGTGCTGCGCTGGATCACGGGACAGCAGGCGGTCGACGTTTACGCGACTGGCAGCGTGCAGGGCGACCCGCGTTTCGCCGAGTACGGCGATGTCGACACCGCTGCGGTGGTGGTGACGTTTGATCAGGGCACCATCGGGTTGGTGTCGGCTGCCCGCTACAACGGCCGCGGTTACGACTGCCGGCTGGAGGTGCACGGCTTCCACGACACCGTGGTCGCCGGCTGGGATCAGGGAGCACCGGTTCGGAATGTCGATCCGGACAACGAGTTTCCGGCCGGTCCCGCGCACCACTTCTTCATGGACCGCTTCACCGACGCGTTTCGTGCCGAGTTGACCGCGTTCGTCGACGTGGTCAACGGCACCGCCGCACCCGCGTGCACAGTCGCCGACGCCGTCGAGGTCGCGTGGCTGGCGGAGGCGGCGACTGAGTCATTGCGGCGCGGTGTCCCTGTACGAATCGACGAAGTGAGGTCATTGTGAAAATCGCTGGCGCGCCAATCTCCTGGGGTGTGTGCGAGGTGCCCGGGTGGGGCTACCAGCTCAGCCCGCAACGGGTACTCGCCGAGATGCGTGACGTCGGGCTGGCTGCAACCGAACTCGGACCCGAGGGTTTCCTGCCGTCCGATCCCGACGAGCTGACTGCCCTGCTGGACTCCTTCGGGCTGAGCTGTGTGGGAACCTTCGCACCGGTCGTGCTGCACAACGCCGGGCACGATCCTGTGCCCGACATCGCGGGCCCGCTCGACGCGCTGGCCGCATGCGGGGCCAACGTTCTCGTGCTTGCCGCGGCGACCGGTACAGACGGATACGACTCCCGCCCGACGCTCGATGACGCCCAATGGGCGACTTTGCTTGGCAATCTCGATCGGCTCGGCGCCGCGGCGAAGGAGAAGGGCGTGCTGGCGGTGCTGCATCCGCATGTCGGCACGATGGTCGAGACCCGCAGCGACGTCGATCGGGTGCTTGCCGGTTCGCAGATCAAGCTGTGCCTGGACACCGGCCACCTACTGATCGGCGGAACCGATCCCCTGCAGTTGGCCCGCGAGGTGCCTGACCGCATCGCCCACGCCCACCTCAAAGACGTCGACGCCGCCGTCGCAGCCCGCGTTCAGGCCGGTGAACTGACCTACACGGACGCGGTTCGGGACGGCATGTACACCCCGCTGGGTGCAGGCGACGTCGACATCGCCGGAATCGTCACGGCATTGCGCAGCAATGGCTTTGAGGGCTGGTTCGTTATGGAACAGGACACCATCCTCAATGGCGAGCCGACCGGCGAGGGACCGGTGTGCGACGTCCGAATTAGTGTCGAGTACATGAACAGGGCTTGTGCTGGCCTGCCAGCCCCTACCCCGGTATGAGCCTGCGAATCGGGGTGCTTGGCGCCTCGCGGATCGCCGAATTCGCCATCGTCGGGCCGGCACAAGAGTTGGGTCACCGGCTGGTCGCCGTCGCGGCGCGTGACCCGTATCGGGCGCAGTTGTTCGCCGAAAAGCACGGTGTGGAACGTGTTTTGGCCTCCTACGACGAAGTCGTCAATGATCCCGAGGTCGACGTCGTGTACAACCCGCTGGCGAATGCGCTGCACGCGCCGTGGAATCTTGCGGCAGTCGCAGCGGGTAAGCCCGTGCTGACCGAGAAGCCGTTCGCCCGCGATCGCGCCGAGGCGGAGCGGGTGGCCGCAGCGGCCGACGCAGCAGGCGTCACCGTGATGGAGGGATTTCACTACCTGTTTCATCCCGTCACCCGCCGCGCACTGGAACTGGCGGGCGACGGCACGCTCGGTGAGCTGGTTCATATCGAGGCGCGGATGGCGATGCCTGAGCCGGAAGACAGCGACCCGCGGTGGTCGCTGGACCTGGCAGGCGGTTCTTTGATGGATCTGGGCTGCTACGGCCTGCACGTCATGCGGCGACTCGGGCATCCGTCGATCGTGCGCGCACACGCCGAACAGCGCAGCCCTGGCGTCGACGCGTGGTGCGATGTCGACGTTGCTTTTGCCGGCGGTGCGACCGGGTTGAGCGCGAACTCCATGGTTGCCGACGACTACTCGTTCACGATTCGCATCGTCGGCACACGCGGAGATCTGTTGGTGCACAACTTCATCAAGCCCCACGAAGACGACCGGCTGACCATCAACACTCCGGAAGGCACCACCGTTGAGCGGCTTGGCACCCGGCCCTCGTACACCTACCAACTCGAGGCGTTCGCCGCACACGTGCAGCACGGCGCCCCGCTACCGCTCGACACCGCCGATGCGGTGCAGAACATGGCCTACGTCGACGCCGCGTACCGTGCGGCGGGCATGATGCCGCGCTAACGCGCGAAATTGGCAGATTCCGCGGATATTTCGTTTCGCGAACGAACATCACTTCCGAATCGAGTAGGGCACTACCCGTACGCGCCGACGTTCCAGCTGCAAACATTGCCCTAGCGACAACCAGCCCGGCTCGGGATGGACAACGGAGGGGGCACCGTAGTGACGAGGATGCTGGCTCGGCTTCTTTCCTGGGTCGCCGGCAAGGTGGATCGACTCGTCGGGTGGTCACGGTTGCCGACCGTGCTGGCAGTACTGGTGCTGATCGGAATACGCGCCCAGTTGCGGGCGAGGAACCTCATCGACACACGCGGCCCCAATGCGGGCGGGCCTGCGGGCCACGATTCCGATGCCGCCGAGCACCGCAACGCGCGCACGATCGACGGCAGCTACAACAAACTCACTGACCCCCTCGTCGGGGCAACGGGATGCAGGTTCGGGCGCAATGTCCCGCTGACTCACGTATATCGCGAGGAGCCCGCAGAGTTATTGGAGCCCAACCCCCGCGTGATCAGCCGTCGACTCCTCACCCGCGAACAGTTCCAGCCCGCCACCACGTTGAACCTGCTGGCCGCGGCGTGGATCCAATTCGAAGTGCACGACTGGCTGAGCCACGGCACGGACGACAAGAACCGGTGGAAGATCCCGCTTGAGCCGGACGACGACTGGCCTGAGCCGCCGATGACGATCAAGCGGACCGAGCCCGATCCCCAACCCGACGGCTGGGGTCCGCCGACCTTCGTGACACGCGACAGCCACTGGTGGGACGGTTCGCAGATCTACGGAACGAAACCCGATTTCGCCAACGCCATTCGCACGCGGGAAGGCGGACATCTGCGGATCGACCACCTCGGGCTCGCTCCCGAGGACACCGACAAGTTGTTGGACTTCGACGGCCCTGCGGGCAATTTCTGGTTGGGTCTGGCGATCCTGCACTCGCTGTTCATGCACGAACACAACGCGATATGCGACCACCTCGCCGCGGCAGATCCGAAGATGTCCGACCAAGAGCTCTACGACAAGGCGCGTCTGGTCAACGCCGCGTTGATGGCCAAGATTCACACCGTCGATTGGACGCCGGCGATCATCGCGCACCCCACAACGGTATTTTCGTTGCGCGCCAACTGGTATGGCGTTCTGGGCGAACGGTTCCATCGGCGGTTCGGAAGGATCACCGACAGCGAGATCCTGCAGGGCATACCGGGGTCGCCGACCAACGATCACGGAGTGGCCTATTCGCTGACCGAGGAATTCGTCGCGGTCTACCGGATGCATCCGCTGATGCCAGACGACTACGTCTTCCGCTCGGTGGCCGACGACTCAGAGCTGGTCCGCCATGTGCTTCCGGATCTGACCGTGTTGAACGTCCGCAAGCGATTGGACGAGCTGCAGATGGCCGACATCTTCTATTCGTTCGGCCGATCTCATCCCGGTGCCATCACGCTGCACAATTTCCCTCGGCACTTGCAGGAATTCCGCAAGCTCAAACCCGACAAGACCCCTGGCGAACTCGTCGATCTCGGGGCCATCGACGTACTGCGGGTCCGCGAGCGCGGCGTCCCGCGATACAACGAGTTCCGTCGGTTGTTCCGCCTGAAGCCGGCCGCCTCGTTCGAGGAGTTGACCGACAATCCCGTCTGGGCAGAGGAACTGCGGCAGATCTACGGAGACGTCGAGCGCGTCGACTTGGTGGTCGGCATGTACGCGGAGACCAAGCCGAAGGGATTCGGATTCAGCGACACGGCGTTTCGCGTGTTCATCTTGATGGCATCCCGGCGCCTGGAATGCGATCGCTTCTTCACCACCGACTTCACCCCGGAGATCTACACCCCGGCCGGCATGAGCTGGATCGAGGACAACACGATGCGAGACGTGCTGTTGCGTCATTTCCCGTCACTCGAGCCGGCCCTGCGCGGCGTCGAAAATCCGTTTGCGCCTTGGATTCCCGTGCGGAAGGAACCGAGTTAGACATGACCGACTGCGCGCAGTCCCCCGACGCGAGCGGCTTCGTCCCCTACTGCGAGCACCTGGAGCAGCCACGGCCCGACGAAGATCAGCTGATCAAGGACATCGCCGACGTGTTGCACGGCAACAACCAGTGGGCATTCAAGAAGTACCGACACGGTATCCGTGACGCTCACGCCAAGAGCCACGGCATCCTGCGCGGCGAACTCACCATCTACCCCGACCTGCCAGAACCGTATCGCCAGGGCATCTTCGCAACACCGGGGCCGTACCAGGTCATCGCCAGGCTTTCCAGTACATCGGGTGCGCTTCGCAGCGACAAGACCCGCGGGATACGCGGCCTCGGGATCAAGGTCCTCGGCGTGCCCGGGGACCGGGCCCTTTCCGACGACGCGGCGACCACGCAAGACTTTATCCTCGTCACTCACCGCGAATTTCCGTTCGCCGACGCGCGCGCCTACTTGAAGAGGGGCATGCCCTTGGCCGTTCTGTTGGCCCGCCTGCCGGATTGGGTTCTCATACTCCTGGGCCAGGTCCTCGGTGCCGTCCGACCGGTCCTCGAACGTTTCGGCGGGAAACTGCCGACGACATTGGACCTGTTCAGCCATCCCAACACCAACATCCTTGGCATAACGTTCTACTCGTCCGCTCCCCTCCGGCACGGCAACTACGTCGCCAAGCTGCTCTATGCGCCGTTGTCGCAAAATGTGAAGGCGCTTGTACCTCAACGGGTCCCACCCGGCGCGGGCAAGGACGCATTCCGCGACATGGTGGTCGATTTCTTCCGCAGCAACAGCGCCGAGTACGAATTGCGGGTGCAACTATGCACCGACACCGCGACGATGCCCATCGAGGACGCGACGGTGGCCTGGCCGGAAGAGGACTCCCAACACGTCGGCGTCGCAAAGATCACCTTTCCCATGCAGGACCCCGACACCGCCGCAAGGCGGGCATTCGGTGACGACGTATTGTCGTTCAACTCGTGGCGCGGGCTGGATGCGCACCGTCCGCTCGGATCGATCAACCGCCTGAAGAAACTGGTCTACGAAGCGTCGAGCGACTTTCGGCACCGAGTGAACAACATCGCCCGGTTGGAGCCCAGCGACGCGGCCGACTTGCCCGACTAGCAGCAAAGTCGTTGGCCGACAGGCGTGTCATTTGCAAAGCGATGCGCGATCCAGCAGCCTAAACTCTCACTTCATGGGGGCCCGCTGGCAATTGGTCGATCGCCCGGTGGAGTTCGACGCGATTCGCTCCACGGTCACCGGCAACGACGGTTGCGGCGTCGTGCTGGTCGGGGCGGCAGGCGTCGGCAAAACCACGCTGGCGCGCGCGGTGACCGCGTCGCTGCGTTCGGAGGTGCAGTGGGTCGGCTGCACCGAGTCCTCGCGCAGCATCCCGCTTGGGGTGTTCGCCCATCGGATACCGCCGTCGGGTTCACGTGATCCCGTCGCCCTTCTCGCCGCCGCACGCGCGTCGATCCTCGAAAATCCGGACACGGTGATCGGGGTCGACGACGCCCATCTACTCGACCAGCTCTCGTCGACGCTGATCCACCAGATCGCCGTTGAGCGCGCCGGGCACATCGTGGCAACGGTTCGCAGTGGCGAATCGGTTCCCGATGCCGTCACCGCGTTGTGGAAGGACCACCACCTCCGGCGTTTTGAGCTGATGCCGTTCACCAAGGAGCAAAGCGTAGCGCTGGTGGAATCTGTTCTCGGCGGAACTCTTGAGGGCCTCTCCGCAGACGTCATGTGGGACGCATCGGGCGGCAATCCGCTTTTTCTGCGCCATATGGTCGAGGGCGCCGTCGACGCCGGGACACTCGCTGAAGTCGACGGGGTCTGGCAGCTGCGCGGCAGGGCGGTCGTTCCGTCCGGACTTGCTGCGCTGCTCGAGGATCGGCTCGATCACGTCGGCAAGGATGCCGTGAACGCCCTCAAGCTGCTCGCGCTGTGCGAGCCCCTCGACATCGACACCCTGATCGCATTGGCCGGCGAGGAGGCCGTTGACGCCGCCGAAGTCGGGGGCCTGATTCGCATCGCGCAGGACGGCGCGGTGATGACCGCCCGGTTCAGTCATCCGCTCTTCGGCGATGTCGTCCGCCGTCGCGTCGGCACAGCGTCGGGGCGCAGACTACGGGGACGCATCGTGAAAGTGCTTCGCCGCCAAGAACACGACACCGCGGCGAGCCGGCTGCGACTGGCTCAGCTGTCCGTCGACAGCGACCAGACCGTCGAAACGGACCTTCTCATCGCGGCAACAAAGGACGCAATCTTCCTGTCCAATGTTCCACTTGGCGAGCACCTCGCGCGGGCAGCGTTCGATCGGGACGGCGGCCTCCAAGCCGCCGAGTTGTTGTCGCGCACACTGTTATGGCAGGGCCACCCCGTCGAGGCCGAACAGGTGCTTGCGGGGTTCGCACCCGACGACCTCGACGAGCTTGAGCTGGTGCTGTGGGGCATTCCCCGCCTTTCCATCCTGTTCTGGTCCATGGGCGACATCGAACGCGCCAACCAACTACTGGGCCTGCTGCGCAAGCGCGTGCAACACCCAAGCCTGCAGCTCGTCGTCGAAGCGACTGGATCGGCAATGGCGGTCCATGAGAACAAGATTGAGGAGGGCATCGCTGCTGCAGAGGCCGTCCTGGCCGACCCGCACGCGCCGAAACAGGCGATCGACTTCGCGGCATTCGCCGCGGGATTGGCGATGCCGGTGGCGGGCCGTGGGCGTGACTTCGAACCGATCGCTGCCCGGTGCCGCTCCGAACAGAAGGCCACCGACGGCATGATCCGGGTAATGGTCCGGTACTGCGACGTTCTCGCGCTGACGTACGCGGGTGAACTGGATCTCGCCGATCAGCGCGCCGCTGATTACGAGGAGTTCTCGTCGGCAGGCCAGTTCCTGGGGTGGGCGATCGCCAAGATCACGTCCGGCCTCGTCGCCACACATCGTGGCCGCTTCCCCGAGGCCATCTCGTCAATCGAACAGGCCCTCGCCGCGTTGGCGGCCGAAATGTCGCTGCCATGGCGGCTTCCGGCCCGGCTGCTGCTGGCGCGTGCCTACGCGGCGATGGGCAGCGTCGACGAAGCCGAACGTGTCCTCGCCGATGCCAAAGAACACAGTGGCGAGTACGTCGCGATACACCGGCCTCACCTATTGATCGCGAAGGCATGCCTGGCCGCGGCCAAGACCGGCGAGCGATCCGGAATCGAATTAGCCCGGGCAGCAGCAGATTTGGCACACGAATCCGGTCAGTACGCCGTGGAAGCAGAAGCTCTGCACCACGCCGCCAGATTCGGCGACCGCAGCGTCGCCGGTCGATTGTCGTCGCTGCAAAACCGGGTGAGCGGACCAATCGTCGCGCTGCAGGCCCGTCACGCCGCGGCCGTCGCCGACCGCGACGCACAAGCCCTCGACGTGCTCAGCATGGAGTTCGAAGCCGCCGGATTGATTCTGTCCGCTGCGGACGCGGCGGCGCAAGCCGTCGCGCTTCATGATCGAGCCGGCGAACGCAGCAAGAGCGCCGAATCGTCTGCCCGCGCACTACGTCTGGCAAGCCGGTGCGGCGGAGCCGCGACACCGGCGATCCGATCGGCGGCACGTCCCTTGCCGGTGTCGGCCCGCGAGCGGGAGATCGCCGGGTTGGTGGCCGCGGGCCTGTCCAACCGCGACATCGCCAACCAACTCACGGTGTCCGTACGAACCGTCGAGGGCCATATCTACCGCGCATGCATCAAACTCGACGTCGCCGATCGCGACGAACTCGCAAAGATCGTGCGCCCGGATATCGGTATTCCGTAAGCCGCTACGCCGGAAGAACGGCTGCCGGGTTGGCGGAACCGTCACCGTTTGGGACACCGTCCTGGCGTCCGTCGGCGATGCGGTGCTCGTGCCACCGCAGCCGCAGCAATAACAGGTGACGGTGCGCTCGGAACCCCGCCGACAGCGGGTCACGCCAAACCGGCGTGTGACCCTTCGCTTCAGGTTCTGTATGCACGATCCCATTGTGCCGCCTCTCTGGGATGGAGGCTTGGCTCGCACACTGCCGCCCAGGTGAACGATCGCAAAACGTTTGTGACGACCAACGCCCTGCCGACCAGTCGGTCGGCAGGGCCCACTGGCCTCAGTTATGCCCCTTTACCACGCAATTCGTGCGACAGCGCCGCCAACTCGTCGCCGCCTGCCATCTCCTGTGTCAGGTGCTCGAGCGTGATGTCGTCATACTTGCAGTCGAGCTTCTGTCGACCGCGGTTGAGCAGCACAAAGTGGTCTCCGACCATATGCGCGTGGTGTGGATTGTGCGTGATGAACACCACACCGAAGCCGGCTTCCTTCGCCGCGGTGATGTATTTCAGCACAACACCGGACTGCTTGACGCCGAGCGCGGCGGTCGGCTCGTCGAGAATCAGCACCCGCGCACCGAAGAACACCGCACGCGCGATTGCGACGCATTGCCGCTGACCACCCGACAGAGAGCCGATCGGTACGTCGACGTCGGGCAGGTCGATGCCCATCTTCGACAGCTCTGTCAGTGTGGTGGCCCGCATCGCGTTGGAGTCCAGCGACCAAGGGAAGCCCTTCTTCCGGATCTCCTGGCCGAGGAAGAAGTTGCGCCACACCGGCATCAGCGGTACGACGGCGAGGTTCTGATACACCGTCGCGATGCCCTTGCCGAGCGCATCCTTCGGTGAGCTGAACCTCGTCGCCTCACCGTCGACGAGAAGATCGCCGTCGGTCTGCGGATGATATCCAGCGATGATTTTGATCAGGGTGGATTTTCCTGCGCCGTTGTCACCGAGGATGCCGGTCACCTCACCGGCGTGCACCCGCAGCGAAATATCCTTCAGCGCGGTGATATTGCCGTAGGACTTGCTGACGCTTTTCATCTCAACCAGAGGAACCTTGCCTCCGGATGGGGCTTCTTCGACGGGACGATCAACTGTTGCAGTCACGGGGTCACCTCTTCGCCGCGTAGTTACGGAATGCGTTGTTGGCGATGACCGCGAACAGCAGCATGCCGCCCAGGAAGAACTTGAACCAGTCGGGGTTCCAGCCCGCGTAGACGATGCCCTGGTTCACCATGCCGAAAATGAAGGCGCCGATCGCTGCCCCGATCGCGGTGCCGTATCCGCCCGTGAGCAAGCAGCCGCCGATCACCGCGGCGATGATGTACAGGAATTCGTTGCCGACGCCCTGGCCGGACTGCACGGTGTTGAACGCGAACAGGAGGTGCATGCCGACGAACCAGGCGGAGAAGCCGACAAACATGAACAGGCCGATCTTCACTGCCGTCACCGGAACACCGACCGCACGGGCACTTTCCTGGTCGCCACCGACGGCGAAGATCCAGTTGCCGACCTTCGTCTTGAACAACACGTAGGTCGCCGCTGCGGTGAACAGCAGCCACCACACCACGGTGATCCGAACGCTGACACTGCCGATGCTGAACGACGACGAGAACACCGCCTTCGCAGAATCCCAGCCCTGCATATCCGAGACGCTGGGCGTGGCCACCTGTCCCGAAATCAGTTTGGTGACAGCCAAGTTGATGCCCGTGATCATCAGGAACGTGCTCAAGGTGATCAGGAAGCTCGGGATCTTGGTCTTCATCACGAGGTAGCCGTTGAGGAAGCCAACCGCCAGCGCGAGGATCAGCCCCAGCCCGGCACCCACCCAGAGATTGAGGTGCAGGTTGTAGGCCAGCATCGAGGCGGCCAGCGAACTGAACGTCACTGCAACACCGGACGACAAGTCGAATTCGCCGCCGATCATCAGCAGCGCGACCGCACATGCCATGATCCCGATCGTCGAGCTGGCGTACAGCACGGTGGCCAGCGCCTCGGGACTGCGGAATGGCGGAGCCACGATCGCGAAGAAGATGAAGATCGCGACCGCACCGATCAGGGCCCCCATCTCGGGACGAATCAGCAAGCGCTGTATTCGGTTTCGCTCCTTTACCCGCTCATCGTGGACGACCTTGCGTTCGGATAGGTCCAGCTCTGCTTGCGTAGACATGGTTTCTCTCTTCCGGCTCAGCGCGTTCCGGACTTGGCCAGCTCGGCGACGGCGTCGATGTTGGACTTGTCGATGAACGAGGGTCCGGTCAGGGTGGGCTGGCCACCCCCGATTAGGTTTTTGTTATTGATGAAGAGCCACAGCGAGTCGATCGCGAGATAGCCCTGCAGGAAGGGCTGCTGGTCGACGGCCCATTCCACCTTGCCGGACTTGATGGCATCGACGAGCGCGGCATTGGTGTCGAAGGTGACGACCTTGGCCGAGCTGCCGGCATTGCCGACCGACTGCACAGCGGTCAGGGCAATCGGCGCACCGAGTGCGACGACGTGGTCGACCGAGGGATCCTGCTGCAGCTTTGCGGTGATGGTCGATTCAACAGACGGCATGTCTTTGCTGTTGACGTTGAGGATCTCCGTCTGTCCCTTGAATCCTTGAGTGACTCCGGCGCAGCGGGATTCGAGCGCAACCTGCCCCTGCTCCTGGATCACGCAGATTACCTTCTTCGCACCATCGGTGTTAAGGCGTTCTCCCGCAGCAACTCCGGCAAGCTTCTCATCCTGTCCGAAATACTCCTGGATACCCTGCTGCTTGAAGTTGTCGAAACCCGAGTTGAACGCCACCACCGGGATGTTCCCCGCAAGGGCCGCCTTGACCGCGGGCGCCATGGCGTCCGGCTTGGCCAGCGTCACCGCGATGCCGTTGACCTTGCTGTCGATCGCGCTCTGCACCAGATTCGCCTGGTTGGGCGCCTCGGGATCGTTCGAATAGCGCAGCTCGATGTTGTCCTTGTCCGCAGCGGCTTGTGCGCCCTTGCGGATGAGATCCCAGAAGGAGTCGCCCGGCACTTCGTGGGTGATCATCGCGACGGTCGCCCGGGGGGTGTTCGCCTGACCCGCGCCCATTCCCCCGCCGCTTTCCTGGGGCTTGCCCCCAGTGCTAGAACATGCCGCGATTCCGACCACGAGCACGCTCGCTCCGCTGATCGCCGCGAGCCGGCTGAACCTCATATCTCCTCCGCTCTCCGAGTGCGACGCAGCACCCCTCCTGCTCGATGTAATACGGCTCACACCTGAAAGTCAATAGTTTGTCCTGACATTAGGACTGCATATCAAATGTTAGGGTCGTCCATGCTGGTCAAAGTCAGAGAGGTGACAAAGCGATGAGCGACTTCGAGCTTGCGGTCTGTTCCGAGATGGTCTTCACGGACCTGCCGATCGTCGATCGTGTGCGGCGCATCCACGACATGGGCTTTGCCGTCGAGATCTGGAGCTGGCACGACAAGGACTTGCAAGCGCTGGCCGATACCGGCGCCCGGTTCACCTCGATGACCGGTTACCTGCATGGCGATCTGATCGACCCGCAAACCGCCGACGAAGTTGTGCGGACGGCCGAGTTGTCCATCAAAGCCGCTGAGACACTTGGGGTTCCGCGGCTGAATCTGCACTGCGCGGAGCTGGTGGACGGCAAAGCGGCGCGACCCCGCTACCGGGCTACCGGCGAGATGTGGACGACGGCGCTACGCGCTCTTGAGCGCATCGGCGAGCTGGGCGCGACGGCAGGCGTGACCTTTTGCGTGGAGAACCTCAACACCATCGTCGACCACCCCGGCATTCCGCTGGCCCGCGCCAAGGACACGCTCGCCTTGGTGGAAGCCGTCGGCCATCCCAACGTGAAGATGATGCTCGACCTCTATCACGCCCAGATCGGCGAGGGGAACCTGATCGAACTGGTTCGGCGCTGCGGCGACGCGATCGGCGAGATCCAGGTCGCCGACGTGCCGGGCCGCTGCGAACCGGGCACCGGCGAGATCAACTACCCCGCGATCGCAAAGGCCTTGCATGACATGGGCTTTACCGGAACCGTCGGCATGGAGGCCTGGGCGTCGGGCGACAGCGTCAAGGCCCTGGAAGCGTTCCGACGCGCGTTCAGTTCCTAGGCCGAGCAGACGCAAAAGCACCCATTTCTCGACGTGTCGGGGGACTTTTGCGTCTGTTCGCGGATGAAAAGTTAGCGGTCGACGAGCGTCGTGTCGAAGTAGTAGCGCGACGCGCGGTAGCAATGAGTGCCGAACTCGACCGCGGTGCCGGAGTCGTCAAACGCGGTCCGCGCCATCGTCAGCAACGGCGCGTTGGGTTTCTCGTCGAGCAGCCGGGCCTCCGCACGGGTGGCCCCGCGTGCGCCGATGCGCTGGCGCGCCAGCCGAATGTGCACACCCCGCGCCCGCAGCGACTGGTATAGCCCGTTGCCTTCCAACTCATCCGCTTCGGGCGCGAGCTCGGCGGGCAAATGGTTGATCATCACCGCGAGCGGCTCGCCATTGGCGCAACGCAGCCGGTGAATCGACACCACCTCGCGGTCCTCGGCCAGGTTGAGTTCGCGGGCGACCTCTTCCTCGGGCGGCCCGACGCGGTAGTCGAGCAGCTGCGTGCTCGGCTCCTGGCCTGCGCGGACGAGGTCGTCGAACAGGCTGGTCAGCTCGACGCGGCGGTGCACGGGATTCTGCACCACCTGCGTGCCCACTCCACGCTTGCGCACCAGCAGGCCTTTGTCGACGAGCTCCTGGATGGCGCGCCTGGTCGTCGGGCGCGACAACGCCAGCCGTTTTGCCAGCGCCAGTTCGTTTTCGAAGCGATCGCCGGGCGCGAGCTCGCCGTCACGGATCGAGGCCTCGATGGCCTGAGCGAGCTGATAGTAGAGAGGGACAGGGCTGGACCTGTCGAGCTCCACTGTCAAAGGCACATCGTCTCCGATCTCGTGTGGACCAGATGAGCAGTAGCTGCATCGTAACATCGCATGATCGAAAGTTAGAATGTCAGGACAAAGTATT
Organism: Mycolicibacterium moriokaense; assembly: GCF_003201655.1. Lineage (GTDB taxonomy): Bacteria > Actinomycetota > Actinomycetes > Mycobacteriales > Mycobacteriaceae > Mycobacterium > Mycobacterium moriokaense_A. Next base: position 306,386 of record NZ_QJJU01000004.1, read on the forward strand.
GACAGCGCCGCGTGACACGGGGCACTCTCGATAGCGAGTCGATCACCTACACCCCCGGAAGGCTGACATTGAGCACCAGGCAGCCATTTGATGTCCTCGCCATCGGGCGTTGCGGCGTCGACATCTATCCCCTGCAGATCGGTGTTGGGCTGGCGGACGTCACGACGTTCGGCAAGTTTCTGGGCGGCAGCGCCGCGAACGTCGCGGTGGCCGCGGCCCGGCTGGGCAACGGCGCCGCGCTGATCTCCGGCGTCGGCGACGATCCGTTCGGTACCTTCGTCCGTGGCGAACTCGCCAACCTGGGAGTCGACAACCGCTACGTGACAACCCACGGCGAATACCCGACACCAGTCACGTTCTGCGAGATCTTTCCGCCCGACAATTTTCCGCTGTATTTCTATCGCCGTCCCAGTGCGCCCGACCTGCAGATCCGCGCCGACGAGATCGACGCAGACGCTGTGCGATCCGCCCGGCTGTACTGGTCGACTGTGACTGGGCTATCCGAGGAGCCAAGTCGCAGTGCGCATTTCGCCGCATGGGAAGCGCGAGAGCGCAAGCCGTTCACGATCCTCGACCTGGACTACCGGCCGATGTTCTGGGAGTCGCCTTCAGCGGCCACCGAGCAGGTCCAGCGCGCCCTGCAGCACGTGACGGTGGCCGTCGGCAACCGCGAGGAGTGCGAGATCGCCGTCGGCGAACACAACCCGCACAAGGCGGCCGACGCGCTGCTCGACCTCGGCGTCGAGCTTGCGATCGTCAAGCAGGGCCCGCGCGGTGTGCTCGGCAAGACGCGGCATTCGCACGTGATGGTGGCGCCCAACGAGGTCGACGTGGTCAACGGCCTCGGCGCCGGCGACGCGTTCGGCGGCAGCCTGTGCCACGGGCTGCTGCGCGGATGGCCCCTTGAGAAGACGCTGCGCTACGCCAACGCCGCGGGTGCCATCGTCGCATCGCGGCTGGAGTGCTCGACAGCGATGCCGACGGCCGCGGAAGTGGCTCAACTTGCCGAGCAGACCGCAGCGGAGGCCGTCAATGTCTGACGCTGTGTGCGCTGACTACACCGCGATCACCGAACTGCGCGCCACCGACCCCGGCGCGATCGAGCGCGCATGGCAGAACCGCACCACTCGGCCGACCGTGCGCGGCAACGGCAGGCTGATGATCGTCGCCGCCGACCACCCCGCCCGCGGTGCACTCGCAGTGGGCTCGCGACCCACCGCGATGAACAGCCGCACCGACCTGCTCGACCGGCTGCGGGCCGCGCTCGCAGACCCCGGCGTGGACGGCGTGCTTGCCACCGCCGACATCCTCGACGACCTGGTGCTGCTTGGCGCGCTGGACGACAAGGTGGTGTTCTCGTCGATGAACCGGGGCGGCTTGGCAGGCGCGCAATTCGAGCTCGACGACAGGATGACGGCGACCACCGCCGCTGCCACCGCCGCCGCCAGAATGAACGGCGGAAAGATGTTGTGCCGCATCGACCTCGGCGATCCTGGCACCGTCGCCACCCTGGAGGCGTGCGCTCGTGCAGTCGACGAGCTCGCATCACACGGTCTGATCGCCATGGTCGAGCCGTTCATGTCGGCGCGGGTCGACGGCAAGGTCCGAAACGACCTATCGCCCGACGCGGTGATCAAGTCGATCCACATCGGCCAAGCCCTCGGCTCGACCTCGGCGTACACCTGGATGAAGCTGCCCGTGGTCGACGAGATGGACAGGGTGATGGATTCGACGACACTGCCGACCCTGCTGCTCGGTGGCGATCCCGCCGATCCCGACGAAGCATTCGCCAGCTGGGAGAAGGCGCTCGGGCTGCCTTCGGTGCGCGGCCTCATCGTCGGCCGCACACTGCTGTACCCGGCCGACGACGATGTCAGCTCCGCGGTCGCGGCCGCCGTCGCGATGGTGAGGTGACCGTGCACAGCAAGTACTACATCCCAGCACGCAGCGCCACTCTTCCGTTCACTGTGGACATCACTCCCGAGTCGGCGGGCTGGACCGAATCCTCCTTGCAGGTCATCGAACTCGACGATACGCAGAGTGCAGAACTTCACACCGGCGGCACCGAGGTGATGATTTTGCCGCTTTCCGGCGGCGGATGCGTGGAGTGTGCAAGCGACACGTTCGAACTATCGCAACGGGCATCGGTTTTCGACGGTCCGGCCGACATGGTGTACATCGGCACCGCCCAGACTTACACGCTGTCCGGTGAAGGCCGGTTCGCGATCTGCGGCGCGCGCGCCAGGCGTCAACTCCCGAACCGCCGCGTCGCCGCCGCCGGCGTGCCCGTCGAGCTTCGCGGCACCGGCAACTGCAGCAGGCAGGTGCACAACTTCGGCACCGCAGGGGTTTTCGAGGCGGACTCGCTGATCGCATGCGAGGTCATCACGCCCGGCGGCAACTGGTCGAGCTATCCGGCGCACAAGCACGACGAGAACACTCCCGTCGAGTCCGCGTTGGAGGAGATCTACTACTTCGAAATCGCTCCAGGCCCAGATAATTCGCGCGGCTTCGGTTATCACCGCGTCTACGGCACGCCTGAACGCCCGATCGAGGTGCTCGAAGAAGTGCGCACCGGCGACGTGGTGCTGGTGCCGCACGGCTATCACGGCCCGTCCGTCGCCGCGCCTGGCTACCACATGTACTACCTCAACGTGATGGCCGGAGCGGGTGCCGAACGGGCCTGGAAGATCGTCGATGATCCCGAACACGCCTGGCTGCGCGGCACCTGGGACCGCCAGGACGTCGACCCCCGCCTGCCCCTGCGTTCACGAGGAGTGTGACGTGGTCTCCAAAGCATCCGCATTCAAAAGTTCCGACGCCGAGCCGACAGTGCGGCTCACCGTCGCACAGGCCACAATTCGGTTCCTCGCCAACCAGTACGTCGAGCGCGACGGCGAGCGCGGCAAGTTCTTCGCCGGTTGCTTCGGCATATTCGGCCACGGCAACGTGGCGGGCATCGGACAAGCCCTGCTCCAGGCCGAGATCCAGGCAGAGCAGACCGGCACGGAACCCGCGCTGCGATATGTGTTGGGCCGCAACGAGCAGGCGATGGTCCACACCGCGGCGGCCTACGCGCGCCAGAAGGACCGGTTACAGGCATGGGCGGTGACAGCCAGCATCGGCCCGGGATCGACGAACATGCTGACCGGCGCGGCGCTGGCCACCATCAATCGTCTACCCGTGCTCCTGCTGCCTTCGGACACGTTCGCCACCAGGGTCAGCGCACCCGTCCTGCAGCAGCTCGAGGCGCCCAACGACGGTGAGCTGACCGTCAACGACGCGTTCAAACCGCTGTCACGCTTCTTTGATAGGGTGTGGCGCCCCGAACAGTTGCCTTCCGCCCTGCTTGGTGCGATGCGCGTGCTCACCGACCCGGTCGAGACAGGGGCAGCGACCGTCTCCTTGCCACAGGACGTGCAGGCCGAGGCGTACGACTGGCCGGAATCGCTGTTCGCCGAGCGGACTTGGCACGTCGCAAGGCCGATGCCTGAGCGCTCGGTGATCGCCAGGGCCGCCGAGGTCATCCGGTCTGCGCAGCGCCCGTTGATCGTGGCGGGCGGCGGCGTGATCTACTCCGGCGCCGACGACGCCTTAGCGGCATTCGTAGAGAAGACCGGCATCCCCGTGTCGGAGACGCAGGCAGGCAAGGGCTCCCTGCGGTACGACCATCCGCAGTCGGTCGGGGCGGTCGGTGCGACCGGGACGACCGCCGCGAACGCACTGGCTACGGAGGCCGACGTCGTAATCGGCATCGGTACGCGCTACAGCGATTTCACCAGCGCCTCCCGCACCGCGTTCAACGACCCCGCGGTTCGGTTCGTCAACGTCAACGTCGCGTCGTTCGACGCCGTCAAGCAGGGTGGGTTGTCCGTCGTCGCAGATGCCCGAGAGGCGATCGACGCCCTATCCGACGCGCTTGGCGATTACTCGGTAAGCGACGAATACCGGTCACGCACAGCCGAACTCGCCCAGGCTTGGGATGCGACGGTCGCGGCGGCCTACCGCATTGGCGATGACGGCAGCGCGTTGAACCAGAGCCAGGTGATCGGGCTGGCCAACACGCTCTCCGACCCTCGCGATGTGGTGGTGTGCGCGGCGGGCTCGATGCCTGGCGATCTGCACAAGCTGTGGCGCACCCGCGACCGCAAGGGCTACCACGTCGAATACGGCTATTCCTGTATGGGATACGAGGTGGCAGGCGGCATCGGCATCAGGATGGCCAGCCCCGACCGCGACGTGTTCGTCATGGTCGGTGACGGCTCGTATCTGATGATGGCGACCGAACTGGTCACCGCGGTTCAAGAGGGCGTGAAGGTGATCGTGGTCCTGGTGCAGAACCATGGCTTCGCATCGATCGGCTCGCTGTCGGAATCGCTTGGCTCGCAGCGATTCGGCACCGCCTACCGCTACCGCAGCGCCGACGGTCGGCTGGACGGCCCCAAGCTGCCCATCGACTTGGCCGCCAACGCCGCAAGCCTGGGGGTAGAGGTGATCCGCGTGACGACACCGGCGGAGTTCACCGATGCCGTCAAGGTGGCCAAGGCCAACGAGCACACCACCGTCATCCACGTCGAGACCGACCCACTTGTCTACGCACCGGACAGCGAATCCTGGTGGGACGTCCCGGTAAGCCAGACCTCCGCGCTGGAGTCCACGAAAGCCGCGTACGAGACGTACGCGGAGTGGAAGAAGGTTCAGCGCCCGTTCGTAAGGCCATCCGAATGAGCACCATTCTCGTCGGCTCAGCACCCGACTCCTGGGGCGTGTGGTTCCCCGATGACCCGAATCAGACGCCGTACACCCGCTTCCTCGACGAGGTGGCCGATTCCGGCTATCAATGGATCGAGCTGGGGCCGTACGGCTATCTGCCGACGGACCCGGAGAAGCTGTCCGACGAACTCGCGTCCCGCAATCTGCAACTCTCGGCAGGGACGGTGTTCGAGCACCTGCACCAGGACAATTCGTGGGAAGCGGTGTGGAAGCAGATCGAGGACGTGGCGAAGCTGACGGCCGCCGTCGGCGGCAAGCACGTCGTCGTCATTCCCGAGATGTGGCGCGACCCGGCCACCGGCGAGGTGCTCGAGGACCGCAACCTTACGGCCGAACAGTGGCGGAAGAAGACCGGCGGGATGAATGACCTCGGCAAGGCGATGTTCGAAAAGTACGGCGTGCGAGCGCAATACCATCCGCACGCCGACAGCCACGTCGACACCGAAGACAACGTCTACCGCTTCCTGGACGGCACCGATGCCGAGTTCGTGAACCTGTGCCTGGACACCGGCCACATCAGCTATTGCGGTGGCGACAACCTCGCGATCATCAACCGCGCGCCCGACCGCATCGGGTATCTACACCTCAAGCAGGTCGATCCGGAGGTGCGTGCCAAGGTCGAGGCCGAGGACCTGCCGTTCGGTGAGGCGGTCAAGCTCGGCGCGATGACCGAACCGCCGCGGGGCATTCCGGAGATGCCGCCACTGCTGGCCGCCGTCGAAAAGCTCGGCATCGACGTGTTCGCGATCGTCGAACAGGACATGTACCCGTGTGATCCCGACAAGCCGCTGCCGATCGCTGCCCGCACCCGCCGCTACCTCGGGTCGTGCGGCGTCCCTTCGGTGAAATTCTAGGAGCCGAACGACCATGTCAGATTTGCGTATTGCCGTGCTTGGCGTTGGCGTGATGGGCGCCGACCATGTCGTCCGCATCGCCAACCGTATCAGCGGTGCGGCAGTGACCGTCGTGAACGACTACCTGCCGGAGAGGGCGGCCGAAGTCGCGGCAACCGTTCCTGGCGCCCGGGTGGCCAACGACCCGTTCGACGCGATCGCGGCCGACGACGTCGACGCGGTGTTGCTGGCCACGCCCGGTCCCACACACGAGAAGCAACTGCTCGCCTGCCTGGAGCACCGCAAGCCCGTGTTGTGTGAGAAGCCGTTGACGACCGACGTGGAAACGTCGCTCGAGGTGGTGCGGCGTGAGGCCGAGCTCGAAAAGCCACTCATCCAGGTGGGATTCATGCGCCGCTTCGACCCCGAATACCAGCACCTGAAGGCGCTGTTGGACCGCGGCGAGATCGGTCAGCCGCTGGTCATGCACTGTGCGCACCGCAACCCGGCCGTCCCGCCCAGCTTCAACTCCGCGATGATCGTCAAGGACTCGCTGGTTCACGAGGTCGACGTGACACGGTTCCTGTTCGGTGAGGAGATCGCGTCGGTACAGATCATCAAACCGACACCGAATCCCGGTGCACGCGAAGGTCTTCAGGACCCGCAGATCGCGATCTTCCAGACGGCGAGCGGCCGCCATGTCGACGTGGAGCTGTTCGTGACGACAGGCGTTGCATACGAGGTGCGCACCGAAGTAGTCGGCGAGCACGGCAGCGCAACAATCGGTTTCGGACGGAAGACACCGGGTTTCCGCGAATACTTCGGGACGGCATACGACATCGAGGTTCAGCGGTGGGTCGATGCGGTTCGGTCCGGCACGAACGTCGACGGACCGACGGCATGGGACGGGTACGCCGCCGCGGCGGTGTGCGCCGCAGGTGTGCGGTCGCTGGAGTCCGGCGAGCGCACCGCTATCGAGCTGGCCGAAGGGGTGAGCCTGAGATGAAGATCGCATTAGATCCCACGCCGTTTCATCACGACTTCGATCTGCTCGAATTCCCCCGCCTGGTGGCGGACTTGGGCTACGACTATCTGCAGCTGACTCCGCATCGGGA
>NZ_QJJU01000005.1 GCF_003201655.1 Mycolicibacterium moriokaense
AGGCCCAGTCTTCCAAGGAGATCACCCATCCAATCTGTATGGGTGGCCTACTTTTCAACCGTCGCGACTGGCCTGGTTTTTAACCGTCGTCAACACCGATCGTGGTCGATAGTGTCGCAGCGGGCCCATGAATGGTCGATCATGCACGCGACATTGCCGGTCGGCGATATGAATCCGGTGAGCTCGTCGACTTCCTGGTCGGCTGGAGCAGGGCCGGTCGTCTTGTCGGGCTGCGCGGCGGGTTCGGACGCAGTCTGCGCTGGAGTCGACGGCGTACGTGCGGGCTGGGCGCCCGTGGATCCGCTACCGCAGGCCGCAGCATCAGAATTGCCGACATGACGACAATTGTCGTCAGAAGACGCTGCGTCATCGCGCGACCTTAACCTGCTGCATGTGGGCGAAGTGGTGTCGTCGCGAATTCGGGCCGACAGGTCCTCGCGTGCTAATCTTCGACGTCGTTCGACCTCCCGGTCTCGTAGCTCAGTGGGAGAGCGTCCGCCTCACACGCGGAAGGTCGCTGGTTCGAAACCAGCCGGGACCACCACCAAACTCCAGCTAAATCAATCGCGATTGAGTCACGGAAGCGTGCCTGACCGGCATCGAACCATGCCGAACGTCACCATTTGGAAACGATGCGGTGCGGCATGGTGAGTTGGGCGATTTGGCTGCCGATAATTTACGCAGTCGTCCAACCGCGACTTCGGTACTACCTGCGGTTCTGCGGCATTACTTGAGTGCGGAATGTCCGGGCGTGAATGAAGGAGTCGATGTCGATGACGATCTTTGATCGATTCAACGTCAGAGTAGTTGCTGCTGGGGCTGGATTGTGCGGGGTCGCAATGGCATTGAGCCCTCACGCTGCGGCCGCGCCGCTGCCAACCGGCGGCTACGAATGCTTCTCCGCGTCGGCAGGCGAAGTTGCTGCAGCTCCGGCAGCGGCCGCGTGCGCTCCGGCAGCCGCCCCAGTCGCTGACATGGCTGGGATTCCGATGGCTTTGCCTGGGCCCGTTCCTGTGGTTCCCGCCGCTCCGCCCATTCCTGTCGTTCCTCTCGCTCCACCGGTTCCTGTGGTTCCTCTCGCTGCGCCGGTGCCCTTGGGTGCTCCGCTTGCTCCGGTGGCGGGTGGCGCTCCGCTCACCGACATGGCTGGCGCGTTTGGCGGTAAAGGGGATCCGACTAATCCGCCGGCCGTTGGAGCGCCCGTGTCCGGTCAGCCAATTCTGCCTGGCCCTGGAGCCTGACGGCGCGCGCTGAGGCTTATCCCTCATCAGGGGCTACGCCCCTGAATCTCAACTCCGGCATGAGGCGTGTGCCTCTGCGTGTGATCTAGGTGCCGAGCCTCATTAACGCGTGACCGCGCGAGGAACTTCGATGTTGTTTTCCTGCACTATGACCGGGTCGCCGACATTGACCGTGTTGAAGTACCATTCAGCGTCCTCGGGGCTCAGGCTGATGCAGCCGTGGCTGACATTCTCATACCCGAGTGAATTGACGGCCCACGGAGCTGAATGCACGAAGAGGCCACGGTCGGTGATCCGGACGGCGTACTCCACGTCTAGCAGGTAACCGTCGGGTGCGTCGACGGGGATGCCGACGGTGCTCGAATCCATAGTCACGTCGCGCTCTTTCGACAGCACGGTGTAGGTGCCCACCGGCGTCGGGTACTCCGGCCTACCCATCGAGGCCGGGAACACGCCCTCTTCGCCCCAGTGGGGTCGGTGGTGGGGCGCCGGCAGTGCAGACGGTGGTCCCGCCTCGACTCCGTCGATACTGACGGTGAACGTGTGATCGGAGATGCTGGCGACACCGACGACGGCAGGTCCGGTTGCGAATTCAGTTTTCAGACCGCCCACCGAAAGTGCCACCGTGGTGTGCGCCGGCCAGTATCGGTCGGGAACCCACTGCACAACGTCGTTGTCGAGCCATTCGAACTTGCCGGTCATCGCGGGCGCCGATTTAACTTCAATGGCGCGCTCGGCGAGGTGCCTATTGGCGACGGGCGCGCTGAACGTCACCACCACGGGGTGCGCCACACCCACGACCTCGCCGCGCGTTGGTAGCACCGATGCGATGGCGGGCCCATATGACTGATTCACCGCGGTGAGGCTCACGTCGGCGGGTTCAACAACCACAGTCGCAGCGATCCCAATCAGCACAACAGCACACCGCACTACCGCCCGCATGGCTTTACACCCCTTGAAATGACGAGGTTGTCAATTGTGTGATCGTAGGGGCGGCGCGAGGAGTGGAAGTTTAGGCGCGCCTTGGCAATTCGATCACGGCTCCGTCACGCTTCGGCTACGGAGCGGACCTGGCAACGTGATGGCGTGCCGGGACAATCACTCGAACTCGTGATTGGTCAATCCCGGCCGCCCGCAGCAATCGCCACGACTCTCCCCAGAAAAAGCGTCCCCTCTCGACTGGCTGCTTGCCCTTAGTAGGTGAATGCGGCCCAACCGGGCCCACCGAACACAAGGACAACATCATGACCATCAGCACCATCTCCAGACGAAAAGTGCGGACCATGGCGGGCGTCATGCTCGTGACCGCAGGGGCGACTGTGGCCGGCATGCTCGGCGCGGCAGCGCCCGCGAACGCGGCTGACGCCTATATCGTCCTCGCGGCCGGGGGCCTCAATGACGCACCCCCTGTCCGGACGGCCGGAGGCATCTACATCGGACCCGACCAAAACACCGGGGCTGCGCTTTCCAACTGTGTCGACAATGGCGGTCACCACTGCGTGGTCGAGGTCATCGCTAAGAACGCCTGCGCGGCAGTCGCGTCGAACGACTACGGGGAATTCGAGGCGGGACAAGACCCGTCGCTTCAGGTCGCCCAAGCAAACGCCAGGCAGAAGCTGCAAGCCCAGCAGGGCGCACGCATCGTGGTGTCGGGTTGCTCGAATGGGGCAGTCCCACCGCCGCCGCCCCCGCCGCCCCCCGCTCCCGCACCGCCAAAGCTGGGGCCGACCGTCAGCTTCAATGCGATCCTGGGCGGTCTAGAAGCTCACATCACTGACCGCAGCGGGGTGGCTTCGCAGTGCACGTACGCGATGGACGACATCAACCGCACCTTCGCGCTGGCGGCCAACTCCACGTTCGATCTCAGGATCGTCCCTGCCATCCCGCGGTTCCGGGACCGGAACGTGACCATCACTTGCGACAACGGCACCAAAACTCAAGCGACGACGCGTTTCTGAGCGCGCCGCGAGCTGTCTGAACGCCCCGGCGAGTCCGCAGACTCGAGACCCGCCGGGGCGGTTGGGTTTTCGGATACACGAACCAAGGAGTCACAAATGGGTGCTTACACGTACTTCGCTGTTGCAATTCTCGTTGGTCTTGCCATGGGTCTGGTGCTGGTAATCCACGGGACGATCGTCAAGAACAGGTGGGGCATCAATCTCCGCCGCGTGGAATGCCCGAACTGCGGAACTGTGATGGGGCGGGTGCGAGTGCCCACCTCGGGCGAGCAGGCGATGTGGGGCGGCTACACGTGCCCCACATGCAAATCCGAACTCGACAAATGGGGTCGGCGGATAACGCGACCGGCGTGAGGCAATGAACCAATCCGCCGTCCGGATCGTAGTTCGACTGAAGCAGAGGCCAACCTTGGCTGACTGGCATGCGTTCGAGCCCCGCATTCGGGATCGAGCGACTCTCAGTTTGGAGACCGACGTACATGACTGTGCAGATCGATTGGACCGCGGCGGGCGACGCCGATCTGGTCGGCGGCGTCGCTGCCGGTGATCGAATGGCTTTCGCCGGCATTTACGACCGCTACGCCGACCGGCTCTACGACTTCTGTGTGGGCATGGTGGGCGATCGTGATGCGGCGGCTGACTGCGTGCAGGAGGCATTCTGCATGGCCGCAGTCGATCTGCCGACACTGCGTGATCCCGCCAAGTTGCGTCCCTGGCTGTATTCCATCGCCCGGCACCAGGCGCTGCGGGCCCTGCGCGCCCGTAAGCGCGAGACGATATCCGATGAGTTACCGGACGAGCCGTCCGCAGATGCCGGTCCCGACGTGTTAGCCGCCCGCAACGAACTCGTCGAACTGGTCGCCCAATCCGAGGGCGGACTCTCCGACCGCGACCGCGAAGTTCTGAATCTGGCCTACCGACACGGTCTGACCGGTTCGGAACTTGCGCAGGCGCTTGGCGTCAGTAACGGCTCCGCCAAGAAGATGGTGCAGCGGCTCCGCGATACCGTCGAAAAGTCTTTGGGCGCACTGCTTGTCGTGCGTCAAGCCACTTCCGGGCACAACAATTGTCAGGAAATGGCGGCGATCGTGGGGGGCTGGGACGGACAGTTCACCATTCTGCTGCGCAAGCGCGTTTCACGCCACATCGAGGCCTGCCCGAACTGCGACGAGGAACGCGGAAGGCTCGTCAATCCGAGGGCACTGCTCGGTGCGTCGCCAGTGTTCATTCCCGCGCCGGACTGGCTGCGCGAGAACACTCTTGCCCAAATACGGCTCACACCCGCCGCCACCTCCGGTACTGCAGGGGCAGCTGCGCACGCAGTGGGTCACGTTACCGCCCGTCTTTCCATGGTGACCGGCCGATTTGCGCTGTGGGCCACCGCACTCGTCGCCGTTCCGGCGATAGCACTGGGCGTGACAGTCGGCTTGCCCGCCCTACGCAGCGTGCCGGGCCCTGCCGTCCAGGTTCCCCGTACGGCACCGATCGTCTCGACATCGCAACGGCCGACCACTCCCGCGCCGGCGTCGAATGTCCCGACGCCGGCGTCGAATGTGCCGACACCGGAGCCGAATACGTCGGTGCCACCGTCGGCGGGTCCGGCCGAAACGAATGATCCGAACGCGACAAATCCGGGAACCCAACCCACTGAGCAAGCACCGTCACCCGCTCCCGCAGACACAGTGGCTCCGCGCCAGCCCGCGGTTGCGCCACCGAGTCACGCCGCACCGGCTTCACGGCCCTCGGCATCTCCGGTCGCCCCGCGGCCACAGCGACCGTCGCAACCGCCTGTCAAACACTGCCCCGACGGGAGCACCGTCGCGGGCGGTGAGTCCTGCCCTGTGCCGACAACGCAGCCGACACAGCCAAATCCGAATTGCCCGCACATTGCCGTGGAGAACGGCCCGGTCTGCGGTCGGACTACGGAGGGCGGCTGAAGCCACACCGTTAGGCGGTCGCAGTGACAGACTTCCTCTGCCCGGCACCTGCGCCGGCGGCATCGAGAGGAACTCATCCATGGCGAGCCCCGATCGCGCCCACTCCCGCACGTTCGTCGTGACAGGAGCGGCGTCGGGCATCGGCCTGGCCACTGCGACTCGCCTGCTGGCCGAAGGCGGCACCGTCGTCGGCGCCGACCTGGCCCCCGCGCCCGATCTCGGCCCGCGGTTCACGTTCGTGGCGGCCGACATCACCGACGAAGCCGCCGTCGCCGGCATGCTGGGCGCTGTGCCTGACCGCCTCGACGGGGTTGTCCACGCGGCAGGCGTCGCAGGCGGCGGCCCGGTCCACTTGCTCGATCGGGCCGAATGGGACCGGGTGATCGGGATCAATCTCACCGGCTCGTTCCTGGTGGCGAAGGCGGCCTTGGCCAGGATGATCGAGCAGCCCCGAGTCGACGGCGAGCGTGGCTCCATCGTCACGGTCGCCAGCATCGAGGGTCTCGAAGGCACAGCGGGGGGCAGCTCGTACAACGCCGCCAAGGGTGGCGTCGTCCTGCTCACCAAAAACATCGCGCTCGACTACGGCCCAAGCGGCATCCGGGCAAACGCGATCTGCCCCGGTTTCATCGCAACGCCGATGCTGGACAGCGTCTTCGGAATGCCGGGAATGGAGGCTCCTAAGGCCTCGATCACCGAGGAACACGCCCTGCAACGGCTGGGCAGGCCGGAGGAGATAGCGGCCATGGCGGCGTTCCTCGTGTCTCCCGACGCGTCGTTCGTCAGCGGTCAGGCCATTGCCGTCGACGGCGGATACACTGCGGGCCGCGACCATGGCGTCGTCGAGTTGTTCGGCTTTCCCAAGTGAGCACCAATATCGAAATCGGCGATAGGAGAACGCCAATGACGTCGACCGCTGAGGTGGGGGACCAGGTTGTTGCGTCGGCTCGGGGCATGCGGGATCTCGTCCGGGTCGAGGCCGCCGAATCCGAACGGATGCGCACGCTCACCGACGCGATTGTCGATGAAATGTGGGCCAGTGGGCTGATGTCGGCGTTCAATCCCGTCGCGGCAGGCGGTGTTGAGCCCTCGTTCGCTCAGATGATCGAGACCTGGATCGAAATGGCTTGGCAGGACGGTTCATTCGGCTGGATCGGCATCGCAAACCTCCCGTCGTCATTCGCGGCAGGTGCGTATCTCTCCGATGACGGCTTCGCGGAGGTATTCACCGCTCACGACAATCACGTCACGATGGGCGGCCAGTTCTTCCCCAACGGGCAGGGGACCGTCGTCGACGGTGGTTACCGGTTGACCGGATCGTGGAGTTTCGGGTCGGGCATCGGCCACGCGCAATACGTCGCGGCGGGCTTCTTCCCGATGGACAACGGCGAGATGCGCTGGATCTCCGAAGGAATCCCCGATATGCAGGTGGCGGTGATACCGCGCGACGAGATTTCGTTCAACGATGGCTGGCATGTGCAGGGGCTCAAGGGAACTGGCTCGTATGACTACAGCACGGAGGATGTATTCGTGCCCGAACGCCGGACCTTTCCGCTGTTCGTCCGCGAGCCACACCGAGGGACGTCACCGGCCACTCGCATGGGGCTGATGCCGGTGACTGCTGCCGGTCACGCGTCGTGGGCGCTCGGTGTCGCCAAGAGCATGCTCGATGATGTCCAGGAGCTGGCCGCATCGAAGTTCCGAATGAGCGACATGGCGTCGTTGGCGAGCCGCCCGACGTTCCAGAAAGGCCTCGCCCACCATGTCGCCAGCTGGCGCGCCGCGCGGCTGCTGGTGCTTGACGCATTCACGACCGCAGAGGCGGCGGTTGCCGCGGGGAACGAGCTAACTCCGGTCCTGCGAGCCGACATGCGCGCCGCTGCGGTGTATGCAACCGATGTCGCCCGAAGCTGCGCCGAATGGGCGCACTTGGTCGCGGGCACGAGTTCGATCCGCGAAGGCACTCGCCTCGAACGCGCGTTTCGCGATATGTACACAGGAACCCAGCACGCATTCATCAGTGAGAAGGTGGCCATCGACGCGGCGCAGATCTGGCTCGGCGTCATCGAGGACCAGTTCGGGCTATGATTCGCGGGACGCTGACCAGCGGTTGACCAATCTGCGGGCATGATGACAAAGCACCCAACGGTCGCTTTCATGATCACTTTTTCCGCAATGGTTTGCTGCCAGCCATCAATAGAAGATTTTAATTGCAAGTTCTTGATAGCTGACCGCCAACCTGTGTGACAATGGTCGGCGAATACCTACCGAAGAAGGCCCTTGCTGGTGGGAGGGAATCATCATTACGACGCGTTTGCGCCTGGTAGCGGGTGTCTGCGTGCTTTCTGCCGGCCTCTTTGTCGGCAGTGCGGCGGGCGCAGTGGCATGGGCCAGTCCCGATACTCCCGATGCAGGCACCCAGACCGCGGCCGCCGAGGGGCCGAGCCCAGACGCTGCACCAGTCCCGCCTGCCACGCCGGCCCAAAAGTCTCCGCCCCCTCGCTTACTGCCAGCGATCATGCAGTTCACCGCTCAGACCGTGACAAACACCCTTCGCTCGATGCAGAAGCTCGGTCAGCAGCAATTAGCTAATCAGCAATTAGCTAATTCGCCAGGTTCGCACAAACAATCCGCGGCCTCGAACACCGTGGTCGACGCCAAAGCAGCGGCGCCTGAATCGGGTGTTCCCAGCCTGCCCGCCGCGGATCCTAATGCCGTCGCGTCCAACGAGACCATGCTCGCAGCGGATTTGCCGCCGGTCCCGCCCGCCACGGATCCGCTCGCACCCGCAGCGGCTGTCGCCGGACCGATGGCGAAGGCGGTGGTAGGAGTCGCGACTGCCCTCGGGGCGGTTCCAGCCCGTCTGATGGCTCTGCCTGCTTCTCCGACGCCGATTAGCGACGCGATCGCGACGCTGCAGGACACGCTCACCGGGGTGACCAACGCGGTTGTCCCGCTCGTGAACCTGCCCTCTGACCTGTACACCAAGTTTTACGTTCCGACGATCACCGCAACGTCGACCGTCAGCGAAGGCGTCAACCCGGACGTAACGACGCCACTGCTGGGGGCCCGTGCCGCCCAACCGGATCAGGCTGCGCCGATTTTCCTTGCCGGCGGCATGGCGCTGCCCGCTGACATCGCCCCGCCGGAGACCCTCCGCGACATCGTGACGACCGGCTTGAGTAACCAATTGCCGGTTTCCGGGATCGCAACGCCGGCCCGCGACGTCGTCGTCCAGTCGGGATTGGGGTCATTCCTCGAGCACACCGTCAGCGCGCTATTCGTACCCGCGTCGTTGTCGGCGTTGGCCGCCGTGGCTCTGCCAGGTGTCGGCGGCTTGCTGATCATTTGCGGACTAGGCACGCGGCTCGGATACCGGCAGGCAAAGGCGCTGTTGGAGGTGCGGAGAGCGGGAATCGCAGTCTTCGCGGGTTCAGGACCGTTGGGTGTCGTCCGTGCGGGTTCGCTGATTGCCCTGCATCCGCGTGGGGTCCGTCCAGACCGCACATTGCGCGTGGTGCGTTCAGAGACTTCAAACGTGGTCTCTCTGCAGGACCAAGCCGCCTAGCCATCGGCAAACGCGTATTCGCTTGCGACAGTGGATAACTGAGTAGCTAGCGGCTACGCCGCTACAGCGCCCGCAGATAACGCTCGGTGATCACCCGCTGAGCCATCGATGTGACGGGTGAGCCCAGCCTGCTCCACCAGGTCGCGTGCCGGGAGAACGCCGTCACGTCCGCGTATACCTCGTCGGTGGCCGGGTCGTAGCGCACGACGAACAGTTCCTCACCTTTCTCGGCGTGGCCGGGCAGCGTCCCGTATGCGAATCCGCGCCGGTTGGGTTCGTCGACGATGTACACCACCCGGCACGGCGCAGGCAGCGGACCGAGGTGCACGATCACCTCCGACCCCACCGCAGCGATCTCCGTCGTCGCTTCGACACGCAGACCGGCGCCCCGAAGCATGCCCCACCGCATGCCCTTGTCGGCGGCGTCGTCGAACCGGCTCCGCCCGCTCCCGATGACCCCTGATTTCTGTATGAGGTGGTACCCGGTGGGCAACGGGCCCGCTGTCGCACCCACTTCGGAGTACGTCAACGGCAGGGCGGCAAGGTCGCTCAACTTCACAGGGACACAATGCCATCGTCGGCGTACGGTGCGGACCATGACCACGTTCACGATCGGCGGCGACCTTACGGTCAACCGCCTCGGTTTCGGCGCCATGCGACTGACCGGAAAGGGCGTCTGGGGGCCACCTGCCGATCCCGACGAGTGCATTCGCGTCCTGCAACGCGCCGTCGCGCTCGGCGTGAACTTGATCGACACCGCGGACTCCTACGGCCCGTACGTGTCCGAGAGGCTGATCCGCAAGGCGCTGCACCCGTACCCCGAGGGTCTCGTCATCGCGACGAAGGCGGGTCTGCTGCGCACCGGGCCCGACGAATGGCCGGTCCTCGGCTACCCGGCTTACCTCCGCCAGCAGTGCGAGATGAGCCTGCGCCGTCTGCGCGTGGACACCATCGACCTTTTTCAGCTGCACCGCATCGACGACAAATTTCCTGCCGAGGACCAGATCGGCGAACTGGTGAAGCTGCAACAAGAGGGCAAGATCCGCCACATTGGACTTTCCGAGGTCAATGTCGATCAGCTCGAAGCCGCAACGAAGACCGCGGCCATCGTGTCGGTGCAGAACATGTACAACCTCTCCATGCGCGGTTCAGAACCGCTGCTCGACAAGGTGACCGACGAGGGCATCGCCTTCATTCCTTGGTTCCCGCTTGCGGCGGGACCTCTCGCCGCAGCCGACGGCCCGCTGCAGCGCATCGCCGCCGACCATGACGCCACCCCCTCTCAGCTCGCCCTGGCGTGGCTGCTGAAGCGCTCGCCGGTGATGCTGCCGATCCCCGGCACGTCAAAGGTCGCGCACCTTGAGGAGAACGTTGCGGCCGCGGACATCGAGTTGTCCGACGACGAGTTCGAGACGCTGAGCAAAGCCGGGTCCGCCTCCGGCTGAGCAGGCAATTACGGTGAGCGGGTGACCACTGAATTCGCAGAGGAGCATCGCGGCGGCGATTTCAGCCCGATCGAGCCCACCGTCCACGGCGGTCCTGACTACGGCAGGTTTGTCGAAGCGGTTAGGACGCTGCAGGACCATGCCCGTGCCGCCGACGCGCCCGATCAGGTGATCACCGAGGTCGCCGACCTGATCGAGAAGGCGTCGACGCTCCTCGCCCCCTATGACACCGATGAGTGGTCGTCGCCTGCGGGCCGTCGGATGG
Organism: Mycolicibacterium moriokaense; assembly: GCF_003201655.1. Lineage (GTDB taxonomy): Bacteria > Actinomycetota > Actinomycetes > Mycobacteriales > Mycobacteriaceae > Mycobacterium > Mycobacterium moriokaense_A. The sequence goes on from NZ_QJJU01000005.1 coordinate 10,415, forward strand.
ACCTGCCCAACCGGGGCGGCGTGCTGGGTATCCCGGCGGAGTACAGAAAGACCGACGACGGTCGCATTCAGGGGGACGTGCACTTCCGCCGCTTCCACCTCGGCCGGAACGGCGCCGTGCACGGCGGGTGCATCGCGCAGCTCTTCGACTCGCTGCTCGGCTTCACCGCGTTCAAGCTCACCCGAAGCCTCTACCAGCGCACCGCGTTCCTGCATGTCGACTACCGAGCGATCGTGCCGATCGAAACCGAACTGCAGGTCGACGCCGGCGTCGACCGCGTCGACGGGCGCAAGATGTTCCTGACAGGTCGGCTGCTCAACGGCGAAACCGTCCTTGCAGAAGCCAACGCGCTGTTCGTGAAGCTGAACCCGGGACAGCCGTGAAGCGACGCTGGGCGCGCTGGCGCGACCGGCTGCGGGACAAGCCCACAGCCGAATTCGGCTACCGCATCGCGGTCGCCATCATCGGCCTGGCGGTGCTCGCGGTCGGCATCCTCGCGATTCCGTATCCGGGGCCGGGCTGGGCCATCGTGTTCGTCGGCCTAGGCATTCTCGCCACGGAGTTCACCTGGGCCCGGCGGCTGCTCGCGTACGCCAGGGAGCGCTACGACCAGGTGATGGCGTGGTTCAAGCGACAGGGTCCCTGGGTCAAGACGCTGGGCGCCGCGTCTACCGGGGCGATCATGGTGGCCACGCTGTGGTTGCTCGGGGCGGTCGGCTGGTCGGCGGGGCTCGTCGGGCTGGAGCACGAGTGGCTGAAGAGCCCTATTGGCCTGGGAGCATGACCACTCGCCCCGATAGCATGGTCGCGTTCAGTGCCGACCCGCACACCGCCTGTATCACCGAAAGTTTGGAGAGCCCCGAATGAGCGCGCCCGCCAGCCCCGCCCCAGCAGCCCCGATCCGGGTCGCTGCCGGGACCACCGCCGGGGCAGCGGTCCGTGACGCCGGCCTGCCAAGCCGGGGCGCTGCGGATGCGATCGTCGTCGTGCGCGACGCCGACGGCCGGCTGCGTGACCTGTCCTGGACGCCGGACAGCGATGTTGAGGTGACACCGGTGGCCGCCAACACCGACGACGGGCGCAGCGTCATCAGGCACTCTTCGGCGCATGTGCTTGCGCAGGCGGTGCAGGATATGTTCCCGGATGCCAAGCTCGGCATCGGGCCGCCCATCACCGACGGCTTCTATTACGACTTCGACGTGCAGCGCGCGTTCACTCCAGAGGACCTGGAGGAGCTAGAGAAGCGCATGCGCCAGATCGTCAAGGAAGGCCAGCTGTTCTCGAGACGCGTCTACGAATCCGAAGACCAAGCCCGCGAAGAGCTCGCGAACGAGCCGTACAAGCTTGAACTCGTCGACGATAAGTCCGGGGACCCCGAGGTGATGGAGGTCGGCGGCGATGAGCTGACCGCCTACGACAATCTCAATCCCCGTACCCGCGAAAGGGAATGGGGCGACCTCTGCCGCGGCCCCCACATCCCGACCACAAAATACATTCCGGCGTTCAAGCTGACCCGAAGCTCCGCCGCGTACTGGCGGGGCGACCAGAACAACGCCAGCCTGCAGCGCATCTACGGCACCGCATGGGAGTCGCAGGAGGCGCTCGAAAAGCACCTGGAGTTCATCGAGGAGGCGCAGCGCCGCGATCACCGCAAGCTCGGCGCGGAACTGGATCTGTTCAGCTTCCCCGACGAAATCGGTTCGGGCCTGGTGGTTTTCCACCCGAACGGAGGTATCGTGCGCCGCGAGCTCGAGGACTACTCGCGGCGCAAGCACATCGAGGCCGGATACGAGTTCGTCAACACCCCGCACATCACCAAAGCGCAGTTGTTCCACACATCGGGACACCTGGACTGGTACGCCGACGGCATGTTCCCGCCGATGCATGTAGACGCGGAGTTCGATGAGGATGGCACGGTGCGCAAGCCCGGTCAGGACTATTACCTCAAGCCGATGAACTGCCCGATGCACTGCCTGATCTTCCGGTCGCGCGGCCGGTCGTACCGTGAACTTCCGTTGCGGCTCTTCGAGTTCGGTACCGTCTACCGGTACGAGAAGTCGGGCGTGGTGCACGGGTTGACCAGGGCGCGCGGGTTCACGATGGACGACTCGCACATCTACTGCACACGCGAGCAGATGCGCGATGAGCTGTCGTCGTTGCTGCGATTCGTACTCGATCTGCTTGGCGACTACGGGCTCGACGATTTCTATTTGGAGTTGTCGACAAAGGACCCGAACAAGTTCGTCGGCTCCGATGAGGTGTGGGAGGAAGCCACCAGCACGCTGGCCGAGGTTGCCGAGGCGTCGGGCCTCGAGTTGGTGCCCGATCCGGGCGGCGCCGCGTTCTACGGCCCCAAGATCTCGGTTCAGGCCCGCGACGCACTCGGCCGCAGTTGGCAGATGTCGACGATCCAGCTGGACTTCAACTTTCCCGAGCGTTTCGAGCTGGAGTACACCGCCGCCGACGGCAGCAGGCAGCGGCCGGTGATGATCCACCGTGCGTTGTTCGGGTCGATCGAGCGGTTCTTCGGCATCCTCACCGAGCACTACGCGGGTGCGTTCCCCGCGTGGCTGGCGCCGGTGCAGGTCGTCGGCATTCCGGTCGCCGACGGTCACGTCCCGTACCTCAATGGCCTTGCCACGCAAATGAAGATGCAGGGCATCCGGGCCGCGGTGGACGCCAGCGACGACCGGATGGCCAAGAAGATCGTCAACCACACCAATCAGAAGGTGCCATTCATGCTCGTGGCAGGCGACCGTGACGTCGAGGCGAACGCGGTGAGCTTCCGCTTCGGCGACCGCACCCAGGTCAACGGCGTGCCGCGCGACGAGGCGGTCCGCATGATTGCCGAGTGGATCGCCAACCGCGAAAACGCCGCTCCAACAGCCGAACTGCTCAAGGTGGGCACCGGGCCGTGACCGATAAGGACGACCGCACGATCGTCGACCACGGCGTCGGTGAGCCCGACCACCTGCAGCGGCTATGGACGCCGCACCGGATGACTTACATCGCAGGGGCGCCGATGAAGGGCGGATCGGCGGCGTCCAGGGAGCCGTTCACCGACATCCCAGGGATGCCCGACGAGGAAGGGCTCATGGTGGCGCGCGGCGAGCTGGTGTACGTCGTGCTCAACCTCTACCCGTACAACCCGGGGCACTCAATGGTGGTCCCGTACCGCCGGGTGTCAGAGCTCGAAGACCTCACCGCCGAAGAGAGCGCCGAGCTGATGGCGTTCACGCAGAAGGTGATTCGGGTGATCAAGTCGGTGTCGCGGCCCCACGGGTTCAACGTTGGGTTGAACCTCGGCCAGTCCGCGGGCGGATCGCTGGCCGACCACCTGCACATGCATGTGGTCCCGCGGTGGAGCGGTGATGCGAACTTCATCACGATCATCGGCGGCTCCAAGATCGTGCCGCAGTTGTTGCGTGAGACGCGGGAATTGTTGGCGACCGAATGGGCCAAGCAGCCGTGAGCAACTTCTACCTGATGACCCGCGCTGCCTACGTCAAACTGTCCCGGCCGGTCGCGAAGGGTGCGCTGCGGGCGGGCTTCACCCCCGACAGCATCACCATCCTTGGCACGGCGGGCACCGTGGTCGCCGCGCTGACGTTGTTCCCGATCGGCCAGCTGTGGTGGGGCGCATTTGCCGTGTTCATCTTCGTGCTCGCCGACATGCTCGACGGGGCGATGGCCCGCGAGCGGGGCGGTGGTACGCGGTTCGGCGCGGTGCTGGACGCGACCTGCGACCGAATCGGCGACGGCGCGGTGTTCTGCGGGCTGCTGTGGTGGGCGGCATTCGGGCTCAAGAGCGCGACGCTGATCGTGGCAACACTGATCTGCCTGGTCACCTCGCAGGTCATTTCCTACATCAAGGCGCGCGCCGAGGCCAGCGGGCTGTCCGGCGAGGGCGGTCTCATCGAGCGACCCGAACGGCTGATCATCGTGCTGGTCGGCGCCGGACTATCCGGTGTGCCGTTCCTGCACATGCCCTGGCTGGTGTACGTGGCGATGTGGGTGCTCGCGGTCGCCAGCCTGGTTACGGTGGGGCAGCGGTTGCATTCCGTGCGAACGTCGCCGGGCGCGATGGAGCCGATGCCACAGCCTGAGCCGTCGGGCCCAGGCGAAAAACCCGAGACGAGCGAGCCGTGACCAGCACCCCGGCGGGAGAAAAGACGGAGCGCGGCAGCCGTTTCTCGTTCGGGGGCCAGGTCACCGATTTGGGCTACGCCGCAGGCTGGCGGCTAGTCCGCGCGATACCGGAAGTAGTGGCGCGCAACGCTTTTGGAGCCGGAGCGCAGTACGCCGCGCGCGGCGGCGGTCCGGAGCAGCTGCGCAAGAACCTGGCCCGGGTGCTCGGCGTGACGCCTGCCCAGGTGCCGGACGGTCTGATTCGTGCTTCAGTTGCCTCATACGCCCGATACTGGCGAGAGGCGTTTCGGTTGCCGACGATGGACCTTGAGGTGCTGGGCGGTCAGCTTGATGCGGTGTCAGTCGGCCACGAGTATCTCGCGGCCGGCCTTGCCGCGGGCAGGGGCGCGATAATCGCGCTGCCGCACAGCGGGAACTGGGACATGTCCGGGGTTTGGATGGTGTACAAGCATGGCGCCTTCACCACCGTCGCCGAACGCCTCAAACCCGAGTCGCTGTATCGCCGCTTCATCGAGTACCGGGAAAGCCTGGGCTTCGAGATGCTGCCCCTTACCGGCGGTGACCGCTCGCCGTACGAAATCTTGGCCGAGCGGCTGCGAGCCAACAAGATTGTGTGTCTGATGGCCGAGCGCGACCTCACCCGCAGCGGCGTGCAGGTCGACCTTTTCGGCGAGCCCACGCGCATGCCTGCGGGCCCGGCGAAGCTGGCGATCGACACCGGAGCCGCGCTACTGCCAACGCACAGTTACTACCTACGCGACAGCATGGTCACCCAGGTGCAACCGGCGCTGGACACATCGTCAGGCGATGTCGCCGTCGTCACGCAGAAACTGGCCGACCATTTCGCCCGCAACATCGCCGCGCACCCCGCCGACTGGCACATGATGCAGCCCCAGTGGCTGGCGGACCTGTCCGACGAGCGGCGCGCGAAGCTAGGGGCGACCTGATGCGTATCGGCATGGTGTGCCCGTACTCCTTCGACGTCCACGGAGGCGTGCAGTCACACGTGCTGCAACTGGCCGAGGTGATGCACGACCGTGGCCATGAGGTCAGCGTGTTGGCGCCGTCCTCACCGCATGTGAAGCTCCCCGACTACGTGGTGTCCGGCGGCAAGGCGGTGCCGATCCCGTACAACGGCTCGGTGGCCCGGCTGCGGTTCGGGCCCGCCACCCATCGCATGGTCAAGCGCTGGCTGTCCGACGGTGCCTTCGATGTGCTGCACCTGCATGAGCCCAACGCGCCGAGCCTGTCGATGCTGGCGCTGAACATCGCCGAGGGGCCGATCGTCGCGACGTTCCACACGTCGACCACAAAGTCGTTGACGCTCAGTGTGTTCGAGCCGTTCCTGCGGCCGATGCACGAGAAGATCGTCGGCCGCATCGCCGTCTCGGACCTGGCGCGGCGTTGGCAGATGGAGGCGCTCGGCAGCGACGCCGTCGAGATCCCCAACGGTGTGGACGTCGGGTCATTCGCGAATGCGCCGCTGCTCGACGGCTACCCGCGGCCAGGCAGGTCCGTGCTGTTCCTCGGCCGCTTCGACGAGCCGCGCAAGGGCATGGCCATGCTGCTGGGTGCGTTGCCGACGCTGGTGGAACGGTTCGCAGATATCGAGATCCTGATCGTCGGCCGCGGCGACGAGGACGAACTGCGCCAGGACGCCGGGAAACTGGCAGGGCATCTGCGGTTCCTCGGCCAGGTCGACGACGGTGCGAAGGCGTCGGCGATGCGCAGCGCCGACGTGTACTGCGCCCCGAACACCGGCGGGGAGAGCTTCGGCATCGTGCTCGTCGAGGCCATGGCGGCTGGCACTGCGGTGGTGGCCAGCGACCTCGATGCGTTCCGCCGGGTGCTTGTCGACGGCACGGCAGGCAAGCTGGTGCCGGTTGAAGATTCCGCGGCGCTTGCGGCGGGGCTGGTTGAAGTGCTGGAGAACGACGTGGCCCGCTCGCGCTATGTCGATGCCGCGTCCCAGGCGGTGCGCCAATACGACTGGTCGGTGGTGGCCGGACAGATCATGCGCGTCTACGAGACGGTCGCAGGGGCCGGGGCGAAGGTGCAGGTGGCAGGAGCGGCGGGTAGGAGCGTAGCGACCGGGGGTAGTAGTTGATCACCTGGGTCGCGATCATTGCGCTGGCGCTGCTTGTCGTGGTGTTCCTACTGGTCGGCCTGTGGGCTTTCCAGACGGCCAATCGGCTGGACCGGCTGCACGTGCGCTACGACCTGTCGTGGCAGGCCCTCGATGGGATATTGGCCAGGCGTGCGGTCGTGGCCCGAGCAGTCGCCGTCGACGCGTACGGGGGCGGGCCGGACGGTAAGCGGCTGGCGGCGCTGGCAGATGCCGCTGAGCGGGCACCGCGAACGACGCGGGAGGTCGCCGAAAATGAGCTGACCGCGGCACTGGCGCTCGTCGAGCCTGCGTCTGTGCCACTGGCGCTGGTTGCCGAGCTCGCCGACGCCGAGGCGCGGGTGCTGCTGGCCCGCCGTTTCCACAACGACGCCGTCCGCGACACCCTCGCGCTGCGAGAACGACCCATGGTGCGCTTCCTTCGTCTCGGTGGAACAGCCGCCCTTCCAACATATTTCGAGATCGCCGAACGCGCGGAGGCGTCGCCCCCGGAGGTCGGGCGGCGGTGAGCCTGCGCACGTCTGCCCGAGTGGTTCTGCTCGACGAGGACGGCGCGGTGCTGCTGTTCTGCGGCTCCGACCCTGCCGCTGCCGATGCGCCGCGCTGGTGGTTCACCATCGGCGGCGCGGTGGAACCCGGGGAGGCGCTTGCCGACGCCGCAGCGCGGGAGATCACTGAGGAGACCGGTCTGCACGTGATCGCCGCCGAACTCGTCGGTCCGGTCTGGCGGCGTGAGGCGGTGTTCGAGTTCGACGGCTCGGTGATCCATAGCGAGGAGATGTTCTTCGTCCACCGCACCAACCGCTTCGAGCCGTCGACAGGTGGTCACACGGCGCTGGAGCGACGCACGATTCACGGCCACCGTTGGTGCGATGAGACAATGATCAAAGAACTGGTCGCCAAGGGTGAAACGGTGTACCCCCTGCAGCTAGGCGAGCTTCTCGACGAGGCGAATGCGCTGGCCGATGTGCGGGGCGGTGCAGAGGGACGGCAGCTGCAAGCCATCCGCTGATGTGCGGATTCTTTTGTATTTGCCGCCCCCTTTAGACTGGATCAGTAGCGATTTGGAGGAGATAGCAGTGGAAACCGCAGCTGGATCGAACGGGTCGGCGCAGACCGGCACCGCGCGGGTCAAGCGCGGCATGGCCGAGATGCTCAAGGGCGGCGTGATCATGGACGTCGTCACCCCGGAGCAGGCCCGCATCGCCGAGGGCGCCGGGGCAGTGGCCGTGATGGCGTTGGAGCGGGTACCAGCCGACATCCGCTCGCAGGGCGGCGTCGCGCGGATGAGTGACCCCGATCTCATCGAGGGCATCATCTCCGCGGTCACCATCCCGGTGATGGCCAAGGCGCGCATCGGACACTTCGTCGAGGCGCAGGTCCTGCAGAGTCTTGGCGTCGACTACGTCGACGAGTCAGAGGTGCTCACCCCCGCCGACTACACCCACCACATCGACAAGTGGAAGTTCACCGTGCCGTTCGTGTGCGGTGCGACCAACCTGGGCGAGGCGCTGCGCCGCATCACCGAGGGCGCGGCGATGATCCGCTCCAAGGGTGAGGCGGGCACCGGGGACGTGTCCAACGCGACCATGCACATGCGCAAGATCGGCGGCGAGATCCGCGGGTTGACGGCGCTGTCCGAAGACGAGTTGTATGTCGCCGCAAAGGAATTGCAGGCACCCTACGACTTGGTCGTTGAGGTGGCGCGGGCCGGAAAGCTGCCGGTGACGCTGTTCACCGCGGGCGGCATCGCGACACCGGCGGACGCGGCGATGATGATGCAGCTCGGCGCAGAGGGCGTGTTCGTCGGCTCGGGCATCTTCAAGTCGGGTGACCCCGCGCAGCGGGCCGCCGCCATCGTCAAGGCGACGACTTTCTATGACGACCCCGACGTGCTGGCCAAGGTGTCGCGCGGGCTGGGGGAGGCCATGGTCGGCATCAACGTGGAGGACATCGCGGCCCCGCATCGGCTCGCCGAACGCGGCTGGTAAACAAGCTGCTGTGATGAGCCGCTTGCGCGAAGAACCGAAATAATGGCGATCGAGAAGATCCTTGATCTCGAACAACTCGAGGTCAACATCTACCGCGGTGCGGTGTTCAGCCCTGAGTCCGGCTTCTTTCAACGCACCTTCGGCGGCCACGTCGCCGGTCAGACGCTGGTGTCGGCGGTGCGCACGGTCGATCCGAAGTTCCAGGTGCACTCGCTGCACGGGTACTTCCTGCGGCCGGGAGATGCCCAGGCGCCCACGGTCTTTATCGTCGAACGCCTCCGCGACGGTGGCTCCTTCGTCACGCGGCGCGTCAACGCGATCCAGCACGGCGAGACGATCTTCTCGATGTCCGCGTCGTTTCAGGCCGATCAGAGCGGCATCGAGCATCAGGACGCCATGCCCTTCGCGCCCCCGCCCGACGACCTGCCCAACTTCATCTCGAAGGGCGGGGCGTTCGACGACGCGGGATTCGCGCAGTTCGCGGAGTGGGATGTCCGCATGGTCCCGCGAGATCAGCTAAAGCTGCTGCCCGGTAAGGCATCGCAGCAGCAGGTGTGGTTCCGGCATCGCGATCCGCTGCCCGACGACTATGTGCTGCACATCTGTGCATTGGCCTACATGAGTGACCTCACGCTGCTCGGTTCGGCGCAGGTCCACCACCAGGAGGAGCGCAAGCACCTGATGGTTGCGTCGCTGGATCACGCGATGTGGTTCATGCGGCCGTTCCGTGCCGACGAATGGCTTCTGTACGACCAGTCCTCGCCGTCGGCATCGGGTGGTCGCTCGCTGACCCAGGGCAAGATCTTCACTCAAACCGGCGAGATGGTGGCGGCGGTCATGCAGGAAGGCCTGACTCGCTACCAGCGTGACTACAGGCCATGAGTACGCCGCGCGTCGGTGTGCTCGCGCTGCAGGGTGACACCCGCGAACATCTTGCGGCGCTGCGCGAGGCGGGTGCCGACGCGACGACCGTTCGGCGCGTCACCGAGCTCGAGGCCGTCGACGCGCTGGTGATACCCGGCGGCGAGTCCACCACGATGAGCCACCTGCTTCGCGAATTCGAATTGCTCGAGCCGCTGCGGGCGCGGCTGGCTGAAGGCATGCCGGCCTACGGCTCGTGTGCCGGGATGATCCTGTTGGCCACCGAGATTCTGGACGCAGGCGTCGAGGGCCGCGCCGCTGTCCCGCTCAACGCCATCGATATGACTGTGCGTCGCAACGCCTTTGGCCGCCAAGTCGACTCGTTTGAAGGCGACTTTCCCTTCGAGGGCCTCGACGGTCACGTGCACGCAGTGTTCATCCGCGCGCCGTGGGTCGAGCGCGTCGGACCCGATGTGCAGGTGTTGGGCCAGGCCGGCGGCCACATCGTCGCAGTGCGGCAGGGCCGCATGCTGGCGACGGCGTTTCATCCGGAGATGACGGGCGACCGTCGCATCCACAAGCTCTTCGTCGACATGCTCTAGGTCGCTGCCACCGAGCTTGCGTCTGATACCACACCTAGCAAACCCGTGGTTTATACACTTGCGCTCATGCAGGGTGCCAGCCAGACAGCGGTTATGACTGCGATGGGTCGTGCCGCGCACCATTTCATGGATCCGGATCCGATCTTCAGCGACTCGTACGCCCTCGCGCTTATCGGGAAGACGCAATCGGACGTGGTCGAGTTCCTCAACGCCAACGGTCCAGAGCGGGTCAGGCATGTAGGCCGATTATTCGTGTGCCAGCGTTCACGCTTCGTCGAGGAGGCGGTCGAACGAGCTGTCGCTGACGGCGTCGATCAGTTTGTTGACCTTGGCGCGGGGCTGAGTTCCTTCGCGTGGCGTAGGACCGATTTGATGCGGACACTCAGCTTGTTCGAGGTCGACCATCCCAATTCGCAGGCGTTCAAGCGTGAGCGCGTCGATGCCATCGGTTTGACGTGCCCGCCAAATATGAAGTTCGTGGCGGTTGACTTCACTGCCGACGGCAGCCTGTCCGATTCGCTCACGGAGGCGGGCTTCGTTGCGTCGAAGCCATCGATTTGGTCGTGGCTTGGAGTGATCCACTACCTATCGATCGACGCCATCGGTTCGACCCTCACCGAGGTTGCCCGACTCTCTGCAGCCGGCTCGACGCTGATCGCTACGTTCGGCGTTCCCGATGAGTTCATGGAGCCGGCATCGTGCGAATTCGCCTACATCGTGCGCGAATTGGTCGCAACGGTGGGTGAGCCGCAAATCACCTGGCTCGCGCCGGGAAAGATGGAAAATATAGCGCGGGACGCACACTGGCGACATGTGTACAGCGTGGATCCCGCTTCGTTCACACCATGGGTCGCCAACCGATCAGATGGCCTGAAACCGGTCCGCTACGAGTGGCTACTGGTAGCCGAAAACTAACCCGACCGCTTCACTTGAGTGATCGAGACCATAGGATGCAACACAATGTTATGGAATGATCGGTACGAAATAAACCTTGTTCGAGGCGGTCGATTCAAGCCAACCTCAGGAGACCACGATGACCAACCAGCAGATCACCGCACTCGTCACCGGCGCGAACCGCGGCCTGGGTAAGCGATTCGCCGCCCAGCTCGTCGAGCGAGGCGCGAAGGTTTACGCCGCCGCACGCCGCCCCGAGACGATCGATCTGCCTGGCGTCGTCCCCATCCAGCTCGATATCACCGATCCCGACTCCGTCGCCCGCGCCGCCAGTTTGGCCGGCGACGTCAACGTAGTGATCAACAATGCGGGGGTGTCGACGCGGTCGACGCTGCTCACCGGGCCGATCGAGAATGTGCGCCTTGAAATGGAGACGCACTACTTCGGCACGCTGTCTGTAACTCGCGCGTTCGTTCCGATCATCGAAGCCAACGGAGGCGGATCGATCCTCAACGTGTTGTCGGTCCTGTCGTGGTGGCACGCTCCCACCGCAGGCGCCTATTCCGCGGCGAAGGCTGCATCGTGGGCGATGACGGATGCAGTCCGTCAGGAACTGGCCCCACGGGGTGTCCACGTCGCCGCGCTGCACGTCGGCTACATGGACACCGATATGGCCGACTTCGTCCCGGCCGACCAGAAGACCGATCCCTCGCTGGTCGCCAAACTTGCGTTGGACGGCCTGTTCGCAGGCGAGCCGGAGATCCTCGCCGACGACGCGACGCGCGCGGTCAAAGCCCAGCTCTCGTCCTGATAGCGACTTGTGTGCAGTTTGTAGCGCTGAGCGCAACAAACTGCACAGAGATCGCGGAAAATCGCGTCGTCGCGCTGACGCCGCCCGACGCGGTTCGGTAGGGGATAAACGTCCACGTAGACTCGTTGATCGGACTCTGAAGTAAGTGAAAGAGGTAGTACCTGCATGAGCGGCCATTCCAAATGGGCCACGACGAAGCACAAGAAGGCCGTCATCGACGCACGCCGCGGCAAAAACTTCGCCCGGCTGATCAAGAACATCGAAGTGGCCGCGCGCGTCGGCGGTGGCGATCCCGGCGGCAACCCGACGCTGTACGACGCCATCCAGAAGGCCAAGAAGAACTCGGTGCCCAACGACAACATCGAGCGGGCCCGCAAGCGTGGCGCCGGTGAGGAAGCCGGCGGCGCCGACTACCAGAACATCACCTACGAGGGCTACGGCCCCAACGGCGTCGCGGTGCTGATCGAGTGCCTGACCGACAATCGCAACCGCGCGGCGGGCGAGGTGCGCGTCGCGATGACCCGCAACGGCGGCAACATGGCCGACCCCGGTTCGGTGGCGTATCTGTTCTCCCGTAAGGGCCTCGTCACGCTCGACAAGAACGGGCAGACCGAGGACGACGTGCTGACTGCCGTGCTCGAAGCCGGTGCGGAGGAGATCAATGATCTCGACGACACCTTCGAAATCATCTGTGAGCCAGGCGATCTGGTGGCGGTGCGAACGGCACTGCAGGAGGCCGGCATTGACTACGAGTCGGCCGAGGCAAGCTTCCAGCCATCGGTGAGCGTGCCCGTCGACCTTGACGGCGCACGCAAGGTGCTCAAGCTGATCGATGCACTCGAAGACAGCGACGATGTGCAGGACGTCTACACCAACATGGACATCCCTGACGACGTCGCCGCCGCACTCGACGAGGATTGACACTCGATCCGAGAGGGATCCGAATGTCGACTGCCGAAGAGCTAAGCAACAAGGCAACGTTCAAACGCTTCCACGAAGCTGCGAATACCGGCGATTTCGAACATCTCGCGAAGACGATCGACGAGATCGTCGCGCCGGACGCCGTGATCCGCACGCCGTTGCCGATCGATGCAACCGGCGCCGAATTACTCAAACAGGTGTGGGCGATGCTGCTCGGTGTCTACCCCGACATCCACCTGACGGTCGAGGACGTGATCGCCGAGGGGGACAAGGTCGTCGCGCGCAACACGGTCACCGGCACCCACCGGGGTGAGTTCATGGGCGTCGGGCCGACCGGCAAGTCCGTCACGTACAACGAGGTCTTCATCTTCCGCTTCGCCGACGGCCGGGTCGTCGAAACCTGGGGCGTGGTAGACGTTTACGCGCAGATGAGACAGATCGGCGTGCTCAGCCCGTGAGCGCCATCCGGATACTCAGGCGGGGTGCAGGCTGACCGGCACACCCGAGTAGCGCACCATGCCGGTCACCAGGTCGATGTCGTCCTTGTTCGTCAGCGCGTTGACATTCGCCTCGACGTGGCCATGCGGCACCGAGACCGCACCGCGCCGGATCGCGGGGTCCACCTTGGCGACACCGGTCAGCTCACCGTGGGCGCTACGCACCGTCACCGGACTGCCGTCGACGACGCCCGCCGCGGCGCCGTCGTCGGGATGGATCAGCACGTCGGCAGGATCGCCGAGGAAGTCGAATTGGGCATTGAGCCGCCGCATTTGCCTGCGCGGCGTCAGCACGAGCGGCGCCGGCGCACGCACCCTCGCGAGTTGTTCGACGAGCAGCCGCGGCGCCAACCGCCACCCGCCCATCCGCTCGACGTGGCGCTGTACCCACGGCGCGGGAAGCTCGTGACCTTTGTCCACCCAGCCGGTCGCCGCCAACTCGTCGAACGTGCACCGCGCAGCCGCCGTAACTCCCGCCAGCATCTCGTCGTCGGATCGCGCGGGATCGGCGACGTCATGACCGAGCCGCCTGCCGAGTTCGGCGAGGAACCACCACATCGACCGTCGGTCACCGATCGGTTCAACGACCGCAGGGGTGTGCTGAGCCGACACCCGGGAACTCAGCGCGTCCCAGATCGTGACGTCGGATCGTTCCAACTGATCCTTTGTCGGCAGCACGTGCGTGGACAGCGCCGCGGTGTCATTCGAGATGATCTCGGTGGTGGCCAGCACCTCGAGCGTGCGCAGTGCCGGCTCCAACACGCCGGTGTTCGGGAACGACGTGAGCAGGCTGCCGCCGAGGTTGAGCACTGCGCGGATATTGCCTGCTTCGATCTCGTCGGGCAGTGCGGCGCAAGGCCATTCGCCCATGAACGACTGTGTTCCTGGGCGGCTGCGCGGACCGGGTCCAAAGGAGCCGTCCGGCGGCGAGATCGGAAGCTCGAACGCCTCGAGTTGATACGCGAAGCCAGGGTGGAACCAGATGCCGCCGAGACGGTTCATCGACCCGGTGAGGATCATCAACGCCCATGCCAGCCATTGCGTGACGTTGGCCGCATCGGCCGTCATCGTCACGCCGGTACCGGTTTCGATCGCGACGGGACCCGGCGCCGCCCGCACCGCCTCACAGAGGCGCATCAAGTCCGCGGCTGCGACGTCAGCCAGCGCGGCAGTGTGCTCGAGTGTGAACGGCTCCACCGCGGCGGCCAACACATCGGCGTCCTGGACGAGTACGTCGGGATCCACGCCGTCCCGAAGGACCTCGCGCACGAGGAACGCCAACACCGCATGATCAGTGCCGGGTCGCGGCGCGATATGGCCGGTGGCCAGGCGGGCGGTCTCGGTCCGACGCGGATCGATGACCCACACCTGACCCCGACCGGCGATAGCGCGCACGGTGCCGGTCGGATTCGGCACGGCGATCGCGTGGCCATGCGAAATAACCGGGTTGGTGCCGACGAAGATCATGAAGTCGGCGTTGTCGTAGTCCGGCCGACCCGACATGCCGAGGAAGCCGCCCACGAGATCGGAGATCAGCGGCTTGGCTGTGCCGTCGATGGTGAGCGGGCTGAACTTCGCCGACGTGCCGATGGCGGCGTGCAACGCCTCGGCCACCCGGGTACCGACGGCGTCCATGCCGACTCCGGTGCCGAAGAAGATGCCGACCGAATCCGGTCCATACCTGTCGACGATGTCCTTGAGCTTGCTGACGAGGTCATCCAGGCACGCCTCCCATGACGTGTCCTGGAGGATGCCGTCGACCCGCATCTGGGGGCGTTCGATCCGGTCGGGGTGGTGGTGCATCTGCGGCAGTGCACGGCCTTTCGGGCAGGTGTACCCCTTCGACAACGGGTGCTCCCGATCGCCGCGCACCCGGACGACGGTGTCGCCATCGACGTCGACGAGGATCCCGCAGACAGACGTGCAGACGCGGCAGAAACTCCTGACGGTGGCCACGACCGGAAACGTACTCTCCGATTTTGATATCGGATAGGGCAATCCTGGAAATGCCATTCTCATCCCGGGTCGCCGAGCTCGCCGGGCGATAGGCGCGTGTCTCTACCCAATCCTGTCCCCGACGGCCGTTAAGCTCTCGAACAGGTGTTCACACAGAAGGGGCCTGACGTGCGGGTAATGGGTGTCGATCCCGGGCTGACCCGCTGCGGCCTGTCGGTCATCGACAGTGGCACAGGTCGGAAGGTCATAGCCCTTGACGTCGACGTGGTCCGCACACCGTCCGATGAGCCCCTGGCGCTCCGGCTGCTCACCATCAGCAACACCGTCGAGCATTGGATGGACACCCACCGCCCCGACGTGGTCGCCATCGAGCGGGTGTTCGCGCAGCAGAACGTGTCAACGGTGATGGGCACCGCGCAGGCCGGCGGCGTCATCGCCCTTGCGGCGGCCAAGCGTGGCATCGATGTGCACTTCCACACGCCAAGTGAGGTCAAGGCCGCGGTCACCGGTAACGGCAACGCCGACAAGGCTCAGGTCACCGCGATGGTCACCAGAATCCTTGCGCTCCAAACGAAACCGACACCGGCCGACGCGGCCGACGCGCTGGCGCTTGCGATATGTCACTGCTGGCGCGCACCCATGATCGCCCGCATGGCACAGGCGGAGGCGCTGGCCGCAGAACAGCGCCGCAGGTACAAGGCGAAACTGAAGGCGGCACGATGATCGCATCCGTTCGCGGTGAAGTGCTCGACATCGCACTCGACCACGTCGTCATCGAGGCTGCAGGCGTCGGCTACAAGGTGATGGCGACCCCGTCGACGCTCGCGACACTGCGCCGTGGCAGCGAGGCAAGGCTGATCACAGCAATGATCGTGCGCGAGGATTCGCAGACGCTGTACGGGTTCGCCGAGGCTGACGCCCGCGACCTGTTTCTTACGCTGCTCGGGGTGTCAGGGGTCGGGCCCAAGATCGCGCTGGCCACCCTCGCCGTGTACGACGCACACTCGCTTCGGGTGGCACTCGCCGACGGGGATGTCACCGCGCTGACGCGGGTGCCTGGCATCGGCAAGCGCGGCGCCGAGCGGTTGGTGCTCGAGTTGCGCGACAAGATCGGGCCGGTCGCGCCGTCCGCGGGTGCGGTCGCGTTGAATGGCCACTCGGTACGCGGGCCGGTCGTGGAAGCTCTTGTCGGACTTGGCTTTGCGATCAAGCAGGCCGAGGAGGCCACCGACAAGGTGCTGGCCAACGAGCCGGAGGCCACCACCTCTAGTGCGCTGCGAGCGGCGCTGTCGATGTTGGGTAAGAAGTAGTGGGCCGATTCGAAGACGACGACCTCGAAGACACGTCCGAGCGGGAGGTTTCCGCCGCCCTGACGGTCGGAGAAGGCGACGTCGACGCCAGCTTGCGGCCGCGGTCATTGGGCGAGTTCATCGGTCAACCGCGGGTGCGCGAACAGCTGCAGCTTGTCCTCGAGGGTGCCAAGAACCGCGGCGGCACACCGGATCACATCCTGCTGTCCGGCCCGCCAGGGCTTGGCAAGACGTCGCTGGCGATGATCATTGCCGCCGAACTCGGCACCTCGCTGCGGGTGACGTCCGGCCCCGCCCTCGAACGCGCGGGCGACCTGGCCGCGATGCTGTCCAATCTCGTCGAGCACGACGTGTTGTTCATCGACGAGATCCACCGCATCGCCCGGCCCGCAGAGGAAATGCTGTATCTGGCGATGGAAGATTTCCGCGTCGACGTGGTCGTCGGGAAAGGCCCTGGCGCCACGTCGATTCCGCTCGAGGTCGCACCCTTCACCCTCGTCGGGGCGACCACCCGATCGGGCGCGCTGACCGGCCCGCTGCGTGACCGGTTCGGGTTCACCGCGCATATGGACTTCTATGAGCCCGCCGAACTGGAGCGGGTGCTGTCCCGATCGGCGGGCATTCTCGGCATTGAGGTTGGCGCCGACGCAGGCGCCGAGATCGCGCGACGCTCGCGCGGAACGCCACGCATTGCCAACCGGCTGCTACGCCGGGTCCGCGACTACGCGGAGGTCCGCGCTGACGGCGTCATAACCCGCGACATCGCCAAGTCGGCACTCGAGGTCTACGACGTCGACGAACTCGGCCTCGACCGTCTGGACCGCGCCGTGTTGTCGGCGCTCACCCGCAGTTTCAGCGGCGGTCCCGTCGGGGTGTCCACCCTGGCCGTCGCGGTGGGCGAGGAAGCCACCACCGTCGAAGAAGTGTGCGAGCCATTCCTGGTGCGCGCCGGGATGATTGCCCGAACGCCCAGGGGCCGCGTCGCAACCGGGCTAGCGTGGACGCACCTGGGCATGACGCCGCCCAGCGGAGTCAGTGGGATGGGCCAAGTCGGACTGTTCGACTAGCCCGAAGGACGCCAACGGGAAAGCGTGGGTGCATAGATGATTTTCGCCGGAGTGATATTTGCAGGGCTTGCTGCGCTGCTGCACATCTACATCTGGGTGATGGAGTCGTTTACGTGGACTTCAGCGCGCACCCGCGCCGCTTTCGGCACCACCGAAGAGGAGGCGCAAACCACCAAGCTGCTGGCCTTCAACCAGGGCTTCTACAACCTGTTTCTGGCGATCATCACCGCCGCCGGACTCGTGATCGGCCATACCACCCGTGACGTGGGGTACGCGCTGATCTTTGCGGGCACGGGATCGATGCTGGCCGCCGCAGTGGTGCTGCTGGCATCGTCGCCGGACAAGGCCCGCAGCGCTGCGATCCAAGGGACGTTTCCGCTTGCGGCCATTGTGTGTTTCGGGTGGGCCCTGGCGATGTAGCGTCGCCGTGTGATGCGATCGCTCGGCGCGCTGCTCGCGATCCTCGCAGTACTGGCGGGTGGGTGCGCGCGCAGTGCCGCTGATGCCGGGCCGTCCGGGCAATTCGACGTCGGCGATGGCCGAAAGCTATTCCTGGACTGCCAGGGCGCAGGCGCGCCGACGGTATTCGTCATTCCCGGCAAGGGCAGCTACGCCGCGGCATGGAATTTCGTTGTCCCGCCGAATGACCCGATTCGGTCGTCGCCGTACGACATAATCACGCAGGCGAAGCTGGCTCCCAGCCCCGATGCCGCTCGACCCACCGTCGCGAGAACGACGCAGGTCTGTGCGTACGACCGGCCGAACACCCGGCCCGACGGTCCGGACCGGTCGACGGAGGTGCCGCAGCCGCACGGCCTGCAGCAGGATGTCGACGACGTGGTCGCGCTCATCAGCGCATCGCAGTTGCATGGGCCGTTCGTGCTCGTTGCCCACTCCTATGGCGGTCTGATTGCCGATCTCCTCGCACGGACGCGCCCAGATCTGGTGGCGGGCTTGGTGATGGTCGATCCCGTTTCGGAATACCTGGAGGCCGTGGGTAGTCCCGTGCAGAACGCGGCGTGGGAGCGCGACAGCATGACGCCGCCCGAGCCCGGGGATGAGGCTGTGCTTGTCGGCGACGCGATCGCCCTGGTCCAGAACGCGCCCCCGCTGCCACACGTTCCCGCCATCGTGCTCAGCTCCGACAAGTTCGTAGCGCCCGAGAATCTCACGCCGGATAACTACACGTTGGCCCAGATCCACCAAGCGAACGACATGTTGGCCGCCGCGTTGGGCACCACCAACGTGG
This sequence comes from Mycolicibacterium moriokaense, assembly GCF_003201655.1. GTDB lineage: Bacteria > Actinomycetota > Actinomycetes > Mycobacteriales > Mycobacteriaceae > Mycobacterium > Mycobacterium moriokaense_A. The sequence continues at coordinate 28,848 of NZ_QJJU01000005.1, forward strand.
TGTCCAACGGCAGCGGCCACAACATGATGCTGTATCAGCCGAAGTTCGTGGCCGACAACATCATCGACATCGTCGATCGTGTGCGCGAGACCGGTTGAGTCAGACGCGAGTGTGCGGTTTCGTACGCCAACACCCGCGTGTTGCGTACGAAACCGCACACTGGGCGTCATAGCAGTCCGAGCAGCTGCAGGTCGGTGATGTACTTGACGATCACCGCAGGCGTCACATGCGGAATGTCTTTGTCCGGACCGATTTTCGCGTCCTGAACTGCCGAGCGGAACCGGTCCGTCGGGGCGATCGACCCCAGAGTCGGTGCCTCCGGCCGCTGATAGTTGTGGATCAGCGGGAGCAGTGACGCCTGGCGCTGCCGCTCGGGAAGAGCGCGCAGCGTCGTGTCGAACCGCTGCAACCACGCGTCGTAAGCGCCGACGCGCGCCACCGGGAATCCCGCTTCGATGAGCCAGTCGACATACTCGTCGAGCCCGATGCCGTCGTCGTACGGGTTCATCACGTGGTAAGTCTCGAACCCGTCAACCACCCGTTCGCCCAGTGTCGAGATCGCGTCAGCGATGAACTCGACTGGCAGGCCGTCATAGTGGGACCGCTGGCGGCTGCCGTCGGCGTCGAGCTGGTAGAACGAGTCGGGCGCGATTCCGGTGGCGACCAGGCTCAGCATCAATCGGGTGAACATGTCCGGCACATTGAGCTGGCCCGCGTAGGTGGTGTCCGCCAGGATCATGTCGCAGCGGAACACCGAGACAGGCAAACCGCAGAGGTCGTGCGCCTCGCGTAGCAGCACCTCGCCTGCCCACTTGCTGTTGCCGTAGCCGTTGGCATAGCTGTCGTCGACCTGACGGGTCGCGCTGACGACCCGAATGTCGGCGTCCTCGACGAACTTCGAGAGTTCCATGCCAGCGCCAACACCGATGGTCGACACGTAGACGAACGGCTTCTGCTTGGTGGTGAGTGCGATGCGGATCAGCTCGGCGGTGCCGAGAGCGTTCGGCCCGAACAGCTGGCTGTAGGGCAGGACGTGGTTGACCAACGCAGCCGGGTCGACGATCAGGTCGACGGTGTCGGCCAGCCGCTGCCAGGTCTGCGGATCCAGTCCGAGGTCGGCCTCGCCTTTGTCGCCAGCGATGACCTCGAGATGGTCGGCGGCCAATTCCTGGTAGTGGCGCAGCAATTCGGGGTCCCCGGAGTCGAACGTCTTGTCGAGGCGTCGCCGCGCATCCTCATCGGACTTGGCGCGCACCAGGCAGATGAGCTTGCCGTCGACGAGGTCCATCCGCTCCAGCCATTCCAGGGCCAGGTAGCGGCCGAGGAATCCGGTCGCGCCGGTCAGCAGCACCGTGCGCACCTCCGCACTCGGACCAGGCAGCGATGGAGCCGCGGCAAGAGTCTTCGCATCAATGAACTTGTCCAGCGTCAGGTCGCTGGCGTGCACTTCGGTGGCGTCGCGGCCGTGCACCGACGCGAACGTCGGCCTCTTGGAGCCGGGTTGCCGCTCCGCCTCGATGTATGCCGCCAGGGACGCCAGGTCGCTGGCCGGGCTGACGATGACGCCGACGGGCACGTCGATGTCGAAGATCTCGTTCAGCAGGTTGGCGAATGTCAACGCGGACAGGGAATCCCCACCGAGGTCGGTGAAGTGCGCGTCGGCCTGCAGGTCTGATGCCGCTGCACCCAGCAGGGCTCCCGCGGCCCGGCTGATGGTCTCCAGTACCGGTTGGTCGGCGCCATGTGCGCGCAGTTCCCGCAGCTCGTTGGTCTGGCTGTCGGCCAGGTCGGTGTAGAGCTGTTCGAGTCGCTCGCCGTAGTACTCCTTGGCTTTCGGCCGCGCGAGCTTGCGGATGCCGGTGAGCAGCCCGTTCTCCAGCGTGAAAGGCGTTGTCTCGATGATGAAATCGCGGGGAATCTCAAACGACTGCAGCCCCGCAGCCCTGGCGACATCCTGCAGCGACTCGGCGATCAGCGGCTTCAACGCCTCCACGTCGTGGCCGGCAAGTGCATCGGCGGTCGGCACGATCACGGCCAGCAGGTACGAGCGGGCGCTGTTGCCGTAGACGAAGATCTGCCGGACCAGTGGGCTGTCGCCGAACAGCGCTTCCAGCTTGGCGACGGTGACGAACTCGCCCTGCGAGAGCTTGAGCACGTTGTTGCGGCGGTCGAGATACGTGAGCTGGTCGGGTCCCACCTCTGCCACGACGTCACCGGTGCGGTAGTAGCCGTCGACGTCGAACACGTCGGCGGTGACCTCAGGTCGCTTGTAGTACCCGGGGAAAATCGTCGCGGTCTTGATCAGCAGCTCACCACGGGGATGGGGCCGGTCGGTGCTGAAGTAGCCGAGGTCGGGGACGTCGACCAACTTGTAGTCGATGACAGGAGGGCGTTGCACGTGGCCGTCGACGAAGACCGCGCCGGCCTCGGTCGAGCCATAGCCGTCGGTCAAATGGATGTCTAGCAGCGATTCGACGAACGTCTTCATCTCCGACGAGATGGGCGCGGAGCCTGTCATCGCCGAGATGAACCGTCCGCCGAGGAGGTTCTGGCGCATGTCGGCGAGCACATCGGTTTCGACGGCCCAACGATCGTCGGCGCCTGTGGAGCGGCGGTCCACTTCGCTCTGGAACTCCTGGAAAATCATGTCCCAGATCCGCGGCACGAAACTCAACTGAGTCGGGCGCGCCAATGCCAGATCGTCGAGGAAGGTCGAAAGATCGCTTCTGGCAACGAAATACGCGGTGCCGCCGGCTCCGAGCGTGGCATACATGATGCCACGTCCCATCATGTGGCTCATCGGCATGAAGTTCAACGTGATCGACGGCGTCGCACCGCCATTGCCCCACATCGCCATGCTTGACTTGCGCCACGAGTTGGCGACCATTTCCCTCGTGTAGATGGCGCCTTTGGGCGTGCCGGTGCTACCCGAGGTGTAGATCAGCAGCGCAACGGCGGTGTCGTCGCCGGAGTCGAAGGCCTGCGTGACCGGAAACGCGTTTCCGCGAGCCAGCGTCTCGGCCAAGGTTTCGACAATGACTGGAGTTTCGGCGAGCCGCGCGGTTGCGGCCGCCAGTGCGTCGCGGTGGTCATCCACCTCGCCGTGGTAGTCGAACACGACCAGCCGCTCAGGGAGATGTCCGGTCAGCATCAGTTCGACGGCATCGTCGAGGAAGTCGATGCTCGATGCGACGGCGACCGGCTCGGTCTCGGCGGCGATGGGTCGCAACTGGGTGACCGGCGCGCTGGTCTGAAGGGGCACCGATATCGCGCCAAGACGAAGCACCGCCATGTCGACGGTCGTGTAGTCGGTGCTGGTGAATCCGAGAATGGCCACGCGATCGCCGGGCTGAACGGGGTTCTGCGCCAGCGCGGCCGCGGCAGCGTTGACCCTGTCCGACAGCTCACGGTAGGTGATGGTGTCGAAATGGGGGAGCAGCTCGGCGGATGTCCGGCCCGTCGACGGGTCGGTCACGAACTCAACGGCGCGCTGTCCGAGCGCAGGCCGGTCGGCGTAGCCATCGACGACGGTCTGCACGATCTGCGGCAGCCGCAGCTCGGGTGCTTCAATCGCCTGCGCGACGGCCTCGCCCGGCCGGGCGTCCGCGAACTGCTGGTCGGTGGCGTAAAGGTCGGAGATGCGGCGCGCGAGCCGCTCCTCACGGGTAACAGTCGACATGAGAAATCCTCGGCAAATCGGAGAAATTGGGGGGCGCCACGCTGCGCCTACACGAAAGTACGTTAGCAAAGCTAAGTTTATTCCGTTGCCAGCTGAAAGTTCGCTGTGAATGGTGTGACGGCTGTCACCGGATGGTCTGATCGGTTATGCCGCCGCGAGATCGGGTATGCCTCCGTCGACCAAGGAGGCAACATGAGTGACACGCGTGTTCACGCCCGCGGCGGCAGGCTGCTGATGCCGCGCAGCCGTGGTGCGGCAAGTGGTTTCCTACTGATTCTGTTGGGCGCATGGGGCGCGATCATCCCGTTCGCCGGACCGAATTTCGACTTCGCCTTCGGCTCCGACCAGGCGTGGATCTGGACCGCCGCGCGCGGATGGCTCGAGGTGCTACCCGGCGTCGCCACGGTGGTCGGCGGCTTGCTGCTGCTCGCTTCGCGCAACCGTGCGACCGCGATGCTCGGCGGTTGGCTGACGGTGCTCGCTGGTGCGTGGTTCGTCGTTGGCCGCGCACTGGCAGGCCCGTTGGGCATCGGCGATGTCGGCGCCCCGGTGGCGGTCACCGACGATAAGCGCGCGGTCCTCGAGCTGACGTACTTCTACGGCCTTGGCGCGCTGATCGTATTCCTTGGCGCCGTCGCATTGGGCCGGCTGTCGGTGCGAAGCGTGCGCGACGTCGCCTATGCGGAACGTCCCGTCGCTGCCGCGGTGCAGCCCCAGCCGGCACCATCGGAGGAGGTCACCGAAATTCAGCCGACGGGTGAGCGTTCGCGTCGCCCATTGGCGGGCATGTTCGGCCGACGTCACACGCACGCCCACTAGCGCCCGCCTAGCCGGGAGTGACGAACCTTTTCACGGTGGAGGCCACCAGCTGCGGATCGTCACACATCGGGAAGTGGTTGCCGTGCGGCACTTTAACTTGGCGTGCGTTGGGGTACAGAGACCTCCACGTCCGCTGGAATCGCAGCGGGTCGTTGAACTGGCCGAAGATCGTCAGCAACGGACGATCCGCCAACGGTCCGCGGAGCCCGGACTCGAGTTCCGAGTAAAGGTCGTCGGCGTCACGGGCGTCACGGAAGTAGCGGTGCCACGCCAGCCGCGCGGAAGGGTCGAGGCCGGCGCGGAAGACCGCCAGATCTTCCCGGCTCCAGTGACGGCCGACGCCGAACGAGGTTGAGGTGAGGCGCGGAAGCCATCCGAGCCTGGCGTCCGACCGACGAGCCGCCCCGCTGCCCATGAGCGTGAGCATGCCGCGGAAGGCGGCGCCGCCGGGTCGCCAAGCAAAGCAGTTGACTGACACGAGCGCCGCGAAGCTGTCGGCACGTCGACTGGCCGTGAGGAACCCGGCCGGCCCGCCGAGGTCGTGCGCGACCAACGTCGCGTCGCGCAACTGTAGTGTGTCCACGACGGCCGTCACCGCATCGGCGGCATGAGCGAGTGAGGTCGCCGAATCTGACCGGTCGCTGAGGCCGGACCCGGGCGCATCGACGGTGATACAGCGAAAGTCGTTCTGCAGCCGCATGAGCACGTCGCGCCACACGAAGCTCCACGAGCCCACGTGGACGAACACCAATGGCGGACCGTGGCCGATGTCAGTAACCGCGATGCGGCCGGTGTCGACGCCAAGTGCGTACGTCGGCCAAGGCCAAGCCGAAGCGGATAGCCAATCGGGCCGTTCGATAATGGGAAGTGTTTGCATGACAATGCCTTTCAATTGGTGAGTTGCAATCGCATGAACTGCTGTATTCCAAGGAGCCTGAATACGAATCGTTCGAGGAAACGGAAGGAAGGCCGAAGCAGCGGTGCGGCTTGACCGAACGTGACGAATTGCGGTGCCACGGCGTGGTAGTCCGCGCCATTGACCCGCACCCTGCACTCTCCCGCCGCGGAGACGTTGCGAACCCAGTCGGACCGGTTCCCGAATGTAAGCGGGATCAGCACGACTCCGTCGTGCGCACGGGCGCCGACCGACGTCACGTATGGCTTGCCTGTTCTGCGGCCGACGTGGTGGATCTGAGCGGCCATCGGGAAATGGCGCCGGCCGGCGAAGGCTGCGACGAGTGGGTTGAGGATCTTGGTAAGCGGTTTCATCACCAGTCGAACTGTCAGCGACGGTCCGACGGGGGTGACTGGCGTCTCGCTCATGCTGAGCCTCCTGCCTTATCGACGATGTGCAAATAAGGACGACTCAGCGTGCAGGATTGTGACGTCGGGAGTTATACCGCGCCAAAGAGTTGTGCGCGCAAGGGACTTAGCGAGGCTTCCTCCGTGTGGACGTGGACAATCGTGATCACGTCGCTATCCGAAATCGTCAGGTCGATTACACCGACGAGCTGTCGCTCGGCGAACGCGAGCACCGCCGGATGGCCGTCGATGGGTTGTGAGACCAGCACCAACCCCGGTCGGCTCCAGAATCGGAGTAGGTTTCGAGCTACACGTGCCGCGCCAACCACGACAAAGTCTTTGCGGCTGTCCAACTCCCCGGAGGCGTTCGGGTCGAGCACCGCCAGTAACTCGTCGAGATCGCCGCTTGCACAAGCCGCGATGAATCGCCTGGTGATGGTGCGGTGGCCGGCAGGTTCGATAGGGGCGCGACCTGCGTCGCAGGATTCGCGCACCTTGCGGCGTGCGCGACTGGCCAACTGCCGGCACGCCGTTGACGGCCTGCCGACGGTTTCGGCGACCAGGTCGAACGGCAGACCGAAGATGTCGTGGAGAACGAACGCGACTCGCTCGGCTGGCGTTAGGCGCTCCAGCATCACCAGCAAGGCGAGCCGGACCTCGTCGTCGAGAGTTACCCGGTCGGCGGGATCTACAGCTGCCGCGCCGCGGTCGCGATCGCTGCGTACGGCCATGTCTGCCGGGCGTTCGCGGCGCCATGGCGCCGATTTGATGTGGTCGAGGCAGAGTCGGCTGGTGACCACGATCAACCAGCCCCGCGCGTCGTCAACGCCACCGAGTGGTGTCTGCACCAGGCGGAAGAAGGCTTCCTGAACCACGTCTTCGGCGGCCCCGATATCGCCTAGCATCCGGAATGCCAGGTCGATCAGATATGGGCGATTTGTGGTCCACGCTTCAGCTATCTGGTCATCCGACTGCATGGTCGCCTCCGTGGCAGGTGGTCCGCTCTGTGAAGGTATGGACGAGATAGCGCCACGGAATGTGACATCGCGGCCCAGTGTCACATTCCCGTCGTCCGCAGCGTCCTACTGGTCACAAATCGATGCCGAATGAGGTGACAACCAAATGGTCCGAATACCCGCCCATACCGTCGAGGACGCGCCCGAATCTTCGCGTGACTTGCTGCGAGATGTCATTCAGTTCTCGCCGACTGGACGACCGCTGAACATGCATGCCCAGATGGCACACTCCCCGGCAGTGCTTGTTGCGTACACATCGCTGCGTGCAGCCACCGCCGAGCACGGCACGCTTGGTCCGGTCAGCTCCGCCCTGATGCTGGCCACCGCGGGCGCTGTCGGCAACGACTACGTCGTTCGGATCACCAGCCGGCTCGCTGGTATGGCGGGGTGGTCCAAGGAGCAAATCGAGGGTTTGCGAGCAGGAATCACATTCGGCGACAACATGATCGACGCGTTGACTGGCGTCGTTCGCGAAGCCGCAATGAATTCCGGCAACGTAAAAGACACCACCTGGGCCGCTGCACGCGCCGCGGGTTGGAACGACGAGCAGCTAGCCGAAGCGTTCGCATACCTCGGGCTGACGGTCTTCACCGCCTACTTCCTCAACTACGCGCAAACAGAACAAGACGTCTGATTGCTCGCGTCAGTGACGGAGGGCCTCTTGCGCGAGCTGAACGCGTGAGGTCAGGCCGAGTTTGTTGTAGACGTGCCGTAGTTGTGACTGGACCGTGCGCGGCGAGACGAACAGTCGGGTGGCGATGTCCTTACACCATCGACGGGCCGTCACACGGCAAGAGCGAGGCCGTCGACCGCGACTTCACGTTCGAGGAGCTAGTCGCGGCAGCCGAACAGGCGCTCGATCGCCTCGCACTCACCGAACCCGTCGACTGGGTGGGCGATGCGTGGGGCGGGCACATCGGCATTCGTCTCGCGACGGGCTCGCGCCAGCGGACCCTGACGACCATCGGCACGCCGGTGCAGGGATTCACGCTGGGGGAGAAGCTGACAAGGGGCTGGCCGCTCGTCGAGATCTACCGGTTCAAGGGGCCGAACATCTTCATCGTGAAGCAGCTGTTTGAATCGCTCCTTGGCTCGGAATCGATTGCCGCTCAACCCGAGCAAGCCGACACGATGATGGCGTCGTTCCGCGACGCCGACCGCAAAGGCATGTTCCATGCCATGAGGTCGATGATGCTTCACCGGACCGGCATCGAGGATCTGCTCGGCAGCATCAAGGTACCGACTCTGGTTATGCCCGTGCGCGACGATGTCACCGGCTGGCGCCCCGACGAGGCTCGCCGCACCTGCGCGGCCATCCCGGACTGCCGCGTCGAGGAAGTCGCAGGCACCGGCCACATCTCACCGCTACTGATCGACCGTGAACGAATCGTGCGACTGGTCACTGAGTTCTGGACGGTGTCGCAGAACGGCTAGCGAGTTCACGTAAAAATACTCAGACCGGGCGACAGCGAACGTAGTACCCTCGTCGTCGTGCAGACCGAATTGCGTTATGAGCGGTGGTTTCTTCCCTTCTCAGTACCGCTAGGGATGGGCCCGAAGCGAAGTGAGGTAGTGATCGACGGCAATACGCTACGGGTCAAGTTCGGCTGGGGTTTCCAGGCCGACATCCCGCTGGCATCGATCACAAAGGCCGAGCCGAACAACGACAGAGTCACCTCATGGGGTGCGCACGGCTGGCGCGGCCGGTGGCTGGTCAATGGGTCTTCTAAGGGCATCGTGGAGCTGACCATCGACCCGCCCGCGCGGGCGTCAACCATCGGTGTGCCGATCAAGCTGCGCAGTCTCTGCGTAAGCGTCACCGACCCCGACGCGCTCATCGCCGCCGTGGCGCCGAAAAGCTAGCCCGTGTAGGCCATTACGTGCTTGATGCGGGTGTAATCGTCGAACCCGTACATCGACAGATCCTTGCCGTGACCCGACGACTTGTAGCCGCCGTGCGGCATCTCGGCGACCAGCGGGATATGGGTGTTGATCCACACGCACCCGAAGTCCAGCGCCGCCGAAACCCGCAACGCACGCGACACGTCGCGCGTCCACACCGATGACGCCAGGCCGTATTCGGTGCCGTTGGCCCACGCGATCGCCTCGTCCTCGTCGGAGAACGACTGCACCGTGATCACCGGTCCGAAGATCTCCTGCTGGACCAGCCGATCGTCCTGCAACAGGCCGCCGATCACCGTCGGCTCGACATAGAAACCCTTGTCGCCCTGGCGTTGTCCGCCCGTCGCGACCTTGGCGTGCGACGGCACGTCTTCGAAGAAGCTCAGCACGCGCTCCATCTGGTTGACGTTGTTCACCGGCGGCACCCAGGCATCCTCGTCGTCGGCGGCCTTGCCGAACGTCGTCGTCGCGCCCTTGGCTTGCTCGGCAAGCGCTTCGGTCAGGTCGGCGGCCACCGATGCGCGAGCAAGCACACGTGTCGCCGCGGTGCAGTCCTGGCCCGCATTGAAGTAGCCCGCCGTCGCGATTCCCTCTGCGGCCGAGGCGATGTCGCTGTCGTCGAAGACGATCACCGGCGCCTTGCCGCCAAGCTCGAGGTGCGTGCGTTTCAAATGCCCGCCTGCGCTCACCGCCACCGCGCGGCCCGCGGCCACCGAGCCGGTGATCGACACCATCTGCGGCGTGGGATGCGCGACGACCGCGGCACCCGTAATCCGGTCGCCGCAAACGGCATTCAGCACCCCTGGCGGAAAGTGGCGAGAAGCGATCTCTGCGAGCATCACCGTCGTCACCGGCGTGGTATCGCTTGGCTTGATCACCACGGTGTTCCCTGCGGCGATCGCCGGACAGAACTTCCAGATCGCCATCATCATCGGGTAATTCCACGGCGACACCTGCCCGCACACGCCGACCGGCTCACGGCGGATCCACGACGTGTGGTTCTCCATGTATTCACCGGCCGACTTGCCCTCCAACATCCTTGCCGCACCGGCGAAGAACCGGATCTGGTCGAGCATCGGAGGGATCTCTTCGGCCATGGTGACGTGGTTGGGCTTACCGGTGTTTCGGCCCTCGGCCTCAACGAGCGCCTGAGCGTTCTTCTCGACGTCGTCCGCGAAATCGAGCAGCGCCTTCTGCCGGTGCGACGGTGTGGTGCGCTTCCAGTCGGCAAATGCCTTGGCGGCGGCGGCATATGCGTTGTCGATGTCCTGCTCGTTGGAAATCGGCGCGGTGGCGTACTCCTCGCCGGTGCTCGGGTCGACCAGCGGCATGGTGGCACCGCTGACGGAGTCGACGAGCTCTCCGCCGATGAAATTCTGAACGTTGGTCATATCAGCTCCTTGATCGTTAGAGGTCCGCGAGGACTAGCGCGAGGACGTCGAGGCCTTCGATGAGAAGCTCGTCGCTGATGGCGAGTGGGGGCAGGAAACGCAAGACGTTGCCAAATGTCCCGCAGGACAACACGATCACGCCCGCGGCGTGGCACCGTGCGCACAGCGCCTTGGTGAGCTCGGCGTTTGGCTCGATCGTCCCGGGCTTGACCAACTCCATCGCGATCATCGCGCCGCGGCCACGGACGTCGCCGATCCGGTCGTCGTTGACCTGCAGTCTGCCCAGCCGGTCCTTCATCAGCGCCTCGATCTGCTGCGCGCGCTCCACCAGCCCGTCGGCCTCGATTGTTTCAATGGTCGCCAGCGCCGCTGCGCATGCGACCGGGTTGCCGCCGTACGTGCCGCCGAGTCCGCTGACGTGCGGGGCGTCCATAATCTCGGCGCGGCCGGTGACCGCAGACAGCGGAAGGCCGTCGGCGATGCCCTTCGCGGTACAGATGAGGTCGGGTTCGATGCCTTCGTGTTCGCAGGCGAACATCGCTCCGGTGCGGGCGAACCCGGTCTGCACCTCGTCGGCGATGAACACCACATTGTTCTTGCGGCACCAGTCCAGCAGTGCGGGCAGGAATCCGTCGGCGGGAACGATGAAGCCGCCCTCACCCTGAATGGGTTCGACGATCACCGCGGCAAGGTTGTCGGCGCCCACCTGCTTGTCGATGACGTCGATGGCTCGCTTGGCGGCCAGTTCGCCGTCGTTGGCGAGTTCCTTGCCGTATTCGGCGTCGCGGAAGGGATACGACAGCGGCGCGCGGTAGATCTCGGGGGCGAACGGGCCGAAGCCGTGCTTGTACGGCATCGACTTCGCGGTCAGCGCCATGGTCAGGTTCGTGCGGCCGTGGTAGGCGTGATCGAACGCCACGACCGCCTGCTTGCGCGTGTACGTCCTGGCGATCTTGATCGCGTTCTCGACGGCTTCGGACCCGGAGTTGAACAGTGCGGACCGTTTCTCGCTGCTGCCGGGCGTGAGTCGGTTGAGCTGTTCGGCGACGGCGACGTAACCCTCGTACGGCGTGATCATGAAGCACGTGTGTGTGAAGCGGGCGACCTGATCCTGGACCGAGGCTACGACGGCGGGCGATGAGTTGCCGATCGTCGTGACGGCGATGCCCGACCCCAGATCGATGAGCCGGTTGCCGTCGACGTCTTCGACGATGCCGCCGAACGCTCTGGACGCATAGACGGGCATCGTGGTGCCGACCCCGCGTGACACCGCGAGGCTCTTTCGCTCGATCAGCTTCTTTGACAGGGGTCCGGGTAACTCGGTGGCGAGGTAGCGGCTTTGCTCGAGAGTGCTCAATGAAGCCTCCTGGTGACCGGTGGGTTCGACGAATGCCGCGTTGCCGTTTGAGCCTAGTCTGAGACGCACCGATCCGATCGAAAACTTCGGCACCTCATGCCGGAACCATCGGCCGGATTGGATTGGCGCAACGGATTTCGTTGATGCGGGTCAGTCGCGGTCGTGATGGCATACCGCTTCGAGCATGACGCCCCACGGGTCCAGCCAGAAGGTCGCGAAGTACGGCTGCGGATATTGAGGAAAGACCTGAGGCTCGTGGACGACATGACCGCCAGACCTCGCCGCGAGTTCGGCGACGGCGGCGTGGACGGCGTGCACCGCCGAGCGGGTCCGCACCATGAACGCCAGGTGTTGCAGGCCGGTCTGATGCCGCGAGTACCGGGACTGCTCGGCCGATGGATAGAAGAACAGGTAGGTGCCCGGCTTGCCCGCCGCAGGGCGGTACGCGAACTCGTCGTCGGCGTCGAGGAAGATCTCGAATCCGACCAGCGGCATGATCGTGCCGTAATAACGCCTCGCAGCAGCTATGTCGGGGACATTGATGCCGACGTGTCCGAGCACTCCGCGACGCTAACAGCAGGTCGCAGCCGACCGGGGACTCGGCCGTCGGCGGCGGCAATGGCACACTGGTCAACGACGAGGCCCCTGACCTGCGTTCTGGGTGCCTGACCACGAGACCTAAACGAAAGACAGTTGTTGCCATGGATCTGGTTGTCTTCCTGCCCCTGCTCATCATTCTGGGTGCGTTCATGTTCTTCGCATCGCGACGCCAGAAGAAGGCGATGCAGGCCACCATTGACCTGCACAATTCGCTGACGATCGGTGACCGCGTGCACACCACGTCGGGCCTCCAGGGCACCATCACCGGCATCACCGACGACAACGTCGACCTGGAGATCGCGCCGGGCGTCGTCACCACATGGATGAAGCTGGCGGTCCGTGACCGCGTCGTCGACGACTTCGACGAAGACGACACCGACGTGGACGACGATGTCAACACCCCAGAATCGACCGCCACGGAGCTCACAGAGAGCCCGAACCACAAGACTGACGGCTGACCACGCTTAGGCTGGCCCGACTGCAAGCACGTACCCTTTGCGGTGCTGACGAACTGATCTCGAGGAGACCTGAAGAAACGTGGCATCGACTGCCCCGGTGCATCCTGCCCGCTACCTGACGCTCTTTCTGGTGCTGCTGATCGGCGTCTACCTACTGGTTTTCCTGACCGGCGATAAGCAGGCCAAAGCCAAGCTCGGCATCGACCTGCAGGGCGGCACCCGGGTCACGTTGACCGCGCGAACGCCTGACGGCTCTGCACCCACCCGCGAGGCGCTCAATCAGGCGCAGCAGATCATCAGCGCCCGTGTGAACGGCCTCGGCGTTTCCGGGTCCGAGGTCATCATCGACGGCTCCAACCTGGTCATCACCGTGCCGGGCAACGACAGCAGCGAGGCCCGCAACCTGGGCCAGACGGCGCGGTTGTATATCAGGCCGGTGATCCACGTGATTCCGGCCGAGGGTCAGGGCCAGCAGCCGCCGGGAGCGCCGCGTGCGCCGGGTGCACCGGGTGCACCGGGAGCACCGGGTGCGCCGGGTGCACCACCGGGAGCACCGCCGGGAGTCCCGCCAGGCGCGCCTGAAGGTGCCCCGCCGCCCGGCGCGGCCGTGCCACCCGCCGAGCAGGCTCCGCTGCCTGCAGAGACTCCTGCGCCGCAGCCGCGGCCGTACCCGCAGGAACCACCGCCAACTCCGGCGCCGCCTCCGCCCGCGCCCGGAGCACCACCGCCGCCGGGTAAACGGGTGCCGGAGGACAAGAAGGACCTGGCGTCTCGCATCGCCGACGAGAAGCAGCTGCGGCAGAGCGCCGATCAGCAGATCCAGATCCTGGCCCTGCAGTTCCAGGCCACCCGCTGCAACGACGAGGACGTGCTGGCAGGCAACGACGACCCGAAACTTCCGTTGGTGACCTGTTCGCAGGACCACAAAGAGGTCTATCTGCTGGACAAGTCGATCATCAGCGGTGAGCAGATCAAGGGCGCCGACTCCGGACTCGATCAGCAGCGCGGTGAGTACGTCGTCACCGTCCAGTTCAACGATGATGCGTCGCGCACCTGGGCCGACTTCACCGCGGCCAACGTCGGCACCCAGACCGCGTTCGTGCTCGACTCGCAGGTCGTCAGCGCACCGACGATCCAGGAAGCGATTCCCGGTGGCCGCACCCAGATCACCGGCCAGTTCACCGCCGATTCGGCCCGCGAACTGGCCAACGTGCTGAAGTATGGCTCGCTGCCGCTGTCGTTCGAATCCTCGGAGGCCGAAACCGTTTCCGCGACACTCGGTTTGACGTCGCTGCGGGCCGGGCTGATCGCGGGTGCGATCGGTCTGGCACTGGTGTTGGTGTATTCACTGCTGTATTACCGGGTGCTCGGATTGCTGACCGCACTGTCGCTGGTCGCTTCCGGCGCAATGGTTTTCGCGATCCTTGTGTTGCTCGGCAGATACATCAACTACACGCTCGACCTGGCGGGTATCGCCGGTCTGATCATCGGTATCGGCACCACAGCCGACTCGTTCGTGGTGTTCTTCGAACGCATCAAAGACGAGATACGCGAAGGGCGTTCGTTCCGCTCGGCCGTACCGCGCGGTTGGGCAAGGGCGCGTAAGACGATCCTGTCCGGCAACGCGGTCACCTTCCTTGCTGCCGCAGTGCTCTACTTCCTGGCGGTCGGCCAGGTGAAGGGCTTCGCGTTCACGCTGGGCCTGACCACGATTCTCGACGTCGTCGTGGTGTTCCTGGTGACCTGGCCGCTGGTGTATCTCGCGTCGAAGTCGCCGACGCTGGCAAAGCCGGCGTTCAACGGGCTGGGGGCGGTGCAGCAGATCGCGCGCGAACGACGAGCTGTGCACGCGACGGGACGGGGATAGCCAGATGGCAGCCAAACATTCACCCGACGTCACCGAAACCGAATCCGCCGGTGTCGAGGCGCCCGACCTGGAATCCGCGGCGTCTGATGCGCCACGGCACGGCTTCTTCGTCCGGCTCTACACCGGCACCGGGGCGTTCGAGGTCATCGGGCGCCGCAAGCTTTGGTACGGGATCAGCGGGCTGATCGTAGGGCTCGCAGTCGCCGCCATCTTGATCCGCGGCTTCACCTTCGGCATCGACTTCGACGGCGGCACCAAGGTGTCAATGCCCACCGCCGGCGAGTCGGGCACAGTCACTGTCCAGCAGGTCGAGGATGTGTTCAGCAAGACACTGGGCAAGTCTGCCGAATCCGTGGTGGTCGTCGGCAGCGGCGGCTCTGCCACCGTCCAGATTCGCTCGTCGACGCTGACGAACCCGGAAACCGAACAGCTGCGCAACGCGCTTTTCGATGCGTTCAAGCCGAAGGGCTCAGACGGCCAGCCCAGCAAGCAGGCGATCAGCGATTCGGCGGTGTCGGAGACCTGGGGCGGACAGATCACCAAGAAGGCGCTCATCGCGTTGGTCGTCTTCCTGGTGCTGGCGGCCATCTACATCACTGTCCGATACGAGCGCTATATGGCGATTTCGGCGCTGGCGACGTTGGTGTTCGATCTGGTCGTCACCGCAGGCGTGTACGCGTTGGTCGGGTTCGAGGTCACCCCTGCGACCGTCATCGGCCTGCTGACCATCCTTGGCTTCTCGTTGTACGACACCGTCATCGTGTTCGACAAGGTCGAGGAGAACACCCACGGCTTCTCGCACACCACCCGACGCACGTTCGCCGAACAGGCGAACCTGGCGATCAACCAGACGTTCATGCGGTCGATCAACACCAGCCTGATCTCCGTGCTGCCCATCATTTCCCTGATGGTGGTCGCGGTCTGGCTGCTCGGGGTCGGGACGCTGAAGGACCTCGCCCTGGTGCAGCTGGTCGGCGTCATTGTCGGCACCTACTCGTCGATCTTCTTCGCCACCCCGCTGCTGGTGTCGCTGCGTGAGCGCACCGAACTCGTCCGTACGCACACGCGGCGGGTGCTCAACCGGCGCAAGCCCACAAGGGCCACCGAGGTGGGGGAGGACGCCGATCCGGAGGAGGCCGTCGCCGCCGCGTCGCTGGCAGCTAAGCCGGCTCCCGATAAGCCTGCGCCCGGTGCGCGGCCCGCGCGGCCGACAGCCAGCCGGACCGGACGACCTTCGGGTAAGCGAAACACCCGGCGGCGGTAGGGCCGATGGTCCACCGGAGCCGGGGCGCCATCGCGGCGGCCGTGCTGTCGCTGATCGGCGGGCTCGGATTGTCGGCGTGCTCGAGCGGTCCCGCCGAGACCATCAACTACGCCGTCGACGGTCCGGTGGTCACTTACAACGCCAACACCGTGGCCGGCGCGGCATCGGGTGGGCCGCAGGCCTTCGCCCGGGTGCTGACGGGCTTCAACTACCACGGACCCGACGGCCAGATCGTCGGCGACCACGACTTCGGGTCCATCTCGGTCGTCGGACGCGCGCCGCTGGTGCTCGACTACGAGATCAGCGCCGATGCCGTTTACTCCGACGGCAAGCCGATCACATGCGACGACATGGTTCTGGCGTGGGCGTCGCAGTCCGGCAGGCTGCCCGGGTTCGACGCGGCCAACCGGGCCGGCTACAGCGATATCACCTCTGTCGACTGCGCGCCGGGGCAGAAGAAGGCGAGGGTGACGTTCGCCCAGGACCGCGCGTTCGTCGACTTCGGCCAGCTGTTCGGAGCTACGTCGATGATGCCGTCGCATGTGGTCGCCGACGAACTCGGCATCGACGTCACCACGGCGCTGCTCAACAACGACGGCCCGTCCGTCGACCGCATCGCGCAGGTGTGGAACAGCACCTGGAACCTCGGTTCCGGCGACTTCGACGCCAAGCGGTTCCCGTCGTCGGGACCCTACAAGATCGACTCGGTGGGCAAGGACGGCTCCGTCGTGCTCGTCGCCAACGACAAGTGGTGGGGCGCCAAGCCCGTCACCGGCAGAATCACCGTCTGGCCGCGCAGCGCCGACATCCAGGACCGAATCAACACGGGCCGCTACGACGTGGTGGATATCTCGGCTGGTTCGTCGGGAACATTGAACCTGCCCGACGACTACGTGCGCACAGAAGCGCCGTCGGCGGGCATCGAGCAGCTCATCTTCGCGTCGCAGGGCCCGATGGCAGGACCGCCCGCGCGTCGGGCGCTTGCGCTGTGCACACCTCGCGACGAGATCGCGAAGAACGCGGCGCTGCCGATCGCCAATGCCCGCCTCAACCCGGCGACCGAGGATGCGTTCGGTGCGACCGAGGGAGCGGATGAGGCAGGCCAGTTCGTCGTCGCCAATCCCGACGCCGCCCGTGCCGCGATCAACGGCCAGCCGCTGACCGTGCGCATCGGCTACCAGAGCCCCAATGCGCGGCTGGCCGCGACGGTCGGTTCGATCGCCAAGGCGTGCGCGCCGGCCGGAATCACGGTGCAGGACGCCGCCTCAGACACCATCGACCCACTGAGTCTGCGCGACAACAAGATTGACGTGCTGGTCGCCAGCACCGGCGGCGCCGCGGGCAGCGGATCCACGGGCTCGTCGGCGATGGACGCCTACGACCTGCACACCGGCAACGGCAACAATCTGGCGGGCTACTCGAACGAGCGCATCGATGGCATCATCGCCTCGATGGCGGTGATCTCCGATCCGAAGGAACTGGCCCGGCTGCTCGGCGAGGGCGGATCGATCCTGTGGGCCGACGTGCCGACGCTGCCGCTCTACCGACAACAGCGAACACTGCTGACTTCGAAGAAGATGTACGCGGTGAGCAGCAATCCGACTCGATGGGGTGCGGGGTGGAACATGGACCGCTGGGTGCTGGCGCGGTGAGTGAGATCTCGGCGCTTATCGCGTCGCTGACCCGCGAGGTGGCGGACTTTCCCTCGCCGGGTATTCAGTTCAAGGACCTGTCTCCACTGTTCGCGGATCACCGCGGCTTCGCGGCCGTGACCGACGCGCTCGCCGAGGTGGCGTCCGGCACCGACCTGATCGCCGGGGTCGACGCACGCGGCTTCCTGCTCGCAGGCGCCGTCGCTTTGCGGCTGGGTACGGGCGTGTTGGCGGTGCGCAAGGGGGGCAAGTTGCCTCCACCGGTGCTGAGCGAGACCTACGACCTAGAGTACGGCACCGCCACTTTGGAGATCCCGGCCGACGGCATCGAGCTGGCCGGGCGCAACGTCGTCATCATCGACGACGTTTTGGCCACCGGGGGCACCGTTGCGGCCACGGCGCGGCTGCTCAGGAGGGGCGGCGCGACGGTCACTGGCGCCGCGGTGGTGCTGGAACTGGCCGGGCTAAATGGCCGCGACGTGCTCAAACCTCTACCTGTCAGCAGCTTGCACACCGCCTGAGCGGATATCCTCGAAGTCTGCGCTGATTGAGGGCGATGAGCGCTCACGCGAAGAGCAGGCAGGGAGGTGACCATGGCTGACGATCCCGGCACCGGGCAGGCTGTCGAGTCGCCCCCCGATGCCCACATGCCCGAGACGCAGCCGCTGGAGATCCCCAAGGCCTCGACGAGCGCGTCACGGCGGGTCCGGGCCCGGCTGGCCCGCCGGATGACGGCCCAGCGCAGCGCCGTCAACCCCGTGCTCGAGCCGCTGGTCGCCGTGCACAAGGAGAGCTTCCCGAAGGCGAACGTTTCGCTGCTGCAGAAGGCGTACGAGGTCGCCGAAGAGCGGCATGCCGACCAGCTGCGCCGCTCCGGCGATCCGTACATCACCCACCCACTCGCCGTTGCCAACATTTTGGCAGAGCTCGGCATGGACACCACCACGTTGGTGGCCGCGCTGCTGCACGACACTGTCGAGGACACCGGCTACACGATGGAGGCCCTGACCGCCGACTTCGGCGAGGAGGTGGCACATCTCGTCGACGGTGTCACCAAGCTGGACAAGGTGACGCTGGGGACCGCCGCCGACGCCGAGACGATCCGCAAGATGATCATCGCGATGGCCCGCGACGGACGGGTGCTGGTGATCAAGGTCGCCGATCGGCTGCACAACATGCGCACCATGCGCTTCCTGCCCCCGGAGAAGCAGGCCCGCAAGGCTCGCGAGACACTGGAAGTTATTGCACCGCTTGCGCATCGGCTTGGCATGGCCACGGTGAAGTGGGAGCTCGAGGACCTGTCGTTCGCGATCCTGCACCCGAAGAAGTACGAGGAGATCGTCCGGCTGGTCGCCGACCGAGCGCCGTCGCGCGACATCTACCTTGCCAAGGTGCGCGACGAGATCAACACCGCGCTGAACGCGATGAAGGTCAACGCGTCCGTGGAGGGCAGGCCCAAGCACTATTGGTCGATCTATCAGAAGATGATTGTCAAGGGTCGCGACTTCGACGACATTCACGACCTGGTGGGCGTGCGCATTCTCTGCGACGAGATCCGCGACTGTTATGCCGCTGTGGGCGTGGTGCATTCGCTGTGGCAGCCCATTGCGGGCCGGTTCAAGGACTACATCGCGCAACCGCGGTACGGCGTCTACCAGTCGCTGCACACCACTGTCGTTGGTCCCGAGGGCAAGCCGCTTGAGGTGCAGATCCGCACCGAGGAAATGCACAAGACCGCGGAGTACGGCATTGCCGCGCACTGGCGCTACAAGGAGACCAAGGGCCGCAACGTTCCGCACCCGCACGCCGCGGCCGAAATCGACGATATGGCATGGATGCGTCAGCTGCTGGACTGGCAGCGGGAGGCAGCCGACCCCGGCGAGTTCCTTGAGGCCCTGCGTTACGACCTTGCGGTGCAAGAGATCTTCGTGTTCACGCCGAAGGGCGATCTGATCACGCTCCCGACGGGCTCGACCCCGGTCGACTTCGCCTATGCGGTGCACACCGAGGTCGGCCACCGCTGCATCGGCGCAAGGGTCAACGGCAGGCTCGTCGCGCTGGAACGCAAGCTCGAAAACGGCGAAGTGGTGGAGGTTTTCACGTCTAAGGCGCCGAACGCAGGCCCGTCGCGGGACTGGCAGACGTTCGTGGTGTCGCCTCGGGCGAAGGCAAAGATCCGGCAATGGTTCGCAAAGGAGCGCCGCGAGGAGGCGCTGGAATCAGGTAAGGACGCGATCGCGCGTGAGGTGCGCCGCAGTGGACTTCCGTTGCAGCGCCTGATGAATGCCGAGTCGATGGCGGCGTTGGCCCGCGAGTTGCGCTACACGGATGTGTCGGCGCTGTACACCGCGGTCGGGGAGGGTCACGTTTCGGCGCGGCACGTGGTGCAGCGGTTGGTGGCCCAGTTCGGTGGCGATGAGGAGGCCGCCGACGAGCTCGCCGAACGCTCGACGCCGACAACCATGCTGATGCGTCAGCGCAGCACCGACGACGTCGGCGTTGCGGTTCCCGGCGCTCCCGGCGTGCTGACGAAGCTGGCCAAGTGCTGCACCCCGGTGCCCGGCGACAACATCATGGGGTTCGTCACCCGCGGCGGCGGAGTGAGCGTGCACCGAACCGACTGCACGAATGCGACGTCGCTGCAACAACAATCGGAGCGGATCATCGAGGTGGAGTGGGCGCCGTCGCCGTCGTCGGTGTTCCTGGTCGCCATCCAGGTCGAGGCGCTGGACCGGCACCGGCTGCTCTCCGACGTGACCCGGGTGCTGGCCGACGAGAAGGTCAACATCCTGTCCGCATCGGTGACGACGTCCAACGATCGGGTGGCGATCAGCCGGTTCACCTTCGAGATGGGCGACCCGAAGCACCTTGGGCACGTGCTGAACGTGGTGCGCAACGTGGAGGGCGTGTACGACGTCTACCGCGTGACGTCCGCTGCGTAGTGTCCACGCGAAATTTGACTGATTGTTTGCGTTGTCTGGAATACTGCTGCGATGCGCACTGCATTGGTAGTTCTGATGGCTTCGCTGGCGATGGCGTTGGCCGGTTGTGGTTCAACGATCAAGCCCGAGGGAGCTGCGGGGTCCGTCACCGACCTGGTCTCCAAGCAGACCGGCTTCAAGCCCACCGACGTGAAGTGCCCGTCGGGCGTCGACGCCGAGGTCGGCAAGGAGTTCGAGTGTCACTTCACCGGACCCGAGGGCAAGGACTACACGGCCCACATGAAGGTCACCAAGGTCGAGGGCGACAACGTCGAGTTCTACATCAAGACCGCGCCGAGCTAGGTTTCGCGCTCGCGAGCCTTCAGCCGATTTGAACCGACTTGATCGTCGCGTTGAGAACCGGCTTGCCGTCGTCGCTACCGCCGGCCACGCCCCCCACGGCGACCTTGTCCAACGTCGCAAGGCCTGCGTTGTCGATGGTGCCGAACACTGTGTAGGTCGGCGGCAGCTGCGAATCCTTGTACACCAGGAAGAACTGGCTGCCGTTGGTGCCGGGCCCCGAATTGGCCATGGCCAGCGTGCCGCGAGGATAGACAACCGGGACCTTTAACGCGGAATCGGTCAGCCGGTACTGGTTGGTCGGGTATTCGTTCGGGAACCGGTAGCCCGGCCCGCCGGTGCCGGAGCCGGTCGGGTCACCGCACTGCAGAACGCCAAGCTCGGCCGACGTGGTCAGCCGGTGGCACGTGGTGTTGTCGAAGTACCCCTGCTTGGCCAGGCTCGTGAAGTTGTTCGTCGTGCACGGTGTCCTGCCGTTGTCCAACGACAGCCCGACGCTGCCCTGATTGGTCGTGATGGTCGAGTGGATGAGGGGCGGATCCATCGCGATCCGGCCGTTCTGCGGCGGCTTCACCGGCTTGCTCGCCGGCTCGGTGGTCGCCGGATATTGGCAGTTGGACCCCAACGTCTTCGGCGGGTCGAACGGCGGCAGCGCGTTGTCGACCGGCGGTGACGGGGCCGCGGTGATGCCGGGGTAACCCGGGACCGTGCCGTCAAGGCGCTCGAGTTCATGGGCGACCTGGACGAAGAACAGCACGCTCAGTACCACCACCACGATGCTCATCACCGTGATCAAGTAGCTGATGACCAGGCCTGCGATGGCCAGCCCGCGGCCCTCCTCGCCGGTCTTCTTGATCTGCGACATCGCAATGTGGCCGAAGATGATGCCCAGCGGTGCGAAGAGGAACGCGCATACCAACGACACGATGGCCATCGCATTGGTGGGCTGCGGCTGCGGGTATTGGGGATAGCCGTAGTACCCCGGATAGGCGCCCTGTGGCGGCGGGTAGGCGCCGTACGGCGGGGGCGGACTGGTCATGGTTGCGTCAGTCGAGCAGGATCGATTTGACCTTGACGTCTTCCTTCGGCTTGCCGTCCTGGCTTCCGTCGGCAGTGCCCGCCGCCGCGATCTTGTCCAGCGTGGCAAGGCCGGTCTGGTCGATGGTGCCGAACACCGTGTAGTTCGGCGGCAGCTGCGAATCCTTGTACACCAGGAAGAACTGGCTGCCGTTGGTGCCGGGGCCCGCGTTGGCCATCGCCAGCGTGCCTCGCGGATACGTCACCGGCTGGTTCAGCTTGGGATCATCGGGCTGAAACTGGTCGGTCGGGTACTCGT
Source organism: Mycolicibacterium moriokaense (assembly GCF_003201655.1). GTDB lineage: Bacteria > Actinomycetota > Actinomycetes > Mycobacteriales > Mycobacteriaceae > Mycobacterium > Mycobacterium moriokaense_A. Next base: position 50,772 of record NZ_QJJU01000005.1, read on the forward strand.
TGGTGAACTGGTATCCCGGCCCGCCGCTGCCCTGGCCCGTCGGGTCGCCGCACTGCAGGACTGCGAGCCCGTCGGAGGTGGTCAGCCGGTGGCATGGGGTGTCGTTGAAGAAGCCTTGCTGGGCCAGGTTGGCGAAGCTGTTCACTGTGCACGGTGACTTGGCGTTGTCGAGTTGCAGCCCGATATTGCCCTGGTTGGTCGACATGCTGGCGCTGACTTGCGCCGGGTCGGTCGGGACCTTGCCGGTGCGGGGCGGATTGACCTGCTTGCTCGCCTTCTCCGGCGACGCCGGGTACTGGCAATTACCGCCAAGGTTGGCAGGTGCCGCGAAGGCGGGCAGCCCGCCCGGCGCCGAGGGTGTGTCCGGTGCGGCGGAGGTGGGCGTTGTCGGGGCCGCTGACGCGGTCGTGCTGCCGGAGTCCTTGTTGGTGACGACGATGGTGGCCACGATGGCGCCGATCACCACGATCGCGGCCACGGCAGATCCAACGATCATGTAGATGCGGCGCTGACGTTCCTTCGCTGCCCGGCGCTCGAGCTGTCGCTCGAGTTTGCGCTTCGCTGTTGCACGCCGTTGTTCGTTGGTCGGCACCGCCGCTGTCCTCCTCATAATCGGATCGGTCGGCACCGAGTGTGCCAGGCGTTGCTGAGTGCGGGGGTCGCGGGCTGCGTGAAAACGGGATGGGAGACTGGACGCCGTGTTGATCACCGGATTCCCGGCAGGCATGTTGGCATGCAATTGCTACGTGCTGGCCAAGCGAACTGGCGCCGACGCGATCGTCGTCGACCCGGGCCAGCGGGCGATGGGACAGCTGCGGCAGATCCTCGACGAGAACCACCTCACGCCCGCCGCAGTGTTGTTGACGCACGGGCACGTGGACCACATCTGGTCGGCGCAGAAGGTGGCCGACATGTACGGCTGCCCCGCCTACATCCATCCCGAGGATCGGTTCATGCTGACCGATCCGATCAAGGACTTCGGGCGCGGTTTGATCGGGGGCTTGGCCAGCTCCGCGTTCGGCGCGCTGTTCCGCGAACCCAAACAGGTCGTCGAGCTGGACCGCGACGGTGACAAGGTAGATGTGGGTGGTGTGACGGTGACCGTCGACCACACACCGGGCCATACCCGCGGCTCCGTGGTGTTCCGCGTGTCCGATGGCCCAGAAGACGTGGTCTTCACCGGCGACACCTTGTTCCGCCAATCGGTGGGCAGAACCGATCTGCCCGGTGGCAGCGGCCGCGACCTGCTCGGCTCGATCGTGACAAAACTGTTGGTGCTCGACGACGACACCGTGGTACTACCGGGACACGGCGAAAAGACCACGATCGGCGTCGAACGCCGCACCAACCCGTTCCTCGAAGGCCTGACTTGATGAGTTTTAGTGACTGAATTTCAGGCGCCCAAGGGCGTCCCGGATTACCTGCCGCCCGACTCGGCGCAGTTCGTCGGCGTGCGCGACGGCCTGCTCGACGCTGCCAGGCGCGCCGGCTACGGCGACATCGAACTGCCGATCTTCGAGGACACCGCGCTGTTCGCCCGCGGCGTCGGGGAGTCGACCGACGTGGTGTCGAAGGAGATGTACACCTTCGCCGACCGCGGGGACCGCTCCGTGACACTGCGTCCGGAGGGCACCGCGGGGGTGATGCGTGCGGTGATCGAGCACGGCCTCGACCGCGGGCCGCTGCCCGTGAAGCTCTGCTACGCCGGGCCGTTCTTCCGCTACGAGCGTCCCCAAGCGGGCCGCTACCGGCAACTGCAGCAGGTCGGGGTGGAGGCGATCGGCGTCGACGACCCCGCGCTGGATGCCGAAGTGATCGCCATCGCCGACGCAGGCTTCCGCTCGCTTGGGCTCGACGGATTCCGGCTCGAGATCACCTCACTCGGCGACGACAGCTGCAGGCTGCAGTACCGGGAACTGTTGCAGGACTTCCTGTTCAAGCTAGACCTCGACGAGGAGACCCGTCGACGTGCCGAGATCAACCCGCTGCGGGTGCTCGACGACAAGCGCAAGACGGTACGGGAGATGACCGCCGACGCGCCGGTCATGCTCGACCATCTGTCCGATGTGTCCAAGCAGCACTTCGAGACGGTGCTCGCGCATCTGGATGCGTTGGGCGTGCCCTATGTGATCAACCCCCGGATGGTGCGCGGGCTGGATTATTACACCAAGACAACGTTCGAGTTCGTGCACGACGGGCTTGGGGCGCAGTCCGGCATCGGCGGCGGCGGCCGCTACGACGGACTGATGAAACAGCTCGGCGGAAAAGACTTGTCAGGCATCGGCTTTGGCCTCGGCGTCGATCGAACGATGCTGGCGTTGAAAGCCGAAGGCAAAGCGGTCGGCGGGACCACCCGCGTCGACGTGTTCGGTGTGCCGATGGGGGAGCAGGCCAAGTTGAAGCTGGCCGTGCTTGCCGCGCGGCTGCGGGCGGCCGGTGTGCGCGTCGACTTGTCCTACGGCGACCGCGGCGTCAAGGGCGCTATGCGCGCCGCGGATCGCTCGGGCGCCTCGATCGCACTTGTCGCCGGTGACCGTGACATCGAGGCGGGCACCGTCGGTGTGAAGAACCTGGCGACCGGTGAGCAGGTCGACGTCCGTCTCGATGACGTTCTTGCCGAAGTGCTTTCGCGGCTGGGCCGCGGTTAACCCGCCGCAACCACGGCGGTCAGCACTTCATCCACGTTGCCGACTCCGCCGTCGAACGGATTGCCGCGCTTGAGAACCTTTGTTCCACCCGGTGTGACCGCGACCAGTTTGGGTGAGCTCGAACCCATTTGGAACTTGCGCGCGAATCGCACTTGGTCCAATGGCACCACTGCTCCGCCGCAGTAGCTGAACAGCCCGAGCTTCCGATCGATGACTGCCACCGAGCGGCATTCGTGCAACGGCTGGTTGCGGCGGCGACGAAACTTGCGCACTACGGCATACGTCGCTGCCGCGAGGACCAGGCCAACAGCCAGGAATGCCGCGCCGACAGCTGTGGACGGAACGCCCGTGATCAACGTGACAAGTCCGAAGCCTCCGATAACGAGGGTGAGCACACCGAGCACGAATGCCAAGACTGTCAGCGCACCCGTGCGGCGGTCGAAGACCAGCACCCGACGGCCGTCATCTGTCACGACCAGACCGCCAGTGTCGACGAGTGTTCGGGGCGGGGCTGGTGCGGTCATGTCTTGCAGAGTGCCATCAGCCCCTGCGACCGTGCGGAGAATCGCCCAGATGCGGCTAGCGGTCCCGTGAGAACGCCATCCGCGACAGCATTCCGTCTCGCAGCGTGAGCGTGTGCAGCAGCACCGCGCTGACGTGCGCGGCAATGACGGCGACCAATGCATACGCCAACACCGAGTGGGTCTGACGGAGCACGAAGAACAGATCGGCGTTGAACGGTGCGATGCGGGGCAGTCGCAAAGATCCGAAGATCACCGGCGACCTACCCGTCGCCGACACCATCGCCCATCCGATCAGCGGCTGCGCCAGCATCAACGCGTACAACGTGAGTTCGGAGCCCACCACGAGTTTCTGCTCAGCCCATCCGACGGTCTTCGGAAGCTTGGGGGCGTGATGGGTGAACCTGTTCGCTATGCGCAGCACAACGATGAACAGGACCACGACACCGAGCGTCATGTGGATGCCGACAAGCGCCGAATACGACCCGAGCCACGTCACCATGACGAAGCCGATGAGCAACATGGAAAAGATCAGAATCGCCACGAGCCAGTGCAGGATTCGCGTCCGCAGCGGATAGCGCGTCATCGGTTCGGTCACGGCGTCACCTTGTCCACCTGAACAGCCGGCGGCGATTTCGGTTCCCCTGTGCGAGCGCGATAGGACGCGGCATAGACCGCGGACCGCGCGTTCAGCAGCGGATCATCGGACGGTTCGATGCCGTCGGGCAGCACCAGTGGGTCGAAATTGATGTCGCGAGCGTTGCCTGCCGCCTCGGTCTCGATGCCCGTTAACGTCAGCACTCCGGCGTCGATCGTGCGGCGATCGCTCGGCCATGGCAGCGTTGCATCCGTCGTTGGATCGCCGGGAGCTCCGACCGTCAGGATCAGCCGCCACTGCAGTGGGCGGCTGCGCATCTGGCGGATCAGCGCGTCGAACAGAGTGTCGCTCCCGCCGGAGCGCGGCGCCATCGCCTGCTGTTGCGGAACGAACGACCAGCGCACAGGCGTGCGCACACCGTCGTCGTTGACGAAGAAGAACGTGATCAGGCTGCTGAAGGCGCTGTCGGCGAAGCCAGGGGAGGGCGGTTGTTTCTTGATCAACGCCAGCGCGGCGGCTGACTCGGGATGGGCAGCCAGGAAGGCGGCCATCGCCGCAGGGTCCGGCTGTCCGGTCGCAGGCACGACTTTCCCTGCGAGCAGCCGGTCGTAGAACCCTTGCGCCGAATTATCGGGAAAGACAGGAAGATTCAGCAATGCGGAGCGCCACTGCGTGCCGTCGGGAAACGCGAATGCCAACCCGAGGCCCCGCGCCGTCGTCGCTGCGTCAGCGGCGTTCGGATTCCCGCCGGCCAGCGAGAAGCGCCCAGTCACCCGAGTCTGCCCGTGCCGGAAGGTGACTGCCCTGGATAGCTCGCTGCCGTTTCCGTTGCTGTCGAAATGCCCGGTGACGACGACGCCCTTCGCGTGATTCCTGCGGAACCCGGGATGGGCCCCGAATACCGTGCGAAAGGCATTGAGGAACGCCTCGCGGGTCAACGTGTTGTTCGGGCCGATCCACTTGTTGGCATAGGCGACGGCGCCGAGGTCTACGGCAAGGAAAGCCGTCACCGCGCCGATGCCGAGCAGAACGGACCGCCGATTCAACTCCACGCCTACAAGACGTGCCACACACCGGAATTATTCACCTGTGTGTGCCATGTCACCAGGAGGAGTCTGTGCGGCGGTCCGTGCCGCATGCCTGCTACGCCTGCGCAGGAAGGACGTGGTCTGCCACCTTGTCGGTGCTAAGGCACAACGAGCACACGTGCGCATCGTGGGTCTCGCACTTCATCATGTCCGGCCGCTCGTAGTCGTGATGGCAGACGTGACACTTCAAGTGCTCGCCCGACGGGTTGCCGAACTCGTCGTACATGGGCAGGTCGATACCGTCGTCCGTACGACGCAGGTAGTACTTGCCTTTCGTCGCGACCGCGAGGATGGGCGGCAATACCAGCGCCAGACCGATTGCCACTAGTGGTGAGTACGGAGTGAGGGCAGGGCCGAGGCCGCCGAAGAACGCCAGGACCGAGACGCCCGCGGCGATCAGCATGGAGCCAAAGCCGACGGGATTGAAGTTGTAGAGCATGCCGCGACGGAACTCCGGCTTCATCGGCGAGAGCTTCAACAGGTACTTGTTGAACACGATGTCGGACGCGACCACCACGACCCAAGCCATGCCGCAGTTGGCGTAGAACCCGAGGATGGTGTTGAGGAAGTCGAACATGTTGGCTTCCATCAGGATCAGTGCGATCAACAGGTTGAACCCAAGGAACCACAGCCGACCCGGGTAGGTCTTGGTGACGCGGGTGAACGAGTTCGTCCACGCCAGCGAACCCGAGTAGGCGTTGGTGACGTTGATCTTGATCTGGCTGATGACCACCAGGCACACGGCCAGCGTCAGCGCCAGCCAGTTCGGCAGGAAGTTCTTGTAGATTTCCAAGAACTGGTGCACCGGCTGGTTCGCGATGCCGGCACCGTCGGCGACGTTGGCGATCAGATACACGGCGAGGAACAGGCCGACGATCTGCTTGATGGCGCCGAAGATGACCCAGCCCGGACCGGCAAGGAACATCCAGGTCCACCAGCTGCGCTTGTTCTCAGGGGTTTTCGGAGGCATGAAGCGCAGATAGTCGTTCTGCTCGGCAATCTGCGCGATGAGCGACAGGCAGACACCGGCCGCCAGCAGCGTCGAGCCGATGTCGAACCCGTGAACGCCCTTTTCGCCCTGGTAGGCGAAGAACGAGCTGACCGATTCCGGATGGCTGACCACCAGGTAAACGAACGGTGCCACCATCAGGATGAGCCACAGGGGTGTCGTCCAAACCTGCAGTGTGGATAGCACTTTCATCCCATAGATCACCAGCGGGAAGATGATGATCGTCGATGTCGCATAGCCGGCCCACAGTGGTATGCCAAGACCGAGTTTGAGGCCCTGCGCCATGATCGAGCCCTCGAGCGCGAAGAAGATGAAGGTGAACGTCGCGAAGATGACGTTGGTGACGACGGAGCCGTAGTAGCCGAATCCGCTGCCGCGAGTGACGAGGTCGAGATCGATGTTGTACCGCGCGGAGTAGTAGGCCACCGGGAAGCCTGTCGCCATGATGACAATCGCGAAGATCAGGATGCCCCAGAGCGCGTTGGTCGTGCCGTACGCGATGCCGATGTTGGCACCGATCGCGAAGTCGGCGAGATACGCGATTCCTCCCAGCGCGGAGATGCCGACAACCCGGGTCGACCACTTCCGGTAGCTACGCGGTGCAAAACGCAGCGTGTAGTCCTCCAAGGTTTCCTTGGTGGCGGTCATCGTGTCGAGGTCCGCCTCGACGACCTCGGTCAGCGGCCCCTTGCTGAGCTCTTGTGTCATGCAGCGAAATTAAGACCGACGTGTTTCGTAGCGATGACAGGCGTGTTCCCAGCAAAAGCAAGTTTGCGAGTCCGCTGGGCGAGGAGGAATGGTTGGTCAAGTCCCGGTTGTAACGATCGGGTAGCGTCCGGCGATGTGACGGACATGCGAACAGCGACAACCAGGGTCGGGGCCGCATTGGCGGTCGCAGCTGCATCATTTGCCATGGGCCAGGCAACGGCGAACGCCGAGCCGGCCGCTCACCAGGTGCGGTACACCCTCACGTCGGCAGGCCCCGCGGATTTCGACCTCTACTATGTGACGGCTCAACCTCCGAGCAAGGCGGCCTATGACGCCGACGCCTACGCATTCCTCAAGAAGGACCAGGTGTCCCTGGATCCCGGAGTGCCGTGGGTGTTCGAAACCACGATGGCGGACCCGAAATGGGCGATCTTCACGGTGAGCAGCACCACGCACGGAGGGCAGGCCGCGCCGAACCCTCATTGCGACATCGCCGTCGACGGTCAGGTGGTTGTGCAGCAGGACGCTCCTTACAACTTGCAGTGCAAGCTTCCCGGCGCCCCGATCTAGCTGTCGACTCAAGCATCTGCTCGTCTGCCCAGCTCAAACGCCCGCCGCCGGGTGGGACTACGAGTAGCTTCGCAGGTGACGCACTGCAGCGTCCTTGGCAAGGGGAGCCGGCGATGGCCGTCGATGAAGACAAGCTCAATGCGTTTGTGGGCAAGGCAGTAGGCGATCTCGGCGCGGCGATGAGCGCGGTGCTGGTCCTGATCGGCGACGAACTGGGGCTGTATTCGGCTCTGGCCGAAGGCCGGTTGTCCGCCGAGGAGCTCGCGAAGAGCACTGGCACCAATGAGCGGTACGTGCGCGAATGGCTCTCCAATCAGGCCGCGGGCGGATACATCGAGTACGACAGCGGAAGCGACGAGTTCTACCTCAGCGAGGAACAGGCGCTATGCCTGGCGAGTCCGAACGGACCGATGGATCTGCCAGGCGGCTACTCGATCGTCGAGGACCTCTTCGGTGTTAAGCAGCGGGCCGTGGAGAATTTCCGGAGCGGCGCAGGCATGGAATGGGGAGAGCACCACCCGTGCTTGTTCCGAGGCACCGAACGGTTTTTCAGGGCTGGCTACAACGCCAGCCTGGTGTCGGACTGGCTGCCCGCACTCGACGGTGTCGTCGAGAAACTCAACGCCGGCGGGCGCGTCGCTGATGTGGGGTGCGGGCACGGCGTGTCGACAATCCTGATGGCACAGACGTTTCCGGCGTCACAGTTCGTCGGCATCGATTATCACGACGCATCGATCGAGACCGCGCGCGAGCATGCCGCGGAAGCGGGCCTCACCAACGCAAGCTTCGAGGTGGCCGACGCGACGACATACGAGGGCGATGACTACGACCTGATCGCCTTCTTCGACTGCCTGCACGACATGGCCAATCCGGTTGGCGCGGCCCGTCATGCGAGGCAGGCGCTGAAACCCGATGGCCACTGCATGTTGGTCGAGCCGTTCGCGGGGGATAGCCTCTCGGACAACCTGAATCCCGTCGGCAGGGTGTTCTACGGAGCGTCCTCGCTCATCTGCGTACCCGTCTCACTCGCCCAGCATGGTCCGGCGCTCGGGGCGCAGGCCGGTGAGGCCAGGCTCACGGAAGTGATGGTGGACGGCGGCGGCTTCAGTCGCTTCCGTCGCGCCACGGAGACTCCGTTCAACCTCGTGTTCGAGGCCCGGCCCTAGGAAGTTGAACGCACCGCGCGGACGAACGACGCGACAGCGGCGCCGATTTCGTCCGGGCTGTCCTCCTGGATGAAATGCGACCCTGGCACCGAGACTTCGGTCTGGTTGGGCCAACTGCGCACGAAGTCGCGGACGCGACCACGGATGAGTGCGCCGGGCTCGCCGTTGATGAACAGCTTGGGCACATCGGATTCGGCTAGCCACGCCCCGTATTCTTCGACGGCGGCGACGACGTCAGCGGGCTCGCCCTCGATCGGAATGTTGCGTGGCCACGACAGCGTCGGTCGCCGATCCTCCCCGGGATTGCGGAATGGCTCCCGGTAATGATCCATCTCGTCGTCGGATAGCTTGCGCTGAATGGCGCCGGGCAGCACGGCCTCGACGAACATGTTGTTGTCCAGCACCATCGCCTCGCCCTGTGGGGACCTAAAGCCTTGGAAGACCGCCCGGACAGGGTCAGGGAAGTCCGACCAATCGATCGGCATGGCAATGGCTTCCATGAACGCGATGCCTGCCACCCGGTCGCGGTGCTTGTTGGCCCAGTCGAAGCCCAGCGCCGAACCCCAGTCGTGCAGAACGAGAATCACCCGGTCGCCCAGATCGAGTTCGTCCCACAGGGTGAACAGGTAGTCGCGCTGTTCCGCGTAGTGATAGCGATCCGGCCCGGAGTCGTCCAGCTTGTCCGACCCGCCCATGCCGATCAGATCGCATGCGACGAGCCGGCCCAGCCCCTCCAGGTGCGGCATCACGTTGCGCCACAGGTATGACGATGTGGGGTTGCCATGCTGGAAGACGATCGCATCGCCATGGCCTTCGTCGACGTAGGCCATCCGCTTACCCTTGACCTCTTTGTACTGCAGCTGCCCATACGGCTTGGCTCCCGGCATGGCTGTCTCCTCAATCTCGTTGGTTGGCACACAGTTTGGCGGCGGCTTGCCTGGCCACCTGCAGGATGCGTGTAGAGAACTTGGGGTCCACTACAGCGCGGGACAACGCCATCCCGCCGACGCACACTGCCATCAGCGCGATGGCATCGTCGAGCCGATCGTCGGATTCGTCATCGCCGCAGATCGCGGCAAGCGAAATGCGCAATTCACGCTCATAGCTGGCCCGGAACTGATCGGAGGCGTGCGCGGCATCCGAACTGAGCGTCGCGAAACCGCAACTGTTGGATAAGTCGTCGCGGTGGCCAGTGGTCAGGTAGCGCTTGGCCAGGCCTGTCAGTCGATCGCTCCACGACTCGCCGCGCGCCGGCTTGATCCAGTGAGGGCGACCGGTGGTGATCGCCCGCCCGAACGCCGCGCTTGCAAGGTCGTCCTTGCTCGAGAAATGCGAGTAAAACGCGCCATGCGTGAGCCCGGCGTCGCGCATCACCGGAACAATCGCCGCTCCGTCAAGCCCTTTCTCGCGGATCCGGCATGCGGCGGCGTCCAGGATCTTGTCCAGTGATTCCCGCTTACTGTCGGCGCGTGTCCCTGCGACCTTTCGCATGATGAGCATCACGCTACTCGCATGACGCGCATCATGCGAGTGCTGCTGCGTCCTCCTGCACCGGTGCATCCCAATCGATGGCGAAGCGCTGTTCGGCGGCTGCCGTCTTCTCGAGATTCATCGTCTTGAGCATGAGCGGCAGCAGCAGCCTCATCATTCGTTGCGCGACCGGTCCCGGCGCCTTGGCGTGGCTGATGCGCGCGCCGCGTGCGGCGATCTTCTCCACCCGCGGGCGGCGCAGGCGCTCGTAGGCAGTGAACGCCGACGAAACGTCGGGCAGGTCGCGCAGGCAGCGGGCCAGCTGAATCGCGCTCTCCATCGCGAGCGACGCACCCTGCCCGGTGCTGTTGGACGGCGCATGCACGGCGTCGCCGACGAGCACCATGCGACCGCGGTGCCAATGCGGGACCGGCGGCATGATGTGCAGTCCGCCGACGGCCTGCAGGGTGTCGCCGGTGGTTTCGGCGGCCAGCCGTGCGCCGGGGATGTCATTGGCGTAGGCACCGCGCAGAGTGTGCAGCCAGTCTTCGGCCGCGACGGCGCGGGCCTCCTTGAGGGTGAGATATTGCTCCGACGGCAGGTTCGCGCCCCAGCCGATGCGCCCGTCGGGCCGCTTCCAGTACAGGTAATACGCCCGCCGCCCGAACGCGAACGTCATGGTCCCCGGCTCGAGTCTGGCGGTATCGGCTGCGTCGTCCGCCAGTCCCTCGAAGCCGAGCAGCTTGAGGTAGCGCGCGCCGGGCGCATCGGGGTCGATGAGCTTGCGCACGGTCGAATGAACTCCATCGGCGCCGATCAGTACGTCGGCTGTGGCGTGGGTGCCGTCGGCGAAATGGGCGGTGACGCCGTCCGGGCGCTCGTCGACACGGATCAGCTTCTTGGCGTCGTGGATTCGCACACCGGACCGCTGCGCCCGTTCTCGAAGAATGCGGTGCAGCGCGCCGCGGTCGATGAGCTGGCGGGGTGGAAGTCCTTGCGGTGTCGGCATTTCCCGGCCCGGCTTGCTGGCGATCGACATGACGGAACGGGTGATCGGGATAGCGGCGGCGCGGACGGCGTCATCGGCGCCGATGATGCGCAGGGCGGCAAGGCCGTTGGGCTCAAGTGCCAGCGAACCGCCAATTCCGTTGGCTGAGGCCGGATCGGTCGGGCGGGCTTCGTAAACGGCGGCGTTGATGCCGGCCATTGCGAGTGCGGTGGCCGCGACCGGTCCGGCGATTCCGCCGCCGATTACGAGTGCGGTCTGTGCTGCGGGCATGTAGTCCTCCTAGTGGTTGTGTTCGGTGCCACGGTCGGCGAGTTCAGCGAATTCGGCTGGGATATCGCTGTTTTCGTGCCAGCGGCGCCATGCATCGAGATGCGGGAAGGTGCCAGTGGACAGTTCGTCGAGCAGTGATCGCGCCCAGTCGATCTCGGCTTGCGTCATCGCGATCCGGTACTCGTCCTCGATCAGGAACAGCCGAGGGATATCTGCGGCGTGCTCGAGCTGACCCTGCAACCCGTCGCTGGTTTCGGTCAGCCGGTCGACACGGCGGCGCAGCAGCTCGATGACCTCCTCCGGGGTCAGCACCGCGAGCACGGACAGCCCTGCGATGAACCGAGTGTGCTCGGCCTCCGGTTCGGCGATCAGCTCGCGCGTCCACGCGATCAATTCGTCGCGCCCGGCATCGGTGATCTGGTACATCGTCCGCTCGGGCCTGGCACCCTGCCGGGTTACCCCGATGGATTCGAGGTAGCCGTTCTTCTCCAGGTTCTGCACGACGGTGTAGAGCGACCCCCACTTGATGTCCATGTCGCGGTCCTTGCCGCGGGCACGCATCACCGACGCCATCTCGTAGCGGTGCATCGGCCGCTGAACGACGGTGGCCAGCACCGCGAGCGCCATCAGGTTCGCGACCTTGCGCTTCTTGGCCATCACTCCTCCTCGGCGATTACTCGTAGCCGAATATACGTATACGAGTATCGCGACACAAGGGGTAAATTACCTTGACATTTGTGTCGAACAAGCGTTCGAATAGATTCATGCGGTGGGCAGGACAGGGCGTCAGCGTCGATGACGGCGCCCTGCCTGGCCTGCAGCGCATCGGCTTTGTCCGCAGCGTCCGCACGCCGCAGTTCGACGGCATCACGTTCCACGAGGTGCTGTGCAAGTCGGCGTTGAACAAGGTGCCCGGGGTGTCGATGCTCCCGTTCAACTACACCGTCAACGCGTATCGCGGGTGCTCACACGCCTGTCGCTACTGCTTTGCGCGGCCGACCCACGAGTACCTCGATCTCGACTGCGGCACTGATTTCGATTCCCAAGTCGTCGTCAAGACCAATGTCGCGGATGTCCTGCGACGCGAACTGCGCAGGCCGTCGTGGCAGCGGGAGACCGTCGCGCTCGGCACCAACACCGACCCTTATCAACGGGCAGAGGGGCGCTACGCCCTGATGCCGGGGATCATCGGCGCTCTTGCCGATTCCGGCACACCGTTTTCCATCCTCACCAAGGGCACATTGCTGCGGCGCGATCTCCCGCTGATCACCGATGCCGCTCGCCGCGTCGACGTCAGCGTCGCGGTGTCGCTTGCGGTCGGCGATCCCGAATTGCACAGGGACGTCGAACCGGGGACGCCGTCACCGGCGGCCCGGCTCGGGCTGATCTCCGCTATCCGCGCCGCCGGTCTGGATTGTCACGTCATGGTCGCGCCGGTGCTGCCGCGATTGACTGACTCCGTCGAGCACCTCGATGCTCTACTGGCCTCGATCGCTGAGGCCGGCGCGACGGGTGTGACGGTGTTCGGCCTGCATCTGCGAGGTTCGACGCGTGGATGGTTCATGGGCTGGCTGGCCACATCGCATCCGGAGCTGGTGGGGGAGTACCGCCAGTTGTACAGGCGCGGTGCGTATCTGTCGCCGGACTACCGAAACATGCTGCACGACAGGGTCAAACCGCTGGTTGCCAAACATGGCCTTGTACCCGATCGGCGGTCCTTCCGGGCTGCTGAGGTCTCAGCGCCCGTGAGCGCCGAGGTCCTGCAGCCAACGTTGTTTTGAGCGACGTCGTCTGAGGCATTAGTGCCCTACCAAACGTGGTCCCGTATGTGGGACCACGTTTTGGACGACGGTCATGAAGACGCGACGGTACTGACGTGACAGTTGTGGCGCTCGGAATCTCAGGTCTTGTTGCGCTTGACCTGATTGAACGGCACGCCACGGTCGGCGGCGTGCTCGCGGGGGAACCCGAGCACGCGTTCACCGATGATGTTGCGCGCGATCTCGGTGGTGCCGCCACCGAGCGCCGCCGACTGCCGCGACAGGTAGCGCTCGCCGTACCTCAGCAGGTCATCGCCGACATCGACGACGCCGGCGCTGCCCGCGAGTGCCAGCACTGTGTCGAACTCCAAATGATGGATCTCGGCGTGCATGACGCGAATGATCGAACCCGCAGCCGGGGGCAGCGAGCCGTCGAGAACACCGTGATACACGTGGTCGATCAGCTGCTCCCGCACCGCCCGGTGCGCCAACGCCCGCCCCGCCAGTTCTCGTGCACGCTCGTTGTCGGCCTGCCCCGTTTTCTCCAGCAGCTCGACATAGTCGATGGGCATGTCGGTCTTGCCCTCTGCGCCAATGCCACTGGCGAACTCTGAGCCTCCGCCGACCGCGCGTCGCTCGTGGTAAAGCTGCCGGGAGGCGACGTGCCAGCCCTCGTTGACTTCGCCGACCACGGCGTCGTCACCGAGTTCGAGGTTGTCGAAGAACTCCTCGCAGAACTCTTCGGAGCCGTTGACCTGTTTGATGCGACGCAACGTGATTCCGGGGCTGTTGATTGGCACCATGAACATCGTCAGGCCCTCGTGCTTGGGCAAGTCCCAGTCGGTGCGGGCCAGCATCAAGCCGTAGTCGGCGGCGAACGCGCTTGTGCTCCATGTCTTTGCGCCGTTGATCACCCACTTGTCGCCGACGCGGTCGGCTCGGGTGATGACGCCTGCGAGATCCGATCCACCGCTGGGTTCCGACAGCAGCTGCACGAGTACTTCGTCGCCGCGCAGCGCGGCCGAAATATGTTGACGCTTCTGGTCTTCCGAGCCGGTGTCGAGGATCGTCGCGGCGCAGATCGTAAATGTCGGCGTATTGAGGATCATCGGCATCTCATAGCCGCGCGCCTCGTTGTCGAACGCCTTCTGATACGCGATCGGCAGGCCGAGTCCGCCGTACTCCCGTGGAAAGCAGATTCCCGCGAATCCGCCTTCATAGAGCGTCTTCTGCAGTTCGCGAGCGCGCTGCCACGGGGCCTCTTCGCCGCGATCCGCCTCAGGAGGGTTCGCCGCATCGATGCGGGGCATGTTGTCTACCAGCCACGTGCGGGCACGCGCGGCGAAATCGTCGACCGACTCCGCCGTTTCGGTGGGCACCGACGTCGTCTCCGTCATGATGCGGGCTCCAGCTGCTTGGTGAGGTCATAGACCCGCAGGTTGTGCTGTTCGGGCGTACCGAACATCGAGCGGTACAACGTGACTCGCCGCAGATACAGGTGCAGGTCGTGTTCCCAGGTCACACCGATGCCGCCGTGCAGCTGGACGCAGTCCTGCACCATGCCGGGTGCGCGTTCCCCGACACAGGATTTTGCGACGCTGACCGCCATCTCGGCGCCGGCTGACCGTGCGGCCACCTCGGCGACGGCAGCCCCCGTCGTCGCGCGGCAGGCCTCGAACCAGATTTTGAGGTCGGCGTACTTGTGTTTGAGCGCCTGGTAGGAGCCAATCGGCCGGCCGAACGAATGCCGGTCGAATCCCCACTGGATGGTGAAGGCCAGCACGGTGTCGAGAATGCCGACCGCCTCGGCGCACTGCAGCACCTGTGCGATCTGGCTCTGTCGCGCGATCAGCTCCACAGTCTGCTCCGCCGTCCCGACGGCCGTAGAGACGTCGACCTCGACACCGTCGAAATGCACTCGGGCGTAACGCTTCACCAGGTCGATGGACCGCTGTGCCTCGATGCGCACCCCGGACGCGTCCGTGGGCACCAGGAACTGGCGTATCGCGCCGTCGCACCGCGCGACCACCAGAAGGACCCCGCTTTCGGCACCGGCCTCCACCCTGTCCTTCACGCCGTCGATGCGGAAACCGGTCGCCGTGGGCGTCGCGGTGACTGCGGTGTCCAACGGTGACCATGATTTACCAGGCTCATACACCGCCCAGGACGCCACGAGCTCACCCGACACCAGGGATTCGATTGTGTCCTCATGGTTTTCGGGCGCCTCGACCATGCCAGCCAGCACAGTGCTGACCGGATGGAGTGGTCCTGGTGCGACGGTCTTGCCTGCCAGTTCGGCGACCAGCGCCAAGTCCCGCACGCCGTCGCCCGACACGCTGCCGCCGCCGAGTTGCTCCGGCACGAGCAGGCTGGTCCAGCCCAGCTCTGCGGCCCGCCGCCACCAGTCGACCTCGAATGAAGTGCCCGCTTCGTGAAGCTCACGTAGTCGGCTGAGTGGAGACTCCTTCTCGAGGAACGACTGCGTCGTCGAGGCGAACAGCAGGACCTCTGGATTTGCGGCGTCGGTCACTCAGGCGAATTCCATGGTCGGAACACCGGGCTTGTGTACGACCTCGTTTGGGATCTTGAACAGGTCGATCATGTTGCCACCCATCACTTTTCGCTGACCCTCTTCGTCCAGGCCCTGGAGGTCGTCGATCAGGTTGGTCGGTTCCGCCAAGCCCTCGGGATGGGGCCAGTCGGAGCCGAAGATCACCCGGTCGACGCCGCACAGCTCGGCCATCTTGGCGAAGTCGTCCTCCCAGAACGGTGCCACGTATACGCAGCGGCGGAACGCCTCGATCGGATCCTCAAGGAACCCCTGCGGCATCTTCGAGTAGACGTTCTTGAACTGCTTGAACAAGTAGGGCACCCAGTCCGCGCCGTTCTCGATCGAGAGGATGCGCAGGTCCGGGTTGCGGGTCAGCGCGCCGTGACAGACCAGCGCGGCCATCGAGTCCTCGATCGGCCGCTTGCCCATCGCGACCATGCGGAACGAGGTCGGCGCGAACGGCTTGAACTCGTCGCCGGGCTCCCAGTCGTTGAGATACTCGGAGTAGCCGCTATCGGAGGCGTGCATCGACACGGGGATGCCGGCCTTCACGCAGGCGTCCCAGAAGGGATCGAACTCCTCTGTGCCGAATGAACGGGTGCCGCGCATGCCCGGCACCGGAGCCGGGCGGACAAGGACGGTCTTCGCGCCGCGCTCGAGGCACCACTCCAATTCCTCGAGGGCACGGTCGACGACACCCAGGTTGATGACCGGAGTGGAGAAGATCCGGTTTTCGTAGTTGAACTGCCAGGTCTCGTACATCCATTCGTTCAGCGCGTGAACGATGTCGAGAATCAGCTCAGGATCGTCCTTCAATCGCTCCTCGACGAGGCTCGCCAACGTCGGGAACATCAAGGTGTAGTCCAGCCCGAGCGAGTCCATCACCTCGATCCGCGCCGCGGGTTCGCGGAACGCCGGGATGGCCTTCATCGGCTTGCCCATCACCTCACGGAAGCTTTTGCCGCCGCTGCCGTGGCGGAAGTACTCCTCCTGGGCGCCCGGCCGGGCGACGACCTCGAAGGTGGGGTTTGGGATGTAGTCGCTGACCTGGTTGCGCACCATGATCTTGGTGCGGCCCCGGATCTCGATGTAGTCGATGACGTTCTTGCGGTGGTCCGGCAGGAACTTCGTCAGCGCCTCTTTTGGCTCGTAGAAATGGTTGTCCGCGTCGAACACGGGATAGGGAAGCACGCGTGCTGGCATGTCCGCCTCCTGGAAGTCTGATTGGCCGTAACTGGTATCCGAAGTGGTAATGACATTACCACGTCTGGACCAGCGAAAACACCACCCCTGGCGGACAGGTCTGCGGCGCAGGTCAGAGAGGGTGACCGGGGCCGACGAGCCCGCTGACGCAAAAGTCGTAGATGTGGTCGGCATCGACGGGAACGCCGTTCAGTTCGGCGCCGAGGACCTGCAGCCGCATGGCGCCGAGTGCCGATTGCATGATCAGGGCGGCCGTGGCGTCGACGTCGAGGCCGGCGCGGAACGAACCTTCGGCGACGCCGCGGTTGATGATGTCCTTGATCAGCTCATGCACCGGTGAGAGCACCCGGGCATACTCGCGGGGCAGCGTCTCGGCGAGGTGGTCGTTGTAGTAGGTCAGGCCACGGTTGACCCTGTCCTGGGTCGTCGATTCGGCGGGTGTGCAGATGCGATCGACGAGCACCCGCAGGGCCGCGACTGCGGGCAGGCCGGCCGTGTCCTCGCGCCATTTGCGCGTCGATTCGGACATGATCTTGTCGATCAGTGCCAGCAACAGCTCGTCCTTGGTGGAGAAATGCTGGTAGAAGGAGCGCAGCGAGGTCTTTGACCGTTCGACGACCTCGAGCACCGTGAAGTCGGTGCGCCCGGTTTCGCCGAGGATCGCCAGCGCCGACTTCATGAACCGTCGCTCGCGGGGCTCGGTATCCACCTCGCCGGCGGCTGAGGCGCGATCGCTGGGCTTCGGCATGGTAATGACGTTACCGCTTTTGCGGAAGCTCGGTTACTGTTCCGACCCATGACGACAGACTCAGCGCAGGCACCGTGGACCGTTCAGGGACTGCTCGACCTGTTCGACGTGCCCGCCGATGGAGAGAACCGATTCACCGCCGAGACCGGGCCCGCCGGCGAGGACGAAAGACAGGTTGTCGAAGGCACGCAAGTGCTGGCGCAGGCGATTGTCGCTGCGGCCAAACGGTTTCCGGAGAAGTCGCTGCGGTCGGTATATGCGGTTTTCGCGCGTGCGGTGATGGTAGGTGCCGGACCGGTCGAACTGGAGATCGACGTGGTCAGCGAGGGCCGCTCCACCGCCACCGCGATCGTCGCGGCGAAGCAGAACGGCAAGCGATGCATCACGGTCACTGCCCTTCTCGACGTTCCGACCGCCGATGTGATCCGCCATCACCTACCGCGTCCCGACGTCGCTGCACCCGCGGCCGCGAACGTCTCGCCGATGCCGATGGTCGGACGTGAGCTGCGCCTGGTCGACGTCGTCGATGTCAACAGCCCTGACGAGGTCGGGCCTCCGGAGTTGTACGCCTGGCTGCACTACGACCCGATCCCCACCCGCGACGACCTGGCAAAGGCACTGGTCGCGTATTTCACAGGGCACCTTGGGATTTCGACGACGATGCGCGCGCATGAAGGCATCGGCACCGCGCAGTCGCACCTCACGGTTTCGACCGCGCCGATGACCGTATCGGTCAGCTTCCACGAGCCCGTGCGGTGGGACGGCTGGATCCTCTACACGCACGAGAGCACGCAGGTCGGCGCGGGCATGTCGTATGTCCGGGGTGCGGTGCACACCGAGGAGGGCGAACTCATCGCGTCGTTCGCACAGGACGCGTTGATCCGGCCGCTTCGCACCACCGACACGTCGATCAAGGAACAGTCGCGGCTCTAGATGTGGCGCCGAGACTGAACTCATGTATGAGATTTCGCCAGATATTCCTGCACAACTTCAGACTCGGCTCTAGATCTTCAGATAGCCCTTGTCCGCGGGAATCTGGGCGGCGGTCACCAGTGACGACGCATCGCTGGCCAACCACAACACGATGTCGGACACCAGATCCGGGTCGGCCAGCGAGTCGGTAGGCAGCGCACCGGGGGAGAAGCTGTGAATGTAGTTCTGGTGGTCGGCGAACATCTGCCACATCGACGCGTCGTTGCCCATTGGGGTGTCGGTGCCGTACGGGTGCACCGAGTTGACCCGAATCCCGAACTCGCCGAGCTCGACCGCCAACGAGTTGGTCAGGGCGACGACGCCGAACTTGCTTGCGCAGTAGTGGCCGGCACCCGGCACGGCCTTGATTCCGGCCGCTGAGCTGATGTTGATGATCGATCCGCCGTTGCCGGCCTCGATCATCGGCGGCACCACGGCCTTGATCGTGTTGAACAGGCCGGTGAGGTTGATGTCGATGACGTCCTGCCACTGCTGCGCCGAAATCTCCCACAGCCGGCCCCAATTCAGCACACCGGCATTCGCGACGACGATGTCGAGGCGTCCGAACTGCTCCAGCGCATCAGCGATCACCCGCTGCTGCCCGGCGGCGTCGCGGACGTCGACCTCATCGGCGACGATCTTGCGACCCTCGCCCTCGACGAGGCTCACCGTTTCGGCGAGGTCTTCGGGCTGCGCGGGCGGATAGCCGTTGTGCTCGGCGACGGGCGCACAGGCGTCGATCGCGACGATGTCGGCACCGGCACGGGCCAGCCTGACGCAGTGCGAGCGGCCCTGCCCGCGTGCCGCTCCCGTTACATATGCGACCTTGCCGGCAAGTGGTTTGTCTTCAGCCATGGTCGACATCGTGCGCGTGGTGGACGATGTCGTGCAAGTGATAGATCGCAATTGAGGCGACGGTGAATTCGCTGCCGTTGCTGCGCAAGCCGCGCCGTGTCCACGCGTCGGAGGGCACGTTCGCGTAGGTGTCGGCCACGACGCTTGCGGCGTCGAACAGTTCGGTGGCGACCGTGGCCGGATCCTGGGAGGCATAGCCGTCGGCGATCGCCGTCTCGTCCTGGTCCCAGTTGGGGAACTGCGGTTCGTCCTCGGCCAGCATCAACTGAACCCGGTGATTGAAGATTCGGTGCACGTCGCGGATGTGACAGCCGTATTCCAGCGTGGACCAGACGGTGGGTTGACGTCGCCGCTCCGTCCCGGGCCGGCCAAGTCGGCCTACCCAGTCGGTGGCGTCACCGCGGATCGTGTCAGCGACCTGCGTGTGATGCACTGTCGCGGGGTCGAAACCGCAGTCGGGGCACTGCCTATCAAGCACCCAGGTCCAGTCCTTGGTGTCAGGTTCGATGGGCTCTGGAGTCACGGCACCACCGCGGCGACGGCCGTGGCGGGCCTAACCAAGGTTGTTGGCGGAGAAGGTGTCGCACTTCTTCGGGTCGCCGGTCTGGTAGCCGACGGTGAACCACTTCTGCCGCTCCGCAGACGATCCGTGCGTCCACGATTCAGGGTTGACCCGTCCGGTGGCGGCCTTCTGGATGCGGTCGTCGCCCACCGAAGAGGCGGCGGACAGCGCGTCGGCAATATCCTTGTCGCTCAACGGCTCCAGGAACGGCACGCCGGTGCTCTCCTGTTTGGTGACCGCTGCATAATGCGCCCAGACACCGGCGTAGCAGTCGGCCTGCAGCTCGGTGCGCACGCCGCCGCCCGTCGCGCCCTGAGGATCCTGCTGTGCGCGGCCGAGGTCGCCAAGGAGGTCCTGCACGTGGTGGCCGTACTCGTGTGCAACCACGTACTCCTGCGCGAACGGGCCTCCGCTGGAACCGAATTGGTCGACGAGCACCTGGAAGAAATCGGTGTCGAAGTAGGCGGTCTTGTCAACGGGGCAGTAGAACGGCCCGACGTCGCTTGTCGCGGGTCCACAGCCGGTCTGAACCTGACCGTGGAACAGCGTGGTATGCGGCGGGGTGTAGCCACGCAGCAGTTGCGCCCAGACCCCGTCCACCGAGTTCGTCGTGGCCACGACTCGGCATTCCACATATTTGTTGGCGTCGGCACCGGTCTTGCAATGGCTCAGGTCGTATCCCGGCGCGTCGACGCCCCCGGTGGAAATCTGCCCGTGCTGAGGTACGACTGTGCTCGGGTCGACGCCAAGGAACAGCGCGATGACCACGATTATCAATCCGCCGAGCCCGCCGCCGACGGCAATTCCGCGACCGGGCCCGCGGCCACCGCCCGTCGAGATGTTGCTCGTGTCGATCTGCATACCTTCGTTGAAGGTCATCGCATTACCTCCACGCACTCGCCGGATGGGTTTCATACCCAGGTCCGTCCAGCTTTGCACACTACGATTTGGGTGTGGCAGTCGTTGTCGGACATTCCACCGTCGTACATACGGGCTTAGGAGATCTGCGCGGCGCCACCGAAGGCGGCGTCGGGGTCTGGCGCGGGGTGCCGTATGCCGAACAACCGGTCGGCGAGCGCCGGTTTCTGGCGCCAGCACCGCTACGGCCCTGGACTGGAGTGCGCGATGCGCTCGAACATGGCCCACTCCCGCCGCAGAGCAAGTCGTTCGTCGGCGGGGGTCGCGACGATCCGAAGGTTCGCGACGAAGCGTGTCTGACGTTGACCGTGTGGTCGCCCGACACCAGTGCTTCGCTGCCCGTGATGGTGTGGATACCCGGTGGCGCATTCGTGTTCGGCGCGGGCCAGTTCCAGCTCTACAACGGCTCGCGACTGGCAGCCAACGGGAACGTTGTGGTCGTCAACATCACCTACCGGATCGGGGTGTTCGGCGGCTTCGAACTCAGCGATCTCGGCGACGGATTCGACGACAACCTCGCGCTGCGCGATCAGATGGCTGCGCTGCACTGGATCCGCGAGCACATCGCCGCGTTCGGCGGCGACCCCGACCGGGTGACCGTGTTCGGCGAGTCAGCCGGCGCGACGTCGGTGCTTGCGCTGTTGGCCACTCCCACCGCGGACGGGCTGTTCCGTCGCGCGATCGCGCAGAGCCCCGCGCTGCCGCTGATCGCCGACCGCGAGCTGAGGGCCAGGCAGGCACACGAGTTCCTGCAACGGCTGGGCGTGAGCGCCGCTGAGGTGAAGGCGCTGCCGCAGCGGCAACTGCGCCGCGCCGCGGGCCGGTTGCAGCTCAAGAGCGCATCGACGACGCCGACGCTGGCTTACGGGCTGACCTATGGCGTCGACCTGCTGCCGAACCATCCCGTCGACGCCGCCCGCGCGGGCACGCTGACGCGAATGCCACTGATCATCGGCACCAATAGCCATGAGGCGTCGATGTTCGCCTGGACCAAGCCGCCGATGTTGCCCACCACGACAGCGTCGATCGACACCTACCTCAACAGGGTCGCTCCCGGCGCCAAGGACCGCGTGCTTGCCGCCTACCCGGACTACCCGCGCAGGCGCGCGCTCGTCGCGTTCGGCTCTGACGTCATGTTCGGCGCCCAGGCCTGGGCGTTCGCCGACGCCTACAGCGCCAACGCACCGACGCACATGTACCGGTTCGACCATTTCGGGTTTAGCCTGCGGATCCTCGGACTCGGCGCTACCCACGGCAGCGAGATCGTGCACATCCAGCACAACTACGCGTCGTTCATCGGACGCAAGCTGCACCCACTCGGGCGCCGCTTGCAGCCGCCGGTGGGCAGGCGCATGCAGCGCGCGTGGCTGGACTTCGCGGCCAAGGGTTGGGAGAGCGGCGAAATCCGTTGGTCCAGCGGTCATCACTGGCCGACCTATGACACCGAGAACCGCTTCACGCGCATCATCCAGACCGCCCGCGACACAGTGGTCCCCGATCCCGACGCCGACCGCCGCAAGGCCTGGGCCGACCTGTACTGACAGTAGTGCCGAAATTGCACTCAGGGCTGTTGGCGGTGCTCGCTCAACGACCCTGTGTGCAATCTCGCCGCTGGGTAGTTGAGTGCCTGGTCCTACACCGAGAAGCGCTTGTCGGAATACTCGCGCAGGTTGTACAGGAATTTCTGGAAAGTTCGGGCCATCACCGGCCGGCCGAGGGTCATTCCGATATGTCCCGCAAGCCCTTTCGGCTTCATCGCCATCACCCACGTCAGGTGGCAGCCGGCTGGCGTCTGCACGACGCGGTAGTCCTCCGCGAACGCGGCGATCGTGCCGCTTGAGGCCTCGTTGAACCGAAAAGCCATGTGCGAGTACGGCTCCCAGGCCAGGAACTCCTCGTCGCCGACGATACCGCCACGCATGTTGACTATCCGCGTTGTGCCGACACCATGAGGCTGAGGGCTGGTCCACGTCACCTTGGTGATCGCCGTCGCCCAATGCGGCCACGATTCGGCGTCATCGAGCACTTCGAAAAGCTGCTCGGGGGTGATCGTCAGATCGACAGTGCTGACGAACCGGAACGGTGCACGCTCGATGAAGTCCAGGCTGACGCGCTCGCAAGGTTTCATGGCCATACACCCTAGATCACACTGTCTACCCGGGTCCGTCGCTTGCCGCGGCGAGCAGCGGCACCACCACATCGCTGATCGGGGTCGCGAGTCCATGCGCGGCGGCCTTGCGCTGGATGACACCGTTGCGGATGTCCCATTCCAGCGGCCGGTTCGCCTGCCGGTCGGTCAGCATCGAGGTGGTGACGTCGGGTGGGGCTTTCGCCATCAGGTCGACGATCTCGTCGACCACCCCGTCGTCGAGGTTGGCGCCGTCGGCCCGCGCCACGGCGAGGCACTCCTCCAGATAGCGGCGACCCAGCGCAGACACGTCGTCGCGGCGGAAGATGCCCGCACGCCTGCCCGTCAACACCATGAAGCCGACCACCGCATTGACCAACAACTTGCGCCACGCCGCGGTGAGGAAATCCGGGTCGAGCTCGACCGTCACCCCTGCGCCGCGCAGCAGGTCGGCGAGGCCCTCTGTCGCGTTGCTCACCGGCAGCACCAGCCGGACGCGAGCGCGCACTCGCACCCAACCTTCTGGCTGCACTTCCGATGAGATCCACACCGCGGCCGGTACGACCGTCGACGAGGGGCAGAACCGCCCCACCCTTTCCACCTGTTCGACGCCGTTCTGAAGCGCGCATACCACCGTGTTCTCGTCGCAGATGCGCGCCAACCAGGCGCCTGCCTGCTCGTTCTGAGTGTCTTTGACGGCAACGAACAGCACGTCGACCGCGCCGTCTACCTCGGTGGGATCGGTGTGCACGGGACCCGGCACCACGATCGGATCGTGATCGTCAGGCCGGACCTCGATCGATTCGCGCGGTGTGTGCCCACACAGCAGAACGGGGTGACCGGCGGCGTGCAGGTATGCGGCGATGGTCGCACCGATCGCGCCGGGTCCGATGAGTGCAATGCGCGTACCCGGTTGATGGTCTTCGCGCGGGCGCTCATCCACGATCACCAAGCTACCGGCGGTTTGGCCCCCTCTACACTTGGCAATCGTCTTGTCAGGCCATTTACAGGGAGTTTTTGTGCTGCGCACTCGTGCCGCCGGTTCATTGCGGGCCACCGATGCCGGGCAGAAGGTGACGCTGGCAGGTTGGGTCGCGCGTCGCCGCGACCACGGCGGCGTCATCTTCATCGATCTGCGCGACGCGTCCGGGGTGTCTCAGGTGGTGTTCCGCGATGGCGACGTGCTGGCTCAGGCGCATCGGTTGCGCGCGGAGTTCTGCATCGCCGTCGACGGCGTCGTCGAGATCCGGCCCGATGGCAACGCCAACTCCGAAATCGCCACAGGGGAGATCGAGGTCAACACGACGTCGCTGACGGTGCTGGGGGAGAGCGCGCCGCTGCCGTTCCAGCTCGACGAGACCGCAGGTGAGGAGGCCCGGCTCAAGTACCGCTACCTGGACCTGCGCCGCGAGGGCCCCGGCAACGCAATTCGCTTGCGGTCCAAGGTGAACGCCGCCGCACGCGGAGTGCTGGCCGAGCACGATTTCATCGAGATCGAGACGCCGACGTTGACCCGGTCGACGCCAGAGGGCGCGCGCGACTTCCTGGTGCCCGCCCGACTGCAGCCGGGTAGCTTCTACGCGTTGCCGCAGAGCCCGCAGCTGTTCAAGCAGCTGCTGATGGTGGCAGGCATGGAGCGCTACTACCAGATCGCGCGCTGCTACCGCGACGAGGACTTCCGCGCCGATCGTCAGCCCGAGTTCACCCAGCTCGACATGGAGATGAGCTTCGTCGACGCCGACGACGTCATCGCGGTGTCCGAAGAGGTACTGAAGGCGCTGTGGGCGCTGATCGGCTACGACCTGCCGACACCCATCCCGCGCATCACGTACGCCGAGGCGATGCGGAGATTCGGTTCCGACAAGCCGGACCTGCGGTTCGGCCTCGAACTGGTCGACTGCACGGAGTACTTCTCCGACACCACGTTTCGGGTTTTCCAGGCGCCGCACGTCGGCGCCGTCGTCATGCCGGGCGGTGCGTCGCAGCCGCGGCGCACCCTCGACGGTTGGCAGGAATTCGCCAAGCAGCGCGGCCACAAGGGTCTGGCGTACGTGCTCATCGCCGAGGACGGCACGCTCGGTGGACCGGTCGCCAAGAATCTGTCCGACACCGAGCGCGATGGATTGGCGGCCCACGTCGGCGCCGAGCCGGGGGACTGCATCTTCTTCGCGGCGGGCCCGGTGAAGTCGGCCCGCGCGCTGCTCGGCGCGACCCGGATTGAGATCGCCAAGCGACTCGACCTGATCGATCCGGCCGCATGGGCGTTCACCTGGGTGGTGGACTGGCCATTGTTCGAGGCCACGGACGAGGTCACCGCCGCCGGCGACGTCGCCTTCGGGTCCGGGGCGTGGACGGCCGTGCACCACGCGTTCACGTCCCCCAAGCCGGAGTCGGAGGGAACCTTCGACACCGATCCGGGCAGCGCCCTGGCCAACGCCTACGACATCGTCTGCAACGGCAACGAGATCGGCGGTGGCTCGATCCGCATCCATCGTCGCGACGTCCAGGAGCGGGTGTTCGCGATGATGGGCATCGACCACGCCGAAGCACAGGACAAGTTTGGATTCCTGTTGGACGCGTTCACCTTTGGTGCGCCCCCGCACGGCGGCATCGCGTTCGGCTGGGACCGCATCACCGCACTGCTGGCAGGCACGGACTCCATCCGCGAGGTCATCGCGTTCCCGAAGTCCGGCGGCGGCGTCGACCCGCTGACCGACGCGCCCGCGCCCATCACCCCGCAGCAGCGCAAGGAGTCGGGAATAGACGCCAAGCCACCAAAGCTTGAAGGGGCATGACGCAACCGCGACCCGATGACGACGCCCTCAAGGCGTTCAACGAATCCATCGTCGACGAATTCCGCGCCAACGATGGCAAGGTTGGCGGTCCCTTCGAGGGCAACGAGCTGGTGCTCCTGACCACCACCGGCGCCAAGTCCGGTCAGCCGCGGGTGTCGCCGCTGTCCTTCAAGCGCGTCGACGGCAGGTTGTTGATCATCGCCGGAAATGGCGGCGCGGAGGACAACCCATCCTGGGTGTACAACCTGCGGGCCAACCCGAGTGCCCGCATCGAACTGGGCACGGAGTCATTCGAGGTGACGGCGCGCGAACTGCCGCCTGCCGAGCGCGATGACATCGTTCCCAAACTCACCGCCGAGATCTCGGCCTTTGCCGAGTTTCAGGCGAACACCAAGCGGGTGATCCCGATCTTCGAACTCCAGCCGGTCTAGGTGTCGACCCTGCGCGTTGGGATCATGCTGCCCAGCCGCGAAACCGCGATGACGGGCGTTCACGACGCGCGAGGACTCGTCGAGTTCGCGAAGGCGGCGGAGGACGCCGGATTCGACTCGGTTTGGGTCGGCGACTCGCTGCTCGCGCGCACCCGCGCGGAGCCGTTGTCGATCCTCTCGGCCGTCGCGGCGGTGACCGATCGGGTGGCGCTGGGTACCGCGGCGTTGATCGCACCGCTGCGTCACCCGCTGCTCGCGGCGGCGCAAGCAGCGACCGTCGATCAGCTTTCCGGTGGCCGGCTGATTCTCGGGCTGGGATCGGGGGCGCCACTGCCGGAGAGCCGACGCGAATTCGACGCAGTAGGAATGCCATTCGCCGGACGCGGTGCCCGACTCGACGAGACAGTCGCACTGTGGCGGCAGACGTGGGACGGGCAGGGAGAGTTCGCCGATGCGTTGCCTGCGGCGCGTCCCGGTGGTCCACCTGTGTGGTTGGCAGGCGGCGACTCGACCAAGGTCATCGAGCGGGTGGCGACGACGTATGACGGCTGGCTGCCCTACCTACCTGACGCGTATGCGTATGCGCGTGCGTGGGACCGGATCCGGGCCAAGGCCGTCCGGGAGGTCACCCCGGCGCTGTACGCGACGGTCAACCTCAACGACGACAAGGCCCGCGCCGACGAGGAACTCGACGAGTACCTACGGGCGTATTACGGCCAACCCCTCGATGTGATGCGTTACGTTCAGGCGATCCGCGGCGGCTCGGTGGCGGAATGCCTCGACTGGCTGGCGCGTTACGTCGACGCGGGAGCGCGACACCTCATCGTGCGGATCGGGTCGCTTGAGGCGCATCCCGACTCCGTCGCGGAACAACTACTGCCCGCACTGAAGGAGCTTGGAACACCATGACCGAGATACCAGACGCCGAGACCATGAAGGCCTTCAACAAGGGCATCGTCGACGAATTCCGTGCCAACGGAGGCGTGGTCGGTGGCCCGTTCGAAGGCGGAACCCTACTGTTGCTGACCTCCACCGGTGCCAAGTCCGGGCAGCCGAGGCTTGCGCCGCTGGCGTACCTGACGATCGACGGAAAGATGTTCATCATCGGCTCGAAGGCCGGTATGGACACGAATCCCGACTGGGTGCACAACCTGCGGGCCAACTCGGCCGCGCACATCGAGGTGGGGACCGACGCCTATGACGTCACTGCCCGCGAGTTGCCGGCGGAGGAGCGCGACGAGACGTGGCCGAAGGTCGTCGCGCTGGCACCCGGTTTCGGTGAGTACCAGGCCAACACCAGCCGCGTCATACCGCTCTTCGAGTTGCAGCGGGGCTAGACGGTGAAGATTGCACCCAGGGTCGTGAAAGGCACCAGATCACGACCCTGAGTGCAATCGGGACGCAAGCCTCACAGTCGCTCGATGATGGTGGCGTTGGCCATGCCGCCGCCCTCACACATCGTCTGCAACCCGTAGCGGCCGCCGCGCTGCTCGAGCGCGTTGACCAATGTCGTCATGATCCGCGCGCCGCTGGCGCCAAGCGGGTGTCCGATCGCGATCGCCCCGCCGTTGACGTTCGTCTTGGCCAGATCGGCGCCGACGTCATGCGCCCATGCCATCACGACGGGGGCGAACGCCTCGTTCACCTCGAACAGGTCGATGTCGGAAAGTGTCAATCCGGCTCGCTGTAAGACCTTTTCGGTCGCCGGGATCACACCGGTCAGCATGTAGAGCGGATCGGAGCCGACGACGGTTGTTGTGTGGATGCGGGCGAGCGGACGCAGGCCGAGACGCTGGGCCACCTCGCTGGTGGTGATCAGCACCGCTGCGCTGCCGTCCGACAGCGGCGATGAGTTGCCCGGCGTGATCTCCCACTGGATCTGCGGGAAGCGGGTCTCGTATGCCGGGCTGTAGAACGCCGGTTTCAGCCCGGCAAGCGTCTGGACCGTCGTGCCGGGCCGGATGATCTCGTCAGTGGTCAGCCCGTTGATCGGGATGAGCTCATTGTCGAACCGGCCCTCTTTGGTTGCCGCTGCGGCCTTTTCGTGACTTTCCGCGGAGAACTCGTCGAGCTGCTGTCGCGAGAAGCCCCATTTGGCGGCGATCAGTTCGGCGCTGATCCCCTGCGGCACAAGGCCTTCTGGATAGCGCTGCGCCATCGCGCCGAACGGATCGCTGCCCGGGAGCACGCTTGAGCCCATCGGCGTCCGCGACATCGACTCCACGCCAGCCGCGACGACAATGTCGTAGGCGCCTGCGATGACACCCTGCGCGGCGAACGAGATCGCCTGCTGGCTGCTTCCGCACTGACGGTCGACGGTGGTGCCTGGCACGGTCTCGGGGAATCCCGCGGCCAAAAGGGCATTGCGCGCGATGTTGACGGCCTGGTCGCCGACCTGGGTGACCGCGCCTGCGATGACGTCGTCGATCTGGACGGGGTCGATACCGGCGCGGGCGACCAGCTCCTTGAGACTGTGCGCGAGCAGGTCGACGGGTAGCACGTCGTACAGCGCGCCGCTGGCCTTGCCCTTTCCGATCGGGGTGCGTACCGCTTCGACGATTACCGCGTCGCGGCCTCCGTATCCGGCCATTCCTGCCTCCTGTGACTCGACGCTGAGTGATGCTCTGTATACCCAGCTATACCATCTGGGTATAGTGAGAACAACTCAGATGGAGGAGGAATTCCGTGACTGTGCTGCAGGGCACACTCGCCGATCGCGATGCGTGGTCGGCGGTGGGCGAGTGCCCGATCGAGAAGACGATGGCCTTGCTCGGCACCAAATCGGCGATGCTGGTCATGCGCGAGGCCTATTACGGCACAACCCGGTTCGACGACTTCTGGCGGCGCATCGGTGTGACGAAGGCCGCGGCGGCCGCGCGGCTGTCCGACCTCGTCGAGGCCGGCCTACTCGAACGGCGGCCCTACCGAGAGCCGGGCCAGCGAAGCCGCGACGAGTACGTGCTCACCGGCGCAGGCCTGGACTTCATGCCGGTGATCTGGGCGATGTTCGAGTGGGGCCAGCGCCATCTGCCGCGCCCGGCGCCGCTGCGGCTGACCCACAGGGACTGCGGCGCCGACGCGACCGTCACCATCCGCTGCGCCGACGGGCACGATGTCCCCGCCGATGAGCTCGCCATCCGGCTCGCCAAGAAAAACAGCTAACCCCAAGGGAATTCACAGCGACAGGCAACAGGACAGCTATCACGGCGACGCTACGGTGAGCCATGGCAAACACCACAGAGCACCATGCGCACCGGGGATTCGTACCACCGAAGCTGCCCATGCCAGTGAACCCGGCGCTCGCCAAGCACGCAGAAGCGCGGGCGGCGAGCATCCAGAATCGGATCGCCGATGTCATCACCCGCTTCGCCGGTTCGATGGCGTTCGTCTACTTCCACATCATTTGGTTCGCGGTGTGGATCATCGCCGGGATCGAGGGCTATCCGTACGGGCTGTTGACGATGATCGTGTCGCTCGAGGCGATCTTCCTGTCGACCTTCGTGATGATCAGCCAGAACCGGGCCGACTTCAAACGGCAGGCCGCCGCGGACCTCCAGTGGAAGATGGTCCAGGAGGAAGACCAGCAGAACAAGCAACTGATCGAGCTGTCCAACCAGATCCTCGAGCTGACAAGGGCCGTCCATGCCCACACGGTGGCGGTTCAGTCGACCGCAGTCAACGGGTCTCCAGAAACTCCCTAGCCAGCGTTCTCGGGGCCTGCGCCAACCAGGCGTCGGTGACTAGCTCTTCGAGCTCGGGCACGCCGATCTCCGCAAGGCGCACCAGCACAGCGGGGTAGCCGTCGAAATGCGGGGTGGTGAAGTAGACCCCGGGATCCTCGGCGATGAGCGCGAACTTCACGCCCTCATCCGCGACCCGGGCACCGAGGATGTCCCCGTCGGGTGCGTCGGCGCCGAGCGCGGCGTAATCCGCCTTGCGCAGCGGCCGTTCCCAGGCGATCAGCTTCTTGCCCACCCGCCAGTTGCGCGGCGATGTCTCATCGCTCCCGGGAAGTCCGCCGACAACTCGCGCGAGGTCGGCCCACGTGGCCACGACGCAACACTAGAAGCTGGCGTCGTGCAACAACGTCGGCTGCGGTGGGTTCGCCTTGGACAGATCGAGATCGTGCACATCGAGCACCCGTTCGCGGAACCACGCGTGGAAAGGCGAATCCGACGACGTGATGGCCTGCATGGCCGTGGGTATGTCGTCGGCCTCCAGGTAAACGATATCCACCGTGCCGTTGGGCGTTTCCTGTTGCCAGACGGTGTGGTGTTTGAAGCCGGCCTTCTTCCACTCGGATTGATATTCCTCGCGCCGCTCACCGTCCAGTGTGCTCATCCAGTCGCGGTCCGCTTGTTCCTTGCCCGCAGGCACCGGCACGACAAAACCAATTGAACTCACTCAACTCACCCCCGTGAATTTGCTATGGCGCCAGCGTACGCCCCGCTGGACGTCGAATCGGCGGTTTCGCGCCTCAGTTCGACCCGCTTGCCACTTCCTCCGGCACCGGCGCCGAGTCCACAACGAAACGCGGCGTCGTGAGACCGGCGCAGGCGTCGTCGCTCTGGCGAAACCTCTGATAGCTCAATTATTTTCATCCGCAAGGACACCGTCGGCTGGCGAAGGGTTGTGAGAAGCAAAAGGTGTTACGCCGAAAGTCGGCGGTGAAATACTGGAGACACGATTGCAGCCTTGCGCGTTGCGATGCCGACGTCTGAGGGAGGCGTCATGACCAACCCGTTGTTTGTTTTCGTCGCGGCAGCTACGGCACTGGGAACGCTCGCCGGCTGCCACGGCTCGGTGTCGATAGGCTCGCCGACGCCATCATCCGCTGCGAGCGCAGGGTTTCAGTCGAGGACGGTCACGCCCGCACCGACCGACTATGCCAAGTTGTTGATCAGCGCCAGTGACATCCCCACAAACGGCGAACCATTCACCGCGCTTGACCCTGTCCGCAACCCGTTCGGCAAGACCGGGATAGAGGGACGATTCACCAACGCGTCCGGCAGCCGGCAAATCGGCGACACCATCCTCGTTCAGCCCGACCCGGCAGAGGCCGC
Source organism: Mycolicibacterium moriokaense (assembly GCF_003201655.1). Taxonomy (GTDB): domain Bacteria; phylum Actinomycetota; class Actinomycetes; order Mycobacteriales; family Mycobacteriaceae; genus Mycobacterium; species Mycobacterium moriokaense_A. The sequence continues at coordinate 81,815 of NZ_QJJU01000005.1, forward strand.
AGCGGCGCTCACGAACTTCAAGACGAACATCGACGCCAACATGAAGGTGACCGGCACACCGCAGCCGGCCGCGACTGGCGCGGACGGAATGCTCTACCCCGGTACCACTCCCGATGGATCCCAGGCGGTTACAACGCTGCTGTTCACCGAGGGCAGGGCAGATGTCATCTTGGAATTCCATAGCGCCCCAGACGATCCGATCCCGCCCGATGCCGCCGTCGAACTCGGGCAGAAACAGGACGCAGCCCTCAAGCAGGGCCTCTCGGGCTGATGGCCGCTGGCCCCTTGTCAAAGATTTCGGCGGCGCTACTCGAGTCCACGCGAGGCACAGCCGGCCCGGGGACCTAGAGCATGACGGCAACCCTGATAGTCATCGGGATTTGGCTATTTATCGGCATGGTTGCCGCGTTCAGTGCCGTTGTGCTGCAAAAGCGCAGCGTCGGCCTATCCATTCTGACTGGACTGCTCATCGGCCCCCTCGCGATGTTGGTCATCCCCAGGTTGCCTCTCCGACAGCGCACACCCGGTTGGTATCCCTGGTGGGACGGCAGGTATCGGCACAGATATTGGAATGGTCAGGCTTGGACTGACCAATATGTATCGGATTGGACCTCCAAACCCGCCACTGTGCCGAGCGTGGCTCCACCCGGGTGGTACCCGAACCCGGATGGCACTGGCGGCCAGCGATGGTGGAACGGCCAGGTCTGGAGTCATCGGCCTCCCGTGTGACATCGGTTCAGCCGCCCGCGCAGCCCACCGGCGAGCGTGCATCCACACGTTGTGATGGGATCAGGTGATGGGCATCAAGGTGGCGCTGGAGCATCGCACCAGCTACACGTTCGATCGGCTGGTGGAAGTGCATCCCCATGTCGTTCGGCTGCGCCCGGCGCCGCATTCGCGCACCCCGATCGAGGCATACTCGCTGCAGGTCGAGCCCGCCGATCACTTCGTCAACTGGCAGCAGGACGCATTCGGAAACTTCCTGGCCCGCCTGGTGTTCCCGAACCGTGCCCGCAGCCTGACCATCACCGTCGGGCTGATCGCCGACATGAAGGTCATCAACCCGTTCGACTTCTTCATCGAGGACTGGGCCGAACACATCCCGTTCGGATACCCCAAAGCGCTCGCCGAAGACCTCAAGCCGTATCTGCGCCCGGTCGACGAGGGTGACGAGGGCTCGGGGCCCGGCGACCTGACTGCGGCGTGGGTGAAGGACTTCTCCGTCGCGCCTGGCACCCGCACCATCGACTTCCTCGTCGCGCTCAACCGGGCGGTCAACGCCGACGTCGGCTACAGCGTGCGGATGGAACCCGGTGTGCAGACGCCGGATCACACGCTGCGCACCGGCATCGGGTCGTGTCGCGACTCGGCGTGGCTTCTGGTGTCGATCCTGCGCCAGCTGGGCTACGCGGCCCGGTTCGTGTCCGGCTACCTGGTGCAGCTGACCTCCGACGTCGAGGCGCTCGACGGGCCGTCCGGGCCCGCCGCCGACTTCACCGACCTGCACGCCTGGGCCGAGGTGTACGTCCCTGGCGCGGGCTGGATCGGGCTGGACCCGACGTCGGGACTTTTCGCGGGCGAGGGCCACATCCCACTGTCCGCGACGCCCCACCCCGAGTCGGCAGCGCCCATCACCGGCGCCACTGAGCCGTGCGAGACCACGCTCGACTTCTCCAACATCGTCACCCGTGTGCACGAGGATCCGCGAGTGACGCTGCCGTACACGCAAGCGGCGTGGGGCGCGATCTGCGCGCTGGGTGGCCGTGTCGACGAACGCCTGGCCGCAGGCGATGTGCGCCTCACCGTTGGCGGCGAGCCGACGTTCGTATCGATCGACAACCAGGTCGACCCCGAGTGGACCACCGACGCCGATGGACCGCACAAGCGACAGCGCGCTTCGGCGCTGGCGGCCCGGCTGAAAGCGCTGTGGGCACCGCAGGGACTTGTCCAACGCAGCCAGGGCAAGTGGTATCCGGGAGAACCCTTGCCGCGCTGGCAGATTGGGCTGTATTGGCGCGCCGACGGCGAGCCGCTGTGGAGAAATGCCGAACTGCTCGCTGATCCGTGGGCTTCCGGAGCCGAGGAGGCGGCACCCGATGCCGGGCTTCATGTGCTCGGCGCGATCGCCGACGGCCTCGGCTTGCCCGCCTCGCAGGTGCGGCCGGCATACGAAGACGCACTGAGCAGGCTTGCCGGTGCTGTGCGGCAGCCGACGGGTGAACCCGTCGGGCAGGAGGACGATCTGGCCGACGATGCCGCAGACCGGCGAACGGCACTGCTGGCCCGGCTCGAGGAGCTTGTCACCGAGCCGGCCGCCTACGTGCTACCGGTGCATCGCCGCGACGACGATTCGGGCTGGGCCAGCGCCGACTGGCAGCTGCGGCGCGGCCGCATCGTGTTGCTCGAGGGTGACTCGCCCGCCGGGCTGCGGTTGCCGCTGAACTCCATCAGCTGGCGTCCGCCCGAGCCCGCGTTCCAGGCCGACCCGCTGGCAAGTCGTGGCAGGCTCCCGGTGGCGCCCGAACCCGCCGACGCACCGGTCGAGGACGCCGACAACGTCCCCGTGACGGCGATGGTCGCCGAGGTGCGCGATGGCTTGCTCTACATCTTCGTGCCTCCCACCGAGGCGCTGGAGGACTTCGTCGACCTGATCACGCGAATCGAGGACGCCGCCTCGAAGGTCGACTGCCAGGTCGTCGTCGAAGGCTACGGGGCACCGCCCGATGCGCGGCTGCAGTCGATGAGCGTCACCCCCGACCCGGGTGTCATCGAGGTCAACGTCGCGCCGACGCCGAGCTTCGCCGCGCAGAAGGCCCAGTTGGAAACCCTATACGAGCAGGCCCGGCTCACGCGCCTGAGCACCGAGGCTTTTGACTTCGACGGCACCCACGGCGGTACCGGTGGCGGAAACCACATCACGCTGGGCGGCATCACGCCTGCCGATTCGCCGCTGCTACGGCGCCCTGACTTGTTGGTGTCCCTGCTGACATATTGGCAGCGCCACCCGTCGCTGTCGTATCTGTTCGCCGGACGGTTCGTCGGCACCACCTCGCAGGCGCCACGCGTCGACGAGGGCCGCGCCGAGGCGCTGTACGAGCTCGAGATCGCGTTCGCCGAAATCGCTCGACTTTCGGGCGGTCAAGGCACCGCCAAGCCGTGGGTCACCGACCGCGCGCTGCGCCACCTGCTCACCGACATCACCGGCAACACGCATCGCGCCGAGTTCTGCATTGACAAGCTCTACAGCCCGGACAGCGCCCGCGGCCGGCTGGGCCTCCTCGAGCTGCGCGGCTTCGAGATGCCACCGCACTACCAGATGGCGATGGTTCAGTCGCTTCTCGTGCGCGCACTTGTGGCCTGGTTCTGGGATGAGCCGCTGCGCGCTCCGCTGATCCGCCACGGCGCCAACCTGCATGGCCGATACCTGTTGCCGCACTTCCTGATTCAGGACATCGCCAACGTCGCGGCTGATCTTCGTGCCAACGGCATCAACTTCGACACCAGCTGGCTGGACCCATTCACCGAGTTCCGGTTCCCGCGCATCGGTACCGCGGTCTTCGACGGGGTGGAGATCGAGCTGCGCGGCGCGATCGAGCCATGGAACACCCTCGGGGAGGAAGCCACCGCAGGCGGCACCGCCCGCTACGTGGACTCGTCGGTGGAACGCATCCAGGTCCGGCTGATCGGCGCGGACCGGCACCGCTACGTCGTCACCGCCAACGGCTACCCGGTCCCGCTGCTGGCCACCGACAACCCCGACGTCCAAGTGGCAGGCGTGCGGTATCGGGCCTGGCAACCGCCCAGCGCGCTGCACCCGACCATCACCGTCGACGGGCCGCTGCGCTTCGAGCTCGTCGACAGCGTGACCGGTATGTCGCGCGGCGGCTGCACCTACCACGTTTCGCACCCTGGCGGCCGCGCCTACGACAACCCGCCGGTCAACGCGGTGGAGGCCGAGTCCCGGCGGGGCCGCCGCTTCGAGGCGACGGGATTCACCCCAGGCAAGGTGGACATGTCGGACATCCGCGAGAAGCAGGCACGCCAATCCACCGATGTAGGCGCGCCGGGCATCTTGGATCTTCGGCGAGTGCGTACCGTTTTGCAGTGATGGCCCTACCCGCAGCGAATCCCCCCGACATCGACAACGTGCTGACCCGGTATCGCACCGCCAGGTCGCAGCAGGCGCTGTTCGATGTCCGCCCCGGCGCGAGCACCGGGTACGACGAATTCGTCGACGCGGCAGGCAATGTGCGTCCGGCATGGCAGGAGCTCGCCGAATGCGTAGGTGAGCGGGGCAGCGGTGGACTGGCGCAGCTGCGGTCGATCGTTCGCAGCCTTGTCGACAACGACGGCATCACCTACATCGAGGTCGACCGGCACGGCGATGCGATCACCAACGGCAACGGCACCTTGGAACCCGGGCCGTGGCACCTCGACGCTTTGCCGCTTGTGCTCTCCGCGTCTGATTGGGACACGCTGGAATCCGGTCTGGTGCAACGTTCCCGACTGCTCGACGCCGTGTTGGCCGATTTGTACGGGCCGCGCCATGCGGTGACCAGCGGGGTGCTGCCGCCCCAGCTGCTGTTCGCGCATCCGGGTTACGTCCGGGCCGCCCGCGGCATCGTTCTGCCTGGCAGGCACCAGTTGTTCCTGCACGGCTGCGACATCAGCCGCGCCGCCGACGGCGGCTTCCGGGTGAACGCCGACTGGACCCAGGCGCCGTCGGGCGCGGGCTACGCACTTGCCGACCGGCGAGTGGTCGCGCACGCCATCCCCGACCTGTACGAGCGGATCGGGCCGCGGCCTGCCTCGCCGTGGGCGCAGGCGCTGCGGCTTGCGCTGATCGACGCCGCCCCCGAGTCGGCCGAGGAGCCGGTAGTGGTCGTCCTCAGCCCAGGCATCCACTCCGAGACGGCATTTGACCAGGCCTATTTGGCCAGCGTGCTGGGTTTTCCGCTGGTGGAAAGCGCAGATCTGGTGGTGCGCGACGGCAAGCTGTGGATGCGATCGATGGGCACGCTCAAGCGGGTCGACGTGGTGCTTCGCCGGGTCGACTCCGAGTATGTCGACCCGTTGGATCTTCGTGCCGATTCTCGGCTCGGCGTGGTCGGCTTGGTGGAGGTGTTGCGCCGCGGTGCGGTGACGGTCGTCAACACGTTGGGCAGCGGCATCCTGGAAAGCCCTGGGCTGCTTCGCTTTCTGCCCGAGCTGGCCGAACGGCTGCTGGGTGAGACACCGCTGCTGCAGACGGCGCCGGTGTACTGGGGCGGCATCAACACGGAACGCTCGCACCTGCTGACGAATTTGTCGTCACTGCTGATCAGGCCTGTGACGGGCGGCGAGCCGATCGTTGGGCCCGGGTTGTCGTCGGCGCAGCGCAAGGAACTCGGCGCGCGAATCGAGGCAACGCCCTGGCAGTGGGTGGGCCAGGAGTTGCCGCGGTTCTCGTCGGCGCCAACCGACTACTACCCGGGTGGGATGTCGTCCGCCAGCGTCGGGATGCGGTTGTTCACGGTGTCGCAGCGCGGTGGCTACGCGCCGATGATCGGCGGGCTGGGTTACCTGCTGGCGCCGGGCAACGCCGCCTACCGATTGAATACCGTTGCAGCCAAGGACATCTGGGTGCGCACGCCGACACGTGTCACGGCCGAGCGTATTCCGAGTGCGGTCGAACTACCCGCGATGACGTCAAGCCCGACAAGGGCGATCAGCTCGCCTCGTGTGCTGTCCGATCTGTTCTGGATGGGCCGCTATTCCGAACGGGCCGAGAACATGGCCCGGCTGCTCACCGTCACCCGCGAGCGCTACCACGAATACCGCTACCGCCGCGAGATGGAGGGCAGTGAGTGCGTGCCGGTGCTGCTGACGGCGCTCGGTCAAATCACCGGGACCAATACCGGTGCAGGCGGCGACTACGCAGAGATGGTCGCGACCGCTCAGACCACGCTGTGGTCGCTGACCGCCGACCGGCATCGTCCAGGCTCGCTGGCGCAGTCGGTCGAGCGCCTGAGCCTGGCCGCGCGCGCGGTGCGCGACCAGATGTCGAACGACACGTGGATGGTGCTGGCAGCGGTCGAGCGCGCTGTGCTGCATCGAGCTTCGGATCCGCCAGAATCGCAAGCCGAGGGTGACGCGTTCCTGGCTTCGACGAACAATCTGACGCTGGCAGGCATGCTCGCGCTGTCCGGCGTGGCCGCCGAGTCGATGGTGCAGGACGTCGGCTGGACGATGATGGACATTGGCAAACGGATTGAGCGCGGTCTCGGGCTGACTGCACTGCTGCGTGCCACGATGACGACCGTCAGAAGCGCCGGGGCAGAGCAAACCATCACCGAGTCCGCGCTGATGGCTTGCGAGTCGTCCGTCATCTATCGGCGCCGCAACCCGGGCACGGTTAGTGTTGCTGCCGTGGCCGAGTTGGTGTTGTTCGACGCCGAGAACCCGCGGTCGTTGGTGTACCAACTCGAGCGGCTCCGGACAGACCTCAAGGCGCTGCCGGGGTCGTCGGGTTCGTCGCGGCCCGAACGCCTGGTCGAGGAGATCGCCACGCGGTTGCGAAGGCTCGATCCGGCCGACCTTGAGGACGTCACCCCCGAAGGCACGCGGGCGGTACTTACCAAGCTGCTGGATGGAATGCATCGCGACCTGCGCGAACTTTCCGGTCTCATCACCACGACCCATCTCTCGCTGCGCGGTGTCATGCAGCCGCTGTGGGGCCCGGACGAACGCCGGCTCGTGCCGTGACAGCTTTCCCCGACGGGCCGACGGCCTCGGGATCGAGCCGGTGCTACCGGATCGCGCACCGCACGGTGTACCGCTACTCGGACGTCGTCACCAGCTCATACGGCCGCGGCTTCCTCACCCCGCGTGACTCTGCGCGGCAGCGCTGCCTGTCACACGAGCTGATCATCGAGCCAGAGGCGGCCGACAGCTCCACCAGCCGCGACGTCTACGGCAACATCAGCGCGTATTTCCACGTCACCGAGCATCACGACATCCTGAGCATCACCAGCAAGTCGGTCGTTGAAGTGGATGCACCACCGCCCGACCTGTACGGCGGTGGGTCGGCGCGGGCGCCGTGGGAGATCGCGCGACCTGTCGGCCTCGACGGCGCGCTTGCCACCGAGTTCACCCTCGACCTGGAGCCGCCGGAGATCACCGACGAGCTATGTGCTTATGCCGCACCGAGTTTCGAGCCCGGTCGGCCGCTGATCGACGTGCTCCGCGACCTGACGTCGCGGATTTACTCGGACTTCACCTATCGGTCCGGATCGACCACGGTGTCCACTCAGGTCAGCGAGGTTTTGGCGGCGCGGGAAGGGGTATGCCAGGACTTCGCAAGGTTGGCCATCGCCTGCCTACGCGCCAACGGGCTGGCCGCGAGCTACGTGTCGGGATACCTGGCGACCGACCCGCCGCCGGGAAAGGAACGCATGATCGGCATCGACGCGACGCACGCATGGGCGTCGGTGTGGACGCCGCAAAACCATTGGCTGGGTTTGGATCCAACGAACGATCAGATGGTCGACGAGCGCTACATCACAGTCGGGTTCGGTCGCGACTATGCCGATGTTCCGCCGCTGCGCGGCATCATCTACACCGATTCTGAGAGCAGTGTGATCGACGTCGCCGTCGACGTGGCACCGTACGACGGGGGAGTGCTGCATGCGTGACTTCATATGTCCGAATTGCGGACAGCACCTGGCCTTTGAGAACTCGGTGTGCCTGTCGTGCGGTCGTGGGGTAGGCCTCTCCCTTTCCGACATGGCGCTGCTGGTCATCGAGACCGGCCAGGACGCAGAGCACGGCGGCGCGGTCGATGCTGGCAAGTACCAGCTCTGCGCGAATCTTCATCTGGCTGAGTGCAATTGGCTGGTGGAGGTGGCACCGACCCGGCGGTTGTGCAAATCGTGCGCGCTGACCCGGACGAGGCCCAGTGACTCCGATACCAAGGCGTTGGCGGCGTACGCCGATGCGGAGAAGGCCAAACGGCGATTGATCGTCGAGCTCCATGAGCTGAAACTGCCGATCGTGGGTCGCGACGAGGACCAGCAGTACGGTCTGGCATTCGACCTGCTCTCCAGTGAGCACCAGAAGGTGTACACGGGACATCGCAATGGGGTGATCACGTTGGATCTCGCCGAGGGCGACGACGTACACCGCGAACAGCTGCGGGTCGCGATGGACGAGCCCTACCGCACCCTGCTCGGGCATTTCCGCCACGAGATCGGCCATTACTACTACTACCGCCTGGTTGGCACGTCGCAGGATTACACGAAGCGATTCCGCGAATTGTTCGGCGATCCCGACGCCGACTACCAGGCGGCGCTTGACCGCCACTACAACCAGGGCCCACCGCCGGACTGGGAGGACAGCTACGTCTCCTCGTACGCCAGCATGCATCCCGCCGAGGACTGGGCAGAAACATTCGCGCACTACCTGCATGTCCGAGACACGCTGGACACGGCGGCGGCGTTCGGCTTTGCCCCGGCCGCTGCGACGTTCGAGCGAAAAGCATTGGGCCCAAGCGGATTTGACTCTCTGATTGACATGTGGCTGCCTGTTTCATGGGCGCTGAATATGATCAACCGGTCGATGGGTAAAGAGGACCTCTATCCGTTCGTGCTACCGCCTGCGGTGCTGGACAAGATGCGGTTCATCCACACCATCATCGACGAGATCACATCGAATCCAGGCAAACTCGCCGAGGTCAGCGGCCCCGCGTAACTACCGCGAGCGACCGTCAGATCCAATACGGCGCTGAGGTCGCGTAAAGCCGGCCGACGAGCACGTCGACGGGCAGCTCGCGAAGTTCCGCGCTGAGCACCTCGACGCTGACGATTCCGTCGTAGCCCGTTTCGCGCAGCGTTGTCGCGAAGCGGTCGAGTTCGAGAACACCCTCGCCAGGCAGCGCGCGGCGGTGCAGGCTTTCGCGGATCATCCGATCTCGATACTCAGGCTCCAGCGCATCGGCGAATTGCAGATAGGCGATGTCGTCGACGGGTACCGCTGCCAGGTCTTCCCATGTGTCGTCGCTGAAGCAGAAGTGCCATGAGTCGATCATCAGGCCTGCGCGCCCGCCGCGGCTCGCGGCCCGCACTGCCTCTATGCCGTCGCGGATCGACGGAATCGCGCCCAGCGGGCTGTATTCCACCGCCATGCCTGCGCCGATATCGTCAAACAGCTTGGTGCAGCGCTGAATACGCTGCGGCGGCACCTTTGCAGTGAAGACTGTCAGCACCCACTGCGCACCGATCGTCTGCGCACGGTCAGCCAGGAGCTCGGCGCTTGCCATCGTGGCTGATTCGTCATCGCTGACCACAAGAGCGAGCAGCTCGTGGCAGCGAACCCCGGCTGCGGCGTAGGCCTCGACGGCGGCATCATCGACCCGGTCGGCATTGACACCGACCGCGGCGAAGCCGGCAGCACTTGCCGCCGAAACCAAATCGACCGTGGCGAAATCCCAGCGGCCGTCGGGGGTCAGAGCAAGCTGCACAGTCGCTGGACGCTACTCCGGGTCGAGCACGGCGCCGATCATCGCCTCGCCGACGAACCGACCGTATTGCTCTGCCGACCAGCCGCGTTCGAGCACCAGCAGTTCATAGATCTCGGGAGAGTGGTAGGCCCACAAGACATCTCGTACATCGTCGGCCGACGCACCGGTGCGCAGTTGGCCAGTGGCCTGTAGGTCGGCGGTGAAATATGTCATCGCGGTCAGCATCTCCTGGCGCATCTGCGCCCAGACCTCGGCCGCAGCGTCGTCGACGCCCGCCGCGGTGCGCGCGACGAGCTGTAGCGGAACGGTCCGTGGCGCGGCGTCGGCCAAATGTGCCGGACCGCCTCGTTGGCACCGATCATCTCCAGATACTCTCGCGTCCAATGGGTTTCGGCCGCCGCGTCCCAGCGGTCTAGTCGGGCGGTGATCGCGTCGACATCGGCGGCCGAGAGCCGGTCGTCGGCGGCGAGTTCCGGTCGCTCGTCGGGCGCCAGATATGACACCGAGATCAGATACGTGTGTTTGGCCGGGCGGCGGTCGAGTTCCTTCTGCGCCGTCTTGGCATCCGGGTAGCCCGCGGCGCGTGCCTGTGCGACGGTCACCCGGTAGCCGCCCGGATACTCGGCGATGTCGTCGACGCGAACGGTGCCCGCGACGGTGCGCTGGGTGCCGCCAGGCTTGGCTCTCGGCGCGTCCCAGCGGCGCAGGACGAGTGTGATGGTTCCGTTTGCGATTCCCTCGGCCGTGTCGCGGTTGAGCAGCACGGGTGTGACCCTACGATCACGCGGTGGCTGATCGCTATGGCACCGATGTCCTCGCCAACAACCCGCATGGAAAGCCCCGCTCGACCGAGCAATCGGTGGAACTCGGCATGGTCGTCGAGGACGCCCAGACCGGCTATGTCGGTGCTGTGGTGCACATCGAATACGACCGGATGGAGCTCGAGGACCGGCGCGGCCGCAGGAAACCCTTCCCGATCGGACCCGGCTATCTGATCGACGGCAGGCCTGTGATCCTCACTGCCCCGCGACGCGCAGCACCGACGGCGCAGGCGCGCACCGCGTCCGGTTCGGTGGCGGTCGCGGCGAAGGCCAGGGTCGCGCTGGCCAGCCGGATCTACGTCGAAGGGCGCCACGACGCCGAACTTGTCGAGCAGGTGTGGGGCGACGACCTACGCGTCGAGGGCGTGGTGGTCGAATACCTCGGCGGCGTCGATGATCTCGTCGGCATCGTCGAGGAGTTCCGGCCCGGCCCTGGCCGTCGGCTCGGCGTCCTTGTCGACCACCTCGTGGCCGGGTCGAAAGAGGCGCGCATCGCTGAAGCCGTCCGCCGTGGCCCCGGCGGCGTGCACACACTGGTCGTCGGGCATCCGTTCATCGATATTTGGCAGGCGGTCAAGCCGGGCAGGCTGGGGATCTCGTCATGGCCGGTCGTGCCGCGCGGCGAGGACTGGAAGCACGGCGTGTGCCGAGCCCTTGGCTGGCAGCACACCGAGCAGGCCGACATCGCAAGGGCGTGGAAGCGGATCCGCGGCCGGGTGCGGAACTGGAACGACCTCGAGCCTGTGCTCATCGGCCGCGTCGAGGAACTGATCGACTTCGTGACTGCGCCGTCGTCCTAGCTACGTGGTAAGCAGAGATCGTGTCCGACGGTCTGTTTGACATCCGCGGCGAACCAAGTGTGACCGCGGGCGGACCCGTCGGCGCATCGGCTCCGCTGGCGGTGAAGATGCGGCCGGCCACGCTCGACGAGGTGGTCGGCCAGGACCACCTGCTGCAGGCTGGTTCGCCGCTGCGCCGGATGGTCGAGGGCTCGGGCGCGGCGTCGGTCATCCTCTACGGCCCGCCTGGCACCGGCAAGACCACGCTGGCGTCGCTGATCTCGCAGGCCACCGGTCGCCGATTCGAGGCGCTGTCGGCGCTGTCGGCAGGCGTCAAGGAGGTGCGCGCCGTCATAGATGTCGCACGTCGCGCGGCGGCGCACGGCGAGCAGACCGTGTTGTTCATCGACGAGGTGCACCGGTTCTCCAAGACCCAGCAGGACGCGCTGCTCTCGGCCGTCGAGAACCGGATCGTGCTGCTGGTCGCGGCGACCACCGAGAACCCGTCGTTCTCCGTCGTCGCGCCGCTGCTGTCGCGGTCGCTGATCCTGCAACTGCAACCGCTCGACAGCGATGCCGTCCAGGCCGTGGTGCGCCGCGCCATCGACGACCCGCGAGGGCTCGGCGGCCAGGTCGAGGTCACCGACGACGCCATCGATCTGCTGGTGCAACTGTCGGCTGGCGATGCGCGCCGAGCGCTGACGGCGCTGGAGGTGGCCTCTGAAACAGCTGGAGCGGCGGGCGACCTTATAACCGTTGAGACCATCGAGCAGTCGCTGGACAAGGCCGCTGTGCGCTATGACCGCGATGGCGATCAGCACTACGACGTCGTCAGCGCGTTCATCAAGTCAGTCCGCGGCTCCGACGTTGACGCCGCGTTGCACTACCTCGCACGGATGTTGGTCGCGGGGGAGGACCCGCGGTTCGTGGCTCGCCGGCTGATGATTCTGGCCAGTGAGGACATCGGGATGGCGGATCCGACCGCGTTACAGACCGCCGTTGCAGCAGCGCAGACCGTGCAGCTGATCGGCATGCCGGAAGCGCAACTCACGTTGGCCCACGCCACGGTCCATTTGGCTACTTCACCCAAGTCGAACGCCGTGACTACCGCGCTGGGCGCCGCGATGAGCGACATTCGAGAAGGCAAGGCCGGCCTAGTGCCCGCCCATCTGCGCGACGGGCATTACTCGGGAGCGGCCAAGCTCGGCAACGCGATCGGCTACAAGTACAGCCATGACGACCCTGATGGCGTTGTGTCGCAACAGTATCCGCCCGACGACTTGGTGGGCGTCGACTACTACCGCCCGACCACCCACGGCGCCGAGCGTGAGATCGCCACCCGGCTCGACAAATTGCGCGCCATCATCCGCAAAAAGCGCTGACTCTTCGCCGAGATCGACGTTTGGGTCGTCGCTTCTCGTACTTTTCCGCCCGAACGTGAGTTTGGGCGAAATCCGCCCCTTGACAGTCGCCTCGCAGTTTCCTACGTTGGTAGTCAATCAATCGATTGATAAATGATATAGTTGAATAATGAGGGGTGATGGAGATGCGGACGCCGCTCTGGACCGCGCCTTCATGGCGCTGGCCGACCCGGTCCGGCGCGCGATCGTCGCGCGGCTGTCCCGCGGACCGGCAACGGTCAACGAGCTGGCCGCGCCGTTCGATATCACGAAACAGGCGGTGTCCAAGCACATTCAGGTACTCGAGCAGGCTGGCCTGGTCACCAGGACGCGCGACGCGCAGCGACGGCCGGTCCATCTCGACGCGGCCGCGCTGGAGCGGCTCACCGCATGGATCGACCGCTACCGGCTTGATGCCGAACGCAGCTACCGCCAACTAGACGCCGTACTGACAGAGATGACCCACAAGGAAGGAACTGAGAAATGACAAACGCGCTCAACCTCAACGCCCCCGTCGACACCCTGGCCATGGAGTTCACGCGTGACTTCGACGCACCGGTTGAGGCCCTGTTCCGGGCTCACGCCGAGCCGGAGCTGGTCAAACAATGGCTCGGACCGCGCGACCTGGAGATGACGATCGAGCACTGGGACTTCAAGACAGGCGGCGGCTATCGCTACGTGCACAGGGCCGATCGTGGCGAATTCGGATTCAACGGGGTGTTCCACAAGGTGCGTGACAACGAATTCCTCATCCAGACCTTCGAATTCGAGGGTGCGCCCGACATGGTGAACATCGACTTCCTGTGGTTCGAGGATCTCGGCGACGGCCGCAGCCGACTGCGTGGCCGGTCGATCTGCCCGACCATCGAGGCCCGTGACGGCCTGCTGTCATCCGGTGCGGAGGGCGGGATGACCGAAGGCTACGAAAAGCTGGACACCCTCCTGAAAACGCTGTGATTAACGAGGCAATCCCGGCTGGGCGGGGGGGCTTCAGCCGGGATTGCCATACGGGTAGTCAGCGCAGCAGGCCGGACCGCCTACTTCCCAACAGGCCTGTACGCCTGCGACCCATCAACGCCGACACCAACGCGACGCCGAGTGCAGCGACGATCACCTGGACCAGCAGCTCGAGCCTGTCGATGCCGTTGGTGACCGTGGGGATTCCGATCGCTCGGGCAATCGCCGTGCCGATGAACGCTGCCACGATGCCGATCAGGATTGCGGTGATGACACCGGTAATGGTCGTTGCTCCTCCAAAAGTCTTTAGCGGTGGAGGAGCAATACCCTCGTCCAGCACCGAATAAACGCTCGCGTCAAAGCAAGGCGAGATCACACCACTTCTGGCACCCGCAGATGGGCGAGCGCGAGTTCGAACTCGCCGATGTCGACGATGTCGGCGCCGAGTTCGCGGGTCCTCGTGTTCCGCAGTTCAGTTGCCCGTTCCCTGTTGCGATCCATCGCATCGAGGCTGTCGAACGTCGTCGATGACACTGCGCGTCCGGAGGCGCGGTTCATCAAGAAGCTGGCGCTGCAAAATCCTTCGAGATCCTCCAGGGACGACAGGACCGAGGTCTTGTAGAAGTCGATGGCTCGCTCAACTTGATCTGGCGGCACCTTGATCCACGTCGCGCGAACGCAGGCGCCGTCGCCCGAGCTGTGGTCGCGGTGGAGGACCCCGATTTCCCAGGCCTCGGCCGCCGCGGTGCCACCGAAGATCTCGGCCGCCCGGTTACGAAGCGGTGCTATCAGCACGCCGCTCGAACGTACCGTCTCTTCCGTCTCCCACGCGCTGGTGGCGATGCACCGGCCGGACTCGCGGTCGACTAACAGCGACAGCCCGACGAATCCGTCCAACGCCGCTAGCCTGGGCATCACCTCGTCGCGGACGTAGGCGATTCCGTCGTCGATCGACGAAGGTTGCGCCTGGATTGTGGTAGAGCGTGCGTACACGGTCCACCCCCCTTGTATTTGGGGCGGCGCCCCGGTGGCGTCGCCGACCACTCATCAGCTTCCTCCCGGCGAACAGGCGTTTCAACGGTTCAGACGCGTGTCAGCACGTAAACGGTTGCCGACGCAAGGAATTGACCGCTGATCCCGCCGCAGCGGGACCAGCGGTCGTCGATCGTGAGGTCAGACCAGCTCGGGCACCCGCAGGTGGGCGAGCGCCAGCTCGAACTCGCATTCGTCGAGTTGCTCTACGCCCGCTTCCCGCATCTTTGCGGTCTTGAGGGCCGACGCCTGGTCCCTGTTTCGCTCCATCGCCTCGCGACTATCGAACGTCACCGTCGAGACGCTCCGCCCGGTCGCGCGGTCGATCAACAGGCTGGCGCTGCAAAAACCGTCGAGGTTCTCCAGCTCGGGCAAGACGGACGTCTTGTAGTAGTCGATCTTCGGGTCCGTCGTGGCCGCATCGCCCTTGACCCAGGTCACCCGCGCGCAGGCGCCGTCAGCCGAACTGTGGTCACGGTGTAGTACGGCGATCTCCCATTCTTCGATCTTCTCGACATTGCCGCCGAGGTTCTCAGCCGCCCGGTTGCGAAGCTGCATCGCCTTGTCCGCAGATGCGCGCATCGCATCCTCCGACTCGTATGCGGCAGTAATGATGCAGCGGCCGGACTCCCGGTCAACCAGGACCGATAAGCCGATACACCCTTCAATAGCCTGAACCGCAGGCATGACCTCATCGCGAATATGCGCAAGTCCGGCGTCGATCGAAGACAGTTGCGCCTGGACAGTGGTAGAGCGTGCGTGCACGATCCCCCACCCCCTCTGTGTCGGGGCAGCGCCCCGGTGGCGCCACCGGTCATCTACAACCTTCCTCCGCCGGATTCGCTGTGGCAATGGCCTCGTAGGCTGAAAAGCGTGGACTCCGACGTGCTCGACATCGACACGGCTCAGCGCCGCATCGTCGACTTGACCGACGCGGTGCGGTCGTTTTGCTGCGGCCACCGAGACGGGCTGTGCAATGTCTTTGTGCCGCACGCCACAGCGGGTGTCGCGATCATCGAAACCGGCGCCGGCTCCGATGTCGACCTGGTCGACACGCTGCAGCGGCTACTGCCGCGCGACGACCGCTACCGCCACGCGCACGGTTCGCCAGGCCACGGCGCCGACCACGTGCTGCCCGCCCTCGTGGCGCCCTCGGTGACCGTTCCGGTGCAGGCAGGCAAGCCCCTTCTGGGTACGTGGCAAAGCATCGTGCTGGTCGACCTGAACGCGGACAACCCGAGGCGCACCGTCCGGCTGAGCTTCGTCAACGGTTGATTAGTGTGGCTACGGCGACCGGTACTGTAGTGCGGTCGAATAGTCGCAGGTAATTGGCGAAGCCACCCAGAACGATGAGGACAGTAGGGACGTGCAGACACACGAGATCAGGAAGCGTTTCCTCGATCATTTCGTGAACGCGGGCCACACCGAGGTGCCCAGCGCCTCGGTGATCCTCGACGACCCCAACCTTCTGTTCGTCAACGCGGGCATGGTGCAGTTCGTGCCCTATTTCCTGGGCCAGCGCACCCCGCCGTATGCGACAGCCACCAGCATCCAGAAGTGCATCCGCACACCCGACATCGACGAAGTCGGCATCACCACCCGACACAACACCTTCTTCCAGATGGCCGGGAACTTCTCGTTCGGCGACTACTTCAAGCGTCGCGCCATCGAGCTGGCGTGGACGCTGCTCACCAATCCCGTCTCCGAGGGCGGCTACGGGTTCGACCCCGAAACAATTTGGGCGACAGTCTATTTGGATGACGACGAAGCCGTCGAGCTGTGGCAGGAGATCGCTGGGCTGCCTGCCGAGCGGATCCAGCGCCGCGGCATGGCCGACAACTACTGGTCGATGGGCATTCCTGGCCCGTGCGGCCCGTCGTCGGAGATCTACGTCGACCGCGGCCCCGAGTACGGCGTCGACGGCGGCCCGGTCGCCAACGAGGACCGCTACATCGAGATCTGGAACCTCGTGTTCATGCAGAACGAGCGGGGTGAGGGCACGTCGAAGGAGGACTTCGAGATCCTCGGGCCGCTGCCGCGCAAGAACATCGACACCGGTATGGGTGTCGAGCGGGTGGCGTGCTTGCTCCAAGGTGTCGACAACGTCTACGAGACCGACTTGTTGCGTCCGGTGATCGACACTGTCGTCACTGTCTCCCCCAGGGGATACGGCGCAGGCAACCACGAGGACGACGTCCGCTACCGGATCATCGCCGACCACAGCCGCACCGCCGCGATCCTCATCGGCGACGGGGTGAGCCCGGGCAACGACGGCCGCGGCTACGTTCTGCGGCGGCTGCTGCGCCGCGTGATCCGCTCCGCCAAGCTGCTCGGGATCGACGATCCGATCGTCGGCGACCTGATGACGACGGTGCGCGATGCGATGGGTCCGTCGTACCCCGAACTCGTCACCGACTTCGATCGGATCCGCCGCATAGGGGTCGCCGAGGAGACCGCGTTCAACCGCACGCTGGCTTCGGGCTCACGGCTGTTTGACGACGCCGCGAAGGCGACAAAGGCCTCCGGCGCCACTGTCGTGTCGGGCACCGACGCCTTCACATTGCACGACACCTATGGCTTCCCACTGGAATTGACGCTCGAGATGGCCGCAGAGTCCGGTCTGAGTGTCGACGAGGAAGGCTTCCGCGGCCTGATGGCCGAGCAGCGTCAGCGCGCCAAGGCGGACGCGGCCGCACGCAAACAAGCGCACGCCGATCTCTCGGAATACCGCGATCTTGTCGACGCGGGCCCTACGGAGTTCACCGGGTTCGACGAATTGAGCACCGAGGCAAAGATTCTCGGCATCTTTGTGGACGGCAAGCGGGTTCCGGTAGTGACGCACGACGGGCATGGCGCCGATCGGGTCGAACTGATCCTGGACCGCACGCCGTTCTACGCCGAGTCGGGTGGTCAGATCGCCGACGAAGGCAGCATCATGGGGACTGGCGCAACCGGCGCAGCCAAGGCCGCCGTCAGCGATGTGCAGAAGATCGCCAAAACGCTGTGGGCGCACCGGGTCAACGTCGAGTCCGGCGAATTCGTCGAGGGTGACACCGTCGTCGCCGCCGTCGATCCGCGGTGGCGCCACGGCGCGACGCAGGGTCATTCCGGCACTCACATGGTGCACGCCGCGTTGCGACAAGTGCTTGGCCCCAATGCCGTTCAGGCTGGCTCATTGAACCGGCCCGGCTATCTGAGGTTCGACTTCAACTGGCAGGGCGCGTTGAGCGAGGACCAGCGGACCCAGATCGAGGAAGTCACCAACGAGGCCGTCGAGGCCGATTACGAGGTGAACAGCTTCACCACCGACCTGGACAAGGCCAAGTCGATGGGCGCGATGGCGTTGTTCGGTGAGAACTATCCCGACGAGGTTCGGGTGGTCGAGATCGGCGGGCCGTTCTCGCTGGAACTCTGCGGTGGCACGCATGTGGGCAGTTCGGCGCAGATCGGGCCGGTCACGATCCTCGGCGAGGCGTCGGTCGGCTCCGGTGTACGCCGGGTCGAGGCCTATGTGGGCCTCGACTCGTTCCGACACCTGGCCAAGGAACGCGCACTGATGGCGGGTCTGGCTTCGACGCTGAAGGTCCCGTCGGAGGAGGTTCCTGCCAGGGTGGCCAACCTGGTCGAGCGACTGCGGGCCGCCGAGAAGGAGCTCGACCGGATGCGGTTGGCGAACGCGCGGGCCGCCGCAGTGAATGCCGCCGCGGGTGCCGAGCAAATCGGTAAGGTCCGTGTCGTGGCGCAGCGGATGGCCGGCGAAATGTCGGCGGCGGATCTGCGCACGCTCGTCGGCGACATCCGGGGCAAGCTCGGCAGTGACCCCGCCGTCGTCGCGCTGATCGCCGAGGGCGAGAACGACAGCGTGCCCTTCGTGGTGGCCGTCAATCCGGCCGCACAGGATCTCGGTCTTCGGGCCAACGAATTGGTGAAGCCGTTTGGCGCGGCGGTCGACGGTCGCGGGGGCGGCAAGGCTGATCTGGCACAGGGTTCCGGTAAGGGGGCGGCGGGCATCGACGCGGCATTGGCCGCGCTGCGCGCAGAAATAGGCCGGAGCTAGCCTGTGGCCGACACCGATGACCGCCTGCCGGATCGGCCCGGGGGTGACGACCCCGGTCGCGGTCGACGACTCGGCGTCGACGTCGGCACGGTGCGCATCGGAGTAGCGGCCAGCGATCCGGACGGCATCTTGGCCACACCCGTGGAAACGGTGCGCAGGGACAGATCGAACAAGCACCTGCGCCGACTGGCGCAGCTGGCCGACGAGTTCGAGGCGGTCGAAGTAGTGGTGGGATTGCCCCGCACCCTTGCCGACCGGTCGGGTCCGTCCGCCAGGGACGCGGTGGAGCTGGCCGAGCAGCTGGCGGGGCGCATCGCGCCAACGCCGGTGCGATTGTGCGACGAACGGCTCACGACCGTATCGGCTCAACGCTCGCTGCGGGATGCGGGTATCCGCGCCAAGGGCCAGCGGGCGATGATCGATCAGGCGGCGGCGGTAGGGATCTTGCAGAACTGGCTGGACCAGCGGCGCGCGGCCTTGGCCGCGCACGGAGAGGTCGCGGATGACTGACAACTGGGGTCGCGGACGCGCAGAACCCGTGGCGGTTGGACCGCCGCGGCGCCGGATGACGCGCGCCGACCGGATGCGCGAGGCCCGTGGTCAGCGCAAGCGGCGCATGGGTCGCGGCTTCGTGCTGGCCATGTTGATCGTCGTCGTCATCGGCGCGGTGTTTCTCGGTTCGAAGCTGTGGCACACAATGTTCGTTGGGGACAACGACTTCTCCGGCGACGGCGCCAACGATGTGGTGATCCAGATCCACGACGGGGATTCCACGACCGCGATCGGTAAGACTCTTCTGGAGCACAAGGTGATTGCGACGGTCGCGGCATTTGTCGGTGCCGCCGAAGGGAACGCCGCCATCTCCTCGATTCAGCCGGGTTTCTACAAAGTGCGTACCGAGATTCCCGCATCGAATGCCGTTGCACGCCTGGCTGATCCGCAGAACCGGGTCGGCAAACTGGTGATTCCGGAGGGACGCCAGCTCGACGACATCCAGGACGTCAAGACCAACGCAGTCACCGACGGTATCTTCAGCCTCATCTCTCACGCGACGTGTGTGGACCTCGACGGTGATCAACATTGCGTGTCGGTGGACGATCTGAAGAAGTCGGCGGGTTCTGCTGCACCGTCGGCGCTCTCGGTCCCGGACTGGGCGATGAATGCCGTTGCCGCGCTGGGCAACGACCACCGCAGGCTGGAGGGTTTGATCGCCCCGGGTACGTGGAATATCGACCCGTCGGCGGCGCCGCAGGACATCCTTGCCACCCTGATCGGTGCCAGCGCAACGCAGTACGCAAAGGGCGGGTTGCTCGACACCGCCAAGGCGATGAACATGTCGCCGTATCAAATTCTGACCGTCGGATCGCTGGTGCAACGGGAATCCAAGCCGGATGACTTCGCGAAGGTCGCGCGGGTGATCTATAACCGCCTTGCAGAGAATCGAACACTGGAGTTCGACTCGACGGTG
This sequence comes from Mycolicibacterium moriokaense, assembly GCF_003201655.1. GTDB lineage: Bacteria > Actinomycetota > Actinomycetes > Mycobacteriales > Mycobacteriaceae > Mycobacterium > Mycobacterium moriokaense_A. The sequence continues at coordinate 101,825 of NZ_QJJU01000005.1, forward strand.
AACTATCCACTTGATCGCATCGAGGTGGCCACCACCGACGCCGACCGTGGGCAGCACACGCAGTGGAACACCTATGTGCGGCCAGGACTTCCGGCCACTCCGATCTGCTCACCCGGTCAACCGGCGCTGAGCGCGGCTGAACAGCCTGCACCGGGGGACTGGCTGTACTTCGTCACCGTCGACCTACAAGGCACCACGTTGTTCACCCGCGACTACGACCAACACCTCGCGAACATCGAACTGGCCAAACATAACGGTGTCCTCGACAGCGCCCGGTAACCCACGCAAGGCGGCGGTGCTCGGCTCGCCGATTGCGCATTCCCGGTCGCCGCAGCTGCATCTTGCTGCCTACCGTGCGCTGGGCCTTGACGGCTGGACGTATGACCGCATCGAGTGCACCGCCGACGAATTGCCCGGTCTGGTAGGAGGTTTCGGCCCGGAATGGATCGGCGTGTCGGTCACGATGCCCGGCAAGTTCGCGGCGCTGCGGTTCGCCGACGAACGCAGCGCACGCGCGGAACTCGTCGGCTCGGCCAACACGCTGGTTCGCACACCCAAAGGGTGGCGGGCCGATAACACCGACATTGACGGCGTGAAGGGCGCTTTGGGGCCGGTGGCCGGCCGGGCGGCCGTGCTGGGTTCGGGCGGGACCGCGCCTGCCGTCGTCGTCGGGCTTGCCGAGCTTGGCGTGCAAGACATTTCGATCGTCGCGCGGAACCACGACAAGGCCGCTCCGTTGCTGGCGCTCGGTCCCAAGCTGGGTGTCGACGTCCGCTGGATCGAACTCGGGGCGACACTGGTGGACGTCGACGTGGTCGTCAGCACCCTTCCCGCGGAAGTGGCGGCCCAGCACGCCGACACCGTCGGTGCGACGCCACTGCTGCTCGACGCGATCTACGATCCGTGGCCGACTCCGCTGGCGGCGGTGGTCGAGGCGGCTGGCGGACAGGTGATCAGCGGGCTGCAGATGCTGCTCCATCAGGCGTTCGCTCAGGTCGAGCAGTTCACTGGGCTGCCCGCGCCCACCGAGGCGATGAGAGCGGCGCTGTCCGGGCAGTAGTGTTCGATGCGTGAGTGCTTGCACGGGCGTCGTGTTTCGACCAGACTTCCGGCCCGACACCTTGCGGGAAACCGTCATGGCCGCCGAGCGCGCCGGCATCGCCGAACTGTGGCTGTGGGAGGACTGCTTCCTGCAGGGCGGCATCGCCCAGGCGGCGGCCGCGCTTGCGTCGTCCGAAACGCTCATCGTGGGCCTCGGGGTGCTGCCCGCACCGCTACGCAATGTGGTGACCACCGCGATGGAGATCGCCACCCTCGACGCGATGTTCCCTGGCAGGTTGCGGGTGGGGATCGGCCACGGGGTGCAGGACTGGATGCGGCAGGCAGGCGCCGCTGTTGCGTCGCCATTGACGTTGATGCGCGAGTACGTGACTGCCCTGAGCGGGCTGTTGGCTGGGCGGTCCGTCACCGTCGACGGCCGGTACGTTCGACTGACCGACGTGCGATTGGATTGGGCTCCACAACAACGAGTTCCGGTGCTGATCGGCGGAGCCGGGCCGAAGACTCTGACACTGGCTGGGGGGCTCGCCGACGGCGTGATCCTCGATGCTCAGTACACCGTTGACACGCTGCGGGATGCCTTGGGTCACGTCGCATCCGGCCGGGCCGATCATGGCGAGTCACCGTTCAACACAGTGCTGTTCCTGGCATGCGGCGCTGATCAGGTCGCTGCATCGGCACGCCTCTACCTCGACGAAGGGGTGGACACGCTGGTGTTCCAGCCGGCCGGGCCGCAGTCCGTCATGGCCGAATTGATCACGGCCGTCGGTGATGTCGCGACCCGGCTGCAGGCAACCTAGCCGGTGATCAGCCGGGTGTCGCTCTGTACCAAACCTTCCCGGGCCGCGCGCACCGCTCCGATACTGGCCACGGTCACCAGCGCAATCGCCACATATCCCGTTGCCGCGAGATGCTGGCCAAGGATCAGCCAGCCTGCGACGGCGGCCACGACCGGGGAAAGACACGTCAGAATCGCAAACGTCTCCGGCGGCAGGCGCCGCAGTGAGATCAGCTCCATCGAGTAGGGGATCACCGACGACATCACACCGACGATCGCCCCCAGCCCCAGTACCTGCCACCGCAGCGCGCTGTCCGGATCGACCGCGACCGCCGCGAACGGGGCCGTCACGATCGCACCGATCGCAGTCGCAAGGGCCAGCCCTTCGAGATTGGGGAAGTCGGCCCCCGCGCGCGCCGTGGCCAGGATGTAGGCCGCCCAACTCGCCGCCGCGGCAGCGGCGAAGGCGAGCCCGACCGGGTCGAGATGGCCGACTCGAAGACCCGTGAGACTGAGCAGCGCGACGCCCATCAAGGCGAGCAACGCCCAAAGCCACGCGGTCCTGCGCCGGCTGACGACTACGGAAAGTGCAAGCGGGCCAAGGGATTCAACGGTGACGCCAACGCCGAGCGGAATGCGCGTCAGCGAGTTGTAGAAGCACAGGTTCATCACCGTCAACGTGGCGCCAAGTGCCCCCGCCGACAGCCACGCCCGGCCGGACAGCCCGCGCAGCCGGGGGCGAACCGCGACGCAAAGGAGCACCCCGGCGACGAGGAAGCGTACGAAGACGGCCCCGATCGCACCGAGCGCGGCAAAAAGTCCGACCGCGAACGCGGCGCCGACCTCCTGGCTGATCGCAGCGACGACCACAAGCAGCGCTGGACCAATTGGTGACCGTCGGTGCACCGAACCGACGTTAGCCTCGATGCATGGGGGCGGTGGTGGCCGGTGTCTGTGTATTCGCGTGGCTGGCGGCGCTGAGCTTCTACGACCTCCGAGAGCGACGGCTGCCCAACTGGCTCACGATGCCGGGTGCGGCTGCCGTCCTCGAGATCGCCGCGGCCCACGGGCGGGGTGCGCCCGCCATGCTCGGCGCAGTTGCGCTGTTCGTCGTCTATGCCGTTGTGCACTTAGTGTCGCCCACGGCGATGGGCGCCGGTGATGTGAAGCTAGCGATCGGTATCGGCGCTCTGACAGGGACATTCGGCAGTGACGTGTGGGTGCTGGCCGCGATCGGCGCACCATTGCTGACTGCGGGGTGTGCGGTTGTCGCGCTCTTGCGCCGATCGGGAAATGTTGTACCGCACGGGCCGTCGATGTGCCTGGCAGCGGTGACCGCCACCGCGCTGGCCATCGTCTGAGCGCGCTATGCAGGTGAGGACGGTCTAGCGGAGAGTTGCATACCCGTGGTACGTTTATTACATACCCCAAGTATGCAATGCCAAAGAGATGGAGGCAGGATGTCGGAAACCACAGTTCAACAACTCGACCTGACGGCGATTTCGGAGCGCTACTTCGCCGCATGGGCGGCACATGACCCCGATGCGATCGTCGCGCTGCACGCCGAGGACACCCAGTTCTGGATGCACATGGGCGGTGAACCCGTTGTCGGCCGAGATGCGGTGCGGGCCACGTTCGCCGACATCTTCGAACAGTTCCCGGAACTGAGATGGGAGACGTGTCGCGTGCTCTACGGCGAGGACCATTGGATACTCGACTGGACTCTGATCTCCGGCGACATCCGTTTCGATTGCCTCGATGTCGTCAACGTCGCGCCGGACGGGCTCGTCGTACGCAAGGACACGTTCGTCGACGCAGCCCAGCTGCAGGCCGCGCTGGGCACGGTGGCGCGATGACGACCGCAACCGCGACCGATCAGCTGCCGCTCGTCACAGCACTGCCCGCCGAGCATCTATTCGACATGCACGTCGACCTCCAACCTGCACAACCGATTTCGACTCCCCTCGGCGTTCGGATGACGTTCATCACGACTGGCGGTGTCATCGAGGGCCCGAAGCTGCAGGGTGAGTTGCTTCCCGGCGGGGGAGACTGGCTGCTTGTCGGCAGCGATGGCACGGGGCGGGTGGACGTGCGAGCCACGCTGCGCACACATGACGGGGCCCTCATCCACTACGAGTCGCGCGGCATCATCAAAGTTCCCGCCGACGGTATGCAACGCCTGGCCGCAGGCGAGGTGCTGCCGTTCGAGGAGACGTACGTACGGACGACGCCTAAGTTCGAAACCGCTGACGAGCGCTATGCGTGGCTGTCCGAAATTGTCGCTCTGGGCTACAACATCCTGTCGCCCAACCACATTGACTACCGGATCTATCAGGTGCTCTGACGTGGACCAGGTCCGCCTTGCGCGCCAGTCGAATCGCGTAGTGCGCCGCTGGCCAGGGGCGCAGCGCGCGATGGGGCGGCTTCACGCCAGGCTATATCGGGTCAGCGGTGGCCGCTTCATACCGCGGTGGTACGCAGGTGCGCCGGTGATGGTGCTCGAGACCATCGGCAGGCGCAGCGGGCAGAAGCGGGCCACGCCCGTTCTGTATCTGCGCGACGGCAATTCGCTCGTCGTCCTCGCCGCCAACGCAGGCGCCGACCGGACTCCCGCATGGTGGCTCAACCTGCGGGAGGCCGGGTCGGGTGAGGTCATCGTCGGCAGACGCCGGATACGCGTAACGCCCCGGCTGCTGACCGGCGGCGAGCGAGACCGTGTCTGGTGGGCTTTCGTCGAGATGTACCCACAGGCCGAGCACTACACGCGGTTCACAAATCGCGAGCTGCCGCTCATCGCGTTGGAGCCGGCCGGGACGTGACCGACGGTTATGGTCAAGCCGTGGCGACGAACGTGGCGAGACGCACTCAGGCCGAGCGGACCGAGGCGACCACCGGCGCGCTCGTCGACGCGGCCCGCGAGCTGTTCGCGCTCGACGGCTACGCGGAGACCTCACTTGCTGCCGTCGCGGCCAGGGCCAACGTGACCAAGGGCGCGGTATACCACCACTTCGAGGGCAAGCAACAGCTCTTCGAGGCGGTGTTCACGCGCGAGGTCGAGCGAATGGCCGTACCACTCGTCGCAGCGTATGCACGCAAGAAGGATCCGTGGGATGCCTTCAAGGCTGGGTGTCGGGCCTTCTTGGACGAATGTCTCGACCCCGACGTACAGCGGATCGTGCTGCTCGACGCATTGACTGCGATCGGCTGGGAGCAGGTGCGCCGGCTGGAAAGCCCGCTGCTGGAGATGATGGAGCTCGGCATCGCGCGGGCGATCGAAGCGGGCAGGGTCGCGCCCCGACCGCCGGAGCCGCTGGCCAGTTTCCTATATGGCGCCCTGTGCGAGACCGCGATGATCGTCGCCCGCGCCGACGACCAGAAGGTCGCCCATCGCCAGGCCGTCACCGAGATCGGCCGAATCCTGGACGGCCTTGCCATCGACTAACGGTGGATTTCGGCTGGATACGCGCGACGTGGGAAGATGGGACGCGTGTTGCGATGGACCACAGCTGGTGAATCCCACGGCCGCGCGTTAGTAGCCGTGGTCGAAGGCATGGCCGCAGGCGTCCACGTCACCTCCGCCGACATCGCCGGTCAGCTGGCCCGCCGCCGCCTCGGCTATGGCCGCGGTGCCCGGATGAAATTCGAGCAGGACCAGGTCACCGTGCTCGCCGGCGTCCGGCACGGCGTCACGCTCGGCGGCCCGATCGCGATCGAGATCGGCAACACCGAATGGCCGAAATGGGAAACCGTGATGGCCGCGGACCCCGTCGACCCGGCCGAACTCGCCGACAGCGCCCGTAACGCGCCACTGACCCGACCACGGCCGGGCCACGCCGACTACGCAGGCATGCTCAAGTACGGATTCGACGACGCGCGGCCGGTGCTCGAACGGGCCAGTGCCCGCGAAACCGCCGCCCGCGTCGCGGCAGGGACCGTCGCGCGAGCCTTCCTGCGGGAGGCGCTCGGCGTCGAGGTGCTGTCACACGTGATCTCCATCGGCGCATCCAAGCCCTACGACGGACCGCCGCCGCAGTTCTCCGATCTTGCTGACATCGACGCGAGCCCGGTGAGGGCGTTTGATCAGGCGGCTGAAGAGGCGATGATCGCCGAGATCGAGGCGGCCAAGAAGGATGGCGACACGCTTGGCGGCATCGTCGAGGTCGTCGTTCACGGGTTGCCGGTCGGGCTCGGCTCGTTCACCAGTGGCGACAACCGCCTCGACAGCCAGCTGGCCGGTGCGGTGATGGGCATTCAAGCGATCAAGGGCGTCGAGATCGGCGACGGCTTCGAGACCGCGCGCAGGCGCGGCAGCGTCGCCCATGACGAGATGTATCCGGGGCCCGACGGCGTGATGCGCTCGACGAACCGGGCAGGCGGCCTGGAGGGCGGCATGACGAACGGCCAGCCGTTACGGGTGCGCGCCGCGATGAAGCCGATCTCCACGGTGCCGAAGGCGCTGGCCACCGTCGACATGACCACCGGGGACGAAGCGGTCGCGATCCACCAGCGCTCCGATGTGTGCGCGGTGCCCGCCGCGGGTGTCGTCGTCGAGACGATGGTCGCGCTAGTGCTGGCCCGCGCCGCGCTGGAGAAGTTCGGCGGGGACTCGCTGTCCGAGACCAAGGCCAACATCGACACTTACCTGCGCGCGGTGGCCGACCGTGAGCCGGCGACGCAACCAGCGCAGGCGTCGGGCTGATGGCGCCAAAGGCGGTGCTGATCGGGCTGCCCGGCTCGGGCAAGTCGACGATCGGGCGGCGGCTGGCCAAGGCGCTCGACGTCTCACTGCTCGACACTGACGCCGCGATCGAGGAGACCACCGGCCGCACCATCGCCGACATCTTCGCCACCGACGGCGAGCCGGAGTTCCGGCGAATCGAGGAGGACGTCATCCGTTCCTCGCTGCAGTCGCATGACGGCGTGCTGTCGTTGGGCGGTGGCGCGGTCACCACGCCGGGGGTGCGCGACGCGCTGGCCGGACACGTGGTCATCTATCTGGAAATCAGCGCCGCCGAGGGGGTGCGCCGCACAGGCGGCAGCACCGTGCGGCCACTGCTTGCGGGCGGTGATCGCGGCGAGAAGTTCAGAAAGCTGATGGCAGAACGTGTTCCGCTGTACCGGCGGGTCGCCACGATGCGCGTCAACACCAATCGCCGCAATCCCGGCGCCGTGGTGCGTCATATCGTGGAACGGCTCGAAAACCCCGAGGCGCGGCGACAGCAGAGGCGTCGCCGCCGTCCTGCGTGGCGTCGAGGTCCGTCGTCGTTGAACCCACCTCCAAGCAGCGAGGCGCCACCGACACCCGCGGCCGTCGCCGCACGCAACGTGAAAGGCCATCGTGACTGAGCCGGTGACCGTCGACGTCCTGGTCGACCCGCCCTACCCGGTGATCATCGGCACCGGTCTACTCGGTGAGCTGGGCCGGATTCTGGACGGCAGGCACAAGGTCGCAATCCTGCACCAGCCCGTGCTATCGCAGACCGCCGAAGCAATTCGGGACCACCTGTCGGACAAGGGTATCGACGCGCACCGCATCGAGATCCCGGACGCCGAAGCCGGTAAGGAGTTGCCTGTCGTCGGCTTCATCTGGGAAGTGTTGGGCCGCATCGGAGTTGGCCGCAAGGACGCGATCGTCAGCCTCGGCGGGGGAGCGGCGACCGACGTCGCCGGATTCGCCGCCGCCACCTGGCTGCGTGGCGTTGACATCGTGCACGTGCCCACCACGCTGCTGGGCATGGTCGACGCGGCGGTCGGCGGCAAGACCGGCATCAACACGGATGCGGGCAAGAATCTGGTAGGCGCATTCCATCAGCCCGCGGCCGTGCTCATCGACCTGGCTACTCTGGAAACCTTGCCGTGCAACGAGATCGTCGCCGGTATGGCGGAGATCGTGAAGGCGGGATTCATAGCCGACCCAGTGATCCTCGACCTCATCGAGGCCGACCCGGAGGCCGCCCTCGACCCGACGGGGACGGTGCTGCCGGAGTTGATCCGCCGCGCGGTCGCCGTCAAGGCGGAGGTCGTGGCCGCCGACGAGAAGGAATCGCAGCTGCGCGAGATCCTCAACTACGGGCACACCCTCGCGCACGCCATCGAACGGCGGGAGCGCTATCAGTGGCGGCACGGCGCTGCGGTGTCGGTGGGCTTGATCTTCGCCGCCGAACTGGGCCGGCTGGCCGGGCGCCTCGACGACGACACCGCCGATCGGCACCGGTCGATCCTCGCCTCACTTGGATTGCCCGTCACGTACGACGCCGACGCGCTGCCGCAGCTGCTCGAATACATGGCGGGAGACAAGAAGACCCGCGCAGGCGTGCTTCGCTTCGTGGTGCTCGACGGGTTGGCCAAGCCGGGACGTCTCGAGGGTCCGGATCCGTCGCTGCTTGCGGCGGCCTACTCAGAAATCGGAGAGGTAACGCAGCCATGACAACGGTGCTCGTGCTCAACGGTCCCAATCTGGGTCGCCTCGGCCGTCGCGAACCTGAGGTCTACGGCAGCACCACGCACGACGAACTCGTAAAGCTGATCGAACAGGAAGCCGACGCGCTTGGCATGAAAGCCGTTGTGCGACAAAGCGACAGCGAGGGTGATCTGTTGAACTGGATCCACGCGGCCGCCGATGCGAAAGACCCGGTGATCCTCAACGCCGGAGCGCTGACCCACACCTCGGTGGCGCTACGCGATGCATGTGCCGAGCTGCAGGGACCGCTGATCGAGGTGCACATCTCGAATGTGCACAACCGCGAAGAGTTTCGGCACCATTCCTACATCAGCGCCGTGGCCACCGGCGTGATCGTCGGCCTCGGAGTGCAGGGCTACGTGCTCGCGCTGCGATACGTCGCGAGCCTCGGCTAGGACTACTCCTCGCGACGCGTTTCGGTGGCGTCCGCGTCTGCCTGGCTCACCGCGGCGAACACGTCGGTGTCGGCCCGATCCTGGTCCGCGGCGGACTCGGCGAGGCCGTGATGCTTGCGCGGTTGCTTTTCGAGGTCGCGGTCGACCAGCCAGCGGCCGAGCGCCACGCCTGCGACCGATGCAAGGAACACCAGGAGCGCGGTGAACGCCGCGAATGTGGTGACCTCGTTGATCAGCGCCTCGACGTAGAGGGCCTTGTAGACCAGCGAGATGAACCACGCGACCGCGCCGCTCACGATGCCCGCGAACAGGCCGGCGAGCAGCCATGTCATCGCCAGGTCGTCGCGGCGGTCTGGGTCAGGGTTGGCCCGCGCATCGGCGCGTCCATCGAGGACTCCCCAGATGAACACCGCGATCGCGAACAGAACGATCAACACTGCGCTGATCAATCCGGCCTTGGTCTCCCACGCGTTGATCATCGTTCCCTGGATCAACCGGACGATCACCATCAGGGCCGCGAACACCAGTCCGCGCAGTAACCACTTGCTCATGGGGCCACACCTTAGCGAGTAGGTTCACCAACTGTGACTATTTCGCAGCGCCGGGATCGGCTGCGGCAGCGGCTTGCCGATGCCGAACTGGACGCGGTGCTGGTATCCGACCTGGTCAACGTGCGTTACCTGTCTGGTTTCACGGGTTCGAACGCCGCGCTACTGATCCGCACCGAAAACGAAACGCCGGTGCTGGCCACCGACGGGCGCTATCGCACCCAGGCCGCACAGCAGGCCCCGGACGCCGAGATCGTCATCGAGCGGGCGTGTGGGCCGCATCTGGCGGCCCGCGCCGCTGAGGCAGGGGTGCGTCGGCTGGGGTTTGAAAGCCATGTGGTGACCGTCGACGGATTCGCCGCCCTGCGGAAGGCAGCAGGTGAGCAGGTTGAGATGGTCCGGGCGGCAGGGACGGTGGAGGCGCTACGCGAGGTCAAGGACGCGGGCGAGATCGCGTTGCTGCGGCTGGCATGCGAGGCGGCCGACGCTGCGCTGGCCGATCTCGTCGAGCGCGGGGGCCTGTGCGCGGGCCGAACCGAGAAAGAGGTGGGCCGCGAACTCGAATCGCTGATGCTCGACCACGGCGCGGACGGGATTTCGTTCGAGACCATCGTGGCGACGGGCGCCAACTCGGCGATTCCGCACCACCGACCGACGGACGCGGTGCTTGCGGCAGGCGACTTCTTGAAGATCGACTTCGGTGCCCTGGTGTGCGGCTACCACTCCGACATGACCCGCACTTTCGTGCTGTCGCCTGCCGCGCAATGGCAGCTCGACATCTATGACCTGGTTTCCGCCGCGCAGCGGGCCGGCCGCGAAGCCCTGAAGCCTGGCGCCTCACTCAAGGACGTCGATGCCGCGTCGCGGCAGGTCATCGCCGATGCCGGGTATGCCGACAACTTCGGCCACGGCCTCGGCCACGGTGTCGGCCTGCAGATCCACGAAGCGCCGGGAATCAGCGCGTCGGCCGCCGGTACACTGCTTGCTGGCTCTGCGGTCACCGTGGAACCCGGTGTCTATCTGCCCGATCGCGGCGGTGTCCGTATCGAGGACACCCTTGTCGTGGGCGAGGCAACACCCGAATTGCTTACCCGGTTCCCCAAGGAACTGGCCATCGTCTAACAGGAGAACAACCGAACGTGGCATCGACCGCCGACTTCAAGAATGGGCTCGTACTGCAGATCGACAGCCAGCTGTGGCAGATCATCGAGTTCCAGCACGTCAAGCCCGGCAAGGGCCCGGCGTTTGTGCGGACCAAGCTGAAGAACGTGCTGTCCGGCAAGGTCGTCGACAAGACCTACAACGCCGGCGTCAAGGTCGAGACCGCGACCGTCGACCGGCGCGATGCGACCTACCTCTACCGCGACGGCTCGGACTTCGTGTTCATGGACAGCCAGGACTACGAACAGCATCACCTGTCGGATTCGCTGGTCGGCGACGCCGCCAACTTCCTGCTGGAGAGCCTGCCGGTGCAGATTGCCTTCCACAACGGCGCGCCGCTGTACCTGGAGCTGCCGGTGACCGTCGAACTCGAGGTCACCCACACCGAACCGGGCCTGCAGGGCGACCGGTCCAGTGCGGGCACCAAGCCGGCCACTGTTGAGACCGGTGCCGAGATCCAGGTGCCGCTGTTCATCAACACCGGCGACAAGCTCAAGATCGATTCGCGTGACGGCAGCTACCTGGGTCGGGTGAATGCCTGACCGTCGAGGCGATCGCGGCCGGCACCAGGCCCGCAAACGCGCCGTCGACCTGCTGTTCGAGGCCGAGGCGAGGGGGATCACCCCAGCCGACGTCGCGGAGGGGCGAAACGCCTTGGCGGAGAAGGAGTCCGACTTCTCGCCGCTCAACCCGTACACCGTGACGGTGGCACGTGGAGTAACCGAGAACGCAGCGCACATCGACGACCTCATCTCGGCCCACCTGCAGGGCTGGACGCTGGACAGGCTGCCCGCGGTCGACAGGGCGGTGCTGAGGGTTGCGGTGTGGGAGCTGCTGCATGCCGATGACGTCCCGGAACCGGTCGCTGTCGACGAGGCCGTGGAGCTGGCCAAGCAGTTGTCCACCGACGACTCACCGGGTTTCGTCAACGGTGTACTGGGTCAGGTGATGCTGGTGACGCCGCAGATCCGGGCCGCCGCATCGGCCTTGAAGGTCACTAGCGAAGGCAGCGAAGGAACGTAGGTGGGCATGCCGCAGGACTGGGCGCCGTACTCCAGTGTCGAGGAGGCGGCCAAGGTATACCTGCGTGACCCCGAGCTGGCGCTTGACCAACTGCGTTCGGTCATTGAGCTTTCCGCGATCATGTCCTTCATCATGTCGCGCGGGTCGACAGAGGAGTCGTGGGGCGAGGCGCTGTGGCAGGAGGTCGTGCTCACCGACGGACACCGTCTGATCATGTGGCGCGCCGACGACGAGCTGTCCACGGCAGACGATCGCGAACGACGTGTGCTGAACGCGTCCGTCCGAACCATCCTGCTGTCGACCATCACTGACCACGTGCTCACCGCCGAATACGAGGTGCTCGGCGACGACACACGCCGGCTGTCCGAGGTCCGGCTGCGGATGTACACCCAGCTCGTCACCCGGTCGCGGCAGAAGTCGGCAACCGAAACCGACATCTACTGTGAGTCGTTCCGCTACCAGAAATCGGTCGACGACGGCGGCCTGGCCCAGATGCAACGCCTTCTACAGTTCGGCCGTGTGCTGTCGCGGTGTATCCAGTAACTGGTCCTCACTTCCGCGAGCGTGCGTGTCCGTACGCCGACACGCCGATAATTTTGGGCAGTGCACGCACACTCGCGCGCGCTGACTGTGCACAGTCCGTCATTCATCCACAGATGACGGGCCGGGGGTTACCCCGTCGACCGGCGGGCTTCGATGATCCTCGCCATGAATCCAGAGATCGAGGAGCTCTTCCATAAGCAAGGCGGCGTCGCCCTTAGTAGTCAGATCCTGTTGCGAATGACTAGACGTCAATTCGAGAACGCAATGAATTGCGGTGTCCTGGAGAGGATGTGGCAAGGAATCTATTGCCATGGGGAGCCGACGGACGAGCTGCGGCTTCGCGGATTGGATCTATCGACCGGGACGAAGGTGCCGGTGTGCCTCGGTACCGCTGCCGCTGTGTATGGCTTCGATACCGAGGACACCGCCGATCTTCATGTGCTCAATCCGCCTGGCGGCCAGATCCGATGTGCCGACGGCCTGGTTGTGCATCGCCGCGACGGTGCACCACTCGTGATGATCGACGAGCGGCCCGTCACATCCGCGGCGTGGACGGCAATCGAGGTCGCCCGTGGACTTCGTCGTCCGCGGGCGCTAGCGACACTGGATGCAGCGCTTCGCAGTGAAACCTGTGGCCGCGGCGAGCTGTGGCGAGCTGCTGTTGAGCAGGCCGGCCGGCGCGGCATCATCGCGGTGCGCGAACTGATCGCGTTGGCCGATGCGCTTGCAGAATCACCCATGGAGAGCGAAGCGCGGCTGGCGATGATTGACGGTGGTCTGCCGATCCCGACGCTGCAGCACGAGATCGTCGACGGCAACCGCGAGCGAAGGCGCGTCGACTTCGCATGGCCGGAGCAGCGCATCGCCGTGGAGTACGACGGGGTCGATTGGCACAGCGATCCTGACGCGATGCGTCGGGACCGCAGGCGCCGCGCGGCGCTAGAGGACATCGGATGGGTGGTCATCAGCATTGTGTTCGAGGACGTCCGCTACCGGGCGTGGGAGTTCGTTGCCCGCATCGATGCGCAGTTGCGTCACGCTCGCGCGGCGTGAGGGTGCGCTGGATGCTCGCATTTACTGGCGTGTCTGCGTGCAGACACGCACGCTGGGCGGAGAGACTTTCGCTCAGCGCGATTGTTAAATCTTCACGAGAGCCAGGTGGCGCAATGGCGGCCAGAGTGCGGACTTTCGCCTGGTAGTCGCCGATCTCTGGCGGCGAAATCAGTTAACCTGCGCGGAGGCCGATTTCACGGTGCAGCAGGCCGCTCGCGCGGCTCATAGCGTGTCCTTCGTGTCGTCAGCCGAACCGACGCCGCTCCGGCGGCCGCGCGCAGACCGCGCGCGTCAGGTCGCCGACGTGCTGCGGCATCAGATTCATGCGGGCGCATACGAAACCGGGCTGCCCACCGAGCAGGCGCTCGCCGCGGAATTCTTCGTCTCCCGCAACACCATTCGCGAAGCCCTCGCCGTGCTCAAGACCGAGGGGTTGATCGACCGCGGAAGAAAGGTCGGCACGCATGTCGCGGTCCGCAAGTACGACCACGGTCTCGACGCCCTTGTCGGCCTCAAGGAGACGTTCAAGGACTACGGCGACGTGCGCAACGAGGTCAGAGCGGTGCTGCATCTCGCCGCTCCGCCCGCAGTCGCGCGTCGACTCGGGCTCGAACCGGGCGAGAAGGTGGTCTTCATCGAGCGGCTGCGCTACCTCGGCGAGTTGCCGCTGTCGTTGGATCTGACGTACCTCGCACCCGATATCGGCGCCGAGGTGCTGCGCCATCCGCTGGAAACCAACGACGTGTTCGCGCTCATCGAGCAGGTCAGCGGGCAGCGGCTAGGCGCGGCAACGCTTGCGCTTGAGGCGGTTTCGGCTGACCCGCATTCCGCTGCGACGTTGCAGGTGCCAGACGGCGCGGCGTTGTTGATGCTGGAGAGGCTGACCAGCCTCGACGACGGCAGGCCCGTCGACCTCGAATACATCCGGATGCGCGGTGACCGAATCACCATGCGCGGCAGCCTGATTAGGAGCCAGCCATGACGCTGGTCAACCATCGGGCCGATGTGCCGGTGACGATCGACGAGTCCCTGTGCATCGAGGGCTGCACCCTGTGCGTCGACATCTGTCCGCTCGACTCGCTGGCGATCAACCCGGACAACGGCAAGGCCTACATGCACGTTGACGAGTGTTGGTACTGCGGGCCCTGCGCCGCCCGCTGTCCCACCGGCGCCGTCACCGTCAACATGCCCTACTTGATCCGCTGAGGACCCCACGTGAAGAAACAACTGATCCGCCTCTCCGCTATCGCCGCCGGACTTGCCATCGCCGCCACCGGCTGCTCGCTCGACTCCGCATCGAACTCGTCGGGCAATGTCGTCAATGTCGTGATCGGCTATCAGTCCAAGACCATCAACACCGTCACCGCAGGCACATTGCTCAAGGCGCAGGGCTACCTGGAACGACGACTGAATGACATCACCACGCGCACCGGCACCAAGTACAACGTGACGTGGCAGGACTACGACACCGGCGCGCCGATCACCGCTCAGATGGTCGCCGAGAAGATCGACATCGGCTCGATGGGCGACTACCCGATGCTGATCAACGGATCCAAGACGCAAGCCAACGAACGCGCCCACACCGAGATCGTCTCGGTGACCGGCTATAACCCCAAGGGCGCGCTGAACATGGTTGTGGTTGCGCCCAATTCGCCGGCGCAGAAGCTGACCGACCTCGCCGGTCAGAAAGTGTCCGCCAGTGTGGGCTCAGCGGGCCACGGCACCTTGGTACGCGCGCTGTCTGGTGCGGGCATCGACCCCAAGACGGGTGTCGAGGTGCTCAACCAGCAGCCACAGGTCGGCGCATCCGCGCTGGAGTCCGGTCAGGTTCAGGCACTTTCGCAGTTCGTCGCGTGGCCGGGCCTTCTGGTCTTTCAGGGCAAGGGCAAGCTGCTCTACGACGGCGCCGAGCTGAACTATCCGACGCTCCACGGTGTTGTCGTCCGACGGGCCTACGCCGCCGAACATCCTGAGGTACTCGACGCGTTCCTTCAGGCCCAGCTCGACGCCACGGACTTCCTCAACCAAAAGCCACTTGAGGCGGCCAAGATCGTCGCCGACGGCAGCGGACTGCCACAGGAAGTGGTCTACCTCTACAACGGCCCGGGTGGCACATCGTTCGATACGACGCTCAAACCGTCGCTGATCGAGGCGCTGAAAGGTGATGTGCCGTACCTGAAATCGATCGGCGATTTCGCCGAACTCGATGTGCCCGGCTTCGTCCAGGACGCCCCGCTGCGCGCGGCGTTCGCCGCCCGAAACCAGGACTACAACAGGGCGGTGGCCGCGACGGCGAACCCGTCCGTGCTCGGCGGCACCGATCCGGTGTGCAACACGCCCGTCACCGACGCTGGCCGGGCCAGCGAACTGTGGCTCGACGGATCCCCAAGCACACAGCCGGCGGCCACCCCGACGTGCCTGCTCAAGGCCCTTCGCGACGCCACCGCCAAGGGCGCGAATGTCCGCGCCGCGTATGTTCCCGACGCCGAGCTGGGCACCCGGTGGTTCGCCGACAAGTCGGCCTGGGTGCGCGATGGGCAGAACTATCTGCCGTTCGGAACCCCCGCAGGCGCGCAGCGGTATATCGCGGCGCACCCCGGCAGCTCAGCGGTGGACTACCAGCAGGCGCTGAGCGGTGCGGTGTGACCACCACTGATCCAGCCGTCGTCGCGGTTCTCGAGTCGCCGGTGATCGCCGAACCGGCGGTCCGACGTGATCGGTCGGCGTCGCTGTGGCGCCGTCGGCTGGTGCGAGTCGCGTCGGTGCTCGCCGCGGTCGGGCTCTGGCAGCTGCTCACCGCAAATCATGTCCGGGTGTGGCTGCGGTTCGACGCTCTGCCGACCGTCACCGAGATCGCTTCGGCGTTTGTGAACCGCCTTGGCACCCAGAATTACTGGCTGGACCTCGGACAGTCGTTGATCCGGATTCTGAGCGGCTTCGCGCTTGCCGCGGTGGTCGGGGTGGTGACGGGTATCCTGCTGGGCCGGTCGGCAGTCTTCTCCGATGTGTTCGGTCCGCTGACCGAACTCGCGAGACCCATCCCGGCGATCGCGTTGGTTCCTGTGGCGATCCTGCTGTTCCCGACCGACGAGGCGGGGATAGTGTTCATCACGTTCCTGGCCGCCTACTTCCCGATCATGGTCAGCGCCCGCCACGCCGTGCGTGCCTTGCCGACGATCTGGGAGGACTCGGTCCGCACGTTCGGCGGCAACAGTTGGGATGTGCTGCGCCGCGTCGTGCTACCCGGCATCCTGCCCGGCCTGTTCGGCGGGCTTTCGGTCGGCATGGGGGTGGCGTGGATCTGTGTGGTCTCCGCCGAAATGATCTCGGGGCGACTCGGTGTCGGCTATCGCACCTGGCAGGCCTACACGGTGCTCAACTATCCCGACGTGTTCGTCGGCATCATCACGATCGGCGTGCTCGGCTTCGCGACCGCCGCGGCCATCGAGCTGATCGGCAGGCACGCCACCCGGTGGCTGCCTCGCGGTGAGGAGAACGTGCGATGACGACGACCGCGGCGGTCGGCACCCGACTGGAACTCGACGACGTGCGGCTGTCATACACAGGCGCCCCGGTGGTCGACGGCTTGAGCCTGTCGGTGCAGCCGGGTGAGATCCTCGTGCTCACCGGGCCGTCCGGCTGCGGCAAGTCGACGGTGCTGCGCGCACTGGCCGGCCTGCTGCGGCCCGACTCCGGCCGAGTGCTCGCCGACGGGGTCGAGGTCACCGCGACCTCACGCGACCGCGGGATGGTGTTCCAGGACAGCGCGTTATTGCCCTGGCGCACAGTGCGGTCCAACATCGAGTTGGCGTTGAAGTTGCGCGGTGAACCGAGTGCAGGGCGACGCGAGCGGGCAGACCATTGGATCGACGAAGTGGGGCTCACCGGCTTCGCGGACTATCTGCCGAAGAGCCTTTCGGGTGGCATGCGTCAGCGTGTCCAGCTTGCCCGCGGGCTGGCAGGCGCGCCGCGGGCGGTGATGATGGACGAGCCCTTCGCCGCGCTCGACACCCAGACCCGGGCCGCTATGCAGCGGCTGCTCATCGACACCTGGCGCGCCCACCCGACCACGATCGTGTTCGTCACGCACGACGTCGACGAGGCGCTGACCCTCGGCGACCGCGTCGCCGTGCTCGGCCGTGTTGGCCAGCCCCTGCGCGCGGTCATCGACGTGCGGGAGCCACGCACGGAACAACTCGGACGACAAGCGCTACGGGCAGAGATCATTGCGGCCCTTGATCATTCATGATGCAGATACCTGACCTGGCCGATACGGCTCGGCTCGAATGCGATGTGTTGGTCATCGGCGGTGGCACCGCGGGCACCATGGCGGCGCTCACCGCGGCCGAACACGGTGCGCAGGTGCTCTTACTCGAGAAGGCGCATGTTCGACACTCGGGCGCGCTGGCGATGGGCATGGATGGGGTGAACAACGCCGTCATCCCCGGCAAGGCGACGCCGGAGGACTACGTCGCCGAGATCACCCGTGCCAACGACGGAATCGTCAACCAGCGCACCATCTACCAGACCGCGACGCGCGGATTCGCGATGGTGCAGCGGCTCGAGCGATACGGCGTCAAGTTCGAGAAGGACGAGCACGGCGAATACGCCGTGCGCCGGGTGCATCGGTCGGGCTCCTATGTGCTGCCGATGCCCGAGGGCAAGGACGTCAAGAAGGCGCTGTACCGGGTGCTGCGGCAGCGTTCGATGCGGGAGAAGATCACGATCGAGAACCGGCTGATGCCGGTGCGTGTGCTGACCGATGGCGGCAGGGCGGTCGGCGCCGCTGCACTCAACTCCCGCACAGGCGAATTCGTCGCGGTTGCCGCCAAGGCGGTGATTCTTGCCACCGGAGCCTGTGGGCGCCTCGGCCTACCCGCATCAGGTTATCTGTACGGGACCTACGAAAACCCCACCAACGCCGGCGACGGCTATTCGATGGCGTATCACGCCGGAGCCGAACTGTCCGGTATCGAGTGCTTTCAGGTCAACCCGTTGATCAAGGACTACAACGGACCGGCGTGCGCGTACGTGGCCAACCCGTTCGGCGGTTATCAGGTAAATGCGTTGGGGGAGCGGTTCGTCGACTCCGACTATTGGTCGGGCCAGATGATGGCGGAGGTGAAACGTGAGATCGAGTCCGCCCGCGGACCGATCTATCTGAAGGTTTCGCATCTGTCCGACGAGACGCTGACCGCGATGGAGAACATCCTGCACACCACCGAACGTCCCACTCGCGGCACGTTCCACGCGAACCGTGGCCACGACTACCGCACCCACGATGTCGAGATGCACATCTCCGAAATCGGCTTGTGCAGTGGTCATTCCGCATCGGGAGTGTGGGTGGACGAGCACGCCCGCACCACGGTCCCCGGACTGTATGCGGCAGGGGACTTGGCGTGCGTACCGCACAACTACATGATCGGTGCGTTCGTCTACGGCGACCTCGCAGGCGAACATGCGGCGTCGACGGTTTCCGACGTCGGTGCGCCGCAGGCTCTTCCCGACGACCAACTCAAAGAAGCGCACGAGCTTGTCTACCGGCCGCTGCGTCAGCCCGACGGACCGCCGCAACCGCAGGTGGAGTACAAGCTGCGCCGATTCGTCAACGACTATGTGGCCCCGCCGAAGACGGCGACCAAGTTGTCGATCGCCGTGCAGAGCTTCGAGCGCATGCACACCGAGATCGCCGAAATGGGCGCCACCACACCGCACGAGCTGATGCGGGCCGCCGAGGTGTCATTCATCCGCGACTGCGCGGAGATGGCCGCTCGCTCGTCGCTCACCCGCACGGAGTCGAGGTGGGGCCTCTACCATGACCGCGCAGACTTGCCGGACCGGGACGACGAGGCCTGGCGTTATCACCTGAACCTGCGTAAGGCCGCCGACGGCTCGATGGAATTCCTGAAGCGACCCGTCGCACCGTATTTCGTTTCGGTGCCCGACCTGGAGCATCTGCCCTCCGACGACCCGGTGGTGCACGTCGATCAACCGCCGCTGGCAGGCGGCCGCGCCCCGGCGACCGCGGCATCGCGGGTGCGCGCGGCGAGCACCGTCCAACCACCGTCACCGCGCATCGTCAAAGTGCTTGCGCTGGAATCACCCACAGTCGCAGACCTGTCAGAGTTTCTGAACGACCCCGACCCCGGGGTGCGCCGCACCGCGGTGTCCACTCTCGTCGAGCACCTTCCCGACGGCTATGCCCGCGCACTGCTCGGTGCGTTGGGTGACGCCGACGGCGAGGTGCGACGGGTCGCCGCCGACAGCGTTCGCGAACTCGTCGAGGTCCTACCCGCACCGGAAGATATTGCCGAACAGCTGAATTCGATGGACCCCGTGGTGCGAGCGGTGGCGGTGTATCTGCTCAGTGCACGCCGGGTGGGCGGGCAGGGACAATACCGGCGCGCCGTGGCCGACGTCGACCACCGAGTGCGCATCGAGGCGGTGCGGGCATTGGTGTCCGTCGACGACGCCGACGGTGTGGCGGTTGCCGCGGGCGACGACAACCGCGAGGTCAGAATTGCGGCGGCCAACGGGCTTTCGACTCTGCACTCTGGAGTGGACGCGGTGCGACTGCTGGTCGGCGACAGCGACCCGTTGGTGCGTGCTGCCGCGCTTACCGCCCTTGGCGCCGTCGGATTCGGTGATGCGGATCTGGCCGACGTGCAGCACGCGTTGACGGAGCCGGCATGGCAGGTGCGAGAGGGCGCCGCAAGGGCGTTGGCGGGAGCGGCGCCGACGGTCGCGGTGCCGACGCTGTCACGCGCGCTTACCGATCAGCACCTCGACGTGCGTAAGGCGGCGGTGCTGACCCTGACGCGATGGGCGTCATCGGAACAGGCGGCGCGCGATGCGCTCGGGCTTGCGCTCGAAGACGGCGACGCCGACGTGCGTGCATACGCCCGCCACGCCCTTGCGGCTCAGCTCAGTAGTCCGGCAGATCGATCGCGTCGGCGGTGGTGAACCACTTCTTTTCGGCAAGGGACCGGAACGGCCAGCGCTGCATCCACTTCAGCACTTGAGCGGTAATGGCGATGTCGCTGTCCGACTTCGGCAGGTAGCCGTCGATGCCGTTCGGCAGGTCCTGGCACCGGTCGATGTACGGCCGCATGACCGCCTCATAGCGCTGCAGTGCCGACTGAATCCCTTTGGGGTCAAGCGCCGCTGCCTGTCCCAACTCGCCTGCCAACACATACGCGCCGACGAGCGCGAGGCTGGTGCCCATCCCGCTCAGCGGCGAGGCGCAGTACCCGGCGTCACCCGCGAGCGTCACCCGACCTTCCGAGATCGTCGGCATGTGCACCTGCACGAACGCGTCGAAGTAGAAGTCGTCGGAATCGGCTGCCGCTGACAACAGAGCGTCGCACTGCCAGCCTGCGCCATCGAAATGATTTGCCAGTAACGCCCGCTGCTCGTCGGAGTTGCGGCGGTCGTAAGCGACGGGGTCGGAGCGAAAAGCGAGCCCGGCCTTGGCGAGCGCCGGATCGTGCGACGGTCGCATCGACGCGTTGACGCCGGGCGCCTGATACATGAGATACCAGCCGTCGAGCCCGACGGTGTCGGGCGCGGTGAACCATGCGTTGTACCCGCCGAGGTGTTTTACGAATTGCTCCTCGGGGCCGAACACCAACCGCCGCACCGCTGAATGGGGTCCATCGCAGCCGACGACCAGATCCGCAGAGAGCGTTGTTCCGTCGCTCAACGTTGCCTGGACCGCGTCCTCGTTCTGATTGAGATCCTCGATGCGGGTGTTGAAGCGGTAGTCGGTCTGGTCCTTGGTCTCCTGATACAGCACGTCGACCAGGTCGCCGCGCAGGATCTCGAGTTTGGAGACCAAGCCGTTGCCGTTGAATGCCGTCACCGGCATCTCTGCTCGCCTGGCTCCGTCGGACTTGACCCAGGCGACGCCGCGCTGATCGAGGGAGCGCGCCCGCATCTTGTCGATCAGGTCCATTCGCTCGACCACTTCACCACCGGCACCCCGTAGGTCAACCGTCTGTCCGCCAGGGCGGATGCCGTCCGCGAGCTCAACGATCGTTACCCGGTAACCACTCTTGTTCAGCCAGAAAGCCAGTGCGGGTCCTGCGATCCCGGCGCCGCTGATCAACACGGTCGGCTGTGGCATCGCTAGATCTCCAGTGCCTGATACGTCCGGCGCACGAACTTCGGTTGAGTGGACTGAAGTTTCAGCAAGGAGGTGTTGCCTGCAACGGCCGCCGCCGCATCGGCGCCGAAGTTCGGAAGGTTCTGGATGAGATAGATCAGGATGAGGTCTTCGCTCGGATCAGCCTGCCACCACGTCCCGTAGGCGCCGGGCCAGCCGAATGTTCCAATGCCGCCAGGCCCGAACAGCTGCCGGGATTTGGCAGGGTCGGTGACCACCGAAAGGTTCAGGCCAAACCCGCGGCCGATCCAGAAAGGCATCCCGAGAAATGGATGGCGTTTCTGCTCGTCGGTCAGGCGGTCGCCGCGCATCAGCCGCACCGACTCCTCGGACAACACCCGTATACCGTCGACTTCACCGCCTGTCAGCAGCATTCGCGCAAATCTCAGATAGTCGTCGGCGGTTGAGAAGAGATTCGCGCCGCCCATGCAGAACGGCGGTGGCGAGATGCGCGGTGGTCCCATCGCGTCATGGCTGAGCGTGTCGTCGTCCTCGAGCTTGTACATGGTGGCCGTGCGACCACGGTTGCGAGCCGCCACGAAGAATCCGGTGTCGGCCATTTTCAGTGGCCCAAGCACCCGCTCATCGAGTACCTCCTGAAGCGACTTGCCTTCGATTCGTTCAAGTAGGACGCCCAACACGTCGGTGGCGTTGCTGTATGTGAGTCGGTCTCCGGGCTGATGCTCAAGTGGTAGCGCGGACACCTCGGCCAGCCAGCCGTCGGGGTTCTGCCGAGCCGAGATGCGCGAGTACGCCTTCGCCAGCGGCCCGGTCACAGAGAAGAAGTACGCAAGGCCGCTGCGGTGTGTCATCAAGTCGTCGATAGTGATCGGTCGACGTGCCGGATGCGTCTTGTCCAGCGGGCCGCCGGGCGTGTCAAGCACCCGCATGTCCGACAATTCAGGCAACCATTTGGCGACCGGGTCGGCCAGCGCCAGCTTGCCCTCGTCCATCAGGCTCAACGCCGCGGCGACCGTGACGGGCTTGGTCATCGATGCGATACGGAAAATCGTGTCCCGCTGCATCGGGAGGTTGGCGTCGACGTCGCGGTAACCGAGCTCGTTGACCTGCAGCACCTCACCGGAGCGCCAAACCAGCGTGACCGCGCCCGCCAGTAGGCCGGCATCGATCGCTTCACGGATGGAGGCCTGGTTGGTGTCGAGCTTCATCGGCGACAGCGTACCCAGTGGCCACCGCAGGTGTCGCTGGCGGCGGCCCGCATAGCGGGTGCTAAACTCGCGCGGAAGTTCGACGTCCTTTAACGATCCGTCCAGAGAGGCGGAGAAGGAGGTCCGAGTCGCATCGTGGGCTCTGGAGACACCGACCGGGAATTGTTGTCCGCCGCGGACGTCGGCCGGACCATCTCCCGCATCGCCCATCAGATCATCGAAAAGACCGCTTTGGATGACCCAGCCGGTCCTCCGAAAGTCATCCTCCTCGGCATACCCACTCGCGGCGTCACGCTGGCCGCCCGGCTGGCCGAAAAAATCAAGGAATTCTGCGGCGTCACGGTCTTGCGCGGCGCGCTCGACATCACGCTCTACCGCGACGACCTCGACAGCAAGCCGCCCCGGCCGCTGGAGGACACCTCGATCCCCGAGGGCGGAATCGACGACGCGCTGGTCGTCCTCGTCGACGACGTCCTCTACACCGGTCGTTCTGTCCGCTCCGCCCTCGACGCCCTGCGCGACATCGGCCGGCCCCGAGCCGTCCAGCTCGCGGTCCTGGTCGACCGCGGCCACCGAGAGCTGCCGCTGCGCGCCGACTACGTCGGCAAGAACGTTCCCACGTCGCGTGCCGAGAACGTCAAGGTGCGGCTGGCCGAGGACGACGGCTACGAAGGGGTTTCGATCGCACCTCACGGAGGTCCCGCCCGATGAAGCATCTTCTCTCCGCTGGCGATCTGTCCCGCGACGAGGCGCTGGCAATTCTCGACGACGCCGACAAGTTCAGCCAGGCGCTGCTCGGTCGTGAGGTCAAGAAGCTCCCGACGCTGCGTGGTCGCACCATCATCACGATGTTCTACGAGAACTCCACCCGCACCCGGGTGTCGTTCGAGGTCGCGGGGAAGTGGATGAGTGCCGACGTCATCAACGTCAGCGCGTCGGGATCCTCTGTGTCCAAAGGCGAATCGCTGCGCGACACCGCGCTGACCCTGCGTGCTGCCGGCGCGGACGCGTTGATCATCCGGCACCCCGCCTCCGGCGCCGCGCAGCAGCTGGCCGAATGGACCGCGACCGAGGACGGCGGGCCCACCGTGATCAACGCGGGCGACGGCACCCACGAACACCCCACCCAGGCACTGCTCGACGCTCTGACCATCCGGCAGCGCTTGGGCAGCATCGAGGGTAAGCGGGTGGTGATCGTCGGCGACGTACTGCACAGCAGGGTGGCGCGGTCCAACGTGCTGCTGCTGGACACGCTCGGCGCCGAGGTGGTTCTCGTCGCACCGCCCACGCTGCTTCCTGTCGGCGTCGCCGACTGGCCGGTCACGGTGTCGCACGACCTCGACGCCGAACTGCCGGTCGCCGATGCGGTGCTGATGCTGCGCGTGCAGGCCGAGCGGATGAACGGGGGATTCTTCCCATCCACGCGCGAGTACTCGGTGCTCTACGGACTCTCGGAGAAGCGGCAGGCCATGCTGCCGGGCAACGCGGTGGTGCTGCACCCCGGCCCGATGGTGCGCGGCATGGAAATAGCTTTCTCAGTTGCAGACTCCCCGCAATCAGCTGTACTGCAACAGGTTTCCAACGGCGTACATGTTCGGATGGCAGTGCTGTTCCACTTGCTGGTTGGCGCGGAGCAGGAGGCGATCAGCGCATGAGCATGTTGATACGAGGGGTGCGGCTCTACGGCGAGGGCGACCGGGTCGACGTGCTGGTCGCCGACGGCCAGATCACCGATATCGGTCATGAGCTTTCGATCCCCGATGATGCCGACGCCGTCGACGCCACCGGCCAGATCCTGCTGCCCGGTTTCGTCGACCTGCACACACACCTGCGCGAGCCGGGCCGCGAGTACGCCGAAGATATCGAAACCGGCTCGGCGGCAGCGGCTCTGGGTGGCTTCACCGCGGTGTTCGCAATGGCCAACACCAATCCCGTCGCCGACAGCCCCGTTGTCACCGACCATGTCTGGCATCGCGGCCAACAGGTCGGCCTAGTCGACGTGCACCCGGTCGGCGCGGTCACCATGGGATTGGCCGGAACGCAGCTCACCGAGATGGGCATGATGAACGCCGGCGCCGGTCAGGTACGGATGTTCTCCGACGACGGCCTCTGCGTCCACGACCCACTTCTGATGCGCCGTGCACTCGAATACTCCACGGGCCTAGGTGTGCTCATCGCCCAGCACGCCGAGGAGCCGCGCCTGACAGTCGGCGCCGTCGCCCACGAGGGCCCCAACGCCGCGCGGCTCGGGTTGGCAGGCTGGCCGCGCGCCGCCGAGGAATCCATCGTCGCACGTGACGCGCTGCTGGCCCGCGACGCCGGCGCGCGGGTGCACATTTGCCACGCCTCCACAGCTGGCACCGTCGAGATCATCAGATGGGCCAAGGCGCAGGGTATTTCGATCACCGCTGAGGTGACACCGCACCACCTCATGCTCGACGATCGGCGGCTGGCAACCTACGACGGCCGCAACAGGGTCAACCCGCCGCTGCGCGAGGTCAGCGACGCCGAAGCGCTGCGCCAGGCTCTTGCCGACGGGGTCATCGACTGTGTCGCCACCGACCACGCCCCGCACGCTGAACACGAGAAATTCTGCGAGTTCTCCGTCGCCCGGCCCGGCATGCTCGGGCTGCAGACAGCGCTGTCGGTGGTGGTCGAGTCGATGGTCCGGCCAGGCCTGCTGACGTGGCGTGACGTCGCGCGGGTGATGAGCGAAAACCCAGCCCGCATAGTCGGATTGCCGGATCAGGGCCGACCGCTGGAGATCGGCGAACCGGCCAACCTTACGGTCGTCGACCCCGACGCCACCTGGACAGTCGATGGTGCGGCACTTGCCAGCCGCTCGGACAACACGCCCTTCGAATCGATGGAATTGCCTGCGGCCGTCACGCTCACCCTGCTGCGTGGCAAGGTCACTGCGCGCGACGGGAAGAGCCCGGCATGAACACCGGAACGCTCGTCGGATCGCTGATCATGGCCGTAGTGGTCGCGGTGCTGATCGCGTTTCTGATCCGGCAGATGCTGCGCGGCTGGCTACGCCGTGCGCAGCGGCAGGCGCAATTGATTGGCACCCTGCCGTCGCTGCCGGACACCGTTGGCCCGGCGCTGATCCCCGCGACGAAGGGTCTCTACGTCGGCAGCACGCTGGCGCCCAGCTGGCTGGACCGCATCGCGGTCGGTGACCTCGGTTACCGCGCCAAGGCCGTGCTGACCCGCTACCCCGAAGGAATCATGTTGCAGCGCACGGGCGCCGAACCGATCTGGATACCCGACGACGCGATCGCCGCGATCCGCACCGAGCGAGGAATCGCGGGCAAGGCGATGACCCACGAAGGCATCCTGGCCATCCGGTGGCGGTTACCTTCTGGCACCGAAATCGACACCGGGTTTCGCGCCGACGATCGCGCGGACTACGACCGCTGGTTGGAGGTCGCATGACCAAGGCGGTCCTGGTCCTCGAGGACGGGCGCATCTTTACCGGCACACCGTTCGGGGCGATCGGTCAGACGCTCGGGGAGGCGGTGTTCTCCACCGGCATGTCGGGCTACCAAGAGACGCTGACCGATCCGAGCTATCACGGGCAGATCGTGGTCGCTACCGCGCCGCAGATCGGCAACACCGGCTGGAACCACGAGGACGCGGAGAGCCGCGGCGACAAGATCTGGGTGGCGGGCTACGCGGTGCGCGATCCGTCGCCGCGCGCGTCGAATTGGCGCGCCACCGGGACGCTCGACGACGAACTCGTCCGCCAGGACATCGTCGGCATCGCTGGCATCGACACCCGCGCCGTGGTGCGACACCTGCGCAGCCTCGGCTCGATGAAAGCCGGTGTGTTCTCCGGCGATGCGCTGGCCGACGCCGACGAGCTGCTCGCCAGGGTGCGCAGCCAACCATCGATGCTGGGAGCAGACCTGGCAGGCGAGGTCAGCACCGAGGCTACTTATGTCGTGGAACCCGATGGGCCGCAACGGTTCACCGTTGCAGCGATCGACCTCGGCATCAAGACCAACACGCCGCGCAACTTCGCGAGGCGCGGCGTCCGCAGCCACGTGTTGCCCTCGACGGTGACCTTCGAACAGATCGCCGAACTCAAGCCCGACGGGGTGTTTTTGTCCAACGGGCCTGGCGACCCGGCGACCGCCGACCATATCGTCGGCGTCACCCGCGAGGTGCTCGGTGCCGGAATCCCGCTGTTCGGCATCTGCTTCGGCAACCAGATCCTCGGCAGGGCGCTTGGCCGCTCCACCTACAAGATGGTGTTCGGGCATCGAGGCATCAACGTGCCAGTCATCGACCACGCCACCGGCCGGGTCGCGGTGACCGCGCAGAACCACGGGTTCGCACTAGAAGGAGAGCGGGGCGAGGTTTTTGATACCCCGTTCGGGCTCGCCGAGGTCAGCCACACCTGCGCCAACGACGGCGTTGTCGAAGGCATCAAACTCGTTGACGGGCGCGCCTTTTCGGTGCAATACCACCCGGAGGCGGCGGCAGGTCCGCACGATGCCGAGTACCTCTTCGACCAGTTCGCCGATTTGATGGCAGGGGAGAAGCACTGATGCTCCCTCCCGCGAGCGTGCGTGTCTGTACAGCAACACGCCGCAATTTCTGTACAAACGTGCACGCTCGTCGCGGCACGGAGGTGCACTGCATCTCGACAGCGCCGGTTGTTACATCGGGACGCGACGCTCGACACGTAACCGCGATCTCGCTAAGCGCGCACAACGTGCACACTCGCTTTGGGTTGAGCGTGCGCTTTTGCACGAATTTTCGCGGCGTGTCGTGTGCAAACACGCACGCTCGCGGCAGAGGGGAGAGGCACTAGATGCCGCGTCGCACCGACCTCAACCACGTGCTGGTGATCGGCTCAGGGCCGATCGTCATCGGGCAGGCCTGCGAGTTCGACTATTCGGGCACCCAGGCCTGTCGCGTGCTGCGCGCCGAGGGGCTGCAGGTGAGCCTGGTGAACTCCAACCCGGCGACCATCATGACCGACCCCGAGTTCGCCGACCACACCTACGTCGAGCCGATCACCGCCGCGTTTGTCGAGCGCGTTATCGCCCAACAGGCCGAGCGCGGCAACAAGATCGATGCGCTGCTTGCCACGCTTGGCGGGCAGACCGCGCTGAACACCGCCGTCGCGCTCTACGAGAATGGCGCGCTGGAACGGTACGGCGTCGAGATGATCGGCGCGGACTTCGAGGCCATCCAGCGCGGTGAGGACCGGCAGCGGTTCAAGGACATCGTCGCCAAGGTCGGCGGGGAGTCGGCGAAATCCCGCGTCTGCTTCACCATGGACGAGGTCCGTGAGACCGTCGAGGAACTCGGACTGCCCGTCGTAGTGCGGCCGTCGTTCACTATGGGCGGACTCGGCTCGGGCATGGCCTACTCCGCTGAGGACGTCGAGCGGATGGCCGGGGAGGGCTTGGCCGCATCGCCCAGCGCCAACGTGCTGATCGAGGAATCCATTTACGGTTGGAAGGAATTCGAGCTCGAGCTGATGCGCGACCACCACGACAATGTCGTCGTGGTCTGCTCGATCGAGAACGTCGACCCGATGGGCGTTCACACCGGCGACTCGGTGACCGTCGCCCCGGCGATGACGCTGACCGACCGCGAATACCAAACGATGCGCGACCTCGGCATCGCGATCCTGCGCGAGGTCGGCGTCGACACCGGCGGCTGCAACATCCAGTTCGCCGTCAACCCACAGGACGGCCGCCTCATCGTCATCGAGATGAATCCGCGCGTGTCGCGGTCGAGTGCGTTGGCATCCAAGGCCACCGGCTTCCCGATCGCCAAGATCGCTGCGAAACTGGCGATCGGCTACACGCTCGACGAGATCATCAACGACATCACCAAGGAGACACCCGCCTGCTTCGAGCCGACGCTGGACTACGTCGTCGTCAAGGCACCTCGGTTCGCGTTCGAGAAATTCCCAGGCGCCGACCAAACTCTCACCACCACGATGAAATCGGTCGGTGAGGCGATGTCGTTGGGACGCAACTTCATCGAAGCGCTCGGCAAGGTGATGCGCTCCCTGGAGACGGACCGTGCGGGGTTCTGGACCGCCCCAGATCCGGACGTGGGCGTCGACGATCTGCTCGAGGGCCTCAAGACCCCCACCGATGGCCGGCTCTACGACATGGAACTGGCGCTGCGCCTTGGCGCAGGAGTCGAGGCTGTCGCGCAAGCATCGGGTGTCGACCCGTGGTTCGTCGAGCAGATCGCCGGGCTCGTCGCACTGCGCTCCCAACTGTTGGACGCACCGGTGCTGGACGAGGAGCTGTTGCGGCGGAGCAAGCACAACGGCCTCTCGGACCGTCAGATCGCAGCGCTGCGACCGGAATTGGCCGGTGAGGTCGGTGTGCGTGTGTTGCGTCAGCGGCTCGGTATCCACCCCGTCTTCAAGACCGTCGACACCTGCGCTGCGGAGTTCGAGGCCAAGACGCCGTACCACTACAGCAGTTACGAAGTGGACCCCGCCGCCGAGACGGAGGTCGCCGCGCAAGCCGAGAAGCCGAAGGTGCTGATTCTCGGCTCGGGGCCCAACAGGATCGGGCAGGGCATCGAGTTCGACTACAGCTGTGTGCACGCCGCGACCACGTTGAGTGCGGCCGGGTTCGAGACCGTGATGGTGAACTGCAACCCCGAGACGGTGTCCACCGACTACGACACCGCCGACAGGCTGTACTTCGAACCGTTGACGTTCGAGGACGTGCTGGAGGTGTACTACGCCGAATCGGCCTCCGGCAAGGGCGGTCCCGGTGTCGTCGGCGTCATCGTGCAGCTCGGCGGGCAGACCCCCCTTGGCCTGGCGGAGCGGTTGGAGAAGGCGGGTGTCCCGATCGTCGGCACCAAGCCGGAGGCCATCGACCTCGCCGAGGACCGCGGACGGTTTGGTGAGGTATTGCGGGCCGCGGGGCTGCCCGCGCCTAAGTTCGGCATGGCCACCAGCTTCGAGCAGGCGCGCAGGATCGCCGCCGAGATCGGCTACCCCGTGCTGGTGCGGCCGTCCTACGTGCTGGGTGGGCGCGGCATGGAGATCGTCTACGACGACGAGACGCTCGAGGGCTACATCACCCGCGCCACCCAGCTGTCGCCCGAACACCCGGTGCTCGTCGACCGGTTCCTCGAGGACGCCATCGAGATCGACGTCGACGCGCTCTGCGACGGTACTGAGGTGTACATCGGCGGAATCATGGAGCACATCGAGGAGGCGGGCATTCACTCCGGCGACTCGGCCTGTGCACTGCCGCCGGTCACGTTGGGCCGCAGCGATATCGAGTCGGTCCGGCGTGCCACCGAGGCCATTGCCCACGGCATCGGTGTGGTCGGGCTGCTCAACGTGCAGTACGCACTCAAGGACGACGTGCTTTACGTGCTCGAGGCCAATCCCCGCGCAAGCCGGACCGTGCCGTTCGTTTCGAAGGCGACCGCGGTGCCGCTGGCCAAGGCGTGCGCTCGAATCATGCTGGGCACCAAGATCGCCCAGCTGCGTGACGAAGGCGTACTCGCCAAGACCGGTGACGGCGCAGTTGCGCCACGCAACGCGCCCGTCGCCGTGAAGGAAGCCGTCCTGCCTTTTCATCGGTTCCGCAAGGCCGACGGTGCGCAGATCGATTCTCTGCTCGGCCCGGAGATGAAGTCAACCGGTGAGGTGATGGGCATCGACCATGACTTCGGCAGCGCGTTCGCGAAAAGCCAGACGGCCGCATACGGCTCGTTGCCAATGGAAGGCACGGTGTTCGTCTCTGTCGCCAACCGCGATAAGCGCTCGCTGGTGTTCCCGGTGAAACGACTGGCGGACTTGGGCTTCCGGGTGCTGGCCACTGCGGGTACGGCGGAGATGTTGCGGCGGAACGGTATTCCGTGTGACGAGGTCCGGAAGCACTTCGAGGAACCCAGTCCCGACCGTCCGCGGCTGTCAGCAGTCGACGCGATCCGTGCAGGCGAGATCGATATGGTGATCAACACTCCGTACGGCAACTCCGGTCCACGTATCGACGGGTATGAAATTCGCTCGGCTGCAGTGTCAATGAACATCCCGTGCATAACGACGGTGCAGGGCGCATCGGCAGCCGTGCAGGGCATCGAGGCGGCTATCCGCGGTGATATCGGTGTGATGTCGCTGCAGGAACTGCACAGCGTGCTGGGGTCGTAGCGGTGGCCGGATTCGGTCGTCGGCTCGCCGATGCGGTGTCGCGGCGCGGCCCGCTGTGCCCAGGCATCGACCCGCATCCGGAACTGATCCGCGCCTGGGGCCTGACGGTCGACGCCGACGGGCTCGCAAAGTTCTGCGACGTCTGTGTCGCGGCGTTCGCCGATTTTGCCGTGGTCAAGCCGCAGGTCGCGTTCTTCGAGGCGTTCGGTGCGCAGGGCTTTGCGGTGCTGGAGCGGACAATCGGTGCGTTGCAGGCCGTGGGGGTGCTCGTGCTTGCCGACGCCAAACGCGGCGACATCGGCTCGACGATGGCTGCCTACGCCGACGCGTGGGCCGGAGATTCACCACTGGCCGCGGACGCGGTGACCGCCTCGCCGTATCTCGGATTCGGTTCCCTGCAACCGCTTTTCGACACGGCAGCCGCCCACGATCGGGGGGTGTTCGTGCTGGCCGCGACATCGAACCCCGAAGGGGCCAGCGTGCAGCGGGCCGAAGTGGGAGGCCAGACCGTCGCACAGTCGATCGTCGATGCCGCCGCCGCGGCCAATCGTGAATTGTCAGGCTCGGTTGGCGTCGTCGTCGGTGCGACCGTCTCCGACCCGCCGGATGTCAGCGCACTGGGCGGGCCCGTGCTGGTACCGGGCGTCGGCGCGCAGGGCGGACGGCCTGAGGCGCTGGGTGGATTTGGCGGGGCTCACCCTGGGCAGTTGCTGCCCGCGGTATCCCGCGATGTGCTGCGGGCCGGACCGGATGTGGCAGCCGTGCGCGCCGCGGCCGAGCGCTTCCGCGATGCGGTGGCTTATCTGGCGTGAAGACGCCGTCGGGTCAGCACCACGACGAAAACCACGACAGCCGAGGCGAGCACGGCCAGAAGGATCAGGCCTGTGATGTCGCCGCGGTCACGTGTTCGGTAGATGACGTGCTGGAACGGCGTGTCCGACGCCGCCGGTTCGAACACGTAGTCACCGTCGATCAACTCGGGCTGGTTGATGTAGTCGTTCCATTGGGTCAAGAAGACGCCGTCGCCGACATAGTCCGCCAGCGCGGGCGAGACATCGGCGTGCTCGACGCGGCCTGCGAATTCCAGAGACGGCTTCTGGCCCGCAACGGGCACGGCCTGCGGATCCATCCGATGGTCGGCAAGGACATAAAGATTGACTGTCTGCGGCGTCGTCGCCGAGCGGGACAGCCGCATCGGATAGACGAGTTTGTCGGACGCGAAGGTCAGCCGCAACGGCTGCAGGTCGCCGGTGAGCGACTCACCCGCTTGGGCGGGTGCGAGTTGTATCGCCACGATTTCCCAGTGGTCTGCGATGTACGGCGCGAGGTTCGCTTCTAGGCCATCCGGACGTGGAAATCCCTTGTCCGCCAACCATGTAGCCAACGCGCTCGGGTCGTTGGCGGCCAGCCGGGTTACGTCGAACGGGCCGATCCGCTGACGACCGAGTACGTTGACGGCGCCGCCCGGTGCGCCCGCGGTGTCCAAGGAGCTCGCTGCGCCGGGGAGCAGCCAGGTGAACGTCGGCCACCACGAGTCGCGGTACTCCACTCGTGGAGCCGTGAGCCTGGCGAGCTCGTCGAACACCTCGGTGTCGCCGAGCGTGACTTTGGCGGCGGACGGCACGGGCATGACCCAGGCGGCCTTGTCCGAACTGCCGGAGACGTTGAAGGACATCAGGATGTCCTGTGTCTTGCCGTCCCAGGCCACCATCGCTCGCTCGTCGACGACGGATGCGCCCGCTTTGTCGGGGATGTATGCCCCACAGCCGCAGGCCCACGCCGGGGCGGCGACACCGGACACCAGGCAGCCGAGAACCATTACGAGCACGGCACACACGGACCGCAACATGCAACGAACCTACCGGGTCAGCGCCGATCCCGGTGTCGCGAATGGATCTACTACGGACTGCAGTTGATGGCCATCCGCGACACCAGGTCTGGGTCTACAGCGGAATCCAGATACCCCAGAACCAGAAGCCCCAGTTGTTGAAATCAGGGTTGTAGATCGGCGACACCCAGCTCCCGTTGTAGTTGAACGGCTGGTGATCGCGCCTGCCGTCATCGATGCTGCGCCAGCCCTGATCGGGTGGCGGTGGGCCCCAGGCCGGGTTGTGATCGCCCGGTCCCTGGCCGCCAGGGCCTCCAGGGCCGCCGGGTCCACCGGGGCCGCCAGGCCCGTCGGGTCCACGCTGGTCGCCCTGATCGTGCCCTCCAGGCGGGGGCCCCTGGTCGTGTCCGCCCTGACCGCCTTGGCCGCCAGGCCCCTGGCAGTCACCGAATTGGCAGGGTTGGGGGCCCGGTTGGGCATCTGCGACCCCGCTACCGAGGGTCAAGACCGAAGCGCCGATCGCCAATGCGATCGCGGAACTGCAGGTCAATTGCTTGAAATTCATGATCAGCCGCCTTTCGCGGTTGGTCAAAGCGAGATGTTTTACTGCGACTGCCGCAGGCTATGAAGCGAAGCTGTGCGTGGGCTTTGGCCTGTTTAGGAGTGCGCTACGTGCCCGCCTACCTGTCAACCGACAGGTCAAATGACTGCCTCTCCAGGGTCACGACACGCCCGACACGCCGTGACCAGCCAAAGTTTTCTTAAGTTTGGCGCTCGCACGCAGGTCGGCCATCGACGGCGGCCACCGACCCGATGTTGCGACCGTAAAGCTGTCAGCCGAAAACCCTTGATATGCAGGCATTTCCGGATCGACGCTGGCATCGACTGCGGCGTTTGGGCCGTTCACGGCGTTTAAAGGGCCGTCACACCAGCCCCTTACACGCTGGGCTTTTGACGCCCTAACCAGGGGGTGGGGTTAGCTTTCGTCAGATTGCGTGGGTACGGTCGTCGTCGCTGGCTGGTTTACGGATCAGCCGAGACAAAAACAGATAGATGTGGACGAGACGGAGGAACCCGTGGCCCTTCCCCAGTTGACCGACGAACAGCGCGCGGCAGCGTTGGAGAAGGCTGCTGCCGCACGTCGAGCGCGTGCCGAGCTCAAAGATCGGCTCAAGCGTGGCGGCACCAACCTCAAGCAGGTGCTCAAGGATGCCGAGACCAACGAGGTCTTCGGCAAGATGAAGGTTTCTGCGCTTCTGGAGGCATTGCCCAAGGTCGGCAAGGTCAAGGCGCAGGAGATCATGACCGAACTCGAGATCGCCCCGACCCGCCGTCTGCGCGGCCTGGGTGACCGTCAGCGCAAGGCTCTGCTGGAAAAGTTCGACTTCACCGCGGACTAGTGACCTCCGGCCGGGGGGTCGGACAGCGATGAGCCGTGTTGTTGTGCTGTCCGGTCCCTCTGCCGTCGGGAAGTCCACGGTCGTCCGCTGCCTGCGGGACCAGCTTCCCGACCTGCACTTTTCGGTGTCTGTCACCACCAGAGCCCCACGGCCTGGTGAGGTGGACGGTGTCGACTATTCGTTTGTGACCGCCGAGCGGTTCCAGCAGCTGATCGACGACGGTGCGCTCCTGGAGTGGGCGGAGATCCACGGCGGTTTGCACCGCTCCGGGACCCCGGCCGCGCCCATCCGTGAGGCGACCGAGGCCGGACACCCGGTCCTGATCGAAGTTGACCTGGCAGGTGCGCGGGCCGTCAAACAGGCGATGCCCGAGGTCACCACTGTTTTTCTAGCCCCGCCCAGCTGGGAGGCGCTTGAGAGCAGACTGTCGGGTCGCGGCACCGAAACCGCTGAGGTGATGGCCCGACGTTTGGCCACCGCACGCGCGGAACTGGCCGCTCAGAATGACTTCGACGTTGTCGTCGTGAACAGCGAGTTGGAGTCTGCCTGCACTGCATTGGTATCCTTGCTGGTGGGCAACGCGCCGGATGCGGCGCGATCGGGCCCGAGAACTACCTAAACCTCCAGGAGATTTTCTACGTGAGCACCCCGCACGCCGATGCGCAGCTGGCCGCTGTGGACAACGTCGACACGTCCGCCGCCGGCGCATACGACACACCGTTGGGCATTACCAACCCGCCCATCGACGAGTTGCTCAGCCGCGCGTCGAGCAAGTATGCGCTGGTCATCTACGCCGCCAAGCGGGCGCGCCAGATCAACGATTACTACAACCAGCTCGGCGACGGCATCCTCGAGTACGTCGGCCCGCTGGTCGAGCCCGGTCTGCAGGAAAAGCCGCTGTCCATCGCCATGCGCGAGATCCACGAAGACCTGCTCGAGCACACCGAGGGCGAGTAAAAAAGGCCTGGCGATGAGCCTCTCGGGCGAAGAGCAGAGCAGCTGAGCGTGACGGACCGCAAGCGGATCATCGTCGGCGTCGCCGGAGGCATCGCCGCCTATAAGGCGGCGACCGTGGTCCGTCAGCTCACCGAGGCCGGGCATTCCGTACGCGTTGTGCCCACCGAGGCCGCGCTGCGCTTCATCGGCGCAGCCACGTTCGAGGCCCTGTCCGGAAACCCTGTGCACACTGGCGTCTTCGATGACGTCCACGAGGTGCCTCACGTTCGCATCGGCCAGGAGGCCGATCTCGTTGTCGTCGCGCCTGCCACTGCTGACCTGTTGGCCCGCGCGGTGGCGGGACGTGCCGACGATCTGCTGACCGCGACGCTGCTGACCGCGCGATGTCCTGTGCTCTTCGCGCCTGCGATGCACACCGAGATGTGGTTTCACCCGGCGACCGTCGACAATGTCGCGACGCTGCGTCGCCGCGGTGCGGTTGTGCTCGAACCCGCGTCCGGCCGCCTGACGGGCGCCGACACCGGCGCAGGCCGTCTGCCCGAAGCCGAGGAGATCACCACGCTGGCCCAACTCTTGCTGGACCGAGGCAGCGAATCTCCAGCGCTGCCCTACGACCTGGCCGGTGTCAAGGTGCTGGTGACCGCTGGCGGCACCCGCGAGCCCATCGACCCGGTGCGATTCATCGGGAACCGCAGCTCGGGCAAGCAGGGCTATGCGATGGCCCGCGTAATGGCCCAACGCGGCGCCGAAGTCACGCTTATCGCAGGCAACACCGCGGGCCTGATCGATCCGGCCGGTGTCGAGGTGGTCAACATCGGCTCCGCCGCTCAGCTCAAGGACGCCGTCTCCAAGCACGTACCCGACGCGCATGTGCTGGTGATGGCCGCCGCGGTCGCAGACTTCCGGCCAACTCACTTTGCGACCAGCAAGATCAAAAAGTCGGCCGACCCGAACGCTGACACGCCCCTCATCGAGTTGACGCGCACCGACGACGTGTTGGCCGGGGCGGTACGGGGTCGTGCCGACGGCCAGCTGCCCAACATGCGAGCCATCGTTGGGTTCGCTGCGGAGACTGGCGACGCCAACGGCGACGTCCTTTTCCACGCCCGCGCGAAATTGCGGAGAAAAGGCTGCGATTTGCTAGTCGTCAACGCCGTGGGCGAGAATCGGGCGTTCGAGGTGGACAACAACGACGGCTGGCTGCTGGCGTCCGACGAAACTGAAGTAGCGCTGGAGCACGGTTCGAAAACTCTGATGGCCAGCCGTATTGTTGACGCGATCGTGGCCTTCCTGCACAACAGCGGCGGGTAAGCCCGAGCGAAGCGCGTCAGCCTGTGCGTAAGGGTTGCGCGTCACCGAGGCACGCGCTTGGGTGCAGCAGGGCAGAGATATAATTTGACTAACTAAGTTTCGGAAAGGGTTCGAACCGTGAGCGATGCTCGGCTGTTTACCAGTGAGTCGGTAACCGAGGGCCACCCCGACAAGATCTGTGACGCCATTAGCGACTCGGTGCTCGATGCGTTGCTAGCGCAGGACCCCAAGTCTCGCGTCGCGGTCGAGACCCTCGTGACCACCGGGCAGGTGCACGTCGTCGGCGAGGTCACCACGACGGCGAAGGAGGCGTTCGCCGATATCACCAACACGGTGCGTGAGCGCATCCTCGAGATCGGCTACGACTCGTCCGACAAGGGCTTCGACGGCGCCTCCTGCGGTGTGAACATCGGCATCGGCGCGCAGTCGCCCGACATCGCCCAGGGTGTCGACACGGCTCATGAGGCCCGCGTCGAGGGCGCAGGCGACCCGCTGGACGCCCAGGGCGCCGGCGACCAGGGCCTCATGTTCGGCTACGCCATCAAGGACACCCCCGAGCTGATGCCTCTGCCGATCGCGCTGGCGCATCGCCTTGCCCGCCGCCTGACCGAGGTCCGCAAGAGCGGCGTGCTCGACTACCTGCGGCCCGACGGCAAGACCCAGGTCACCGTGCAGTACGACGGCACCACCCCGGTCCGGCTGGACACCGTGGTGCTCTCGACGCAGCACGCCGACGGCATCGACCTCGTGAACACGCTGACGCCCGACATACGCGAGAAGGTCGTCAACACCGTGCTTGGCGACCTCGCACACGAGACCATGGACACCTCCGACTACCGGCTGCTGGTCAACCCGACCGGAAAGTTCGTTGTCGGCGGCCCGATGGGCGACGCAGGCCTGACCGGCCGCAAGATCATCGTCGACACCTACGGCGGATGGGCCCGCCACGGCGGCGGCGCGTTCTCCGGCAAGGATCCGTCCAAGGTGGACCGTTCTGCGGCGTACGCGATGCGCTGGGTGGCAAAAAACGTCGTCGCAGCTGGCCTGGCCGAGCGTGTCGAGGTGCAGGTCGCCTATGCGATCGGCAAGGCGGCTCCGGTCGGATTGTTCGTCGAGACGTTCGGTAGCGAGACCGTCGACCCTGCCCGCATCGAGAAGGCCATCACGTCGGTCTTCGACCTGCGGCCCGGCGCGATCGTTCGCGACCTGGACCTGCTGCGCCCGATCTACGCCCAGACCGCGGCCTACGGCCACTTCGGCCGCACCGACGTCGAGCTGCCGTGGGAGCAGACGAACAAGGTCGAGGAACTGAAGGCTTCCGTCTAGATTTCTTTAGCGATTTGTCTGCGATCAGGAGCGCTCACCGCAACAAAACGCACACAAATCGCTCAGGAACTGAACACGTAGTCGTCGAGCGGGAAGCGGCGGCTGCGCCAGATCGACTCGATCGTGCTGGCGGGCCGCAGCGGCACATCACCGTTCTTGTCGAAGTAGTAGCTGCGGGCCTGTTGGCAGCTGTCCTGCCAGAAGATCTGCCGGTGGCGTTTGCGCATCATTTCGGCGAAGTAGCGGTCATTCGCTTCCTGCCTGACCTCGACGCGGCGGGCATTCTTGCGGTGAGCCTGCTTCAGGCATCGCACGATGTGATGCGTCTGCGTCTCGATGAGCGCGAAGTAGGAATTTCCGACGTAGCCGTACGGGCCGAAGACCATGAAGAAGTTCGGGAAGGCCGGCACACTGACCCCCTCGTAGGCCTGCAGCCGATTCTCCTCCCAGTGCTGGCTCCATGACCGGCCTCCGGGGCCGGTGAGCGGATAGGTCGGCATGTCGTCGGTGTCCACCACCTTGAAACCGGTCGCCAAGATGAGGACATCGACGTCGCGAGTTTCGCCGTCGGTGGTCGCTACCCCCGACCCGGTGATCTTGTCGATCGGCTCGGTCACCAAATCCACGTTGTCGCGGTTGAACGTGGACAGGTAAGTGTTGTGGAAGCCCGGCCGCTTGCAGCCGACGGCGTAACGCGGGGTGAGCTGGTCGCGCACCTCCGGGTCATCGACCTGCTTGCGCAGATACGCCTCGCCCACCTTCCACATGTTCTTCGCCATCGGGTTGAGGGTGAAGAACTGCGCAGGCAGCGTGAATGTGAGTTCGACGTAAGCCTGGCTGAGCACCCGCTGCACGGTGTGGCCCCCGGGTAGCCGCATCATCCGCCGTGTCATGGCTGACAGAGGCACGTCCGGCTTGGGGAAGCACCAGATGGGTGTGCGCTGAAAGACGGTGAGGTGCTCCACAATTGGCGCGATCTCGGGGATAACCTGCACCGCGGAGGCGCCCGTCCCGATGATCGCGACGCGCTTGCCGGTCAAATCCTGCTCGTGATCCCAACGAGCGGTGTGCATGGTCAGCCCTGCGAAGGAGTCGACACCGTCGATGTCGGGCAGATTCGGTGTGATCAGCACTCCGCTGGCATTAACCAGGAATCGGGCCGTCACCGCGTCGCCGGTGTCGAGGTCGACACGCCACAGGTTGGCGTCGTCGTCGAAAGCGGCGCCCAGCACCTTGGTGTTGAACCGAATCTTTTTTCGCACGCCGTACTTGTCGACGCAGTGCTCAGCGTAGGCCTTCAATTCCTGCCCGGGCGCGTAGGTACGCGTCCAGTTTGGGCTCTTCTCGAACGAGAACTGGTAGGAGAACGACGGAATGTCAACGGCGATACCGGGATACGTGTTCCAGTACCAGGTGCCGCCGGGTCCCTCGCCGGCCTCGATCACCAGGTAATCACTCAGTCCCGCCTTGTCGAGCTTGATGGCGGTACCGATGCCGGAGAAGCCGGCGCCGACGATGACGGTGTCGTAGTCGGGCACTGTCATGCTCCCCCCGTTTGTGCGCGACGACGGGCAGGCCGTGTTTGGGCCGCAACGTCAGCGTCGCTTCGAGTTCTACCGGACGATCGTGGCACACATCGAAGGTGAAGCGCTGGCTTATGATCGCCGCCATCAACACCATTTCCATCAGCGCGAAGCTCTGCCCGATGCAGATGCGTCGTCCGCCGCCGAACGCCAGATATGCCAAACGGGGGCGATCCTTGACGGCATCGCCGATGAACCGCGTGGGATCGAACGTGTCAGGGTCGGGCCACCAGCGCTCGTCGCGGTGGATGTGGTGGATCGGGATCAGCACCGTTGTGCCGGGGCGGATGTGATGGCCGTCGATGACGTCGGCTTCGATCGCCTCACGCGCGATGATCCATACCGCGGAAAAGCACCGATCTTCGACTGGTCCAATGAACTCGTCGGGGAGGTGGACCCGGAGTTCGCAGGCAGTGACAGCCTCACGGCCTCAACGCAACTCATCGGCTACGCGATGCAGATGGCCGCGCAGAAGGCGGAGAATCCCGGCGACGACATCGTGACCCAGCTCGTCGAGGCGGATATCGATGGTGAGAAGTTGTCCGACGACGAGTTCGGTTGGTTCGTGCTCATGCTGGCCGTTGCGGGGAACGAGACCACCCGCAACTCGATCACCCAGGGCATGATGGCGTTCACCGAATACCCCGACCAGTGGGAGCTATTCAAGCGCGAACGCCCCGAGACGACGGCCGACGAGATAGTGCGGTGGGCCACCCCGGTGACGTCATTTCAGCGCACGGCGCTGGAGGACACCGAGCTATCCGGAGTTCAGATCGAGAAGGGTCAGCGGGTGGTGATGTTCTACCGCTCGGCCAACTTCGACGAGGACGTGTTCGAGGAGCCGTTCACCTTCAACATTCTGCGAGACCCCAACCCGCACGTGGGTTTTGGCGGTACGGGCGCGCACTACTGCATTGGCGCCAACCTCGCGAAGCTGACGCTCGGCCTGATGTTCGGCGCGATCGCCGACCACATGCCCGACCTCACCCCGACCTCGCAGCCCGACAGGCTCCGGTCGGGCTGGCTCAACGGCATCAAACACTGGCAGGTCGACTACGGCGGCGGCCGAGCCGGCTAGGAAGTCGGCCACCGGCCGTGGGCCTTGGCGGCGTCGATCTGGCGCTGGCCGGCTTCACGCATGCGCCCGGTGTCGATGAGGCG
Organism: Mycolicibacterium moriokaense; assembly: GCF_003201655.1. GTDB lineage: Bacteria > Actinomycetota > Actinomycetes > Mycobacteriales > Mycobacteriaceae > Mycobacterium > Mycobacterium moriokaense_A. Next base: position 141,905 of record NZ_QJJU01000005.1, read on the forward strand.
TTGCACCCGTTCGACGTTGGACGCCGACCACGCGCTGCGTTCCTTTCGCGGGCTGAATCGCTGAATGCGCGAAACGTCGTCGTAGCCCCGCGCCATGCTGTCGATCCAGCCGAAGCACAAGGCGATCTCCACCGCCTCGCTGTACGACATGCCTGGTTCAGGAGCGTTCTTGTTCAGCAACCGCAGCCAGATCTCACTCGCGGCCTCGTGATTGGCCTCCAGCCACTGTTCCCACTCGTGCGGCGTGTCCGCTTCGAGCACTTGGCGCTCGGTCACCCGCGGTGCAGCGCCGCCTTGAGCGCCGCAAGGCCGCGGTTGGTGGCTTCGGCCGCGGCGGGGACCACCAGCGCGAAGCTGACGTACCCGTGCACCAGTGTCGGCGCGTTGTACAACTCCACGGGAACGCCTGCGGCGGAGAGTAATTCGGCGTAGCGGGCACCGTCGTCGCGTATCGGGTCGTACTCGGCGGTGCCGATGAAGGCCGGAGGCAATCCGGACAGGTCGGCGGTGTTGGCGGGCGCCAGCGTGGGTGGCAGTTTGGCAGGCTCGCTCATGTCGATCTCGGGCGGCAGATACCACTGCATGAACGCCGCGACGACCGCTTCGTCCAGGATGGGCCCGTCGGGGTTCTCGATCATCGACGGCAGTGTCGTGTCGCCCGTCGTCGACGGGTACCAAAGCAGCTGGAACACCAGCGTAGGCCCGCCGTTGTCTCGGGCCAGCTGCGCCATCACCGCCGAGATGTTGCCGCCCGCGGAGTCACCCGCGACGGCGATGCGTGACGGGTCGCCGCCGAGTTCGGAGGCGTGCTCGCCGACCCACCGCAGCGCCGCCCACGAGTCGTCGATGCCCTGCGGGAACGGATGCTCGGGCGCCAGCCGGTAGTCCACCGACACCACGATGGCCTCGGCAGCAACGGCGTGTGCGCGGGCCACCGGGTCGTGGGTGTCCAGGTCGCCGATCGCCCAGCCGCCGCCGTGGTAGAAGACCACGATCGGCAGGTTGACGTGCTGCTCGACCGGCGGCCAGTAGATACGAACCGGTATACCGGTGATATCCCCGTAGTCGATGGTGCGCTCCTCGATTCGCATCTCGGGCAGCAGCTCTGGGGGCGCTTTGAGCAGTCTGAACTTCTCGCGAGCCACCCCGACGCCGTCGTCGACGGTGAACGTTAACGGGAATGCGTCCAGCAGCGCCTGCATGATCGGATCGATGCCTGGCCGCGCGGTCGTGGATTCAGCCATGGCCTCACGGTAGCGCCCCGCGGAAGGGCTACTCAGGCCAGCCGTTGTTGAGGGTGATTTCGACGAAGTCGTCGCGGTCGAAATGTCGGATCGATTCAAGTCGACCGGCTGAGCCGCTGCAGCTGTTCAAGGGCCGCGCGTTCGACGTGATTGCTGAGCAGCTTTCCGTCCTTGCGCGCCGCCCACACCTCGTCCCAGAAGGCGTGCACGATATCGACCGAGTTACTCATGTCGCGTGCAACGCCGTACGCAGCGCCTTCATGCCTCGCTCGGTCGCTTCAGTCGCGGCGGGCACCACGCCCGCATAGCCGAGGTAACCGTGGATCAGCGTCTTTGCGTTGTGCAGTTCTGCGGGCACACCCGCCGCGGCAAGCAGTTCCGCATAGCGCGCGCCGTCGTCGCGCAGGGGGTCGTGGCCCGCAACTGCGATATACGCCGGGGGCAGTCCCGCCAGATTCTTCGCTCGTGCCGGCGCCAGCGTCGCGGGCATATCCGAGAGATCCAAATTGCCGACATACCAACGGGAAAATCCCTTGGCGGCCGAGCCGCCCATCAGCGGGGCGTTGGCATTCTCGGTGAACGACGGCAGCGACGTGTCCCACGTCGTCGCCGGATACCACAGCAGCTGGAACCGGATAGCAGGCCCGCCCGCATCCCGCGCCAGCTGTGCTACCACCGCCACCAGGTTGCCGCCCGCTGAGTCTCCTGCAACGGCAAGCCGCTCGGGATCGGCGCCAAGCTCCCCGGCGTGCGCGGCCACCCATTGCGTTGCGGCCCAAGCATCTTCGACCGCTGCCGGGTAGGGGTGTTCAGGTGCCAGCCGGTAATCCACCGACACCACCACCGCACCCGCTCCTACCGCGTGGTTGCGCGCGTCGCCGTCGTAGGTGTCGAGGTCACCGATTGACCATCCGCCGCCGTGGATGAATAGCACGATCGGCGGAGTGGCGCCATTGTCTCCAGTGTCCCTGGGCGGCCAGTACACCCGGATCGGGATGGGGCCCGCGGGACCGTCGACGGTGCGGTTCTCGGTACGCACTTCCGGATGCACCTGTCTGCGGGGCAGGTCGCGGAACCGTTGCCGCGAGGCCTCGACGCCTCCGTCGGTTGTCAACTGAAACGGAACGGCCTCCAGTACCTTCAGCAGGATGGCGTCGACGGCCGGCTTCTCCTCGGCAACAGACATGGGGACACGGTACGCACACCCGCGCACCAGGCTGCTGTGGGTGGCGGCCGCGGTCGTCGGCGCCTGCTACGGGATATTTCTCATCCTCACCGCGCTGCGCCTGCCGTCCGGCGCCGAACTCACCGGCCAGTTCGCGCTGCAACCCGCGGTTAAGGCGCTGACGGCGGTGCTGCTCGCGGGCGCCGCGCTGACGCACCCGATCGAGCGGGAACGCCGATGGTTGATCTTTGCGCTGGTGTTCTCGGCGGCGGGGGATTTCCTGCTGGCGATGCCGTGGTGGCAACCGTCCTTCGTGCTGGGCCTCGGTGCCTTCCTCGTCGCGCACCTGTGCTTCCTAGCCGCGCTGATCCCACTGGTCTCGCGCTCGGGGCCGCGGCTCGCAGCCGCTGCGATCACAGTGCTGGCCTGCATCGCGCTGCTGGTGTGGTTCTGGCCCCGACTGCTCGCCGAGGGCATGGCCGTGCCGGTGACGCTCTACATCGCCGTGCTGGGCGCGATGGTGTGCGCGGCCCTACTCGCGCGGCTGCCGACACCGTGGACGGCGCTGGGTGCGGTGTGTTTTGCGGTGTCCGACGGGATGATCGGCATCGGCAGGTTCGTGCTTGGGTCCGAGGCGCTGGCCGTGCCGATCTGGTGGGCATACGCCACATCGCTGGTGCTCATAACGGCGGGATTGTTCTTCGGCCGCGCGTCTGTGCCGTCTGCTACATCTTCTTAAGTGTCGACCACCCGCCAGCAGGCTGAACACGAGCCCATAGCGCGTGTGCTGCCGATGCTGTCGGTGCCGCATCTGGACCGTGAGTTCGACTACCTGGTATCCGCCGAGCAGTCGGACGACGCGCAGCCCGGCGTGCGCGTTCGGGTGCGATTCCACGGGCGGCTGGTCGACGCGTTCGTCCTCGAAAGGCGTTCGGACACAGACCATATCGGCAAGCTCGGCTGGTTGGACCGAGTTGTGTCGGCCGAGCCGGTCCTTACCCCCGAAGTGCGCAGGCTCGTCGACGCGGTTGCCGCGCGCTACGCAGGCACCCGCGCTGACGTGCTGCGGCTGGCTGTCCCGCCGCGGCACGCCAACGTCGAAAAACAAGCGGCCCCTGAGCCGGGACCGATGTCCGTCAAACCCGTCGAAACGGCAGGCTGGTCGTCGTACGGGCGCGGCGAGCAGTTCCTTGCCGCCCTTTCCGACGGTCGCGCCGCCCGTGCCGTTTGGCAGGCTTTGCCGGGGGAGCAGTGGACAGACCGCATCTCCGAGGCCGCCGCCGTCACCGTGAATTCGGGCCGAGGCGTGCTGGCGATCCTGCCCGACCAGCGCGACGTTGACGCGTTGTACGCCACCGCAATTCGGTACATCGACGAGGAGGCAGTGGTCGCGCTGTCCGCCGGGCTCGGGCCCGCGCAGCGCTACCGCCGTTGGCTGTCCGTGCTGCGCGGCGGCGCTCGGATGGTCATCGGCACCCGCAGCGCCGCATTCGCGCCAGTCGCCGACCTCGGCCTGGTGATGGTCTGGGACGACGGCGACGACACCCTCGCCGAGCCGCGCGCTCCTTACCCGCACGCAAGGGAGGTGGCGATGCTGCGCGCCCACCAGCTGCGCTGTGCCGCGTTGATCGGCGGCTATGCCCGCACCGCCGAGGCGCAGGCGCTTGTGCGCAGCCGATGGGCCCACGACCTGGTTGCGGCCCGTCCCGTCGTGCGGGCACGCTCGCCGCGCGTCGTCGCGCTCGACGACAGTGGACATGAGCAGGAGCGCGACCCCGCCGCCCGTACCGCTCGGCTGCCTTCGGTGGCGTTGCGGGCCGCGCGGACCGCGCTGCAGGCCGGTCTGCCGGTGCTGGTTCAGGTTCCGCGTCGCGGCTACGTCCCCTCGCTGGCGTGTGCGCGGTGCCGGACCATCGCGCGCTGCAGACACTGCACCGGACCGCTGTCGCTGCCTGACCGCGACATCGCAGGGGCGGTGTGCCGATGGTGTGGCCGCGAGGAGTCGGCGCTGCGCTGTGCGCGCTGCGGATCCGAGGCGGTGCGCGCCGTTGTGGTCGGCGCCAGGCGCACCGCCGAGGAGCTGGGCAAGGCGCTTCCCGGCATATCGGTGATCACCTCCGGGGGCGACGCGATGGTGTCTGCGGTGCCCGCCGAACCGGCGGTCGTCGTCGCGACACCAGGCGCCGAGCCTGTCGCCGCAGGCGGCTATGGAGCGGCCCTTCTGCTGGACGGCTGGGCCCTGCTCGGCCGTCAGGATCTGCGCGCCGCCGAGGACACCCTGCGACGCTGGATGGCTGCGGCGGCGCTGGTGCGGCCCCGCGGGGACGGCGGCACGGTCGCGGTAGTCGCCGAGTCGGTGATTCCGACCGTGCAGTCGCTGATCCGGTGGGATCCGGTGGGGCACGCCGACCTCGAGTTCGACGCCCGCGCCGAGGTCGGTCTGCCGCCTGCCGTACACATCGCAGCGATCGACGGCGTGCCCGTGGCCGTCAACGCACTGCTCGACATCGCCGAATTGCCCGATACGGCGCAATTACTCGGGCCCGTCGACCTGCCGAGTGGCGCCCGCCGTCCGCCAGGCCTCGCGGCCGACACCCCTGTGAGCCGGATGCTGGTGCGGGTCCCACGCGACGGCGGACTGATGCTGGCGGCGGCGCTGCGAAAGGCCACCGGTGTGCTGAGCGCACGCCACGATCAACAGCCAACTCGCGTGCAGATCGACCCTTTGCACATAGGGTAATGCGGACACGACGACTGGGCGCCGATCAGGAGGTGGCCATGGGGCGGGTGATCCGTTGGCTGATCTCGTTGGCGCTCATCACTTTTGGACTGCTGTGGCCCCTGGTGTTCACCGGCTCGTCGGATGCCTCCGACGTCGATGACCCGGTCGTCTTCAGCAACTACAAGGCGGACTTCGTCGTCAACCGTAACGGCCGAGTCGACGCGGTCGAGACCATCACCGGCGAGTTTCCCAGTGGCAGGCACGGAATTTTCCAGTGGTGGGACGTCTCGAACCAGAACAATGCCGGGCTGCGACAGAAGCCGGAGATCAGCTCGATTCTGCTCGACGGCGAGCCCATCTCGTACCAGATGATGTGGGAGGGCGGCCAGCGGTTCCGGGTGGCCAAGATCGGCGATCCCGACCGCACACTGACCTGGGGAACCCACGTTTTCGAGATCCGCTACAGCATCCCCGACGTTCTCGACCCGGGAACCACCGGTGCGAACAAGACGTTCGCCGCATCGACGGGCCAGCCGTCCCCATCGCCGTCGGTGTTCATGTGGGATGTCGTCGGCAGATCCTGGAACAACAGCATCGGTCAGGCCGACATCTCTGTGACGCTGCCGGGGGACATCGGTCGCGTGCAGTGTTCCGTCGGTGTCGGGGTGGGCAGGCAATGCCAGGACGTGGCCATCAACGGTGACACCGTCACGTTCTCTGCGGTCAACCTCGCGCCGCGCACTCCAGTGACGGTGCGGGCAGGCGTCGACGTGCCGACACCACTGCAGGCCAGCCTGCCGTGGCCGTCAGCCTGGGATCGCATCCTTGGCCAGTCGGTTATCGGCGTCGTATGGATCGCAGGCGTCGCAGTGGCATTCGGGCTCGGTGCGTTCCTGTTGTACCGCACCACCGTCGAGCCTCCGCCCGGCTTTCCGCTGCAGTACGCGCCTCCGCCGGGCCTCGGGCCGGTGCAGACCGAATACATCCGCACCGAGACGGTTCCGAAGAACGGGCTCACCGCCACGCTGTTCTACCTCGCCGAGCGCAAGCTGATCGACCTGAAACAGGTCAACGACAAGCAGTGGAACATCCGCGGCACCGCAGAACCGGGCGCATGGGCCGACGTGGATCCGGTCAGCATCGCGGTCGGGTCTGCGCTCAAGGTGATGAAGTCGGGAGCCGACTTCGAGGCCAAACACTCCGCGACGTCCGGGCAGATACTCAACAAGGCCAAGACCGACATGGCCAGCGCCGTCAAGAAGTGGGCGTTCGACGACGGCCTGATGGTCAAGCGCAAGAAGGAAATGTGGGTGCGCACTGCCAACGCGATCGCCTTCATCCTGATGGTGTGCGGCTTCTTCCGCTGGGGCTTCGCGACCACCATCTGCGCCCTGCCGTTCGCGGCGTTCTTCCTGCTGTCGATCCGGTCGTGGGCCGACGGCGTCGGCACCCGGCGCACCGAGACCGGCCGCGAACTGTGGTCGCGCGCAGGCGGATTCCATCGCATGCTGACCACCGATTCGGCCGAGGCCCGCTTCGACTTCGGCGCGCGCAAGGATCTCTACTCCGCCTATGTCCCCTTCGCGGTTGCCGCTGGCGCCGCCGCGTTGTGGGCGAAGAAGTATGAAGCAACGACGGGTGCCGCTGCGCCGCAGCCGGATTGGTACAACTCGTCGTCGTCCAGCAGCGGCTGGGGATTTTCCGGCGGGTCAAGCGGCCTGAGTTTTGACAGCTTCGAGTCGGCGTTGTCGTCGTCGATCGGCGCGTACACCGCGTCGCAGTCGTCGTCCTCCAGCAGTAGTGGTGGCGGCGGCTTCAGCGGCGGCGGTGGCGGCGGCGGTGGAGGAGGAGGTGGATCATGGTGAGATTCCTGCTGATCCTTGTGTTAGTGCTGGCGGTGCTGGTGCTGATCAGTTTCGTGATGGGCTACAACAAGATCCGCTCCGCCGACGTCCGCGTCGCCGAAGCCCTGTCCGGGATCGACGTCGAGCTGACGCGCCGCGCGTCGCTGATCCCCAGCCTGGTGCAGACCGTTCAGACGTTCGCCGCCCACGAGAAGGGCATCCTCGACCATGTCACGGACGCCAGGGCGGCGCTGACCTCGGCGACCACCGGGAAATCGGTGGCACAGCGCAGCGCCGCCGAAAAGGAATTCGATACGGCGCTCGCGCCGCTGCTGGCGCTCGGCCAGAGCTACCCGGAGCTGAACTCGTCGAACAACTTCTTGAATCTGCAGGACAACCTCGCCGACACCGAGAACAAGCTGGCCTTCGCGCGCCAGTACTACAACGACGCGGTGGCAGGAGTGAACCGGCTGATCACCACGATCCCGTGGATGTTCGTCGCGCCGATGGCGGGGGTTTCGGAGCGGGAGTACTACCAGACCCCGCGGTAGGCGTCGCTCAGCCGTCTGGACTTCCATTGAGTGTGCGCTCAGGGCGGAAATCCTGGCGGCCTGATCCCGCCAACGATGCACACTGGATGCGCAGAATGCACACTAGGTAGCCGTCTCTACACTGGCGCGGTGCGCATCGTCTTCGCTGGGACCCCAGAGCCCGCGCTGCCGTCGCTGCGCAGGCTGATCGACTCGCCACACCACGATGTTGTCGCGGTGGTGACCCGGCCGGACGCGGCCGCGGGCCGGCGGGCCAAGCCGTCGCCGTCCCCGGTCGCTCAACTGGCCCTCGACCACGGCGTCCCGGTGTTGCGGCCGCCGCGCCCCAACTCCGACGAATTCATCACCGAGCTGACGGAGCTGGCGCCCGAATGCTGCGCGGTTGTCGCATACGGCGCACTGCTGTCCGAGCCGCTGCTCGCGGTCCCCACACACGGCTGGGTCAATCTGCACTTCTCGTTGCTGCCCGCATGGCGTGGTGCCGCACCCGTTCAGGCGGCGATCGCCGCGGGCGATGCGGTGACCGGTGCTACGACGTTTCAGATCGAGCCGGCGTTGGACTCGGGCCCGGTCTACGGCGTTGTGACGGAGACGATCCAACCCACCGACACTGCAGGCGATCTGCTTGAGCGGCTTGCCGTTTCGGGAGCAGTGTTACTCGACCGGACGCTCGATGGCATCGCGGACGGGTCGCTGACCCCGGTGCAGCAGCCTGCAGACGGTGTCACCATCGCGCCGAAGATCACGGTCGACGGCGCGCGGGTGCGGTGGGACCTGCCTGCCCACATCGTCGAACGGCATATCCGCGCGGTCACGCCAAACCCCGGCGCGTGGACGATGATCGGCGATCTGCGCGTGAAGCTGGGTCCGGTCACCGTCGACGACACCGCAGAGACGTTGGCGCCGGGCTTGATTCGCATCGAGCGCGACGGTGTACGGGTCGGCACGGCGTCGGCGCCGGTGGTTCTCGGTCGCATCCAGCCGCCGGGCAAGAAGCCGATGAGCGCCGCCGACTGGGCCCGTGGCGCACGTCTCGACGAGGCCGCGCAGGCCCAGTGACCAAGCCGAGACGCCAGCGGCGCAAACCGCTTGACCCCGCCCGCCAGGCGGCGTTCGACGTGCTTCGTGCCGTCTCAGAGCGCGATGCCTACGCCAACCTCGCCCTGCCCGCGCTGCTGCGCGAGCGCGGAATCACCGGCCGCGACGCGGCGTTCGCGACCGAGCTGACCTACGGCACCTGTCGCACCCGCGGCCTGCTGGACGCGGTCATCAGCGCGGCCGCAGGCCGCTCGCCCGAGCAGATCGATCCGGTGCTGCTGGATCTGCTGAGGCTGGGCGCCTACCAGCTGCTGCGCACCCGGGTTGAACCGCACGCCGCGGTATCCACGACCGTCGAGCAGGCAGGCATCGAGTTCGATACTGCGCGAGCCGGTTTCGTCAACGGTGTGCTGCGCACCATCTCCCGGCGTGACGAACAATCCTGGGTCGAGGAGCTGGCCCCGCCTACCGCGAGCGACCCGGTCGGCCACACCGCGTTCGTGCACGCGCATCCCCGCTGGATCGCTCAGGCCTTCACCGACGCACTCGGCGCGGACGCCGGGCAGTTGGACGCGCTGCTGGCCAGCGACGACGAACGCCCCCTGGTGCACCTCGCGGCACGGCCCGGCGTGTTGACCGCCGAAGAGCTGGCCGGACAGGTCGACGGAACGATCGGCCGCTACTCGCCGTACGCCGTCTACCTGGCCGGAGGCGACCCCGGCCGACTCGAGGCCATCCGCGACGGCGAGGCGCTGGTACAGGACGAAGGCAGCCAGCTTGTGGCGAGGGCCCTGACGCTCGCCGAGCTGGACGGGCCTGACACCGGTCGCTGGCTCGACCTGTGTGCAGGCCCGGGTGGCAAGACCGCCCTGCTGGCCGCGCTCGCCAACGGAGCACAGGTCACCGCGATCGAACCCACCGAACGGCGTGCCGAGTTCGTGGAGCAGAACACCCGCGGCCTGCCGGTTGAGGTGCTGCGCGTCGACGGCCGCGATCCCGGGCTCGAACTGGGCTTCGACCGGGTGCTCGTCGACGCGCCGTGCACCGGGCTTGGCGCGCTGCGGCGCAGGCCGGAAGCCCGATGGCGACGTCAGCCCGCCGACGTGCCGCAGCTGGTCAAGCTGCAACGCGAACTGCTGGCGTCCGCGATCCGGCTGACCCGTCCCGGCGGTGCGGTGCTGTACGCGACGTGCTCTCCGCATCTGGCCGAAACGGTCGGGGTGGTCGCCGACGCGCTGCGCCGCCACCCGGTCACAGCCATCGACACCCGGACGCTCTTCGATCCGGTAGATGATCTCGGAGACGGGCCATACGTGCAGCTTTGGCCGCACCGGCACGGCACCGATGCGATGTTCGCGGCATGCCTCAAAGTAGGGTGAGGCACATGTCGAAGCCTCTGATCGCGCCGTCGATCCTGGCCGCTGACTTCGCCGAGCTCGGGGACGAAGCCGCCGCGGTGACCGGCGCCGACTGGTTGCACGTCGATGTGATGGACAACCATTTCGTGCCCAACCTGACCATTGGGCTTCCCGTTGTCGAGGCTTTGCTCAAGCGCACCGACATCCCGATGGACTGCCATCTGATGATCGACAACCCCGACCGATGGGCACCGCCGTACGCCGAGGCGGGCGCCTACAACGTCACCTTCCACGCAGAGGCCACCGACAACCCCGTCGGCGTGGCCAAAGACATCAGGGCCGCTGGCGCCAAGGCGGGACTATCTGTCAAGCCGGGCACACCGATCGAGCCCTACCTGGAGATCCTGCGTGACTTTGACACGCTTCTGATCATGTCGGTGGAGCCGGGCTTCGGCGGGCAGAAGTTCATCCCCGAAGTACTGGCGAAGGTCGCCACGGTCCGGCGGCTCGTCGACGCCGGTGAGATGACCATCGTGGTCGAAATCGACGGCGGCATCAACGAAGACACGATCGAGGCCGCCGCCGAGGCGGGAGTGGACTGCTTCGTCGCGGGTTCGGCTGTCTATAGCGCCGAGGATCCGGCCGCCGCGGTGGAGAAGCTGCGCAGGCAGGCCGCCACGGCGTCCAAGCATCTCCGACTATGAATCTCGACGCCGCGATGCTGTTGGCCGTCGAGCAGGCCGATCGAGTCAAGGGCAGCACGTATCCCAATCCGCCTGTGGGTGCGGTCATTCTGGACCGCGACGGGGAGATCGCCGGCGTGGGTGCAACGGAGCCGCCCGGCGGCCCCCATGCTGAGGTGGTGGCGTTGCGCAGGGCGGGGGAGCGGGCGGTCGGGGGCACCGCGGTCGTGACGCTGGAGCCGTGCAACCACCACGGCAGGACCCCGCCGTGCGTGGATGCCCTTGTCGCATCAGGGGTTTCGCGGGTAGCGTACGCCGTTGCCGACCCCAACCCGCAGGCCGCGGGCGGTGGGTCACGGCTGGCCGAATCCGGTATCGAGGTCGAAGCCGGGGTTTCGACCGACGCCGTCGCCGGCGGTCCGCTACGGGAATGGCTGCACAAGCAGCGCACCGGATTGCCGCATGTCACGTGGAAATTCGCTGCCAGCGTCGACGGCCGAAGCGCCGCCGCTGACGGCAGCAGCCAGTGGATCACCAGCGAGGCCGCGCGGGCCGATGTGCATCGAAGGCGCGCCGTGGTGGACGCGATCATCGTGGGCACCGGAACGGTGTTCATCGATGACCCGGCCCTGACCGCCCGATTGCCCGACGGCACCCTTGCCGAGCGCCAGCCATTGCGTGTCGTCGTTGGTGAGCGCGAAATATCCTCTGAAGCAAGAGTTCTCAACGACGACTCGCGCACGATGGTGATCCGCACCCGTGATCCACACGAGGTGATCAAGGCGTTGTCGGATCGCACAGACGTGATGCTGGAGGGCGGGCCGACGTTGGCCGGTGCGTTTCTGCGGGCCGGGGTGATCGACCGGATACTTGCCTACGTCGCGCCAATCCTGCTGGGCGGGCCCATCGCCGCCGTCGACGATGTCGGCGTGTTGTCCATCGCCCAGGCGCAGCGCTGGCGGTTCGACGGAATCGAGCCGATAGGGCCCGACCTCCTGGTCAGTCTGGTACCGGCATAGCTATCTCCTGCGGCTTCAGTGCGCCGATCTGATAGAGCACGTCAAGCTCGTCGCGGACGCCCCAGTGCTCGCACAGCCTGCCGTCGCGAGACCGGAAGAAGTGAGCGGTGTTCATCGCGTATGGACGGTAGGTCGGCTCGATGCCCTGCGGCACCACAGCATTGACACCATGCGCGCTGGCGCGGATCGCCACCATGTCACCGGCGGCCACGACGTCGTGAACCTCGTATCGCACCTGCAACACGGTGGTGACGAATGTCAGGATCGCGATGTAGCCCTCTGGGCCCGGCGGCAGAGGTACCGGTGAGCCGTGGTCGACGAAGTCGTCGGTGACCAGGTCGCGGATCTTCTCCAGCTGACGCGTATTCATGGCGTCGATCACAGCGGCGGCAAGCGCCTGCGTTGATTTATTCACACCCCATCGACGGACGAGGCGCCCACAGGGTTCACTCAGCGTTTTCGTCAAGCTCCAGCGGGCGGTGTTCGATCAGGTCGCGCACCCCGCCAAGACCGAGCCGCTCCCGAAACGCTCGCACGGTGTAGCCGATCAGCTTCGCGTCGGTGCGTGCCCGCACGGTCGCAGAGCGCGGCAGGTGGAATAGTGGGCCGATCTCACCGAAGTACTCGCCGCGCGTCGCGACAGTCAGCAATTCCTCGCCGCCGCCTGCCAATTCGCGCACGATCTCGAGCTCGCCCTCGGACACCACGTAGATCAGATCGCCCATCGTGCCCTGTTCGAACAACACATCGCCCGCGGCTACCTCGACTACGTCGGGTGGCCGGTCTGTCGACGTGAAGTCAGGGACCAGGTCGACGACGCGATCGGCCAGCGGCAGAATCCGGCTGTCGTGCGTCGCGACCACCACCATTCGGTCACCGGAGGCGAGCTCACGGATCAGCCGCAGTACCTCTTCGACCTGAATGAAGTCGAGGTGCGCGGTGGGCTCGTCGGCCAGGATCAGCGGCGGATCGAGAGCGATGGCCCGCGCGACCGCGACCCGCTGCTGCTGCCCACCGCTCAAGTCGCCCGGCCGGTGGCTCATCCGTTCCTCAAGACCGACCCGTGCCAACAGTTGTCCCGCCTTCTTGCTCGCTGCTCGGCGGGACGCCCCCGCCGCGAGCAGCGGCACCATCACGTTCTCGAGGGCGGTGAGACTCGGCACGAGGTTGAACGCCTGAAAGACGATGCCCACTGTGTCGCGACGGTATGTCGACAGCTCGCGGGCGGTGAGCGACGCGACGTCGACATCGCCGAACTTGATCGCCCCCGAACTCGGTCGCAGGATCCCGCCGAGGCAGGACAGCAGGGTCGTCTTCCCGCAGCCGCTTGGGCCCAGCAGGATGACCAGGGACCCTGCGGCCACGTCGAGATCGAAGCCGTTGATCGGGCGGACGGTGTCTTCTCCGCTGGCGTACTCGACCACCAAGTTCTGAATGCTGAGATCGCCCACGCTCATGGACCTCCGAACGCGATTGCGGGGTCTACCGATACCGCGCGCTGTAACCCGGTAGCGCTGGCGATCAAGCCGATCACGACCGCGATCACCGGCAGTGCTACGAAGGCATACGCCGGGACGATGACCTTCATCGGGAACAGCGGCCCGAGCGCCATCGACAACACGGCTCCGACGAGGGCGGCAAGCAGTGCGATCACCACCGCCTGCATCGCGAGCCCGGCCGCGATGTTACGGGTTGGAACGCCAATTGCCTTGAACACCGCGAAGTCTCGCAGGCGTTCGAGCGCCGAGAGGTAGATGACCGATCCCACGACCAGTGCCGCGACGATCCACAGCATGAGCGCGACGATCGTGATCGAATTCACTGCCACCTTCAACGGGCGGAGCAAATCGGCGATGGCGCCGTTGCGGTCGATGGCGTGATAGCCGAAAGGTACCTGGGCGAGGGTGCCGCGAATACCGATCGAGGCGACCAGTGGTTGGTCACCGTACACGAGCCGCTGCGCACCCTGGGTTGTGAGAAAGACGTTCGGCAGGTTGGCCAATGCCGTCGAGTTCTCCACAATGCCGACGATGCGCAGTGTGCGCGAAGCGATTCCGATCTCGTCACCGACAGCCCGGCCGAGCGTGCTCGACACCGCGACCTCATCGGGTGTCGTCGGCGCACGCCCCTTCGACACTGGAGGCATGCCTGGACCGCGCTCGGGGGCGCCGAAAATGTCGACGTTTCGCGTCGTATCACCGAGGGTGGCCGTACCTCCGGCGTACACAAGGGGAGCCGCCGCTGACACGCCTGGCGTCGCGGCGATGCGTTGCAGTTCCATCGGCGCGAACGGCGTCGCCCCGACGAACGGGCCGGATGCGCCTTCCTTGACTACGAACAGGTCGACGCCCAGCGAGTCGACGGTCTGCTCGGCCTCCACCCGGAACCCGTTCGCGAGGCCGGTCAGCACCAGGGTCATCGCGAAGATGATCGCGGTCGAAAGGATTGCGATGACAAATCGGCGCTTTCGCCACTGCATGTCGCGCAGGGCGGCAAGGAGCATGTCCGCGAGATTACCGACGCCTAAACATCCGCGGGCCGAGTTGGGCCACGACTTGTCCTTCGCATGCGACGCGGACCGCAATCTTCTTGCCAGTCAGTGTCGTTGCGGTGAACTTTCGATCCCCGAAAGTGTGACGCCTTTCGCACCCGTGCCCGGCGGTGTGAGCGGCCAATCAGGGCGATTGCGCCGGTAGAATCGCAGCAAAGCGCTTTCACAGACGAGTTGCGCGCCTGGTGAGCACTAACAAAGGACAACGAGCGTGACTGCATTGCAGGACTGGCTCAGTACTCGACCCGTAGATCCCAAAGGCCTCAAGGCGATTATCTGCGACGCGTTTCGAAACCTGACGGCCGAGGAGCCGGCAACGGTCCAGGAGCCCCAGCTGCTCCGCCCGGGTGTCGAGCGCTGCTGAGCCGCTAGCGGGGTCGGTGGCGCCCCGGAGTTGAGATTGCGTCGCCCGCGTCGACCGCTGGCACGGATTCGTCGGCGTGTTCGTGCCTGCCGCTGATCAGCAGGCCGAGAAGCGCGCCGACCACACAAACGATCGCGGTGATGCCGAAGATCTCGCCGTACTGCATGACATAAGCAACCCGGACGCGGGCGGCCTGGGCAGCCAGCCGCTCCATCAGGTTGTTCCCGGTGCCGCTGGGCAGGCCGGCCAGGATCTGGTTGAACCGGTACAGGCCCCAGGCGGATAGCGCCGCGATGCCGATGAGCATGCCGATCATCCGGGCCACCACCACCGCGGCAGAGGCGATGCCGTGCTGCGCGGCGGGAACCACCCGCAGTGTCGCCGACGTCAGCGGCCCGATCACAAGACCAAGACCCAGGCCGGCGATCGCGAGGTCGGTGTCCAGCGTCGGCAGGGTGAAAAGGCCCAGGTCATGGTGGGCCGTCAGAAGGTCGACGGGCCACTTGGAGATCAGCCAGTAGCCCCCCGCGGCGATCAGCAGGCCGGTGAACGCCACGATCCGATCGCCGATCTTTGTCGCGATCCAGCCGCCAAGCACGGCGCCGATCGGCAGCGCGATCAGAAAACGCAGCAGCAGAAACGCCGCTTCGTTCTGGTTCTTGCCGAGCACGCCCTGGCCGAACAGCTCGACGTTGACCAGCGTCACCATCAGCGCCGCTCCGGCTGTCAACGACGCTCCAAGCGCGGCAAGGAACGGACGGAAGTGCACACCGGCTGGCTCGATCAACCGCGTCTTGGCTACGCGCTCCCAGACGAAGAACGCCACGGCGGCGACGAGCGCCCCGATCAACAGGGGCGGCCCGAAGCTGGGCAGCACCTGCTTGCCGTCGGGTGCGGGGTTGTACAGGCCGACGACGGCCAGCCCGAGCGCGATCGCCAACAGGACGCCGCCTGTGATGTCGATCTTTTCCGGTGTCTCCGACTTCTCCTTTGACGGCAGGCTGAATTGGATCATCACCATCGCGATCACTGCCAGCGGGACATTGACCCAGAACACGGCCTGCCAGTGGTGGAACACCCATACCAGTGCGATGCCGTACATCGGCCCAAGCACGCTGCCAAGCTCCTGCGCGGCGCCGATCCCGCCCAAGACCCCTGCCCGGTTGCGCGCGGACCACAGGTCGGCCGCCAGTGCCAGGGTCACCGGCAGCAGCGCACCGCTGGCAGCGCCCTGCACGACGCGGCCGATGACCAGCATCGTGAGGTCGCTCGACAACGCGGTGATGATCGAACCGGTCGCGAAGCCTGCGAGGCTGACCTGCAGCAGTAGCTTGCGGCCGAACCGGTCGGATGCCCGGCCAAGCAGCGGCATGGCCGCGATGTAGCCGAGCAGATAGCCGGTGACGATCGGAGTGACTCGCTGGATCTGATTGATCCCGATCCCGACGTCTTTCATGATGTCGGTCATGATCGTGACCACGACATATGTGTCGAGGGCACCCAGCAGCACCGCGAGGCTGCCGGCGCTGATCGCGACTCTGCGCGAAGCGCGCATCAGACCGCGGGTTTGGTGACGGTCACCGGCTTGCCCCAGTCGGAGCCCGTCATCGTGATGCTGTTGCCCGGCGACGTATCCAGCTTGGCCTGGACCAGTTCGTGGTTACCGTCCTCACGGATCCATGCTGTGCCGGGGACGGGGCCGGTCGCGGCGACCTGCGGGACGATCTTGTTCACGGCGTCGGCGGTGACTGTCCCGGTGATGCGGACGGCCTCGACGCCATTGATGGTCTCGCGACCCTCGGCCTTTGCGCCGGAGAAATTGGCGAGCACATTGGCCAACCCGGTTTCGGGGTTCAAAATGGCCGACGCATCGTAGATGTCGGCGGCCGGTCCGAAGTCCTGGTAACTGCCTTTGGTGAGCGCGCCGAACAGGTTGCCCTCGGCGACGACGAAGTCCACGCCCTGAAGTTTTTGGCCAAGGAAAAGGATGTCGGCCGTGCCCTTGGCGGCGACGGTGGGAGTGTTAGTCAGGTCGCCCTCGAGCGACTCGATCGGCAGCTCCTTGATCTCGCCCTGCACGGCGATTTTCAGATGCATGCTCGACTGTGACTTGGTGGTGTCGCTGGACTCCTTGAGCAGGGTGGCTGCGTCCGGCAGCGGCTTGCTCGAGTCCTGCGACTTCGAGGAGCACCCGGCGATCAGGGCGATGGTGGCGACAAGGGCGGCGAAGATCGCCAAGAGGCGCGTCTGCATGACTGCATCGTAGAGGGTGCGACTATATGGACGCTTCGCGCAGGCAACCGGTACAAGTGGAATCGTGCCTTCGGAACTGGACTTTCGGTCGAGGTTATGTGGCGATCGGAAATTCAACGCCAACTAGGTGGCCACCTTCTTCGGCGAGAAGCAGCTGTCTGGATAGTCTTGCGGCGTGTTCACCGGAATCGTCGAAGAACTGGGTGAGGTTGTCGGCAAGGAAGAACTCGGCGACTCGGCCCGCCTGGTCATCCGCGGGCCCGTCGTGACGGCCGACGCCGGACACGGCGACTCGATCGCGGTGAACGGCGTATGCCTGACCGTGGTCGAGGTGCTGCCCGACGGTGCGTTCAGCGCCGACGTGATGGGCGAGACGCTGAACCGGTCGAGCCTGCGCGGTGTGGGAGTGGGCAGCCACGTCAACCTCGAGCGTGCCGCCGCCGTCAACAGCCGCCTTGGCGGGCACATCGTCCAGGGACACGTCGACGGCACCGGTCACGTGGTCGCGCGGTCGCCGTCAGAACACTGGGAAGTCGTGCGGATCGCGCTGCCGACCGCGTTGTCGCGGTATGTCGTCGAGAAGGGTTCGATCACCGTTGACGGCATATCCCTTACGGTTTCCGGGCTCGGCCACGACTGGTTCGAGGTGTCGTTGATTCCGACGACCCTGGATCTCACGACGCTCGGCACGGCGGAGGTCGGCACGCGCGTCAACCTCGAGGTCGACATCATCGCCAAGTATGTTGAGCGGCTGCTTGGCTCCGACGATGAGGCCGGCGGACCTACCGCATAGATTCGAGGCAGAACCTCAGCGTGTCGCCCGAGCTGGACGACGACGACCCGTACGGCGGCGTAAGCGCCGGGTAGTTCGCGGGGCAGATCGTTTGCCGAAACCCTGTTGGCTGACAACACAATTGAGCAGCGTTGATTGACGGGAACCACTGGCGCACAACGTGTTTCGTGGTCGTGTTTGGCGCGTCCGCAGGTTGAAAGTGTTGACGGCCGATGCAGACGCCGCCGCGTAATGTGTTGCAGATGCAGTGGGGGGTCAGATCCCTAGAAGCTGGCCGAGAACCTGTTGTCGCCGCAAGCAAATAACTGGTCAGCCACAAGATAGGCTTCTAGCTTGAGTTTCTTTGCAAGCTTTGGATCCACAGCAACACCAAATATGCTACAATCCTCGTGTCGAGGATCCATACCGAAAATAATTTCTTCGCGCCGAACATCTACGGTCGGCACCCACGGATGACCTCGATTGGTCAAAGGACCAATCATGAAATCTCGCGCAAGCAATACCAATCCTCCTGGCCTTCCCTGCCGCAGGTGGGGGACCATGCGTAAACCAACCATCGTGCTTGCCGGCGTAGCCTGCGCCGCGTCGTTCCTGGCCTTCGGGGCGGTACCGGCCCAGGCCGACAACCCCGTTTGTGGTAGCCCGGATGTGCCGTGCGCCCCAGCGTTGTCATCGGAGCAGCAGTGCGCGCTGATCGCCTGGCGCACATGGATCCCCTGCAACTGGGTCGGGATGCAAGTCCCCTCCGGAACACCCGGCAGCGTCGGATAGCAGCCGGGCGTCGTGCGCTCAGTCCGTTTTGACCCCGGCGTCGGAGTCGACCTTGCCGCGACGCCGCTCGCCGACCTGGACGACGGCGACCCCTACGGGGCGTAGCGGCGACGCTCAGTCACGCCTGCGCGTAGCCGATCTGCGCACGTGGCGATCCAGTGAAATGGGGAACGAATCCTTCGTCACCATCGGCGTCGGTGAGGGCTCCTGACGGCAGAGTCCGCGCGATGTCAGCGACTACGTCACAGCCTGAGCGCCTCACTTGGTTGAGCAAGTGAGGCGCCGGACCAAAAATATTTCGCGCCATGACGCTGCTACCCGGCCGTTGTCTTTGCAGGTGACGCACAGCGTCAGGTCGTTCCTGGTCGCCAAATACGTTGAACGGCTGCTCGGCTCCGACGATGAGGCCGGCGGCGGTCCCTCCTGACCCGAACCCAAAGGCCAAGGTCAGGGGAGCGGCAATAACACCTGCGCCCTTGTGGTTCATACTGATGTGATGACGAGGCTGGATTCCGTCGAGCGGGCTGTCGCTGATATCGCGGCGGGTAAGGCCGTCGTCGTCATCGACGACGAGGATCGCGAGAACGAGGGCGACCTAATATTCGCCGCCGAGAAGGCCACTCCGGAACTCGTCGCGTTCATGGTGCGCTACACGTCGGGCTACCTGTGTGTGCCGTTGGACGGCGCGGTCTGTGACCGGCTCGGTTTGCTGCCGATGTACGCGGTCAACCAGGACAAGCACGGTACCGCGTACACCGTCACCGTCGATGCGAAAAATGGTGTGGGAACGGGTATTTCGGCGTCGGATCGTGCGACGACGATGCGGCTGCTTTCAGATCCGTCCAGCGTTGCCGAGGATTTCACCAGGCCCGGGCATGTGGTGCCGCTGCGTGCCAAGGACGGCGGGGTGCTGCGCCGCCCAGGCCATACCGAAGCCGCCGTCGACCTCGCCAGGCTCGCCGGTTTGCAGCCTGCGGGCGCGATCTGCGAAATCGTCAGCCAGAAGGACGAAGGCGCCATGGCGCAGACCGATGAGCTGCGGGTTTTCGCAGACGAGCACGACCTGGCGCTGATCTCGATCGCCGACTTGATCGAATGGCGGCGCAAGCACGAAAAGCACATCGAACGCGTGGCGGAGGCCCGCATCCCGACCAGGCACGGTGAGTTCCGCGCGGTCGGCTATACCAGCATGTACGAGGATGTCGAGCACGTCGCGCTGGTCCGCGGCGACATCGCCGGGCCGCAGGGCGACGGGCACGACGTGTTGGTGCGTGTGCACTCGGAATGCCTCACCGGTGATGTCTTCGGTTCCCGGCGCTGCGACTGCGGCCCGCAACTGGACGCCGCGTTGGCGATGGTGGCCCGCGAGGGCCGCGGGGTCGTGCTGTACATGCGCGGCCACGAGGGCCGCGGTATCGGCCTGATGCACAAGCTGCAGGCCTATCAGCTCCAGGACGCCGGTGACGACACCGTCGACGCCAATCTCAAGCTCGGCCTGCCCGCCGACGCCCGCGACTACGGCATCGGTGCACAGATCCTGGTCGACCTTGGCGTGCGGTCCATGCGGCTGCTGACAAACAACCCCGCCAAGCGGGTCGGCTTGGACGGTTACGGGTTGCACATCATCGAACGCGTCCCGCTGCCGGTCCGCGCCAACGCCGAGAACATCCGCTACCTGATGACCAAGCGTGACCGGATGGGCCACGACCTGACCGGTCTAGACGACTACGACGAAGCCGTGCCTGGCGAATTCGGCGGAGCTCTATGAGCGGTGGCGCGGGTGTTCCCGATCTGCCACAGCTCGACGCGTCGGACCTGACGCTGGCGATTGTGGCAAGCACCTGGCATCCCACAATCTGCGATGCGCTGCTCGACGGCGCGCGTAAGATCGCCGCGGACGCTGGCATTGACAACCCGACCATCGTCCGCGTACTTGGTGCGATCGAAATCCCGGTCGTGGCACAGGCACTGGCCGCCACGCATGACGCCGTGGTGGCGTTGGGCGTCGTAATCCGCGGCGAGACACCGCATTTCGACTACGTGTGTGACGCGGTAACCCAGGGGCTGACGCGGGTGTCGCTGGACGCGTCCACCCCCGTGGCCAATGGCGTGCTCACGACGAACAACGAGCAACAGGCGCTGGATCGGGCGGGGCTGCCGGACTCGTCCGAGGACAAGGGCGCGCAGGCCGCTGCCGCGGCGCTGTCGACCGCGCTGACACTGCGCGATCTGAGGTCATGAGCGACTGGGACATCGAGATACGGCCCCATCTGACACCGTATTTCGCCTACGCTGCCGCCGCGCTGATCCTGGGAGCCCATGTCGCCGTCGGCGTGCTGCTCAAGATTGCGTCAACGGGCGTAATCTTCCAGACCGCAGACCAGGTGGCGATCGCACTGCTGGGTGCCGTCATCGCCTGCGCTGTGCTGCTGTTCGCCCGGCCGCGGCTGCGGGTCGGCGCGCCCGGGGTGGCGGTGCGAAACCTGTTCGGTTACAAGCTGATCCCGTGGGCCGATGTCGTCGGAGTGTCCTTTCCCCGCGGAGCCCGCTGGGCCAGAGTGGACCTACCCGACGACGAGTACATCCCGGTGATGGCGATCCAGGCCGTCGACAAGGAACGCGCCGTCGACGCGATGGACCAGGTGCGCGGGTTGTTGGCGCGCTACCGGCCCGACATCAACCAACACTGAGCGACATCGCAACCTCGTTCTGCGGGCCACGTATTTCGGCCGATGTGACTGTGAATCCCAGGCTTTCGTATACGCCACGGGCCACCGCGTTGTCGGCGGCCACCCGCAGCGTGACGGTGCGCGCCCGGCGATCGCGGGCCCAGTCCACCGCGGCGGCGACGAGCGGCCGCGCCAGGCCAAGGCCGCGGGCGGCCGGGTCGAGCCACAACGAATACAGGTAGACGGTTTCCGGGTTTTCCAGCTGTGCGCCGATCAATCCGACGGGCCGGTTGCCGATCAGCGCCGCGAATTGGGCGTGGTCGCGCAGACGGCGGCGCCACTGCGCGGCGGTGAAGGTCGATTCGTGTTGATACTGCGGGTCGTTCTCGCCGAGAGAGTCGGTCAACGCCCGCAGTCGGACACCGGCGAACACCCGCCAGTCCGACTCGGTCAGCCTGGCGACGCGGGCCGTAACCGCCGTCACCGGGTGTCGCCCATGACCAGGCCCTCACGCCGCGGGTCCGCGCCACCTACCCAGCCCGCCACGTCACGAACGATCGCCGAAAGGCCGCTGGACTGGTCGGCGAGGTCCACCTTGTGCCCGAGATTGCGCAGGCCGACCACCAGCGCATCGTGGTCGCCGTTGTCGGACGTGTCGATCGCCGGATGTTCACCGCCCACGTTCGTCTTCGGCGAGTTCGCAGCCCCGAAGTCCACCGCGGAGACCGCCTGCTGCGGGTCGAGGCCCCAATCGATCATTCCCACAACGGTTTTCACGACGAACTGGATGATCACCGAGCCGCCAGGCGAGCCCGCCATCGCGTAGAGCTTTCCGTGGCCGGATGGCGACTGGTCGAACACCAGAGTTGGTGCCATCGTGCTGCGCGGCCGCTTGCCCGGCTGGATTCGGTTGGGCACCGGAGCGCCGTCGGGTCCGACGGGTTCGGCGGAGAAGTCGGTGAGCTGGTTGTTGAGAATGAACCCGTCGACCATGTGGAACGACCCGAAGGCCGATTCCACCGTCGTGGTCAGCGCGGCGGCGTTGCCCTCTGCGTCGACGATGCTGATCTGGCTTGTGCCGTGCTCGGGCGTCGGCGGCGTAGGCGTGGTCGGCGGGCCGAACTCGCCCGGCTTCGCAGTGCCCATCGTGTGCTGCTCGGAGATCAGCGCCGCCCGGCCGGCCAGGTAGTCACTGTTGAGCAATGTGTTGGGTGACCCGCCCGGTAGCGGCACGAAATCGGTGTCAGCGACGTACTTGTCGCGGTCGGCGTAGGCCAGACGTTCGGCCTCGGAGACGAGATGAACACCCATCACCGTGGGCTTGCCGCCGTTGAGGTCGACATTGTCTGGCTTGTAATCGGCCATCGGGAAATGCTCGAGCATGCCAAGCGTCCCAGCCACCGCTATGCCGCCGGACGACGGCGGCGGCATGCCGCAGATCTCCTTGCCCCGGTAGGGCGTGCAGAGCGGCTCGCGTTTCTTGGCGGTGTAGCCGGAAAGGTCTCCTGGCGTGATCAGACTGGGGGTGCGGCCGCCTGAGGTGTCGACGGCCGCCGCCGCGATGGAGCGGGCGATGTCGCCGGTGTAGAACGACTGCGGATCGGATGCAATGACGCCCAACGTCTTTGAGTACGCGGGATTGGTCAGCTGCGTTCCAGAAGTCTTCGGGCTGCCGTCCGGGTTGAGGAAGTAGGCCGAGGCGTTCGGATCGACCTTCAACTGCGGGGCGGCGTCGGCGATCGCGGCGGCCAGGCGTGGGCTGATCTCGAAGCCGTCGTCCGCCATCGTCACGGCGGGGGTGAACAGGTCACGCCACGCGGTCTTGCCGTGTTCGGTGTGGACGTCCTGGAGCAGCCGCAGGATGCCGGGTACGCCGATGGACCGGCCGGAGGCACGGGCGTCGGGCTTGGGCTCGGTGCGGTCGGAATCGGAGATCCAGCGCAGGTAGTTCTCGGTCGCGGCATGCGGCGCCACTTCCCGGCCGTCGTACGCCTGCACGGAGCCCGCGGCAGCGTCGTAGTAGACCAGGAACCCGCCGCCGCCGATCCCGGAGGACTGCGGCTCCACCAGGCCCAGCACCGCCTGCGCCGTGACAAGCGCGTCGGCGGCGGTTCCGCCCTTGTTGAGTACCAGGCAGGCCTCCTGGGTGGCGAGCGGGTTGGCGGTGACCACCGCGTAATGAGCTGTGCGAACCGCCGTCATGTCTTTGCGGTAGCCGGTGGCGACCTCGGGATTCGTGGAGATGTTCCTGGACGTGGTGGCCGATCCCGGCGAAGGGCCAGGCGGCGCCTTCGACACCGGGGTGCCGTTCGGGATGACTGTGCAGGGACCCGCCACGGTGGTGGTGGCGTTCTCCTCGGCGGTGCATCCGGCAAGTACCAGTACGACCCCGGCCAGCGGGGCCGTCGCCTTTCGCAGGGACGGGATCCGCATCACTCGACGGTAGTTCATCGGGGCCGTCCGACGGCGGCAGTAACCTGGAATCCGTGCCCGATCCAGCGACGTACCGACCCGCCCCCGGGTCGATTCCCATCGAGCCGGGCGTCTACCGGTTCCGGGATCCGCATGGCCGGGTGATCTACGTCGGTAAGGCCAAGAGCCTGCGCAGCAGGCTGAACTCCTACTTCGCCGACATAGCGAGCCTCGCACCGCGCACCAGGCAGATGGTGATGGCCGCGGGCAGCGTCGAGTGGACGGTGGTCAACACCGAAGTCGAGGCGCTCCAGCTGGAGTACAACTGGATCAAGGAGTTCGACCCACGGTTCAACATCCGCTACCGCGACGACAAGTCGTATCCGGTGCTGGCAGTGACGTTGAACGAGGAGTATCCGCGGCTGATGGTCTACCGCGGGGCGAGACGCAAAGGTGTTCGCTATTTCGGGCCGTATTCGCATGCCTGGGCCATCCGCGAAACCCTCGACCTACTCACCCGGGTGTTCCCGGCCCGCACGTGTTCGGCGGGAGTATTCAAGCGGCACAGCCAAATTGGACGGCCATGCCTGCTCGGCTACATCGACAAGTGTTCGGCACCGTGCATCGACCGGGTCAGCGCAGACCAACATCGGCAGATCGTCAACGACTTCTGCGACTTCCTTGCCGGCAAGACGGACCGGTTGGCCCGCGATATGGAACAACAGATGAATCAGGCCGCCGCGGAGTTGGACTTCGAGCGGGCGGCCAGGTTGCGGGACAACATCTCTGCGCTGAAGCGCGCGCTGGAAAAGCAGGCCGTGGTGTTCGGCGACGGCACCGACGCCGACGTGGTGGCGTTCGCCGACGACGACCTGGAAGCCGCCGTGCAGGTGTTCCACGTACGCGGCGGACGGGTCCGCGGCCAGCGCGGCTGGATCGTCGAGAAGTCGGGTGAGCCAGGCGAATCCGACCAGGAACAACTCGTGGAGCAGTTCCTGACCCAGTTCTACGGCGATCAGGCCGAACTGAACGGGGCTGCAGACGAGTCGTTGAATCCGGTGCCGCGTCAGGTGCTGGTGCCGTGCCTCCCGGACAACGCCGACGAGTTGGCGACGTGGCTGTCGCAGCTGCGTGGTTCGCAGGTGTCGCTTCGGGTGGCGCAGCGTGGCGACAAGCGCGCGCTGGCCGAAACTGTGAGGCGCAACGCCCAGGACGCCCTGGCGCAGCACAAGCTCAAGCGCGCGGGCGACTTCACCGCGAGATCGGCTGCACTGCAAAGCATTCAGGATGCCCTTGGCCTTGCCGACGCGCCGCTGCGCATCGAGTGTGTGGACATCAGTCATGTGCAGGGCACCGATGTGGTGGCGTCGCTCGTGGTGTTCGAGGATGGGCTGCCACGCAAGTCGGATTACCGCCACTACGCGATCAGGGAAGCGGCAGGCGACGGCCGCTCCGATGACGTGGCCTCGATCGCCGAGGTGACACGGCGACGGTTCCACCGGCACCTTCACGACATTCAACATCCGACTGAGCTTGCGCCAGAAGGAAAATCGCGGAAGTTCGCCTATCCGCCCAACCTGTTCGTCGTCGACGGCGGCGCCCCACAGGTGAATGCGGCCGCGGCGGCGCTCGACGAACTGGGCGTCACTGACGTCGCGGTGATCGGGCTGGCCAAACGGCTGGAGGAGGTCTGGGTGCCGTCTGAGCCGGACCCCATCATCATGCCGCGCAACAGCGAGGGCCTTTATCTGCTGCAGCGGGTGCGTGACGAAGCACACCGGTTCGCGATCACCTACCACCGCAGCAAGCGGTCCAAGAGGATGACGGCATCGGCGCTGGACTCGGTGCGCGGGCTGGGGGAACACCGGCGCAAGGCGCTGGTCACGCACTTCGGCTCACTGGCACGTCTGAAGCAGGCCAGTGTCGACGAGATCACGGCGGTCCCCGGGATCGGCGTCGCAACGGCAAGGGCGGTGCTCGAGGCGCTTGGCGTACCGCCCGATTCCGACGCGCCCGCTCCGGTTATCGGCAATGATCAGAGCAGAGCATCGGGATGACAGAACATATGCATGAGGAACTGCGCGAGGACGCCGGCGACGACGACAGCGCCGAATCGGGCATCGATGTCGTCCTGGTCACCGGGCTGTCCGGCGCAGGGCGCGGCACGGCGGCGAAGGTATTGGAGGATCTCGGCTGGTATGTCGCCGACAACCTGCCGCCCGAGCTGATCGCCCAGATGGTGGAACTGGGTTTGGCGGCGGGTTCGCGCATCACCCAGCTCGCGGTGGTCATGGATGTCCGTTCGCGCGGTTTCACCGGCGATCTGGATTGGGTGCGCAACGATCTGGCCACCCGCAACATCACCCCCCGGGTGCTGTTCCTTGAGGCGTCCGACGACATCCTGGTGCGCCGCTATGAGCAGAACCGGCGCAGTCATCCATTGCAGGGCAATCAGACTCTGGCCGAAGGCATTACCGCGGAACGAACGATGCTGGCGCCGCTACGAGCCGTGGCGGATCTGGTGATCGATACGTCCACGCTCTCCGTGCCTGCGCTGCGCGAAAGCATCGAGCGCGCGTTCGGCAGCGAGACCATTGCGCACACCAATGTGACGGTCGAGTCGTTCGGGTACAAATACGGGCTGCCGATGGACGCCGATACGGTGATGGACGTGCGGTTCCTGCCCAACCCGCACTGGGTTGACGAGCTGCGACCGCATACGGGTCAACACCCGGCGGTGCGAGACTACGTGCTCGGTCAGCCGGGCGCCGCGGAATTTTTGGACACCTACCATCAGCTGCTGAGTGTCGTGATCGAAGGTTATCGCCGGGAAGGGAAGCGCTACATGACCGTTGCCATCGGCTGCACCGGCGGCAAGCACCGCAGTGTCGCGATGGCCGAGGCGTTGGCGGCGCGGCTGGAGGGCGGGGCATCGCTCACGGTGCGGGTGCTGCACCGGGATCTGGGCCGCGAATGAGTCCACGGATCGTCGCACTCGGTGGCGGCCACGGGCTATACGCCACGCTGTCGGCCGCCCGCAGGCTAACCCCCCATGTCACCGCGGTGGTCACGGTCGCCGACGACGGCGGCTCGTCGGGTCGGTTGCGCAGCGAGCTGGATGTGGTGCCTCCGGGAGATCTGCGAATGGCGTTGGCGGCGTTGGCATCTGACAGCCCGCAAGGCCGTCTCTGGGCCACGATCATCCAGCACCGGTTCGGCGGCAGCGGCGCGCTGGCGGGCCACCCGATCGGCAACCTGCTCCTCGCTGGTTTGAACGAGGTGCTTGCCGATCCGGTGGCGGCGCTCGACGAGCTGGGCCGCATCCTCGGCATCCATGGCCGGGTGTTGCCGATGTGCCCAATGGGATTGGGGATCGAGGCCGACGTTTGGGGCCTGGAATCGGATCCGCGGATGAGCCGGGTTATCCGCGGCCAGGTGGCCATCGCCACCACCGTCGGCAAGGTGCGGCGGGTGCGGCTGCTGCCGGGGGATCCGCCGGCCACTCGGCAGGCGGTGGACGCGATCATGGCAGCGGACCTGGTCGTGCTCGGGCCGGGATCATGGTTCACCAGTGTCATCCCGCATGTCCTGGTCCCGCAGTTGGCGGCGGCGCTGCAGGCCACGACGGCCCGCCGTGCGTTGGTGCTGAACCTGGTGGCAGAGCCGGGGGAGACCGCGGAATTCTCGGCCGAACGGCATATTCATGTGCTCGCCCAGCACGCGCCGGAGTTCACCGTGCACGACATCATCGTCGACGCCATCCGGGTGCCCAGCGAGCGTGAGCGCGAGCAGTTGTGCCGCGCCGCCAACCTCCTCAATGCCCAAGTTGAGTTTGCTGACGTGTCCAGACCTGGTACACCTTTACATGACCCGGCGAGGTTGGCCGCGGCTCTGGAGGGTGTGCGTGTACGCGGGATGGCCCCGACTCCCAGCATCCAGGAGCCGACCGTGCCCACACCGACAGTGAACGGACCGAGAGGTGACGACCCGTGGCGATGACGGCCGAGGTCAAAGACGAGCTGAGCCGACTGCTGGTCAATTCGGTGAGCGCCCGTCGTGCCGAGGTGGCGTCCTTGCTGCGCTTCGCAGGCGGCCTGCACATCGTGTCCGGTCGCGTGGTGGTCGAGGCCGAAGTCGACCTAGGGATCATCGCGAGGCGGCTGCGCAAGGACATCTACGACCTGTACGGCTACAACGCGGTGGTGCACGTGCTGTCGGCAAGCGGTATCCGCAAGAACACGCGCTACGTGGTGCGGGTGGCCAAGGACGGTGAGGCGCTGGCGCGCCAGACCGGACTGCTCGATCTGCGGGGCCGGCCGGTGCGAGGTCTGCCTGCACAGGTGGTCGGCGGCAGCGTCGCTGATGCCGAAGCCGCTTGGCGGGGAGCGTTTTTGGCGCATGGATCGCTGACCGAACCGGGCCGGTCGTCGGCGCTCGAGGTGAGTTGCCCTGGGCCGGAGGCGGCGCTGGCGCTCGTCGGTGCGGCGCGACGCCTCGGAGTCAGCGCGAAGGCTCGCGAGGTGCGTGGCGCCGACCGCGTGGTGGTGCGCGACGGGGAGGCCATCGGTGCGTTGCTGACGCGGATGGGCGCCCAGGACACCAGGCTCACGTGGGAAGAGCGCCGGATGCGCCGCGAGGTGCGGGCGACGGCCAACCGATTGGCCAATTTCGACGACGCCAATCTGCGCCGATCGGCGCGGGCGGCGGTGGCAGCAGCGGCCAGGGTGGAGCGCGCGCTGCACATCCTCGGCGACACAGTGCCCGACCATCTGGCGGCCGCAGGCAAGTTGCGCGTCGAGCACCGGCAGGCGTCGCTGGAGGAGCTGGGCCGGCTGGCGGACCCGCCAATGACGAAAGATGCTGTGGCAGGACGTATTCGGCGGCTGCTGTCCATGGCCGACCGCAAGGCCAAGCAGGAGGGCATCCCCGACACCGAGTCCGCGGTGACGCCCGACCTGCTTGAAGACGCCTAGCCTTAGCCGCGCTGAACGGCCGGGGCCGGGAGGCCGGGCGGGTCTGGCTGCGGGTTGAAGCCGTGGATCTCGCCCGGATTGACCGGGTGGGTGGACGCCACCTTGCCCGGCGGGTCCGGCTGCGGGTTGAACGCCTGGGCGGTGCCCATGCTCAGCCCCAGCCCGGCCAGTGCAACGGCGCCGGACAGCAGCGACCCGGCGATGATCCTCTTCACGCTGTATGTGGTGCTCATGATTCTCCTTGAGTGCGAAGTCCCCCCGGTGGTCCCGGATTGCGCTTCAGCATCTGAGGTGGGCCTTGGAGGATTCTTGGCGGCGCCGGTCGATCCCCGCGCGGAGACCCAATAGTGGGTCTAACTTGGTCGAATGGGTCGCACGCTGTTGGTTGCCCTCGCGCAGTACCCGCCGATCACGGGTGCCGATCCCGTCGGTCAGCTGCAGGCGCAAGCGGCGGAAATCCAAAGGGAATCAACCGATCTCGGGCTGCTTGTCTTTCCAGAGGTTCACTTGTGCGGTGACTGTGACACCGCAGCCGACGGCAACGAATGGCTGCGCTCCGCGGCCGAACCTCTTGACGGCCCTCGTATGCAGGCGCTGGGGGAGCTGGCGGCGGCACTTGGGTTGTGGCTGATTCCTGGGTCGGTGCCCGAGCTCGGCGACGGCGGACACGTCTACAACACGCAGGTGGTTTTCGACCCCAGCGGCAATCTCGTCGCGAGCTACCGCAAGGTGTTTCCGTGGCGGCCCTACGAGGCCTGGTCGTCAGGACACGAGTTCGAGGTGTTCGACATGCCGGGGACGGGCCGCGGCGGGCTGTCGATCTGCTACGACGCCTGGTTCCCCGAATCCACCCGCAGCGTGGCCTGGCTCGGCGCTGAGTTCGTCGTCAACGTGGTCAAGACCATCGGCGCCGACCGCAAGCAGGAGCGAGTGCTCGCGCAGGCGAACGCGATCGTCAACCAGGTGTTCATGCTGAGCGTCAACGCCGCAGGCCCGATCGGCGCAGGCGGATCGATCGTCTGCGATCCGGAGGGGACGGTCATCGCCGATTTGCCCACCGCCGATCCGGGGCTGATTCGCGTCGAAGTTGACCTCGACGCGGTGACCCGGGTGCGCGAGGTGGGCACGGAAGGGTTCAACCGGATGTGGTCGCAGATGGCGCCCAACGATCCGGTGATCGACCTACCGATCTACCAGGGCCGGATCGATCCGACCCGGTGGCAACCGAGAGGAGCGCCATGACAGTCAGCGAGGACCACGGGAAGCAGGCACATCACGGCACGCTGCAAAAGCAGCTGCACCTGCGGTCCCTGGTGCTGTTCGGGCTCGCCTACATGACGCCGATCATCGTCCTCGGCATCTTCGGCGTCATCGCCGAGCTGTCCGACGGCGGCAGCGCGGGCTCGTATCTGATTGCCACCGTGGCGATGCTGTTCACCGCGCTGAGTTACGGCTTGATGGCCAAGCACTTCCCTGTCGCCGGTTCGGCCTACACGTACGTTCGGAAGGCGCTCGATTCGCGGCTGGGATTCGTTGTGGGATGGGCGATTCTGCTTGATTACCTCTTCCTGCCACTGGTCATCTGGCTGATCGGCGGATCCTATTTGCAGGGCCAGTTCCCGAGTGTGCCGTTCTTCGTCTGGATCGTGTCCTTCATCGTGATCACATCCGCGCTCAACGTGATCGGGCTGAAGGTGGCCGACCGCGCCAACTTCGCGCTGATGACCGTGCAGCTGCTGATCCTGGCGCTATTCGTGATTCTGTCGATCACGCACCTGGTCAGCGGGTCGCAGTCGCTCGTTTCCACCACGCCGTTCACGGGCGGCAGCGGCTTCTCCGCCCTGGCGGCCGGTGCCGCGGTCGCGGCGTACTCGTTCCTCGGATTCGACGCCATCAGCACGCTGACCGAGGAGACTCACGACGCCGAGCGCAATGTGCCGCGCGCCATCGTGCTGGTCGCCTTGATCGGCGGTGGAATCTTCATCGTGGTGACTTACTTCGTCACGCTGGTGTCGCCCGGCGGAACATTCGACAACTCGGCCTCGCTGGCCTCTGATATCGCAAAAACCATCGGCGGCAGCCTTTTCGGCGCGGTCTTCCTGACCGGGTTGATCGTCGGTCAGTTCGCCTCGGGCCTGGCCGCCCAGGCGGCGGTGTCACGATTGCTGTACGCGATGGGTCGCGACCGGGTCCTTCCGGAGGGCGCATTCGGCTGGCTATCGGAGCGATTCAACACCCCGGTCTTCAACATCGCGTTGTGCGGCGTGATCGGGTTGGCGGCCATCTTCCTGGACGTCGCCACCTCAACGTCGTTCATCAACTTCGGCGCGTTCACCGCGTTCACGTTCGTCAACCTTGCGGTGATCGCCTACTTCCTGCGCCACCGCGATGAACACCTCAGCCCGTGGCGGTACATCCTGCTGCCTGCGCTCGGCGCGGCCATCGACATCTACCTGCTGACGGAGTTGGACTCCAAGGCGCTGATCCTCGGGCTGAGCTGGCTGGGCATCGGGGTCGTGTACCTGTTGGTTCTCACCCGCGGGCTGACCAAGGAGCCGCCGGAGATGACGGCGATCGCCGAGGCCGAGTAACTGTCGGTCGTCGCGGCATCGCTCGAAATTGCACTCAGGGTCGTGATCTCGATTCGACCACGACCGTCTATGCAAACTTCGGAAGGCCGGACCTACGGTGATCCCATGGAGACGTTGAAAGTCGGTGCGGCGTTTCCCGATCCGCCGTTCAACGGGATGCCCGACGGCGGCCTCGACATCGACCTGATGACCGCGATCGCTCAATCACTCAACACCACAGTCGAATTCATCCCGTACGTTGGGACCGACTTCAACGGCATCTTCGACGCGCTCAACGCCGGCGCGTACGACTGCGTCGCCGCCGGCACCACCGTCACACCCGAACGCGAAACCAGGGCGCAGTTCGTCTCGCCTTACCTCATCTCCGGACAATCGCTCGCCGTCGACACCGTCCGGCTGCCGCACGTGAAGTCCATCGACGACCTCACGGGCCTCACCGTCGGCGTGCAGCAGGGCAACACCAGCCAGCCCATCGCCGACCGCCTCGTTGCCGAAGGCAAAGCCGCGAATGTCCGCGTCTACGACTACGGCACCATCCGCACCGCGCTGACCGACCTCACTACCGGTGCATGCGATGCGTTCATGAAGCTCGCGCCGGTGCTCACAGAACTCGTCAAGCCGGTGCCTGGCGTGGAGGTCGTACAGCGGGGGATCTCCGTCGAG
The DNA here is from genome assembly GCF_003201655.1 of Mycolicibacterium moriokaense. Taxonomy (GTDB): domain Bacteria; phylum Actinomycetota; class Actinomycetes; order Mycobacteriales; family Mycobacteriaceae; genus Mycobacterium; species Mycobacterium moriokaense_A. Next base: position 173,569 of record NZ_QJJU01000005.1, read on the forward strand.
AGGATCGCCATCGCCGTCCGGATCGCTGATCAGGGACTTCTCCGTCACATCGCGGCAGCTCAGGAAGAGCTGGACCAGAGCGGAATGTTGCAACAGATGCGACTGAAATGGCTGGGCGACGGCGCCCTCGAACAGAGCGTGGCCATGCGTTGAACCAGCCCGCGCGTGGCGCGTATCACACCACTAGGCTGGGCGCGAGCAACAAGGCGACTAAAGGGAGAGACAAGTGACCATCCGGGTAGGCGTTAACGGCTTCGGCCGAATCGGACGCAACTTCTACCGGGCCCTTGCGGCACAGAAGGCCGAGGGCAAGAGCACCGACATCGAGATCATCGCGGTCAACGATCTCACCGACAACGCCAGCCTGGCGCACCTCCTGAAGTTCGACTCGATCCTGGGGCGGTACCCCGAGGACATCAGTCTCGAAGGTGACGACACGATCGTCATCGGCAACACCAAGATCAAATCGCTCGAGGTGAAGGAAGGCCCTGCCGCACTGCCATGGGGTGACCTGGGCGTCGACGTCGTCGTCGAGTCCACCGGCATCTTCACCAAGGCGGAGAAGGCGAAAGGGCACCTGGACGCGGGCGCCAAGAAGGTGATCATCTCCGCGCCGGCCAGCGGTGAGGACATCACGATCGTCATCGGCGTGAACGACGACAAGTACGACGGCAGCCAGAACATCATCTCCAACGCGTCTTGCACCACGAACTGCCTCGGCCCGCTGGCGAAGGTCCTCAACGACGAATACGGCATCGTCAAGGGACTGATGACGACCATCCACGCCTACACCCAGGACCAGAACCTGCAGGACGGCCCGCACAGCGACCTGCGCCGTGCGCGCGCCGCCGCGCTGAACATCGTGCCGACATCGACGGGCGCAGCCAAGGCGATTGGCCTCGTGCTTCCCGAGCTCAAGGGCAAGCTCGACGGCTACGCGCTGCGTGTGCCGATCCCGACCGGTTCGTGCACCGACCTCACGGTCGAGCTCAAGAAGTCCGCCAGCGTCGAGGAGATCAACGCCGCCTACAAGGCCGCGGCGGAGGGTCCGCTGAAGGGCATCCTCAAGTACTACGACGCGCCGATCGTTTCGAGCGACATCGTCACCGACCCGCACAGCTCGATCTTCGACTCGGGCCTGACCAAGGTCATCGACAACCAGGCAAAGGTCGTTTCCTGGTACGACAACGAGTGGGGCTACTCCAACCGCCTCGTCGATCTGGTCGCCCTGGTCGGCAAGTCCCTCTAATCGTGGCTTCAGATTCTATCAAGACCCTCTCCGACCTACTGGCAGAAGGGGTTTCGGGTCGGGGCGTGCTGGTCCGCTCGGACCTGAACGTCCCGCTCGACGACGGCGGCAACATCACCGATCCCGGACGCATCATCGCGTCGGTGCCAACCCTTAAGGCGCTGTCCGACGCCGGGGCAAAGGTCGTCGTCATCGCTCACCTCGGCAGGCCGAAGGACGGCCCTGACCCGAAGTTCTCGCTCGCCCCTGTCGCCACGGCGCTGGGGGAGCAGCTCGGCCGCCACGTCCAGCTGGCTGGCGACGTCGTCGGCTCCGACGCGTTGGCGCGCGCTGAGGGGCTGACTGACGGCGACGTCCTGCTGTTGGAGAACATTCGCTTCGACCCTCGGGAGACCAGCAAGGACGACGCGCAACGTCTGGCGCTTGCCGAGCAGCTGGTCGAATTGGTCGGAGACGACGGCGCTTTCGTGTCCGACGGCTTCGGGGTGGTGCACCGCAAGCAGGCGTCGGTCTACGACGTCGCCACGCTGCTGCCGCACTACGCGGGAACGCTGGTGGCCGCCGAGATCAAAGTCCTTGAACAGCTGACCAGTTCGACTGAGCGACCATACGCGGTCGTGCTTGGCGGCTCCAAGGTTTCGGACAAGCTGGCGGTCATCGAAAATCTGGCCACCAAAGCCGACAGCCTGGTGATCGGTGGCGGCATGTGCTTCACCTTCCTTGCATCGCAAGGTGTTTCGGTGGGCAACTCGCTTCTCGAAGAGAGCATGATCGACACCTGTAGCAAGCTGCTCGACGACTACGGCGATGTGATCCACGTGCCAGTCGACATCGTCGCGGCCGACGAGTTCAAAGCTGATTCGCCGTCGGAGACCGTTGCGGCCGACCGCATTTCGGACGGCAAGATGGGTCTGGACATCGGGCCCGGTTCGATAGAGCGGTTCACCGCGCTTCTGTCCAACGCCAAGACGATCTTCTGGAACGGCCCGATGGGCGTCTTCGAGTTCCCCGCCTTCGCGGCGGGCACCAAGGGTGTCGCGGAGGCCATCATCGCCGCGACGGCCAAGGGTGCGTTCAGCGTCGTCGGCGGCGGCGACTCGGCCGCGGCGGTCCGGCAGCTCGGTCTTCCCGAGGACGGCTTCTCTCACATTTCCACCGGCGGCGGGGCCTCCCTGGAATACCTTGAGGGCAAGACGCTCCCCGGTATTGAAGTCCTGAGCACCTAAGAAAGGCACAAACGTGTCCCGCAAGCCGCTGATCGCCGGCAACTGGAAGATGAACCTCAACCACTTCGAGGCGATCGCACTGGTCCAGAAGATCGCGTTCTCGCTGCCGGATAAATACTTCGACAAGGTCGATGTCGCGGTGCTGCCGCCGTTCACCGATCTGCGCAGCGTGCAGACCCTGGTCGACGGGGACAAGCTGCGGCTCACCTACGGCGCCCAGGACGTTTCGCAGCACGACTCCGGCGCATACACCGGCGAGATCAGCGGCGCATTCCTGGCGAAGCTGGGCTGCACGTACGCCGTCGTCGGCCACTCGGAGCGGCGCACTTACCACCACGAGGACGATGCGCTCGTCGCCACCAAGGCCGCTGCCGCGTTCAAGCACGGCCTCACGCCGATCGTGTGCATGGGTGAGCACCTCGAGATCCGCGAGGCAGGCAACCATGTCGAGCACTGTGTGACGCAGCTCCGCGGCTCGCTGGCCGGGCTGTCCGCCGAGCAGATCGGCAACTCCGTGATCGCTTACGAGCCGGTGTGGGCGATCGGCACCGGCCGGGTGGCCAGCGCCACCGACGCGCAAGAGGTCTGCAAGGCCGTCCGCGACGAGCTGGGCAAGCTGGCGTCACCGCAGCTGGCGGCCGGGGTTCGGGTGCTCTACGGCGGCTCGGTCAACGCCAAGAACGTCGGCGAAATCGTGGCGCAGGAGGACGTGGACGGCGCGCTGGTAGGCGGGGCGTCGCTGGACGCCGAGCAGTTCGCCACGCTGTCGGCCATCGCCGCCGGTGGCCCCCTGCCCTGAGCAGGCCGCATAAGCCTGTAATCTGGCGGCCATGGAATTGGCTCTGCAGATCACCCTGATCGTGACCAGTCTGCTGGTCGTGCTCCTGGTGCTGCTGCACCGGGCAAAGGGTGGCGGCCTGTCCACCCTGTTCGGCGGCGGTGTTCAGTCCAGCCTCTCCGGGTCGACCGTCGTCGAGAAGAACCTCGACCGGCTGACACTATTCGTCGTCGGCATCTGGCTGGTGTCGATCATCGGCGTCGCCCTGCTGATCAAATACACCTGACGCGGGTATGACCGCGCCCCAGCACCGCTGTTCACCTTGAGCCGCGGTTCGCTGGGCCCACCGCCGCAGCGCTACAACGGACTTGCGGCGACGATAGCGATTGTCGTCGCTATGTCGCGCTGACAGCGGATTCAGTGCGACGAACCACTCAGCGGCAACCCATAAGATCACGCGCGTGGTCAGACTTCTTCGGGCAGGCGCGGTTGCTGTAGCGCTCATCTCCCTTGCTGACGGGGTGGCTGCGGCCGAACCTCTGCCCGTCGCGGACGTCACTCAGTCCGCAGACACCGACGATGGCTGGCATCTGAGCGCTGCGTTCACCAGGATGACCATCAACTCGGTGCCGAACATGGCGGCGACGGGTTTCACGCGCGAGGGCTTCGTCACGGGCAAGGCGGCTGCGACCATCGACGGCAACGGCGGTGTGGCAGTGAACTCAGGCACATTGGTGATGGGCCTGCAGTTGGGCTGCCAAGTCGACCTCAGCGAGGGCGGCAGCATCGGCGCCGATGCCGACGCAGGCATCAACCCCGGCTTCAACAACGGCGGAGATCTGTTCAGTGTCTTCGGGCCGTACGCCGATATCGGCGTAAACGGTTCGATCAATCTGCTGCCAGGGAACATTACGAATCTGGGGTTGGGCAAGAAAGAACTCAAGGGCCGCACCGGCGAGATCGTCGTGCACGACGCACACGTCAAGGTGGACGGCTGTGGTGGTCAGGTGTCCGTCCGGTTCTTCGCAACGGCGATGATCGACACGGACAAGTCCGACGACAGCATCAACGCCTACGGCGACATCCTGACGCTGTGAACACCTTCCGGACGTGGATCGCGGCGGCCTTCTTGTTCGCTGGGTCTCTCGGTCTGTTTCCCGTCGGCACCGCCAACGCCGACTGCACGACGGCCGGTGATTTCGGTGCTGCCGCTGGTTGTGCCCCTTCAGACAACTCATCCGGATCCGGGAAGGCGGAAAGCTGGCCCCCGACGTCGGTGGACTGGCCGCCGCAACTGGATTCCGACTCGGAAAAGGACAGTGGAGGCAAGGGTGGCGGCGACGCCAAACCGACACCCATCGTCATGCCCAGCGGCCCGAAGCCGCCGCCAGCCGCCACGTCGTCAGGCTCGGATTCGACAAGCACCTCCACCTCGCCAACGCCGATCGTCCCGGTGGGGGCGGCGCCCCTAGCAACGAATCCCAGCACAAGCGCAACACCGACGCCGATCGTGACTCCGCACGGCTAGAGCCCTCGCCATGCGCCGAGTTGAGCCCGCGCCGATACTTGAGTGATGGCCGAAGTCTCTGAAGTCGCGTTGGCACCGATCGGTTCGGTGCGGCGCACCCAGGTGGGCCGCGAGGCAACCGAGCCGATGCGGGAGGACATCCGGCTCCTCGGTGCAATCCTGGGAGATACGGTTCGGGAGCAGAACGGCGAGGAAGTTTTCGATCTCGTTGAGCGGGCGCGCGTCGAGTCTTTCCGGGTGCGACGCTCAGAGATCGAACGCGCCGAGCTGTCAGGCATGTTCGACGGCATCGACATTCATCAGGCCATCCCCGTCATCCGCGCCTTCACCCACTTCGCGCTGCTGGCCAACGTCGCCGAGGACATCCACCGCGAGCGCCGCCGGGCCGTGCACGTCGCGGCGGGCGAGCCTCCGCAGGACAGCACCCTCGCGGCCACCTACCTCAAACTCGACTCCGCCGAACTGGACTCGGCGACCGTGGCCGATGCGCTGACCGGAGCGCTCGTCTCGCCGGTGATCACCGCGCACCCCACGGAAACCCGCCGCCGCACCATCTTCGATACGCAACATCGCATCACCGAACTGATGCGACTGCGAATGCACGGCCACACCAAGACCGACGATGGCCGCGACATCGAACGCGAATTGCGCCGCCACATCCTGACGTTGTGGCAGACCGCGCTGATTCGGTTGTCGCGGCTGAAGATTCAGGACGAGATCGAGACCGGGCTGCGTTATTACCCTGCGGCCTTCTTCGAAGTCATCCCGCAAGTCAATGCCGAAGTGCGGACTGCATTGCAGGCCCGCTGGCCCGGCTCGCAGCTCCTGGACCAGCCCATCCTGCGTCCCGGCTCGTGGATCGGCGGCGACCGCGACGGCAACCCCAACGTCACCGCCGACGTGGTTCGGCTGGCGACCGGCAGGGCGTCGTATACCGCCCTTGAGCACTACTTCGCCGAAATCACCGCGCTGGAAGAGGAATTGTCGATGTCCGCGCGGCTGGTGACGGTCAGCGACGAGCTCGCGGCGTTGGCCGACAAATGCCTGGAGCCTGCGCGCGCCGACGAACCGTACCGCCGCGCGGTCCGGGTGATCCACGCGCGGCTGACCGCAACGGCAGCCGAGATCCTCGACGTTCAGCCCGAACACGAGCTGGACCTCGGCCTGGAGCGCTACCTGACGCCGGCCGAGCTGCTCGCCGACCTCGATGTCGTCGATCGGTCGCTGCGCGCCAACGGCAGTGGGGTGCTCGCCGACGACCGGCTGGCTCGACTGCGGGAAGCCGTGCACGTCTTCGGTTTTCACTTGTCCGGCCTCGATCTGCGGCAGAACTCCGATGTGCACGAGGAGGTCGTCGCCGAGCTGCTGGCCTGGGCTGGCGTGCATCCCGACTACCGGTCGCTGCCCGAACCGGAACGCGTTGAACTGCTGGTCGCCGAACTTGCTACCCGCAGACCGCTTATCAAGGACGACGCCGAACTGTCCGAGCTGGCTCGTAAGGAGCTCGGCATCGTGGCCGCGGCTGCGCGAGCCGTCGAAGTGTTCGGGCCACACGCGGTGCCCAACTACATCATCTCGATGTGCCAGTCGGTATCCGACATGCTCGAGGCGGGGATCCTCCTCAAGGAGGCAGGCCTCCTGGACGCGTCAGGGCCCGAACCGTATGCGCCCGTCGGCATCGTGCCGCTGTTCGAAACGATCGACGATCTGCAGCGCGGCTCGTCGATTCTCGAAGCGGCGCTGGATCTTCCGCTGTACCGCGCGGTCGTGGATGCACGCGCACAAAGCCAGGAAGTGATGCTCGGCTACTCCGACTCCAACAAGGATGGCGGATATCTGGCGGCCAACTGGGCGTTGTATCGCGCCGAGCTGGATCTGGTCGAGTCCGCCCGTAAGACCGGAATCCGGTTGCGGCTCTTCCACGGTCGCGGCGGAACCGTTGGACGTGGCGGCGGCCCGAGCTATGACGCCATCCTGGCGCAACCACCGGGCGCGGTGGACGGTTCGCTCCGGATCACCGAACAAGGCGAGGTGATCGCCGCCAAGTACGCCGAGCCGCGGATCGCGCACCGCAACCTCGAGACGCTCGTCGCCGCAACGCTCGAGGCCACCCTGCTCGACATGGAGGGGCTGGGTGACGCCGCGGGGCCCGCCTACGAGGTGCTCGACGAGCTGGCCGCGCGCGCCCAGCGTGCATACGCCGAATTAGTACACGAGACACCGGGTTTCGTCGAGTACTTCAAGGCCTCCACGCCGGTCAGTGAGATCGGCGCGCTGAACATCGGCAGCAGGCCGACGTCGCGCAAACCGACGACGTCGATCTCCGATCTCCGTGCCATTCCGTGGGTACTGGCCTGGAGCCAGTCGCGGGTGATGCTGCCCGGCTGGTACGGGACCGGAACCGCGTTCGAGGCGTGGATCGCCGAAGGCGACGGCCGGCTCGAGGTGCTTCAGGACCTCTATCGCCGGTGGCCGTTCTTCCGGACGGTGCTGTCGAATATGGCGCAGGTGATGGCCAAATCCGACATGGGACTGGCCGCGCACTACTCCGAGCTCGTGGAGGACGAGGCTCTGCGGCGGCGGGTGTTCGACAAGATTCTCGACGAGCATCAGCGCACGATCCGCATGCACAAGCTGATCACTGAACAGGACGACCTGCTCGCCGACAACCCGTCGCTGGCCCGCTCGGTATTCAACCGCTTCCCGTATCTCGAACCGCTGAACCATCTGCAGGTCGAGCTGCTGCGGCGGTACCGCTCCGGAGACGACGACGAACTGGTCCAGCGCGGCATCCTGCTGACCATGAGCGGGCTGGCCACCGCGTTGCGAAACAGCGGTTAACCCGGTTTCGCCCGTCGCCGGTGCCGGGCTGTAACACGTCGAAGGCATCGGCCGACTTCACCTGTGACAGCTGGGTCCGGTGGTGCTAGCGGGACAGATGATCGGAGGTCGGTCATGGGGTGGCAGAGCAGCTATTTGACGTCACGGGCGGACGCATTGTCTGCGCCTGCCGCCTGCAACCGTGGATGCGTGGGACTGGCAACTCAGGGGTAGCTGCCTGGGACGTCCGGTCGAGGACTTCTTCCCCGACGACCACGCCCGCTCGAGCCTTCGCAGGCGCGAAAACGCGGCGAAGCGGATATGCCGACAGTGTCCCGTCGTCAGCGAGTGCCGCGATCATGCGCTGAGGACTCCCGAGCAGCACGGGATCTGGGGAGCGATGACCGCACGGGAACGGGCACGAGCGTTAGTTCGTCACGGACATTCTGCGGTCCGGTAGCTGTATAGGCTGACCCGACTCGGTGTCGCTCAATATGATCTGTGGCGATGGCAACTGACGGCGCGGGTCCGGCGGCCTCCACGTGGGCGCCGCTGCGAATCGGTGCGTTTCGTGGCCTTTTCATCGCCGCGCTCACGTCGAACATCGGGACGTGGATGCAAACCGTTGGGGCGCAATGGTTTCTGGTCGAGAGACAGGCCAGCCCAACGGTCGTCGCGCTCGTGCAGACGGCGAGTCTGACGCCGACGCTGTTGTTGGCGCTGTTCGCAGGCGCACTTGCCGATCGGGTCGACCGCAGGCAGCTGCTGATCGTCGTGCAGGCGTACGCGGCAGTCGTCACTGCGGTATTGACTGCACTTGCCCTGGCCGGCGTGCTGGATGCGGTCTCCCTGCTGGTCCTCTTGTTCGCGATCGGGTGCGCCGCCGCGCTGACGACGCCGGCATGGCAGGCGATCCAGCCCGAGCTCGTGCCGCGCGAGCAATTCCGTTCCGCGGCGTCGCTCGGCGGTGTCGCCGTCGATGCGGCACGGGCGATCGGCCCTCCCGTCGCAGGGTTACTGGTTGCCGCGGCGGGCGCCGCGGCGGTGTTCGCGATCAATGCCGTGTCCTTCATTGCAGTCATCGTCGCGCTGGTCGCCTGGAAGCGGACACCCTCGGCGCCGGTAGCCGAGCGTGAGCCGTTCGGCCAGTCGGTCCTCGGCAGTTTCCGTTACGTGAGCCGAAGCCGGCGCATGCGCCGAATCTTGGTGCGTGCGGCGTTGTTCGCGTTTCCCGCTTCGGCACTGTGGGCGCTGCTGCCTGTCGTGGCCTCCCAACAGTTCCATCTGCGGGCCATCGGTTACGGGGCGGTCCTGGGCACCGTCGGGGTCGGGGCGGTGATCGGTGCGCTTGTGATGACCCGGCTCAGCGCTACATTGTCCGCAAACGCACTGCTCGCCCTCGCCGCCGTGGTCGCCGCCGCGGGTTTGCTTGCGGCGGCCTATCTTCCGCTCGGCGTGGCCGTGGTGTTCCTGCTATTGGCCGGTGTGGCGTGGATTGCCACGCTCACGACTCTCACGGTGGCCGCGCAGGCGGTACTGCCGCAGTCGATGCTGGCCCGGGGCCTGGCGATGTATCTCTTGGTCCTGATCGGATCGCAGGCGCTTGGCTCGTTGGTGTGGGGAGTCGTCGCCTCGCGCTTCGGGCTCGTTGCCTCCCTGACAGCGTCGGCGGTTCTGCTCGCGGTGGGGGCGGCGAGCGTCGCTGTGTTGCCGCTACTACCCGAGGCCGGTGAGTAGTTCGACGATCAGTCGTGGAAGTCGTCGGGACGCAGCTCGATTGGGAGGCCGTGCGGCGTACGCTCTGCGGCACATGCCCACGCTGTACGGCAGCTGGCTAGCGCTTGCGTCGATGCCAGATTCTTCTCGGCGACAAGGGTTTCCAATGCGCATAGCCAGTGGCGGTAGTACGTCTCGCCGGTGTCGGGGTCGCCGGCAGCCTGCGCCCGCCGGATCTCGGCGCCCAGCGCGTCTGACCATTCGGCCGGGGTGAAGAGGCCCTGATCCTGCAATGCACGCGCGATCGCGAAGGCACGCGCCTCCCATGGCTCGGCGAAGGTCGGCACTAGGCAGGCTCCAGATACGGTTCGAAGGCTTCGATGGAGACCTTGATGCCCGGCTCGGCGTCGTCGCCCCACAGTTCGCGGCCGTCGAAGCGAACTGTGTAGAGCCACTGGGGGTTTTCCCCTTCGCCGCGGACGACGCTATCGGGGAAGACGTTCGCGCCGTGCAACCGCTCGACCACACCGACGTGGCCTCGGACGTAGCGCGGCAGCCGGGTGTGTGACCGAGGGTGGATGTTGCGGGTGCGCACGTGGTCGCCGGGTTGGAACCGTGGCTCGGCCTGAGGTGTTCGGGTGAAGGCACCGCGCTTGAGGACCCGCTCCACGCGGTCCGTCGTGAAGGTGCCGTTGCGCAACTCTTGCCCAGGGGCCAATGACCCGCCGCTCGCGATCTCGTCCTCCGATACCAGTCCGTGTTCAACCAGCAGGAGTTCGGTTCGTCTGCGCCATTTGTCGTAGTACGAACTGGAGATGTAGACAGCCGGAGGTAGACGTTCGATGCCGAACCGTCCGATGTCGATATTCCAGGTGCCGGATGCCGTCATCGCCATACTCATCGCGAACACGCGGCCTTCCCATTTGTGGTGGAACACCGGCTCGTCGGGTTCGGGCTTGACGGAGCCGAAGCCGTCCATGCCGCCGAGATCGTGGATGCCGTCCATCAGACGTCCACGGAGGTGGGTAGGCCGACGCCGATCATGCAGTTTCGATTCACCAGCGACACGAGTCGCTGCTCGTCCCATCCGTCGGTGCCCGCGGGTCGCATCGGCAGCACCAAGTATCGCGTCTCCGCGGTCGAGTCCCACACCCGGACCGCGGTGTCGGACCCAATCGTCACGCCCAACTCGGCGAGTACCTTTCTCGGCTCCTTGACCGCTCGCGACCTGTAGGCCGCGGACTTGTACCAAACCGGCGGCAGGCCAAGCACATCCCATGGGTAGCAGGAGCACAGCGTGCACACGACCACGTTGTGGGTCTCTGGCGTGTTCTCCACCGCGATCAGTGCATCGCCAACCCGTCCCTGGTCGGCGAACACCGCGACCGCTGCAGTGGCGTTCTCCAGTAACTCGGCTCGATAGGCCGGGTCCACCCATGCTCGCGCCACGGCTTGTGCCGCGATGTGGGGGCCGATCCTGGTCTCGTGGGCTTCGACAATCTGGTCCAGAGCCGCCCGTTCGACGTACCCCTTCTCGACGAGGACGGACTCAAGGGCCCGAACACGGATGTCGATATCGGACAACGAGGAATGCTCGTCGTCGCGCCTGGACATGCCCGGATGATAGCGGTCAGCAAATACGCGCGTAGTCGATTGGACATGCGTCCGCCGCGCGGGCGACGCCGCCGATCTGTGCGGGCACGGGCTTCGGATGGCTGGTCCACCGCGAAGTCAGCTCGTACCGGCCGATGAGGTGGGTCATGGCGGCCGTCATCGCCGACAACGAAAACGGCTGGGCCGGGCAGGAGTGCCTGCCATGTCCGAATGCCGTCACCAGCATGGGTGACGCCAACGCCGTCTGGTCCGCTAGCCGATGCCGATGCCACCGGTCGGGATCCCAGCGGTCCAGGCCAGGTGCGGCCGACGTGTTCAACAACGGCAGCAGCGTGGCGATCGTCCAGCCGGCGGGCACGCGATACCGCACGTCGCCGGTGTCGAAGTCGACCGGCGTCAAGACGGCGCGCGACATGATCGAGCGCTGCGCCATCCGCGTGCTCTCCAATGCGCAGCGCTGCGCGAACTCGGTATCGCCCGACGCGACGCGCGCCAGTTCCGCGGGGTGGTCGAGCAGGTCGACGAATGCCCAGCCGAGTGCCGCCATCAGGTTGGACATCGACGCGATGTGGATCAGCGCGATGTCCAGTGCGATTCCGCGCATGCGGACATCGGACGGCTCGGACGGCTCGGACGACCAGGCCTCGACGATCCTGCCGAAGAGGTCCCCGCCTTGCTCGCCCGAATCCCGCTGGCGCACCCCGATTTCGAGGACATCGGCGACGTCGTCGAGTGCGGTCCGCTCTGCGCGCTTATCCGATGCGGCAACGGCCGCCATCGCGTCCGGATGGACGAACGCGTCGGACCCGTCCAGGGTGTCGAAAGCCCGCACAAGGCGTTCGAATGCGCTGCCCTCCGCCGCCCCCGGCCCTGCCCACGACGCGAGACCCATCCGGTGCCCGAGCCTCCGGGTGAGGTCGAAAAGGTCGACGGAGCCCGCGGATCCCAGCTCGGCGGTGGTCTGCGCAAGTGCCCCTTCGAGATTGATCAGATATGAAGCGACATCGTCGCGTCTGAACAACGAATTGGGCAGAGTCCGCCTGCCGTCGAAGATCTCGTCGGGAAGCTTGCGCCGCAACATCAAATAGTCGGCGAGACCCTTGCTTGCGACTTCCTCGGGCAGTGCGTAGAACGACTCGACACCCGTGGGAGAGAAGGTGAACAGATAGTGGTCGCGACCGCTTTTCACCACGAACGTGTCGCCGTGACGGGCGCGGGCATCGGCGATCGCGGCGACCGCGTCGCCGACTGTCACATCCCACGGCAGGCCGGTGCCCTCGGCGACGGGGGGCGGGGGAACCGGGAGGTCTCGAGGCACTAGAGGCCGGTCGTTTTTCGCACCCTGTTGACGACACCTCTCAGGGCGGTTTCGGTCGCCGCGATCGGCGCGACAGCGGCTTCCCCGAGGTCGACAATGCGTTCGACACGAGCGACGATGGCCTCCAGGCGGTCGACCATTGCGAACAGCCGTGGCGCGAGTTCGTTGATCTGGTTGATCGTCTCGTTGAACCGCTCGAGCGTCGTGTCCAGCGTTGACGTCGATTTGTCGAGATCGCTCAGCGTCTCGGTCAGGCCGACAAGGATGGTGTCGACCTGGTCCACGGTGACGTCGGCATTTAGCGCGGCCTGCGCGAGCTTGCGGATCCGCTCGGTCCCGGTGCGCGTCGTGGGCCTGCCGCCTCCTTTGTCTGCCATGACGGCCATTTGATCACAGCGGTGGAACCGCGGGAGCGGACTGGTCGTCTGAATCAGATGTGACCAACCGCGTAGGAGATGCGCCATCCCGCCAATGCCACGCCGACCCGAGGCGGCAACTCAAGTACACCGACCAGCCCACGCGGACAGCCCAGTACGCGCACGGGTTTCGTGATGGTGAGACCGAGCTCAAGATCCACTATCCGCGAGACTGGAGTTAAGGCGTCGCCCACTGGCACTTTCTTGCGATAAGTGCAGTCTCGCGGACGGTAGGGGTGCCGTCAGAGCTTGGAAGCGGCGTCCTCGTCAAGCAACCAGACCGTCGCCACGCGGCCGATCGCGCCTGCGGAGGGGACGTCGACGGGCTTCGCCCCACCGATCGCGGCGGCCACCGCGTCGGCCTTCGCTGCGCCAGACACTACCAGCCACACCTCCCGTGACCGCTGAACCGCCGGCAGCGTCAACGTGATTCGACGCGGCGGCGGCTTGGGGGAGTCGGGGACGCCGACCACCAGGCGGCTCGTCTCGCGCACTGCGGGTGTCTCAGGGAAGAGTGAGTTAATGTGGCCTTCGCCGCCCATACCCAAAAGGTGGACGTCGAAATCCGGTGCGGGCTGGCCATCTTCGGCATTGGCCGCCAGCACGCCTTCGTAGTCCTGCGCCGCGGCGTCTAGGTCGTCGCCGTATTCGCCGTCGCTCGGCGACATCGGGTGCACGTTGGCGGCGGGGATGTCGATGTGGTCGAGCAGTGCCTCCCTGGCCTGCTTTTCATTGCGTTCGTCATCGTCTGCCGGGACGAACCGATCGTCGCCCCAGTAAAGGTGAACCTTCGACCAGTCGATCTTGTCGGCCTGTTCGCCGACCCGCTTGAGTAGACCGATGCCGGTGCCGCCGCCGGTGAGCACGACGTCGGCCGTGCCGCGTTTGTCGATGGCGCCCATGATCGCGTCGACAAGTCGATCGCCCGCCGCGGCCACCAATGCATCGGTGTCGGAGTACTTCTCGACGATGTGGCTCATACGTACTGGACCTTTTCGATGCCCTGCAGCGCCTCGTGGTAGATCTCGTCGGCATCCAGCCTCCGCAGATCCTCGGCAAGGCATTCCTTGGCTTCCCTGCGCGCCAACGGAATCCGTGCTTCCGGCCTGCTGGTGCGGGTCAGCGTTGCGGTTATCCCGGTCTGCGGACGCTGAAGCGTGATGGTCTCACTGCTTCTGACGAGGTCCACCCTCAGCTCGCCCACCGCGCGTTGCACCGGACCGTCGATCCTGGCGGCCAGCCAGCCCGCAAGGACGTCGAGCGAAGGCTCATCCTTCAGGCCCGACACCACCGCCGAGGTGATCGGCTCATAGGGCGCCTGATCGAGCGCCGACGCCAGCAGCGCGCGCCAGTAGGTGATGCGGGCCCACGCCAGGTCGGTATCGCCATCGGTGTAGCCCTGCAGGCGGCTTTTGATAGCGGCAAGGGGATCAGCGCAATCCGTTGCATTCGTTATCCGGCGAATTGCCAACTGGCCCAATGGGTCCTGTGCCGGAACGTCTGGACCACCCTTCGGCCACCATGCTACAACCGGGGTGTCGGGCAGCAGGAAGGGCAGCACAACGCTGCTGGCGTGATCGGCGAGTTCACCGTGTAAACGAAGTGAAACGACCTCGCCCGCACCCGCATCGCCACCGACGCGCAGCTGCGCGTCGAGTCGCGGCTCTGGGGCTTTTCGATCGCCGTGGACCACCACGATCACACGGCACGGGTGTTCACGGCTAGCGAAGTTGGCAGCCTCGATCGAGTCTTCTAACGCATCGTCGGAGTCAAGAGAAATCACGAGCGTGAGCACCCGGCTCAGTGTGATTGCGCCGCCCTCTTCGCGGAGGCCGGTGATCTTCTTGTTGATGTCGTTCGTGGTTGTGTCGGGCAGGTCGACAATCATAGTTGTCGGTTCCTCGCGCTAGCGCTCGTCACGGCCGCCTCCATTCCCTGCCCATGCGGTGCATCATCTCGTCGGCCGACGCCGGTCCCCATGTGCCCGATTCGTAGGCATCGGGCTTGCCGTGCGAGGCCCAGTCACCCAGCACGGGATCCAGGATCTCCCAGGACAACTCGACCTCAGCATTGGTTGGGAACAGCGACGGTTCACCGAGCAGCATGTCGAGGATCAGCCGTTCGTAGGCTTCGGGGGAGTCCTCGGCGAACGCCGAGCCGTAGGAGAAGTCCATGTTGACATCGCGGACCTCCATCGCGCTGCCGGGGACCTTGGAGCCGAAACGCGTGGTGATGCCTTCGTCGGGCTGCACCCTGATCACCAACGCGTTCTGGCCGAGTTCCTCCGTCATCGTCTTGTCGAACGGCAGGTGCGGGGCCCGCTTGAAGATCAGCGCGATCTCGGTCACCCTGCGCCCCAGGCGTTTTCCGGTGCGCAGGAAGAACGGCACACCCGCCCAGCGGCGGGTGTCGATCTCCAGCGTGATCGCCGCATACGTCTCGGTAGTGGACTCCTTCGAGAATCCTTCCTCGTCGAGGAGACCGGTGACCTTCTCGCTGCCCTGCCAACCTGCCGCGTACTGCCCCCGAGCGGTGGTGTCATCGAGGGGCTGCATCAGCCGGATCGCGGAGAGCACCTTGATCTTCTCCGCCTGCAGCTCGTGCGGGCTGAAGCTGACCGGCTCCTCCATCGCGGTAAGGGCAAGCAGCTGAATGAGGTGATTCTGAATGACATCGCGGGCCGCGCCGACCCCGTCGTAGTAGCCACCCCGGCCACCGAGGCCGATGTCCTCGGCCATGGTGATTTGCACGCTGTCGACGTAGTTGTTGTTCCAGATCGGTTCGTACAGCTCGTTGGCGAATCGAAGGGCGAGGATGTTCTGAACTGTCTCCTTGCCGAGGTAGTGATCGATGCGGAACACCGACTCCTCTGGGAAGACGCTGTTGACGACACCGTTGAGTTCGCGGGCGCTTGCGAGATCGTGGCCGAATGGCTTCTCGATCACCACCCGGCTCCAACGGCCGTCCTGCGGGCGGGCCAATCCGGACTTCTGGAGCTGCTCGCACACCTGCTGGAAGGCCTTGGGCGGAATCGACAGATAGAACGCGTGGTTGCCGCCGGTGCCCCGCTCGCTGTCGAGCTTCTGCAGTGTCTCGGTCAGCCGCTCGAATGCCTTTGGATCATCGAAAGTGCCCTGTACGAACCGGATTCCCTCGGCCAACCGGTCCCACACCTCCTGGCGGTATGGCGTGCGGGCGTGCTTCCTGACGGAGTCGCAAACGAGCTTGCCGAAATCCTCGTCGACCCAATCCCTGCGGGCGAACCCGACAAGGGCGAAGTTCGCGGGCAGCAGTCCGCGATTGGCCAGGTCGTAGATGGCGGGCATCAACTTCTTGGTGGCCAGATCGCCTGTGACGCCGAAGATCACCACCCCACACGGACCGGGAATTCGCGGCATCCGCTTGTCGCGCTTGTCGCGCAGCGGATTACTCCAAGCTGTCATTTCTTTGCGGCGTCGAGCTGACCTTGCGTCGCTTCGAGCAGCTCAAGCCATGCCTTCTCGAACTTCTCGACCCCTTCGTCCTCGAGCACCTTGAACACATCCGGAAGGTCGATGCCCACCGCGGCAAGGTTGTCAAAAACTCCCTGAGCTTCCCCCGCGGTGCCGCTGACGGTGTCGCCGGTGATGACGCCGTGATCGGCCACCGCATCAATCGTCTTCTCCGGCATGGTGTTCACCGTGTTCGGCGCGACCAGCTCGGTGACATACAGCGTGTCGGAGTAGTCCGGGTTCTTGACACCGGTCGATGCCCACAGCGGTCGCTGCACGCGGGCACCGTCGGCCTTGACCGCGCCGTAACGGGAACCGCCGACGAACACTTCCTCGTACGCCGCGTAGGCCAGCCGCGCGTTGGCGACACCAGCCTGCCCGCGCAGCGCCAGCGCCTCGTCGCTGCCGATCTTCTCCAGACGTGCGTCGATCTCGGTGTCCACCCGAGACACGAAGAACGATGCGACCGAATGGATCTTGGAGATGTCGTGGCCGGCTTCCTTGGCCTTCTCCAAGCCCGCCAGGTACGCGTCCATCACGGCGCGGTGCCTCTCGACCGAGAAGATCAGCGTCACGTTGACCGAAATGCCTTCGGCGATAACGGCGGTGATGGCGGGCAGCCCGGCTAGCGTTGCCGGAATCTTGATCAGCAGGTTGGGCCGGTCGACAATCTTCCACAGTTCGATGGCCTGCAGGATGGTCTTGTCGGTGTCGTGCGCCAACCGTGGGTCGACCTCGATCGACACCCGGCCGTCGACTCCGCCCGACAATTCGTACTGCTTGGCCAGCACGTCGCAGGCGTTGCGCACGTCGTCGGTGGTCACGGTGCGGATCGTCGCGTCGACGTCGGCGCCCCGCTCGGCGAGCTCGGAGACTTGCTCGTCGTACGCGGTGCCCTTCGAAAGGGCGGCCTGGAAGATCGACGGGTTGGTGGTCACGCCGACGACACTCATGGTGTCGATCAGCTCCTGCAGATTGCCGGTTTGCAGTCGCTCGCGGGACAGGTCGTCCAGCCACACGGACACACCCGCTGCGGATAGGGCCGCAAGATTGGGATTCTGAGCCATCAGTTCACCTTTCGAAATCAGTTGTCTAGTGATCGCTCCGCGGCGGCCACCACGGCCTCCGGGGTAAACCCGAACTCGCGGAACAAGGTCTTGTCGTCGGCGGATGCGCCGTAATGCTCGATGGAGACGATTTCGCCGGTGTCGCCGACCAGCTTGTACCAGCTCTGTGCAACCGCTGCCTCGACTGCGACACGGGCCGACACCGCGGGCGGCAGCACGCTGTCGCGGTACTCGACGGGCTGCGACTCGAACCACTCGACGCAGGGCATCGACACCACCGTCGCGGTGATTCCCTTGTCCGCCAATATCTTCTGTGCGGCCACGGCCAACTGCAGCTCCGAGCCGGTGCCGATCAACACGACGTCGGGGTTCTCATCAGGCGTTCCGCCCAGCACGTAGCCACCCTTGGCCACGCCCTCGGCGCTGGTGCCCTCCAGCACGGGGATGCCCTGACGGGTGAGGATGAAACCCACGGGGCCGCTGTTCGCACCGCGCTCGATGATCGTGCGCCACGCGAATGCGGTCTCGTTCGGATCCCCAGGCCGCACGACCGACAGGTTCGGGATGGCCCGCAGCGCTGCGAGATGTTCGATCGGCTGATGGGTGGGACCGTCCTCGCCAAGACCGATCGAGTCGTGCGTCCAGATGTAGATCGGGTCGATGTCCATCAACGACGCCAGGCGCACGGCCCCGCGCATGTAGTCGGAGAACTGCAGGAACGTACCGCCGAACGCGCGAGTCGGGCCGTGCAGCACGATGCCGGAAAGAATCGAGCCCATCGCGTGCTCACGGATGCCGAAGTGGAGAACCCGACCGTAAGGATCGGCGGTGTAATCCTCTGTGGAGATCGACGGGGGGCCAAAGGATTTCACACCCTTGATGGTCGTGTTGTTGCTGCCGGCGAGATCTGCTGAACCGCCCCAGAGTTCGGGCAGCTTCGGGGCGACGTCGTTTAGCACCTGACCGAACGCGGCGCGGGTGGCCAGCGGCTTGGATCCCGGCTCCCAATAGGTCAGGTCGGCATCCCAGCCGTCGGGAAGTTCCTGGGCCTGCAGGCGGTCGAGCAGCTTCTTGCGATCAGGTTCTCGCTGCGCCCAGGCGTCGAACTCGCCCTGCCACTTGGCGTGGGCCTCCTTGCCGCGGGCGACCAGCTTGCGGGTGTGGTCGATGACCTCATCGCGCACCTCGAAGGTCTTGTCCGGGTCGAAGCCGAGGATCTTCTTGACCGCGGCGACCTCCTCGGCGCCGAGATCCGAGCCGTGCGACTTGCCGGTGTTCATCTTGGTCGGCGCGGGGTAGCCGATGATCGTGCGCACCGCGATGAATGACGGTTTGTCGGTGACCCTTTTGGCCTCGGCGATGGCCTGTTCGATGCCGACGACGTTCTCGCCGCCCTCGACAACCTGCACATGCCAGCCGTACGCCTCGTACCGGGCGGGCGTGTCCTCGGTGAACGCGATGTTGGTGTTGTCCTCGATCGATATCTCGTTGTTGTCCCAGAACACGATGAGGTTGCCGAGCTGTTGGGTGCCGGCCAATGACGACGCCTCGCTGGTGACGCCTTCCTCCATGTCGCCGTCCGAAGCGAACACATAGATGTAGTGGTCGAATGGGCTGCTGCCCGGGGCGGCGTCCGGATCGAACAGGCCGCGCTCGTAGCGCGAAGCCATCGCCATCCCGACCGCCGAGGCCAGGCCCTGACCCAGCGGGCCCGTTGTGATCTCCACGCCGGCGGTGTGGCGGAACTCCGGGTGGCCGGGGGTCTTGGACCCCCAGGTGCGCAGTGCCTCGATATCGCTCAGTTCCAGGCCGAAGCCGCCGAGGTACAGCTGTATGTAGAGCGTCAGGCTGCTGTGCCCGCACGACAGCACGAAGCGGTCGCGGCCGATCCAGTGCGTGTCGCTGGGGTCGTGGCGCATCTGCCGCTGGAACAGCGTGTACGCCAGCGGTGCCAGGCTCATCGCCGTACCGGGATGGCCATTGCCGACCTTGTGCACCGCATCCGCCGCCAGTACCCGGACGGTGTCGACCGCGACCGAGTCCACATCCGTCCAGTCATCGGGGTGATGCGGGCGGGTGAGAACAGAGATCTCGTCGAGCGTGGTCACTTGGCGCACTCCTTCGATAGGCCCGGCATCGCAATCCGCTTGGTCCACCCTAGTGCGCGAACCTTGGCCGCCGCAGGTCCGTGGGGGACGATTAGGCGGCCGTTCAGGTGCGGTCTACCATCCTCTGTAGTAGACCCTTAGGAGTTTTGCGTGAGCGTTCGCGAGGGCAGCCTGAAGAGTGAGGCGCCGAACCGAATACGCACCGCGCTCCTTGGCTACTTATCTCTGACGAAGCCGCGGGTGATCGAGCTGCTGCTCGTCACCACGATCCCCGCGATGCTGCTGGCCCATCGGGGCTCCGTCGATCCGCTGCTGATCCTCAACACGCTGGTGGGTGGTCTCCTGGCGGCGGCGGGCGCCAACACGCTGAACTGCGTCGCCGACGCGGACATCGACAAGGTGATGAAGCGCACCGCCGGTCGGCCGCTGGCCAGGGCCACCGTCCCGCGCAGTCATGCGCTGGTATTCGGGCTGGCGTTGTCGGTCGGCTCGTTTTTCTGGCTGTGGTGGACGACGAACATGCTGTCCGCGCATCTAGCGGGTGCCACGATCGCGTTCTACGTGCTTGTCTACACCCTGCTGCTCAAGCGACGCACCTCGCAGAACGTCGTGTGGGGCGGGGCGGCCGGCTGCATGCCCGTGATGATCGGCTGGTCCGCGGTGACCGGGACCATCCAATGGCCCGCGCTGGTGATGTTCGCCATTATCTTCTTCTGGACGCCGCCACACACCTGGGCGCTGGCCATGCGCTACAAGGAGGACTACAGGGCGGCCGGCGTGCCGATGCTGCCCGCGGTCGCCACCGAGGAGCAGGTCACCAAGCAGATCCTGATCTACACCTGGCTGACGGTGTTGGCGACGCTGGCGTTGGCGCTCACGACGGGTTGGCTGTATGCGTCGGTGGCGTTGTTGGCAGGCGCCTGGTTCCTGGTGATGGCCCATCAGCTGTATGCAGGTGTGCGCCGTGGTGAGCCGGTGAAGCCGCTGCGACTGTTCCTGCAGTCCAACAACTACCTCGCCGTGGTGTTCTGCGCGCTGGCGGTGGATTCGGTCCTGGCGCTGCCGACGTTGTTTACCGTCTGACACATGCCCATTCACGTCTCCCCGGATAATTTCATCCGGGCCGAGAGCGACCTCTATTTCGGCAATCTTGTCAACGACGGCGGATTCGGAAAGTTTCACCACATCCGGGAACTGAGCCGCATCGACCACCAGCTCGTGATCCGGCAGAACCGCGACACCCTGTATTCGGCGGGAGTGTTCGACCTCGACGCAGGCCCAGTGACCATCGGGTTGCCCGATGCAGGCGAGCGGTTCATGTCCTTGCAAGTCATCACTGAGGACCACTACGTGCCGCAGGTCATCTACTCCGCAGGCACGCACACGTTCACCCGCGACGCAATCGGCACCCGATACGTCATGATGGCCGTGCGCACATTGGTTGATCCCAATAGTCCCGCGGATATCGATTCGGTCCACTGGCTTCAGGATGCGATGACTGCCGAACAGGACAGCGTTGGCACTTTCCATGTTCCCGACTGGGACCCGGTGAGCCAGAAGGCGGTTCGCGATGCGCTGCTCGCGCTGGCGAGCACTCTGCCCGACACCAAGAAGGCATTCGGCGCGGCGGCCGACACCGACCCGGTGCGCCACCTGATCTGTTCGGCGTCGGCATGGGGCGGCAATCCGGAGAAAGATGCGCTCTACCTCAACGTCACCCCGCCCGAGAATGACGGCACGACCCGTTACCGGCTTTCGGTCGGTGACGTGCCCGTCGACGGCTTCTGGTCGATCACCGTGTACAACGCCGACGGCTACTTCACCGCCAACCCACAGAACGCCTACTCGCTGAACAACATCACATCGCAGCGGGGCGCAGACGGGTCGGTCCAACTGCAGTTCGGTGGCTGCGACGGCTCGCTGCCCAACTGTCTGCCCATCACGCCCGGGTGGAATTACCTGGTCCGGCTGTACCGACCGCGGCAGGAGATCCTCGACGGGTCGTGGACTTTCCCTGCTGCGGCACCCGTCTAGGGCACCAGAACGACGGACCCGACGGTCCTGCGGCCCTGTAGGTCGCGATGGGCCTGCTCGGCATCCTCGAGGCGGTAGCGCTCGCTGATCGTGACGGTGATGGTGCCGTCGGCGATCGCGTTGAGTAGTTCGCCTGCACGCCAAGCGAACTCATCCGCGGTGTGGGTGTAGTGCAGGAGTGTCGGCCTGGTCAGAAACACCGAACCGGCCGCGTTGAGCCGCTGTGGATCGAAGGGCGGCACCGGCCCGCTGGACGCGCCGAACAGCGCAAGGGTGCCGCGGATCCTCAGGCTGGCAAGGCTGGCGTCGAAGGTGGCGGCGCCGACGCCGTCGTACACCGCGGCCACGCCGCCGTCGGTCAGTTCCTTGATTTTGGCGCCGAACTCCGCGGGGTCGTCGGGATAGTCGAGCACCTCGATGGCGCCTGCCTTGCGCGACAGCTCGGCCTTCTCCGGCGTCGAAACGGTGGTGATCACGCTGACCGCCAGGCTGGCGGCCCACTGGGTCAAGATGAGGCCGACGCCGCCAGCGCCGGCGTGCACCAGCACGGTGTCGCCCTGCTGAACTGGGTACACCGACTTGATCAGGTAGTGCGCGGTCATCCCCTTGAGTAGGGAGGCGGCTGCCGCGTCGGGGCTGACGCCCTCGGGCACGTACGCGACGAGATCGGCTGGAGCGAGGGAGTATTCGGCGTAGGCGCCATTGGCCTGTGCGGTGACGACCCGATCGCCGACGCTGAGTGCCGCGACGTCGTCGCCGACCGCCTCGACGGTGCCACAGACCTCGGTGCCCAGTACGAACGGCAGCTCGCGCGGGTACTGGCCCGAGCGGAAATACGTGTCGATGAAGTTCACGCCGATCGCCTCGGCCTTGATCAGCACCTCACCGGGCCCAGGGGAGGGCCGGGGTTTGTCGACGTGGGTAAGGACTTCTGGTCCGCCGGTCTCGGCGACTTCAATGGCCTTCATCCTGACTATCCTGCCAAGGTGGGCAAACTAGCCAGGCCAGACGTCTTCCATCCGCTCATCGTGCTTGCGGGTTGCCCGGCGCTGCCCGAGGGCGACGGTGACGACGACGGGCTGGTGGAGGCGCTGCGCACGCGTGGGCTGCAGGCCCGTTGGCTCGCATGGGACGACGAAAAGACCTTGGACGCCGATATAGTCGTCCTCCGCGCGGCGTGGGACTACATCGACCGGCTCGACGAGTTCCTGGCGTGGACGGGGCGCGTGCGGAATCTGCTCAACGCGCCGAAGGTGGTGGCGTGGAACACCGACAAGCGGTACCTGGCCGACCTTGCCAAGGCCGGCGTCCCGACGCTGCCCAGCCGGTTCTTCGCGCCAGGCGAACGGGTGCGCCTGCCGGCGGGCGAGGTGGTAGTGAAGCCCGCAATCGGCGCGGGATCCGTAGGTGCACAACGGTTTATCTCTCCGGACGCTGCGCGCGCGCACGCGGCCGAGCTGCACGCCGACGGTAGGAACGTGCTGGTGCAGCCGTATGACCCGCGGGTGGAGGACGGCGAAACCGCGCTGGTGTTCATCGCTGGTCGGCAGTCGCACGCGTTCACCAAGGGCCCGATCCTGCCGCCGCCGGGAAAGGCGCCGGTGTTCGACGTCTCCGGCACCTACGCGGAGGAATCGCTGACGCCCGCTGAGCCGGACTTCGAGCTGTGGGACGTGGGCCATGCGGCGCTGGCCGCCGCGGCTGAGCATCTGGGCATGGCCGTTGACGACCTGTTGTATGCCCGCGTCGACGTGCTCGGAGGTCCGTCCGATCCGCAGCTGCTGGAACTGGAGCTGGTGGAGCCCTCGCTGGGCTGGCGGCAACTGGACGCGACCACGAGGACCAGGCAGCAGCGGGAGTTCGCGGTGGGCGTCGAGTCAGCCCTCGACCGGCTCGGGCTTGGACCGCTCTCGCATCGACGCCCATAGCGCTGCGGTGGCGGCGGTGCAGGCGGCAGCGCCGAGCACATGGACGGCCACAAGCGCGGCGGGCACGCCTGTGAAGAACTGCACCGTGCCGACAAGGCCCTGTGCGCACACCAGCACCAGCAGCACGCCAAGTCGGACGAGGACTGGCCGGGGGGCGTGCACGGCGAGCAGCCCGAAGCCGAGGCCGACCAGCAGCGCCAGGTAAGCCACCAGCAGCGACGAGTGCACGTGCACCAGAGTGGTGATCTCGATCTGTAGTCGCGGCACCGGCTGGGTGATGCTCTTATCGCCAGCGTGCGGCCCGGCCCCGGTGACCAGCGTGCCGCTGACGAGTTGCGCGGCAAGCACGACGGCTGTCAATGCGGTCAACTGGCGCAACGGTTTTGGCACCACCGGCGTCGAGACTCCATCGTCAGGCTCGCCGATCTTGACGTACAGCAGCACCGCCAGCCAGACCATGGTCATCGAGGCCACCAGGTGAATGGCCACTGTCCACCAGAGCAATCCGGTGAGCACGGTGATGCCGCCGATCACGGCCTGCGCCACCGTCGACGCCGGCATCAGCCAGGCGTAGATCAACACTTCGCGGCGACGGCGGGCCCTGGTGACGGCCAGCACCGCCAGCGCGGCGGTGAGCACCACCAGGAAGGTGATCATCCGGTTGCCGAACTCGACCACCTGGTGCACAACGGCCACTTCGGCGTGCGGCACCGGAGTGAAGCTGCCGGGGAAGCATTGCGGCCACGTCGGGCAGCCGAGGCCTGAGGCGGTGACGCGGACGATCGCACCTGTGACCGCGATGCCGCCCTGGGTCAGGATGACGGCCGCGGCGATGATGCGCTGAACCCGCAGACTCGGCATGGGCAGCAGGTCGACCAGTCGTAGGAAGAATCGTCCGACGGTCACGACCTCGATCGTAGAGGACGGCAACTACGACACGTAGTAGTGGGCGTCGGCGCCGTGCTGCACGCTCTGCTCGGAGCTGAAAACGTTCTCCGAATCGTATTTGGCCTTCACCTGGCGCGTTGACCACATCCTGTGTGTCGCAACAGAATACGATCGCCTCGGGATAGCGGGAGTGCAGGCGGTTCCAGCCGGTCACCTCCCGATCAATGCTTGAAGGCGTCCACGTCCCCTGGTTCGGTTTCCATTATCTCGCGTTTGAATATCAACAGGTAGGCGAAGTACACCCCGCCGGCGAGGACAACCCCGACCGACATCAAGACGGCGGTCAAGGCCTCTGGCGGTGACACGAGCACGAACACCACGACGACCGACCACGCCAACGCGGCGATCGCAACCGGCATCTCGAAGCGCCCGAGATCGAACGCGTCTTCCTGGTGCCCCAGCCCTTTCCGCACCCCGAGATACAACACGATGATCGCGCCGTAGAGGACCGCCCCGATGAGACCTCCAACCGTGAGCATTTCCAGCAGTGCGTCACCGGGCAGCGCGGCCATCAAAACGACTGCCACGCCGACAGGCAACAGAGTCGCCGGAATCGGTGTCCGCGTACGCGGGCTGACCCGACGCATCAGCTGGTGTGCAGGGAAGCGTTCGTCGCGCGCCATCGCGAACACCATCCGGGAGCAGGTGGCCACGGTCACCAACCCGGCGCCGAAAAATGCGAACACGATCGCGACCAGGAGACAGCGCTCCATCACGGCGCCGAGTTGATCGCGCAGGATCATGGCAACCGGCGAATCGGTCGCGCTCGCCCGGGGGATGTCGTCCATCGCGATGGTAAGCGCGATCGCGAATACCAGACCCAGCACGCCGGCCGCCACGACGGATCCCACGATCGCGCGCGGGACACTCCGGAAGGGATTCTTGGCCTCCTCAGCCATGTTCGCCGCGGCGTCGAAGCCGACGAGGGTTGCGATGCCCATGATCATCGCGGCCATCAATCCGCCGCCAATGGCGAAATAGTTGGGGGCGCCCTCTGCGATACCGCGCGAGGTGAGGTTGCTGACCGTGCCGTGGCCGGTGACCGCCACAGCGATGAAGAGCCCGACCGTCAGCACGACGACGATGACCAATTCGAGCCCCACCGCGACTGACGTGATCAGGCCGACGAGGCGCGTCGAGGCGACGACGAGCACGGCCTCAATGAGCACCAGGACGACCGTGATCACACGCGCGGTGTCCTCGTCCGGTGGCATGCCGAACAGTGGCATCAGTGCAGTGCTGGCCAGCGCGTTGTTGACTGTCGCAACGCCGATCGCCAGATAGGAGAAGCTCAGCCAGCCGAACAACCAGCCGATCTTCGGATTGGCCAGCCGCGACGCCCACTGATAGGAGGAGCCACTGAGCGGAATGCGCGCCGCGAACTGAGCGATCACAAGCGCGATCAATGTCTGGCCTACCGCCACAATCGGCCAGAGCCAGATCCCCACTGGGCCAGAGCTCTTCAACACGTCGTCGTAGGTCCCGAAAACGCCGACCGCTACCGAGATGAACGCGAACGAGACCGCAAACACCTGAAACGAGCCAAGCGTCCGCTTCAGCTCCGGTTCGTAGCCAAAGTCTTCATTTACTTCGTCGGCGACCTTCAGGTCCCTCGTAGCTTTGACCACGTCAGCACCTCGCTTTCTTGGAGGAGGTGGACCAACCGTAGACGTAGGCGAGCTAACTTATCCGGAAATTGACGAGAAGGTCAGAGCCGTCAGGTGAAGCGGAACCAGCGCAGAGCGCATAGTGCGGCAACCCCGCCCCACACGGCGAGCACCGCAACCCCGAACCAATCCACCGACAGCGTCATCGCCTGCGACAGCGCCTCTGTTAACGCACCAGAGGGGGTCAAGCGGGCCACCCACTGCACACCGTGCGGCACCATGCCGCCCTCGAGTGTCAGGGCGCCCAGTCCGGCGAAGACGAACCACATCAGGTTGGCGACGGCAAGCACGATTTCGGCACGCAGTGTGCCACCGAGCAGGAGGCCGAGGGCGGCAAAGCACACGGTGCCAAGAGCGATGATCACTGCGCCGAGCGCCAGCCCGACGATGTTGGGCCGCCAGCCGAGTGCAAATCCGATGGCGCCCAACAAGATTGACTGAAGGAACACCACGGCCACGACGGCAAGCGATTTGCCCGCGATGATGCCCCACACCGGAAGTGCGGTCGCGCCCAGCCGTTTCAGTGCACCGTATCGGCGGTCGAATGCGACGGCGATGGCCTGTCCGGTGAACGCCGTCGAGATCACCGCGAGCGCCATGATCGCAGGCGCGAAGGTGGCCGCCCGGTTCGGGCCGAACGAGCCGAGCGGCAGCAGTGTCAGCCCGACCAGCAGCGTGATTGGGATGAACATGGTGAGCAGTAGCTGCTCGCCGTTGCGCAGCAACAGCCGCAACTCAAGGCCGAACTGTGCGTTGAGCATCTTCTGCACCGTCGCTGGACGGGGATCAGGCGAAAATGTCCCTGGCGCAAAACGATTGGTCATGATCGCAACTCCCGGCCGGTCAGATCGAGGAAGACATCCTCCAGGCTGCGCTGCTCGACTCGCATGTCGGTGGCCAGCACGTCCAATCGAGCGCACCACGCGGTGACGGTGGCCAACACCTGCGGGTCGATGTGGCCCTCGACGAGATACTCGCCAGGTGCGGTCTCGGTCGCCTTGTAGCTCTCCGGGAGCGCCGAGACGAGCAGCGTGAGGTCAAGCATCCGCGGTGCGCGGAACCGTAGCTGGTTTTCTGCGCCACTGCGCGTCAGCTCGGCCGGTGTGCCGGTGGCCACCGCAACACCGTGGTCGATGATCACAATCCGGTCGGCCAGCTCCTCGGCCTCGGTCAACTGGTGAGTGGTCAGCACCACGGTGACGCCGTCGCGGCGGAGGCCGTCGATCAACTCCCACACCACGATTCGCGCGTGCGCATCCATGCCCGCGGTGGGCTCGTCGAGGAATACCAGCTCCGGGCGTGCCACCACCGCGCACGCCAGCGCCAGCCGCTGCTGTTGGCCTCCCGACAACCGCCGATAGGTCGTGCGCACGGCCTCGGTCAGACCCA
Organism: Mycolicibacterium moriokaense; assembly: GCF_003201655.1. GTDB lineage: Bacteria > Actinomycetota > Actinomycetes > Mycobacteriales > Mycobacteriaceae > Mycobacterium > Mycobacterium moriokaense_A. The sequence goes on from NZ_QJJU01000005.1 coordinate 200,866, forward strand.
GCGTGTCCATCAGCCAGTGCGGATCCAGCGGGTTGGCGGCATACGCTGCAACAAGATTCAGCATCTCGCCGGCCCGCGCCGCGGGATAGCCACCGCCGCCCTGAAGCATGACCCCCATGCGCTCACGCAGCCGCGCGTTGTCAGTGACGGGATCGAGCCCGAGGATCTCGATGGTGCCTGCGTCGGGCTTGATGAAGCCCTCGCACATCTCCACCGTGGTGGTCTTGCCTGCGCCGTTGGGGCCGAGCAGGGCGAGCACTTCGGCGGCCGCCACGTCGAGGTCGAGTTCGGACACGGCCGTCGTCGACCCATACCGCTTGCTGACCCCGCGCAGACGCACGGGGACGGTCGAGTCGGAGGTCACGGGGATTCAGCGTAAGCGCCGGGCTTCGCGGTCTGCGGCGCCGGTGGCGTCGGCTCGACGACCTCGGGCTGTGACTCGGGCACACCTCCGGGGTCGGGCAGCTTGCGCCAGGGCAGCCGGTAGTACGTCAGCGCGATCAGGATCAACACGATGACCAAGCTGGCAAGTGTTGCCAACACGATCTGGAACAGCGCGAAGCGGTCGCCGTTCGCCGTGGGCCCGAAGATGCCGATGACCAGCGTGACCGCAACCACGGCGGTGCGAAATCGGGGCGTGGTGGCCCAGCATGCCAGCGGGATGATCGCCCATAGCAGGTACCACGGCTGCACGACGGGGAACAGCAGCACGGTGGCACCCAGCGCGACGCCGAGCCCGCCAACCGGATGCAGCCGTCCGCGCAATACGGCGAGCAGCAGCCACGTGACCACCACCGCGATCAGGAACACGCCGATGCCACGGGTCAGTGCCAGCACCGCGGTGGTGTGGTCGCCGAGGCGCAGCAGAATGCCGACTTGGCCGGTGCCCAGTGCCAGCAGTGTCGGCGGCGACATCCAGCTGCGCACCACGTTCGCGGTGCCCAATGTGAATATCCAGCCGAAGCCGAGGCCGCTGGCCCACCCGATGGCCGCCATCACCGCCAGCGCCACCGCGGTAAGGGACCCGCTTGAGATCAGGAAGGCCTTGATTGTGCCGCCCCAGCGGCGGGCCAACGCCATCGCGACGAATCCCAGCGCCAGCAGCGACGGCAGCTTCACCTGCGACGACAACGTGATCAGCACGGCGCCCAGGATCAGTGCGCCCATCGGATACCAACGAGCCCACTCCTCGCGCTCGCGTGGCCACGCCAGCGGTTTGGGGAGCAATGGCCCGGTTGCATCGACGCCGCGCAACGCGAACTCCGTGCCCGCCAGCATCAAGCCAAGCATCAGTGCTTCGTTATGGATACCCGCGACCAGATGCATGAACAACAGCGGGTTGGCAGGGCCGAGCCACAGCGCGCTCACCTCGGCGACGCCGCAGCGCCGAGCCAGCCGCGGTGTGGCCCACACGATGAGCCCGACCCCGGCAAGCACCAGAAGGCGATGGCACAGCACCGCTTCGACAATGTTCTCGCCGGTCAGTCCTGAGATGCCGCGGCCGATCCACAGAAACAGGGGACCGTACGGCGCAGGTGTCTCCCGCCACAGGTTCGGCACCGACAGGGTGAACACGTGGTCGAGGCCCAGCCCGGTCGCGGGGCCCACCCGGTACGGGTCGAGCCCCTGCAACGAGATCTCGCTCTGTGCAAGGTAGGAATAGACGTCGCGGCTGTACATCGGCGGCGCGAGCAATAGCGGCAGCGCCCACAGCATCAACAAGCGGTCCAGCTGGCTGCGTGTCATCCGTCGTTGGCCCAATGCGAGGCGGCCAAGCATCAGCCAGGCCAGCGCCATCATCACCGCGCCCGTGGTGGTCATGGTCAGCGAAACCGTCTGGATGCGCGACGGCAGGTTGAGCAGCCGCACCCCGAACGTCGGGTCCTGAACCACCGGACGTGCGCCCGCTCCCAGTGCCCCGATTGCCATCAACACGGTGCCGGTAGCCCCGAATAGGCGCGTTCGCCGAAGCGCGATCAGTTCGGCGTCGTTCAGCGGGGAGCCGACGGTCCGCTCGTCGCCGTGCCAGCCGGCAATCGACGTGCTGAGGGACCGTAGGCGGGCTGCCACCACAGCAGCGTAGCCGTCACCCTTATGGCGCTCGTCACCATAAGGGTGCCCTTGCTGGACCGGCTTTCGGAATTCCGTCACAATGGTGTTGTGAAAATCCGTCCGGAGGTCGACCGCCACACGCGTGGCGCGATCGTCCAGCTCTTGCTGGAGGATGGACCAATCACCGCAGGTGAGATTGGTGAGCGGCTGGGTATCTCCGCCGCGGGCGTGCGCAGGCACCTGGATGCCCTGATGGACGCCGGTGAAGCGCAGTCCAGCGCCGCGGCTGCCTGGCAGCACAGCGGGCGCGGCAGGCCCGCCAAGCGGTATCGGCTCACCGCCGCGGGCCGGGCCAAGTTGGGGCACACCTACGACGACCTTGCCGTGGCCGCGATGCGGCAGCTGCGCGAGATCGGCGGCGACGATGCGGTCCGCACGTTCGCGCGGCGCCGCATCGACACCATCCTTGCGGGAGTAAGCGACGGACCCGATGGTGTTGAATCGACTGCCGACAGGGTTGCGAACGCGCTGACGAGCGCAGGCTATGCGACCACCACGACGCCGGTGACCGGGCCGATCCATGGCATCCAGCTGTGCCAGCACCACTGCCCGGTGTCGCACGTCGCAGAGGAGTTCCCCGAGCTATGCGAGACCGAGCGGGAGGCGTTCGCCGAGATTCTGGGCACCCACGTGCAGCGGCTGGCGACCATCGTCAACGGCGACTGCGCGTGCACCACGCACGTCCCGCTCGCCGAAAGCAGTACTGAAAAGCCACCATCCCTTCGGCGCACAGCCCGTGCCGAAGCCATCACAAGCAAGCAAGGAGCCTCGACATGACGGCTACCCCGGAGACGCAGCTGACCCAGGACGAGGCCATCGCCTCGCTTGGCAAGTACGGCTACGGCTGGGCGGACTCTGACGTCGCCGGTGCCAGCGCACAGCGCGGCCTTTCCGAGGCCGTGGTGCGTGACATCTCGGCCAAGAAGAGCGAGCCGGAGTGGATGCTGGAGACCCGGCTCAAGGCGCTGCGCACTTTCGACAAGAAGCCGATGCCGAACTGGGGCTCCAACCTCGAAGGCATCCACTTCGACAACATCAAGTACTTCGTTCGCTCCAGTGAGAAGCAAGCCGCAACGTGGGACGACCTGCCCGCCGACATCAAGAACACCTACGACAGGCTCGGCATCCCCGAGGCGGAGAAGCAGCGCCTGGTGTCCGGTGTCGCCGCGCAGTACGAGTCCGAGGTCGTCTATCACTCCATCCGCGAGGACCTGGAGAAGCTGGGCGTCATCTTCCTCGACACCGATACCGCGCTGCGTGAGCACCCAGAGATGTTCAAACAGTACTTCGGCACCGTGATCCCCGCCGGGGACAACAAGTTCTCCGCGCTGAATACCGCTGTGTGGTCGGGCGGTTCATTCATCTACGTTCCGAAGGGCGTACACGTCGACATCCCGCTGCAGGCCTACTTCCGGATCAACACCGAGAACATGGGCCAGTTCGAGCGGACGCTGATCATCGTCGACGAGGGCGCTTACGTGCACTACGTGGAAGGCTGTACTGCGCCCATTTACAAGTCGGATTCGCTGCACTCGGCGGTCGTTGAGATCATCGTGAAGCCAGGTGGCCGTTGCCGTTACACGACGATCCAGAACTGGTCGAACAACGTCTACAACCTGGTCACCAAGCGCGCGCGCGCCGAGGCCGGTGCCACCATGGAGTGGGTCGACGGCAACATCGGGTCCAAGGTCACGATGAAATACCCGGCGGTGTGGATGACCGGTGAGCACGCCAAGGGCGAGGTGCTGTCGGTGGCATTCGCCGGCCCGGGTCAGCATCAGGACACCGGTGCCAAGATGCTGCACCTGGCACCGAACACCTCGAGCAACATCGTGTCCAAGTCGGTGGCCCGCGGCGGCGGTCGCGCGTCCTACCGTGGCCTGGTTCAGGTCAACAAGGGCGCGCACGGATCGCGCTCGAGCGTGAAATGCGATGCGCTGCTTGTCGATACCATCAGCCGCAGCGACACCTATCCGTACGTCGACATCCGCGAGGACGACGTCACGATGGGCCACGAGGCCACCGTGTCGAAGGTCAGCGAGGACCAGCTGTTCTATCTGATGAGCCGCGGCATGACCGAGGACGAAGCAATGGCCATGGTGGTGCGCGGCTTCGTCGAGCCCATCGCCAAGGAACTCCCGATGGAGTACGCGCTTGAGCTCAACCGGTTGATCGAGCTTCAGATGGAAGGCGCGGTCGGCTAGTGGCACAGGACCTGACAGCGACATTGGAGGGCAGGACCAAGGGCGAGATCTTCACGTCGTTCGATGTCGAGGCCTTCGAGGTCCCGCACGGCCGCGACGAGATCTGGCGCTTCACCCCTCTCAAGCGACTGCGGGGGCTGCACGATGGCTCCGCTGCCGCGACGGGCAGCGCTCGCATCGACGTGAGCGAACAGCCCGGCGTGACGGTGGAAACCGTGCGTCGTGGCGACGAGCGACTCGGCCAGGCGGGCGTGCCCGCGGACCGGGTTGCCGCCCAGGCGTTCTCGTCGTTCAACAGCGCGACGATCGTCACCGTCGGTAAGGACACCCAGGTCGGCGAACCCATCGAGATCGTGGTGACCGGCCCAGGCGAGGGTGCGACGGCGTACGGGCATCTGCAGCTGCGGGTTGGCGAGCTTGCCGAGGCCGTGGTCGTCATCGACCAGCGCGGCAACGGAACCTACGCCGACAACATCGAATTCGTGGTCGGCGATGCCGCCCGGCTGACGGTAGTGTCGATCGCCGACTGGGCCGACGGCGCCGTGCATGTCAGCAGCCATCACGCCTCGCTGGGCAAGGACGCGGTACTTCGCCACGTCGCGGTCACGCTGGGCGGCGATGTCGTGCGGCTGACCGCGCGGGCCAGGTTCTGTGCGCCCGGCGGCGACGTCGAGTTGCTCGGCCTTTACTTCGCCGACGACGGCCAGCATTTCGAATCGCGGTTGCTCGTCGATCACGCTCAGCCGAACTGCCGCTCCCACGTCACGTACAAGGGTGCGCTGCAAGGCGATCCGGACTCCAACAAGCCCGACGCGCATACCGTGTGGGTGGGCGATGTGCTGATCCGTGCCGCCGCAACGGGCACCGACACCTTCGAGACCAACCGAAACCTGGTGCTCACCGACGGCGCCCGCGCCGACTCGGTGCCCAACCTGGAGATCGAGACCGGCGAGATCGCAGGCGCCGGGCACGCTAGTGCCACCGGACGTTTCGACGACGAGCAGCTGTTCTACCTTCAGTCCCGCGGCATCCCCGAGGACCAGGCCCGTCGCCTCGTCGTCCGTGGGTTCTTCGGCGAGCTGATTCAAAAGATCGCCGTGCCTGCGGTGCGTGAGCGCCTCACCGATGCCATCGAACACGAACTAGAGATAACGGAATCAAGGACAGCCACCTCATGACCACTTTGGAAATCAAGGACCTTCACGTCAGCGTCGTCTCCAAGGAAGACGGGACCGACATCCCGATCCTGAAGGGCGTCGACCTCACCGTGAAGTCGGGGGAGACGCACGCCCTGATGGGGCCCAACGGCTCCGGCAAGTCGACGCTGTCGTACGCGGTTGCGGGCCATCCGAAGTACACGGTGACGTCGGGCTCGATCACGCTGGACGGGCAGGACGTGCTCGCGATGAGCATCGACGAGCGCGCCCGTGCCGGACTGTTCCTGGCGATGCAGTACCCCGTCGAGGTGCCAGGGGTGTCGATGTCCAACTTCCTTCGCACCGCCGTCACCGCGGTACGCGGCGAGGCGCCGAAGCTTCGGCACTGGGTCAAAGAGGTCAAGGGCGCGATGACGGGTCTGGACATCGACCCGTCGTTCTCCGAACGCAGTGTCAACGAAGGCTTTTCCGGCGGCGAGAAGAAGCGGCACGAGATCCTTCAGCTCGAACTGCTCAAGCCCAAGATCGCGATCCTGGACGAGACCGACTCCGGCCTGGACGTCGACGCGCTGCGGGTAGTCAGCGAAGGGGTGAACCGATATGCCGAGGAGGCGCACGGCGGTCTGCTGCTGATCACGCACTACACCCGCATCCTGCGCTACATCCAGCCGCAGTTCGTCCACGTGTTCGTCGGTGGCCGCATCGTCGAGTCCGGTGGGCCCGAGCTCGCCGACGAGCTCGACGCCAACGGATACGAGCGCTTCACCCAGGCGGTCGGAGCCTGACATGACCGCGTCGGCGCAGGCGTTGGATCTGGCAGTGGATGTCGAGAAAATCCGGGCGGACTTCCCGATCCTGAAGCGGGTGATGCGCGGCGGAAAGCAATTGGCGTACTTGGACTCCGGCGCGACATCGCAGCGGCCCGTGCAGGTGCTCGACGCTGAACGCGACTTTCTGGTCACGTCCAACGGCGGGGTGCATCGCGGCGCGCACCAGCTGATGGAAGAAGCCACCGACGCCTACGAGCAGGGCCGCGCCAACATCGCTGCCTTCGTCGGCGCCGAGCCCGACGAGTTGGTGTTCACCAAGAACGCCACCGAGGCGATCAACCTGGTCTCGTATGTACTGGGGGACAACCGGTTCGATCACGCGGTCGGGCCCGGCGACGTCATCGTCGTCACCGAACTGGAACACCACGCGAACCTGATCCCGTGGCAGGAGCTGGCCCGCCGAACCGGCGCCACCCTGAAGTGGTACGGCGTAACCGATGACGGCCGCATCGACCTGGACTCGCTTCAGCTCGACGACCGCGTGAAAGTGGTTGCATTCAGTCACCATTCGAATGTCACGGGCGCCGTCGCCCCGGTCGCCGAGCTGGTCGCCCGCGCCAAGGCCGTCGGTGCGCTGACGCTGCTGGACGCCTGCCAGTCGGTGCCCCATCAGCCCGTCGACTTCCATGCGCTCGGCGTCGACTTCGGCGCATTCTCCGGCCACAAGATGCTGGGCCCCAACGGTATTGGCGGGTTGTACGGCCGGAGCGAGCTTCTCAACGCGATGCCTCCATTCATCACAGGAGGCTCGATGATCGAGACGGTCACGATGGAGCAGACCACCTATGCTCCTGCGCCGCAACGCTTCGAGGCCGGTACCCCGATGACGTCACAGGTCGTCGGGCTTGGCGCCGCCGCCCGATATCTGCAGGCTGTGGGCATGAACGCCGTCGAGGCGCACGAGAACGAGTTGGTCGCGGCCACGCTCGCCGGGCTGTCCGCCATCGACGAAGTGCGGATCATCGGGCCGACGTCGATGGAGAACCGCGGCTCACCTGTGGCGTTTGTCGTCGACGGTGTCCACGCTCACGACGTGGGACAGGTCCTCGACGACGACGGCGTGGCGGTCCGGGTTGGTCACCACTGCGCGTGGCCGCTGCATCGGCGGTTCGGCATCGCCGCCACCGCGCGCGCGTCCTTCGCGGTCTACAACACGCTCGACGAGGTCGACCGGCTGGTGGCCGGTGTGCACCACGCGGTGGAATTCTTCGGCAGGGGCTGACAGTGCGGCTGGAGCAGCTCTATCAGGAAGTGATCCTCGATCACTACAAGCGCCCGCATCACCGCGGGCTGCGGGAGCCGTACGGTGCCGAGTCCTTTCAGGTGAACCCGACGTGCGGCGACGAGGTCACGCTGCGGGTGGCACTGAGTGACGACGGCGACCGGATCGCCGACGTTTCCTATGACGGGCAGGGCTGTTCGATCAGCCAAGCGTCGACGTCGGTGTTGACCGACCAGGTGATCGGCCAGAGCGTAGAGGACGCCCTGTCGACGGTGGCAGCGTTCAGCGAGATGATTTCGTCGCGCGGAACCGTTGAGGGTGACGAAGATCTACTCGGGGATGGCATCGCATTCGCGGGTGTCGCCAAGTACCCGGCGCGGGTGAAGTGCGCGCTGCTGGGTTGGATGGCTTTCAAGGACGCGTTGGCGCAAGCCAGTGAGGAGACAACGGATGAGCGACACCGCAGCGCCTAACGACGAGCTGCTCGCCGACCTCGAGGAGGCGATGCGCGACGTTGTCGATCCGGAGCTCGGCATCAACGTCGTCGACCTCGGCCTGGTCTACGGACTCAACGTCGAAAAGGGGGAGCAGGGCGATGTCGCGTTGATCGATATGACGCTGACGTCGGCGGCCTGCCCGTTGACCGACGTGATCGAGGACCAATCGCGTAGCGCGCTCGTCGGCGCTGGGCTGGTCAACGAGATCAGGATCAACTGGGTGTGGAACCCGCCGTGGGGCCCTGACAAGATCACCGAGGACGGCCGCGAACAGTTGCGGGCTCTGGGTTTCACCGTCTAGGGCTTGGGCAGGGGCGGTTGTCGGCCTGTCGAACCGTGATCGAAGTGGCCTGTAGCGCACCGCTGCCGTCCTCGGTCCCGCGACCCGCAATGCATTTGCCCGCCGCGATGGCCTGCGAATTGGCGACCACCCGCTTGGCATAGCGGGTGTCGCCGTTGATCTCGACGGTCGTCGGGTTCGGGTTTCGTTGGGTCGTCACAGCGATGGTGTTGCCGCTGACGGAGGCGACCGCGCCGCGCACCCCTCGACCGTTCTGCGCTTGCGGACATTGGCCGTTGTCGGCCGGACTGACGACGACTGTGTGGGCGGTCGTTGGGCCGCTAGGTTGACTATCTCGTGTCGGGCGGATGCTCACGCAACTGCCCGCCGTGACATCGGACAGCTGGGCCGGGTACATCTCCGCGACTCTCGTCTCGTTTGTGAAAGCGATTGTGGCGGTTGAATTTTTCTCCGTCACCTGAATCGTGCTGCCGGCCACCGACGCGATGAGGCCTGCGACTCTGTCCACAGGCTTGTTCGCTTTAGGGGTTGTCGCCGGGGCAGGTGTGCTCGATGAACTACATGCCGCGAGCGCCACTGCCGCGGCGCCTGTGACTGCAATGATCCCGTATCGCATGGGCCCACGATCCGTGTCCCAGCTGGGTCTGATGTTTGAAGCCGATGTGAAAGTCCTAGTAATCCGACTTCGGGATGCCGCAGGAAGCATCACAATTGCGGTGTGGTCACGGTGCCGGCATTCGTATGGCGTGGCGGTGCACTACGTCGCGCGGTGACGCTCGGCGTAGCGATCGGGTTCTTCCTCGCGGCCATGGCATGGATCGACTCCGGAATGCTCCTGGGCGGAGTCGCCGCGTTCGTCACCACCGCTGTCGTCTATGGCGTCGTGATGCATCGCCGAATGGCGCGATACTGGCCGGGCGCCAAGCAACTCAGCGGCGATGACCGGGTCACGGTTGTCCGCACCGCCCGACGGGGCGAGCGGATCGGCGACGCCCGACTGGCCCAGGCCGTCATCGACTACAACCGCGGGATGCAGGACGCGGCCGAAAAGGGCCGGTTCTTTCGCTGGTTCTTGATATTCATCCTCGTCGTTGCGGTGGGGACGGCGGTGTGGGATGGCGTGTACGGCTCATGGGGCAATGCCGTTGCGTCGGTCATCTATCTGGTGATCCTCTTGTTCGAACTGTTCTGGTGGCCAAAAAGGCTGGCGCAATTGCTGGCCAATACCGACCGCGCGGCAGACATCGCTCAGCACGTGCTCATGCGAACACGTCGTTGAGTGTCACTGTCTGCAGGCCGCGGCTGACGATGAGCTGGTTCAGCTGGTTGTAGCAGCTCGTGATGGTCGGCAGGTTGGCGTGGGCCAACACGATCTGTTGGGGCAAGAATGACCGCGTCGCGCAGGCGAGGAGATTGGCCGCGGTCTCCGGGAGCGAATCGCCGATGGTTCCGCTCCACAGCGTGACGGTTGTGTAGCCGAGATCGGCTGCCACCCTGTCGATGTCGGCGTTGTGCACTCCGTAGGGCGGCCGGAAGTACGGGGCGCCGTCGCTGCCATACGTGTTCTGCAGAAAATCGGCGTTGCGCTTGATCTGGTCGTGCACCGCGCTCAGGCTGATCCGGTTGAGGTAAGGGTGTGACCAGGTGTGGTTGGCGACCTGGACCTGCCCGGAGTCGACCATCGGCCGCAGCGCCGGTGCGTTGTCCGACCACGACGGGTTGACGCCGTTGACGAAGAAGGTCAGCCGCGTCCCCGTGTCCCGACAGAACTGGCAGAAGGCCGCGACCACCGCGCTGTTGACGCCATCGTCCACAGTGAGGGCGAGCTGGTTGCCGTCACCGGGCAACCGGGTCAGGACTCCAACGGGCGCGGGCACCCTGGCTTGTGCAAGGGGCAATCTGACCGCGACCACCCCCAAGGCGATAGCCGCAAGCAGGGTGCGCCGATCGACCCCCGTCATACTGTCATTGTAGTTCGCGCCAACCAATCCGCTTCTGCGCCTTCGCTTCTCATTCGCTGAGAAGCGGCTGTGGGGTTCCCGGCCTCAACGCCTGGCGGACGTGTAACGCTAGGGGCTGATCTGTCCACCACTGAGCGGAAAGGAGCCACGAATGGCCGATGGTTCCGACGGCGTCTACGTCGATACCCGCCGCCAGCTGCGCGGCGTCGCCGAAAGCTTGATCGCGGGGCCGCAGTACCGCGCATCGGGCACCATCCGCCTCGCGGTACGCCCGGACGGCTTCACCGGGGTCAGGATCCCGATTGCCGTGCACGGCACCGACTTGGTTCTGCCGAACGGGAGCGTCGCGCTCGACGGTCCGGTAAGCGAAATCGCCGCAGGCATCGACCCAGGTCCGCCCGACGGTGTCTACGACGTCGTCGACCCGTTGCCAACCGACGCCGTTCTCAACCTCGATGCGGCCGCGGCCGAGTGGATCCACCGCAGCCACTACGCAGGCGGACATGCCATCAAGAATGTGCTGCCGACTCAGCATCCGGTGCTGTGGCCCGAGCACTTCGACGTCGCGGCCACCGAGGACGAGGTGAATTACGGCGTCTCCGCAGGCGATGACTACCACCCGACGCCCTACGCGTACGTCGGGCCACGGACCCAGCCCGCCGGCCCGTTCTGGAATGCGCCGTTCGGAGCGTTGTACCCGCTGAACCCCGCACACGATGTCGACGAACTCACGTCTCACATCGCAGATTTCTTCGAACACGGCCGCAGGGAAGTCGCGAAACCGTGATTGCGACACGACTTCCGTTGATCGGCGCACAGCGGTTTTGCGCTGACCATATGGTGGGAACACACAGCTAGACACCAGCGTTAGGAAGATCGTGACCACGCGAGACATCACTGCCGAACAGTTCAACGACACCATCACCGACAACGACATCGTGCTGGTGGATTTCTGGGCGTCGTGGTGCGGCCCGTGTAAGCAGTTCGCGCCGACGTTTGCCGCCTCATCGGAGGAGCATCCGGACGTTGTGTACGTAAAGGTCGACACCGAGGCAGAGCACGAGCTCGCCGCAGCCGCCGACATCCGGTCCATCCCCACCCTGATGGCGTTCAAGAAGGGGAAGCTGGTGTTCAACCAGGCGGGCGCCCTGCGACCGGCGCAGCTGGAGGAGCTGGTCCAGCGGATCAAGGAATTCGACATCGACGCCGCGATCTCCGCTCAGAGCAACGGCGAAGCCGAGTAAGCGGGCGCACGCGATAGCGTGCAGTCCGTGACCGAGCAAAACAACTTCGTCCTCGTCGACCACCCGCGGGCAGGCGTCGCGCTGGTGACGCTGAACCGGCCCGAGCGGATGAACTCGATGGCCTTCGACGTGATGGTCCCGCTCAAAAAGGTGCTCGAAGAGTTGACCTACGACAACTCGACGAGGGTGATTGTGCTCACAGGCGCCGGTCGCGGGTTTTCGTCGGGCGCCGACCACAAGTCGGCCGGTTCAGTACCCCACATCGACGGTCTGACCCGGCCGACATTTGCGCTGCGGTCGATGGAGGTGCTCGACGACGTCATCCTGTCGCTGCGCAAGATGCACCAGCCGGTCATCGCCGCGGTCAACGGCGCCGCGATCGGTGGGGGACTGTGCCTGGCCCTGGCATGCGACATCAGAGTGGCCGGGTCAGGGGCGTATTTCCGCGCGGCGGGCATCAACAACGGCCTGACCGCGAGCGAACTGGGGCTGTCCTACTTGCTGCCGCGCGCGATCGGCACGTCGCGGGCGTTCGAGCTCATGCTCACCGGGCGCGACGTCGACGCCGACGAAGCCGAACGCATCGGCCTGGTCTCCCGCGCCGTACCGGATGATGACCTACTCGACGAGTGCTACCGGCTTGCCGAGCAGATGGCGGCGTTCTCCCGGCCGGGTATCGAATTGACCAAGCGCACACTGTGGAGTGGACTGGACGCCGCTAGCCTGGAGGGGCACATGCAGGCCGAGGGCCTGGGACAACTCTTCGTGCGCCTGCTCACCGCAAACTTCGAGGAAGCGGTCGCCGCGCGCGCCGAGAAGCGGCCCGCGGTTTTCACCGACGACAAGTAACCGATCATCAGAACAAAGGAGAGTGCAGCGTGATCACCGCAACGGACCTCGAGGTCCGCGCCGGGGCGCGCACGCTGCTATCGATTGACGGCGCTGCGCTGCGGGTGCAGCCGGGCGATCGCATCGGGCTCGTCGGCCGCAACGGCGCCGGTAAGACCACCACCATGCGCATCCTGGCCGGTGAAGGGGAGCCATACGCCGGCTCAGTCGCACGGACCGGGGAAATCGGTTACCTGCCACAAGATCCCAAAGAGGGCGACCTCGACATCCTGGCCCGCGACCGGGTGCTGTCCGCACGCGGTCTCGACACCCTGCTCTCAGATCTGGAAAAGCAACAGGCCCTGATGGCGGAGGTAGCCGACGACGCCACCCGCGACAAAGCCATCCGCCGCTACGGCCAGCTCGAGGAGCGCTTCGCCGCGCTCGGTGGGTATGGTGCCGAAAGCGAGGCGGGCCGTATCTGTGCGAGTCTTGGCCTGCCCGAACGGGTTCTGACTCAGCCGCTTCACACGCTGTCCGGCGGCCAGCGTCGTCGGGTGGAGCTGTCCCGGATCCTGTTCGCCGCGTCGGATACCGGTTCGGGCTCGGCGACCACGTTGCTGCTCGACGAGCCCACCAACCATCTGGACGCCGACTCGCTGGGCTGGTTGCGTGAGTTCCTGCGCGGGCACACCGGCGGGCTCGTCGTCATCAGCCACAATGTCGACCTACTCGCGGACGTCGTCAACCGGGTGTGGTTCCTCGATGCCGTCCGCGGTGAAGCCGACGTCTACAACATGGGCTGGCAGAAATACCTCGATGCCCGTGCGACCGACGAACAGCGCCGCCGCCGCGAGCGTGCCAATGCGGAACGCAAGGCCGCCGCTCTGCGCACCCAGGCCGCCAAGATGGGCGCCAAGGCCACCAAAGCCGTTGCCGCGCAGAATATGCTGCGTCGCGCCGACCGGATGATGGCGGCCCTCGACGAGGAACGGGTCGCCGACAAGGTGGCCAGGATCAAGTTCCCGACGCCAGCCGCGTGCGGCCGCACCCCGTTGGTGGTCAAGGGCCTGACCAAGAACTACGGGTCGCTTGAGGTGTTCTCGGGCGTCGACCTCGCGATCGACCGCGGTTCCCGCGTCGTCGTCCTCGGCCTCAACGGTGCAGGCAAGACGACACTGTTGCGGCTGCTGGCGGGTGCGGAGACCCCAGACTCAGGCGGGCTGGAGCCAGGCTACGGCCTCAAGCTCGGTTACTTCGCCCAGGAGCACGACACGCTCGACAACACCGCGACGGTGTGGCAGAACATCCGCCACGCCGCACCCGATACCAGTGAGCAAGAGCTGCGAGGACTGTTGGGCGCGTTCATGTTCAGCGGTCCGCAGCTCGACCAACCTGCGGGCACACTGTCCGGCGGCGAGAAGACGCGCCTCGCGCTCGCGGGCCTGGTCGCATCGACGGCCAACGTGCTGCTGCTCGACGAGCCGACCAACAACCTCGACCCGGCCTCGCGCGAACAGGTCCTCGACGCGCTGCGCTCCTACGTCGGCGCTGTGGTGCTTGTGACCCACGACCCTGGCGCCGCCGAGGCACTGGACCCGCAACGCGTGGTGCTGCTGCCCGACGGCACCGAAGACTTCTGGTCCGACGACTATCGCGATCTGATCGAGTTGGCCTGATGCGCGGCTCGCCGCGGCGCTAAGCCGAATTGCGAACCGTTTCACCAATTCCGCCCGCTGTGGTGTAGGTGGTTCCTACGCTGGGTATGCGTCGGGACATCAGAAACGGGGAGGTGCCGATGAAGAAGTTGAACAGGTCAAGGGACCAGGTGCTGAACGACTTGCGGAGCGCTTACGAGGGGGGCGCGAGCATCCGCACACTGGTGGCCACCACCGGCCGTTCGTACGGCTCGATCCACAGCATGCTTCGTGAATCGGGTACGACGATGCGCAGCCGCGGCGGCCCGAACCACCGCAGTCGACGCGCCAGCTGAGCAGCTACTGCTGACGGACCGATGCTTCGACGAGGTCGAGTACAGCACTGAGCTTTTCGGGTTCATCGCCGGACGCCAGCCGGGCGACGAGACCGTCGAGCACCAAGTCCAGGTACGTCTGTAGCACCGCGCTGGGCACATCGTCGCGCAGCCGACCAGCCTGCTTCTGTTGGCGAAGCCGCGCGGTGGTCGCCGCCGACAGCTCTGCCGAACGCTCCGACCAGCCGCGGTGAAACGCCGGATCGTTGCGCAGCTTGCGCGCGATCTCCAACCGGGTGGCCAGCCAGTCGAACTGCTCGGGGGCGGCCAGCATGTCGCGCATGACCTGGACCAGGCCCTCCCGCGACGCAACGTCCGCCATCCGCTCGGCGTCCTCGTGTGCCAGCTCGAAGAACAGCGTGTCCTTGTCGCGGAAGTGGTGGAAGATCGCACCCCGCGACAGCCCGATCGTCTGCTCGAGCCGCCGCACGGTCGCCTTGTCGTAGCCGTATTCGGCGAAGCACCGCCGGGCGCCGTCGAGAATTTGGCGGCGCCGTGCCGCCAAATGGTCATCGGTCACCCGAGGCACGTGACTAGCCGGACTTCAACATGTTGCGCAGCACGTACTGCAGGATGCCGCCGTTGCGGTAGTAGTCCGCCTCGCCAGGGGTGTCGATGCGCACCACCGCATCGAACTCGACCAGCGACCCGTCCGTCTTGGTGGCGGTGACGTGCACGGTCTTCGGGGTCTTGCCGTCGTTGAGCGCCTCGATCCCGGTGATGTCGAACGTCTCGGTGCCGTCCAATTTGAGACTCGCCGCAGACTCTCCTTCGGGGAACTGCAGTGGGATCACGCCCATGCCGATCAGGTTCGAGCGGTGGATCCGCTCGAACGACTCGGTGATGACCGCCCGCACGCCGAGCAGGCTGGTGCCTTTGGCGGCCCAGTCCCGCGAAGAGCCGGATCCGTACTCCTTGCCGCCAAGCACAACAAGCGGAATGTTCTGCTTCGCATAATTCTGCGCGGCATCGTAGATGAACGCCTGCTCGCCCCCGTTGGTGAAGTCGCGCGTGTACCCGCCGGAGACATCGTCGAGCAATTGGTTGCGCAGCCGGATGTTGGCGAAGGTGCCGCGGATCATCACCTCATGGTTCCCGCGCCGCGAGCCATAGGAGTTGTAGTCCTTCTTGTCCACGCCGTGCCCGTCGAGATACTGCGCGGCCGGGGTGCCTCCCTTGATGCTGCCTGCGGGCGAGATGTGGTCGGTAGTCACCGAATCACCCAGCAGGGCGAGCACTTTGGCCCCGGCGATGTCGGTCACCGGCACCGGCTCCGCGGGCATCCCGTCGAAGTACGGAGGCTTGCGCACGTACGTCGAGTTGGCATCCCACTCGAAGGTGTTGCCGCTGGGCGTCG
The DNA here is from genome assembly GCF_003201655.1 of Mycolicibacterium moriokaense. GTDB lineage: Bacteria > Actinomycetota > Actinomycetes > Mycobacteriales > Mycobacteriaceae > Mycobacterium > Mycobacterium moriokaense_A. The sequence goes on from NZ_QJJU01000005.1 coordinate 216,611, forward strand.
GTAGGTTGCGCCACCGGTCGTCGCCCTTGAACACGTCGGCGTAGTTCTTCACGAACATCTCGGTGTTGATCGCTGATGCGATGGTGTCGCTGATGTCCTTCTGCGACGGCCAGATGTCCTTCAGGAAGACGTCGTTGCCGTCGTTGTCAGTGCCGAGTGGCTCGGTCTGGAAGTCGAAGTCCATCGTGCCGGCCAGCGCGTAGGCGATGACCAGTGGCGGCGACGCGAGATAGTTCATCTTCACGTCGGGGTTGATGCGGCCCTCGAAGTTGCGGTTGCCCGAGAGCACCGCGGTGACCGACAGGTCGGCATCGTTCACGGCCTTGGAGATCTCGTCGGGCAGCGGACCGCTGTTGCCGATGCACGTGGTGCAGCCATAGCCGACCAGGTAGAAGCCGAGCTTCTCCAGGTACGGCCACAGCCCGGCCTTGTTGTAGTAGTCGGTGACCACCTGCGAGCCCGGAGCCATCGTGGTCTTCACCCATGGCTTGGACGTCAGGCCCTTGTCGACGGCGTTCTTGGCGAGCAGCGCCGCGCCCAGCATCACCTCAGGGTTGGAGGTGTTGGTACACGACGTGATCGCCGCGATCACGACGGCGCCGTGGTCGAGGATGTGATCCCCGCGCTCCGCGGAGTTCACCTTCACCGGGTTGCTCGGCCTGCCGTCGGCACCTCTGGCCGCCGAGAAGACGTCGACGGCGCCGTTCTCCGCGAACGACAACACAGCCGGGTCGCTCGCGGGGAAACTCTCTTCGACGGCCTCGTCGAGCTTGGTGTGCGGAACAGGATTCTCGGCTGAGTTTTCCACGTAGTTGTGAATGTCCTTGCGGAACGCCGACTTTGCGTCCGTCAGCGAGATCCGGTCCTGCGGACGCTTCGGCCCGGCGATCGACGCGACGACATCGGACAGGTCCAGTTCGATGTATTCCGAGAACTTTGGCTCCCGATTGGGGTCGTGCCACATGCCCTGTTCCTTGGCGTAGGCCTCTACCAACGCAAGTTGCTGCTCGCTGCGCCCGGTCATCCGCAGGTAGTCGATGGTGACTTCGTCGATCGGGAAAATCGCTGCGGTGGAGCCGAACTCGGGGCTCATGTTGCCAAGCGTTGCGCGGTTGGCCAGTGGCACCTCGGCCACCCCTGCGCCGTAGAACTCGACGAACTTGCCGACAACGCCGTGCTTACGGAGCATCTCGGTGACGGTGAGCACCACGTCGGTGGCGGTGACGCCCGGCTGGCGCTCGCCGGAGAGCTTGAACCCGACCACCCGCGGAATGAGCATCGACACGGGCTGGCCGAGCATTGCGGCCTCGGCCTCGATACCGCCGACGCCCCAGCCCAGTACGCCGAGGCCGTTCTCCATCGTGGTGTGGCTGTCGGTGCCGACGCAGGTGTCAGGGTAGGCAACGCCGTTGCGGGTCATCACGACGCTGGCCAGGTACTCGATGTTGACCTGATGCACGATGCCGGTACCCGGCGGCACGACCTTGAAGTCGTTGAACGCGCCCTGGCCCCAACGCAGGAACTGGTAGCGCTCGCCGTTGCGCTCGTACTCGATCTCGACGTTGCGCTCGAACGCGTTCGCGGTACCGAAGAGGTCGGCGATCACCGAGTGGTCGATCACCAGATCGGCCGGGGCCAGCGGATTCACCTTGTCGGGATCACCGCCGAGGTCGCCGACCGCCTCCCGCATGGTGGCCAAGTCGACGATGCAGGGCACACCAGTGAAGTCCTGCATGATCACCCGGGCAGGCGTGAACTGGATTTCCACGCTCGGGTCGGCCGAGGGATCCCACTTCGCGATGGCCTCGATGTGGTCCTTGGTGATGTTGGCGCCGTCCTCGGTGCGCAGCAGATTCTCGGCGAGCACCTTGAGGCTGTATGGAAGCTTCTCGGTACCGGGTACCGCGTCCAGTCGGTAGATCTGATAGCTCTCGTCCCCGACCTTGAGTGTGTCGCGGGCCCCAAACGAATTGACCGAATCTTTGCTGCTCACATCAACTCCCGGCTAGATATCGCCGCGACGGGCTGTGTCGTCGGCGCCCATAATCCTAACAGTACGCTTGTCCTGTATGGAACCCCGGGGGTGAATTTGGTCTTGTCGGCGCAAGCGCGTGCTGTCGCCTACACATCCACAAATCGCGTACCGTGCCCCCTGTGACCGGACCGCACGTCATCCCATTTCTGCCGGCGTACATCCCACCCGATGTGGACATCAATCAGGTCAAGGCCGATGTCGCCCACGGCGGGGTGAGCATGCCTGCTGCGGATGCCGCCGATGTCCCCGCGCTCCGTCAGGTCGTGCAAGAGGCGAAGCAGAAGGGCATCGACCTCAAGATCGTGGTCATCGAGAAGAATCCGCCGATCGATACCCCGCTGCGAGATATTGCGACCGAGGTCGGCCACGCCAACCCCGGATCCACGGTGTTGGCGATCAGTCCGTGGTTCGCGGGCACCTACAGCACGACGTTCGACCGCGTCACTCTGGAAGCGGGCCAGGACGTCGCCAAGACGGGCAATCCGGTGCAGTCGTCGAAGAATTTCGCCAGTGAGTTGACGACGCCGCACTTTCCCTGGACGCCATTCACGATTGTCGTCGTGCTGGCGGTGGTGGTGGCCGTTGTCGGCACCCGTATTCTGCAGGTCCGTGGCAAACGCACCGCCACGGCGGACACCGCGTCCGACACTGCTGACTGAGCTATTAACGGCGCTCGGCAAATTCAAAACATCACCATTGGATAACGCTACATTCAATTACAGACTTGTAATTTGTGACTAAAGTTTCCTTAGCGTCAGATGTGACGTACGGTGCAATCGGAGCCTGTTGTTGCAGTTGTGACTGATGTGACTTCTGTGCAAAGGCGCCCCACGAATGTGCAGGCACGTTCGCGTTGAGCCATAGGAGATCTGAGTCGCATGAGACGCACCCCTCGGGCCTGTGCGATTCCGCTTGTCATCGGAATGTTGCTCGCGACCCCCGCCTTTGCCGTCGCGCGGCCCGGCAGTCAGGACGTCGCCGGACTGGTCGTCGCTGTCGCCAACGCCGACCAGAAGCTTCAGGACCTCGGCGCTGCCATCCAGGCCCAGCAGGAAAGCGTCAATAAGGCGATCGTGGACGTGCAGACCGCACGAGACAACGCCGCCACCGCGCAACAGGAAGTCGATGCCAGCGCTCAGCGCGTGCAGGAGTCCAACGCCGCGATCACGGCGGCGCAGCAGCGCTTCGACACATTCGCCGCCGCAACGTACGTCAACGGCCCGTCCGATTCGTACCTCACCGCCAGCGATCCCGCCGACATCATCAACACCGCGGCCGCCGGTCAGATGTTGTCGGTCACCTCGCAGCAAGTGATCACCGATCTCCAGCGGGCCCGCACTGAGCAGGTGAACAAGGAATCGGCCGCGCGGCTGGCCAAACAGAACGCCGACGGCGCCGTCGCGGACGCGGAGGCCAGCCAGCAGACGGCGGTGTCCGCGCTGACGCAGGCGCAACAGACTTTTTCAGCGCAGCAGGGCGAGCTGGACCGCTTGACGTCCGAACGCGCCGCCGCGCAGTCCAAGCTCGATGAGGTGCGCAACTGGTCGGCGCCGGTGGCAGGCCAGCCTGCCGCTCAACCCGCCGCGGTCCGCAGCGGAGACGCCGCGGCCAACTGGGACCGCGCACCCGGTGCGAGTAATCCGAGTGCCGGAAAGTGGGACACCGCATGGGATCCCACGCTGCCCGCGATCCCGAGCGCGTTCGTCAGCGGTGATCCGATCGCGATCATCAATACGATCCTCGGCTACGCGTCAACGTCGGCGCAGGTGACTCAGCAGATGGGTCACAACTTCCTGCAGCAGCTCGGCCTCGTCCCGACGCCAAGCGGCTACACCAACGGCGCCATTCCCCGCGTGTACGGCCGTCAAGCCACTGAGTACGTCATCAACCGCGGCCTCGCCGTGCGGGGCACGCCGTACTCGTGGGGTGGCGGCAACGCGGCAGGACCCAGCCGCGGAATCGACGACGGCGCAGGCACAGTCGGCTTTGACTGCTCGGGCCTGATGTTGTACATGTTCGCAGGCGTCGGCATCAAGCTGGACCACTACTCCGGCTCTCAGTACAACGCGGGCCGCAAAGTCCCGTCCTCGCAGATGCGTCGCGGCGACATGATCTTCTACGGACCCAACGCCAGCCAGCACGTCGCGATGTACCTCGGCGATGGCCAGATGCTCGAGGCGCCGTACACGGGGTCCACGGTCAAGGTCTCGCCGGTGCGCACCAGTGGCATGACCCCCTACGTGACCCGATTGATCGAATGGTGATTCCTCTGCGCCGCATTGCATTAGCACTACTGGTTGCCGCCGGACTGCTACTGGGCCTTGCCGCGCCTGCCATGGCCGACCCCGATGCCGGGCAATGGGACCCGACGCTGCCCAAGATCATCAGCTCGGGTGCGCCCGGCGACCCGGTGGCGGCGGCGAACGCGGCGTTCTCGGTGAGCCAGTTGGCGATTCAGACCACCCAGAATCTCGGTCAGCAGTTCCTGAGCAGCATCGGCCTCGGCGGAAGCCCCGCTGCGGCGTCCATGCCTTCCGGCGGACGGGTGCGGGGCCCGCAGGCGATCGAGTACGTGATTCGCCGCGCCGGTTCGCAGATGGGCGTGCCCTACTCGTGGGGCGGCGGGTCGTTGACCGGGCCCAGCGCCGGGGTTGACGACGACGCGGGCAAGATCGGCTTCGACTGTTCGGGGCTGACTCGCTACGCATTTGCCGGGGTCGGCGTGCAGATCCCGAAGTATTCGGGCGACCAGTACAACACCGGTCGCCCCGTTCCGCCGTCACAGGCCAAGCGCGGTGACTTGATCTTCTACGGGCCGGGCGGCAGCCAGCACGTCACCATCTATCTCGGTGGCGGCAAGATGCTCGAGGCATCCAGTGCGGTCGGCCACGTCACGGTCAGCCCGGTGCGCACAGCGGGCATGTCGCCCCATCTATCCCGCATGATCGATTCCTGAGCGGGGCCTGAGTTAATCCTGAGCACTAGTGATGAATGCCCGTCGTCCGGGCGACACTTCGCTGGGCAACGTCGACGGATTCCGAACTGCCTGGAATAGTTGACGGCGAGCGTGAGGCCAACTCAGGCCGACGCAGTTGCGACCAGCGTCTTAATAGATGTGGAAGGACCGTTAATGACGTCACCGAGTGGGCCGCCCCAGGGCGCCGGAGGATATTCCGGACAGGCTCCGACCCAGGGCTACACACCCGGCTCTCACACCGCACCGCCGAACAACGGCGGCCTGCAGCAGGAGGTCCACACCCTCGAGCGCGCCATCTTCGAGGTCAAGCGGATCATCGTCGGCCAGGATCAGCTGGTCGAGCGGATGCTGGTCGGCCTGCTCGCCAAGGGGCATGTGCTGCTCGAGGGTGTGCCCGGTGTGGCCAAGACGTTGGCGGTGGAGACGTTCGCCAAGGTCGTCGGCGGCACTTTCGCGCGCATCCAGTTCACCCCCGACCTGGTGCCCACCGACATCGTCGGCACCAGGATCTACCGCCAGGGCAAGGAGGAGTTCGACATCGAGCTCGGCCCGGTGGTGGTCAACTTCCTGCTCGCCGACGAGATCAACCGTGCGCCGGCCAAGGTGCAGTCGGCGCTTCTTGAGGTCATGGCCGAGCGCAAGATCTCCATCGGCGGCAAGACCTTCCCGCTGCCCGCGCCGTTCCTGGTGATGGCAACCCAGAACCCGATCGAGCAGGAGGGCGTGTATGCCCTGCCTGAGGCGCAGCGCGACCGCTTCCTGTTCAAGCTGAACATCGACTACCCCTCTCCGGAGGAGGAGCGCGAGATCGTCTACCGGATGGGTGTCAAGCCACCTGAGCCGAAGCAGATCCTCGCCCCCGGTGACCTGCTGCGCCTGCAGGACGTCGCGTCCAACAACTTCGTCCACCACGCGCTCGTCGATTACGTGGTCCGCGTCGTCACCGCGACCCGGCACCCCGAGAAGTTCGGCATGCCCGACGCGAAGGCGTGGATCGCCTACGGCGCCTCGCCGCGCGCCTCGCTGGGCATCATCGCGGCGTCGCGGGCACTTGCCTTGGTGCGTGGCCGTGACTACGTCGTCCCGCAGGACGTCGTCGAGGTCATTCCGGATGTGCTTCGGCATCGGCTCGTGCTCACCTATGACGCGCTGGCCGACGAGATCTCCGCCGAGACCGTGATCAGTCGAATCATGCAGACGGTGGCCCTTCCGCAGGTGAATGCGATTCCGCAGCAAGGTCATTCGGTGCCGCCGGTGATGCCCGCCGCAGCGGCCGCGGCCACCGGTCGGTGATAGCGCTCTGTGACTAGCTCTCCAGGGTCCAGACGCACCGTTGATCTGCCGTCGCTGAAGCGCGGTGAGATCCGTGACCCCGCGCTGACCGCGGCGCTGCGCAAGCTGGAGCTGACCGTGCGCCGCAAGCTCGACGGCGTGCTGCACGGCGACCACCTCGGCCTGCTGCCCGGCCCGGGATCGGAGCCGGGGGAGTCGCGGATCTATCAGCCCGGCGATGATGTCCGCCGAATGGACTGGGCGGTCACTGCGCGCACCAACCACCCGCATGTGCGACAGATGATCGCCGACCGCGAGCTGGAGACCTGGCTGGTGATCGACATGTCGGCCAGCCTCGACTTCGGCACCACCGGCTGTGAAAAGCGCGACCTCGCGGTGGCGGCCGCTGCGTCGATCACGTTCCTCAACAGCGGGGGCGGCAACCGGATCGGCGCGATCATCGCCAACGGTGACGCGGTGCGGCGGGTGCCAGCGCTGTCGGGCCGGATGCACGAGCAGGAAATGCTGCGCACCATCGCCACCATGCCCAAGGCGCCGACGGGTGTGCGGGGCGACCTGGCCGCGGCCATCGACGCGCTGCGTCGGCCCGAGCGACGCCGTGGCATGGCGGTGATCATCAGCGACTTCCTCGGCCCGATCAATTGGATGCGTCCGCTGCGGGCCATCGCCGGACGGCACGAGGTGCTCGGTATCGAAGTGCTTGACCCACGCGACGTGGAACTGCCGCCCATCGGCGACGTGATCCTGCAGGACACCGAAACCGGCGTCACCCGCGAGTTCACCATCGACGAGCAGCTGCGCGAGGACTTCGAGAAGGCTGCGGCTGCGCACCGCGCAGAAGTGGCGCGAACACTGCGGCGCTGCGGAGCTCCGCTTCTCTCGCTTCGCACCGACCGGGATTGGATCGCCGACGTGGTCCGGTTCGTCGCCAACAGGAAGCGCAGCGGCGCCATGGCCGGGCGATGAGCGCTTGCGCGAAGAGCAGATGGCACGGATGAAGTTCCATAAGCGAAATGACAAGTAGCACATGACATTACCGTTGCTCGGACCGATGACGCTGTCGGGTTTCGAACACGTTTGGTTCCTTCTGTTCCTCGTCGTCGTCCTCGGGCTGATCGGGCTCTACATCGTGGTGCAGCTGGCCCGGCAGAAGCGGATGCTGCGCTTCGCGAACATGGAGCTGCTGGAAAGCGTTGCGCCCAAACGCCCGTCGCGCTGGCGGCACGTGCCTGCGATCCTGCTGGTGCTGTCGCTGCTGCTGCTCACCGTGGCGATGGCCGGGCCGACGAACGACGTGCGGATCCCGCGCAACCGTGCTGTCGTGATGTTGACCATCGACGTGTCGCAGTCCATGCGGGCAACCGACGTGTCGCCGAGCAGGGTGGCCGCGGCCCAGGAAGCCGCCAAGCAGTTCGCCGACCAGCTCACCCCCGGCATCAACCTCGGGCTGATCGCCTACGCGGGCACCGCCACCGTGCTGGTGTCGCCGACCACGAACCGCGACGCCACCAAGGTTGCGATCGACAAGCTGCAACTGGCCGACCGCACCGCCACCGGCGAGGGCATCTTCACTGCGCTGCAGGCCATCGCCACCGTCGGTGCGGTGATCGGTGGTGGCGACGCGCCGCCGCCTGCGCGCATCGTTCTGATGTCCGACGGCAAGGAGACCGTGCCGTCCAACCCGGACAACCCCAAGGGCGCCTACACCGCGGCACGCACCGCCAAGGATCAGGGCGTGCCGATCTCGACGGTGTCGTTCGGCACGCCGTACGGCTACGTCGAGATCAACGGCCAGCGCCAGCCCGTGCCGGTCGACGACGAGATGCTCAAAAAGATCGCCCAGCTGTCGGGTGGTGACGCCTACAACGCGTCGAGCCTGGAGCAACTGAAGCAAGTCTTCACCAGCCTGCAGGAGCAGATCGGTTACGAGACCCGCAAGGGCGACGCCAGCGCCGGCTGGCTGCGGCTGGGTGCTCTGGTCCTGGCGCTGGCAGCGCTGGCCGCGCTGCTGATCAACCGACGGCTGCCCAACTAAGGCGATTTCTTAAGAACGCTGTGCAGGCACTAAGTTGGCGCTTATGACTGCGGACGCGAGGAGCAGAGAAACAGAAGCGACCGACAATGCAGCCGATACCGCCGGCCAAACCGCCGGTGGCCGTCCGCCCTTCGTCGCCCGCTCGGTGCTGGTGACCGGTGGAAACCGGGGCATCGGGCTCGCGATCGCGCAACGGCTCGCCGAAGACGGTCACAAGGTCGCCGTCACGCATCGCGGCTCCGGCGCCCCGGAGGGCCTGTTCGGGGTGCAGTGTGACGTCACCGACAACGAGGCCGTCGACCGCGCCTTCAAGGAGGTCGAGGAGCACCAAGGTGCGGTCGAGGTGCTGGTGTCCAATGCAGGCATCTCCGCGGACGCGTTCCTCATCCGGATGACCGAGGAGAGATTCGAGAAGGTCATCGACGCGAACCTCACAGGGGCGTTCCGGGTCGCGCAGCGGGCATCGCGCAGCATGCAGAAGAAGCGGTTCGGCCGGATGATCTTCGTGGGTTCGGTCTCCGGCAGCTGGGGCATCGGCAACCAGGCCAACTACGCGGCCTCCAAGGCCGGTCTGATCGGCATGGCCCGGTCGATCTCCAGGGAGCTTTCAAAGGCCGGGGTCACCGCGAACGTGGTGGCTCCCGGCTACATCGACACCGAGATGACCCGCGCGCTGGACGAGCGGATTCAAGCGGGAGCACTGGAATTCATCCCGGCGAAGCGGGTCGGCACCGCCGACGAGGTCGCCGGCGTGGTCAGCTTCCTGGCGTCCGAGGATGCAAGCTACATATCCGGTGCGGTGATCCCGGTCGACGGCGGCATGGGCATGGGCCACTAAGGAGATAAGGACTGATATGGCAGGGTTTCTCGAAGGCAAACGCATCCTGGTCACCGGGATCATCACGGACTCGTCGATCGCATTCCACATCGCGCGGGTCGCGCAGGAAGAGGGCGCGGAGCTGGTGCTGACCGGCTTCGACCGGATGAAGCTGATCCAGCGGATCGCGGATCGGTTGCCGAACCCGGCGCCGCTGCTCGAACTCGACGTGCAGAACGAAAAGCACCTCGACACGCTGGCCGACCGGGTCACCGAGGTGATCGGTGAGGGCAACAAACTCGACGGTGTCGTGCATTCGATCGGCTACATGCCGCAGACCGGGATGGGGATCAACCCGTTCTTCGACGCGCCGTACGAGGACGTCGCCAAGGGCATCCACATTTCGGCGTACTCCTACGCCTCACTGGCCAAGGCGCTGCTGCCGATCATGAACCGCGGTGGCGGCATCGTCGGCATGGACTTCGACCCGACAAGGGCGATGCCCGCCTACAACTGGATGACGGTCGCCAAGAGTGCACTGGAGTCCGTCAACCGCTTCGTGGCCCGCGAGGCCGGTGCATACGGTGTGCGCTCGAATCTTGTTGCGGCGGGACCGATCCGCACGCTTGCGATGAGCGCGATCGTCGGCGGTGCGCTTGGCGATGAGGCAGGCGATCAGATCAAGCTATTGGAAGAGGGCTGGGATCAGCGGTCACCGCTTGGCTGGAACATGAAGGACCCGACGCCCGTCGCGCGGACGGTCTGCGCGCTGGTCTCCGATTGGCTGCCCGCCACGACGGGAACCGTCATCTACGCCGACGGCGGCGCGAGCACGCAGTTGCTCTAGTGGATTTTGATGCGGTCCTGCTGCTGTCGTTCGGGGGGCCAGAGGGTCCCGAGCAGGTAATGCCGTTCCTGGAGAACGTCACTCGCGGCCGCGGCATCCCGCGCGAGCGGCTGGCCGTCGTCGCTGAGCACTACCAGCACTTCGGCGGCGTCTCGCCGATCAACGGCGTCAACCGCGAGTTGGTCGCACAGCTGCAGCGCGAGATCGACCTGCCCGTCTACTTCGGCAACCGCAACTGGGAACCCTACGTCGAGGACGCCGTGGCAGCCATGCGCGACAACGGGATTCGCCGTGCGGCCGTGTTCACCACATCGGCATGGGGCGGCTACTCCAGCTGCACCCAGTATGTGCAGGACATCGCGAGGGGCCGCGCGGCGGCAGGCGAGGGCGCACCGGAATTGGTCAAGCTGCGCCAATACTTCGATCATCCGCTCCTGGTGGAGATGTTCACCGAGGCCACCGGTGCGGCCGCGCAAACCGTGCCGGAAGGCGCGCGGCTGGTCTTCACCGCGCATTCCATACCAACGGGGGCCCGATCCCGTTGCGGCCCAGACCTGTACAGCCGCCAGGTGGGGTATGCGTCGCGCTTGGTCGCCGCGGCGGCCGGCTATGACGAATACGACCAGGTTTGGCAGTCGCGCTCGGGGCCGCCGCAGGTGCCGTGGTTGGAGCCCGACATCGCCGACCACCTGGCCGCCCTCGCGGAAGCAGGCACCAAGGCAGTGATTGTCTGCCCGATCGGGTTCGTCGCCGACCACATCGAGGTGGTCTGGGACCTCGATCACGAACTGCGGCAGCAGGCGCAGGAGTTGGGCATCGCGTTCGCGCGGGCGGCCACGCCGAACGCTGACCCGCGGTTCGCGCGGCTGGCGGTCGATCTGATCGACGAGCTCCGCAGTGGCCGCGGCCCGGCGAGGGTGCCGGGCTCGGATGCGCCACCGCTGCAGGGCTTTTCGGTCAACGGCGCGGTGTGCACGCCGAATTGCGGCTAAGCGTCGCCTAGGCCTGCCACGCAGAGTGCAGGATCGCGCTGACCGCGGCCATCCGCGCCGAACGCACGACCCCGGAGAGCGGGCGCAACGCATCGCTGGCGATCTGCACCTCGGATGACGTCTGCAATCCGATCGGGATCAGCCCCGAGCTGACGGTGATGATCGCGTCGATATGCGCGGCGTTCTCCAGCACGCGCACCGCCCGCGATGGAGCATGATCGGGCAGCTGGTGTCTCCTGGCCTCTTCGAGCACTTGCTCGACGAGCCCACGCGGGTCGGCCACTTCGGTACCCGCAGCGCGGATGGCGCCCAATGCATCCGCTGCCGATCGGACGGCCGAACGCAATGTGTACTCCGCCTCGCCGAGGTCGAGGTGTTCGGGAGTCGGCGCGGCCGGTACCGAATAGACCGTCCACGACAACGCGGTCGGCTCAGGCTCGAAGTCGGACTCATCCTCTAGTTCGTCGTACTCGAAGTCCGGGACCAAGCCGACCGTGGCGGATGGATCGCGGCCGACGAGGATCGCCTCGCCCGCGGTGATCGCGTCGCGCTGAAATTGAGTGCCCGCCGGTAGCCCGCGGACATCGCCGGGGACGGGAAACACCATGCCGATGGCTGGCGCCGAGAGCCCGGAACCCGCCGCGGTGCGCACGGTCTGCAGCATCGAGACCGCGCCTGCGTCGTGCAAATCCGGCCATGGCAACCCGGTGCGGCCTGCCGCTACCGAGTCATACGCGGTTACGGAATGCCTTGGTGCCCATTGCGATAGCGCATCGAGGACGTCGTCAGGCGCGGCGGCACCGGCCAACCAGGCGTTGGCCCAAACCGACAAAGAGACACTGGGGCACCACATGATGCTCGCAGTGTAGTAGTTAAGCGCTGCGAGGGTCGGCTACGCGATAGGGTGGCCGCATGCCCGTTGCGCTGATCTGGCTAATCGCCGCACTGGCCCTCGCAGGGGCCGAGGCGTTGACCGGCGACCTGTTCCTACTGATGCTCGGCGGCGGCGCACTTGCTGCGGCCGGATCCAGTCTGGTCTTCGACGATCTGTGGGTTCAGGGGGCAGTTTTCCTCGTGGTCTCGATCCTGATGTTGGCGGTCGTGCGGCCGGTGCTGCGACGGCATTTCACGTCGGGAGAGGGCATGCCTGTCCCGGCAAAAGCGCTAGAGGGCAAGAGCGCGCTTGTGCTCGATCGGGTGGCGCGCCATGAAGGCCAAGTGAAACTCGACGGCGAAATCTGGTCGGCGCGGCCTGCCAACGACGACGATGTCTACGAACCGGGCGACCACGTCACCGTCGTGCACATCGAGGGCGCCACCGCCGTCGTCCAAAAGGTCGTCTAGAGAAGTCTGGGCAACGAGGGAAGGAACCCCGTCATGGATGGTGCTATCGCCGGCTTGGTCCTGGTTGGCGTGTTGGTGGTGTTCGCCGCCATCATCGTCGCGAAGTCGATCGCGCTGATCCCGCAGGCCGAGGCCGCGGTAATCGAACGGCTGGGCCGCTACAGCAAGACAGTGTCGGGTCAGCTGACCCTGTTGCTGCCGTTCGTCGACAAGATCCGGGCGCGGGTGGACCTGCGCGAGCGAGTGGTGTCATTCCCGCCGCAGCCAGTCATCACCGAGGACAACCTGACGGTCAACATCGATACCGTCGTGTATTTCCAGGTGACCGACCCGAGCAAGGCGGTGTACCAGATCAGCAACTACATCGTCGGTGTCGAGCAGCTGACCACCACCACGCTGCGCAACGTTGTCGGCGGCATGACGCTCGAGCAGACGCTGACTTCGCGTGATCAGATCAACGGGCAGTTGCGCGGTGTGCTCGACGAGGCGACAGGCCGATGGGGGCTTCGCGTGGCCCGGGTCGAACTGCGCAGCATCGACCCGCCGCCGTCGATTCAGGATTCGATGGAAAAGCAGATGCGCGCCGACCGCGAGAAGCGCGCGATGATCCTGACCGCCGAGGGCAGCCGCGAGGCGGCAATCAAGCAGGCGGAGGGCCAGAAGCAGGCCCAGATTCTGTCCGCCGAGGGTGCCAAGCAGGCGGCGATCCTGGCCGCCGAGGCCGATCGGCAGTCGCGCATGCTGCGCGCCCAGGGTGAACGCGCGGCGTCCTACCTGCAGGCACAGGGCCAGGCCAAGGCCATCGAGAAGACCTTCGCCGCGATCAAGAGGGGCAGGCCAACCCCGGAGATGCTGGCCTACCAGTACCTGCAGACGCTTCCGCAGATGGCCAAGGGCGAGGCGAACAAGGTGTGGCTGGTGCCCAGTGACTTCGGATCGGCGCTGGAGGGCTTCACCAAGATGCTGGGAGCCCCAGGGTCGGACGGCGTCTTCCGGTACACGCCGTCGCCGGTTGAGGAGGATCTGCCAAAGCCCGAGGACGACTCCGACGAGGTCGCCGAGTGGTTCACTACGCAGACGGATCCCGCGATCGCCCAGGCCGTCGCCAAGGCCGAGGCGGACGCGCGTGGCACATCGGGTATCAGCGCTCTTCCGCCACCGCCGGATGACACGATGCCGACGATGCAATATCCCCCGCTGTCACAGCAGCGGCAGGATGGTCCACCTCCACCTCCGCCTCTGGCGCCGGGCCGGCACGGCGGTTAGTCGACCGCTCAGCCGGTGATCGCCGGCTCGGTGTCTTCGGCCGAGTCGGCGAGGCGCTCGCGGTGATGGCGCCGATGGGTGCGGATCTCGTAGATCAAGCCCGCGACGCCGAGGCTCCCAGTGCACAGCGAGACCAGATACAACAGCGGGCTGACGTGGCCGGTGAGCGCGTCGCCGAGGATGACGACCGCGGCGGTGCCCGGCATCAGACCGACGAAGGTGGCCAGCGTGTAGGGCAGCAGCCCGACCGCCGAGGCCCCTGAGGCGTAGTTGGCCACCGAGAATGGCACCGCGGGGATCATCCGCATCGACATCACGGCGGGCCAGCCGCGCTCGCGCAGCCGCGCGTCCAGTGAATCCACCCGCGGGTGCCTGACCAACCGGCTCAGCTGCCAGCCCGCGGCGCGCACCAGCAGCAGGGCGATGACCGCACTGGCGGTGCTGGCCACCACCGCCAGTGGAATACCGAGGTAGGGACCGAAGAGCAGGCCCGCTGCCAGGGTGAACGCGGTCCGGGGAAACGGAAACACCGTCACCACGATGTGTGCGGCCAAGAACGCCAGCGGAAACCACGGTCCGACCGAGGTGGCCCAGTCACGCAGCTGCAGTGCGGTAGGCAACGGAATCAGAAGGACAACTGCGACGAGGATCACAATCGCTGTCAGGATGGCGATGAAGCGGCGGGGCGGGACCGTCGACGCCGTCGCAATTACCGCAGCACGCAGTGCGCGCAGGGTGCTGACGACGGGTTTCACGCCTACCAAGACTACGGGCCGCGGCGTGCCGACACCCCGCCAGCGGCCTTGTGAGTCGGCCCGACCGGCGGGCGCTGCTGTGATGGCCATCATTTAGCCTGATGGGCGTGGATTCCGATATTGCGAGGTGGCGCTCGGCGGTAGCCGGAGTGCTGACCAAGAGCGCCCGGCGTGATTCGGCGGATCTGCCCGCTGAGCCGGAGCGGCTGCTGGATTCGCCCACCTACGAAGGTTTCCCGATCCGCCCGCTCTATACCTCTCTGGACGCACTGCCTGAGCCGGCGCTGCCAGGGCAGTGGCCCTTTGTCCGCGGCGGCGACGCGCTGCGCGACGTCAAGTCCGGCTGGCGGGTTGCCGAAACCTTCCCCGCAAACGGATCCGCGGCGGCCGAAGCCAACGGGACGGTGCTGCTCGCGTTGACCGAAGGTGTCAGCGCGCTGGTGTTGCGGGTTGGCGAGCCGGGCGTGCCTGCCGCGGAGCTCGACAGCCTGCTCGAGGGCGTGTTCCTCGACCTCGTCCCCGTCGTGCTCGACGCGGGTGCCGAATACGCCACAGCAGCGGATGTGGTGCTGGCGCTGGTTGCGGATCTGGACGACGATCAGCGTTCGCGGCTGTCGGTGGATCTGGGCGCGGACCCGTTGACCGCGCCGCTGAGCGGGCGATCGGCGCCGGGTGTGGCCGACGTCGTCGCGGCGGCGGTCAAGGTGGCCCCCTACGACGGTGGCGTTCGGGCGATCACCGTGGACGGTCCGGCTTTCCACGATCTGGGCGCCAATGCGTCGTGGGAGTTGGCGGGCAGCATCGCCGCGGCGGTCGGCTATCTGCGGTTGCTCGGGGACGGCGGTGTCGCGGCCGGGGATGCGTTGCGGCAGATCAGTTTCCGCTTCGCCGCCGACGACGACCAGTTCATGACGATCGCGAAGCTGCGTGCGGCGCGCCAACTGTGGGCGCGAGTGGCCGAGGTGGTGGGGGAGCCGAGCGCAGGCGCGGCCCGCGTGCATTCGATCACGTCGCTGCCGATGATGGCGCAGCGCGATCCGTGGGTGAACATGTTGCGCACCACGCTGGCGGCGTTCTCCGCGGGCGTCGGAGGCGCGGACACGGTGCTGGTTCACCCCTTCGATGCGGCCATCCCCGGCGGATTCCCTGGTACCGCTGCGAGTTTCGCACGGCGCATTGCCCGCAATACGCAACTGCTGCTTCTGGAGGAATCGCACATCGGCCGGGTGCTCGACCCCGCGGGCGGCTCGTGGTTCGTCGAGGACCTCACGACGGCGGTGGCCGAAGAGGCTTGGAAGCACTTCCAGGACATCGAATCCCGCGGCGGCTTCGAGGCCGCCCGCGACTATGTCGTCGGCCAGATCGCCGAGGTGGCCGACCGTCGCACCGGCGACATCGCGCGTCGGCGCACGGCGCTCACCGGGGTGAACGAGTACCCGAACCTCGCCGAACCGCCGTTGCCGCAGGGCGATTCGGTCAATCACGTGGCGCGGTATGCCGCCGGGTTCGAGGCGTTGCGCAACCGGTCGGACGCCTTCCTGGACAAGACCGGATCGCGGCCGAAGGCGTTGCTTGTACCGCTCGGCCCACTTGCGGAGCACAACGTTCGTACTACGTTCGCCACCAACCTGCTCGCGTCCGGCGGTATCGAGGCTGTCACCGAATCCGACGGGGCCGGGTCGTTACACGTCGCGGTGATCTGCGGGACAGACGCCCGATACGCGACCGAGGCGTCGTCCGCCGTCGATGCGGCCCGCAAGGCGGGCGTGTTGCACGTTCTTCTTGCCGGCCCCGAAAAGGCCGTCGCGGAGGCGGATTCGAAACCCGATGGCTATCTGACCGCGAAGATCGACGCGGTCGCGGCGTTGTCGGACCTGCTCACTCGATTGGGGGCATGACGAGATGACCGCAACAACAGGCATCGGAAGTTTCGCCGACGTACCACTGCACGGCGAAGAGGATCAGAAACCCGCGGTCTCGCCTGTTTCGCTAGCTGCCGTTGCCGAGCACGTCGCATCGGCGGCCGCTGCGCACGGCTACACCCCGGATCAGCTGGACTGGGGCACGCCCGAGGGCATCGACGTGAAGCCGGTTTACATCAAGGCCGACCGCGACGCTGCCGTCGCAACGGGCTACCCGCTGGACACTTTCCCCGGCGAGCCGCCGTTCGTGCGGGGTCCCTACCCGACCATGTACGTCAACCAGCCGTGGACCATCCGGCAGTACGCGGGCTTCTCGACGGCCGCCGAGTCGAACGCGTTCTACCGCCGCAACCTGGCTGCCGGCCAGAAGGGCCTGTCGGTGGCATTCGACCTCGCCACCCACCGCGGCTACGACTCGGACCACCCCCGCGTCGCCGGTGACGTCGGAATGGCAGGTGTGGCAATCGATTCCATTCTCGATATGCGCCAGCTGTTCGACGGCATCGACCTGTCGACAGTCTCGGTGTCGATGACCATGAACGGCGCCGTGCTGCCGATCCTTGCGCTGTACGTAGCCGCGGCCGAGGAGCAGGGCGTGCCGCCGGAGAAGCTGGCGGGGACCATCCAGAACGACATCCTCAAGGAGTTCATGGTCCGCAACACCTACATCTATCCGCCGAAGGCGTCGATGCGGATCATCTCCGACATCTTCGGCTACACCAGCGTCAAGATGCCGAAGTACAACTCGATCTCGATTTCCGGCTACCACATCCAAGAAGCCGGTGCGACAGCTGATTTGGAGCTGGCATACACGTTGGCCGACGGCGTCGAGTACATCAAGGCGGGTCTGGACGCCGGCCTGGACATCGACAAGTTCGCGCCGCGGCTGTCGTTCTTCTGGGGAATCGGCATGAACTTCTTCATGGAGGTCGCCAAGCTGCGCGCGGGCCGACTGCTGTGGAGTGAGCTCGTCGCCCAGTTCGACCCCAAGAGCGACAAGTCCTTGTCGCTGCGCACCCATTCGCAGACCTCCGGCTGGTCGTTGACCGCGCAGGATCCGTTCAACAACGTCGCGCGCACCTGTATCGAAGCGATGGCCGCGACGCAGGGCCACACCCAGTCGTTGCACACCAACGCCCTCGACGAGGCACTGGCGCTGCCGACGGACTTCTCGGCCCGCATCGCGCGCAACACCCAACTGCTGCTGCAGCAGGAGTCCGGCACCACGCGGCCTATCGATCCGTGGGGCGGCTCGTACTACGTGGAGTGCCTGACGCAGGCGCTGGCGGAGAAGGTCCGCGAACACATCCGCGAGGTGAACGAGCACGGAGGCATGGCGCAGGCTATCAGCGACGGCATCCCGAAGCTGCGCATCGAGGAGGCGGCCGCGCGCACGCAGGCCCGCATCGACTCCGGCCAGCAGCCCGTGATCGGAGTGAACAAGTACCAGGTGGACGAGGACCAAGAGATCGAGGTGCTCAAGGTCGAGAACAGCCGCGTTCGCGCCGAGCAGATCGCGAAGCTGGAGCAGCTGCGCGCCGAAAGGGATCCCGATGCCGTCGCCGCCGCGCTGGCAGAACTGACCAGAGCCGCTGACGGAGAGGGCAACCTGCTCGAGCTCGCCATCAACGCCGCTCGGGCGAAGGCCACGGTCGGCGAGATCTCCGATGCGCTCGAGAAGGTTTGGGGACGCCATCAGGCCGAGATCCGTACCATCGCCGGGGTCTACCGCGACGAAGTCGGAAAGGTCAGCAACATCGCAAGCGCCACCGAACTAGTGCAGAAGTTCGCCGAGGCCGACGGCCGCAGGCCACGCATCCTGGTGGCCAAGATGGGCCAGGACGGCCACGACCGCGGGCAGAAGGTGATCGCGACGGCCTTCGCAGACATCGGCTTCGATGTCGACGTCGGATCGCTGTTCTCGACGCCCGACGAGGTGGCGCGTCAGGCCGCCGATAACGACGTGCACGTGGTCGGTGTGTCGTCGTTGGCGGCCGGGCACCTGACCCTGGTGCCCGCGCTGCGCGATGCGCTGGCCGAGGTGGGACGACCGGACATCATGATCGTGGTCGGTGGTGTTATCCCGCCTGGCGACTTCGACGAGTTGTACGCAGCGGGCGCCACGGCCATCTTCCCGCCGGGCACGGTGATCGCCGACGCCGCAATCGGTCTGCTGCAGAAGCTGGCCGAGCGGCTGGGCTACGAGTTGAGCTAGCCCTGAGCTAGATGAACGACATCCAGGACTTGGCTGAGGCGGTGAAAAGCGGTGACCGCGCGGCGCTGCCAAGGGCGATCACCCTGGTCGAGTCGACCCGCCCCGATCACCGCGAGGAAGCGCAGCAGCTACTGCTCGAGCTGATGCCGCAAGCAGGCAACGCCATGCACGTCGGCATCACCGGGGTGCCCGGCGTCGGCAAGTCGACCACCATCGAGGCGCTCGGCATGTACCTGATCGAACAGGGGCACCGAGTCGCGGTGCTGGCCGTCGATCCGTCGTCCACCCGCACCGGCGGGTCGATCCTTGGCGACAAGACGAGGATGGCGCGCCTCGCGGTGCACCCCGACGCCTACATCCGGCCGTCACCGACCTCGGGCACTCTCGGCGGGGTTGCCAAGGCCACCCGCGAGACCATCGTTTTGCTGGAGGCGGCCGGATTCGACGTGATCCTGGTGGAGACGGTGGGTGTCGGTCAGTCCGAGGTGGCAGTCGCCAACATGGTCGACACGTTCGTGTTCCTGACCCTTGCGCGGACAGGAGATCAGCTGCAGGGCATCAAGAAGGGTGTGCTCGAACTGGCCGACGTCGTCGTGGTGAACAAGGCCGACGGCGAGCACGCGACTGAGGCCAAGGCCGCCGCACGCGAACTCACGGGTGCGATCCGGCTCATCTACCCACGCGAAACGTTATGGCGCCCACCAGTTCTCACAATGAGCGCACTGAACGGCACGGGCCTGTCCGAGCTGTGGGACACGGTGCTCAAACACCGCCAAGTGCTCACCGACGCGGGGGAGTTCGAGGCCCGCAGGCGCGCGCAGCAGGTGGACTGGACGTGGTCCATGGTCCGCGACACCGTGCTGGACCGGGTGCTGTCGCACCCCGCGGTCAAGAGGATGCGCGCCGAGGTGGAACGCCAGGTGCGCGACGGCGAGCTCACCCCCGCGCTTGCTGCGCAACAGCTGCTCGACGCGGCTGACATGCAGTGATCTAACAATTTGGTAACCCCTGTTTTATTTGCCGGGGGTCCAGGTAAATTCAATACATTGTGACTGGTGTCAATAACCGGGACCGCAGCGCTGCGCTCCCGCACAGCGTTCAGGGCGCGGCAGACCCCAGCTTCGGCTGCACGGTGCGCGCATTCTCCCAGCTGTTTCCTGGACGACGGTTCGGTGGCGGGGCTCTTGCCATCTACCTGCACGGCGAACCCGTCGTCGACGTCTGGACGGGATACGCCGACCGGAACGGTACCGAGTACTGGACCGCCGACACAGGCGCGATGGTCTGGTCTGTGACCAAGGGGCTTGCATCGACGGTGATCCACCGACTCGTCGACCGCGGCCTGATCGACTACGACACGCCGGTTGCCGAGTACTGGCCCGAATTCGGGGCCAACGGCAAGGCCGACATCACCGTCCGCGACGTCATGCGCCACCGCGCCGGGCTGTCCCAGCTGAACGGGGTCAACAAGGCCGACCTGCTGGACCACGTCGCGATGGAGGAGCGGCTTGCGGCCGCCCCGGTGAACAAGATCCTTTACGGCAAGCCGGCCTATCACGCGCTGACGTACGGCTGGCTGATGTCAGGGTTGGGCCGCGCCGTCATCGGCAGGGGGATGCGGGATCTGATCCGCGCAGAGCTGGCCGAACCACTGAACACCGATGGGTTGCACCTGGGCCGTCCGCCTGCCGATTCGCCGACGCGGGCCGCGCAGATCCTGGCGCCGCAGGGCACGCTCAGCAATCCGATCTTCAATTTTGTCGCGCCGCGGATCGCCTCGCTCGAGTTTTCCGGCGCGTTTGGGTCGATGTACTTTCCCGGGATGAAGGCCGTCGTGCAGGGCGATACCCCGTTACTCGACTCCGAGATTCCCGCGGCGAACGGGGTGACCACAGCGCGAGGCCTTGCCAAGATGTACGGCGCGATCGCTAACGGCGGCCGCATCGACGGCACACAGTTCATCTCGGAGGAGTTGGCGGCCGGGCTGAGCGGCAGGCCGAGTCTCGTGCCGGACCGGAACATCTTCGTGCCGTTGAGCTTCCACCTTGGCTATCACTCGGTGCCGGTCCTGCCGGGGTTCATGCCCGGCTTCGGTCACGCGGGGCTGGCAGGCTCGGTCGGCTGGGCCGATCCGGCGAGCGGCCTGTCCTTCGGTTTCGTGCACAACCGGCTGTTGACCCGAATGGTGCTCGATCAGGCCGTGTTCGCCGGACTCCAGGCGCTCATCCGGCGCGACGCTGCGCAAGCCCGCAAACGCGGTTACGAAACGACGCCTGCGTTCGGGGCTCCGTACGACGTGTTGCGGCCCGTCGCGGGCTAGCTAGCGGCGCGGCGTCAGTTATTGGCGGTGCTGAACCACTTGGTCTTGATGCGCCACGACTGTGCCGACGTGAGCGCGAATCCGGCGCCACATCCGCAGGCGAAGATCCATACCAGCGTGCCGCCTTCGATCGTCTGCAGCGATGGCACCCAGGCGGTGACGATCCGCACGATGCAGGCGAGGACGCCGCTGGCCGATGCGGCGAGATAGATGTTGGCGATCTTCCGCGACCGCGGATCTTGGCGCAGGATCAGCAGTGCCCGCGCTCCGTAGCCAAGGAGGTAGATCAGCATGCCGCACAGCATCGTCCAGTAGAGGGCAAGCCAGAAGTCGGTGGGTACCTCGAAGAAATCCGGCTTGTAGATCTTCGCGCCGTTGCCCATCGAGAACGTCGCAAGCAACAGCGGGATGCACAGCGTTGCGGGGCGCTCCACATACGCCTTGAACGTCCGCTGCATGGCGTGGTCGTCGGCGAGCCTCCCAAGCGCGTTGTAGACGACGGCCGAGGCGGCAACGATATAGGCGTCGTGTCCGATGTAATCCTCGAGGTTCCACATGCCGGTCATGGCATGCAACCAGTGGCCAAGCGTCTCCGAGGCCCACGGCGACATCAGCAGCACGGCAAGGCCCTGTAATGCGATGTTCAGGGTTGCGGCGACCTCCCAGCGGCACGACCACGTGACGCGTCGGATCCACAAACTCCAGCCGATACACGCGAGCGTGATCGCTATGAGTGTTGCGAGAGCCATGGGAGTCGCCTTCGTACTAAGCCTGTCAGCAAAGTGTACGGCTTCTCCGAGTTAAAGCGGAGGAGCGTCTGCTCGCGGCTTCATCTCGGACAGCTTCGGCGGGCGGGTCGTCTGCTTCGTTTGCACGGCTTCCTGGACCGCCGTCATCGTGAACGGGGCCGATTCGATATAGCTCCACACCTCTTGGCGACTCATCAACCCGAACTGAATTTGCAGGTCGGGATAGCTGAGCGCGAACCTATCGGCCACTCGCCGCAGCTCCTCGGCATTCGGATAGTCATCCTCTTTGACTCGCCGGTAATAGGTGCTGCTCGAGATGCCAAGCGCGTCGTAGATGTCCTTGGCATCGTTCTCCCCATCGAGGAGATAGTCGAGCAGCGCCTTGAGCTGTCTGCCGTTCTCATCGGTGCGTGGCATCCACCCACCATAAACCCTCTTCCCGGGTTTGGGCAGTAACTGTCGCAAATCGGATGAGGTAGCCATAATTGACACTGGCGTCACAGTTTTGGGAGGAGTCTCCCATTTATGGGAAAGAGGTGTACGGTTAGCCACATGGTTGCTCCGTACTTAGCTGATGAGATGAACGAGTTGATGTATCCGGCCGTTAACCTGGCGATGTCCACGTTGCGGCTCATCGACCATGACATTGCCGACGACATCCCTCCTGTCTTCGACGTGCTGTCCACTCCCGCCTCCGAAGAGATGACCGCGGAGGTTGACGGAGCAACGGAATGGCTCGCTGTCGCGGCCGACGAGATTCTGCTTGCCGCGCTCGGCCGGACGATCGCGCGAACCATCGGTGAGGGCGTCGTCGCGGTCGACGTCACCGGTGAAGCCCGGTGGCTGCTGCACGCGATTCCGCTGACATGCGCGACCGCACAACAGGTGAGTCCGACGGAAATGCTTGGCGATGTGCACCGGATGTTCGTTGCGGGACCGCCGCAAGGCACCCTCCTGCAGTCGGAGACCTTCGTTAACTACGTCGGCACGGTGCCCGACGGAACGCAACCGACGTACGAGACTCCGCCCGGCCTTGGATACGCGCTGGAGCTACGGGTGTATCGCACCGACGGGTTGCTGCACCTCGATTGGTGGTTCGACGCCAACCGGTTCGACCGCTACACCGTGGAAGAGCTCAGCGAACAGTTCCCGCTCGCGCTCTACGAAATGACCTCAGACGCCGCCGCTCCGGTGTGACGTTATCGGGCATCTTCCAGACGGAACCCGACCTTGAGGGTGACCTGGAAATGCCCGATGGCGCCGTCCTGAAGGTGTCCGCGGACTGACTGAACATCGAACCAGTCCATGCCGCGCATGGTCTCCGATGCCCGTGATATGGCGTTGCGGATTGCCGCGTCGATGCCGTCGGGTGAGCTGCCGACGATCTCGATGATTCGGTACGTGTGATCGCTCATGGCGCGACGCTACGCGGTTTAGGGTGCGGCTATGCCGGACTCCGCGAGAGCGCGTGCGTTGGTGCTGGAACGGCCGCATCACCTCGTGACCCGCGACATCCCGCTGCCCGTCGTCGGCGACGACGACGCACTGGTTCGAGTCGAGGCGTGCGGGCTGTGCGGAACCGACCACGAGCAGTACACCGGCGAACTGGCGGGCGGATTCGCGTTCGTCCCCGGCCACGAGACGATCGGGATCATCGAAACGATCGGTCCGCGGGCTGCTCAACGGTGGCGCGTGGCAGCGGGGGATCGGGTGGCGGTCGAGGTCTTTCAGTCCTGTCGTGACTGCAAGCCGTGCGTGGACGGCGAGTACCGCCGATGCGAGCGCCACGGCCTAGCCGACATGTACGGGTTCATCTCCATCGACCGCGCGCCGGGGCTGTGGGGTGGTTACTCCGAGTATCAGTACCTGGCGCCGGATTCGATGGTGCTGCCGGTGCCTGCGGCGCTCGACCCTGTCGTTGCCACCGCATTCAATCCGCTCGGAGCTGGAATCCGTTGGGGTGCAACGATACCCGGCACCGGGCCTGGGGACGTGGTCGCCGTGCTCGGCCCCGGCATCCGCGGACTGTGCGTTGCCGCGGCGGCCAAGGATGCCGGTGCCGAGTTCGTGATGATGACCGGTCTTGGAGCTAGGGACGCGGACCGGCTGGCGCTGGCGTCGCAGTTCGGCGCCGATCTGGTGGTCGACGTCGCCATCGACGATCCGGTCGCGGCGCTTCGCGATGCCACCGGCGGACTGGCCGACGTCGTCGTCGACGTCACCGCAAAGGCGCCTGCCGCGTTCGCTCAGGCCATCGAACTCGCCCGCCCGGCAAGCACCGTCGTCGTCGCAGGAACCCGGGGATGGGATACGGGCGCACCAGGTTTCATCCCCGACATGGTGGTGCTGAAGGAGCTGCGGATCGTCGGCGCCCTCGGTGTCGACGCAGCTGCGTACCGAGCCGCGCTCGACGTGCTGGCGTCGGGCCGATATCCGTTCGCGGACTTGCCGCGTCGTTGTGTCGGGCTCGACGATGCCGGCGACCTACTCGCCACGATGGCAGGCGAGCGCGACGGCGTTCCGCCGGTGCACGGGGTGGTGGTGCCATGACCGAGGCTCGTGTTCCGCGGTTGCCGGTGGAGGAGGCCAAGGCCGCCGCCGATCAGGCAGGCGTACCCGACTACATGGCCGAACTGAGCATCTTCCAGGTGCTGTTGAATCATCCGACGCTGGCGCGGGCGCTCAACGATCTGCTCGCGACGATGCTCTGGCACGGTGCGCTCGACCCCCGGCTGCGCGAGCTGGTGATCATGCGGATCGGCTGGCTGACCGCATGCGACTACGAGTGGACGCAGCATTGGCGGGTCGCCTGCGGGTTGGGCGTGTCCGCCGAGGACTTGCTCGGTGTCCGGGATTGGTCGTCGCACGATGGTTTCGGCGGACCCGAGCGGGCGGTGCTCGCCGCCACGGACGACGTCGTGCGCGACGGCGCCGTCAGCGCGCAGACGTGGGCGGCGTGCGAGCGGGAACTCGGCACCGATTCGGCCGTGCTGATCGAATTGGTCACCGCGATCGGTGGGTGGCGGATGATCGCCTCGATCCTGCACAGCCTCGAAGTGCCACTCGAGGACGGCGTCGCCAGCTGGCCGCCTGAGGGTCAGCCGCCGAGTCGGTAGGTCTGCACCGCGTGGGCAACGACGTCGCCGTCGGAGTCGGTGGCGGTGATCTCGGTGAACGTGAGTTCCTTGCGCCTGCGCACGGTGCGCGCATGGCATATGAGGTCGGAGCGCTTGGCGGCGCCGACGTAGTTGATCGTCATCGAGATCGTGGAGGCGCGCGTGCCCTTCTCGAAGTCATGGTTCGACCACGCCGCGGCGGCGCCTGCGGTATCCATCACCGCTGCGATCACACCGCCGTGGTAATACGTGCCGTCGTTGGTCAGGTCCTCGCGGAACGGCAGTCGGATCGTGACATCGTCGGGTTCGTAGCTGTCGAACACGATGCCGAGCCACTTCATGTACGGCGTCGTCGGCATGAGTTCGGCCGCCGCCTGCCTGCGCCGTTTCTGCTGCTCTTCGGTCAATGACTCACCCATGAGCGAGCACGTTACAACGGCCATTAGACTGGGCGAACGGCGCTGATCCGGCCATCACCGGGGAGCCTTCGGAAGAACAGCTGATCCAGCCCAGTAGAGCCGAACGGGTGGGCCCGTTATCGCCCGCAGTTGAGCGGCGCACGCGACTGTGCGCAAGCGGGGTGGTACCGCGGCGCTCGCGCACCGGCGCGACGTCGTCCCCGTGCCTGAGATCGGCACAGGAGACCACGCAGCACAGTGACCGCATATCCGAAGCCGGCCGCCGGCCAGCCCAAGTTCCCGGCGCTGGAAACCGAAGTCCTTGACTACTGGGACAGCGACGACACGTTCCGCGCCAGCGTCGCGCGCCGCGACGGCGCGCCGGAGTACGTGTTCTACGACGGTCCGCCATTCGCCAACGGCCTGCCGCACTACGGACACCTGCTGACCGGCTATGTGAAGGACATCGTGCCGCGCTACCGCACCATGCGCGGCTACAAGGTGGAGCGCCGCTTCGGCTGGGACACCCATGGCCTGCCCGCTGAACTCGAGGTGCAGCGCCAGCTCGGCATCTCCGACAAGGCCGAGATCGAAGAGCTGGGCATCGGTAAGTTCAACGAGGCCTGCCGGGAGTCGGTGCTCAAGTACACCAACGAATGGCGCGCGTACGTCACCCGCCAGGCGCGCTGGGTGGATTTCGACAACGACTACAAGACCCTTGATCCGACGTTCATGGAGTCGGTGATCTGGGCGTTCAAGCAGCTCTGGGACAAAGGCCTTGCCTACGAGGGCAATCGGGTGCTGCCGTACTGCTGGAACGACGAGACGCCGCTGTCCAATCATGAACTGCGGATGGATGACGACGTCTACCAGAGTCGCCAGGACCCGGCCATCACCGTCGGCTTCCGGGTCAGCGATGGCGATCTCAAGGACGCCTACCTGCTGATCTGGACGACGACGCCGTGGACGCTGCCGTCGAACCAGGCGGTCGCGGTCAACCCCGACGTCGCCTACGTCCTGGTTGGAGGGCCCGACGACCGGCGCTACGTGTTGGCGCAGGCGCGGTTGGCGGCCTATGCCCGCGAGCTCGGTGACGAACCCGAGGTGCTGGAAACCTTCACGGGTCGCGATCTGCTTGGCACGCACTACCTGCCGCCGTTCCCGTATTTCATGGACGCGCCGAACTCATTTCGCGTGCTGCCCGCCGATTACGTCAGCACCGACGA
Organism: Mycolicibacterium moriokaense; assembly: GCF_003201655.1. GTDB lineage: Bacteria > Actinomycetota > Actinomycetes > Mycobacteriales > Mycobacteriaceae > Mycobacterium > Mycobacterium moriokaense_A. The sequence continues at coordinate 242,918 of NZ_QJJU01000005.1, forward strand.
CGGCACCGGCATAGTGCACATGGCTCCCTCGTACGGCGAGGACGACATGGTGGTCACGCAGGCAGCGGGTATCTCCGGCGTGACTCCTGTCGATCCCAAGGGTCGCTTCGATGTGACCGTGGCGGATTACGCGGGCCAGCACGTGTTCGACGCGAACCCGCAGATCATCCGTGATCTGAAGAACCAGGCCCGCTCAGCCGCCGCCAACGGTGCGGTGCTGCTGCGCCACGAGACCTACGAGCACTCGTATCCACATTGCTGGCGGTGCCGAAACCCGTTGATATACCGGGCGGTGTCGTCGTGGTTCGTTGCGGTGACAGAGTTCCGCGACCGGATGGTCGAGCTCAATCAGCAGATCACCTGGTATCCCGAGCATGTCAAAGATGGTCAGTTCGGCAAGTGGCTGTCCAACGCGCGGGATTGGTCGATTTCCCGAAACCGATACTGGGGCAGCCCGATTCCGGTCTGGAAGTCCGACGACCCGGCCTATCCGCGCATCGACGTGTATGGCAGCCTCGACGAGTTGGAGCGCGACTTCGGCGTGCGCCCCGACAATCTGCACCGGCCCTACATCGACGAGCTGACCCGGCCCAACCCGGACGACCCGACCGGCAAGTCGACGATGCGACGCATCGAGGATGTGTTCGATGTGTGGTTCGACTCGGGCTCGATGCCGTACGGCCAGGTTCACTACCCGTTCGAAAATGCAGAGTGGTTCGACACGCATTTCCCTGCCGACTTCATCGTCGAGTACATCGGTCAGACCCGCGGCTGGTTTTACATGATGCACGTGCTGGCCACCGCTCTGTTCGACCGCCCCGCGTTCAAAACGTGTGTGGCGCACGGCATTGTGCTTGGCAACGACGGTCAGAAGATGAGCAAGTCGCTGCGCAACTATCCGGATGTGACCGAGGTGTTCGACAGGGACGGCTCCGATGCGATGCGCTGGTTCCTGATGGCGTCGCCGATCCTGCGCGGCGGCAACCTGATCGTCACCGAGCAGGGCATCCGCGAGGGTGTCCGGCAGGTGCTGTTGCCGTTGTGGAACGCGTACACCTTCCTCGCGCTATACGCCCCGAAGAAGGGCGCATGGCGCACCGACTCGGCGCACGTGCTCGACCGCTACATCCTGGCCAAGCTCGCCGAGTTGCGCGACGACCTGACCGAGTCGCTGGACGTCTGCGACATCTACGGCGCGTGCGATCAGCTGCGCCAGTTCACCGAGGCGCTGACGAACTGGTATGTGCGACGGTCTCGTTCGAGGTTCTGGGAGGAGGACCCCGACGCCATCGACACGCTGCACACAGTGCTGGAGGTGACGAGTCGGCTGGCGGCGCCGCTGCTGCCGCTCATCACCGAGGTGATCTGGCGTGGGGTGACCGGCGAGCGGTCGGTGCATCTGACCGACTGGCCAGAAGAAGGTGTGGTGCCCGCTGATCCCGAATTGGTGGCGGACATGGACCTTGTGCGCGAGGTCGCGTCCGCCGCCTCCTCCTTGCGCAAGGCCAAGAAGCTGCGGGTTCGCCTGCCGCTGCCGAAACTGACTGTGGCGGTGGATAACCCGCAGCGCCTGGCCCCGTTCAAGGATCTGATCGCCGACGAGCTCAACGTCAAGAAGGTGGAGCTTACCGACGACATCGACACTTACGGCCGCTTCGAGCTGACCGTCAACGCCAAGGTCGCAGGACCGCGGCTGGGCAAGGACGTTCAGGCGGCGATCAAGGCGGTCAAAGCCGGTGAGTCGGTCGTCAATGCCGACGGAACGCTGACAGCGGGTCCGGCGGTGCTGCAGCCCGAGGAGTACACCTCCCGGTTGGTGGCAGCTGATCCCGAGTACACGGCAGCGCTGTCCGACGGCGCGGGGCTGGTGGTGCTCGACGGCACCGTCACCGAAGAACTGGAGGCCGAGGGCTGGGCCAAGGACCGCATCCGCGAACTGCAGGACCTGCGCAAGTCGACCGGCCTCGACGTGTCCGACCGGATCCGGGTGACCATCGCTGTGCCCGACGAAAAGGCGCATTGGGCGCAAACGCACAGCGATCTGATCGCCCGCGAGATCCTGGCCACCAGTTTCGAGTTCGGCGAACCAGTCGACGGCACCGAGATCGGCGACGGCGTGCGGGTGGCGATCGAGAAGGCATAGGTGGCAGACGGGTGGCGCATCTGATCGACGTCGGGTCTGCGCCCTAGCATCGGCACCTGTGGACCGCTGGGTGCTGCACATGGACATGGACGCCTTCTTCGCGTCCGTGGAGCAGCTGACCCGGCCCACCCTGCGCGGGCGACCGGTGCTGGTCGGAGGGATTGGTGGCCGAGGTGTCGTCGCAGGCGCCAGCTACGAATCCCGTGTCTACGGTGCGCGATCGGCGATGCCCATGCATCAGGCCCGTCGCATGGTCGGCGCTCCCGCTGTGGTGCTGCCCCCGCGCGGCGTTGTCTACGGCGTGGCCAGCCGCCGGGTGTTCGAGACCGTCCGCCCTTTGGTGCCCGTCCTCGAACAACTGTCGTTCGACGAAGCCTTCGGCGAACCGATCGAACTGGCCGGCGCGTCAGCCGAGGACGTCGAGGCCTTCTGCCAGGAATTGCGGGCCAAGATCCGCGGCGTGACGGGGTTAGTCGCCTCCGTCGGCGCAGGGTCGGGCAAGCAGGTCGCCAAGATCGCGTCCGACTTGGCCAAACCCGACGGCATCCGGGTCGTGCGCCGCGACGAGGAGCGCGCGCTGCTCGACGCGCTGCCCGTGCGGCGGCTGTGGGGGATCGGACCCGTCACCGAAGAAAAGCTCCACCGGCTCGGCATCGACACCATCGGATCCTTCGCTGCCCTTTCCGATGCGGAAGCCGCCAACATCCTCGGCGCGACCGTCGGCCCGGCACTGCATCAGCTGGCCCGAGGTATCGACGACAGGCCCGTCTCCGAAAACGCCCCCGCCAAGCAGATCAGCGCCGAATCCACCTTCCCCGAGGACCTGATCACCCTCGACCAGCTGCGCGACGCCGCGGGCCCGATCGGCGAGCACGCACATGCCCGCCTCGAGAAGGATGGCCGCGGTGCGCGCACTGTCACCGTCAAGCTGAAGAAGTCCGATATGAGTACGCTGACCCGCTCGGCGACGCTGCCCTACGCCACCACCCACGCCGCCACGCTGATCGCGATGGCGCGCAGGCTGCTGCTCGACCCGGTCGACATCGGCCCGATCCGCCTTGTCGGGATTGGCTTTTCGGGATTGTCCGACGTCCATCAGGAGTCGTTGTTCCCAGATCTCGAGCTCGCCGCCGAGGAGGTGTCGGACACCCGGTTGCCGACGCCGCTCACAGACGCCACCGCGACAGCACCGGCGTGGCGTGTCGGCGACGACGTCGCCCATACCGAGCGCGGGCACGGCTGGATCCAGGGCGCCGGGCATGGCGTGATGACCGTGCGGTTCGAGACCCGCGGCACCGGGCCAGGGCCTGCCCGCACGTTTCCCGACGACACGCCCGACATCGGCCGCGCCAACCCCGTCGACAGCCTGGACTGGCCCGAGTACGTCAGCGAACTGGCCGGCCGGAGCCGCTCGGCCGGCGACATTGAGTCGGGCTCAGCCCCAGCGGGCGACGACGTCCTCAACGGGTGAGCCGGCCGCCAGCGCGGCCATCAACAGCACCCGCGCCTGCGCGGGCCGCAGCCGTGGCACCACCACCGCGCCTGCGTCGACCAACTCCCTGCCGGGCCCGTAGCCGGCGCTGACCCGTCCACCGGGAACACGTGTCGACACCGCGACTGCCACGCCGTCGCGGCAGTGCCTGCGCACCCCGTCGATCACGGCCGCAGGGGCGTTACCCGAGCCGAGCGCCTCCAGCACGATTCCGCGCGCTCCCGCCGCCACGCATGCGTCCATCGCCACCGCGTCGCCGTTCGGGTACACCGCGACGGTGTCCACCCGCGGCGCATCGACGGCCGACAGCGCGCCAAGGAACGGTCTCTCCTTCGATCGTTGCGTCCAGAAGCGGCCATCGGCGACGGTGCCGAGCACCTCACCGGTGAAGCCGCGCATGTCGCCCGTCGCGGCTTTCTGCAGGCCCAACGGCTGCCACACCGTGCCCGCGAGGGTCGCCAGCACGCCAAGGCCGTGCGCATTCGCACTACCCGCAAGGGCGAGCGCGTCGCGCAGATTCCGCGGTCCGTCGGCGTCCGGCGCGTCCCCGCTGTGCAGCGCGCCGGTGAACACCACGGGCGCCGCCCCGTCGTAGGTCAGGTCTAGCCACAGCGCCGTCTCCTCCATGGTGTCGGTGCCGTGGGTGACGACCACTCCGTCGGCGTAGGCTGCGGACGTCACCGCCGAGGAGATCAGGTCCCAGTCGGCGACCGTCAACTGCGAGCTGTCGACGGCCATCAGGTCGACGACCTCGACGTTCAGCCCGGATGTGAGGTCGGCGCCGCTGCGGGTGGGCCGTCGCACTCCGTCGTCGTCCGTACTCGTGGCGATGGTGCCGCCGGTGGCGACGACGACAAGGTGACCCATGGGGGAAATCATTCCCCATTCACGCTTTGGGATGATGGGGGAGTGACTGATGAATCCTCGGGTCCGGCCGAGCCGATGACCGACGGGGATGGAAGCGCCGACTCGGCGGCAGAGGAGGCACCGCACTCCGAACGGAAACGGGTGCGCCTGCTGCTGACCATCGCAGGGGTGGTGCTACTGCTCGACATCGTCACCAAGGTGTTCGCGGTGAGACTGCTGACGCCGGGCCAGCCGGTGTCGATCGTCGGCGACACCATCACCTGGACACTCGTTCGCAACTCCGGCGCCGCGTTCTCGATGGCCACCGGGTACACCTGGGTTTTGACGTTGATCGCCACCGGTGTGGTGATCGGCATCATCTGGATGGGCAGGCGGCTGGTTTCGCCGTGGTGGGCGATCGGCCTCGGGATGATTCTCGGCGGCGCCATGGGCAACCTGGTCGATCGATTCTTCCGCTCGCCAGGGCCGCTGCGTGGGCACGTCGTGGACTTTCTGTCCATCGGCTGGTGGCCAGTGTTCAACGTTGCCGACCCGTCGGTGGTGGGTGGGGCGATCCTGCTGGTTGCCTTGTCGCTGTTCGGTTTTGACTTCGACACGGTCGGCCGCCGCAAGGCCGACTCGTCATAGTGTCGACTCGTTCAATGCCCGTCCCCGAGGGGCTGGCCGGCATGCGTGTCGACGCCGGGCTTGCGCGGCTGCTTGGCCTGTCGCGGACCGCAGCGGCGGCGCTGGCCGAGGACGGCGGCGTCGATCTCGACGGCAGCAGGGCAGCCAAATCCGACAAGCTGACGGCTGGTGCGTGGCTGGAGGTACGACTGCCGGAAGCGCCTGCGCCGGTGGAGAATACGCCCGTCGAGATCGAAGGCATGGAGATCCTCTACTCCGACGACGATATCGTCGCGGTTGACAAGCCGCCTGGCGTTGCCGCGCACGCGACCGTCGGATGGCATGGGCCGACGGTGCTTGGCGGCCTCGCCGCTGCGGGTTTCCGGATCAGCACATCGGGAATCCACGAGCGGCAAGGCATCGTGCACCGCCTCGACGTCGGCACGTCGGGCGTCATGGTGGTGGCGCTGTCCGAACGCGCCTACACCCTGCTCAAGCGGGCGTTCAAGCAGCGCACCGTCGAAAAGCGTTACCACGCACTGGTGCAGGGCCATCCCGACCCGTCCAGCGGGACTATCGACGCGCCGATAGGGCGGCACCGCGGGCACAACTGGAAGTTCGCGGTCACCGAAGGGGGCAGGCACAGCGTCACGCACTACGACACGCTGGAGGCGCACCAGGCCGCGAGCCTGCTCGATATCGAGCTGGAAACCGGGCGTACCCACCAGATCCGGGTGCACTTCGCCGCTTTGCATCATCCCTGTGCAGGCGACGTGACCTATGGTGCCGATCCGACCCTTGCGAAAAAGCTTGGGCTGGAGCGTCAATGGCTGCACGCGCGGTCGCTCGCGTTTACCCATCCTGCCGACGGACGGCGCGTCGAGATCACCAGCCCATATCCGGCCGACCTGCAGCACGCGCTGGACGTGCTGCGCAACCACTGAATGTGAGCGAACCGGGACAAGACACACGCCGGTCAGGGTTGCTGTTTGGCGTAGGTGCGTACGCGTCTTGGGGCCTGTTTCCCGCGTTCTTCCCGCTGCTGAAGCCGGCGAGCGTATTCGAAATCCTGGCGCACCGGATCGTGTGGTGCTTCGTGCTGATGGTCGTGGTCATCGCGGCGGTGCGAAGGCTCGGCGATATTCGTGCGATCACCCCGCGAACATGGCTGTTGTTGACGTTCGCGTCGGCCCTGATCTCCGTCAACTGGGTCATCTACATCTATGCGGTCAACAACGGTCACGTGGTGGACGCGGCGCTCGGCTACTTCATCAACCCGCTGGTGACCGTTGCGCTGGGGCTGCTGGTCTTCCGCGAGCGGCTCAACCGCGCGCAGTTCGCCGCCCTGGCCATCGCCGTGATCGCCGTGGTGGTACTCACCGTGGAGGTCGGCTCCCCACCGATTATCGGCATCGGGTTGGCGCTGTCGTTCGGCCTGTACGGGGCGGTCAAGAAGGTGGTGCCGACGGATCCCCGGGTCAGTGTGGGCGTCGAGGCTGGGCTAGCGGCGCCCTTCGCTTTGGCCTACGTCGTCGTGCTGCAGGCGACCGGCGACGGCACGTTCACCAGCTACGGGCCGGGCCACATCGCGCTGATGTTCCTGTCCGGTGTGCTCACGGCAGTGCCGCTACTGTTCTTCGCGGCGGCAGCGCACCGGTTGCCCATGGTCACGATGGGCCTGTTGTTCTACCTGACCCCGGCGATGCAGCTCACCTGGGGTGTGGTCGTCGGGCATGAGCCGATGCCGCCTGCGCGGTGGCTGGGCTTCGCGCTGATCTGGCTGGCGCTCGCGGTGTTCACTGCAGACGCATTGTGGCGGGCCCGTGTCGATCGGGGGGCGCTCGAATCGTCATCCCGGTGACACCATCGAGTCAGAGAGGAAATCAACCATGCGGTACTGCCTGTTGATGCACTACCAGGAGGGCCCCGACGCGGGATTGACCGAGGAGGACATGGCGCCTGCCATGGCGGCCTTCCAGCAGTATGCCGACGACCTCTCGGCCGCCGGAGTACTGATCGGCACCGAGGTGCTCGAATCCGTCGTCGCAACCACCACCGTCACCGCCCGCAACGGCACCCCCGAGGTCCAGGACGGGCCCTTCGCCGACACCAAGGAGAAGCTTGGCGGCATCTTCGTCATCGAGGTCGACAACCTCGACGAGGCACTGAAGTGGGCGCAACGCAACCCCGCGAACGGCTGGGGTTCGATCGAAATCCGTCCGGTGGCGCGGACATACGCCGCCGACCGCGGGTGGTACAACCCATAGGAGCGGTACGAGACCGGGTGGCCCAGGTTACCCGGGACTCGTACGGCAGGCTACTTGCGGTGCTCGCGGCGCCGACACGCGATATCGCCGCCGCCGAGGATGCGCTCGCCGATGCCCTCGAACGCGCGCTGGCCCGCTGGCCCGACGACGGAATACCGGTGAATCCGGAAGGTTGGCTGGTCACCGTGGCGCGCAACCGATTACGTGATGTGTGGAAGTCGTCCGGCTACCGGATGAGCGATCCGCTGGACGAAATCAATTATGTCGCAACATCTTTGGAAGACGACATGCCCGCCATCCCTGACCGCCGGCTCGAGCTGATGCTGGTGTGCGCTCATCCCGCCATCGCGCCGAACATCCGTACCCCGTTGATGCTGCAGTCGGTGCTTGGCGTTGAGGCCGCCGCGATCGCCACCGCCTTCGCCGTCGAACCGTCGGCCATGGCGCAGCGGCTGGTGCGGGCCAAGAAACGCATCCGCGACGCCGGCATCCCGTTCGTGCTGCCCGAGCGTCACAACCTCGCCGAGCGGCTGCCCGCGGTGCTGGAGGCCGTCTACGGCGCCTACGCGATCGATTGGCAGCTCGCTCCGCAGGGCGCGCCCGTCGAATCGCTGTCAGCCGAGGCGCTGCACCTGGCGCTGGTGCTGGCCGAGCTGCTGCCCGACGAGCCGGAGGTGCTCGGCCTGGCCGCGCTTGTGTGCCTGTCGGAGGCGCGCAGGCCCGCCAGGCGCACCGCCGACGGCGGCTTCGTCCCACTCGGCGAGCAGGACACCAAGCTGTGGGACGAGGTGCTGATTGCCCGCGGCGAGGCGCTGCTGCGCCGCGCCCACGACCAGGGCAGGCCGGGCCGCTTTCAGTACGAGGCCGCGATCCAGTCGGCCCACTGCGCCAGGGCTACGCAGGGCAAAGTAGATCTGAGCGCGCTGCAAAGACTGCACCGCGCCCTGTTGCGGGCGGCACCGTCACTCGGGGCGGCGGTGGCCTCGGCTGCTGTCGACGGCGAGATCGATGGGCCGGACGCGGGGCTTCGTGCTCTGGACGCAATCACCGACCCGGCCGTCGAGCGATTTCAGCCGGCCTTGACGACGCGGGCGCATCTGCTGGCCGAGGCGGGGCGGCACGCGGAGGCCGCGGACGCCTACCGCCTGGCCATCGAACTGACCGATGATGCCGGGGTGGCCGAGTATCTTTTGCGGTGTTTGCGTTCCTCTACCTGTTGACCAGGTGCTAGCTATGCCATAACGTTTGCTCGTGGCGAATAACGTCGACCCATTGCCCGTCGGCCGAGGACGGGGCCGACCGGTGGGAGCCGACTCGGCTGAGACTCGGGCGCGAATTCTTCGCGCCGCGCGAGAAGTGATCACCGAACGCGGCTACGAAGCGGCCAATTTTCAGGCCATCGCATCGCGTGCCGGTTTGAGCCGCCCGACTATGCACTATTACTTCCACACTCGCGAAGACATTCACGAATGCCTCGTGGCGGAGGCGTATTCGATTGTCGCCGACTGCATTGCCAAGGCAAAACGGGAGAATACTCTCCTGAAACAGCTTTCGACATTCGTGGTGGCCACACACCAGTCGGGGTTCGGGGACCGGTCGATGTTGCAGTTCATCATTGCCGCCCGGCTGGAGTCTCACCGGAGTCCGAGCCTTCGTGGTACCCCTGGGCCCGTGGTCGCCGCGATACAGGAGTTCTACGGGTCGATGGTCGAAGATGCGATCGCGCGAGGAGAGATTCCGGACGACACCGACCCGGCGGCAGTGGTGAACATGCTGCTGGCGGTGTTCCTGGGAATGGGCTTCTACGCCGGATTCATTGTCGATTCAAACAACATGGCGGTGATTGCCAAGCAACTCCACCGCGTAATGACGCACGGATTGCTGGACTGTCGCCAGACTGGACCACCGCTCACTATCACTCCGCCCGTGTCCGCGGCGGCTGCCGTCGAGGAGCTCGTTCCCATGTGGCCGGGACTGACCGGGTGACGACCTTCCCGCTGTCAGCAATTTGTAAATGCGGCTTGGTGTTTCTCGAGGGAATGAACTCTTTTTAGAGGGAAACACCCGATTCCTCATAGGCCGATCAGCAATAGCGTGATGACCATGGTCGGCATCTGGTTCATGATCCTCGTCGTGGCGTTCATTGCGGCAGGGGTGCTCACCCAACTCGGCTGGGAAATTGACCCGATGCCTGCGGTCAGAAGGGTTCTTCGGCGCAGACGGTCGCGACAGGACTAGCGACTGCGAGTCTTCGCCGCCATCGCGCTTCACATTTTGTAGCACAGGTCGTAGAGTGCGCAAGCATGACAAGCTATAAATATCATAGCGCCCGGATCGCATCGGCCTCGCTGCCACTGCAACCCGACATGCAAGAGGCGATCGACGCCATCATGCGCGGCGCGCCGCCGCTGGTCCTCTTCACGACGATGGCCCGCGATCGCCGACTGTTCTTCAAGTTCTTCAATTCGGGTCTGCTCGATCGCGGCAACCTGACGATCCGGGAACGCGAGATCGTCATCGACCGCGTGACGGCGTCGTGCGGGGCCGAATACGAATGGGGAGTCCATGTCTCTGCGTTCGCGGAGACGGCCGGCCTGACGGAAGCGCAGATCGCGTCGCTGGTCACCGGCGGGCCCGACGACGACTGTTGGGCCGACGAGGATCGCGCCCTCATCCGGCTGTGCGACGGCCTGCAGCGGAACTGCACGGTTGACGACGAGGTCTGGGCTCAACTGGCCGCGAACCACAGCGATGAAGCGATCCTGGAGCTGCTCATGCTGGCGGGCACCTACCGGACCGTGAGCTACCTCGTGAACGGGTTACGGCTGCCGCTGGAGCCGGGTGCACGCCGGTTCCCGGCGTACTCGACAGCTGGCAAAGACACGCAGTGCGACACGCCGAGATCTGTCGGACCGCGGTCATAGACTGGCGTCCCTATGAACTCGTCCTTCGTGCACCTCCACAACCACACCGAATACTCGATGTTGGACGGTGCCGCGAAGATCACGCCAATGCTCGCCGAGGCGCAGCGGCTGGAGATGCCGGCGATCGGAATGACCGATCACGGAAACATGTTCGGCGCCAGCGAGTTCTACAACAGCGCCACCGAGGTCGGGATCAAGCCGATCATCGGTGTCGAGGCCTATATCGCGCCCGCATCCCGGTTCGATACCAAGCGCATCCTGTGGGGCGACCCGAGCCAGAAGAGCGACGACGTCTCCGGTAGTGGGTCCTACACCCACCTGACCATGGTGGCCGAGAACGCGACGGGTCTGCGCAACCTGTTCAAGCTATCGTCGCTGGCCTCGTTCGAGGGCCAGCTCGGCAAGTGGTCGCGGATGGACGCGGAACTCATCGCCGAGAACTCGGCGGGCATCATCGCCACCACAGGCTGCCCGTCGGGCGAGGTGCAGACCCGGCTGCGGCTCGGCCATGACCGCGAGGCACTGGAATCGGCGGCCAAATGGCGCGAGATCTTCGGTGCCGACAACTATTTCCTCGAGCTGATGGACCACGGCCTCGACATCGAACGGCGGGTGCGTGAGGGTCTGCTCGAGATCGGCCGCAAGCTCGACATCCCGCCGTTGGCCACCAACGACTGTCACTACGTCACCCGCGACGCCGCGCACAACCACGAGGCGCTGCTGTGCGTGCAGACAGGCAAGACGTTGTCCGACCCGAACCGCTTTAAGTTCGACGGCGACGGCTACTACCTCAAGTCCGCCGCGGACATGCGCGCGTTGTGGGACGACGAGCTTCCGGGTGCGTGCGACTCGACCCTGCTGATCGCCGAGCGGGTGCAGTCCTACTCCGATGTGTGGGAACAGCGCGACCGGATGCCGGTTTTCCCTGTGCCCGAGGGGCACGACCAGGCGTCGTGGCTGCGGCACGAGGTGGATGCCGGACTCGCGCGTCGGTTCCCGGCCGGAGTGCCATCCACCTACGTCGACCGAGCGGCCTTTGAGATCGACGTCATCTGTGGGAAGGGCTACCCCTCCTACTTCCTGATCGTGGCCGACCTGGTCACCTATGCCCGGTCGGTCGATATCCGGGTCGGGCCTGGCCGTGGTTCGGCCGCAGGCTCGCTGGTCGCCTATGCGCTGCGCATCACCGATATCGACCCGATCGAGCACGGGCTGCTGTTCGAGCGCTTCCTCAATCCCGAGCGCGCGTCGATGCCCGACATCGACATCGACTTCGACGACCGCAGGCGTGGCGAGATGGTGCGCTATGCCGCAGACAAGTGGGGCCAGGACCGCGTCGCACAGGTCATCACGTTCGGCACCATCAAAACGAAAGCAGCACTGAAGGATTCGGCTCGTATCCACTACGGCCAACCGGGGTTCGCGATCGCCGACCGGATCGCCAAGGCGCTGCCGCCGCCTATCATGGCCAAGGACATCTCGGTCTCGGGGATCACCGATCCAACTCACGAGCGCTACAAAGAGGCCGCAGAGGTCCGCGCCCTGATCGACAACGATCCCGACGTGCGGACCATCTACGAGACCGCCCGTGGCCTTGAGGGGCTGATCCGCAACGCCGGCGTGCACGCGTGCGCGGTGATCATGAGCAGCGAGCCGCTGACCGAGGCGATTCCGCTGTGGAAGCGGCCGCAGGACGGCGCGATCATCACCGGTTGGGACTATCCGTCGTGCGAGGCCATCGGCCTGTTGAAGATGGACTTCCTGGGCCTGCGCAACCTCACGATCATCGGTGACGCACTCGAGAACATCCAGGCGAACAGGGGGATCGAGCTCGACCTTGAGTCGGTTCCCCTCGATGACCCCGCCGCCTACCAGTTACTCGGCCGCGGTGACACGCTTGGCGTGTTCCAGCTCGACGGTGGGCCGATGCGTGACCTGCTGCGCCGCATGCAGCCCACGGAATTCGGCGACGTGGTGGCGGTAATCGCGCTGTACCGGCCAGGCCCGATGGGCGTGAACGCCCACAACGACTATGCCGACCGGAAGAACAACCGCCAGGCGATCAAGCCCATCCACCCGGAGCTGGCCGAGCCGCTCGAAGAGATCCTGGCCGAGACCCACGGCCTGATCGTCTACCAAGAGCAGATCATGCGCATCGCGCAGAAGGTGGCAGGCTACTCGCTGGCCCGAGCAGACATTCTGCGAAAAGCCATGGGTAAGAAGAAGCGTGAGGTACTCGATAAGGAGTACGAGGGCTTCTCCGACGGCATGAAGGCCAACGGCTTCTCGGCCGCGGCCATCAAGGCGCTGTGGGACACCGTGCTGCCCTTCGCCGACTACGCGTTCAACAAGTCCCACGCCGCAGGCTACGGCCTGGTGTCCTACTGGACGGCGTACCTGAAGGCGAACTATCCGGCGGAGTACATGGCAGGCCTGCTGACTTCAGTCGGCGACGATAAGGACAAGGCGGCGGTGTATCTCGCCGACTGCCGCAGGCTTGGCATCACTGTGCTGCCGCCGGACGTCAACGAATCGAGTCTGAACTTCGCCTCAGTCGGAGAAGACATCCGCTACGGGCTTGGCGCCGTGCGCAACGTGGGATCGAATGTCGTTGCGTCGATGATTAATTCGCGCACCGACAAGGGCAAGTTCATCGACTTCTCCGACTACCTCAACAAGATCGAGATCGGCCCTTGCAATAAGAAGGTCACCGAGTCGCTGATCAAGTCGGGGGCGTTCGACTCGCTAGGGCATCCGCGCAAGGGCCTGTTCCTGGTGCACACCGATGCAGTCGACTCGGTGCTTGGCACCAAGAAGGCCGAGGCGATGGGCCAGTTCGACCTCTTCGGCGGCGCCGACACCGCGACCGACGCGGTATTCACCATCAGGGTGCCCGAGGAGGAGTGGGAGGACAAGCACAAGCTGGCCCTGGAGCGCGAGATGCTGGGCTTGTACGTGTCGGGCCATCCGCTGAACGGTGTCGCGCACCTGCTTGCCGCCCAGGTCGATACGCAGATCCCGGCCATCCTCGACGGCGACGTTGCCAACGAGACCCAGGTACGGATCGGTGGCATTCTTGCTTCGGTGAACCGGCGGGTGAACAAGAACGGTTTACCTTGGGCGTCAGCGCAGTTGGAAGACCTCACCGGTGGTATCGAGGTGCTGTTCTTCCCGCAGACCTACTCCACATTCGGCCACGAGATCGCCGACGACGCCGTCGTGTTGGTCGGAGCCAAAGTGGCGATCCGCGATGACCGGATCTCGCTGATCGCCAACGAGCTTGTGGTACCAGATTTTTCGCACGCTCAGATGGACCGCCCGCTGGCGGTGAGCCTGCCGACCCGGCAATGCACCGTCGACAAGGTCACTGCGCTCAAGCAAGTGTTGGCGCGGCACCCCGGCACCTCACAGGTGCACCTCAAGTTGATCAGCGGCGAGCGGATCACCACGCTGGAGCTGGACCAGTCGTTGCGGGTGACACCGTCGTCGGCGTTGATGGGCGACCTCAAGGCGCTGCTGGGTCCCGGCTGCCTTGGCTAGATGGCATCCCCGATAGTTCCACCGATCGTTGTCGCGGCCGCGTCGGAATGCTGGTTTTTCCGGAGCGGCGAGGATGCGCTCGCGACGGGTATACCCGCCGGGGCGAAGGTGTTCGACGCGACCGGCCAACGACTCGAAAATGCCGGTGCCGACCTATCGGTAGCGCGCGGGGATCAGAACAGCGACGACGAGCTCGCAGAAATCCTGAGCGCCTGGCTGCGCCACGCTGATGCGATTCGCTGGTCGGTGGCGGATTGGCCGCTGGACTCGTTGTTGCAATGCGCCGTGGAGCACGCAGGATGGAGTGACCGTGCGTCGAATCGGCGGAAGACACTTCATCACTGGCTGATTTTCGTTCCGCGGACGCTGTTTCGGCTGGGGATAAACAACCCACGTGAGCTGTTCCGCGTGGCCCTTGACCTCTTTCGCAACCGCTGACCGCTCAGAACGCGTAGCGAAGGATTCGCGCCTTTCGCGCACCGGACTTGCTCTTGCCCATCAGTTTCGTCGCGACTCTGATCCACCCAGGGAAGAGGTCGACTTCCGGCGCGTGGGCCAGGCTGGCCTCCTCGACCAACGTCATCTGTGGGTTCCAGGTCTCGGGATGGTGCGCGTCCTTGAAACCCGCGTAACCAAACTGGCTTCCGACGTCCTTGAACATCTTTTGCGGGTACAGCTTGATAGCGATGCGGCTGAACCAGCCGATCCGGCCATAGTCGTTGAACGCCAGCTCGCCTGAGGCGAAGTGGTCGGGGATGCGACGGAAGATCCCGACGATCACCGGCTCGGCCAGGAATGCGAACAGCCCGTCGGCGATGAGCATCGTGGGGCGGTCGGCCGGGATGGTGTCCGGCCAGTGCTCGTCAACCAGTGACACCGGCACCGAAAGCGAGTGAGGGTTGGCAGGCAGCACATCGTCGCGCAGCGCGAGGATCCCGGGCAGGTCGACGCTGTACCAGTCCACCGATGGCGGTGGTGCGACGCGGTAGAAGCCACTGTCGAGGCCGGCGCCGAGATCGACGACGACCGCGTCGGGGTGCCGCTCGACGAAATCACGCACTCGGTCGTCGAGCATCTTCGCGCGCAGCGCTGCCTGGCACACCACGCTGGTCTGCACACCCAGGCCCTTGAAGTCGTAGTCGATCTTGCGGACCACGTCGTCGGCCAGCGTGTCACCGAGGATGGGTTGCGGCCAGCGGCTGTCCAGCGCCCTGGCGTATTCGGTCAGGAATGCGGTCTGCTCTATTGGTGTCAGTTCGGTGGTGGCAATCCCCATAACCGCGAACGTACTCCTTTTTTCGGGCTGAACGGTTGGCCCAAAACGTTCACCGCCCTTGCGATTACGAGGCCGGCTGTTCGGTCCGGGTCGCACGGCTAGCTCAAAACGTTCACCGCCCTTGCGATTACGAGCGCGACGGTGGTAACCGCCACCAGGCTCTGCACCGCCATCATTCCCTTCGCCCAGCGGGCCAGCGGCATGGTGTCGGTGGGAGAAAAGGCCATCGCGTTTGTCACGCTGACATACAGGTAGTCGACGAACGTCGGCCGCCATCCCGGTTTGACGAGTTTGGCGGTGTCGGGATCCATTTGCGGGAACATGAAATCCGGGTAGGGGTGCTCGCCCTCGCGCCGGGCGAACGGTCCGCCGCGGTCCAATTCCCAGTACCAGATGCCGAACACGATGATGTTGGTGACGAAGATCGCCCCGCCGCTGCCCAACAACACCGCGGCCTTGTTGCTCACCTCTCCGGAGAGGATGCGGATGTCGAGCAAGATGGCGGAAAGCGTGTTGTCGAGAGTGATGGCGGCGAGCAGCACCCAGGTGGCGTATCGGCCGAGTCGGGTGGCATTGGTGAGCCGCAGCGGGTTGAGCCACGTCAATACCGCCATGAGCAGCAACTCGAGTGCGATCAGCGGCCAGCGGGGCACCACGATGTAGCTCTTCGGGATCGCCAACTGCAGACCGATGACGGCGATCAGTGCAACCAGCACCGGCAGGCGGCTTTCAGGGTCGCCCGGCCGCAGCCAGGACGGGATGTGGTGCTCAGCGCCCGAGGCCATGCGTTCGGCGCGTTTCATGAACTCATCGAGCGGCGACGAGGGTTCGGGTGTGGTGTCCATCAACCAAGTGTGTGCGCCACGATGAAGCCATGGAGTCGCGACACGTCAGCGTTTGGATCGAGGTCGCCCCTGAGGTGGTCTACGCGTTCGCATCGGATCCGCAGACATGGCCGCGGTGGGCCGCCGGCCTGGCCGAGGGCGGCCTGCGGCAGAGCGCGGACGGTTGGACGGCCGATTCGCCGATGGGTGAGGTGACGGTCGAGTTTGCCCCGCCGAACGAATTCGGTGTCCTCGATCACGTGGTGCGGCTGCCGTCGGGCGAAGCGGTGTACAACCCGTTGCGGGTGATCCCCGGCGGCGTCGGGGAGGCCCGCTGCGAAGTGCTGTTCAGCGTGCGACGACGGGCAGGCATGACCGACGCGGGGTTCGACGCAGATGCAGCGGCGGTGGCCGCCGACCTCGATACGCTGCGGCGGCTGCTGGAGGACTAGCGGTTAGACGATTGGAACGGGCTCAAGGCGAGCCACACCACGGTCCCCGCGGCCGCGGCGGCTAGCACCGACGGCGCCGCGCTGCTGGTCGCGACCGCGACGATCACAAGGACGAGCAGGCCGATTCCGAGCGCGAGCAGCTTGTACACCGGCCAGGCAACGCCTGCGATGCTCACTTCGTCGCGAACGGTCATAGGTTGACGATAGATCGCAAGAGAGTTTTCGGGCAACCGAAACACTGGATCAGGCCGTTCACTTTCCTAGTCGGCCTAAGCTGGTCACATGCCACTTTCCGGAGATTACGAACCAAGCCCGTGGGACTGGGTCCGCGGGGACGCCGACAAGATCATGGAGTCGGGTAGCACCGAAGGCGCCGAGATGAAGGGCAAGCCCATCATCCTGCTGACCACCATCGGCGCGAAGTCCGGCAAGATCCGCAAGACCCCGCTGATGCGGGTCGAACACGACGGTGAATATGCGGTTGTTGCGTCGCTGGGCGGCGCCCCGAAGAACCCGGTCTGGTACTACAACATCCAGGCACATCCGCAGGTCGAGCTGCAGGACGGCGCCGTCGCCAAGGATTACGAGGCCCGAGAGGTATTCGGCGACGAGAAGGCTGCTTGGTGGGAGCGTGCGGTCGAGGCCTGGCCGGACTACGCGGAGTACCAGACTAAAACCGATCGGCAGATTCCGGTGTTCGTTTTGACCCCGGTTTCCTGAAAACCCCAGGTTGGTGGCACCATTGACCGGTGTCCGCTGAACTGAGCCAAGGCCCTCGCACGTCGCCGCTGTCCGCGGCCGACATCGATGAGGCTGCTCAGCGAATTTCGGGCGTGGTCGCCCGCAGCCCGCTGCAGTTCAGCGAGCGGCTGTCGGAGGCCACCGGCGCCACGATCTATCTGAAGCGTGAGGACCTGCAGGCGGTCCGGTCGTACAAGCTGCGCGGCGCCCACAACCTGCTGATGCAGCTGTCCGACGATGAGATCGCCGCTGGCGTGGTGTGCTCCTCGGCGGGCAACCACGCTCAGGGCTTCGCGATGGCGTGCCGGTCCATGGGCGTCCACGGTCGGGTGTACGTGCCCGCGAAGACGCCGAAGCAGAAACGCGACCGAATCCGATATCACGGACGCGACTTCATCGAGCTGATCGCCGTCGGCAAGACCTACGACGAGGCCGCAGCTGCGGCCCTCGACGACGTCGCGCGCACCGGTGCGACGCTGGTGCCGCCGTACGACGATCCGCGCACGATGGCAGGCCAGGGCACCATCGCCGCCGAGATTCTCGACCAACTCGACACCGAGCCGGACCTTGTGATCGTCCCTGTCGGTGGCGGCGGCTGCATCGCAGGCATGACGACGTATCTGGCCGAGCGGGCGACGAACACTTCGGTGCTCGGCGTCGAGCCCGCGGGGGCCGCTGCGATGATCGCCGCGCTGGCGGCGGGGGAGCCGGTCACGCTGGATCACGTCGACCAGTTCGTCGACGGGGCCGCGGTGAACCGTGCGGGCACACTGACCTACGCGGCGCTGGCTGCGGCCGGGGACATGGTGTCGATCACCACGGTCGACGAGGGTGCGGTGTGCACCGCGATGCTCGACCTTTACCAAAACGAGGGCATCATCGCCGAACCCGCGGGAGCGCTTTCGGTCGCCGCGTTGTTGGAGGCCGATATCGAGCCGGAATCGACTGTGGTGTGCCTGATTTCGGGTGGCAACAACGATGTCTCGCGCTACAACGAGGTGCTGGAGCGCTCGCTGGTGCACCTGGGTCTCAAGCACTACTTCCTTGTGGACTTCCCGCAGGAGCCCGGGGCGCTGCGCCGATTCCTGGACTCGGTGCTCGGGCCAGGTGACGACATCACACTGTTCGAGTACGTCAAGCGCAACAACCGGGACACCGGCGAAGCACTGGTCGGCGTCGAATTGAGTTCGGCCGCCGACTTCGAAGGCCTGCTGAAACGGATGAAGGCGTCCGACATCCAGGTCGAGGCGTTGGAGCCCGGCTCGCCTGCATATCGCTACCTGCTCTAGGCAGTGCGCAGGATCGCGAAAGAATGCCCCTCCAGTCGCGCGGCGACTGCGTTGGCTTTCGGCTCGCCCCACGCCAGCACCAGCTCACCGGTGACAGGAACGTCGACCGCGCCGGCGCCCAGGTTGCACGTGATCGCCAGTGAGCCGCGGTACATGACGATCCACCGCGCATCCTCGTCGTAATCGACGCGCAGGTGGTCCAGCCACGGGTCTGCAAGGTCGGGTTCGTTGTGCCGCAACGCGATCAGCTGTCGATAGATCTGCTGCAGTCGGCCGTGCTCGCCGTCGTCGATCTCGTCCCACTTGAGCTTGGACCGTTCGAAGGCCGCCGGGTCCTGCGGGTCGGGAATCTCGTCGGCGTCCCAGCCGTGCTCGGCGAACTCGCGCTTGCGGCCCTCGGCGGTCGCCATGGCCAGATCCGGCTCCGGATGCGAGCAGAAGAACTGGAACGGCGACGACGACCCCCACTCCTCACCCATGAAAAGCATTCCCGTATAGGGCGATCCGAGTGCCAGCGCCGCCTTTACGGCCAGCTGCCCGAAGGTCAGGTTCTGCGAAGGGCGGTCACCGATCGCCCGGTTGCCGACCTGATCGTGGGTCAAGGTGTACGCCAGCAGTCGCGTGGCGGGAATGCTGGTCGTGTCCAGTGGACGGCCGTGCCGCCGATGCCGGAACGACGAGTACGTGCCCGCGTGAAAGTAACCGTGCTTCAACGTCTGCGCCAGGGTCTCCAGCGACCCGAAGTCGGCGTAATAGCCCTGCCGTTCGCCCGAAACCGCGGTGTGGATTGCGTGGTGGATGTCGTCGTCCCACTGTGCGGTCATTCCGTAACCACCTCGGTCGCGGGGGGTGATCAGCCGTGGGTCGTTGAGGTCGCTCTCGGCGATCAACGACAACGGTCGGCCCAATTCCTCGGCCAGCGAGTCGGTTTCGGTGGACAACTCCTCGAGGATGTGGATGGCGGTGGTGTCGACAAGCGCGTGCACGGCGTCGAGCCGCAGGCCGTCTACGTGGAAGTCGCGCATCCAGCGCAATGCGCAGTCCACGATGTAGCGCCGCACCTCGTCGGCGTCCGCCCCGAAGATGTTGATCGACTCGCCCCACGGATTGCTGCCCGACGATGACAGGTACGGTCCGAACCGCGGCAGGTAGTTGCCCGAAGGGCCAAGATGATTGAACACCGCGTCGATCAGCACGCCAAGGCCGCGCCGATGACATGCGTTGACAAACCGGATCAGGCCGTCGGGCCCGCCGTACGGCTCGTGTACCGCATACCAACCAACGCCGTCATAGCCCCAGCCGTGTGTCCCGCCGAAAGCGTTGACCGGCATCACCTCGACGAAGTCGACGCCCAAATCGACCAGATAGTCCAGCTTCTCGATTGCCGAGTCGAACGTGCCGTCCGGCGTGAACGTGCCGATGTGTAGCTCGTAGACGACCGTGCCCTCGATCGACCGGCCTTGCCACTTGTGATCGGACCATGCGTCCGCCGCGGGCTGCCAGAGCTGCGAGCGCTCGTGCACGCCGTCGGGTTGGCGGGGGGAGCGGGGATCCGGCAGCACCATCGGATCCTCGTCGAGGACGAAGCCGTACCGCGCGTCGGTCCGTGTCTCTACGGTGGTCCGCCACCAGCCGTCGTCGGAACGGTCCATCGGGTACAGCGTGCCGTCGACGTCGAGGCGGACCTTGTCCGGCCGAGGCGCCCACACCGCGAACTCAGTCACCGAGACGCTCCAGCAGCGCCACCGGCATATCGGCGAACAAGTCCGCCGCCAACACCCTGCCGCTGAATTGGCCGCCGGTGATGCGGTCGGTCCACACACCGTCGGGCAGTGTCAGCGAGCTATCGCCCCAGCGAGTTTCGGCGAGAACAACGCTGTGGCGGGTGACAGCGCTCAGCACATTGTCGGCTCGAAGGAACGCAACCACATGTTCGGCGGCGGCACCCTCGGCCAGCACGGGGGTGTAGCCGCCGTCGGTGAACGTGTCTGGCCGGTCGCGGCGCAACCGCAGTGCGGCGGTGACCACCCGCATCTTCGGGTTGCTGTTCGCGCGTAACGCGTCGCGGCGCGCGCGGTAGTCGACCGGGCGGCGGTTGTCCGGGTCGACAAGGCTGTCATCGGCCAGTTCGGTGCCCTGATACACATCCGGCACACCCGGCACCGTCAACGCCAACAGCTTCTGGCCGAGGGCGTCGTTTTGCGCATGCTTGTCCAACCGGGTGACTAGGGACGTGAGCTCGGTCGCGACCGGTCCGTCCATGACCGTGTCCAGCCACGCGTGCACGGCTGCTTCGAACGTGGCGTCGGGATCGTGCCACGACGTCAGGACGGCGGCCTCCCTGACCGCCTTCTCGGCGTACGCGTGCAGCCGCCGCCGCAGTTCGTCGGTCACCACCCCATCCAAAGGCCACACGCCGAAGATGTTCTGCAGCAAGAAGAGTCCGGTCGCGGGATCTGGTGGCGGAGACTCCAACGCCCACTTGCCGACGAGTTCCGTCCACAGCGACGGCACCTGCGACAGCACCCCGATGCGGGCGCGTACATCCTCACCGCGCTTGGTGTCGTGCGTCGATAACGCGACCATCGCGTGGGGCCATCGCCTGGCCCTTGTCGCGGCGCGCTGGTGAAACTCCGCGATGCTCACACCGAACCGTGCGGGCTCTCCACCCACCTCGTTGAGCGAAACCAGCCGCGCGTCGCGGTAGAACAGGCAGTCCTCCATGGACTTGGCGGTCGCGGCGCCGCACAGCTGGTTGAACCGAACAGCCGCTTCAGAATTGGCGGTCAGCGCCAGAGCGACGATGGCCAGCGGTTCGGCCAGTTCTGGCCTGTGCGAGACGGTTTCGGCCGTCGCCATCGGCAGCACGGCCGACAGTGACGGGTAGTCGAACCGGTACACCGGGACATGACTGATGAGTGAGGCGATCGCGTCAGGCAGTCGGGCGTCGTCGCTGCCGATGACGCGGCAGAGCCGTGCAAGCTCGCTGCGCAGCGTGTCGGTGACGGCCTCGACCTTGAGTTGACGGGCCAGTTGCGGGATGTCGTTGTACGCGACACCGCTCGACTCGTACAGCGCTGTCAGCGGGCCAGCGCCTGCCGGATCGATGAACAGTCCGCCGATCTCGCGCAGGGCGTCATAGCCCGTCGTTCCCGCGACGGGCAGCGATGCCTCGAGCGGCTCGTCGACGGCCAGGATCTTCTCGATGACGATCCACGCCTGCGGCCCGATGATTTCGCGTAACCACGCCAGATAGCCTGCGGGACTGGATAATCCGTCGGGATGGTCGATGCGTAGCCCGTCAACGAGGCCTTCGCTGAACCAGCGTTTGACCTCCACGTGAGTAGCGTCGAACACCGCGCGGTCCTCCTGCCGCAGCCCGGCCAGCGACGTGATCGAAAAGAACCGACGGTAGCCGCACATGCCGTGGCGCCAGCCGATCAGCCGGTAGTGCCGGTCGTCGGCCGGATATCCCGGCGGAGCGGCATCGTCGTCGGAGCCCAGCACCGGCAAGACAATTCGGCCGCCGGGGTCGAGGTTCCAGTCGATGTCAAAGTAGGTCGCATACGGCGACGAACGGCCGTGCTCGAGAACGTCGCGCCACCATCGGTTCTGGTCGGGCCGGTCGACACCGACGTGATTGGGCACGATATCAACAATGAGGCCCATCCCGCGCGCCTGTGCCGCAGCGGACAGCCGCGCCAGTCCTTCTGGCCCCCCAAGGGCGGCAGAAACAGTGGTGGGATCGGTGACGTCGTAGCCGTGGGTGGAACCCTCGACCGCGGTCAGGATCGGCGACAGGTAGACGTGTGACACCCCGAGTTCGTCGAGGTAGTCCAATACGTCCATGGCGTCTGCGAAGGTGAACGCATCCCCAGAAGCGGTGCCGCGCATCTGCAGCCGATACGTCGACAGCACGTCAGATGCCATGTGTCAGGCGGTCTTACGCAGCACCAGTAGTGATCGCGCTTGCAGCGAGAGCTTTTCGCCCGCCTTGATGACCAGTTCGCTGGCTCCGGTTGGATCGGCGGTGTCGAGCGCTGCGGTCCACTCCTCGGCGTAGCCGTTGTCCGGTGCGACGAAGTCCACCGCCTTGCTGTGTGCGTTGAAGCACAGCAGGAACGAGTCTCCGACCACCCTCTCGCCGCGCTCGTTCGGAGCAGGGATGGCGTCGCCGTTGAGGAACACCGCAACGCACTTATCAAGGCCCGAACCCCAGTTCTCAGGCGTCATTTCATGGCCCGCCGGGGTCAGCCATGCGATGTCGCGGACTTGGTCGCCGCTGCGGATCGGCTTGCCCTCGAAGAACCGACGCCTGCGGAACACCGGGTGCGTCTTGCGCAATTGGACGACCTTGCTGGTGAAACTCAGCAGATCGGCGTTCTTTTCGGCGAGCGACCAGTCCATCCACGAGATGTCGGAGTCCTGGCAGTACACGTTGTTGTTTCCGTGCTGCGTCCTGCCGATCTCGTCGCCGTGAGAGATCATCGGCGTGCCCTGGGACAACATCAGCGTGCCGAGGATGTTGCGCATCTGCTTGCCGCGCAGCGCCAGGATGTCGGGGTCGTCGGTGGGGCCCTCCACGCCGCAGTTCCACGACCGGTTGTGGCTTTCGCCGTCGCGGTTGTCCTCGCCGTTGGCCTCGTTGTGCTTCTCGTTGTAGGACACCAGGTCGGCGAGCGGAAACCCGTCGTGGCACGTGACGAAGTTGATGCTCGCGCTTGGTCGCCTGCCGGTGGCCTCGTAAAGGTCCGAGGAACCGGTCAGCCGGGAGGCGAACTCACCGAGGGTCGCGGGCTCACCCCGCCAGTAGTCGCGCACAGTGTCGCGATATTTCCCGTTCCACTCGGTCCACAAACCCGGGAAATTGCCCACCTGATAGCCGCCCTCGCCGATGTCCCACGGCTCCGCGATCAGCTTGACCTGACTGACCACCGGATCCTGTTGCACCAGATCGAAGAACGCCGAGAGCCGGTCGACGTCGTAGAACTCGCGGGCAAGCGTGGCCGCCAAGTCGAACCGGAACCCGTCGACGTGCATCTCGAGCACCCAGTAGCGCAGCGAGTCCATGATCAGCTGCAGGGTGTGCGGGTGCCGGGCGTTGAGGCTGTTGCCGGTGCCGGTGAAGTCTTTGTAGTGGCGGGGGTCGCCGTCGAGCAGCCGGTAGTAGGCGGCGTTGTCGATGCCGCGGAAGTTGATTGTCGGGCCGAGGTGGTTGCCTTCGGCGGTGTGGTTGTAGACGACGTCGAGAATGACCTCGATGCCTGCCTCGTGGAACGACCGGACCATCGTCTTGAACTCGGCGACCGCCCCGCCGGCGTGCTTGTTCGACGAGTATTGGTAATGCGGGGCGAAAAAGCCGAAAGTGTTGTAACCCCAATAGTTTTGCAGCCCGAGGTCGAGCAGTCGGTGGTCGTGCAGGAACTGGTGCACGGGCATCAGCTCGATCGCGGTCACGTTAAGCGACTTGAGGTGGTCGATGACCACGGGATGGCCAAGCCCGGCGTAGGTGCCGCGCTGCTCCTCGGGAATGCCAGGGTGGGTCTGCGTCATGCCCTTGACATGGGCTTCGTAGATGACCGTCTCGTGATACGGCGTATGCGGCGCGCGGTCCGATGCCCATTGGAAGAAGGGGTTGATCACCACGCTGGTCATGGTGTGGCCCAGCGAGTCGACCATCGGCGGGGTGCCACCGGAGGCGAGGTCGTCGGCCTCGAGGTCGTAGGAGAACAACGCCTGGGTGAAGTCGAAGTCGCCGTGGTACGACTTGCCGTACGGGTCCAGCAGCAGCTTGCTCGGATCGCAGCGGTGACCCGCCGCGGGATCCCATGGCCCATGGACTCGGAAGCCGTAGCGCTGACCGGGCGTGACGGTGGGTAGATAGCAGTGCCACACGTAGCCATCGACCTCGTCGAGGTTGACGCGCTCCTCGCTGCCGTCCTTGGCGATCAGGCACAACTCCACCCGCTCGGCAACCTCGGAAAACAGCGAGAAGTTCGTGCCTGCGCCGTCGTATGTGGCGCCAAGGGGGTAGGCGGTGCCCGGCCAGACCGTGGGTACGGACGCGGGCTCGGCGGCGGCCATCAGCCAACCCACCACCCGGTGGCTGCACCGATCTGGCGTCCTAGTTCTGCAGTCATGGTGCGCATGTACGTGGTCGAAATGTGGTGGGCGTCGCGATACAGCAACACATTTCCCTCCACGGCGCGGCAAATGTCCTTGCGGCACACCGCATCACTCATGTCCAGCGGCTTCAAAAGGGGAAACTGCCCGACGAAATCCAATGTCTGGTTGTGATCCGACAGTACGTCGGATCGGTTGATCCCGCAGGAGATCGCGTTGCCGCCGCTGGCCAGGCAATCGGCAGGGAAGTAGGGTTGTCCGTTGCGGACCATCCACGGCGTGTCACGCATGGCAAGGATCGGAATGTTGTTGTCCGACAACGCCTGCCAGATACCGATGTAAGTGCTCGGCATCACATCGCCCGGCTTGATGTTCCACGGCCGCGTGGAGGTGGTGAACACGAAGTCCGGTCGATCGCCGATGAGCTTGGGCATAACGCGGTTGTTCCACACGCGGCATCCGGGGTATGGGCGATTATCGCCCATCACAAGTGGCACATCTTCCGTGGTCAGCGGGCAACCCATCTTCATGTAGGTCACCACCTTGAAGTGGTGCAGCTGACCCAACTGGTTGAGTGCGGTGATCCAGTGCTCGGCATGAGATCCGCCCGCAAGCGCGATGGTGCGGGTCGCCTCTTTGTCGCCGAAGGTGCAGTTGATGACGTCGCTGTTGTCGAAGTCGCTGATGCAGCCCTCGGTGGTGGTCTCCGGCAGATCGGCCTTGGCCTCAAGCACCGTGGGGCGCATCGGCAACTTGGGCACCTTGGCGTGGTTGATCAGTGCCGTGGCGCCGGGGTAGTCCTGTACCGAAAGGTTCGCCAGCTCTTTACCATTCGCACGTTGCACCGTGACGTGCTCGCGCCACGTGAACGATGTCGCGGTCAGGGTCACACCGAGCAGCCCGACTATCGAGCCAAGCACGATCGTCGGCCTGCGCAATCGCACTCGCAGCGGCACCGCCGGGGGGCGCGCCACCGATGGCGAGGTCTTGTACCGCAGCGGAGTCTCCACGTAGCGCGTCGTAAACCAGGCGAGCGCGCCCGAAATGAGCAGCACGATCGCGCCCTCACCGAAGTTGACCCGCGGCCGCCCCGTGTACGACAGCCAGAAGATCAGAAGCGGCCAGTGCCAGAGGTACAGCGAGTACGCCATCGCCCCGAGCGACACGAACGGCGCGGTGGCCAACAACCGGTTGGGGGCGGGCAGTCGGTCGGCGGTGTTCGGATCGACCTGCCGGTTGGCCGCCGACAGGATGAACAGCATGGTGGCGCCGACAGGGACCAGCGCCAACGGCCCTGGAAACTCCCTGACGCCGTCGATCAGCGCTCCGCAAGACAGGATTGCCGCCAGCGCGACCACCGCGACCGTCGTGCGCAGCCACATCGGCCAGCGCACGTAGGGCACAAGTGCGCCGAGCAGTGCCCCAAGCAACAGCTCCCACGCCCTGGCGAAGCTGTTGTAGTAGGCGGTCGTCTGATCGGCGTTGTGGGCAAAGATGGCATAGACGAACGACGCGACGGTCAGGGAGCCGAGCAGTACCACGAACGAGACGCGCAGGTGCTTACCGATGCGCTGGCGGAACACATAGGCGAACGAGAAGATCAGTGCCAGAAAGGCGATGTAGAAATGACCCTGCACCGACATCGACCAGATGTGCTGCAGCGGGCTGACCGCCTCGCCGGCGCGAAGATAGTTCGATGCGGTGTTCGCCAGTTCCCAGTTCTGGAAGTAGCCGAGGCTTGCCAAGCTCTGATCAGCGAACGTTTCCCAGCGTGTCTCCGGTTGGATGACGATGGTCAGCACCGCTGAGGCGGCGAGCACGACGACGAGCGCGGGCAACAGCCGGCGAACCAGTCTGGTGACCTCAGGAACGGGCGACAGCGACGTGCCCGGCGTCAGCGCTGTTCGCAGCAGACGCCCGCCGAAGAAGAAGCCCGACAATGCCAGGAAGACGTCGACGCCACCGGAAACCCGGCCAAACCACACGTGAAACACCGCGACGAGCGCGATCGCGATGCCGCGCAGGCCGTCGAGATCGTGTCGGTAGAAGCCCGAAGCGCGCGCCCCACCGCCCGATTGAGCGGCGTGCGAGCCGGGACCCGGATCGGTGACGGGCGCCGGTCGGGGAGGGGCGAGGGTCATCATGGTCGACGGCTAATCTACCGAAGGTGCCAGCGTTGACGCCCGACGAGATACGCGCGATCGACGCAGCGCACGTCTGGCATCCCTACAGCGCCATCGGGGCCGAAGCACTGCCTCCGGTGGTGGCGGTGGGCGCGAAGGGCGCCTGGCTGACGCTGATCGACGACGGGCGCCGGATCGAGGTGCTCGACGCGATGGCTTCGTGGTGGACCGCGATCCACGGCCACGGCCACCCGGTACTGGACGCGGCGATCACCGGGCAGCTCGCAACGATGAACCACGTCATGTTCGGCGGGCTGACGCACGAACCCGCCGCCCGGCTGGCGCAACTGCTGGTGCAGATAACGCCAGACGGACTCGACACGGTGTTCTTCAGCGACTCCGGCTCGGTGTCGGTGGAGGTCGCGGTCAAGATGGCGCTGCAGTACTGGCGCAGCGTCGGCCGCCGCGACAAGCACCGGCTGATGACGTGGCGAGGGGGCTACCACGGCGACACCTTCACCCCGATGAGCGTGTGCGACCCGGACGGTGGCATGCACTCTCTGTGGACAGATGTGCTGGCCCACCAGGAATTCGCGCCGCAGGTGCCGACGGATTACGACCCCGCCTACAGCGAGGCGTTCGAAAAGCAGCTCGCCGAACGCGCGGACGAGCTGGCCGCCGTGATCGTCGAACCGGTGGTGCAGGGCGCAGGCGGCATGCGGTTCCACGATCCCCGCTACCTGACCGACCTACGTTCGATCTGCGACCGCCATGGCGTGCTGCTGATCTTCGACGAGATCGCCACCGGGTTCGGTCGGACCGGCACGCTGTTCGCCGCCGAGCACGCCGGCGTCAGCCCCGACATCATGTGCGTCGGCAAGGCGATCACCGGCGGCTACATCACCCTGGCCGCGACGCTGTGCAGCCGTGACATCGCCAAGACGATCAGCACACATGAACCCGGCGCGCTGATGCACGGCCCGACGTTCATGGCCAACGCGCTGGCCTGCGCAGTGGGGGTCGCCGCGGTCGAGCTGCTGCTCGAACAGGATTGGCGATCACGGGTGCGGACGATCGAAGCGGGCCTGCAGTCCGGGCTCGAACCCGCCGCCTCATTGTCGGGCGTTGTCGATGTGCGGGTGCTCGGTGCGATCGGCGTGATCGAGATGGCCAAGCCTGTCGACCTTAGGGTCGCGACGCCTGCCGCGCTGCGGCGCGGAGTGTGGCTACGCCCGTTCCGCAATCTGATCTACGTCATGCCCCCCTACATCTGCACGCCTGAGGAGATCGACCGGATCACCTCGGCGATGGTCGAGGTCGCGGGTGCGTTAACCTGAACACCGTTCAAGTGACTTGAAGGATGGTTCGGTGACACGCGTCGGTCTTTCCCCGCTGGCCTGGCTCGACGAGGTCGAGCAACAGCGGCGCGCGGCCGGACTGCGCCGATCGCTTCGCACCCGCCCGCCCGTCGGCGCCGAGCTGGATCTGGCATCCAACGACTACCTCGGCCTGTCGCAGCACCCCGAGGTGATCGACGGCGGCGTCGAGGCGCTGCGCACGTGGGGCGCGGGCTCGACGGGATCGCGGCTGGTGACCGGAAACACCGAACTGCACGAAGGCTTCGAGACCGCGCTCGCGGATTTCGTCGGCGCCGAGTCGGCACTCGTTTTCTCGTCGGGCTACACCGCCAACCTCGGCGCAGTGGCGTGTCTGTCGGGCGCGGGATCGTTGTTGGTTTCCGATGCGCTTACGCACGCGTCGCTTGTGGACGCTTGCCGCCTGTCACGCGCCCGCGTCGTCGTGACAGCGCACCGCGACGTGTCCGCAGTCGAGGCGGCGCTTTCCGCCCGCGACGAAGAGCGCGCCGTCGTGGTGACCGACTCGGTGTTCTCCGCTGACGGGGTGCTGGCCCCGCTGCGTGCGCTGCATGACGTGTGCCAACGGCATGGCGCACTGCTGATCGTCGACGAGGCGCATGGCCTCGGCGTGCGCGGCAATGGCGGACGCGGCCTGCTGCACGAGGTCGGCCTGGCAGGTGCGTCCGACGTGGTGATGACGACGACGCTGTCGAAAGCGCTTGGCAGCCAGGGCGGTGTGGTTCTCGGACCAGCCGCGGTGCGCGCCCACCTCATCGACGCCGCACGGCCGTTCATCTTCGACACTGGGCTGGCTCCCGCTGCTGTTGGCGCTGCGATGGCCGCGCTGCGGGTTCTCGTCGACGAGCCGTGGCGCGCGCAATCCGTGCTGGATCGCGCGTCGGCACTCGCCGAGATGTGCGGCGTCGCGCAGCGCCCGGAATCGGCAGTGGTGTCGGTCATCCTCGGCGAGCCGGAGGTGGCGCTGGCTGCGGCGGTGGCATGCCTTGACCGCGGCGTGCGAGTCGGTTGCTTCCGCCCGCCGACGGTTCCCGCGGGCACGTCGAGGCTGCGGCTGACTGCGCGGGCGTCATTGTCCGACGACGAAATGGCTTTGGCCCGTGAAGTACTCACCGAAGTGCTCTCGCCCGGCCCATGAGCGTTCTCGTCGTAACGGGCACCGACACCGGTGTCGGTAAGACGGTGGCCACTGCAGCGCTGGCATGTTCAGCGCGACTGGCGGGCGTCGACGTCGCGGTGTGCAAGCCTGTGCAGACCGGCAGCCCGCACGACGACGACCTCGCCGATGTGGCGCGGCTGTCCGGGGTCGGCGGCCTGCATGGCACATGGCGTTATCCCGAACCGCTCGCACCCGTAGCGGCTGCCGAGCGCGCCGGCATGGCCCTGCCGACACGCGACGAGCTTGTGGCGTCGATCGCATCGGTCGATGCGGCGCTGACGCTTGTCGAGGGAGCGGGCGGGCTGCTGGTCGAGCTGGGCGCGGGCGGGGTGACGCTGCGGGACATCGCGCGCGACCTGGCCGCGCAGGTGTTGGTGGTGGTCTCACCGGGGCTTGGCACGCTGAACCACACCGCGCTCACGCTGGAAGCTCTTGCTGCCCAAGGTATTCCATGCGCAGGACTGGTGATTGGAGCTTGGCCCCGCGAACCGGATGCGGCAGAGGCGGGTAATCGCGATGCGCTGAGCCGGTTGGCTGCGGTGCGGGCGGTGCTGCCCGCGGGTGCGGGGGCGATGAGCGCCGCCGCGTTCGAGTCGATGAGCGCGTCGGCGTTCGATGCGCAGTGGGTCACGAGCCTGGCCGGCTGATGGTCCACTCCGTCGAGCTGGTCTTCGACCCGGATACCGAGGCCGCGGTCCGCCACATCTGGGATGGGCTGCGCGAGGCCGGAATCCCGAGTCAGGCGCCGGCGAGCCGACCGCATGTCACGCTGACGGTGGCCACTGAGATTGCCCCCGAAGTGGATGCATTGCTCGTGTCGCTCGGTGACCGATTCCCATTGCCGTGTGTGGTCGGTGCGCCGCTGCTGTTCGGTCGAAGTCCGGTGATCCTGACGCGGCTGATCGTGCCGTCGGCGGAATTGCTTGCGGTGCACACCGACGTCTATCGGTTGTGCCTGCCGCATGTGCGGCCCGCGCCGATGGCGAATTCGTTGCCAGGGCACTGGACCGGTCATGTGACGCTGGCGCGACGAGTGGCGGCTGAACGCTTGGGGCGAGCGCTCAAGATTGCGGGCAAGCCGTCCGAAATCCCGGGCTGCTTCGCAGCGCTGCGGCGCTGGGACGGAAACGCCAAGCGCGAACACTCGATCAACTGACATCCTTGCGTCGTGGATCCGATCGCGATCATTCGCACCGAGGCCGATCGTTTCGCCGATGTGCTGGCGGCTACTGCCCCCGACGCCCGCTGCCCGACCTGCCCGCAGTGGAGCGCGTCCGACCTGCTGTGGCACCTGACCGAGGTGCATCACTTCTGGGCTGGTGTCCTTTCACTGGATGCCCGAACGGATGCCGACATTGAGGCCGTGGAGCGGGCCAAGCCCGACCGCCCCACCGCCACGGCAGACCTGCTGGCCATGCGCGAGCAGGCGACGCAAGCTCTTGTGGAGCAGCTTGACCGGCTCGACGACAGTGAGCCGCGTTGGTCGTGGTGGCCGCCGGATCAAACGGTCGGCTTCACCCGTCGGATGCAGACCCATGAGGCGACGATGCACCGTGTGGACGCCGAGCTGACCGCGGGCCTACCGATCGGTCCTATCGCCCCGGACGTCGCAGCCGGTGCCGTCGACCACGCGGTCGATGTGATGTTGGGCTGGCCGCCGGATGGGGCGGGCTACCAGGCTCGCGCGGTTGTCGAGTTTGTGGCCACCGACGTTGACGGACACTGGCTGGTCGAGGTCGGTCAGTCGGCGGTCGCGCCTCGCGCGCTGCGGGCAACGGCGGGGGAGCCGACCGGAACCGTCCGCGCGCCGGTCGGCGACCTGGCGCTGTGGGCGTGGACGCGTGGTGGCGCAGTTGAGATTTCGGGTGATGCTGCGTCAGTCGCAGCTGTCGATGCCGTCGTCAGCAACGGTATGCAGTGACGCCGCAACCTTTTTCGGTACACACATCCGCCAGCCGTCGATCACCAGCTCGCGTACTTCGTCGAGGTCGATTGCGTCGAGCCGGACGTGAATCCAGTTGTATCTCATGTCCGATTTTCGCGGCAGCATGAACTTGTCGGGCTCGGCGGCCACCATCGCCGCCCGTTCGTCCTTGGGGAAGCCGACGCCCATCACCGTCTCGTCGCGCGAAAACGCGGCAAAGACGAGGCGCCCCACCCGGAATTTGATCCGGTCGCCGACGACCACCTCGTAGGACCGAGGCAAGGACGCGGTGATGCGCCGCACGTCGTCGACGGTGATCACATCGCCGACGCTAGTCTCGCCCTCCGACAACCGTGTCGCTGTGCGCCGCAATGCCGTCGACAAGTAGGCGTACCCCGAACGTGAACCGCGCGCTGGGATCCTCGGCCAGCACCGACTGCTCGTCGGGCAGCTCGGCGCCTGCGGCATCCCACTGCAGCCGGGACTGCTCATCGGCGGTGAATCCCAGCACGTAGTACACGACCGTGCGGGCGGCGAGTTCGGCGTGTGCATCCCCGACACCCGCGTCGGCCGCGGCGTCGGTAAGCCGGGCGAGAATCTGCGCCATCGCCTGCGACTGTCCGGCCGCGAAGCTCGCCGAGACCAACTCGGCACCGTCGGTGTGCGACAGCAGGGCATCGCGCAGCCGTCCGCCGATCCCCGCGACGCGGTCCTGCCAGCCGGAGGGCACATCGCCGACGGGCTCGAGGATCCGGTCGGCGACGGCGCCCAGCAGCTGCTGTTTGTTGGCGAAATGCCAGTACAGAGCGCCGGGGGAGACGTCGAGCTCGCGGGCCAGCCTGCGCATCGTCAGGTCGGCGATGCCGTACGTGTCCAGCAGTGTCGTCGCCGCGTCGACCACGTCGCGTTTGTGGAGCTGCACGCCGGTAGCCTAACCTGAACACCGTTCAAGACGAGAGGGCGACGAGTGAGCGACATCCTGGAACTGGCGCGCGATCAGGTGCTGGAGCGCGGACAGGGCCTACACCAGGAGCAGGTGTTGCGAGTGCTGCAGCTGCCCGACGACCGGCTCGACGAGCTGCTGGCGCTGGCGCACGAGGTGCGGATGGCATGGTGCGGGCCCGATGTCGAGGTCGAGGGCATCATCAGCCTCAAGACGGGCGGCTGCCCGGAGGATTGCCACTTCTGTTCGCAGTCAGGACTTTTCGCGTCGCCCGTGCGCAGCGCATGGCTGGATATCCCGAGCCTGGTGGAAGCCGCCAAGCAGACCGCCAAGACCGGTGCCACCGAATTCTGCATCGTCGCCGCGGTGCGCGGACCAGACGAGCGGCTGCTGGCGCAGGTCGCCGCCGGTATAGAGGCGATCCGCAACGAGGTCGACATCCAGATCGCGTGCTCCCTGGGCATGCTCACCGAAGATCAGGTCGAGCGGCTCTCGGAGATGGGTGTGCATCGCTACAACCACAACCTGGAGACCGCCAGGTCGTTCTTCACCAATGTTGTCACCACCCACACGTGGGAGGAGCGCTGGGACACCCTGCGGATGGTCCGCGAGGCAGGTATGGAGGTGTGCTGCGGCGGCATCCTCGGCATGGGTGAAACCCTGGAACAGCGCGCCGAATTCGCGGCCAACCTCGCCGAGCTGGATCCCCACGAGGTGCCACTGAACTTCCTCAACCCGCGGCCGGGCACCCCGTTCGGGGACCTCGAGGTGTTGCCTGCGTCGGAGGCGCTCAAGGCTGTCGCCGCGTTCCGCCTCGCGCTGCCGCGCACCATGCTGCGCTTCGCAGGCGGCCGCGAAATCACGCTTGGCGACCTCGGCGCGAAGAAGGGCATCCTCGGCGGCATCAACGCCGTCATCGTCGGCAATTACCTGACCACGCTGGGCCGGCCCGCCGAGGCCGATCTTGAGCTGCTCGACGATCTGCAGATGCCGATCAAGGCGCTCAACGCCAGCCTGTAGGCCAACGGCGATGGCCAAGTTCAACGTCTACACTGGCGAGCCCGCCGGCGGGGCAGTCCCGACCGCCGCGCAACTCGGCCTGGAACCACCCCGGTTCTGTGCCGAGTGCGGACGCCGCATGGTGGTGCAGGTGCGCCCCGACGGCTGGTCAGCGAAATGCTCCCGGCACGGTGAACAAGACTCAAAGGAACTTGAGGACAGGCGATGAATGAGGTTGCCCCGCCGCGTATTTCGCGCCGCCGCGCCGCGGCGATCACGGTCGCGGGCCTGACGGTGACCGGCGCGCTGATCGGCGCGCTGTGGGCCTGGCTGGCACCACCTATCCACGGCGTTGTTGCGCTGACCAAGAAGGGCGAGAGGGTCAAGGCCTTTCTGGGCAACGAGTCCGACCATTTCTTCGTGTCGGCATTCCTGATCGCTGGCATGCTCGGCGTGCTCGCCGTGGTGGCGGCCATGCTGCTCTGGCAGTGGCGCGCACATCGGGGACCGGTGATGGTGGCGGCGCTGGCGATCGGTGCAGCCGCCGGCGCAGGTTCCGCGGCGGCCGTCGGTGCCCTACTGGTGCACTGGCGCTACGGCGCGATCGACATCGCGGGGGCGCCCGTGTCGCCGGAGCACCGAGTGCACTACGTCATCGAGGCGCCAGCGGTGTTCTTCGGGCATTCGCCGCTACAGGTCGCGGCGACCATCCTGCTTCCTGCCGCGACGGCCGCGCTGGTCTACGCGCTGATGGCGGTGTCGACGCAGCGTGACGATTTGGGCGCTTGGCCGCCGGTCGAAGAGCCGGTCATCGCACCGCCCGTCACAGCGGAGAACGCTCTACCGTCCGCCCAGTGACGACCTTCAGCGCGATCTTGGCCAGCCGCGCCATCCCGACGTAGGTCATCGGGTTGAGCAGCGTCGGCCACTTGGTCCGAATCATGTGCTCGGACAGCGGCTTTCCATTGAACCGGTCGGCCAGCCAGCGCAGTGTCATCGGCGCTGACAGCGGGTGCAGCAGCAGGTGCTCACTGAACATGTCGCGGTGGTAGGTGACATCGGCACCGCCTGCGGAGTACGTGTCGGCAAGCTCGTCGATGTCCCCGACGGAGATCAGCTGGTCGTAGACCGCCTGGACGATCAGCACCGGCGGGGTGGGCACCGCCGCGCCGAGCTTGATGTCGTCGAAGACGTGCTTGACCTCAGGGGTGTTGAGGACCTGCTCGAGCGGCACGTCGAGCATGTCGTCCATGTCCTTCTTGACCATCCGGATGACCGCCTCCGCGGTGGTCATGTTGTGCAGCCGTTTCAGCAGGTCCTTGCCCTCTGGCGTGGCGTGCTCCTGAATGATCTTGTTGAGCTCGGGATAGATGTCCGCGAGTGCAGCGACCACGAGCGCGGGCAGGCCGGACATGACCGTGCCGTTGAGCCGGCGGAAGGTGTGTCCCAGGTCGCCGACGGGCGATCCGAGCACTGCGCCGACGACATTGAGGTCGGGTGCATAGGAGCCGCTCATCTCGGCCGCCCACGCGCTCGCCAGGCCGCCGCCTGAGTAGCCCCACAGGCCGACCGGCGCCGACGGCGACAAGTCGAGCCGCTCGGTGTTCAGCGCGGCGCGCACCCCGTCGAGAACGTGGTAGCCGGGCTCATACGGCGCGCCCCACATTCCGGCGCGTCCCTCGTGGTCGGGCACGGACACGGCCCAGCCCTCGGCGACGGCGGCGGCGATGAGCAGGAACTCGAACTGCGCCACCGCTCCGGGAGCCACCGCGCGTCGGCGCAGCGCGTAGGAGGGGAAGCAACGGGACGTCACGGCGTCGATCGCGCACTGATATGACAGCACCGGGGTGACGGCCTTCGGCGCGCGCTCGGCAGGCACGATCACCGTGGTGGCAGCGGCCTCTGGATTGCCGTGCATGTCGGTGGTCCGGTACAGCAGCTGGGTGGCCGTGATGCGCTGGGGGATCAGCCCGAGAAAGGCCAGCTCGACGTCGCGGCTGCGCAGCACAGTGCCAGGGTTGGCGTGCTGGAAACCTGCAGGTGGGTCATAGAAGGGGTCGTCGGAGGGCAGTTGCGGTCGGGCGCCACGCTGCAGTTCTTCGTGCTGCGGCTGCCCAATCCACTCGGCGCCGGTTACAGGAGCCACGTTGCCCAAGTCCATCCGGGCAGTATTACTTAAGAGGCCATTAAGAATCCAGTCGACTCACCCAGGAGGGCGCAGCGCTGCGAATTCGTCGGTCACCCGGTATCGCGAATCGGTGAAGCCGTACAGCGCGGCAGGACGGCCGCCGCTGCGCCCTGAACGCGCGGTGGTGCCGGTACGGGTGATGACGTTGCGACGCTCGAGCACCCGCTGCAGGTTGGTGGCATCGACTTGATAGCCAAGCGTCGCGCTGTAGATGTCACGCAGTGTGGATAGCGCAAATTCCTTTGGCGCCAGGGCGAATCCGATATTCGTGTAGGACATTTTTGCGGCGAGGCGAATGCGTGCGTGTTCCACCATCGGGCCGTGATCGAAAGCCATCGGCGGAAGCTCGCTGACCGGATGCCAGCGGGTGTCCTGCGGCAGTTCGGGCGTCGCGGGGGAGGGAACGAGACCAAGGAACGTCGACGCGATCGTGCGCGCACCGGGAATCCGGTGTGGATCGGAAAACACAGCCAGCTGCTCCAGGTGAGCAAGTTCACGCAGATCCACCTTCTCGGCGAGCTGCCGCCGAACGGAGCTGGTCAGGTCCTCCTCATCACCGAGCCGGCCACCGGGCAGCGACCACTTTCCGCGCTCGGGTTCGAGTGCACGCTGCCATAACAGCACGTGAAGTGCTGGTTTCCGGGAGTCGACACCGCGAACCTGGAACACGACGGCGAGCACCTCGTGCGCGGTGCTAATATGTGACATGTTTTCGATTATAAGTCGAAAACCTCCCACGGGATTGAGGAGGCGGCCATGACGGTTCTGGACCGTATGCCCGCAGGCGATTTGGCGACCCGAATCACCGATGGCCCGACCGGCTATACCGGCGTGGACGGTGACGAGGAATGGGCCGCAGAAGTCCGTCGACTAGCAGACTTACGCGGCGCCACGCTGCTCGCGCACAACTATCAGCTGCCTGCCATCCAGGACGTCGCCGACCACGTCGGTGACTCGCTGGCACTATCCCGCATCGCCGCCGACGCGCCCGAGGACACCATCGTGTTCTGCGGCGTGCACTTCATGGCCGAGACGGCCAAGATCCTGTCCCCCGACAAGACGGTGCTGATTCCCGACCAGCGGGCCGGCTGCTCGCTGGCCGATTCGATCACCGCCGCCGAACTGCGCGCATGGAAAGCCGAATATCCCGGCGCGGTGGTGGTGTCCTACGTGAACACCACAGCGGCGGTGAAGGCCGAGACCGACATCTGCTGCACATCGTCGAACGCCGTCGAGGTGGTGGCGTCGATCCCCGAGGACCGCGAGGTGCTGTTCTGCCCGGACCAGTTCCTCGGTGCACACGTGCGGCGGGAGACGGGACGCAAGAACGTGCACGTGTGGGCGGGCGAATGCCATGTGCACGCGGGGATCAACGGCGACGAGCTGGCCGATCAGGCCCGTGCCCACCCCGATGCCGAGCTGTACGTACACCCCGAATGCGGATGCGCCACCTCGGCTTTGTACCTGGCGGGTGAGGGTGCGTTCCCCGAAGACCGAGTCAAGATCCTCTCCACAGGTGGCATGCTCGACGCCGCCCGTGAAACCAAGGCGCGGCAGGTGCTTGTCGCCACCGAGGTCGGCATGTTGCACCAATTGCGCCGCGCTGCACCCGAAGTCGACTTCCGTGCCGTCAACGACCGCGCGTCGTGCAAGTACATGAAGATGATCACTCCCTCGGCGCTGCTGCGCTGCCTTGTGGAAGGTGCCGACGAGGTCGACGTCGATCCCGAGACTGCTGGGCTGGCACGCGCCAGCGTGCAGCGCATGATCGAGATCGGCCAGTCTGGCGGCGGCGAATGACTCGGGAGTTGCCGGGGTGCGGGGGCTCCGGCTATTGGCAGCAGCGCGCCGACGTCGTTGTCATCGGTACTGGCGTCGCGGGCCTGGTGTCTGCGTTGGCTGCGCATCGGCGCGGTCGAAAAGTATTGGTGCTGAGCAAGATCGGTGACACCGCGACGTTCTACGCGCAGGGCGGCATCGCGGTGGTGCTGCCGGAAACCGACGATTCGGTCGACGCGCACGTCGCCGACACCCTTGCCGCGGGTGCCGGATTGTGCGATCCGGACGCGGTCCGTTCGATCGTTGCCGACGGCTACCGCGCGGTCGCCGAATTGGTCGACGACGGAGCGCGTTTCGACGAGGCGTCGCCGGGACGGTGGGCCCTTACTCGCGAAGGCGGGCACTCGCGACGCCGGATCATCCACGCCGGTGGCGACGCGACCGGTGCCGAGGTGCAGCGGGCGCTCGATCAAGCCGCGGCCCGGCTCGACATCCGGCGCCATCATGTTGCGCTGGAGGTGCTCCACGACGGTGCCGCGGTGACCGGCGTGCTGGTGCTCAACGAGGACGGTCTCGGCATCGTGCATGCACCGTCGGTGATCCTGGCGACGGGCGGGCTTGGCCACCTGTATTCGGCCACCACGAACCCGGAGGGATCGACTGGTGACGGCGTCGCGTTGGCAATGTGGGCCGGACTGCCGGTCAGCGATCTCGAGTTCATCCAGTTCCATCCGACGATGCTGTTCGACGGGCAAGGCAGCGGTCGTCGCCCGCTGATCACCGAGGCCGTTCGCGGCGAGGGCGCGATACTGATTGATTCGCAAGGCAATTCGGTGACCGACGGTGTGCACCCCATGGGCGACCTCGCGCCCCGCGACGTGGTGGCGGCGGCCATCGACGCGCGCATGACCGCGACCGGCGATCCGTGCGTCTACCTCGACGCCCGCGGCATCGTCGGCTTCGAGCCGCGGTTCCCGACGGTGACAGCGGCGTGCCACGCTGCGGGCATTGACCCGACGCGCCAACCCATTCCGGTGGTACCCGGTGCGCACTACAGCTGCGGCGGAGTGGTCACCGACGTGTCCGGACGTACCGAACTCGCGGGGCTGTTCGCGGCCGGTGAGGTCGCGCGCACCGGCATGCACGGCGCGAACCGGCTGGCATCCAACAGCTTGCTCGAGGGCCTGGTCGTCGGTGGCAGGGCAGGCAAGCTGGCGGCCGCACATTCAACGGATTCCGGCCCGCGCCGTGCGACCGCGCCCGAGCCTGCGGCGCGGCGTGCACTGCCACGAGCCGACCTGCAGCGGGCGATGTCGCGTCACGCGTCGGTGGTTCGCGCCGGTGCCGGTCTGCAGCGACTTGCCGACGAGCTGGACGAGGCAACGACTCGCGGTTTGCGCTCGCGCGCCGATTTCGAGGACGTGGCATTGACGACGACCGCGGTCGCAGTGGCGGCGGCAGCGCTGGCGCGCACCGAATCCCGCGGCTGCCATCACCGGTCCGACTTTCCCGAAACCGATCCGGCACTGGCACGCAGCCTCGTGCCCGCGGTGGCGTGCTGCTGATGGAACTCACGGTCGACGAGCTGACGGAGGTTCGCAGCGTGATCGCGCGTGCGCTGGAAGAGGACCTGCGCTACGGGCCCGACGTCACCACGTTGGCGACGGTGCCGGCTGATGCGACGACCACGGCGTCGATGGTCAGCAGGGAGCCAGGGGTAATCGCCGGTGTGGACGTCGCGCTGCTAGTGCTCGACGAGGTGCTCGGCGCTGACGGCTACCAAATCAAGCACCGCGTGGACGACGGCGCGCTGCTGGAGGCGGGAGCGGCGGCGCTCGTCGTGGAAGCGCCGACACAAGGTCTGCTGACCGCCGAGCGCACGATGTTGAACCTGGTGTGTCACCTCTCGGGCATTGCGACGACGACGGCGGCGTGGGTCGACGCGGTCAGCGGCACCAAGGCCAAGATCCGAGATACCCGCAAGACGCTGCCCGGCCTGCGAGCGCTTCAGAAGTACGCGGTGCGCGTCGGCGGGGGAGTCAACCATCGCATGGGCCTCGGTGACGCGGCGCTGATCAAGGACAACCATGTGGCAGCCGCGGGTTCGGTGGTGGCCGCACTGCGGGCCGTCCGCGCCGCGGCGCCAGACTTGCCGTGTGAGGTGGAGGTCGACTCGCTCGAGCAGCTCGCCGAGGTATTGGCCGAAGACGTCGAGCTGATCCTGCTCGACAATTTTCCGGTGTGGCAGACGCAGATCGCGGCTCAGCGCCGTGACGCCCGCGCGCCGCACACCAAACTCGAGTCGTCGGGCGGACTGTCCCTCGATACCGCGGCCGAATACGCAGGCACGGGCGTGGATTATCTCTCGGTTGGCGCGCTCACCCACTCGGTGCGCGTGCTGGATATTGGCCTGGACGTCTAGCCGACGGTCGGTGACTCGCGGGCGTGGCAAGGGGCCTGAATGCTCAGTTCGCCGCGCTACTATCTGCCTCATGTCGCACCAATCGTCGGATGAGTCCGATGCCGAGTTCCAGGAAAACGGCGGGTCGCGCTGGGGGAGGATATTGCTCCCCATCACCCTTGTGGTGGCCATCGCCGCGGCCGGACTGTCCGGGTGGCTGCTGATTCGACAGAACGAGACCGCGAAGTCACCGACCTTCTCGGACGCGCAACGTGCTGACGCCAAAAAGAAGATCTGTGCCGCGACGGACACCGTCCGTAAGGGCGTGTCGCTCAACACCAACCTGCAACCGGCAGGCGGTCCGGAGGACATCACCGGCACCCTCGCGGTTGCGGCCAACGCTCGCCTGTCGCTCTACGACGGCGGCCAGTATTTACTCGCACGGGTGGATCCTGCGACTCCACAGGACCTCGCCGACGCCGTGAAGAAGTTCGGCAACCTTTTGATGGACATTGGCGCGGCCGCCACTGCGGGACAGCAGAATACCGAGCCCGAACAGACAGCGCGCTTGAAAGATGCGGATGCTACCAACGCGACCATCACTGGAATGTGCAAATAACCACAGATTCGCTTAGCAACGCTTGTTAGGGATCTTGCGCGCATATTGACGGGGCGCGGACAGGATAGTTACGCAAACGTCGGGAACAGGCATCAGCTGAGCAGCGTGCGCGCCGCGGCCTTGGCGGCGTTCAGCGCATCGGCATTCCCCGAGACGCGGGACAAGATGAGCGCGCCCTCGATGAGCGCGATGATCGCCAACCCCGTCTGCTCGGCGTCTTGCGCCGCCCAGCCGTCGGCACGGAGCCGGTCGGCCATCGCAGCACACCATCCCCTGAACGCCCGCGCCGATGCGTCGCGCACCAGTGCGCTGGCATTCACCGATTCGGTGGCGATCGGTTCGACGGGGCAGCCGTCGCGCTGATCAGTTGACAGTCCAGACGCCATCAGTTCGATCCAGCCGTCAACAATGTCGGCTACTGGCAAGCCGCTGTCGAGGAACCGGCGCAGCTGTTTCTCAATGCCTGCGCCGGCGCTGTCCACCACCGCGGCGGCCAGCTCCTGCTTGCCGTCGGGGAAGTGGTGATACAGCGAACCGGCCTTGACCTCGGCGGTCTCCAGAATCTGGTTGACCCCCGTCGCCGCATAGCCCTGCCTGCGGAACAACACCGCCGCGGTGTCCACCAGTGCGGTCCGGCTTCGATCAGGGCGGGGCATGCCTTGACTTTACTTGAAAGGTCATTCAACAATACTAGAACGATTACTAAAGAAAGGTCCGTCATGCAGCAACTGATGTTCGAGGCGGCAGGCGAATATGCCTGGCGAGACGCGCCTGACCCCGAAATCGAGGCACCTGAGCAGGCCATCGTCCGGCCCATTGCGGTGGCGTGTTGCGACCTCGACGTCGCCGTCGCCGAGGGACAGTTGCCGATGCCACCCGGGCATGCAGTTGGGCACGAAGGAGTTGCCGAGGTCGTGGCGGTCGGCGACGCCGTCCGCGAGGTGAATGTCGGCGATCGGGTGATCGTCCCCTTCCAGATCAGCTGTGGCAGCTGCCCGGCGTGTCGCCGAGGTGTCACCGGATCGTGCGCGTCGTTGCCGTTGATGGCGATGTACGGCATGGCGCCCATTGCCGGGCTCGACGGCGGCGGCTTCATGGCGGACCTGGTCCTTGTGCCATTCGCAGACGCGATGCTGGTGCCTGTCGGGGACACCGTCGACGCGGTCGCCATCGCGTCGATATCCGACAACATCCCCGACGGCTGGCGCACGGTCGCC
The DNA here is from genome assembly GCF_003201655.1 of Mycolicibacterium moriokaense. Lineage (GTDB taxonomy): Bacteria > Actinomycetota > Actinomycetes > Mycobacteriales > Mycobacteriaceae > Mycobacterium > Mycobacterium moriokaense_A. The sequence goes on from NZ_QJJU01000005.1 coordinate 284,190, forward strand.
CCCTACCGTGCGGAGTTGGCCGCCCTCGACCCAGCGGACCGCCGTGTTTTGGTGGCAGGCCGCCGCTCGATCGGGCTGTACGCCGCAGCGTTTGCATCGGCATACGGCGCGCAGGTCGACTATGTCGACACCGACCCGCAGCGATTGGCTATGGCCGAAAAGCTCGGTGCCACAGTGCATGACAAGTCAAAGCCCGATAAGTCCTTTGACCCGTATCCGATCACGGTGCACACCACGGCCGACCCGGCGGTGTTGGCTGCGACGATTCGTGCCACATGGCCGGACGGGGTCTGCACGGACACCGGCCTCTACCTGGGCGGTGTCGAGATGCCGCTGTTGGCGATGTACACCCGCGGTTTGCGGTTCGTGACGGCGCGGGTGAACGCACGGGCGGCGATCCCCGAGGTTCTCGAACTGATCACTACGCATTGCGATCTCGCGCCCGCGGTGGACCGGGTCGTTGCCTGGGAGGATGCCCCGCAGGCGTGGCCGGCGATGACGGGCAAGACCGTCTTCACTCGCCCCGTAGCCGCTAGACGGTAGCGGCGCCTCGTCGCACCAGTGACAGCACGACGGCTGCCGTTGCGAAAAGCGCGGAGAACACTCGGTTGAGAAGTGTCTGCTTGCGCGGCGTGTGCAGCCACTTCACCAGCCGTACCGACAGGCCCGTGTAGAGGCCCATGACGACGAGATCGACGGCGACCATCGTCACGCCCACTGCCAGGTATTGCGGCATCAACGGCTGCGTCGGTACGACGAATTGCGGCAGCACCGCGATGAAGAAGACCAGGCCCTTGGGATTGGTCGCGTTGACGAGGAATCCGCGCACCAGCAGCGCCACCCGGCCGCCGTCCATCGCCTTGCCGATCTGGTCACGCAGGTCGACCGTCGCGCTGCGCCATTGCCGCACGGCGAGATAGACCAGGTATGCGACGCCGATCCACTTGATGATGGTGAACGCAAGGATCGAGTTCGCGACGAGCGCACCCAGCCCGATCGCGACCAATGCGAGCTGCAGCATCAGGCCCACTTCGAGGCCGAGTATGCTCCAGTAGCCGCGCCGCACGCCATGTGTCAGGCCCGTCGCCATCGATTGGATGGCGCCTGCTCCCGGTGACACGCTGATCGCGATCGCCGCACCGAAGAACGTCAGCCAGACTTCCCACGCCACGGGGTCAGTCTGTCAGCGGGGTCAAGCGATATCGGCGACGAAGATGGCCATCCGGCTGGCCTGCACCCGCGCCATGAACGGCAACCCGTCGGCACCGCTGCCCGCAGGAAGGATCCGCGGGTTGACGAGGTGCACGTCTTTCCGGATGAAGCGCAGATCGGCCTCGCCCGCTGCCACCACGTTCTTCACCCAGTCGGTCTTGCCGTGGCCCAGCGCGATCGCGATGGTGTTGCCCTTGCGGAACGCCGTGACGACGGTTTTGTACGGCTTACCCGACTTGCGACCGCGATGCGTGATGGTCGACATTCCCGGCAGGAACTTCGCCACCGGCTTGATCAGCGGGTTGACGTACTTGACCTGGAAGTTCTCCACTGCAACCGGGTAAACCATCGGTACACCTGGCGCGTTGTTTGGGTGCTCTTTGCGAGATCCGGCGGACATAGCCATGAATCTAGCCGTTCGAGGTCAGGCGATGTCGGCGACGAAGACCCCCATGGTCTTGGCGCCTCGTCGTACGAACCGTGGCAGCGAAGGGTCATCAGTACCCGCGGGCAACACCCGTGGGTTGACGATGTGGACATCCTTGCGGAACAGGTGCACGTCGGCCTCGCCGGCAGCCAGCACGTTCTTCACCCAGTTCGTCTTGCCGTGAGCCAACGCAATCGCCAGCACGTTGCCCTTGCGGAATGCGTTGACGACCGTCTCGTACTCGGTGCCTGACGTGCGGCCGCGGTGTTTGACGACCGCGAACGTCGGTAGATAGCGCGCGAAAGGTCTCATCAGAGGGTTGAAGTATTTGATCTGAAGGCGCTCGACCAGGGGCGGGAACACCATCGGTACACCGGGCGCGTTATTGGGGTGCTCTTTTCGAGATCCAGCGGCCATGGCCATGAATCTAGCCGTTGCGCCGTAATCAATTTTTGTTCGGTGGCTGCGATCAGGGACAATCGACTCGATGGCCCCGATCACGATGACCCGCATCGACCTGCGCAACCGCGCCATGAGCGCGGCGCAGCTCCGTGCTGCGCTGCCACGGGGTGGCGTTGATGTGGACACAGTGGTGCCCAAGGTTCGCCCGATCGTCGACGCGGTTGCCGAGCGGGGCGCTGACGCCGCCCTCGAATACGGCGAGTCGTTCGACGGTATTCGGCCAGCGACGGTCCGTGTACCGGTCGGCGAGCTGGACGCCGCACTGACCGCTCTTGAGAGTGACGTCCGCGCCGCACTGCAGGTGGCCATCGACCGGGCCCGTGCCGTGCATGCCGATCAGCGGCGCACCAATACGACGACCACGCTGGCGCCCGGTGCGACGGTCACCGAACGCTGGGTGCCCGTCGAACGCGTGGGCCTCTACGTGCCGGGCGGCAACGCCGTCTACCCGTCCAGCGTGGTGATGAATGTGGTGCCCGCGCAGACCGCGGGCGTGGACTCGCTGGTGATCGCCAGCCCGCCGCAGGCCGAGTTCGGCGGCCTGCCGCACCCGACGATCCTGGCCGCCGCGGCGCTACTCGGCGTCGACGAGGTGTGGGCGGTCGGCGGTGCGCAGTCCATCGCTCTGCTCGCCTACGGCGGCACCGACACCGACGGCACAGAACTGGCGCCGGTCGACATGATCACCGGTCCGGGCAACATCTACGTCACGGCGGCGAAGCGGATCTGCCGTTCGCAGGTCGGCATCGACGCCGAGGCCGGGCCCACCGAGATCGCGATCCTCGCCGATCACACCGCTGACCCGGTGCACGTCGCAGCGGATCTGATCAGCCAGGCCGAGCACGATGAGATGGCCGCCAGTGTGCTTGTCACCGACAGCGTGAAACTGGCCGATGCCACCGACCGCGAACTCGCCAACCAGCTGGAGACCACGGTGCACCGCGAGCGCGTGACCGCCGCGCTGACGGGCAAGCAGTCGGCGGTCGTGCTCGTCGACGACCTCAACGAGGGGGTGCGCACAGTCAACGCCTACGCCGCTGAACATCTGGAGATCCAGACCGTCGACGCGCGCGAGGTGGCCGGTCGAATCCGTTCGGCGGGAGCGGTTTTCGTGGGCGCCTATTCACCGGTCAGCCTCGGCGACTACTGCGCGGGGTCCAATCACGTGCTGCCCACTGCGGGCTGCGCGCGGCACTCCAGCGGCTTATCGGTGCAGACGTTCCTCAAGGGTATTCATGTCATCGACTACGACGAGGCCGCGCTGAAAGACGTATCCGGCTATGTGATCACGTTGTCACAGGCCGAGAACCTGCCCGCGCATGGCGAAGCGGTGCGGCGGAGGTTCGAAAGGTGACGGTTGGCAAGAAGGTGACGCTGGCCGAGCTGCCGCTGCGCGACGACCTTCGAGGCAAATCGCCTTACGGCGCCCCGCAATTGGACGTTCCGGTGCGGCTCAACACCAACGAGAACCCGCATCCCCCCACGCAGGCACTGGTGGACGACGTGACAGCCTCCGTCCAGTCGGTTGCGGGCGACCTGCACAGGTATCCCGACCGCGACGCGGTTGCGCTGCGCACCGACCTGGCCGCCTATATGAGCGCGCAGACGGGCACGCCGCTGTCCGTCGAGAACCTGTGGGCCGCCAACGGTTCCAATGAGATCCTGCAGCAGCTGTTGCAGGCGTTCGGTGGTCCTGGCCGCACCGCGATCGGGTTCGTGCCGTCGTATTCGATGCACCCGATCATCTCCGACGGCACCCAGACCGCGTGGCTGGTGGCCAACCGTGCAGACGACTTCGGTCTCGACACCGACGTCGCAGTGCAGGCGATCAAGCAGCACACACCCGACATCGTGTTCGTCGCCAGCCCCAATAACCCTTCGGGGCAGAGCGTCTCGCTCGACGAACTGCGAAGGCTCCTCGACGGGATGGCCGCAGGCATCCTGATTCTCGACGAGGCATATGGCGAATTCTCGTCTCAGCCAAGTGCGGTTGAGCTGATCGACGAGTATCCGACCAAGCTCGTCGTCACCCGCACCATGAGCAAGGCGTTCGCGTTCGCCGGGGGCCGGCTCGGCTATCTCATCGCCGCGCCTGCGGTCATCGAAGCGATGCTGCTGGTGCGTCTGCCATATCACCTGTCGTCGGTGACCCAAGCGGCCGCCCGTGCAGCGCTGCGCCACGCCGACGACACGCTCGGCAGCGTCGCGAAGCTGATCGCCGAACGCGACCGTGTCACAGAAGCGTTGACCGACATGGGTTTCCGGGTCATCCCGAGTGACGCCAACTTCGTGCTGTTCGGCGAATTCGCCGACGCACCTGCAACGTGGCAGCGCTACCTCGACGCGGGCATCCTCATCCGCGACGTCGGCATCCCCGGATATCTGCGCGCCACCACAGGGCTCGCCGAGGAGAACGACGCGCTGCTCAAAGCGAGCGCCGAAATAGGAGCACAGTGAGCAAACACCGTCGCGCGAAGATCGAACGCAAGACCAAGGAATCCGACATCGTCGTCGAGCTCGACCTCGACGGCACCGGCGTCGTCGACGTCGACACGGGCGTGCCGTTCTACGACCACATGCTGACCTCCCTCGGCAGTCACGCCAGCTTCGACCTGACGGTGCGCGCCAAGGGCGACGTCGAGATCGAGGGGCACCACACCATCGAGGACACCGCGATCGTGCTTGGCCAGGCGCTCGGCCAGGCACTCGGGGACAAGAAGGGCATCCGCCGGTTCGGTGACGCTTGGATCCCGATGGACGAGACGCTCGCGCACGCGGCCGTCGACGTATCGGGCCGGCCGTACTGCGTGCACACCGGCGAGCCGGATCACATGCTGCACAGCACGATAGCGGGCTCAGAGGTGCCCTACCACACCGTGATCAATCGGCACGTCTTCGAGACCATCGCGATGAATGCGCGCATCGCGCTGCACGTGCGCACGCTGTATGGGCGCGACCCGCACCACATCACCGAGGCGCAGTACAAGGCCGTCGCCCGCGCGCTGCGGCAGGCGGTCGAGTACGACCCGCGCGTCACCGGCGTGCCGTCCACCAAAGGAACCCTGTGACAGCGAAAGTCGTCGTCCTCGACTACGGCTCCGGCAATCTACGTTCGGCGCAACGGGCACTTGAGCGGGTTGGCGCCGACGTCGAGGTGACCGCCGACGCAGACGCGGCCATGACCGCTGACGGACTCGTGGTGCCAGGCGTCGGTGCATTCGAGGCGTGCATGACTGGGTTGCGAAAGATCAACGGGGACAGGATTATCGCCGATCGAGTTGCGGCGGGACGACCGGTCCTCGGTGTGTGCGTCGGCATGCAGATCCTGTTCACCCGTGGTGTGGAGTTCGGCCAGCAGACCACCGGGTGCGGGCAGTGGCCCGGCGCCGTCGTCCGGCTGGATGCCCCTGTGATTCCGCACATGGGCTGGAACGTCGTCGATGCAGCCGCAGGCACCACGCTGTTCAAGGGTATCGACGCAGACACCCGGTTCTACTTCGTGCACTCGTATGCCGCCCAGCAGTGGGAGGGCAATCCGGACGCGCTGCTGACGTGGGCCACCCACCACGTGCCGTTCCTTGCCGCGGTCGAGGACGGACCTCTGTCCGCCACCCAGTTCCACCCGGAGAAGAGCGGCGACGCCGGTGCCGCGTTGCTGGCTAACTGGATCGGGGCGCTAGGTTGACCGCCGTGAAATTGATACTTCTCCCTGCGGTAGACGTGGTCGACGGCCGTGCGGTGCGCCTCGTGCAGGGGCAGGCGGGCAGCGAAACCGAATACGGCACCGCGCTCGACGCAGCGATGACCTGGCAGCGTGACGGCGCCGAGTGGATCCACCTCGTAGACCTGGACGCCGCATTCGGTCGGGGCTCCAACCGCGAACTCCTCGCCGAGGTGGTCGGCAAGCTCGACGTCGCGGTCGAGCTGTCCGGCGGCATCCGCGATGACGATTCGCTTGCGGCCGCTCTCGCGACCGGCTGCGCCCGCGTCAACCTCGGCACCGCGGCGCTCGAGAACCCGCAGTGGTGCGCCAAGGTCGTCGCCGAGCACGGCGATCAGGTGGCCGTCGGGCTGGATGTGAAGATCGTCGACGGCGAGCACCGCCTCCGAGGCCGCGGCTGGGAGACCGACGGCGGCGACCTTTGGGACGTGCTGGAACGCCTTGACCGCGAAGGATGTTCGCGTTTCGTCGTCACCGACGTCACCAAGGACGGAACGCTGAACGGTCCCAACCTCGAGCTGCTCACCAAGGTCACCGAGCAAACCGACGCTCCTGTGATCGCGTCGGGCGGAGTCTCAAGCGTCGACGACCTTCGCGCCATCGCCACACTGGTCGAACGCGGCGTCGAAGGTGCCATCGTCGGAAAGGCGTTGTACGCCGGCCGATTCACGTTGCCGCAGGCGCTTGCCGCGGTGGCGCAGTAGGACCTCGATGGCGCTGGACGAGTCCGACCTCGAGGCCCTTGTCGCACGGGCCGCCGCAATCCTGGATGCCGCTGCCAAGCCCTTCGTCGCAGGACACCGCGCCGACTCGGCGGTTCAGAAGAAGGGCAACGACTTCGCCACCGAGGTCGACCTGGCCATCGAACGGCAGGTGGTCGAGGCGCTCAACGCCGAAACCGGAATCGAGGTGCACGGCGAGGAATTCGGCGGCGCTGATGTCGATTCGCCGCTGGTGTGGGTGCTCGATCCGATCGACGGCACGTTCAACTACGCCGCGGGTTCACCGATGGCGGCGATCCTGCTTGGTCTGGTGCGCGACGGTGAGCCGGTGGCGGGCCTGACCTGGGTGCCGTTCACCGGGGAGCGGTTCACCGGGATAGTCGGGCAAACCTTGCGCAGCAACGGCGTCGAGCAACCTCAGTTGGCACCGGGAAAGTTGGCCGAGTCGATCGTCGGGGTCAGCACATTCAACGTCGACTCCCGCGGCACGGTACCGGGTCGCTACCGGCTGGCGGTGATCGAAAACCTGAGCCGGAAGTGCTCGCGGATGCGAATGCACGGCGCCACTGGCATCGACCTGGCGTACACCGCCTCCGGAATACTCGGCGGGGCAATGAGTTTCGGGGCGCATGTGTGGGATCATGCGGCAGGCGTTGCTCTGGTGCGGGCCGCTGGAGGCATCGTGACGAACTTGGACGGCAGTGCGTGGACCACCAAGTCGCGCTCGGCGCTGGTCGCTGCGCCCGGCGTGCACGACGAGCTCCTGGAGCTGCTGAACGCCGTCGGTGATCCGGGAGACTACTGATGGACCCCAGAGATCTCGCAGTACGCATCATCCCGTGCCTTGACGTCGACGACGGCCGCGTGGTCAAGGGCGTCAACTTCGAGAACCTGCGCGACGCAGGCGATCCCGTCGAGTTGGCCGCCGCCTACGATGCGGAGGGCGCAGACGAGCTGACGTTCCTGGACGTCACCGCATCGTCGTCGGGCCGAGCCACGATGCTTGACGTCGTCAAACGCACCGCCGAGCAGGTGTTCATCCCACTCACCGTCGGCGGCGGGGTGCGGTCGGTGGCGGATGTCGACGTGCTGTTGCGGGCGGGTGCCGACAAGGTGGCGGTCAACACCGCTGCGATCGCGCGCCCGGAACTGCTCGCGGAATTGTCCCGTCAGTTCGGGTCGCAATGCATCGTGTTGTCGGTCGACGCCCGCACCGTCCCGCAGGGCGAGCCGCCGACTCCGTCGGGCTGGGAGGTCACCACACACGGCGGCCGCCGTGGCACGGGGATCGACGCCATCGAATGGGCCACCCGCGGAGCCGAACTCGGCGTCGGAGAGATCTTGCTGAACTCCATGGACTATGACGGCACGAAGGCCGGTTTCGACCTGAAGATGCTGCGTGCGGTCCGTGGCGCGGTGTCCGTCCCGGTGATCGCCAGTGGCGGGGCAGGGGCGGTGGAACATTTCGCGCCAGCCGTTGTTGCAGGTGCCGACGCCGTACTTGCCGCCAGCGTGTTCCACTTCCGCGAACTGACCATCGGCGAGGTCAAGGCGGCGATGGCGGCAGAAGGGATCGTGGTGCGGCAATGACGCTTGACGCAGGCATCGCGTCGCGGCTGAAACGTGACGCCAACGGGCTATTCACGGCGGTCGCGCAGGAGCGCGGCACGGGGCAGGTCCTGATGGTGGCGTGGATGGACGACATCGCGCTGGCCCGCACGCTGGAAACCCGCAAGGCCACCTACTACTCGCGCTCGCGGCAGCAGCACTGGGTCAAGGGGGAGACCTCGGGCCACACCCAATACGTGCACTCGGTGCGGCTGGACTGCGACGGCGACACGGTGCTGCTCGAGGTCGACCAGGTCGGCGCGGCCTGCCACACCGGCGACCACACTTGCTTCGACGCCGACCTACTGCTTGCTCCGGAGGATTAAGCTGCCTGCGTGAAGAAGCTTGCAGCAGTTGCCATTTTGGGGGCGGCCGCACTGGCGGCGCGCCGGTATCTGACGATGCGGGACGCCATGGCAGCCGTCCCTGCGGATATGCGCAACCCGGTGTTGCCGTTTGTCTCAGGCACAATCAGCAGGCAGAACCTGCCGCTGTACCGCCTGCAGTCTCGGGTTCGTACGCCGTCGGGCCGTGGCGTCACGGTGACCAAGCGATACGTCGGTGACAGCGCCATCCCGGTGCTGGTCACCACACCCGTCGACGGCCAAAGCGCACGACCTGGCGTGTTGTCGATTCACGGGGGCGGCTACATCCTGGGTTCGCCGCAAATGGAGGCGTTCGGGACAGGCCGTCTCGTGCGCGATCTCGGCGTCGTGACGGTGTCACCGGACTATCGGCTGGCGCCAGAGCATCCGTTTCCTGCTGCGCTCGACGACTGCATGACGACCCTGGACTGGATGCGCGCACACGCAGAGGAGCTCGGCATCGACTCCGACCGCATCGCCGTGATGGGAGCGAGCGCAGGCGGGGGGCTGGCGGCCGCCGTCGCGCAGCGCAGTCATGACGAGGGCATCCCGCTGCGCGCGCAGGTGCTGGTGTACCCGATGATCGACGACCGGGCCGTGCTGCGGGACGACCACGCAGGCCGCGGTCGCTTTCTGTGGACACCGGCGAACAATCGGTTCGGATGGACGTCGTATCTCGGCCGTGAGCCGCGGATGTCGGACGCTCCCGAGTACGCGGCGCCCGCCCGGCGTACCGATCTGACCGGACTGCCACCGGCATGGGTGGGCGTGGGCGATCTCGACCTGTTCTACGACGAGGACGTCGACTACGCCGAGAAGCTAAGAGCCAGCGGAGTCCCGTGCGAACTCGTCACCGTGCCGGGCATGTATCACGGCGCGGACGGCCTCGCGCCGAAAGCCCGGTCGATGCAGGACTTTCGGCGCGGCGTGACGGATCACCTACGGACGTACTTGTAGGCGCGTTAGTTCCCGGGTTGCTCGGCTAATTGCTCGTCCAGTTGTGTCTGTTGTTCGGCCGCCTCGTTTTGCTGTTCGGCTTCCTGCTCGGATTGCTCCATCTGCTGAAGTGAGTCCTGAAGCTGCTGCTGGGCCTGTTCATTGTCCTCGTCCTGCTGCTGTTGCCACTCTTCGTCTTCTTGCTCTTGGGCAAGCAGCTCGGAGTCGTCGTCATCGGAGTCGGAGTCGGCGTCGTCGGAATCGTCGTCGCTCGGACCGACTGCCGGACCACCTGGCGGTGGCGCCGCATGAGCGCGCGCCTCCATTGATGCGGGCGGGATCGCGGCGACGAATATACCCAACGCGAGGACTGCCGCTGTGGCGATGCACCTGACGTAAGTCATCTACTTACGCTAGGGCCGTCGACTGTGTCCCGGTTAAGTTGGCGGCCTTAGCCTGCTGTGAACCTGATCCTCTTGCAGACTGTGACGATGCCCCGCTTTGCCGATCGCGTCGCCCTCGTCACCGGCGCGAGCTCCGGAATCGGCCGCGCCACCGCGCTTCGACTGGCACAGGAGGGCGCGGCCGTCGCACTCGTGGCACTGCCCGGCGACGACCTGGAGGCGGCGGCAGAAGAGTGTCGCGCCAGCGGATCCGCTGCGCTCGTCGCGCCGGCCGACGTAGCGGATTCCAACCAAGTGGCCGCGGCGTTCGATCACGCCGAGACCCTTGGCCCCGTGTCGGCAGTCTTCAGCAATGCAGGCATCTCGATCGTCGGCCCCGCTGTTTCGCTGGACGACGACGACTGGCTGCGGCAGCTGGACGTGAACCTGTCCGGCAGCTTCTACGTCGTACGGGAGGCCGCCAGGCGGATGATTCCGCTCGGCCGCGGCGCCATCGTGCTGACCGGGTCGGAGCTCGGTCTGCTCGGCCAACAGGGATATGTCGGCTACACAGCGACGAAAGGCGGCGTGCTGGCGATGACGCGTGCCCTCGCGGCGGAGCTGGCCGGTCACGGAATCCGGGTGAACAGCATCTCCCCGGGCACCACTGAGACGCCAATGCTGCTGGCCGAATTCGCTGCTGCACCCGACCCCGCGAGGGAGCGCGCCGAGAACGAGTCGACGATTCCGGTCGGCCGTTTCGGGCAGCCCGGAGACATCGCCGCGGCCGTCGCGTTCCTGTTGTCGGACGAGGCCGGCTACATCACCGGAGCCAACATGGTCGTCGATGGCGGGCGCACATCATGTTTCACCGCGGGCACCCTCGGCATTCCTGATTAGACGTCGATGCGGGTGGCCTTGGTGCGCGCGATCCACCGGCCGTCGTCGTAGCGGACTTCAACGGGGTGTGCGAACGCGGCCGTGACGTTGTCGGTCGTTACGGTTTGGCGTGCAGGCCCTGCAGCGACGGTGCGGCCCTCCGCGATGAGCAGCGCGTGAGTCGTGGTGGTCGGCAGCTCCTCGAGGTGATGAGTGACCAGAATCGAGGCCACCTCCGGATGGGTCTCGTCGAGCGTGTCGATGGTTTCCAGCAGCTGTTCACGCGCGGCGACGTCGAGACCCGTGGTTGGCTCGTCGAGCAGCAACAGCCGAGGGCCCGAAATCAATGCGCGCGCAATGAGACTGCGGCCGCGCTCACCCTGCGAAAGAGTGGGCCAGACATCGGTCGCCCTGCGGGAGAGGCCGACCGTTTCGATCATGTCGTCCGCGCGGCGGAGTTCGTCGGCCGTTGGCGTCCAGCGGTTGGGGATGTCGATGGTGGCGGTGATGCCAGTGAGCACCACTTCACGCACGGTCAACGGGTACTGCAGGCGATGCCGCGGATTCACGTGGCCGATCGAATGACGCAGCCGCGCCAGGTCGACGCGACCCATCTGCTCGCCGAGGATGCGAACGGTCCCCGAAGTGGGAAACGTGACCGCGGCGCAGAAGCCGAGCAACGAACTCTTACCGGCGCCGTTGGGGCCCAGCAGCGCCCAGTGCTCGCCGGCCTGCACGGTCAGCGAGATGCCGTCGATGATCTGCTTGCCGTCGCGACGAAACGTCACATCGGCGAGTTCCAGAACCGGCGTCACGCCGATTGCCGCTCGCGCAGCACCTCCAGTGCCTTGTCGGCGTGGGTGTCCATGCTGACCTCACTGGCGATCACCTCGAGCACCGTGCGGTCGGTGTCGATGACGAACGTCGTGCGCTTGACGGGCATGAGCTTTCCTAGCAACCCGCGTTTGACGCCGAACTGCGTCGCGACGGTGCCATCGGAGTCCGACAACAGCGGGTAGTCGAAGCTTTCCTTGTCGGCGAACTTCGCCTGCTTCTCAACGGCATCGGTGCTGATGCCGACGCGGTTCGCACCGACGGCGGCGAACTCCGATGCCAGGTCTCGGAAGTGGCATGCCTCTTTGGTGCACCCGTACGTCATGGCCGCGGGATAGAAGAACAACACGATCGGGCCGCCGGCCAGAAGCTCTGTGAGGCTTCGCACAGTGCCCTTTTGGTCCGGCAGTTCGAACTCGGCTACCTGGTCACCACGTTTCATGGGTGTCACGCTACGCCGGCCGATTTGGAACAGTCTGGGAGGATTGCCTGGTGCAAACCACTGCCAACCTCGCGATAACCACGTCGCGCGAGGACTTCCGGGCGCTGGCCGCCGGGCACCGCGTGGTGCCGGTGACCCGCAAGGTGCTGGCCGACAGTGAGACCCCGCTGTCGGCGTACCGCAAACTTGCCGCAAACCGGCCAGGGACGTTCTTGCTGGAGTCGGCCGAGAATGGCCGCTCGTGGTCGCGGTGGTCGTTCATCGGCGCTGGCGCGCCTTCCGCGTTGACGGTGCGCGACGGCGAGGCGGTGTGGCTTGGTGTCACGCCGCGGGACGCACCGCGCGGCGGCGAGCCGCTGCAGGCGCTGCGTGCGACGCTCGAGCTGCTGAAGACCGAGCCGGTGGCAGGCCTGCCGCCGCTGTCCAGTGGCCTTGTCGGGTTCTTCGCGTACGACATGGTGCGACGGCTGGAGCGGCTGCCTGAGCTTGCGGTTGACGACCTCGGGCTGCCCGACATGCTGCTGCTGCTGGCCACCGATATCGCCGCCGTCGATCACCACGAGGGCACCATCACGCTGATCGCCAACGCGGTGAACTGGAACGGCACCGACGAGCGCGTCGACTGGGCGTACGACGACGCCGTCGCCCGGTTGGACGTGATGACTGCGGCGCTGAGTGAGCATCTGCCGTCGACGGTGGCCACGTTCAGCCGTCCCGAGCCGCTGCATCGCGCGCAGCGCACGGTCGAGGAGTACGGGGCGATCGTCGAAAAACTCGTCGGCGACATCGAGGCGGGCGAGGCGTTCCAGGTGGTGCCGTCGCAGCGGTTCGAGATGGATACCGCCGCCGACCCGCTCGACGTGTACCGGATGTTGCGGGCGACCAACCCCAGTCCGTACATGTATCTGCTGAACGTGCCCAATGACGCGGGCGGACTGGACTTTTCGATAGTCGGATCCAGCCCGGAGGCACTGGTCACGGTCAAGGATGGCAGGGCGACGACACATCCGATCGCGGGCACTCGGTGGCGCGGGCAGACCGAGGAAGAGGACCTGCTGCTCGAGAAGGAGCTTGCCGAGGACGAGAAGGAGCGCGCCGAGCACCTGATGCTGGTCGACCTCGGGCGCAACGACCTCGGCCGGGTATGCCAGCCGGGCACGGTGCGGGTCGAGGACTACAGCCACATCGAGCGCTATAGCCACGTCATGCACTTGGTGTCGACGGTGACGGGGTTGCTCGCCGACGGCAAGACGGCGCTGGACGCCGTCACCGCGTGCTTCCCCGCGGGCACGCTGTCGGGCGCGCCGAAGGTGCGGGCGATGGAGCTGATCGAGGAGGTCGAGAAGACCCGCCGCGGCCTCTACGGCGGGGTGCTCGGCTATCTGGATTTCGCAGGCAACGCCGACTTCGCGATCGCCATCCGCACCGCGCTGATGCGGGGTGGCACGGCATATGTGCAGGCAGGCGGGGGAGTCGTGGCCGATTCCAACGGGCCGTACGAGTACAACGAGGCGGCGAACAAGGCCAAGGCGGTCCTGAACGCGATCGCCGCTGCGGAAACGCTGACCGACCCGTGATCCGTTTTGCGCCGCTGCTGCTGGTGCTGTCCGCCGCCGCGCTGTGGGGCGCGTCGCGAATGGTGTGGGTCGACGTGCAGTCGTTCGACGGGCTCGGCCAGCCCAAGGCCTCGGCATTGACCGGCGGCACGTGGTCGACGGCGCTCGTACCGCTGGCGGCCATCCTGTTGGTTGCGGCCATCGCTCCGATTGCGCTGCGCGGCTGGCGACTGGGAGTGCTTGCCGTGGTCATCGCTGCATTGAGCGCTGTGATGGGTTACCTCGCGATCAGCCTGTGGGTGATCCGCGACGTCGCAGTGCGCGCCGTTCACCTTGCCGGGGTGCCGGCAGCCGATCTGGTGGGTACTCAGCGGCACTACGGTGGCGCCATACTCACGTTGGTGGCCGCGATGGGCACTCTCGTGGGTGCGGCGCTGCTCTTGCGGTCGGTCGCAAAACCGCGGCCGGAGGTCGACCGATACGAGCGCCGCAAATCGGCACAGTCGCCTCAGGACGACGCTGATACGTCCGAGCGGGTGATCTGGGACGCCCTTGACGAGGGGCGGGACCCGACCGATCCGGACAACAAGGGTCGGTGATCGATCGTGCTGTGGTGGCGGCTACCCTTCGATGAAGATCAACCGCGCTCACAGGAAGGACGGCGACGGGTATGAGTTCGGTGACCGTGCTCGACTCCATCATCGAGGGAGTCCGCGCCGACGTTGCCGCTCGTGAGGCTGTCATTCCCCTCGCCGAGATCAAGGAGATGGCGAAGGACGCGCCGCCGCCGCTGAACGTGATGGCCGCGCTGCGCGAACCGGGTATCGGCGTCATCGCGGAAGTGAAGCGGGCGAGCCCGTCCCGCGGTGAGCTGGCATCGATCGCCGATCCGGCCAAACTGGCCCGCGCATACGAGGACGGCGGAGCGCGCATCATCAGCGTGCTGACCGAGCAGCGCCGGTTCAACGGCTCGCTCGACGACCTGGATGCGGTGCGCGCGACGGTATCAATTCCGGTGTTGCGCAAGGACTTTATCGTCCGGCCGTATCAGATTCACGAAGCCCGTGCGCACGGCGCCGACATGCTGCTGCTGATCGTCGCCGCGCTGGAGCAGCCGGTGTTGGAGTCGATGCTCGAACGCACCGAGTCGCTGGGTATGGCGGCGCTCGTCGAGGTGCACACCGAGGAAGAGGCCGACCGCGCGTTGCAGGCGGGCGCGAAGGTCATCGGCGTCAATGCGCGCGACCTCAAGACGCTTGACGTCGATCGGGATTGCTTCGCGCGCATCGCACCGGGGTTGCCGAGCAATGTCATTCGCGTCGCCGAGTCGGGGATACGCGGCACCGCCGATCTGCTTGCGTACGCCGGGGCGGGTGCCGATGCGGTGCTCGTCGGCGAGGGACTGGTCACCAGTGGTGACCCCCGCAGCGCCGTAGCCGATTTGGTCACCGCAGGCACGCACCCGTCGTGCCCCAAACCAGCACGCTGACAAGTGGCGGATCTCGCCGGCCCGGAGCTGCCGCGTTCCAGCGCGGCCGTGGCAGAACCCACCGTCCATGATCCCGATCCGGGTGGCCATTTCGGTGTGTATGGAGGACGATTCGTCCCCGAGGCACTGATGGCCGTCATCGAGGAAGTCACCGCCGCGTATGAAAAGGCCCGCGGCGACCAGGCTTTCCTCGACGAACTCGACCGGCTGCAACGGCACTACAGTGGCAGGCCGTCGCCCCTTTACGAAGCGCGGCGACTCAGTGACCATGCCGGTGGCGCGAGGATCTTCCTGAAGCGAGAAGACCTCAACCACACCGGATCTCACAAGATCAACAATGTGCTGGGTCAGGCGCTGCTTGCGCGCCAGATGGGCAAGCAGCGGGTGATCGCCGAGACCGGCGCCGGACAGCACGGGGTGGCCACCGCGACGGCGTGCGCACTGCTTGGACTCGAGTGTGTCGTCTACATGGGCGCCGTCGACACCGCGCGGCAGGCGCTGAACGTGGCGCGGATGCGACTGCTCGGGGCGCGGGTGGTATCGGTCGAGGCCGGTTCCAAGACCCTGAAGGACGCGATCAACGAGGCGTTCCGTGACTGGGTCACCAACGCGGACAACACTTACTACTGCTTCGGCACTGCCGCGGGCCCGCATCCGTTCCCGACGATGGTGCGCGACTTTCAGCGCGTGATCGGGCTGGAAACACGAGTGCAGATTGTCGATCAGGCAGGGCGGTTGCCTGACGCGGTTACGGCATGCGTCGGCGGCGGGTCGAACGCGATCGGTATCTTCCACGCCTTCATCGACGATCCTGAAGTCCGACTGGTCGGCTACGAGGCCGCTGGTGACGGTGTCGAAACCGGACGTCACGCGGCGACGTTCACCGGTGGCTCGCCAGGTGCGTTTCAGGGATCGTTCTCGTATCTGCTGCAGGACGAGGACGGGCAGACCATCGAATCACATTCGATCTCAGCGGGTTTGGACTACCCGGGGGTCGGCCCCGAGCACGCCTTCCTGAAGGACACCGGCCGTGCGCAGTACTGCCCGATCACTGACACCGAGGCGATGGATGCCTTCTCGCTGTTGTGCAAGACAGAGGGCATCATCCCCGCGATCGAGTCCGCGCACGCGGTCGCAGGGGCTTTGAAGCTTGGCGTCGAGTTGGGCCGTGGGTCGATCATCGTGCTGAACATGTCGGGCCGCGGAGACAAGGATGTCGAGACGGCCGCCAAGTGGTTCAACCTGTTGGACGGTGCATCATGAGCCGGCTTGCTTCGTTGTTCGACGGGTGCCGCACGGAGGGCCGTTCGGCGTTGATCGGTTACCTGCCGACCGGTTTCCCCGATGTGCCGACGTCGATTTCGGCGATGACTGCGATGGTCGAATCCGGATGCGACATCATCGAGGTCGGCATCGCGTACTCGGATCCGGGGATGGACGGCCCGGTTATTGCCGCGGCGGCCGAGGCGGCACTCCAAGGCGGGGTGCGGGTGCGTGATGCGTTGGCGGCGGTCGAGGCGATCAGCAAGGCCGGCGGCCGGGCGGTAGTGATGACATATTGGAACCCGGTGTTGCGTTGGGGTGTCGACGCGTTCGCGCGTGATCTCGCCTCCGCGGGTGGGCTCGGGATGATCACGCCTGACCTGATTCCGGATGAGGCATCGGAATGGCTGGCGGTATCGGAAGCGCACGATCTGGACCGGATCTTTCTGGTGGCACCGTCATCGACACCGGAGCGTCTTGCGGCGACGGTCAAAGCCTCACGCGGATTCGTCTACGCCGCTTCGACAATGGGAGTGACGGGGGCTCGGGATGCGGTGTCGGTGGCGGCGCCCGAACTGGTGAGCCGGGTGAAGGCGGTGTCTGACATTCCGGTCGGTGTCGGGCTGGGCGTTCGGTCGCGTGAGCAGGCAGCGCAGATCGGCGCCTACGCTGACGGGGTGATTGTGGGGTCGGCGCTGGTATCGGCGTTGAAGGACGGTATTCCGGCGGTGCGGTCGTTGACCGCGGAACTCGCAGACGGTGTGCGGCAGAGGATTACTGCGTGACAACGACAGTTCTGGCTTACATTCCCAGTCCCTCGCAAGGCGTTTGGCATCTGGGCCCGATACCGCTCCGCGCATACGCGCTGTTCATCATCGTGGGCATCGTGGCGGCACTGGTGCTCGGCGACCGGCGATGGGAGGCCCGTGGCGGCCAGCGCGGTGTCATTTATGACATCGCACTGTGGGCGGTGCCGTTCGGTTTGGTCGGTGGCCGGCTCTATCACGTCATGACGGACTGGCGGACCTACTTCGGTGACGACGGGGCGGGAGTGGCCGGGGCGCTGCGAATCTGGGACGGCGGCCTTGGCATCTGGGGCGCGGTAGCGCTTGGCGGAGTCGGCGCGTGGATAGGGTGTCGCCAGCACGGCATTCCGCTGCCCGCGTTCGGCGACGCGATCGCCCCGGGAATCGTTCTGGCGCAGGCGATTGGCCGGTTGGGCAACTATTTCAACCAGGAGTTGTACGGACGACCGACGACGCTGCCGTGGGGCTTGGAGATCTTTGAACGTCGCGACGTCAACGGTGCGCTCGACTCGCTGAACGGCGTCTCGACGGGCCAGTTGGTCGAGGTTGTCCATCCGACGTTCCTGTACGAATTGCTGTGGAATGTCTTGATTTTCGCCGCCCTGATATGGATCGACAAGCGATTCAAGATAGGTCACGGCCGGCTGTTCGCAATGTATGTCGCGGGCTACTGCCTTGGCCGGTTCTGGGTGGAGCTGATGCGCAGCGATGTCGCCACACATATCGCGGGCATACGGGTCAATTCGTTCACGTCGACGTTCGTGTTCATCGGTGCGGTGGTGTACATCATGGTCGCGCCGAAGGGCCGGGAGGATCCTGCATCCCTTGCACGCAAGCCGGAGCAGGTAGACGAGGAAGAAGACACGGTCGAGGCGTTCGCCAAGGAGTTGACGGCCGTGGCCGCGACGACAGGAGTTGTCGCCGCTGCCAGGGTCGCTGGTGAGGCGGACGACGAGGACGCCAAGGCAGTTGGCGGTGACGAGCATCAGGCCGAGGCTGAACAGGAAGCTGTGGAGCCGGAAGCCGAGGCCGAGGAACCGGACGCTGAGGCCGAGGAGCCGAAAGCTGACGAGCCAGAGACTGAGGCTGAGGACGAAGCCGAAGCGCCAGAGGCCGAAGGTGAGACCGAAGAGGTAGAGGCCGAACCGGAACCGGATGGTGACGAACCAGAGGCTGAGGACGAAGCCGAAGCGCTAGAGGCTGACGAGCCAGAGACTGAGGCGGAGGCCGAGGACGAGGCCGAGGACGAGGCCGAGGACGAAGAAGCCGAGGAATCGGACGCCGAAGAGCCAGAGGACGAGGACGAAGCCAAATCGCCAGAGACCGAAGGTGAGACCGAAGAGGTAGAGGCCGAACCGGAGCCGGCCGCGAAATCCGCGGAATCCGCCGAAGCCGAAGGGCCGGACGCTGAGGATAAGGCCGAAGAGCCAGAGGTCGAGGAACCGGAAGCGGAGGGCGAGGCCGAAGATGCCGAGGCCGATGATGAAGCTGCCGAGCCAGAGGCTGAGGACGAAGCCGAGCCCGAAGAGGTAGAGGCCGAACCGGAGCCAGCGGCGGAATCCGCCGAAGCCGAAGAGCCGGACGCCGACGCCGAGTCGGATGATGACTCTGAGTCCGATGAGCCGGAGACCGAGGATGCCGAAGCGGCGGTAGGGGCCGACGAAGGCGAACCTTCCGAAGCAGAAGCTGCCGAAGAAGCGGAAGCGGTGGTTGAGGAAGCCGATTCCGCCGGTGAGGTGGAACCCACCACGGGAGTTCTCGAGGCAACTCCCGAACCCGAGGCGAAACCTGAACCGGTCGCTCCGTCGGAAGAGAGCGGCGGACGCCTAAGTCGCTGGTTGCGCCGCGGCCGCTAGCCGCAGTTGTCCACAGTTCGTATTTCATCCGCAGGTTGGGGTCCAGGTCGGTGGTCGAGGGTGTCTTGGTCGGGGGCAGTACGTAGTTTCGCTCATATGTTCGATGGTTCGTTGCCGGAGATTGGCGGTCTGACTGCGTTGGATGACGCGGCGTTGGTCGATGCTGCCGCGGGCTGGTCGCGGACGGAGAACGCGGCGTGTGCGCGCAAGACGGCGGTGATGGCCGAGTTGTTC
>NZ_QJJU01000006.1 GCF_003201655.1 Mycolicibacterium moriokaense
TCTCATCGGCCACGACGTGTCCGAGCTGCTGCCCGAGCTGACCCTTGCACAGAAATGGGACCTGACCGCTACCGAGCTGGCCCGAAACGTCCACAGCCACCCGACGATGTCCGAAGCGCTGCAGGAGTGCTTCCATGGACTCATCGGCCACATGATCAACTTTTGAGAGCGATCTGGGTCGCCGCGATCGGCGGATTGGTGGTCGGCCACATTCTGTGGCTGGCGGGGATTTCCATTGCGATCGCGACGAGCAGCATCAACATGTGGGTGCTGGTTGTCGCCGGGGTGTCGATCGTGTTGGGAGCCATCGCCGCCGCGCTCGGTTTGCGGTTGTATCGACGTAAATCGGAGATATGGGCTGCGTTCTTGTGGGCGCTGCCGGTGTCCCCGGTGCTGTTATCTCTGACTGTGCTCGGCGTGACGTACCTGTAGTCGGGCGATGACCGAACTCGTTGACGCCGTTGAGCGCGTGTATGAGCGGTTCGCCGGGTACGCGTGTCCGTCGGATTTCTGGGTGTGTGAGCAATGCGGACCGGAATGGTCGACCAAGGACGTCCGCGCAACACCGTTGCGGTTGTTGTCATTGCCACAGCTCGTGGCCATTCATGTGATGTCCCTCGACGACGACGGGTTGCGGCACTTCTTCCCCCGCTTGCTGGAGTTGATGCTGCACACCCCAACTCCGGTGTTCGACTTTCGGCTCGCGGATATGAAGGACCGATTGCCTGCCTGGCAGCCTGGGGAAGTGGCGGCGGTCCGTGAGCTTGCCGAGGCCGTGTGGGCCGAAGTTCTGGACGGTTATCCGCCCGCGCTGGGCTACTTCTCCGACTGCCCGTCGGCGCTCGACTTCCTCGACTGGTGTGATCTGCCGCTGACCGCGCACCTGGACTCGCTGCTGACCGCTGATTCGTTGCCAGCCGCGAGGCACCTCGCCGATCTCATCGACGCCGTGTTCACCACGACGCAGCCATTCCAATCCGTTTCCAAGGCAACGGTTCTCGACCGGTTGCGAGACCCCGCAGTAGGACGTCGACTTGAGCACGCCTGCTATCAGGCCGATTCAGCGGAGGTGGCACATCAGCTGTCAGCCGCGCACGAGTTGTGGACGGTGTGTGCACGCTAGCGGTCGGGGGTATCGTCTGCTGCACCGCAGACGACCTTGGAGGAAGCAACGTGGCAGCATCGAAGTACGCCGGAATCTCTTTTGCCGGTGCAGTCCTGGCCGGGTGTGCGTTCGGTCTGGCGGCCAATGCCCACGCCGACGACTGTGATCCGTTCATGCTGTCGATGACTCCGCAGCCTGTTCTCGCATGCCAGGCTCCCGACGTCGCACCGCCGCCCGACCAACCTGCGGTCGCTCCAATGAACGACGTCGCGGTGCCGCCGCCTGCCGAGGTGCCTCCCCCAGCGGAGCCCGGGCCGTTCGGTGAGGTCGAAGCTCCTCCGCTGCTTCCGTAGCCAGACGGGCCTGGCTGCTAGCGGTATCGCGGAAGATACAAGATCAGACGCACTCGGTGCAGAACTGCTGGCCGTCCTTGCGCAGTGCCAACCGGCTGTGGTGTTGCACCAGGAAGCAGCTAGAGCAGACGAATTCGTCAGCCTGCTTGGGCACCACGCGGACCGAGAGTTCCTCACCGGTCAGGTCGGCGTCGGGCAGGTCGAACGAATCGCCCGCGTCGCCGTCGTCGACGTCGATCACCGCGGTCGCCGCGTCGTTCTTGCGGCGGGTGGTCAGCTCCTCCAGCGACTCGTCGGCGTCGGCCTCGGTGACGCGGGGAGCGTCGTAGTCAGTGGCCATGCGACATACCCCTTCCTAATCAGGTCTGCTAAATCGCCAAACGCAGTCAGGAAGCGGATTGTTCCCCAAATTAGTCAGGGAAATCGAGCGGGATCTTCAGCGTCGCCATAGTGGCCGCAAGCGCATCGTATTGGCCTGCAAGAGTGCAGAATTCGATGAGTTGCGGCCGCGTCAATACGCCCGAAAGGGCCGCCCAGGTTTCGGGTGACATCGAGCGGGTGATGACGAATTCGTCCGTTGCGGTGATCAGCACCCGCTGCCGCTCGGTGAGGCCTTCGGCATCCGGTCCCTCGAAGATGCTGGCCTGCAGGTCGGCATCGACGCCGCGGCTCCTTGCCAGCCTGCGGTGCTGCTGCAGTTCATACTCACAGTCGCGCAGGTGCCCAACCCGCAGGATCACCAGTTCGGCGTCGCTTCGCGAGAGCTTGCCCGCATACAGCAGATAACCCGAGAACGGCAGCCACGCGAGGAACAACAGCTTGTGCTGCCCGAGCACATTGAACAGATGGAATTTCGGCGCGCGGATGCCACGGGCCCCGAGCTTGGCGATCGCCCAGTTGAGCGGCCCGAGTTCCTTGAAGCCCCCAGGCGGGATGCGTGCGGGGGCGCTCATATCTGTCGGTTCCTCACGCGAGCGTTCGTCACAACTGCTGCACTAAGTATGGCGACACCGTGCTGCGGTGCTCGTTGAGGTCGAGCGCACGGCCAAGCGCGGGGAACGCCCGCTGCGGGCAGTTGTCGCGCTCACAGACCCGGCAGCCGGCGCCGATCGGCGTCGCATTGTCACCCGACAAGTCGAGTCCCTCCGAATAGACCAACCGGTGAGCGTGCCGGAGTTCGCAGCCCAGGCCGATCGCGAACGTCTTACCAGGCTGACCATAGCGCGATGCGCGGCGCTCCACTGTGCGTGCCACCCACATATAGTTGCGCCCGTCGGGCATCTGCGCGATCTGCACCAGGATCTTGCCGGGGTTGGCGAACGTCTCGTAGACGTTCCACAGCGGGCAGGTACCCCCTGACGACGAGAAGTGAAAACCGGTGGCGGACTGCCGCTTCGACATGTTGCCCGCGCGATCGACGCGGACGAACGACAACGGCACGCCACGCATCGACGGCCGCTGCAGGGTCGACAGCCGGTGCGCGATGGTTTCGAAGCTGACGGAGTAGAACGCCGAAAGCCGCTCGACGTCGTAGCGGAAGTTCTCCGCGACATCGTGAAATTGGCGATACGGCAACACCGTTGCGGCCGCGAAGTAGTTGGCCAACCCGAGCCGGGCCAGGGTAGCCGACTCCTCGCTGGTGAACTTGCCCTCGGCGACCAGTTTGTCGATCAGTTCGCCGAACTCCAGGTAGGCCAGCTCGGCGGCCATCTTGAACACCGTCTGTCCGGAGGAGAGGTGTCCGCTGATCTCGAGGGTCTTGGATGCGGGGTCGAAGCGGTGCAACACCGTGTCGCCGAGGTCGATTCGCCGCACGATGTGCACACCGTGCACCCTGGTCAGCCGGTCGGACAGCTCGCGGGCCAACTCGGCGCGGTGCATGCGCATGCGAATGGTGAGATCCTCGGCGGCGGCGTCGAGTTCGTGCAGGTAGTTCTGCCGCTGATAGAAGTAGTCGCGCACTTCCTCGTGGGGCATCGTGATCGCTCCGCTGCCGCTGCCGTCGGAGTACCTGTCCTCGGTCGCGGCGGCCAACTGTGTAGTGGTCAGGCGATAACGCCGGTGCAGATTCACCATCGCCCGGGCCAGCGTCGGATGCGAGCCGACCATATCGGCGACCTCCGCCAGGTCGACATCGATGTCCACGTCGCGGTCCATGGTGACTTCGCGCAATTCGGCGACGAGGCGGGTGTCATCTTCAGATGCGAAGAACGTGGCGTCGACTCCGAACACCTCGGTGATCCGCAGCAGTACGGCCACCGTCAGCGGACGAACGTCGTGCTCGATCTGATTGAGGTAACTCGGCGAGATGTCCAGCATCTGCGCCAGCGCGGCCTGGCTGAAGCCGCGTTCGCTACGGAGTTGTCGCACCCGTGAGCCGACAAACGTTTTCGCCACGTCAGACAGCCTAACAAGGCTGCGAAGTCAGGCTTTGCATTGTTGGCAGATCGGCGGCTGTGGCAGGATCAGGGCCGATTGATTGACAGGGGAGAACACACGATGGCGGGAATCTCAGGCAGCACCGGTTTGACGAAGGTGATGATGCCTGTGCCCGATCCGCACCCCGACGTCTTCGACAGGGAGTGGCCGCTGCGGGTGGCCGACGTCGACCGCGAAGGCAGGCTGAAGTTCGACGCCGCCACCCGGCACATCCAGGACATCGGCTCGGACCAGCTGCGCGAAATGGGGTACGAGGAGACGCACCCGCTGTGGATCGTGCGGCGCACGATGATCGACCTGCTCGAGCCGATCGAGTTCAAGGACATGCTGCGGATGCGACGCTGGTGTTCGGGTACGTCCAACCGCTGGTGCGAGATGCGGGTACGTATCGACGGCCGCAGGGGCGGCCTGATGGAGTCCGAGGCGTTCTGGATCAACATCAACCGCGAAACCCAGGGCCCGGCCCGGATCGCCGATGATTTCATCGAAGGCCTGCAGCGCACCACGGAAGTCGACCGGTTGAGGTGGAAGGCGTATCTGAAGGCCGGTAGCCGCGAGGACGCGAATCAGATCCGCGATTACCCTGTCCGCGTCAGCGACATCGACATCTTCGACCACATGAACAACTCGGTGTACTGGACCGTGATCGAGGACTACATCTTCAACACCCCCGAACTGCTGCACAAGCCGATCCGGGTGACGATCGAGCACGACGCCGCTGTCGCGTTGGGCGACAAGCTGGAGATCGTTTCGCACGTGCATCCCGCCGGATCGACCGAACAATTCGGCGCCGAGCTGACGGACCGCACTGTTACAACGCTCACATATGCGGTCGGCGACGAGACGAAAGCCGTCGCATCCCTCTTCGCCCTCTGACCCGTTTCGGTTTAACAGTACGGGCGTACTGACCAGCGCATATCGCGTTACCGGTGAGTAGCTACTGAACCGGTAAAGCCGATAGCCATGTTTGCAAACTTAACAAGTTAACGGCAGGCGTTGGCGAAAATTGGCAAGTGAAACGAGTGGACCTGCGGTTATGACATGGTGCATGCTCGAGTTAGCACATAAGTGAAGATGCTGAAGCGTTAACAACCAGCCACGGTTAAGGCGCCTCCAGCGACTTGCCCGAAAAAGAATGGAGCACCGATGTCAACCGTTGGCACGCCGAAGTCGCCCGAACAGATCCAGCACGACTGGGACACCAATCCGCGGTGGAAGGGCATCGAGCGCACCTACACCCCCGCCGACGTGGTAGCCCTGCAGGGTTCTGTCGTCGAGGAGGCCACCCTGGCCCGCCGCGGCGCTGAGGTGCTGTGGAACCAGCTCCACGACATGGAGTTCGTCAACTCGCTCGGCGCGCTGACCGGCAACATGGCGGTTCAGCAGGTGCGTGCGGGCCTGAAGGCCATCTACCTGTCCGGTTGGCAGGTCGCCGGCGACGCGAACCTCTCCGGCCACACCTACCCGGACCAGAGCCTCTACCCGGCCAACTCGGTGCCGCAGGTGGTGCGCCGCATCAACAACGCGCTGCTGCGCGCCGACCAGATCGCCAAGGTCGAGGGCGACACGTCCATCGAGAACTGGCTGGCACCGATCGTCGCCGACGGTGAGGCCGGCTTCGGCGGCGCGCTCAACGTCTACGAGCTGCAGAAGGCCATGATCGCGGCCGGTGTCGCGGGCTCGCACTGGGAGGACCAGCTGGCGTCGGAGAAGAAGTGCGGCCACCTCGGTGGCAAGGTGCTGATCCCGACTCAGCAGCACATCCGCACCCTTACCTCGGCCCGTCTCGCGGCCGATGTCTCCGACGTGTCGACCCTCGTGATCGCCCGCACCGACGCCGAAGCCGCGACGCTGATCACCTCCGATGTCGACGAGCGCGATCAGCCGTTCATCACGGGTGAGCGCACCAAGGAAGGCTTCTACCGGGTGCGCAACGGCCTCGAGCCGTGCATCGCCCGCGCCAAGGCCTACGCGCCCTACTCCGACCTCATCTGGATGGAGACCGGCACCCCGGACCTGGAGCTGGCGGCGAAGTTCGCCGAGGGCGTCAAGAGCGAGTTCCCCGACCAGATGCTGGCCTACAACTGCTCGCCGTCGTTCAACTGGAAGAAGCACCTCGACGACGCGACCATCGCCAAGTTCCAGAAGGAACTCGGTGCGATGGGCTTCAAGTTCCAGTTCATCACGCTGGCCGGCTTCCACGCCCTGAACTACTCGATGTTCGATCTGGCTTACGGCTACGCCCGCAACCAGATGAGCGCCTACGTCGAGCTGCAGGAGCGCGAGTTCGACGCCGAGGAGCGCGGTTACACCGCGACGAAGCACCAGCGCGAGGTCGGCGCGGGCTACTTCGACCGGATCGCCACCACGGTGGATCCGACCTCGTCCACGACCGCTCTGTCCGGTTCGACCGAAGAGGGACAGTTCCACTAAGTCGGTACTAGGTCGGCACTAGACCAGGCCTAGGCTCACGAGGCCGACGGCTTGACAGCGCAAGCCCGCCCAGAACCCTTGGGCGGGGCTTGCCGCATGTAGGAGACGAAAATGAGCAATCCAATCGAACGAGTAGGCGTGGTCGGTGCGGGACAGATGGGCGCAGGCATCGCCGAGGTGTCCGCTCGGGCCGGCGTCGACGTCATCGTCTACGAGCCCACCGATGCGCTGACCGCTGCGGGGAAGGCTCGCATCACCAAATCGCTCGAGCGCGGTGTGAGTGTCGGCAAGATCACCGAGAACGAACGCACCGCGGCTCTGGCCAAGCTGAGCTTCACCACCAGCCTTGCCGATCTGTCCGATCGTCAACTCGTCATCGAGGCGGTCATCGAGGACGACACCGTTAAGGGCAAGATCTTTGCCGAACTCGACAAGCTCATCACCGATCCCGACGCGGTGCTCGCATCGAACACGTCCAGCATACCCATCATGAAAATCGCTGCGGCGACACAGAATCCGGGGCGCGTGCTCGGCCTGCACTTTTTCAACCCGGTACCCGTGCTGCCTCTGGTCGAACTGGTCAGCACACTCGTCACTAACGATGCCGCCCTCGCGCGTACCGAAGAATTCGCGAGCAATGTGCTTGGCAAGCAGGTGGTGCGTTGCTCCGACCGGTCCGGCTTCGTCGTCAACGCGTTGTTGGTGCCGTATCTGTTGTCGGCAATCCGGATGGTGGAGGGCGGTTTCGCGACGGTCGAGGATGTCGACAAGGCTGTGGTCGCCGGTTTGTCACATCCGATGGGACCGCTGAAGCTGTCCGATCTCGTCGGCCTCGACACGCTAAAACTCATCGCGGACAAGATGTTTGAGGAATTCAAGGAGCCGTTGTACGCGGCGCCGCCGCTATTGCTGCGTATGGTGGAGGCGGGCCAACTCGGCAAGAAATCCGGCCAAGGCTTCTACAAGTACTAAGCACCTAGCGTTGGCAACGGACGCGTCAATTAGTTAAGCTACCTTCTGGTCGGGCCGGTGAGCCTGGTCGGTATTTGCTGTGTGGCAGCGTATATTTGACGCACCGCCGTGCCCGGCTGGGGCGGCCGGTCGTCGTTCAGTAACGAACACGAGGTAGTAAAGAATGTCGGAACTCAGGTCAGACCTGTCGCCGTACTACGAAGAGTCCCAGTCTATTTACGACGTATCAGACGACTTCTTCGCGCTTTTCCTTGGTCCGACAATGGGTTACACCTGCGCCTACTACGAGCGCGACGACATGACACTGGACCAAGCACAACTCGCAAAGTTCGACCTCGCGCTGGGGAAACTCGGGCTTGAGCCCGGGATGACGTTGCTTGATGTCGGGTGCGGTTGGGGCGGTGCACTGGAGCTCGCCGTGCAGAAGTACGACGTCAACGTCATCGGTATCACCTTGAGCCGCAACCAGTGTGAGCACAGCAGGAAGAGGCTGGCGGGGATCTCGTCGTCGCGCGCGGTCGAGGTGCGTCTGCAGGGTTGGGAAGAATTTGACGAACCCGTCGATAGGATCGTGAGCATCGGCGCCTTCGAGGCGTTCAAGAAAGTGCGCTACGCAGCGTTCTTCGACATGGCTCACAGTGTTCTGCCAGACGACGGGCGCATGCTCTTGCACACGATCCTTGGCTATCCGCGAAACTACTTTCACGAGCAAGGGATTCCGGTCACGATCAGCGATCTGAAGTTCATGCAGTTCATCGGCAGGGAGATATTTCCCGGCGGCGAGCTGCCGTGTGAACGAGACGTCGTCGAATTTTCCCAAGGCGCCGGATTCTCAGTGGATCGAATTCAGCTCCTGCGGCCGCACTATGCCCGGACATTGGACATGTGGGCGGCCAAACTGTTGGCCCGTCGCGACGACGCGATCACGATCACGTCCGAAGCGGTCTACGACCGCTACCTGCACTACCTGACGGGCTGCGCCGACTTCTTCCGGCGAGGGATATGCAACGTCGGCCAGTTCACGCTGACCAAGGGCTCACTTAGGCGTTAGCCAGCCGCTTCTTCTCCGCCTTGACGTCGAAATCCGCTGGCGGCCAAGACAAGTTGAGCCCTTCAAGGGCCTCGATCAGCAGCTCTAGGATGGCCAGCCGGCTGTACCACTTGCGGTCGCACGGGATCACGTGCCACGGCGCATAGTCAGTCGACGTGCGCTCGAGCATGGCCTGATAGGCCTCCTGGTAGGCAGGCCAGCGCAGCCGCTCGTCGACGTCGGCAGGGTTGTACTTCCAGTACTTGTCGGGGCGGTCGAGCCGCTCGGACAGCCGAGCTTTCTGTTCGTCCAACGAAACGAACATCGCCGCCTTGATGATGGTCGTGCCGTCTTCGACGAGCTTGCGCTCGAAGCGGTTGATCTCGTCGTAGCGCCTTCCCCACACCTCGGGCGGCACGATGTTGTGCACCCGGACCACGAGCACGTCCTCGAAGTGCGATCGGTCGAAGACCCCGATGTGTCCGGCAGGCGGGAGCGCACGCCGGATCCGCCACAGGTAGGCGTGCTTTCGCTCTTCCTCGGTGGGGACGCCGAACCCGGTGTAGCGGATGCCCTGCGGATTGGCCGCGCCCACAACGTGTTTGACGATGCCGCCCTTGCCCGCGGTGTCCATGCCCTGCAGCACCAGCAGGACCGAGCGGGTGTCGTCGGTGCCGCGACTGTTGGCGTACAGCATCTCCTGCAGCTGTGCGAATCGCTCGTTGCGCTCGGGCTGCAGCTCGGCGGCGTCGCTCTTCTTGCCCTTGAAACCGGGGGTGGCGCTGGTATCGATGTTCGCCACCTTGTCGCCGTCACGGAACACCAAGTATTCGTGTGGCTCGTGCGTCCAGAGCTTGGGTAGATCCGCAGGACTAGTCATGAGCCAGTAATTGTGAAGGTACGAGCGGCGACGGGTGGGGCTGTTGGCGGAACTTCTCCAACGACCCGGCGGCCTCGACGATGCCGCACAGCGCGTTCCACGACAGCATGGTCAGGTAGTCGATCAGCTCGTCGGAGGTCATCCGTGGATTCGACATCCAGGAGTGCGTTGCGAGCTGGACCCCGCCGACGGTGTGATATGCCCACGGCTCGACCCCGCCGGTTTCCATGCCGACCGCGACCATTCGGTGTCGCAGCATTACCGCGAGCATGCGCGCGATGATCCGTTCGGAATCCGCGACAGCCTTGGTCCTGCTGGCCGAGTTGTTGGCCATGACGAACTGGTACGGCTCGGGCTCGTCGGCGACGGTATGGACGTAGACGCGGATGATCTCGCGGGTCAGGTCATAGCCGTCCAGATTCGACGACAGTGCCGCTGCCATGTTGGGGATCAGGGTGACCTGCGCGAAGCGCATCATCACCGCGGTGGTCAAGTCGTTCTTGTCGACGAAGTAGCGGTACAGAACCGTCTTGGAGACGCCGATCTCGGCTGCGATCTCGTCCATGCTGACGTTGCTGCCACGCCGCCGGATGGCCTCTAGGGTGCCGTCTACCAGCTCATTGCGCCGTTCCACCTTGTGCTGGTGCCAGCGCCGTTTGCGTCCATCGGTTTTGACCGCCACCGCCGGGGTCTGCTGTGTCACTATCGCCGTGATCCATTCCCTAGTTCCCACTGATACTACGGCCGATCTTGAAAGCGAGGGTTGCCGGACCGGCCGCGCCGCAACGGCGTAGCGGATGATGTAGGAGTGGCACACAGACCGGACGCCGGCGGGCGCGCGATGACGGCTCCGCGGGCCAGCTTCGCGGAGTCGCTGGCGGGAGCCGACGGCGCCGCCGACGCTGAGCGCCTCCGTGGCCTTCGGCGGATGAAGGTCGTCGCGCTGAGCTTCCTGCTCGGTGCCACCGTGATCTTCCTGCTGTGCACATGGGCGCAGTCCCACGGCGCAGCCGGGTGGGTGGGTTACGTCCGCGCCGCCGTCGAGGCGGGCATGGTCGGTGGGGTTGCCGACTGGTTTGCGGTCACTGCTCTGTTCAAACATCCGCTGGGTATCCCGATCCCCCACACCGCGATCATCAAGAAGAAGAAGGATCAGCTCGGCGAGGGCCTCGGCGCCTTCGTGCGGGAGAACTTCATGTCGGCCGAGGTCGTCGAGACCAAACTGCGCGACGCCGAGGTCGCTGGCCGACTCGGCAAGTGGCTCTCGGAGCCGTCGCACGCCGAGCGGGTGGCCGGCGAGGCGTCCACGGTGCTGCGAGTGTTGGTGGAAATGCTGCGTGACGAGGACGTTCAGCACGTTCTCGACAGGATGATCGTGAAACGCATCGCCGAACCGCAATGGGGACCACCGATCGGCAGGGTGCTGGCCACGCTGCTGGCTGAAGGTCGGCAGGAGGCGCTGCTGCAGCTGCTCGCTGACCGTGCGTTCCAGTGGGCGCTCAACGCAGGCGACATCATCGAGCGGGTCGTCGAGCGGGACTCGCCCACCTGGTCGCCGCGCTGGGTGGACCACCTCGTCGGCGACCGCATCCACCGCGAGCTGATGGACTTCACCGACAAGGTGCGCCGCAATCCCGACCACGAATTGCGCCGTTCGGCGACCCGTTTCCTCTTCGAGTTCGCCGACGACCTGCAGCACGACGAGACCACGATCGGCAAGGCCGAGAACGTCAAGGAACAGATCCTGGCCCGCGAAGAGGTGGCAAAGGCCGCAGAGACGGCATGGAACGCCGCCAAGCGGATATTCCTGGAATCCGTCGACGATCCGTCATCGGCCCTGCGTACTCGTATTGCCGACTCCGCGGTGCACATCGGCGAGTCGCTGCGCGACGACGCCGATCTGCGCGACAAGGTGGACAACTGGATCATTCGCGCCGCACAGCATCTCGTCTCCCAATACGGGGCGGAGATCACGACAGTGATCACCGACACAATCGAGCGGTGGGACGCCGACGAGGCCAGTAAGCGCATCGAATTGCACGTCGGCCGTGACCTGCAATTCATCAGGATCAACGGCACGGTGGTGGGTTCGCTTGCCGGCCTGATTATCTATTCGATAGCCCAGCTACTCTTCTGACCTGCGCTAACTAGCGCTTGCAAAAGTTAGCACCCCGTCGTACGGTTGTTGTCGTCGCTAATCGGATACCCAACGCAACGAGGGGGCTACACCATGCCGCAGGATGAAAATCTTGCCGCTGTCGTATCCAGCGCTGCGCAGGACATCGGGTCGTTCATTCGCACGCAACGCGAAGCAGCTCAGGTATCCGTGCGGCAGTTGGCCGAGAAGGCCGGCGTCAGTAATCCCTATCTCAGCCAGATCGAGCGGGGATTGCGGAAACCCTCAGCCGACGTGCTTCAACAGATCGCCAAGGCGCTGCGGGTGTCCGCGGAAGTGCTCTATGTCCGTGCCGGAATCCTGGAACCCAGCGATCCGAGCGAGGTGCGCGACGCCATCGTCACCGACACGGCGATCACCGAGCGGCAGAAGCAAGTGCTGCTCGACATCTACACGTCATTTTGCCAACAGAACGAAGCCGTCAGTGAGGAGCCGACGACTGAACCGACTGCAGACCAAATACCCACTCTAGAAATCCAGCAATACAACGAAACTCAGTGAGAGGAACTACGAACATGGCGAAGAAGACTGCTGCCAAGAACCAGCCCACCGTTGACGACCTCAAGGCCCCGCTGCTTGCCGCGGTCGGTGCCGCCGACCTCGCCCTCGAGCGGGTCAACGAGATCGTGGCCACCCTGCGCGATCGCGCCGGTGAAGCCCGCACCGACGCCGAGGCGCGCGTCGAGGAGAGCCGTGCCCGCCTGACCAAGCTGCAGGAAGACCTGCCGACCCAGTTCGGTGAGCTTCGGGAGCGGCTGACCAGCGACGAGCTGCGCAAGGTCGCCGAGAGCTACGCGGAGGCCGCTCAGACCCGTTACAACAATCTCGTCGAGCGTGGCGAGGCTGCTCTGGAGCGTCTGCGCAACACCAACGCGCTCGAAGAGGGTCGCGAGCGGGTCGCCGGTCTGTCGGATCAGGCCGTCGAGCTGACTCAGGAGGCCCTGGGCAACGTCGCGTCGCAGACCCGCGCGGTTGGCGAGCGTGCCGCCAAGCTGGTCGGCGTCGAGCTGCCGAAGAAGGCTGCGAAGGCTGCTCCGGCCAAGAAGGCGCCCGCCAAGAAGGCCCCGGCCAAGAAGGCTCCTGCCAAGAAGGCTGCGGCCAAGAAGGTCACCCAGAAGTAAATCCGGTTCTGAGTCGCCCCTAGGGGCGACTCAGAGTCGACCCGGGGACGTAACCCGCTTAGGCTAGCTATGTGGAGCTTCAAGGCCTAGTGGGTTACGTCCTCTTTGCGTTGACGATCGCGGTACTGCTGACGACCGTCTATGCGTTCGTTCACGCCGCGCTGCAGCGGCCGGACGCCTACACCGCCGCTGAAAAGCTGACCAAGCCGGTCTGGCTGGTGATCCTTGGCGTAGGTGCGCTGCTGGCCTGGGTGCTCGGAATCACCGGCGTGGCTATTGCGGCAGTCGCCACCGGTGTCTATCTCGTCGACGTCAGGCCCAAGATCCTGGAAATCCAGGGCAAGTCCCGATAGTTTCGTGCGCCTCCTCGTCGCCGCAATCGCGTTAATTGCCGTGACCCTCGCCCTTGCGCCGGTCGCATCGGCCGACCCTGTGCCCGGGCCGCCGTACATCGACCACGTCCAGTGGGCGAAGTGGGGCGACATGTCCAGTCTGCGGGTCTACCCGACTCAGTCGGGACGGCGGGCGTCGCTGGTGGCCACGACCTCGGCCGCCGACGAGGCGTGGGCCGAGGTGCTGACGCTCTCGCCCGACGCCGACATGCCCGGCATGCGGGACCAGTTCATGTGTCACTGGGAGCTGGCCGAGCTGGCCGAGCCAGGCAAGGTCAGCTGGAACCTTGAACCGTGGCGAAACAAGGTCTCCGACGAGGAGATGGTCGAGTCGCACTGCAACCCCGGCGGCACCGAAGAACCGTTCTAGTGCGCCACAGCCGTGAAGGTGTCGCCGGTCTCGTCGACCACACGCTGCTCAAACCGGAGGCGACCGAGGCCGACGTCGTCGCGCTGCTGGCCGAAGCGGAAGAACTCGGGGTGTTCGCGGTGTGTGTTTCGCCGACGATGGTCGCGACGGCCAAGTCATTCCGGACGGGCGAGTACGACATCGCGTCGGTCGTGGGATTCCCTTCAGGTAAACACCTTTCGTCGATCAAGGCCGAGGAGGCTCGGCTGGCGGTAGCGGCGGGCGCTGACGAGATCGACATGGTGATCGACGTCGGATCGGCCCTCGAAGGCGACTTCGACGCGGTGCGGGCCGACGTCGCGGCGGTCTTCGACGCGATAGGAGACCACGTCGTCTTGAAGGTGATCGTCGAATCTGCCGCGCTGCTTGCGTTGGGCGGCGAACAGCGACTGGTCGACGTGTGCCGGATCGCCGAGGACGCCGGTGCCGATTTTGTGAAGACCTCCACCGGATTTCACCCAAGCGGGGGTGCGTCGGTGCGCGCCGTCGAGCTGATGGCATGCACTGTCGGAGACCGGTTGGGTGTCAAGGCCAGCGGCGGCATCCGCACCGCGGCCGACGCGGTAGCGATGCTGGACGCGGGCGCCACCCGTCTCGGGCTGTCGGGTACCCGCGCCGTCCTCGACGGGCTGGACTAGAGACCCGCGAAGCAGGGGTCTTCGTTGCCCTTCGGGATCGACGCGTTCTGGGTCGAAAACTGGCTCACCACACCGGTATCCGTGACCTGAACACTGTCGGCATGGATGCCAAGAGGGTAGTTCTTGGTCAACGTCGATGTGAACGCGTCGAGCGCCGGTTGCACGGTCTCGCGCGGCAGCGTGAAACCAAGGCCGCTCAATTCCGTCACCTCGAGCGCGATCCCGTTGTCGACCACCTGCGGCTTCGCCGTGATCTTGCCAAGCATTCCCTGCAACTCGATGGTGCCCGCGGACGGGTTGGTCGTCACGCCGGTGACGAACGAGCCGACGATGGGGATGGCGTCCTGGATGGTCTGTTTGATTCCGTCGGCCGTCCAGTTGATGTTCGCGACCAAGGAGCCGATCGAGCCGCTGGCGTTGGCGGTGTCCCCAAGCCGGACGTCTTTGATGTTGATGATGACCTTCATGCCCTTGGCCTCACGGACCTGGTTGCCCGCGGTCTCGATGTTGATGTTCGTGTAGTGGCCGGACATGTGCTGCCAGAGGAACGGGGGAACGACGCCGAACGACGCCTTGGCGCTGTCCTGGACGACGCACTCGGTGGCCTTGGTGACTATCGAGTCGGCACGGCTGCGCGCATACAGCTCGCCCCCGATCACACCGGCGAGCACCAGTGCGACGACGATGACGAGGACGAGGACGATGGACAGCGGGTCGCGGAACAGGTTCTTGACCTTGTCCAGCAGCGACGAGTCCGTCTTCTGCGGTTCAGCCGGCCCAGTCGGTGGCGGCTGGCCCCCAGGCGGGCCTTGCGGGAACTGCGGCGGCGGTGGGACGGGCGGGCCCTGGTTGATCGGGTTAGCCCAGGGATCGGTCACCTGAGCGATTCTGCCTTACCGACGCGCGTGAACTCTGTGCGGTTGCGCAATACCGCGATCGTCTCGCGGGCCTTCTGCGCCGCGTCGAAGTCGAGATCGGCCACGAGGAGCTGCGGGTCCGCCCCGGCGGATGCCACCACTTCACCGACCGCCGACGCCACCACACTGCCGCCGACACCGACGGGTCCGACGGCTGCGAGTTCGTCACCGGGGTAGGGCTGATCCACCGCTGCGATGAAGCCCGTCGTGTCGATCGCGCGCGCTCGGGCCAGCAGCGTCCACTGTTCGAGCTTGCCGGGGCCGGTGGCCCACGAGGCGTGCACCGTGATGAGTTGTGCTCCGCGCTCGGCCAATTCGACGTAGAGCTCCGGGAAGCGAACGTCGTAGCACAGGGTCAAACCGACATTCACGCCGTCGACCGTGATCATCACAGGCTCGTGCCCCGGCGCGACGGCGTCGGACTCTGTGAAGCCGAACGCGTCGTACAAATGGATCTTGTCGTAGTGCGCCTCGACACCCGGGCCCGTCGCGATCAGCGTGTTGGTCACCCTGCCGTCGTCGGCCGGGACGAACATGCCTGCAACGACGACGATGCCAGCACGCTCGGCGATCGCGCGGACTTCCGACGCCCACGGCCCGTCAAGTGGCTCGGCGATCGGTGCGAGTGGCACCCCGAACCGGCACATGGTCGCCTCGGGGAACAGCACCAGGCTGGCGCCTGCGTCGGCAGCGCGCCGCGTGTACTCCTCGATAATGGCGAGGTTGGCCTGGGGTTCTGCGCCGCTCTGGATCTGGGCGAGGGCAATCCGCATGCGGTCAGCCTAGTGGCGCTACGGTGCTCCACGGCACCGAGAGAACACCGTCGCGCATGCGACGACGCGCCGGCTCGACGGGCGTGCCCTCGTCGCCCAGCAGGTCCAGCATGGCCCGCCAGCGCACCCGCGGGCCGAACACGCCGTGGCCCGCGACGCTGGCCCATGCGCGGTCCGCTGCCGTCAGCAGCGCGTGGATGGGCTGGCCTGCGACGTTGTGGTGGATCAGCACCTTGGGCAGCCGCTCGGCGAGATCGGATGGGCGTTCGATCGCGAACGGATCGCACGCCAGTGTCAGGCTGATCGGCCCGTCGGCGTCAAGCAGCACCCAGCAGCAGCGGCGGCCCAACTCGTCGCAGGTGCCGTCGACGATCAGCCCGCCCGGCGCCAGCGCAGCCCCCATCACCGACCACGCGTCGTGCACCGCGTCAGCCGGGTACTGGCGCAGCACGTTGAACGCGCGCACCAAAACCGGTCTGCGCCCGGCTAATTCGAAGCCGCCGAGCGCGAACTCCACGCCGTCGCGCGCAGGAACGATCCTTTCCGGATGGATCTCAAGGCCGACGACGCGGACATCTGCGCGCACCGCGCGAAGCCGCGCCGCGAGTTCCAGCGTGGTCACCGGAAGCGCGCCGTAGCCGAGGTCGACGACAAGCGGCTCGGCGACGGCCTGCAGCGCAGCGCGCACCCGTCGCGAATGAACCAGCCAGCGGTCGCTGCGGCGCAGCCGGTTGTAGCCCGTCGTGCCTCGGGTGATGGCGCCGACGGGCTTAGTGATGCTTGGCGATCCAGTCAGCTGTGAACGCCTCCTCGCCGTCGAAGAGCTGTTTGACGTGGTGCAGGATCAGGTCCTCAAGCGCGCCGCCGACGAACGGGATGTTCACTTTGCAGACGCTGGCCAGCCGCAACCGGCTGCCGGCATCGGTTTCGGTTTCGGTGAGGAAATACTGGCCGCCGAAACTGCCAGGGCCGTGGGGGATTGAGGCGGCGTAGGTGCCCTTGGCGCTGTTCTTCTCGTGGTCGTAGCGATCGAAATGCTGCGTGCGGGTGATGACCATGTCGACCGGCATCACGGTCCTCGCGATCGGCGGCAGGTGCATCCGTGGCAGGGTCTGCACGAACATGATGTCGGTGCCGCGTTCGCCTGACGAGAATGACGTGATTTCCGACTGCGGCGTCAGGAAGCGGTAGGAGTCCATCAGGGTTTGCCAGTATTCCCGGCTGGCGAAGTCTTGGTAGATCTTCTCGGCCGGTGCGTCGAACTCGATGGTGTAATCCATGCGACGCGACATGAAACATAATTCTACTTACGAATTACGTGTTTTCCGTGATCCACACCGTGGTGAAGCGTTGTTCTGCGATCAACAGGTCGACGAGTGCGCTGCCGATGAAGTTCTCGATCTTGCCGCCGACGAGCGGAACACGGACCTCGACGGCGGTGTTGAACTCCAGCCGCGAGCCGCCCCCGGATTTTGCCGGCGCGAGCACGGCGGTACCGCTCAGCGTCGCAGGCGCCCCGGTGATCGAGCCCTTGACGGTCGCGGTGGCCTGCCCGTCGCGGACCGGCGTCCACGTCTCCTCGCGGACGAAACTCAGGTCGCCGCGGTGGAACTGAGTCACCACACCGGGCAGCCTGTCGGCGCGCAACGTCTGAGTGGTGACGATGTCGAGGTCCCCTGAAAGGTCGACGGTCATCGAGTCCAGCGAGTAGTCGTCGGCGCCGGAATCGGCAAGCCGCGCCAGCCAATACTGTTCGTCGCCGAACGCTTTGCGGACCTGTTCGACGCTGCCGTCGTATTCGGCGGCCATGTCGAATGAACGCGGCATAGCTGGCCAGGCTACCGTTACCGCCCGTGACCGGTCTGGAACTGGGGGGTGCGGCCGTCGCGGACGACGTGCCGCTGGCGCCGTTGACCACGCTGCGGATCGGACCCGTTGCGCGCCGGTTGATCACATGCTCGAGCACCGAGCAGATCGTCGAGGTGCTGCGCACTTCAGATGACGTGCTGGTGCTCGCCGGTGGGTCGAATGTGGTGCTTGCCGACGACCTCACGGACCTGACCGTCGTGCTGTTCGCCAACACCGAGATCACCGTCGCGGACAACATCGTGCGCGCCGAGGCCGGCGCCGCATGGGACGACGTCGTCGTCACCTCGCTGGCGCACGGGCTCGGCGGGCTCGAGTGCCTCTCGGGCATCCCAGGATCCGCAGGCGCGACGCCGGTGCAGAACGTCGGCGCGTACGGCGCCGAGGTGGCCGACACCATCCGTCGCGTCCGGCTGCTCGACCGCCGCAGCGGCGAAGACCGCTGGGTGACGCCGGATTCCCTCCAATTCGGTTACCGCACAAGCATTCTCAAGCATTCGCAGGCCGCGGTCGTGCTCGAGGTGGAGTTCGCGCTTGATGTCGACGGGCGCAGCGCCCCGATGCGATACGGCGAGCTGGCCGCCGCGCTGGATGCGGAGCCAGGTTCGCGAACCGACCCCATCGTGGTGCGGGAGGCGGTGCTCTCGCTGCGGAGAAGTAAAGGCATGGTGCTCGACGAGGAAGACCACGACACCTGGAGCGTCGGCTCGTTCTTCACCAACCCCGTCGTCAGCCCGGGTGAATTCGACCGGCTGAGACGCCAGATCGACGGGCCAGTGCCCAACTACCCCGCTCCGGACGGGGTGAAGCTGGCCGCGGGATGGCTGGTGGAGCGGGCCGGTTTCAGCAAGGGATATCCCGGCGACGGCGCTCGCGCACGGTTGTCGACCAAGCATGCGCTGGCTGTGACCAATCGGGGCGGCGCCACCACCGCGGACGTAATCTCGCTGGCCAGGGCGGTGCGCGACGGTGTGAGAACCGCATTCGGGATAGAGCTCGCACCCGAACCGATTCTGATTGGGGCCGCTCTCTAGGTACCCTGGGTCCACGTGAGCCCCGCCAATCCTTCGCCGTCGATCAGTCGACGGCGGGCCCTGACCGCCCTGGCGGTCGGAGTCGTCGCGCCGGGTGCACTGGCAGCCTGCGGTCCCAAGAGCGGCAAACCCACTGCGGAAGCCCCCGCCGCGCCCGCCGCCCCGTCGATCACCTATCTGCCAGCTGACGCAGCTACCGATGTCACGCCCGTCACGCCCGTGCGCGTTGAGGTGAAGGACGGCTGGTTCCAGCGCGTCACGCTGGTCAACGCCGAGGGCAAGCCGGTCGCGGGCGCGCTGGACCGCGATCGCACCGTTTTCAGCACCACCGAACCGCTCGGCTTCGGCGCTTCCTACACCTGGGGCGGCTCGGTGGTCGGTCACGACGGTAAGGCCGTCCCTGTGTCGGGCAAGTTCACGACGGTCAACCCCACCAAGCAGGTCAACGGACAATTTCAGCTGGCCGACGGACAGGTTGTCGGCGTCGCCGCGCCGGTGATCATTCAGTTCGACGCGGCGATCAGCGACAAGGCCTCCGTTGAGAAGGCGCTGAAGGTCACGACGGAACCGCCGGTCGAGGGCGGCTGGGCGTGGCTGCCCGACGAAGTAGGCGGGTCACGGGTGCATTACCGGACCAAGGAGTACTACCCCGCTGGGGCCAAGGTCCATGTCGAAGCGAAGTTGTACGGCGTCAACTTCGGCGGCAGCGCATACGGCGCGCAGGACATCTCCCTGGACTTCGCGATCGGCCGTCGCCAAGTGGTCAAGGCCGAGGCGTCGTCACACCGAATCCAGGTCATCACGGACGAGGGCGTGATCATGGACTTCCCGTGTAGCTACGGCGAGGCCGACCTGCCCCGCAATATCACGCGCAGCGGAACCCACGTCGTGACCGAGAAGTACGAGGACTTCTACATGACCAACCCCGCCGCCGGCTACAGCAATGCGCATGAGCGGTACGCGGTGAGGATCTCCAACAACGGCGAGTTCATCCACGCCAACCCGGCAAGTTCCGGCGCGCAGGGCAGCAGCAACGTGACCAATGGCTGCATCAACCTGTCGACCGGCGACGCGCAGCAGTACTTCAACAGTGCGATCTACGGCGACCCCGTCGAAGTCACCGGAACCTCGATCGAGCTGTCCTACTCCGACGGCGACCTCTGGGACTGGGCCATCAGCTGGGACGAGTGGGTGTCGATGTCAGCGTTGTCGGCACAACCGTCACCGGCGGGGATGCCGAGCACCGCGCCTGCCACGCCGACGGACGCTCCTCAGCCCGTCAACGGCCGACCCGGCGGTTAGACGCACTAGGTGTTCCGGTTGTAGCGCGACGCGCTGGCCTGATCCCGCGGCCGGAGCACAATCAAATCCAGGTCGACGTGCGACGGGCGCGACGCGACGAACCCGATCACCTCGGCGACGTCCTCGGCGACCAGCGGAGTGAGGCCCTCGTACACCTTGGCCGCGCGGTCCTCGTCGCCGTCGAAGCGGCGCAGTGAGAAGTCGGTCTTCACCATTCCCGGCGCAATCTCGGTGAGCCGCACCGGCTTTCCCAACAGCTCACCACGCAGCGTTCGGTGCAGCGCGCCCTGGGCGTGCTTGGCAGACGTGTAGCCGGAGCCATTGTCGTATGTCTCGATCGCCGCGATCGAGGTGATCGTGACGATCAGGCCGTCGCCGGAGTCGATCAGCTTGGGCAGCAATGCGCGGGTGACGCGCAGCGTGCCCAGCACGTTGGCCTCCCACATCCAGCGCCATTGGTCGAGATCTGCATCCATCACGGACTGCAGCCCGCGTGCCCCTCCGGCGTTGTTGACCAGCACATCGACCCGGTCCAAGGCGCCTGCCAGCGCATCCACCGCCCCGTCGTCAGTGACGTCCGCCACAATTGCGGTGCCGCCGATCTCATCGGCGAGTGCCTTGATCGGGCCCTCGCGCCGGGCCACGCAAACGACATGGAAGCCTTGCCCCGCAAGCGTTCTCGCGGTCGCTTCGCCGATGCCTGCACTGGCGCCGGTGACCACTGCGACCCGCTCGGAGGCTGAAGGTGTCGTCATCTGCCCAACTTTAGTTGGCGTGCTAAGTTCGCTGTGTGTACCGGAGCTGTTGTTGTCGCCGCGCGATCTGCCGCGCCTGACCGACCCCGGATAGCACTCGTCCGTTGAGTCGGAAGGTGTGGCCAAGACCCACCGACGACTTCAACAAAAGGACATTCCCGTGAGCGTTCCGACCGCCACCCTCCGTAAGCCGGCCAGCGTCGAGCACGCCAAGCGTGCGCTGCTAGCCCGACACCATGTCGTCGCACCGTCGCTCAAGGTCGCCGATGCGGCCGCCGCCTCGGTGTTCGGCGCCGCACGCCTGCGTGGCCCGATCGCCCGCGACGTCATCGCCCAAGTCACGAAACTCAGCATTGCGACGGTGAACCGCCAGGTCACCGCGCTGCTGGACGCCGGGATCCTGCGCGAGCGCGCCGACCTCGCCGTCTCCGGCGCCATCGGCAGGCCCCGTGTGCCGGTCGAGGTCAACCACGAGCCGTTTCTGACGCTCGGCATCCACATCGGCGCCCGCACCACCAGCATCGTGGCCACCGACCTGTTCGGCCGCACGCTGGACGTCGTCGAGACGCCGACGCCGCGCGGTGCACAGGCCGCTGCGCTGGCCACGCTGGCAGCCAGTGCTCGCCGCTATCTGAGCCGCTGGCACCGCCGAACCCCGCTGTGGGTCGGCGTGGCAGCAGGTGGAGTCGTCGACGGCACTACCGGATACCTCGACCACCAGCGGCTGGGCTGGTCGGACGCCCCCGTCGGCCCCGTGCTGGCCGAGACGCTCGGCCTGCCCGTTTCGGTTGCTTCGCACGTCGACGCGATGGCGGGCGCCGAGCTGCTGCTCGGGGTGCGCCGTCAGCCGACGCAATCGTCGACCAGCCTCTACGTGTACGCCCGCGAGACCGTCGGCTATGCGCTGTCGATCGGCGGACGCGTGCACTCACCGGCCAGCGGGCCAGGCACCATCGCCGCGCTGCCCGCCCATTCGGAACTGCTTGGCGGCAGTGGCCAGCTGGAGTCGACGGTGAGTGACGAGGCGGTGCTGATCGCCGCCCGCAAGGCGCGCATCATCCCCGCCGAGGGTCCCGCGTCGACGATGACGACGTTGGTGCGGTCGGCCCGGCAGGGCAACCAGCAGGCTCATGCGCTGCTTGCCGAGCGCGCGAGGGTGCTAGGGGAAGCGGTCGCGCTGCTGCGCGACATGCTCAACCCCGACGATCTGGTGGTCGGCGGCCAGGCGTTCACCGAGTACCCCGAGGGCATGAGTCTCGTCGAGGCCGCCTATGCCGAGCGTTCGGTGCTGCCTGCCCGCGACATCAGGGTCACCGCGTTCGGCAACCGGGTGCAGGAAGCGGGCGCAGGGGTGGTTTCCCTCGGCGGGCTCTACTCGGACCCGATCGGGGCGATGCGGCGCGCGCAGAGCCGCCGCCCGGAAGTCTCTGCCTAACGGCTCTCCCGCCAAAGGCTCCGACTGTGCGGTTTCATACGCAACATGCCGCGGCGGGCGGATCGATACGCACGGTCGCGGCTCGCTGCCCTGTGGATAACCCGTCGGAGGGCCGGTTCGGTGTCGGATGGTGATGCGACCGTCCCGCCATGCAGACGATCGGCTGGCCATTTCGAGCAGCAGAAGCACTTGAAGGCGGAGCGCTGACGTTTCGTGAGCTACGACGTTTCCATCAGGCGATTTATCCGGGAGTGTGGGCGCCGCGCGGAGCGGAGTTGTCGGCGACCGACCGTGCCCGAGCGGCGTGGCTGTGGTCGCGCCGCGACGGTGTGATTGCAGGTCTGTCCGCCTCAGCGATGTTGGGCGCCAAGTGGATTGACGCCGACCTGCCGGCCGAGCTCATCCATACCAATCGGCGACCGCCTTCGCTGATCACCATTCACACGGACGAATTGCTCTCCGGTGAGACACAGGCAATTCGCGGGTTGCCCATCACGACGCCTGCGCGGACCGCGTTTGACCTCGGGCGGCGTCTCGGCCTTGAAGACGGTGTGCAGCGGGTTGACGCGTTGATGAACGCCACCGATATCAAGGTCGACGACATCGAGTCGGTCGCGTGGAGACATCCTGGCGTGCGAGGCCTTCGGCAATTGCGCCAGACGTTGGACTTGGTGGACGGTGGTGCCGAGTCGCCCTACGAATCGCTAACTCGCCTGCTGCTGGTGCAAGCCGGCTTCCCCCGGCCGCAGACGCAGATCCCAATACTCGACGAGTACGGATTTGTCGTCGCGCGAATCGATATGGGCTGGTCGGAATACCTCGTGGGCGTCGACTTCGAGGGCGCCCATCACTGGACCAGTCCGAAGACCCGAGCGTGGGACGTCGAGCGATACCAGCTACTACCCGAACTCGGCTGGAACAACATCAGGCTGACAAGCGGGATGCTTCACAACGCCCCACAACGGTTTCTAGACCGTGTCGGCGCAGCACTTATTGCGCGCGGGTGTCCGAAGACGTGGTGACTGTGCGTATTCGTTCGGCGTTGGCGGCGTGTCGGGTATGAAACCGCACACTCGCTCCAGAGTGCAGACCTGACGGCGGTGTAGACATGTCTGTGTGCGCCTAGCAACAGACCTGCCACACCGCGTCGCTGTGCTGTCAGTGCACACCTCACCGCTGGCCCAGCCGGGGACGGGCGACGCGGGCGGCATGAACGTCTACGTGCTGCAGAGCGCGCTTCAGATGGCCCGCCGCGGGGTCGAGGTGGAGATCTTCACTCGCGCGACGTCGTCGACCGATCAACCCGTCGTCCAGGTCGCGCCTGGCGTGCTGGTGCGCAACGTGGTCGCCGGGCCGTTCGAGGGGCTCGACAAGTACGACCTGCCCACTCAGCTGTGCGCCTTCACAGCGGGTGTGCTTCGCGCCGAAGCGACGCATGAGCCCGGCTATTACGACATCGTGCATTCGCACTATTGGCTGTCGGGGCAGGTCGGCTGGTTGGCACGGGACCGATGGGCGGTACCGCTTGTGCACACAGCGCACACGTTGGCCGCGGTGAAGAATGCCGCGCTGGCCGACGGCGACTCACCGGAACCGCCGCTGCGCGCCGTCGGTGAACAGCAGGTGGTCGACGAGGCGGATCGGTTGATCGTCAACACCGAACATGAAGCGCAGCAGCTGGTTTCGCTGCACCACGCCGACCCGGACCGCATCGACGTGGTGCACCCCGGCGTCGACCTGGAGATGTTCACACCGGGAGACAAGCGCAGCGCCCGCGCTGCGCTTGGGCTCGACACCGACGAGCCGATTCTGGCGTTCGTCGGCCGCATCCAGCCGCTCAAGGCGCCCGATGTGCTGCTGCGTGCGGCGGGGAAACTGCCAGGGGTGCGTGTGGTGGTCGCAGGTGGGCCGTCGGGCAGTGGGTTGACCGCACCGGACGGGCTGATTCAGCTGGCCGACGAATTGGGTATCGCCGACCGCGTGAGCTTTCTGCCGCCGCAGTCGCGCGATCAACTCGTCGACCTGTACCGGGCCGCCGACCTTGTCGCGGTGCCGAGCTATTCGGAATCCTTCGGCCTTGTCGCCATCGAGGCGCAGGCCTGCGGTACTCCCGTGGTGGCCGCGGCCGTCGGCGGGCTGCCGGTCGCGGTCCGCGACGGGGTCACCGGCACCCTCGTTGACGGCCACGACGTCGACGACTGGGCGCAGGCCATCGACACGCTATTGGAGCGCGGCCCCGAGAGCATGGGTCGTGCTGCCGTCGAGCATGCGGCGACGTTCTCGTGGGCACACACCGTCGATGCGCTGCTGGACAGCTACGGCCGCGCCATTTCCGACTACCGCGCCCGCCACCGCCTGCCGGATATGGCGGCCCGACGCAACGGGCGTCGCTTCGCGATTCGGCGAGGCGTTCGAGCGTGAACCCCCAGCAGGTCATCGAGGACACCTGCAAGGAGAACGGCCTCGTCTACACCCGTCACGAGGGTGCACACGGCGGGCTGCCGGGCCTCATCGTCGAGCTGCCGGGGGAGCGCCGCCTCAAGACGAACACGATCCTGTCCATCGGTGAGCATTCGGTGCGCGTGGAGGCGTTCGTCTGCCGCAAACCCGACGAAAACCACGAGGGCGTCTACAAGTTCCTGCTCAAACGCAACCGCAGGCTCTACGGCGTCGCATACACCATCGACAACGTCGGCGACATCTATCTTGTTGGCCGGATGTCGTTGGACTCGGTGACCGCCGACGAGGTCGACAGGGTGCTCGGACAGGTGCTCGAGGCCGTCGACTCGGACTTTAATACGTTGTTGGAGTTGGGTTTTCGGTCGTCGATCCAAAAAGAATGGGAGTGGCGGGTTTCGCGGGGCGAGTCCCTGAAGAACCTGGAGGCGTTCGCGCATCTGATCGACGAAGACGACTGATCGCCCACGTGAGAGGATCGCCTCATGTCTGACGCAACGCTCATTCTGCTCCGGCACGGCGAGAGCGAGTGGAACGCGCTGAACCTGTTCACCGGCTGGGCCGACGTCGACCTCACCGAGAAGGGCAGGGCCGAAGCGGC
Source organism: Mycolicibacterium moriokaense (assembly GCF_003201655.1). GTDB lineage: Bacteria > Actinomycetota > Actinomycetes > Mycobacteriales > Mycobacteriaceae > Mycobacterium > Mycobacterium moriokaense_A. The sequence goes on from NZ_QJJU01000006.1 coordinate 25,089, forward strand.
GCGCGCAGGCGAGCTGATCAAGGAGCTGGACCGCCAGCCCGATGTGCTCTACACGTCGCTGCTGCGCCGGGCGATCACCACCGCGAACCTGGCACTTGATGCGGCCGACCGGCACTGGATCCCGGTTCGTCGCGACTGGCGGCTCAACGAGCGCCACTACGGCGCGCTGCAGGGCCTGGACAAGGCCGCGACCAAGGAGAAGTACGGCGACGAGCAGTTCATGGCCTGGCGGCGCAGCTACGACACCCCGCCGCCACCGATCGAGCAGGGCAGCACATACAGCCAAGACGCCGATCCGCGCTATGCCGACATCCCTGGCGGGCCGCCGCGCACCGAATGCCTCAAGGATGTGGTCGAGCGGTTCGTGCCGTACTACACCGGGACCATCGAGCCGGACCTGCGAGCAGGCAAAACGGTGCTGATCGCCGCCCACGGCAACTCGCTGCGCGCTCTGGTGAAGTACCTCGACGGCATGTCGGACGAAGACGTGGTCGGGCTGAACATCCCGACCGGCATCCCGCTTCGCTACGACCTGGACGGCGACCTGAAGCCGACGGTCATTGGCGGAACGTACCTGGACCCCGAGGCGGCCGCTGCCGGCGCGGCGGCGGTTGCTGCCCAAGGCGCGAAGTAGGGGCCCCGGACTGTGATTTTCGGCAAACAGTGGGTAAACGGCTACCGAACACCTGCGATTGGCCGTGTGACATGTCCCGTTTTGGCCGCACGCTGCTGGGATGGCGTTCACCGGATGCGTACGATTTTCGCGTGAGTGTGGTATCGGCGTCCGTGATCGCGGCCGTCGTGGCTCTGCTCGCGCTGGCGATCGGCGTCGGGTTTGGGGCGTTGCTCGCCCCGCGAATCCTGGAGCGACGGCGTCGCCGCGCCGCCGAACAGTCCGGCCTCACCGTTTCGCAAATGCTTCAGCACATCGTCTCCGGATCGCCGGTGGGGATCGTCGTGGTCGACACCTACCGTGACGTCGTCTACACCAATGACCGGGCCCGCGAGCTGGGCCTGGTCCGTGACCGGCTGCTCGACGACCGGGCCTGGCTGGCAGCGGAACGCACGCTGGCGACCGGCGAGGACCGCAGCGTCGACCTGTCCCCCCGCAAACGCACCAACCCTGGCCGGTCCGGACTGTCGGTTCGGGGGCACGTACGGCTGCTGACCGAAGATGACCGCCGGTTCGCGGTCGTCTACGTCGACGACCAGTCCGAGCACGCGCGCATGGAAGCCACCCGCCGCGACTTCGTGGCGAACGTCAGCCACGAACTCAAGACGCCGGTGGGCGCCATGGGCGTGCTCGCCGAGGCGGTGCTGGCCTCCGCCGACGACCCCGACACCGTGCGCCGGTTCGCCGAGAAGATGCTGACCGAGTCGCACCGGCTGGCCAACATGGTTGGCGAGTTGATCGACCTGTCACGGCTGCAGGGCGGCGAACGACTGCCAGATCTGGAGGCCGTCGAGGTCGACCATGTGGTGGCCGAGGCACTGTCGCGCTACAAGGTGGCCGCCGACAACGCCGACATCGCGGTCACAACGGACGCACCGACGGGATACCGCGTCCTTGGTGACCAGTCACTGTTGGTCACCGCGATCGCCAACCTGGTATCGAATGCAATCGCTTACTCGCCCAACGGGTCTGGAGTGTCGATCAGCAGACGCCGTCGCGGCCAAAACGTTGAGATCGCGGTCACCGACCGCGGCATCGGCATCGCACGCGAGGATCAGGAAAGGGTGTTCGAGCGATTTTTCCGCGTCGACAAGGCGCGCTCACGAGCAACTGGCGGCACGGGACTCGGCCTGGCGATCGTCAAGCACGTCGCCGCCAATCACAACGGATCCATCCGGCTGTGGAGTCAGCCGGGAACGGGATCGACGTTCACCCTGTCGATTCCGGTATACCCCCATGTGGACGATGACCTGGAAATGCAAGACGAGCGAGAGGACCAGCGAGACTAATGACCAGCGTGTTGATCGTGGAGGACGAGGAGTCCTTGGCCGATCCCCTGGCCTTTCTGTTACGCAAGGAGGGCTTCGAGGCCACAGTGGTGGCCGACGGGCCGTCGGCGCTAGCCGAATTCGAGCGGGCCGGTGCAGACATCGTCCTGCTGGACCTGATGCTGCCGGGGATGAGCGGAACCGACGTGTGCAAGCAATTGCGCTCCCGGTCAAGCGTTCCCGTCATCATGGTGACAGCGAGGGACAGTGAGATCGACAAGGTCGTCGGGCTGGAGCTCGGCGCCGACGATTACGTCACCAAGCCCTACTCCGCCCGCGAGCTGATCGCGCGCATCCGGGCGGTGTTGCGTCGCGGCAGCGACAGCGACGACTCCGGCATCGGCGACGGCATCTTGGAGGCAGGCCCGGTGCGGATGGACGTGGAGCGACACGTCGTGTCCGTCAACGGTGAGGCAATAACGTTGCCGCTCAAGGAGTTCGACCTGCTGGAGTACCTGATGCGCAACAGTGGCCGGGTGCTTACCCGTGGACAGCTCATCGACAGGGTTTGGGGCGCCGACTACGTCGGTGACACCAAGACGCTCGACGTGCACGTCAAGCGGCTGCGGTCGAAGATCGAGGCCGACCCTGCCAACCCGGTGCACCTGGTCACGGTGCGCGGCCTCGGCTACAAACTCGAGGGGTAGTGCGCACCTAAGGCGTGATTCCGCCCATGATCTCGAACACCTCAAAGGTGGCGATGCCTGCGGTAACCGTTGGGTCGGCCGCACCGAGCGCCAGCACTTCGGCCCTGTCCGCGGCGCGTAGCACGCCAAGACCCCATACGCCTTCCGGGTCGGCGACAGGGCCGTAGACGACCACCTTGCCGTCGCGCAGCAGCTGCTGCCAGTACTCCATGTGCCCGGCCATCGCGGACTGCTCCTCGGCCGTCATCGTCTGGGCGAAGTCCGCCCGCGGCGGGATCAGCCGGAACAGGAACAGCATCTCGCTCATTCGGCGGCGCGGGTCGCGGGGTGCACGGCGATAAGCCCTAAACCGCTGCGCCGCTTGCACATTGCCGCCAATTCGGAATACGCCTTCTCGCCGAGCAGCTCGGTCAACTCGGGGGCGTACGACTCCCACACCTGTTTCGCGCCGACATGCGCATTGGGATCGCCAGTGCAATACCAATGCAGATCCGCTCCACCCTCGCCCCAGCCGCGGCGGTCGTACTCGGTGATCGTCGTCTTGAGCACCTCGGACCCGTCGGGCCGCTCGACCCAATCCTGGGTGCGCCGAATGGGCAACTGCCAGCACACATCCGGCTTCATCGTCAACGGCTCGACACCCAGCTTGAGCGCCTTGCTGTGCAGCGAGCATCCGATACCGCCGGCGAATCCGGGCCGATTCAGAAATATGCAGGCGCCCTTGTACTTTCGCGTGCGCAGGTTGGGCTTGTCGTCGTACTCGTCCATCTCGAGATAGCCCTTTTTGCCGAGGCCCTTCTCGCGGAACTGCCAATCCTCGGCGGTCAGCTGCTTGACGGCGTCATCGAGCCGGGCGCGATCGTCCTTGTCCGACAGAAACGCTCCGTGCGAACAGCACCCGTCGTCGGGGCGGTTCTCCACCGTGCCCTTGCAAGCCGGTGTGCCGAACACACACGTCCACCGCGACAGCAGCCATGTCATGTCGGCAGCGATCAAATGCTCGGGATTGTCGGGGTCGTAGAACTCCACCCACTCGCGGGCGAAGTCCAGTTCCACTTCTCCGGGGTGCGATGCGCTCACAAAAGTTAACGGTAGACCAGTTAAGTTGTGGGAGTGCGATTAGGCGTGCTCGACGTGGGCAGTAATACCGTCCATCTCTTGGTGGTGGACGCGCGCCGTGGCGGTCACCCGACGCCGATGAGTTCCACCAAGGCTGCACTGCGACTCGCCGAGGCCATCGACGGCTCGGGCAAGCTGACCCGCAAGGGCGCCGACAAACTCGTCAGCACCATTGACGAGCTCGCCAAGATCGCCGCCAGTTCCGGTTGTGCCGAGCTGATGGCGTTCGCCACGTCCGCCGTCCGCGACGCCACCAACTCCGAGGAAGTGCTCGCGCGGGTGCTCGCCGAGACCGGCGTGGTGCTGCAGGTGCTCAGCGGGGTCGACGAATCCCGATTGACGTTCCTGGCGGTGCGCCGCTGGTACGGGTGGAGCGCCGGGCGAATCATCAACATCGACATCGGCGGCGGTTCGCTCGAATTGTCGAACGGCGTCGACGAGGAGCCCGAGGTGGCGCTGTCGCTGCCGCTCGGTGCCGGCCGGCTCACCCGCGAGTGGCTGCCCGACGATCCGCCCGGCCGCCGCCGCGTGGCCATGCTTCGCGACTGGCTGGCCACCGAGATCGCCGACGCGGGCGCCGAGATGCTCAAGGCGGGCAGCCCGGACCTCGCGGTGGCAACATCGAAGACGTTCCGATCGCTGGCCCGGCTGACCGGAGCAGCCCCCTCAGGCGCGGGACCGAGGGTGAAAAGGACGCTCACCGCCACCGGCCTCAGGCAGCTCATAGCATTCATCTCTAGGATGACCGCGGCAGACCGTGCCGAATTGGAAGGGGTGAGTGCCGAGCGGGCGCCACAGATCGTGGCGGGAGCTTTGGTAGCTGAGGCGAGCATGAACGCTCTCGCCGTCGAGAGCGTGGACATCTGCCCCTGGGCATTGCGAGAAGGGCTGATTCTGCGGAAACTCGACAGCGAGGCAGATGGAACGGCCTTGGTGGAAACGTCCGTGCGCGATGCTGGACGAGAAGTAGCTAGGCCAAGAGGCAACACACGATGACTGGACCAGAAGACAGCCACAGCAGCACGCGACCGATCTCGGTCGCGGAGTTGCTGGCGAAGAACGGCACAATCGGCGCCCCGCCCGTAGGCGGTCGGCGTCGGCGGCGTCGTGGCGACACTGACTCAGTCACGGTCGCGGAACTGACCGGCGAGATCCCGATCGTCAGAGATCATGACGTCCAGGAAGCCGAAACCACCCGAACCATTCCTGCGGTCGTTACGGAGCCCGTCGCGGCGTCGACGAATGGGGTCGTCGCGCACGACGACGAAGTCGAATCAGCGGGCAAGGCCGACTCCGATGCCGACTCTCAGGACGACGTCTTCGACTACGAGGACGTCGGCGACGTCGATGACGAGTACGCCGACGCGGTAGCCGAATACACGGCGCACATCGAGGACCGTGAGGTCGACGCTGACCCGCTGGACTTCTTCTCGCCCCCGCCGCGTCGGCCGCAGAACACACCCGACCCGCGGGGCTTCCGGACTTCGGTAAGCCGGGGTGCCGAGCAGATGAGTCCCGATCCGGTCGACGACGACGAAGATCTGGCCGTCGTCGAGCCGCCGGAGATCGAGGACGAGGACGCCGAGGCCGCGGTCGGGGAGGTCGGGAAGAAGGACATCGACGAGCCGCCGTCGTATCTGCGGTCGACGGCAGGCCCGCTGTTCGGCGGCCAAACCGTCGCCGACGACTTGGCCAGGCGGGGTGCGCCGCCACGCCCTGAGGACATCGACCTTCGTGACGAAGAGGACGCGGCGCCTGCGCCGATGTCGTCGTTCCTGCGCGCCGCGTGGGTCGTCGGTCAGTGCATCATCGCGGTCGCGTTCGGCGCAGGCCTGTTCATCGCGTTCGACCAGCTGTGGAAGTGGAACAACATCGTCGCCCTCGTGCTGTCGGTGCTGGTGATCCTCGGCCTGGTGGTGGGCGTGCGTGTGGTGCGCAAGACCGAGGACATCGGCAGCACGCTGATCGCGGTGGCGGTCGGGGCACTTGTCACGCTGGGACCGTTGGCACTGCTTCAGTCGGGCTAGGCGCCGACAAATACTGTGCGCCCAGCCATCAAGGTCGGTCTGTCGACGGCCTCGGTATACCCGCTGAGGACCGAGGCCGCTTTCGAATACGCCGCGAAGCTGGGCTACGACGGCGTTGAGCTGATGGTGTGGGCCGAGACGGTCAGCCAGGACGTCGACGCAATCGAGCAGATGGCGAAGCGCTACGACGTGCCGGTGTTGTCGGTGCACGCGCCGTGCCTGTTGATCTCACAGCGGGTGTGGGGCGCCAACCCGATCCCGAAGTTGGAGCGCAGTGTGCGGGCGGCCGAACAGCTTGGCGCCCAGACCGTCGTCGTTCATCCGCCGTTTCGTTGGCAGCGCCGATACGCCGAAGGTTTTTCCGAGCAGGTGGCCGAGCTCGAGTCGTCCAGCGACGTGTTCGTGGCGGTGGAGAACATGTTTCCGTTCCGCACCGACCGGTTCTTCGGCGCCGGTCAGACGTCGATCGAGCGGATGCGTAAGCGTGGCGGCAGGCCAGGACCCGGCATCTCGGCGTTCGCGCCGTCCTACGACCCGCTGGACGGCAACCACGCCCACTACACGCTCGACCTGTCGCACACCGCGACCGCGGGCACCGATGCGCTCGACATGGCGCGGCGGATGGGCGACGGGCTCGTGCACCTGCACCTGTGCGACGGCAGCGGCGCCTCCACCGACGAGCACCTCATTCCCGGCCGCGGCACCCAGCCCACCGTGGAGATCTGCGAGATGCTGGCGGCAAGCGACTTTTCGGGGCATGTGATCCTCGAGGTGACCACATCGGGCGCGCGCACGGCCTCCGAACGCGAAGCGCTGTTGCTTGAGTCATTGCAGTTCGCCAGGGCGCACCTGCTGCGCTGATGCTGAATGTCCCCAGGAGGACAACAGTTCATGAACTCCACCCTGTTCACCGACGCCATGGCGCTCGCCCCTGCCGGGGACGGAGTTTATGACGGCGAACTGAACGAGCATTGGACCATCGGCGCCAAGGTGCATGGCGGGGCGATGCTGGCGCTGTGTGCGAACGCAGCGCGCATGGAGCACGCGGATGGTGCCGAGCCCATCGCGGTGTCGGGGAACTTCCTGTGGGCGCCTGAACCCGGCCCGATGCGGGTCGTCACCACCATGCGCAAGCGCGGGCGGCGGGTCAGCCTCGTCGATGTCGAGTTGAACCAGGGCCATCGGACAGCGGTGCGCGCGGCGGTGACGCTTGCCGACCCTGAGCACCACGTGCCGCCGCTGTTGTCGGTCAATCCGGTGGTGCCGCTGATGATGCCGGAGCCGCCGCCCGGCCTCGAGCCGATCGGCCCTGGCCACCCCATGGAGGACATCGTCCATTTGGCCCACGGCTGCGACATCCGGCCGTCGCTGACCACATTCACCCCGCGCACCGACGGCGGGCCGCCCATCATCGAGTACTGGGTGCGCCCGAAAGGCGTTGCGCCCGACGTGTTGTTCGCGCTGCTGTGCGGCGACGTCTCCGCACCGGTGACGTTCGGGGTTAACCGAATGGGTTGGGCGCCGACGGTTCAGCTCACCGCGTATCTGCGTGCGCTGCCCGCCGACGGCTGGTTGCGCGTCTTGTGCACGACGGTGCAGATCGGCCAGGACTGGTTCGACGAGGACCACATCGTCGTCGACTGCGAGGGCCGCATCATCGTGCAGAGCAGGCAACTGGCGTTGGTGCCGCCCGCGCAGTAGCAGCTGGGCACATGTAATGCTTTCCCGCATGGCCAGAATCGCGATCATCGGCGGCGGAAGTATCGGCGAAGCCCTGCTGTCCGGGATGCTGCGCGCCGGACGACAGGTCAAGGACCTGGTGGTCGCCGAGAAGTTCCCCGACCGCGCGAAGTATCTGTCCGAAACGTATTCGGTGCTGGTGACGACGGTCTCGGACGCGGTCGACACCGCGACCTACGTGATTGTCGCCGTCAAGCCCGCCGATGTGGGAAGCGTGACCGGCGAGATCGCCGACGCGGTGGCGAAGGCCGAAAGTGACACCGCCGAACAGGTTTTCGTGTCGGTTGTCGCGGGCGTCACGACCGAGTTCTACGAGAACAAGCTGCCTGCCGGATCGCCGGTCATCCGGGTGATGCCCAACGCGCCGGTCGTCGTCGGCGGGGGCATTAGCGCGCTGGCGCGCGGTCGGTTCGCCACGGCGGAGCAACTCAAGGAGGTGTCGGCGATCTTCGACGCGGTCGGCGGCGTGCTGACGGTGCCCGAGTCGCAGCTCGACGCGGTCACCGCGGTGTCGGGTTCCGGGCCCGCGTACTTCTTCCTGTTGGTTGAGGCGCTCGTCGATGCCGGTGTCGCGGCGGGGCTGACACGCTCGGTGGCCACCGATCTGGTCGTGCAAACGATGGCCGGCTCGGCCGCGATGTTGCTGGAGCGCATCGACGAGGCACAGCCTGCGGGTGACGCGGCGTTGGGCACCGCGATGGACACGACGGCCGCCCAACTACGCGCGACGGTTACCTCGCCGGGCGGTACCACCGCCGCTGGGCTGCGCGAACTCGAAAGGGGCGGTTTGCGGGCGGCCGTCGCCGCCGCCGTTGAAGCCGCAAAAATGCGCTCTGAGCAGCTCGGAATTACATCGGAGTAGTTCATCAATTTCGAATTGATTAGCCCACACCCGTCGCAGTAACCCCATCTGCCACGCTATTCTCCCAGTGGTAAGCATGGGTCGGTGCCAGCGGTGGGGAAGCCGCTGGGACTGCCTTTGCCTGATGGATTGGGTTGCGATGACGTCTATGAACGGGCCATCGGCGCGGGATTCGGCTAGCGGAAAGGCGGCGCGTGACGCCGGCTCGACCGATGGTCAGCCGCCACGAGCCCAATTTCTCACGGTCGCCGAGGTGGCGAGCCTGATGCGGGTCAGCAAGATGACGGTGTACCGGCTGGTGCATAACGGCGAATTGCCTGCCGTCCGGGTCGGCCGCTCGTTCCGGGTGCATGCGAAGGCCGTTCACGACATGTTGGAGAGCTCATACTTCGACGCTGGCTGAACAGGTCACGCGTTTTTCGTTTACCCAAGCCGCCCAGGTAAGGTGGCCGGGTCGAGAGATCGTGCATCAAAGTGCACGGAAAATATTAGATAGCGGAGTTCATGGGTTCTGTCATCAAGAAGCGGCGTAAGCGCATGTCGAAGAAGAAGCACCGCAAGCTGCTCCGTCGCACCCGGGTTCAGCGCAGAAAACTCGGCAAGTAGCTTCCCTGCTTCGCCGCTAGGCTGACCGGATGGATTCTGAGGGTCGTTCGGGGGACGACACCGTCCACTACCCCAAGGTTGTGCTGGTCACCGGCGCGTGCCGGTTCCTCGGCGGGTATCTGACCGCTCGGCTGGCGCAGAACCCGTTGATCAACCACGTGATCGCGGTCGACGCGATCGCGCCGAGCAAGGATCTGCTGCGCCGGATGGGCCGCGCTGAGTTCGTCCGCGCCGATATCCGGAACCCGTTCATCGCGAAGGTCATCCGCAACGGCGATGTCGACACCGTGGTGCACGCCGCGGCGGCGTCCTATTCGCCGCGCTCCGGCGGGCGCGCCACGCTCAAGGAACTCAACGTCATGGGCGCGATGCAGTTGTTCGCGGCCTGCCAGAAGGCGCCGACGGTCCGCCGCGTCGTGCTCAAGTCGACGTCCGAGGTATACGGCTCGAGCGCGCGCGATCCGGTGCTGTTCACCGAGACCAGCAGCCGCCGCAGGCCGCCGGGTGAGGGGTTCGCCCGCGACAGCATGGACATCGAGGGCTACGGGCGTGGCCTTGGTCGACGCAGGCCGGATATCTCCGTCACGATCCTGCGGCTGGCCAACATGATCGGCCCCGCGATGGACACCGCGCTGTCGCGGTACCTGGCCGGGCCCGTGGTGCCGACGGTCGTCGGTCACGACGCGCGGCTGCAGCTGCTGCACGAACAGGACGCGCTTGGCGCGCTGGACCGGGCCACGATGGCAGGCAAGGCGGGCACGTACAACGTCGGCGCGTCCGGCATCATCATGATGAGTCAGGCAATCCGTCGGTCCGGCCGCCTCCCGCTACCGGTGCCGCGCTCGGCGTTGTGGGCTGTGGACTCGCTGCGGCGCGCAACTCGCTACACTGAACTCGATCGGGAGCAGCTTGACTACTTGAGTTACGGCCGGGTCATGGACACCACGCGAATGCGAAATGACTTAGGCTACAGCCCAAAGTGGACAACCGCGGAAGCCTTTGACGATTACGTCCGGGGACGCGGATTGACTCCGATCATAAACCCGCAATGGGTACGCTCAATGGAGAGTCGCGCCGTGTCGGCGGCGCAGCGATGGGGACGATAGAGCAAAATCTTTTAATCGGGTGGGGAGAAGGTATCAACGTGGCGGGCGAGTCCAAAGCCAAAGTCATTCCGCTGCACTCTAATTCGGGGAGCCGATCGGCTGCCCAGCGGCGTGCTGCCGCGCAGCGAGCCGAAAGCTCGCGTCGACATCCCTCCGTGCTCTCGGACTCCGGCGGCCGCGCGTCGGCCGAGCAGATCGCCGCGGTCGTCCGTGAGATCGACCATCGGCGTGGTGCGGCCGCGGGCACACCGACGGCCGAAGACACCCCGTCCGAACTCGCCAAGCGGATCGGCTCGGTCGCCGAGTTCGTCCGCAAGCGGATGATGGGTGACTACACCGTCGACGAGTTCGGTTTCGATCCCCACCTCAACGACGCAATCTTTTTGCCTTTGCTGAGAGGGCTTTTCAACTCATGGTTCCGGGTTGAGGTCAGCGGGATTGAAAACCTGCCCGAGTCCGGCGCCGCGCTGGTGGTCGCCAACCACGCCGGTGTGTTGCCGTTCGACGGGTTGATGACGTCGGTGGCGGTGCACGACAAGCACCCGACCCACCGCGATCTGCGACTGCTGGCCGCAGACATGGTCTTCGACCTGCCGATGCTCGGCCACGCTGCGCGCAAGGCCGGTCACACCATGGCGTGCACCCAGGATGCGCACCGACTGCTGGCCGCCGGCGAGCTGACCGCCGTTTTTCCCGAGGGCTACAAGGGCCTCGGTAAGCACTTCAAGGATCGATACAAGCTGCAGCGGTTCGGTCGCGGCGGCTTCGTCTCGGCCGCGCTGCGCACCAAGGCGCCGATCGTGCCGTGCTCGATCGTCGGGTCGGAAGAGATCTATCCGATGATCGCCGACGTCAAGCTGCTGGCCCGGCTGTTCGGGCTGCCGTACTTCCCGATCACGCCGCTGTTCCCGCTTGCCGGTCCGGTCGGGCTGCTACCGCTGCCGTCGAAGTGGCACATCCAATTTGGCGAGCCGATCGAAACCGACGGCTACGACGAGTCGGCCGCCGAGGATCCGATGATCACCTTCGAGCTGACCGACCAGGTCCGCGAGACCATCCAGCAGACGCTTTATCAGCTGCTGGCCAACCGTCGGAATATGTTCCTCGGCTGAGCTTTTCGCTCACCCCATAAGAAGACTTAGGTCTTCGCCGAAGTTTGCCCAGCAATCATTTTGGCCACCGCCGCGTCGCGGGCGGCGGCGATCTGCGCGGTGACCTCGTCGGCCTCGCCCTGTTCGGCTTCGCCGAGGATGGTCACGATGCTGGTGATCACGGGCTTGCCGTCGGCGTCGGTGACCTCACCGCGCACCTCGGTGAGCACAGCGCCATGCGACTCGGTTACCGAATCCAGATATGAGTCGAAGTAGAGCTTGTCGCCGGCCAGGATCGGCCGGTGGAACGTCAACTTCTGATCGCGGTGCAGCACCCGTTCCATGTTGACCGGCACGTCGAAGTGGTTGAAGATCTCCAGCTGCACGCGGCGGCCTGCCACCGCCAGGAACGTCAGGGAAGCCACCAAGGCGTCATACCCGATCTCCTTGGCGGCCTCCTCGCTGTAGTGGGCCGGATGGTCGTCCTTGACGGCGCGCGCGAACTCACGGATCTTCTCCCGGTTGACCTCGAAATAGTCCGGGTACCGGTAGTGGGTTCCGATGATGCTGTCGGCGATGCCCATGCTGGCCGTTCTCCCCTTGATCTGTTAGCGGCGCGAGCCTATCAGCGAGGTCTCGGTGGCCATGCTTGGTCGCGGCGCGGACCCCGCCGTCAACCGTCTTGCCGTCGCGAAACAATCGCTGCCAACGCGCCGCCTGCCGCGCCGAGCGCAAGCGCCGACGGCACACCGATCCGGGCCGCCTTGCGCGCGGTGCGGAAGTCGCGGATCTCCCAACCCCGCTCCCTGGCCACGTCGCGAAGGTTGGCATCAGGGTTGATCGCGACGGCCGTGCCGACCAGAGACAGCATCGGCACGTCGTTGAAGCTGTCGGAGTAGGCGGTGCAGCGGCGTAGGTTCAGCCCTTCGCGGATGGCCAGCGACCGCACGGCGTGCGCCTTGCCTGCGCCGTGCAGGATGTCGCCGACAAGCCGGCCGGTGAACACCCCGTCGACCGATTCGGCGACCGTGCCGAGCGCACCGGTCAACCCGAGCCGCCGCGCGATCGTGGCGGCCAGCTCGTAGGGCGTCGCGGTGACGAGCCACACCTGCTGGCCGGCATCGAGGTGCATCTGCGCCAGCGCGCGGGTGCCCGGCCAGATCTTGTCGGCGATGATCTCGTCGTAGATCTCCTCGCCGACAGCCTCCAGCTCCTTGGTGGAGCGGCCTTCGATGAACGCCAGCGCCTTCGTCTTGCCAGCGGCCACGTCGTCGCTGTTCTCGCGGCCGAGAAGCTGAAACTTGGCTTGCGCGTAGATGAAACGGCCCATATCGCCGTAGGTGAAGTACTTGCGGGCGGCCAGACCACGCGCGAAATGCACCAGCGACGAGCCGTGCACGAGGGTGTTGTCGACGTCGAAGAACGCCGCCGCGGTCAGGTCGGGCGGCGGGGGAGGCGGCGCGTTGCCTGCTTCGGTTTCCAGCCCGATGACGGCGGCCTCTGCACTGGCCTCGCCGCCGAGCGCTTGGGCCTCGGCCTCGACGTCGGCTCCCCCGGTGTCGGACACGAATTAACAGTAATTCACCGGGTAGGAATACTTGCGTGGGTGAACCGGCGAGTGGAATTGCTCACACGTGAGGGCTGCACGATCTGTTCGGGTGCCGCGACCCTGCTCGCGAAGCTGGCCGACGAGCTTGGTTTCGAGCTGACCGTCACCGATGTCGACGCAGTCGCGGCGGCAGGGGATTCCGCGCTGCGTGCCGAATTCGGCGACCGCCTTCCCGTGGTGCTGCTCGACGGCGCCGAGCACAGCTACTGGGAGGTCGATGAGCCCAGGCTGAGAGCCGATCTGGCGGATCGATAAAGACCTGAGCAAATTTGGTAGCCCCGCTGGTTAACGGCTACCTTTGAGGGCGTGGTGATGAAGCCGTGAGCGTGTTGCTTTTCGGGGTTTCGCACCGCAGCGCGCCGGTGTCGGTCCTTGAGCAGTTGAGCACCGACGAGTCCGATCAGGCCAAGATCGTCGACCAGGTGCTGCAGTCGTCCTTGGTGACCGAGGCGATGGTGTTGTCCACCTGCAACCGGGTCGAGGTCTACGCCGTTGTCGAGGCATTCCACGCCGGCCTTTCGGTGATCGGTTCGGTGCTGTCACAACATTCCGGGATGTCGCTCAACGACCTCACCAAATACGCCTACGTGCGCTATGCCGAGGCCGCCGTCGAACACCTCTTCGCCGTTGCCAGCGGGCTGGACTCGGCCGTCATCGGCGAGGCGCAGGTGCTCGGTCAGGTCCGCCGCGCATACGCGTCGGCCGAGGCCAACCACACGGTGGGCCGCACACTGCATGAGCTTTCTCAGCGCGCGCTGTCGGTCGGCAAGCGGGTGCACTCCGAGACCGGTATCGACGCGGCAGGCGCGTCGGTGGTGTCGGTGGCGCTGGGCATGGCGGAGCAGCAGCTCGACGGGCTGGCCGGCCGCAGGGCAGTCGTCGTCGGTGCGGGCGCCATGGGCGCACTGTCGGCCAAGCATCTGGCCCGCGCCGGAGTCGAGCGCATCCACGTCGTCAACAGGTCGCTACCGCGTGCCAAGCGGCTCGCCGAGAACATTCGCGAGTTGGGCGTCGCGGCCGACGCATTCCCGTTCGACCATCTGCCGCCCGTGCTCACCACCGCGGACATCGTTGTGTGCTGTACGGGCGCGGTGCGGCCGGTGGTCTCGCTGGCCGACGTGCACCGCGGTCTCGCGCATGGCCAGGAGCCAAGGCAACTGGTGATCTGCGACCTCGGGATGCCCCGTGACGTCGATCCCGCCGTCGCAGGCTTGCCCGGAGTGCGGGTCGTCGACATGGACCGCATCCAGCGCGAGCCGTCGGCCCGCGCCGCCGCCTCCGATGCCGAGGCCGCCCGCGCTATCGTCGCCGCCGAGGTTGCCAACTACCTGGCCGGACAGCGGATGGCGGAGGTCACCCCGACCGTCACCGCACTGCGCCAGCGGGCCGCCGACGTGGTCGAGGCCGAGTTGCTGCGGCTTGACAACCGGCTGCCCTCGCTCGACGCCGCGCATCGCGACGAGGTCGCCAAGACCGTCCGCCGCGTCGTCGACAAGCTGCTCCACGCGCCGACGGTCCGGGTCAAACAGTTGGCCAGCGCGCCGGGCGGGGATAGCTACGCCGAGGCGCTGCGCGAGCTGTTCGAGCTCGACCAGCAGGCCGTCGACGCCGTCGCAGCGGGCGAATTGCCCCTGATGGCAACCGATCTCGACAAGACTGAGTAGCGCTTGACTGAAGTAATCCGGATAGGCACCCGGGGCAGCCTGTTGGCAACCACACAGGCCGGTGTCATCAAAGACGCCCTTGACGCCAAGGGGCACCCCGCCGAGTTGGTCATCATCTCCACGGAGGGTGACCGCTCAAGCGAGCCGATCGCCGACATCGGTGTCGGCGTGTTCACCGCCGCACTGCGGGAGGCCATCCACGACCGCAGCGTGGATATGGCCGTGCACTCGTACAAGGATTTGCCGACCGCACCCGATCCACGCTTCGTCATCGCGGCGATACCTCCCCGCGAGGACGCCCGCGACGCGTTGGTGGCCCGCGACGGGCTTGTGCTCGGGGAATTGCCTGCTGGCTCGGTGATCGGCACGTCGAGCCCGCGACGGGCCGCGCAGCTTAGAGCATTGGGTCTCGGTTTGGAAATCCGCCCCCTTCGAGGCAACCTTGATACCAGGTTGAACAGGGTAAGCAATGGTGATCTCGACGGCATCGTCGTCGCCCGGGCGGGTCTGGCCCGCATTGGACGATTGGCCGATGTCACCGAGACTCTCGAGCCGGTGCAGATGTTGCCAGCGCCGGCTCAAGGTGCGCTCGCGGTCGAGTGCCGCGCAGGAGACACCGAGCTCGCCGCGCTGCTGTCGGAGTTGGACGACGCCGACACACGCGCAGCGGTCACCGCAGAGCGAGCCCTGCTCGCCGCACTGGAGGCGGGTTGTTCCGCTCCGGTGGGCGCGATCGCCGAGGTGGTCGAGTCCATCGATGAGGACGGCCGTGTCTTCGAAGAGGTGTCGCTTCGCGGCTGCGTGGCGACGCTGGACGGATCCGACGTGATCCGTGCGTCCGGTGTCGGGGCTACCGATCGGGCACGAGAGCTGGGGCTCTCGGTGGCCGAGGAGTTGTTCGAACTCGGGGCGCGCGATCTGTTGGCCGAGGCTGGGAGAGATAGATGACTGGGCATTCCGGGCGCGGGCGCAAGCCGAAGCCGGGCCGTATCACGTTCGTCGGTTCGGGTCCTGGTGACCCGGGTCTGCTGACGACGCGAGCCCGGTCCGTGTTGGCCAACGCCGCTCTGGTGTTCACCGATCCCGACGTCCCCGAAGCGGTGCTCGCACTGGCGGGTTCGGAGCTGCCGCCGGCGTCGGGACCCGAACCGGCCGAGGTACCCAAGGCCGCCGACGTGAATGAGGACGCGACGCAGTCGTCCGATGTCGCCGCCAAAGCGGCTCCGTCGATCCCCGGTGCACCCGACATCCGCCCCGCGCTCGGCGATCCGGCGGAGGTCGCCAAGACGCTGGCCAACGAGGCACGCGCCGGAGTCGACGTGGTTCGGCTGGTGGCCGGCGATCCGCTGTCCGTGGACGCCGTCATCACCGAGGTGACCGCTCTGGCGAAGACGCACCTGAATTTCGAGATCGTGCCCGGTCTGCCCGACACCACGGCTGTGCCAACGTATGCGGGCCTGCCGTTGGGATCGGCGCACACGGTGGCCGATGTCCGCGGTGACGTGGACTGGGCGGCGCTGGCCGCCGCGCCCGGCCCACTGATCTTGCACGCCACCGCTTCTCACCTGCCCGATGCGGCGCGCACGCTGATCGAGTACGGGCTTTCCGACACCACGCCAACCGTCGTGACCGCCAACGGCACGACGTGCCAACAGCGGTCGGTTGAGACCACGCTTGCCGGCCTGCTCGACAAGAGCGTGTTGGCGAGCAGCGAGCCTGCCGGTCCATTGGCGGGGCCCCTGGTGGTGACCATCGGCAAGACCGTCACCAATCGCGCGAAGCTGAACTGGTGGGAGAGCCGCGCCCTGTACGGCTGGACCGTGCTGGTGCCGCGCACCAAGGATCAGGCAGGCGAGATGAGCGAAAAGCTGGTCAGCCACGGCGCTCTGCCGGTCGAGGTGCCGACCATCGCCGTCGAGCCGCCGCGCAGCCCTGCGCAGATGGAGCGCGCGGTCAAGGGTCTGGTCGACGGCCGGTTCCAGTGGGTGGTATTCACCTCCACCAACGCGGTCCGCGCAGTTTGGGAGAAGTTCAACGAGTTCGGTCTGGACGCCCGCGCGTTCTCAGGCGTGAAGATCGCATGCGTCGGGCAGGCCACGGCCGATCGGGTGCGGGCCTTCGGGATCAACCCCGAGCTGGTGCCGTCTGGTGAACAATCGTCGGTCGGCTTGCTTGATGAGTTCCCGCCCTACGACGACGTTTTCGACCCGGTGAACCGGGTGCTGCTGCCGCGGGCCGACATCGCCACCGAGACACTGGCCGAGGGTCTGCGCGAACGCGGCTGGGAGATCGAGGATGTCACCGCGTACCGCACGGTGCGCGCGGCGCCGCCGCCTGCGCACACGCGCGAGATGATCAAGACAGGCGGCTTCGACGCGGTGTGCTTCACCTCCAGCTCGACGGTGCGCAATCTGGTCGGCATCGCTGGGAAGCCGCACGCCAGAACCATCGTCGCGTGCATTGGCCCGAAAACCGCTGAAACCGCTGCGGAGTTCGGCCTGCGCGTCGATGTGCAACCGGAGGTCGCCGCGGTCGGCCCGCTGGTCGAGGCGCTCGCCGAGCACGCCGCCCGGCTGCGTGCCGAGGGTGCGCTGCCGCCGCCGCGCAAGAAGAGCCGTCGCCGCTAGCCTGAGGAGCCAAGAGTGGCCTATCCCCGCCATCGCCCGCGCCGGCTGCGGTCGACCCCGGCGATGCGTCGACTCGTAGCGCAAACCTCGCTGGAGCCAAGGCATTTGGTGCTGCCGATGTTCGTCGCCGACGGCATCGACGAGCCCCGCGACATTTCCTCTATGCCCGGCGTGGTGCAGCACACCCGTGACTCGCTGCGGCGTGCCGCCGCCGACGCGGTGGCCGCTGGCGTCGGCGGTCTGATGCTGTTCGGGGTGCCGCGCGACGAGGACAAGGACGCCACAGGTTCGGCCGGTGTTGCCGAGGACGGCATCCTCAACGTCGCGCTGCGCGATCTGGCCAAGGACCTCGGCGACGACACAGTGCTGATGGCCGACACCTGCCTCGACGAGTTCACCGATCACGGCCACTGCGGGGTCCTGGACGCCTCTGGCAAGGTCGATAACGACGCCACCAATGCCCGCTATGTGGAATTGGCTGTGGCGCAAGCAGAATCGGGTGCGCAGGTGTTGGGCCCGAGCGGGATGATGGACGGCCAGGTCGCGGCGATCCGCGACGGGCTTGACGCCGCCGGTCACACCGACACGCTGATCCTGGCGTATGCGGCCAAGTTCGCATCGGGGTTCTACGGCCCGTTCCGCGAGGCCGTTGCTTCCAGCCTGCGCGGTGACCGGCGGACTTATCAGCAGGACGCGGCCAACGCCCGCGAGGCGGTGCACGAGATCGAGCTGGACATCGACGAGGGCGCCGACATCATCATGGTCAAGCCTGCGATGGCATATCTCGACCTGGTGCGTGCCGCCGCGGACATCTCGCCGGTGCCGGTTGCGGCGTATCAGGTCTCGGGTGAGTACGCGATGATCAGCGCCGCCGCCGCGAATGGCTGGATCGATCTGCAGACGGTGGCGCTGGAGACGTTGACAGGCATCCGGCGCGCCGGTGCCGACATCGTGCTGACGTACTGGGCAGCCGACGTTGGTCGTTGGCTGGCGTGACACCGGAACAGGAAGGCCCGCGAGATTTGACGCAGCCCCAGACGACGACGACCGAGCCGGGCAGGCCCGTGGACGTCGACACCGGATTCTGGCTGTGGGTGGCCGCGCTGCCGCTGATGGTCACCGGATATGTCGTTGACCTCGTGGTGACCGACGCGAATCATCTGCCGATGATGGCCTACGGGCCGATGGTGGTGTACGCGATCAACGCGGTGTTCGTGGTCGTGTTGTCGGCGGTCGTGGTGACGTTCCTGATTTTGATGCGACACGGCTACCGGTGGGCGCGCACGCTGTTGACGGGCGGCGGAATCGCGTCGGTGGTGTACACGGCGACCGGCCTGTTCACCGAGGTCCGGCCCCCCGTGGCGGCGATCATCTACGCCGTTGCCGCGATCCTCGGGTCGGTGCTGATCGCTGGCGGTGTGTTCCTTTTGCATCGCAAGGACGCCCACGCCTTCTTCACTCGGTGAACCGTTAGGCTGACCCGGATATGACAGCCCCACAGCCGCGACCGCGTGTCGTCAACGCCGCATTCTGGTGCTGGGAGGTCGCCGCGGTTCTGTTGATCGTCGGTGGCCTGATGGCCGCCACGGTGAACATTCCGGTCGCTTACCGAGGCGCTGGCGTCATCACCGCCCTCGCCGGTGCCGGCATGGCATACGCGGCGGGACGTACCAGGAACGGAGACGGCCGCTTCCGTCGGGCAGCGATCGCTCTGTCGATGACCATCGTTGGCCTGACGTCACTCTTGGCGGTTGCGGCGCTGTTGCTGGGAGGCGCTGTGGCCACCCTGACGCTGCTGGCGGTGCTTCCGCTGGTCGCCGGAACGGTGTTGATCACGCGGCCGCAGGCGGCGGACTGGTTCCAGACAGGCGAGGAACAGTGACCGAAAGCATTCCGCAACCTGAGGTGCTGTTCTACGAGCAGGGAGCCAGCTGGTACTGGCTGCTGGCAGGCCCCGCATCGGGGGTCGCCATGGCGTTGATTCAGATGTCCTCGGGCTACGGCATCCAACTGCTGGTCCCTGGCATTTTCTTCGCACTGGTGACCGGCTTTCTCGCGATTCAGATCAAGGCAGCGCGCATCCACACGTCGGTGGAGTTGACGCCTGATGATCTGCGTCAGGGCACGGAACGCCTTCGCGTCGAGGACATCGTGCGGATCTACCCCGAGCCGAAGGGGCCGGACGAGCCGAAGTGGCAGTCAGCGCGTGCGCTTGGGGAGTTGACGGGTGTACCGCGACGACGTACCGGCATCGGCCTCAAGCTGACCAGCGATCGCGCTGTCCAGGCGTGGGCGCGTAAGCCCGAGGCATTGCGGGCCGCGCTGACGCGCTTGGTGGAAGAGCGCATCCCACCGGAAACGGTGTCATGAGGGCAAGGATCGGACTGGTGCTTGCCCTGGTCGCGGTGGTCGGCTGCGTGCTGACTTGGTTGGCCGCCATGTCGACGGTGGAGGTGGCGCCGGTGCTCGACGGTGAACCGATGACGACATCGGTCATCTACAGTCCGCCGCTGTTGGTGGCGTCGTTGTTTCTTGCGACGGTCGCAGGGGTGCTGTCCGTGCTCGGGGTCGCGCGGCTACGCCGCACCAAGCGCACGCCGAACTAACCCCTAGGCCAGCTTCTCCAACTCGTCGAGCGCGTCGCCGGTGTACACCGCGAGCCGTTGCAGATGTGGCAGCGCGTCGCGGCAGCCGATGAATCCGAAGTTCAGCATGTCGGCGTAGCCGTGCAGCGTGATATTGAGCGCCATGCCGTGCATCGGGATGGACACCGGGTAGGCGGCCTCCAGGCGGCTTCCGTTGAGGTACAACGTCTCTCGCGGTCCGGGGACGTTGCTGACGCACAGATTGAAGGTGAACGGCAATGGCGCGGTGATCCCGGTCATCGCGCTGGTGATCTGTAACGCCGACGGCGCAAGCAATGCCGCGCTGTAAGCCAGGATCTCGGTCGCAGACATCGCTTTCAGCTGAGCCTTCGACGCCTTGGTCGATGCGGTGATCGCGGTCAGTCGCTCGACCGGGTCGGCGATGTCGGTGCCCATGGTGACCAATATCGTTCCGACGGCGTTGCCGCCGCCGACGTCGTCCTTGGGCCGGATATTCACCGGAAGGAATGCAACCAAAGGCTTTTCGGGCAGCTGGCCGAGTTCGGCGAGAAACGAGCGGAGCCCTCCGCCGATGATCGCCAGGCTGACATCGTTGACGGTGGCGCCGTGCTTGGAGCCGATCGCCTTCAGGCGTTCGAGGGGATACACCTGGGTGGCGAACCGGCGATTGCGGCTGATGTGACCGTTAAGGATCGAATGCGGGGCCTGCAGCGAGTTGGTGATGTGCCCGTATTCTTCGTCGCTGCGGATCTGCGTGTTGTACAACGCTTTTCCGACATTCAGCACCGACTTGGTGCCGTCGACGACGCCGCCAAGCAGGCTCATGATTGGATTGCGCGACGGCGGGGGCCCGCCGTTTCGCGGCTTTGTCGGCGGGCCTACGTTGAAGAACAGTGGTTGGTTCCGGCGTGTCGGATCGGTCGACATGCTGCGCTCGAGAATTTTCGTTCCGGTGTAGCCGTCCACCAGCGAGTGATGGATCTTCATGTAGATCGCGAACCGCCCGCCCTCGAGCCCCTCGATGAAGTGCAGTTCCCACGGCGGCCGGGTGAAGTCGACGGGGTGGCTGTGTAGCCGGGAGACCAGGATGCCCAGTTCACGTTCGTCACCGGGGCTGGCCAGCGCCGAGCGACGCACGTGGTAGTCGATATCGAACTTGTCGTCGACCACCCATGACTGGTCCGGCCGGTACAGCATCCGCGGATGGGACAGCTTGAGGTTCCACGGGCTGACCACCTCCAGGTGGCGCGTGTCCTCGAACATCTGTCGCAGATAGCTGGCGGGCGAGTCGGCAGGCGGAGTGAACGGCAACAGCGACGCGACGTGCATCATCGAACTGGGAGTTTCGCCGTATAAGAACATCAGGTCTTGCGGACTCAGGCGCTTGCTGGTGGCACTCACCGGCGCTCCTCGGGTTTTCGACAGTAGAGGCTGTTGAGGATATGCCTGCAGCTCAAACCATGTGCGATCGGCGTCACACCGCCAATTGCTTGGTACAAAGTGCGAAATCTGTAACACTGTTCCCCATGACGGAGCTCGCAGAGCAGTCCCAGCAGGCCGATTCGCTGCCACTGGGTCCTGAGTCGCTGGTCTGGCGCTATTTCGGCGACAACCGGATGTTCCTCATTGGCCCGAGGCCTGCAGTGCTGCAGAACATGCTGGCTGAGCTCGGCCAGGGCGTGCTCGACCATTCGGTGTTCTTCACCGACACCGCCGCTCGGGTCAAGCGCTCGCTGCCGCCGATCTATATGACGGTCTACGGTGCCGACGGTGACAACCCCGGCCAACAGGTCCGCGACTTCCACACCCAGATCAAGGGCAACATGCCCGACGGGAGTCGCTATCACGCCCTCGATCCCGACACCTACTTCTGGGCCCACGCCACGTTCGTCGACCAGGTGCTCTACTTCGCCGACACGTTCGTCAAGCGGCTCAGCCGCGAGGAGAAGGAACAGATCTACCTCGAGTCCAAGACCTGGTACCGCCGCTACGGAGTCAGCGACCGGCCGACGCCCGCGGATTATGCGGCGTTCGAACGATATTGGGACCGGATGATCGACGAGATCGTCGTCGCCCACCCGACCGCGAAATACGGCGTCGGCTATGTCACCAAAGGCTTTCCGCGCCCGAAGGGTGTCCCGCCCGTGCTGTGGCGCGTGATCGCACCCGTCTTCAACCCGGTCGCCGCGTTCCTCACCACTGGCGGCATGCCGCCGCGGACGCGGGCCATGCTCGGGCTGCCGTGGAGCGACAAGCAGGAACGGCGCCACCAACGCTTCTCCGCGCTGTGGCGGTCGCGCCCGGTGAACTGGCTGTGGGACCATCTCCCAATGCGACTGCGCTACAACGGCTATGCGGTAAAGGGCTATGCAAGGGGCTGACCCCACCACAGAAGCCATCCTCGACGCCGCTGTCGTCGAGTTCGAGCAGCATGGGTTCCGCAGGGTCGCCCTCGATGATGTCGCCCGACGGGCGCGGGTCAGCCGGACGACCATCTACCGGCGCTTCTCGAACAAGGACGAACTGGTCGCCGCGGTCATCGAGCGCGAGAACGTCTGGCTGTTCGCCGATATCGCCGTCGAACTCAAAAATGCTGGACCGCAATCGAATTACTACGTCGAGGCATTTACGCTTTCGATCCTGAAGTTCCGTCGCCACCGGGTGCTGGACCGGATGATCACCGACGAGCCAGGCCTGGTGATCGAGCTGGCCGCCACGCATTATCGCGCTGCGATGGAGCGGATGGCGGAGGCGCTGCGCATCATCTTCCCGACTGGCCTCGCCGAGCGGATAGGGGAGCAGGCCGTCACCGAGCTGGCCGACACGATCCTTCGCTACGCCGCGATGGTGCTTCTGCTGCCCGGCGCGCGACCGCTCGAGACGGCCGACGACATCCGCGCGTTTGCGACGCAGCACTTCCTGCCCAGCCTTCCTGTCGCGCTGCGGGCGGCGCCTGCTCGTTAGCTGCGCTCCGTTTCGTAAACCCGGGGATCGGGCAGCCGTAGCGCATGGGTACCGAACAACAGCAACGCACCGAGAAGCCCGAAGTCACCGACGAGCACAAAGAACAGGCCAAGAAAATGGCCAGGGCCTACGAAGAGGACCGTCCGACAACCACCTTGCCCGGCAGCGACGGCGCGGTTTCCGGTACGGCGGTCACCGACTGGGTCGACGACAAAGACAAGGGCAAAACCGAAACGAATGCCGAAGAAGGCAAGGTCGAGTACCGCAAGACCGAGGAATTTCGCAAGAAGCTAGCGGAGTAACGCTTCGGCCCCAGGCACCTGGCTTTGTGCCTAGGGTTGGAAAGCGTGACACCGCTTGACCGAATCGCGCCTGCGTTCATCGAGATGGCCCACTCGATCGTGTGGGCCTCTGTCGCAACCGTTGACGAAAACGCTCGGCCCCGCACCCGCATTCTGCATCCGTTCTGGGAGTGGGACGGCACCGACCTGTTCGGCTGGATCGCCACGGTGCCAAGCCCGGTAAAGCGGGCGCACCTCGCCGTTCACCCCGAAATGGCGGTCAGCTACTGGACCACCACCCACGACACCTGCAGCGCGGAGTGTTTAGTGGAGTGGTACCACGACGACGAGACCTGCACCGAGGTCTGGAACAAGTTCGCAAATGGCCCCGAGCCGGTGGGCTATGACCCGACCATCATTCCGATGTGGGCCGACGGTCCGACATCCGATCAGTTCGCAGCGTTGCGGCTCAGCCCGTATCGGCTGCGGGTGATGCCCGGGACGGCGATGATGGAGGGCATAGGCGAAACCCTCAGCTGGACTGCGACGTGAATTCGATGACCACCGAGACAGTTGACGTCAGCGCGTTGCCGTTGGCGCCGAGAAACCCGCTGCCGCTTCGGCAGTTGGTGAAGTTGGTCCGAACTCTCGACACCGGGCAGGAATTGATACGCGACGCGGGCGGCCCCATCACGCGCATCAAGTTCGTACCGAAGTGGATTTTCCCGCCCATTGTGGCGGTCATGTCGCCGAACGGGATGCGCGACGTGTTGGGACGCAACGACGAGTCCTCCGAGCGATGCATCATTCACGAGGAAGTGC
Organism: Mycolicibacterium moriokaense; assembly: GCF_003201655.1. Taxonomy (GTDB): domain Bacteria; phylum Actinomycetota; class Actinomycetes; order Mycobacteriales; family Mycobacteriaceae; genus Mycobacterium; species Mycobacterium moriokaense_A. The sequence continues at coordinate 48,861 of NZ_QJJU01000006.1, forward strand.
GGCAGATGGCGGGCGACAGCCTATTTGTCCTGCCCAACGAGCAGTGGCTCCCGCGCAAGCGCGCATTGCAACCGGTGTTCACCAAGCAGAATGTCAGAAACTTCGGCGGCCACATGTCAAGGGCTGCACAGATGTTCGTCGACCGTTGGCATGACGGCGGTGAAGTCGATCTCGACGTGGAGTGCCGCAGTGTCGCGATGCGGTCATTGGGGCGGTCGGTTCTCGGGATCGACCTCAATGAGCGCGCAGACACGATCGCCCAGTGCATGCATGTTGCGTCCGGCTACACCGCCGACCGCGCGCTACGGCCGGTGCGCGCTCCGCGATGGCTGCCGACTCCAGCGCGCCGCCGCGCGCGTGCGGCGGTGGCGGCGATGCGCCGGGTCACCGACGAGATGGTGCGGGCGTGCCGCGCCGATCCGACCCGCGATGCGCCGCTGGTGCAGGCGTTGATAGCGGCCACCGACCCGGAGACCGGGCAGCCGATCTCGGACGAGGACATCTCGAACGATCTGCTGATCTTCATGTTGGCAGGCCACGACACGACGGCAACCGCGCTCACCTACTCGCTGTGGGTGCTGGGACACCACACTGAGATACAGGACCGCGTCGCCGCGGAGGCCGCCGAAATCGGCGATCGCGAGCTGACACCCGACGACGTGCCGCGGCTGTCTTACACCGTCCAAGTGCTGCACGAGGCGTTGCGGCTGTGCCCGCCTGCCGCAGGCGTCGCGCGATTGGCAACGCGCGACATCGCCGTCGACGGGTACCGGGTCGAGGCGGGAAGCCTTGTGGCCGTTGGTCTCTATGGCCTGCATCATGATCCGACGCTGTGGCCCAACCCTATGGTGTTCGACCCCGAGCGGTTCAGCCTCGAAAACACCAAGGGCCGCGACCGCTGGCAATTCCTCCCGTTCCTCGGGGGCGGACGTCCGTGTATCGGCGAGCACTTCGCCAGGCTGGAGACCACCCTCGCGCTGGCCACCATCGTCAGGGCCATGGAGATCCGCTCACTGGACAAGGACTTCCTTTGCGACGTGCCGTTCACCACGGTCGCGAAGGGCCCGATCCGGGCCAGGGTCAGTCTGCGCGGGTGAGCAGCACCGCCTGCTCGAACGGCAGCATGCCGAAAAGGGGGCGCATCCAGCCCTTCACAGCGGGTGCCGCTTCGGCCTTCGGCATCACGCGAGGGTCCTGCACGGTAAAAGTTTTGCCATAGCGCTTTATGCGGCCGCCGCCGGCAGCCGTGATGTTCTTCAGCCAGTCCCGGTTCGGGCCGTACGTCAGCAGGATGGCCACCCCTTCGTCGGTCGTGAACACCGTCAACGGTGTCCGGAACTGCTTGCCCGACTTGCGGCCGACGTGCTCGAGAATGCCCATCGTCGGCGCCCATCCCGCCCACATCCGCTGGATCGGGTTGGTGACATGCCGGTTGAACCGTGCCAGCCATTGCGGTAGTTGCATATGAGCCATCAAACTCTTAGGTCATGGCCTACCTCAAGCCCCCGTGGTTCACAGCCAAGATCTTCAACCGGATCGCGATGGCGACCGGCGTCGGCGGCAGCGAAACGCTGACCGTCACAAAACGGATCAGCAAGCAGCCCCAGCAGATCCCGGTAGTCGTGCCCGAGGTGGACGGCGTGAAGTACCTCGTCTCGACCCGCGGTGAGACGGAATGGGTGAAAAACGTCCGTGCAATCCCGGATGTCATGGTCGGCAAGCAGAAATACGCCGCGACCGAGATCCCCGTCGAACAACGCGCGCCGATCATTGCCGCCTACCGGCCACTGGCAGGCAAGGTGGTCGAAGGCTACTGGAAACAGCTTCCATCCGACGCCGACCACCCCGTCTTCGCGCTGACCCTCAAGGCCTGAACCACTACACCCTGTAGTTGACGCGTTCGGCCGTGCTGGAACACTGGTGGTCATGCACCGCACCCCGGCGTCGGTAGCGGCCTCCGCTGCGCTCTTCGCCGACGCGTGCGCCGTCATCCCGGGCGGAGTGAACTCGCCGGTGAGGGCCTTTTCCTCGGTCGGCGGCACCCCGCGATTCATCACCTCCGCGGCGGGGTACTGGCTGACCGACGCAGACGACAACCGCTACGTCGATCTGGTCTGTTCGTGGGGACCGATGATTCTCGGCCACGCCCACCCTGCCGTCGTCGAGGCGGTGCAGCGCGTGGCGGCAAACGGTCTGTCCTTCGGTGCGCCGACGCCGTCGGAGACCGAGCTGGCAAAGGAGATCATCGGCCGCGTCGCGCCGGTCGAGCGGCTGCGCATGGTCAACTCCGGCACCGAGGCCACCATGAGCGCGATCCGGCTGGCCCGTGGTTACACCGGCCGCGCCAAGATCATCAAGTTCTCCGGCTGCTATCACGGCCACAGCGATGCGTTACTGGCCGACGCGGGCTCCGGTGTAGCCACGCTGGGTCTGCCGTCGTCGCCAGGGGTTACCGGTGCCGCGACAGCCGACACGATCGTGCTGCCGTACAACAACATTCCTGCAGTCGAAGACGTATTCGGACAGTTCGGCGACGAGATCGCCTGCGTCATCACCGAGGCGAGCGCAGGCAATATGGGCACCGTCGCGCCGCTGCCCGGTTACAACGCGGGGCTGCGCCGCATCACCGCCGACCATGGCGCGCTGCTCATCTCCGACGAGGTGATGACCGGCTTCCGGGTCAGCCGATCGGGTTGGTACGGCATCGATCCCGTCGACGCCGACCTGTTCACCTTCGGCAAGGTGATGAGCGGCGGGCTGCCCGCCGCAGCGTTCGGCGGTCGCCGCGAGGTGATGGAACGGCTCGCGCCGCTCGGGCCGGTGTACCAGGCGGGCACCCTGTCAGGTAACCCGGTCGCCATGGCCGCCGGGCTGGCGACGCTGCGGGCCGCCGACGACGCCGCATACGCAGCACTGGACGCCAACGCCGATCGGCTGGCTGGACTGCTCGGCAAGGCGCTGGCAGAAGCCGGTGTGGCACACCAGGTTCAGCGCGCGGGAAGCATGCTCAGCGTGTTCTTCTGCGATGAGCCGGTGCAGGACTTCGCGGCAGCACGCGCGAGTGAGACATGGCGTTTCCCCCCATTTTTTCACGCCCTGCTTGACGCAGGTGTCTACCCGCCACCAAGCGCGTTCGAAACATGGTTTGTCTCAACTGTTCTGGACGACGACGCGTTCTCGCGCATCGCCGATGCGCTGCCCGGCGCCGCCCGCGCCGCAGCAGAAGCGACACGACCGGCATGACCGAGAAGACGATCGTGCACGTGATGCGTCACGGCGAGGTCTACAACCCAGACAAGATCCTGTACGGCCGCCTGCCCGACTACCACCTGTCGGAGCGGGGGCGGGCCCAGGCGCTGGCGGTTGCCGACTGGCTGGCCGCCCGCGACATCGTCTACGTGGTCGCTTCGCCACTGGAGCGCGCGCAGGAAACCGCGGAGCCGATCGCGGCAGGATTGGGACTGCCGATCGACACCGACGGCGACCTGATCGAATCGGCGAACGTCTTTCAGGGCCAACGTGTCTCACCGGGCGACGGCGCGCTGCGTGACCCCCGCAACTGGTGGTACCTGCGCAGCCCGCGCACACCGTCCTGGGGGGAGCCCTACGCGGAGATCGCGGCGCGAATGAAGGCGGCGCTGCACCGGGCCCGGACCAAGGCTGCGGGCCATGAAGCGGTCTGCGTCAGCCATCAGCTTCCCGTCGAGACGCTGCGGCGGGCGATGACGGGTCAGCCATTGCACCACTTCCCGACGCGGCGGCTGTGCAACCTGGCGTCGCTGACGTCCTTCTATTTCCATGGCGATTCCTACGTCGGCTGGGGATACGCGGAGCTGGCAGGGAAGTGAAGCGGCTGGTGGCCATGGCAAGCGCGGCGATGGTCGCGCTCGCTGGCTGTTCCACCGGTCACGACGCGGTCGCGCAGGGCGGAACGTTCGAATTCGTGGCGCCCGGCGGCAAGACCGACATCTTCTACGATCTTCCCGAAAAGCGCGGCCGCCCAGGCACGTTGGCCGGACCTGAGCTGATGGATCCCGCAAAGACGGTCTCCCTCGACGACTTCACCGGCAAGGTCGTGGTGATCAACGTGTGGGGGCAATGGTGCGGACCGTGCCGCACCGAGATCACCCAGCTGCAGAAGGTGTACGACAAGACGCGTCGCCTCGGTGTTGAATTCCTTGGCATCGACGTCCGCGACAACAATAGGAACGCTCCTCAGGATTTTATTGTCGACCGCAAGGTCACGTTCCCGTCCATTTACGACCCGCCGATGCGCACCATGATCGCGTTCGGCGGCAAGTACCCGACCACCGTCATCCCGTCCACCGTGGTGCTGGATCGCCAGCACCGGGTCGCCGCGGTGTTCCTGCGTGAGCTGCTCGCCGAGGACTTGCAGCCCGTCGTGGAACGGCTGGCGGCTGAGCCAGAGCCGAAGACGTGACCGGGTTCGCCGAAATCGCCGCCGCCGGACCGGTACTGACCGCGATCGGCGTGTGCATGCTGGCCGGCCTTGTGTCGTTCGCGTCGCCGTGCGTTGTGCCGCTGGTGCCCGGCTACCTGTCCTATCTCGCTGCGATCGTCGGGGTGGAGGAGCAGCCCGGCCGGGTGGCCGTTCGAGCGGCACGGCTGCGTGTCGCGGGAGCGGCAGCGTTGTTCGTCGCCGGCTTCACCACCGTCTTCGTCCTCGGCACGGTCGCCGTATTGGGGATGACGACGTCGCTGATCAGCAATCAGCTTCTGCTGCAACGCATCGGCGGGGTGATCACGATCGTGATGGGCCTGGTGTTCGTCGGCTTCATCCCTGCGTTGCAGCGTGAGGCCCGGTTCACGCCGCGGCAGGTCTCCACCCTCGCGGGTGCCCCGCTGTTGGGTGCGGTCTTCGGATTGGGCTGGACACCGTGTCTCGGCCCGACGCTGACCGGTGTGATCGCCGTGGCATCGGCTACCGATGGTGCCAATGTGGCCCGCGGTGTCGCGTTGGTGATCGCATACTGCCTTGGGCTGGGAATCCCGTTCGTGCTGTTGGCCTTTGGCTCCGCGCGTGCGGTGCACGGCCTTGGCTGGCTGCGCAGGCACACCCGCGGTATTCAGATCTTCGGTGGGGTGCTGCTGATCCTCGTCGGCGCGGCGCTGGTGACTGGGTTGTGGAACGACTTCGTATCCTGGGTGCGCGATGCATTCGTCAGCGACGTGACGTTGCCGATATGAGACGACTCTTCGCGCTGATGCGCAACACATGGCGGACCCTGACGTCGATGGGCACCGCGCTGGCGCTGCTGTTCCTGCTCGCGCTAGGCGCCATCCCCGGCGCCCTGCTGCCGCAGCGCAGCCTCAACGAGTTCAAGGTCGAGCAGTACATCGCCGAGCATCCGACGATCGGGCCATGGTTGGACCGTCTGCAGGCCTTCGAGGTGTTCTCCAGCTTCTGGTTCACGGCCATCTATGCGCTGCTGTTCATCTCGCTGGTGGGCTGCCTGACCCCGCGGCTGATCGAGCACGCCCGCACGCTGCGCGCCACCCCCGTCGCAGCGCCCCGAAACCTCGGCAGGCTGCCCAAGCACCACACAGCGGATGTCTCCGGCGATCCCGACGCGGTCGCCGCCGTCGTCAAGGGCCATCTGCGCGGCTGGCGTCGGACCAGCACGCGCAGTGGCGACGCCGTCGAAATCTCTGCTGAGAAGGGCTATCTGCGCGAGTTCGGCAACATCGTCTTTCACTTCTCGCTGCTCGGCCTGCTCGTCGCCGTGGCCGCAGGGAAGCTGTTCGGGTACGAGGGCAACGTGATCGTCCTCGCCGACAGTGGCCCGGGGTTCTGCTCGGCCTCGCCAGCGGCGTTCGACTCGTTCCGGGCAGGCAACACCGTGGACGGCACGTCACTGTTCCCGATCTGCCTGCGGGTCAACGACTTCCAGGCGCACTACCTGCCCAGCGGGCAGGCCGTGTCGTTCGCCGCCAACATCGACTACCAGGCGGGCTCCGACCTCGACACCGACACCTGGCGGCCGTACCACCTGAGGGTCAACGAGCCGTTGCGCGTCGGCGGCGACAGGGTGTACCTGCAAGGCCACGGATACGCCCCGACGTTCACCGTCACCTTCCCCGGCGGGCAGACCCGCACGCAGACGCTGCAGTTCCGGCCCGAAGACCAGATCACCTTATTGTCGTCGGGCGCGATGCGCTTCGATCCGCCGGGCGGCAGCTATCCCGATCCCGACGAGCGCCGCAAGAACCAGATCGCCATCCAGGGATTGTTCGCGCCGACGGAGCGGCTCGACGGCACGCTGCTGTCGTCGAGCTTCCCCGCGCTGAACAACCCGGCCGTTGCCATCGACATCTACAAGGGCGACACCGGCCTGGACACCGGAAGGCCGCAGTCGTTGTTCTCGCTTGATCCCCGGCTCATCGAGCAGAACCGCCTCACCAAGAAGGCGCGGGTCAACCTGCGCGCGGGCCAAGACACCCGCCTGGACGACGGCACCGTCGTACGGTTCGACGGTGCGGTGCCGTTCATCAACGTCCAGGTGTCCCACGATCCGGCCCAGGTATGGGTGCTGGTGTTCGCGCTGACCATGATGGCCGGTCTGCTGGTGTCGCTGGTGGTGCGGCGGCGCCGGGTCTGGGTTCGGCTGACACCCGCAGGTCCGGGTACGGTAAGCGTCGAGCTGGGCGGCCTGGCGCGCACCGACAACTCCGGCTGGGGTGACGAGTTCGAGCGGTTGACGCAGCGCCTGCTGGCCGACATTCCAGATGCGCCTGCAGTGTCAGGAGAGAAGGTCACATGAACACCGAGCACGTCGACATCGGGTTGGCCCGCTATTCCGACTGGGCCTTCACCTCGTCGGTGGTGGTGCTCGTGGTTGCGCTGCTGCTGCTCGCCGTGGAGTTGGCGTACAGCCGTGGCCGAAAGATAGAGAGCCGCGAGCTGGTCGGAGCCGCTGCGGCGGCGACATCCAACGCGAGCGCAACGGTCGGCGCGGACAGCGCGACGCCGGGTGTCGTCGCGGCGGACCCGAAGCGCCCGCTCGACGAGCGCGTCGGCAAGGCCGGGTTGGCGTTGGTCTACGTCGGCATCGGGCTGCTGCTGGTGTGCATCGTGCTCCGCGGCCTCGCCACGGAGCGGGTGCCGTGGGGCAACATGTACGAGTTCATCAACCTGACGTGTTTCTCGGGTCTGATCGCGGCCGCGGTGGTGCTGCGCAGGCCGCAGTACCGCGCGCTGTGGGTGTTCGTGCTCGTTCCGGTCTTGATCCTGCTGACCGTCTCGGGCCGCTGGCTCTATACCAATGCCGCGCCCGTCATGCCCGCATTGCAGTCCTATTGGCTGCCGATTCACGTGTCGGTGGTCAGCATCGGCTCTGGTGTGTTCCTGGTGGCGGGCGTGGCGAGCATCTTGTTCCTGCTCAAGATGTCGCCGCTGGGTCAGCCGGGCCCGGACAGCGCAGCGCGTCGTATCGTGCAACGGCTGCCCGACGCGCAGACTCTGGACCGCATCGCTTATCGCACAACCATTTTCGCGTTCCCGGTGTTCGGGTTCGGCGTCATCTTCGGCGCGATCTGGGCGGAGGAGGCGTGGGGCCGCTACTGGGGCTGGGACCCCAAGGAGACGGTGTCGTTCATTGCGTGGGTGGTCTACGCGGCGTACCTGCACGCGCGCTCGACGGCGGGGTGGCGCGACAAGAAGGCGGCCTGGATCAACGTCGTCGGCTTCGTCGCAATGGTGTTCAACCTGTTCTTCATCAACCTGGTGACCGTCGGGTTGCATTCGTACGCTGGGGTGGGCTGACCTGGTCGCCGCGACGAACTGCCAATGAGAGGGGACTAGGTCGTTGTCTGACCACCAGGCGGGTTTTCGAGGACAGCAGCGGTTCAGCGATCCGGCGGAATCGGTGCCCGCGGAATCGGTGCCAGCCGAATGGACCGCCCCGACGCCGCCGAGCGGGTTACCGCTTGGCTATGCGTCGCGCCCTCTAGTTCCTCAGTATCAAGACCCGCCGCCCTACCTCGATCTGTCGACGGTTGCGCTGCTGGGTCAGCCGAAGCGGGCGCCGTCGCAGGGTTGGCGCAAGTGGCTGTACCTCGCCTCGTTCAAGCTGATCAACGTCGGGGAAAGCGCCAAGGTCAAGCACATCAACAGCCTGGTCGCCCAGGTGCAGCGGCCGCTGCGGGGCTGCTACCGCATCGCGCTGCTGTCGCTGAAGGGCGGGGTCGGCAAGACGACGATTACCGCCACACTTGGCGCGACGTTCGCCTCGACCCGGGGTGATCGCGTCGTCGCGGTCGATGCCAATCCCGACCGCGGCACGCTGAGCCAGAAGGTGCCGCTGGAAACCCCGGCCACCGTGCGTCACCTGTTGCGAGACGCCGAAGGCATCGCGGCCTACAGCGATGTCCGCGGCTACACATCGCAGGGCCCGAGCCGGCTCGAGGTGCTCGCCTCCGAGAGCGACCCTGCGGTGTCGGAGGCGTTCAGCTCCGACGACTACAGGCGGACGCTGGAGGTGCTTGAGCGGTTTTACAGCCTGGTGCTCACCGACTGCGGCACAGGCATGTTGCACTCGGCGATGTCGGCGGTGCTCGACAAGGCCGACGTCCTGATAGTGATCAGCTCCGGATCGGTCGACGGAGCCCGCAGCGCGGCGGCCACCCTGGACTGGCTGGATGCGCACGGTCACCAGGAGATGGTGCGGAACTCGATCGCCGTCATCAACGCGGTGCGGCCGCGGTCGGGCAAGGTCGACCTGAAGAAGGTGGTTGACCACTTCTCCCGGCGGTGCCGCGCCGTCAAGCAGGTGCCGTTCGACCCGCATCTGGAGGAGGGCGCCGAGATCAGCCTCGACCGGCTGAAGCCAGAGACGCGCGAGGCTCTTATCGATTTGGCGGCAGTAGTCGCCGAGGGCTTTTCGGTCGCAAGGCGGCCCGAAGCCCAGTCTGGCTAGGTCGTCCCGCCGCTACGGCCGGCGATCGTTGTTCGGGCCTAGCCGACGCAGGAAATCCGGATCGTCATCCGGGCCGATCACGCGCGTCTTCGGGCGAGCAGCAGTCAACCGCGTCAGCCGCCAGCCGGCGTAGGCCAAACCGGCCAAGACGAGAATCAGGAGCAAATAAGCCACCAAAAACCTCCTTTATCTGAATATACGCGCCGTCGGTAGGCTCGGGCCGTGTCTGACAGACCGCCCCTATCCAGCCTCGTAGTGGACGTGCTGGCCTATGCCTTGGCCCGCCTGCTGCTCGTCGTGGTCCTGACGGCCGTGATCTTCGGTGCCGGACATTTGCTCGGTGTGCGCGATTTCCCGCTTGTGGTGGCGCTCTTGTTCGCGTTGGTCATCGCATTGCCGCTGGGCATATGGATCTTCGCCCCGCTGCGGCGCCGTGCCACCGCGAGCATCGCGGTTGTCGACGAACGTCGACGCAAGGACCGAGAGCAGCTGCAGGCCAGACTGCGCGGCGAAGAGAAGTCCAGCGGCGGGGAGAATTCCAGCGGCGAAAAGCCGCCCGCAGAATGACGGGCGCTCGGGCGCAGGAGGCATTCGGAGCCGAATTCGTGGGCGCCGACGGATTTCTCAATTCGCCGACGTACGGACTACCACCGCAGTTCATGGTTGAGGCCCTGCAAGACTGCATCGCCAGGTGGCAGGCCGGGACCATGGAAGTGCCGTCGTTCGACCAGGACGTGCAGGCCGGACGGGCCGGTTACGCCGCGCTCACCGGCGTGGCCGTCGACTCGGTGGCGATGGGCGGCACCGTGTCCACCCTGCTTGCATTGGTCGCCGCCGCGGTTCCCGACGGAAGCCGGGTTGCCACGCTGGCGGGTGAGTTCACCAGCACCACATTCCCGTTCGCCGCTCAGGCAGGCAGGGATGTGACCATCACCGAGTTGGCACCGGACGAGTTGGTATCGTCCGCCGCCGACTTCGACGTGGTGACGGCCAGCCTGGTGCAGTCTGCCAACGGCGCTGTGCTCGACGCCGATGCCCTGCGGCGCAGTGTGGCAGGCGCCGATACGTTGACTGTGATTGACGTCACGCAGGCGCTGGGTTGGAAACAGGTCGACGTTGGCTGGGCCGACGTCACGGTTGCCGCGGTTTACAAGTGGCTGCTTGCGCCGCGAGGCACGGCGTGGATGTCCTTGAGCGACAGAGTCGGCCGGCTCATGACGCCCCACGCCGCGAACTGGTATGCGGGTGAGGACCCGTGGCAGACGATCTACGGGCTGCCGCTGCGGCTGGCCGACACAGCGCGACGCTTCGACGCGTCGCCCACCTGGTTCAGCGCGCTCGGCGCTGGTTTGACACTGCCGTGGTTGGCGTCGCTGGACGGCGCAGCGGTCGAGGCGCACACCGTCGGGCTGGCAAACCGCCTACGTGCAGAACTCGCTCTGCCCCAGCAGAATTCGGCTATCGTGTCGATACCGATCGCCGACGCGGCCGACAAGCTGCGGGCCGCAGGCGTTCGCGCGTCGACTCGCGCAGGAGCGGTGCGCGTCGGCTTCCACCTCTACAACACCGAGAACGATCTGGACCGGCTGCTCGACGCCCTGGGGGATAACTGCTAGCCGAAGTTGGGTGGCAGCAGCGACGATATCGCTTGGCGCGCGCGCGATCCTGGAATGACCAACGAATGTTGGTTGACGAAGGAGTTGGCGCCAAAATGAGAATTCGGAATTTCGTCCCAGCGCTGTTGGTGGCGGGAGCGAGCGCAACAGCCATCGCGGTCGCACCCTTGGCCGAAGCCGCCCCGACCTGCACCTCGTCCGGTGCCGCGAGCCTGTGCCAGACGGAAGGCAACGCCCAAGTTGTTGCAACCCCGCCGCCCATCGACTACCAGGCTCAGTACCCGTTCTTCGGCAACGTGCTGATCTTCCACCACGGTGGGCGTGGCTGAAATCAACAGTGCGGCAGGGTCTATGCGGCGCGGAACGGGATGACTGCGTTCAACGTCGTCCCGCCCCCGGCTGGACTGAAGATGTCCAGCCGCCCGGCCAACGCGGCGACGCGGTCCTTGAGTCCGATCAGCCCCGAGCCGGCGCCTGTGACAGCGCCGCCGACTCCGTCGTCGCTGATAGTGAGGTTGAGCTCGTCGTCGGCCGCGACGGCGGACACGCTGACTTCGGATGCCTGCGCGTATTTGGCGGCATTGGTCAGCGCCTCGGCGACGACGTAATAGGCGGCGACCTCAATCGATTCCGGCAACCGGCGATCAACATTCAGGTCGAGCGCGACGGGGACGGCCGAACGTCGGGCGAGCGTCTTGATCGCCGGGCCCAGACCGCCCTTCGACAGAATCGCGGGATGGATGCCCCTGGAGATCTCCTGCAATTCCGTTGAAACACCGGACAGACCGTCGACGATTTGGGACAGCTGGTCGCGCAGCTGTTCTTGCTCCGCGGGTATCGATGCCTCGAGCGCACGCACTTCCAGACCGAGCGAGACTACGCGCTGCTGCGCGCCGTCGTGCAGATCGCGTTCGAAGCGGCGACGAACCTGGTCGCCGGCGGTGACGATGCGGGCGCGTGACGCGGTGAGCTCCGCACGGGTCTCAGCGTTGGAGATGGCGGTGGCGATGAGATCCGCGAAATCCCCGATGCGAGCCTCGGTATCCGCCTGCATCGGTTCGGGTTGCGAGGAGCCCATCACCAGCGCACCCCAAATGCGGCCGTCGACGATGATCGGCGCGCCCACCGCCGAGCGCAGTCCGAGCTGACGCATCCGTTCGGCCGTGCGGCCGCTCGCGCCGTCGAAGCAGTCGATCCGAGCCGGTGCCCCAGTGTGGAGTATCATACCCGCCACATTGTCGCCTTCGAGCGAAAGTCGTTCTCCGATAGTCAGTTTCGTCAAGCCATGGTCGTCGCGGGTGGCCAGCAGGACCAGTGCCTCGCCGGATTCATAACGGAGCAGTGCGACATTATCGATACCCAGACCGTGAGACAGTTCAGCGACCGCTGCGGGATACACCTCCGACGGATCGACGCCGCGCGCCACCAGCGTCGCGACGCGGCGCAGCGCCGCTTGCTGTTCGGCCAGCGCGCTCGCCTCGGCGTGGCTCGCTTCTGCCTCGCGCCTGCGCAGTTCGGACTCTGCGGCGCGCAGGCGCGCCTGGCCCGCCAGGATATTGGCCAGCAACGCGACCGGCAGGAAGATCAGGATCGCCACCGCGTCCTTGGGGTGCGTCGGAATGAAGGTTCTGGTGGTCTCCATGTGGAAGTACACGTAGACCAGCGCGCTGGCCACGGACGTCGCGACGGCGAGCCGGAATTCCCATCCCGCGGAGACGACCAGCACGCCGAGCAGGAACAGCGCGCCGAATGCGTTCTCCGGGGCGATCTCCTGCAGTCGGTAGACCAGCAGCGTCTCCCCGGTGATGAACACGACAGCGACGACGATGCCCAGCCACAGCGGAGGCGCCGTCGGCCGCACCACCAGCGCAAGCAGACGCGCACGCAGCGACGGCCGGGAACCGGATCCCGGCTGACGCGTCGACGCGGAATGCTGACTCATCTTTTCCCTGCAACACAGACTGGCGCATCGATTATTGCTTGTGCCCGACGTTTGGAGTTCCGGCTAGCGGGAATGCGATCGTCGTCGACATCTGGGAGGCTGAAAATTGTGTATTGCGGCGGGCTGCGGTATGCGCTGTTTGATCGTTGATGACAGCGCTGAGTTTCGCGACGCCGCGAGCGCCATGCTCGAGCGCGCGGGCATCAGCGTTGTCGGTAAAGCGACCAATAGCGCTGAGGCGCTTAGGTATTACGAAGACTTGCATCCCGACGTGGCACTGGTCGACGTCGACCTCGGTGGTGAGGACGGTTTCGTGCTCGCCGAGCAACTCGCCAGGGCGAGCACGACGAGCGGGTTGGCGGTGATCCTCGTTTCCACCTACGCCGAGTCCGACCTCGCCGAGATGATCGATGCGAGCCCGGCGGTGGGCTTCCTGCAGAAATTCTCGTTGTCACCCGATGCCATCCGGGACTTGCTCAAGGTTCACCGGGCCTCGAGGTAGGTGATCACCGCCAGGACTCGACGGTGGTCGTCGCCGGTTTCCGGCAGGTTCAGCTTCGTCAAGATGCTGCGAACGTGCTTTTCGACGGTGCCTTCGGTGACCCAGAGTCGCCGCGCTATGCCCGCATTCGAACGACCCTCTGCCATCAGCATCAACACCTCCTGTTCGCGGGCGCTGAGCACGGCAAGAGGGTCGTCGCGGCGGCGGGCCGAGACCAATTCCTGAACGAGCGCGGGGTCCACGACCGACGCGCCCTTGGACACGCGTTCGAGTGTGTCGACGAAGTCGGCGACGTCGGTGACCCGGGTCTTGAGCAGGTAGCCGATACCGTGCCCGCTGGCCAGCAGTTCGGTCGCGTGCTCGACATCGACGTGCGCGGACAGCACCATGATGCCGGTATCGGGCTGTTCCTCACGGATCACGCGCGCTGCATCGAGGCCCTCGGTGGTGTGCGTCGGGGGCATGCGAATGTCGACAAGGACGAGTTGCGGCTTGCGATCACGGACCAACGCGAGCAACTCCGTTGCGTCGGCGGCCTGACCTACTACCTCGAAGCCCGACCGCTCCAGCAGGCTGGCCAGACCCTCGCGCAGCAGGACGTCGTCGTCGGCGACGACGACCTGGACGGCAGCCATGCTGAATCCTTTCGGCGCCGGGCAATCGGCGCGGTCTCAACAATCTTGCAACGAAGTCACAGCCACGTCAGCGGGATTACCACGGCCAAGGGGGTTGAGCTTTGGCGGCGATCCGTCCGGCAAATTGGTACGTTCCGGCAATGAGCTTTCGCGCGGCGACGATGCCGCCGGAGCGCACGTGATTTCGGCGTGTTCAGTCGCGCCCAGCGCGACGCACCACGCCGAAATCGCTCAGTCGAACAGGTCGGGCTGGTCTCTGGTGATCCGTGCGAACAGCGGCTGGAAACTGAACCAACCGGCGAAGTGGGTGCCGACCTGGCCTGCCGTGTGCTTGGCCATCGCAGGCTCGATCAGCACCGGCGTCCCCGCGGCCTCGGCCATCAGCTGCGCGTGGCACGACCGTTCCATCGTGATGAACCACCATGCCGCTTCCTCGACAGAGTGACCGACCGTCAGCAGACCGTGGTTGCGCAGGATGACGGACTTGCAGTCGCCGAGTGCATGCGCGATGCGTTTGCCTTCCTCGGTGTCGAGAACGACGCCAGAGTAGGCGTCGAACAACGCGTGGTCGTCGTAGAAGGCGCAGGCGTCCTGGGTGATCGGGTCGAGCAGCCGGGCCAGCGTCGACCACGTCTTGCCGTAGACGGAATGGGAGTGCGCGGCGCTGATCACGTCGGGCCGCGCTGCATGCACCTGCGAATGAATCGCGAACGCGGCCTGATTCACCGGGAGGTCGCCGTGGACAACCGCACCGTCGTGGCGGACCAACAGAAGGTCGCTGACGCGAATGTGACTGAAGTGCATGCCGAACGGGTTCACCCAGAAGTGGTCAGGCAGCTCGGGGTCGCGTGCGGTGATATGGCCGGCGACGCCCTCGTCGAACCCGAACCGGCTGAAAAGCCTGAAGGCAGCGGCCAGGTTCTGTTTGCGGTGCAGCCGCTCCTGCTCGATCGTCCTGCCCTCGTCGGGCAGAAGCGCCGCAACGTTGCCGCTCGCTAGCTGTTCGGCCTGTTGAACATCGGTGTCGTTCATGGTTCAACGCTAGTCCCGCTCAACCGCCGAAAGCCAGGGCCGCGGCCACGGCGACGGCCCACACCAGCATCGTCAGGCCGGTGTCGCGCAGCACAGGGATCAGCTCCTTGCCGCCGAGGCCCTTTCGGACCGGGCCGGCCGCACGGACGGCGAGCGGCGCAGCGACGAGTCCCACTGCACACCACGGTGTCGCGAGCATCAGCACCAACGTGAGCGTGAATGCGACCACCACCAACGCCTGGTACAGCAGCCGGGTGCGGGCGTCGCCGAGCCGCACCGCGAGCGTGATCTTGCCGGACTCCTTGTCGGTGGGAATGTCGCGCAGATTGTTGGCCACCAGCACCGCCGACGACAGCGAGCCCATCGCCACCGCAAGGGCGAGCCCTACCCAGTCGACCCGCAAGGCCTGGGTGTACTGCGTGCCGAGCACGGCGACAAGGCCGAAGAACACGAACACCGCGACCTCGCCGAGCCCGAGATAGCCGTACGGCTTCGAGCCACCTGTGTACAGCCAGGCTCCGGCGATGCACAGCGCGCCGACCACGATCAGCCACGGCGCACTGAACCACGCCAGCACCACACCGGCCGCCGCCGCGACACCGAGGCTCACCAAAGCGGCCGACAGCACGGCGCGCGGCGCGGCCAGTTTCGATCCGACAAGGCGTAACGGCCCAGCGCGGACGTCGTCGGTGCCGCGGATACCGTCGGAGTAGTCGTTGGCGTAGTTGACGCCGATGATCATCGCGACTGCGACGAGCAGCGCCAGCAGTGCCTTCCACCAGCACGCGCCGTGCAGCCAGGCCGCGCCGCCGGTGCCCGCGATCACCGGGGCGATCGCGTTGGGCAATGTCCTCGGGCGGGCGCCCTCGACCCATTGCGCGAAACTGGCCACGGGCGCCATCGTCGCATGGCGAATCGACGGCCCGTGGCGCTGGCGCCCTCGAGCGACAAGACTGGGCCCATGACAGAACGCCTCAGCAAGGTAGAAATCCGCAAGGACGCCCTCCAGGAGACGGTTCAGTCCGTGGCCTCGACCGTTGGGGAGGTGACGTCGATCATCACGACCGCGGTGAAGGACGTGGCCGGCGCGATCGGCGGCCTCGCGACCGACGTGTTCGAGATTCGTGATGGGGCCCGCCGAGCATCGGAGCACGTCGAGGACGAGTGAACCGGTACTAATGCTGGGAGTCATCGGCGGCAGCGGCTTCTACACGTTCTTCGGTTCCGACGCCCGCGCCATCAATCTGGACACCCCGTACGGTGCGCCGAGTGCGCCGATCACCGTCGGTACCGTCGGCGCGCACGAGGTGGCGTTCCTGCCCCGGCACGGCGTCAACCACGAGTTCGCGCCGCACACCGTGCCGTACCGCGCGAACATGTGGGCGTTGCGGGCGCTGGGTGTGCGCCGGATCTTCGGGCCGTGCGCCGTCGGCAGCCTCATCCCCGGGTTGGGGCCCGGTGCCATGGTGGTGCCCGATCAATTGGTGGACCGCACCAGCGGCCGCGAGGACACCTACTTCGACTCGGGTGGCATCCACATCGGGTTCGCCGACCCCTATTGCCCGACGCTGCGGGCCGCGGCGGCCGACCTGCCCGGAGTGGTCGACGGTGGCACCGTGGTGGTGATCCAGGGCCCGAGATTTTCCACCCGAGCCGAGAGCCGGTGGTTCGCGAGTCAGGGCTTCACACTGGTCAACATGACCGGCTATCCCGAGGCGGTGCTGGCCCGCGAGCTCGAAATGTGTTACGCCGCCATTGCTTTGGTAACCGATCTGGACGCGGGCATCGCGACGGGCGAGGGCGTGCGCGCGATCGACGTGTTCGCAGAATTTGAACGCAACCTGGTTTCGTTCAAGAAGCTGGTTCACGAGGCCATCGACAACGTCGGCATTGAGCGCACGTGCACCCACTGCCTGCCGCACGACGGCGTCGAGCTGCCGTTCGATCTCCCGTGAGGGTGCTACTGACCGGCGCGGCCGGATTCATCGGCACGCGGGTCGCCGCGGCACTGTCCGACGCGGACCACGAGGTCGTCGCTGTCGACGCAATGCTCCCCGCCGCGCACGGCCCTGATGCGCGACTGCCCACCGACGTGCGGCGTGTTGACGTCCGCGACGCCGCAGAGCTGGCCCCGTTGCTCAACGGTGTCGACGTGGTGTGCCACCAGGCGGCGGTCGTGGGTGCGGGAGTCGACGCCGCAGACGCACCGTCCTACGGCAGCCACAACGACTTCGCCACCGCCGTATTGCTCGCGCAGATGTTCGCGGCGGGCTGCCAGCGGCTGGTGCTGGCCTCGTCGATGGTGGTCTACGGGCAGGGTCGCTACGAATGCCAGGAACACGGTCTCGTCGATCCGCTTCCGCGCACGCGTGCCGACCTCGACGCGGGCGTCTTCGAGCACCGCTGCCCGATCTGCGCCCAGCCGGTGAGGTGGGGGCTGGTCGGCGAGGACACGCCGCTTCGGCCACGCAGTCTGTATGCGGCGAGCAAGACCGCGCAGGAGCATTACGCGCTGGCGTGGGCCGAGTCGACGGGCGGGTCGGTGGTCGCGATGCGCTATCACAATGTCTACGGCCCGAACATGCCACGCGATACGCCTTACTCGGGGGTGGCAGCCATCTTCCGCTCCGAGCTGGAATCCGGCGACGTGCCAAGGGTTTTCGAAGACGGCGGCCAGATGCGCGACTTCGTTCATGTTGACGATGTCGCCGCGGCCAATGTGGCGGCAGTCGACGCGAATCTTGCTGGCTTCTCTGCGTTCAACGTGTGCTCGGGCCGCCCGATCTCGATCCTGGAGGTGGCAGGAGAGTTGTGCGAGGCCCGCGGCGATGCGCTGCCGGTCGTCACCGGCCAGTACCGCAGCGGCGACGTCCGCCACCTCGTTGCCGACCCGGGGCGCGCCGCGGAGGTGCTTGGCTTCCGCGCGGCCGTCGACCCGCGCGAAGGTCTGCGCGAGTTCGCTTACGCACCGTTGCGGAAATAGCCGCTCACACCGGAATTTGGTCGAGGCACCGTTGACCGTTGCGTGACATACATACCGTATGTAGGCGTAACCGCGGTATGCGGCTACCTTGGGGGCTCCCAGCGCCGACAGATATGACTTAGTAATACTGGTGAGATGAAGCCAGCGATCTGCGAGCAGTTCGGTATCGATTTCCCGCTCTTTGCCTTCAGCCACTGCCGCGATGTGGTGGCCGCGGTGACAAACGCGGGCGGGTTCGGAGTGCTCGGCGCGACGGCATTCACGCCGCAGTGGCTGGACCAGGAGCTGTCGTGGATCGATGAGCACGTTGGCGGAAAGCCGTACGGCATCGACCTCATCGTTCCCGCGAAGTTCGAGGGCAAGGGCGAGAAGCTGGCACCGGGCGAGCTGGCGGGCCGGATCCCCGACGATTACCGCGGTTTCGTCGCCGACCTGCTGTCGGCGCACGACATCGAGCCCGAGGCGTCGCCGCGGACGGGCCCGTCGTTCCTGTCCGGCGACACCGGCAAGGATCTGCTCGAGGTGGCGTTCAGTCACCCGATCAAGCTGATCGCCAATGCGCTTGGTGTGCCGCCGGACTACATGATCGACGCGGGCAGAGAACATGGGGTGCGCGTGGCCGCCCTCGTCGGCGCCAAAGAGCACGCAGTCAAGCAGGTGCAGGCCGGGGTGGACTTGATCGTCGCGCAGGGCACCGAGGCAGGCGGCCACTGCGGCGAGGTGACGACGTTGGTGCTCATCCCAGAAGTAATCGAGGCCATCGAGGGCGCGGTGCCGGTGCTGGGGGCAGGCGGGATCGTCACCGGCAGGCAGATGGCCGCGGCGGTGGCGATGGGCGCCGACGGCGCGTGGACCGGATCGGTGTGGCTGACGACGGAGGAGGCCGAGACGGCACCGCACACGGTGCAAAAGTTCTTGGCGGCGACGTCGCGTGACACCATTCGCTCCACGGGCCGGACCGGAAAGCCTGCGCGGCAACTGAAGTCGGAGTGGACGGACGCATGGGCGCCCAATGAAGGCGGCCACAAGACATTGCCGCTACCGCTGCAGTCGATGCTTGCCGAACCGGTCATCCGGCGGGTCGACCAACTGGCTGCGCAGGGTCATCCGGGCGCCCAGGCGCTGGCCACCTACTTCGTCGGGCAGGGCGTGGGCTTGATGAACAAGGTCAAGCCGACCCGCGAGGTGGTGCGGGAGTTCATCGAGGACTATCTGGCGGCGACGGAGCGGCTGAGCAACTCGTTGCCCGACTAGTCGTACGTAATCCGCACCGAGATCGGGTCGCTCTCCATCGCGCGCATGGTCATCGCGGAGGCTGATTGGCTGAACTTGCTGTCGCCTCCGAAGCTGCGGGCGCGGAGACGCACATCGTCATCGGGCTCGAAAGTCGCCGTGCCGCTTAGCCATTGATTGTCGACGCGGACACGGACCTTGGGATTGGCGGCGATGTTGTGCGCCCACCCCGCGCGCCGGCCGTGCTGCGAGATCACCCACACCCCGGCGTCGTCGGCGCGACCGGTGAGAGGTACGCGGCGCGGTTGGCCGGTCTTGGCGCCAGTGGTCTCCAGTTCCACCACCAGCGATGAGCGGATGCCGATGCGGTCCATCACCGCGACGAGGGGATTCACCACGGTGCGGCCCACCCGCCGCTCGAACTTGAATTTGCGCAAACCCTTGTTGGCCATGTTGGCGACGATAGTAGAACGATCACTCAACTACAAGGCCCGTGCCCATCTGTACCGCATTTTGCAAATTGCCCACGTATCGAGCGACAACTCAGTTGTCGCTGCTTACGCGGGCACTTTGGAGTACATGTCCTTGCGGACCGCCTCTAGTCCGCCAGCGGCAGCCGCACCTCGAAACGCGCTCCCGTCGCCAGGTTGTGCGCCGACAGCGTGCCGCGATGCGCCTGCACCAGCCCCGCGGCGATCGCCAGTCCGAGTCCCGAACCGCTCGGCAGCGACGAGTCTGCCCGCGGCACGCGGTCGTTCGACCCGCGGTACGCCACGTCGAACACCCTCGGCAGGTCGGCCTCGTTGATGCCAACGCCGGTGTCGTCGACGCGGGCCCACGCACCGTTCTCGTCCGACCCCAGTGCCAGCGACACCTTTCCGCCTTCCGGCGTGTGTGCAATCGCATTGGCGACCAGGTTGGACAGCACCCGCACCAGCGCGCGGTCACTGCCGAGTACCCGCACCGGCTTCTCCGGCAGCTCGGCCCTCAACACCACGCCCGCGCGCTCAGCGGCGATTCGGTGCGCGGCCAGCACATCGTCGACAACTTCGTCGAGTGCCACCTTGTCGAAGGCTGGTTCCACAGCGCCTGCGTTGATCTTCGACATCTCGAACAGATCGTCGACCATGTCAGAGAGTCGAATCGACTCTTGTTCAATGGTTTTCGCATGCACCCGAACCTCGGAATCGGGAACCACGCCGTCGGCGATCGCTTCCGACACCGCACGGATCCCGGCCAGTGGCGTGCGTAGATCGTGGCTGACGAACGCGACCAGCTTGCGTCGGGACTGCTCGGCCGCCCGCTCGGAATCGCGGATCTCCTGCTCCCACACCGTCCTTCGGGCCTGGTAGCGCGCAAGCATCACCGCGGCGGGGATCGTCACGACCGACACGATCACCAGCACGACGCCGGTTCGCTCGAACGTCTGGGTGATCATGAACCCGCTGGCGCCAAGCACACCGCTGAACGTGGCGAGCGTCGGAATCAGCACCAGTGCCACCATGCTGACCGCCAGCGACCACGACCGGGCCAGCCGGATGATGATCGCCCCGGCCAGCACTACGGGCACCGAACAGGCCAGCGCCCACCCGGCGATCTCCCACAGGTCAGTCGGCACTGCTGCTCCACAGGTAGCCGCGGCCCCACACCGTCTGTACCCGGTGGTGGTCACCGAGCTTGGACCGCAGCCGCTTGACATGCACCGTGACCGTCGACAGATCGCCAAAGTCCCAGCGCCACACCTGCTTCAGCAGTTCCTCGCGGGAGAACACAGTGTCGGTGTGGGTGAGGAAGAACAGCAGCAGGTCGAACTCGCGGTTGGTCAGGCTGACGGGTTCGCCGTTGATGGTCACCGAGCGGGCGGCCGTTGAGACCGTCATGTCGCCGACGGTGATGTCGAGCGGCAGCGCACTCACAGGGGACGGCGCGCGGCGCAGCACCGATCGGACCCGAAGGGCGAGTTCGCGGGGGCTGAACGGCTTGGTGAGGTAGTCGTCGGCACCTGCCTCGAGTCCCGCGATGCGATCGTCCTCCTCGCCTAGGGCGGTCAGCAGGATCACTGGAATGGTGTAACCGCCGCGCTGGTGCAGGCTGCGACACAGAGTCAGGCCGTCGGGGCCGGGCATCATCACGTCGAGCACCGCGACGTCGATGCGCTCCGATCCGAGCAACCGCAGCGCCTCGTTGCCGTTGTGCGCAATCAGGACGTCGAGGCCGTCACGCTCGAGGTACCGGCGCACGACATCGCGCACGACGGTGTCGTCGTCGGCGATCAGCACTCGCGTCACAACCAGAGATTAGCCCTGCGGCACCGCTACCTGCGTCGATGTCATGGTTTCGTCACGGTTGATTCAGGCGTGTTCCGGCCCTGGCTGGCCTACCGTCGGGAGATATGCCGGACGTCACAGTCGTGCTGCCCTGCCTCAACGAGGCAGCGTCGCTGCCAGGCGTCTTAGCCGCGATGCCCGATGGATATCAGCCTCTGGTGGTCGACAACAACAGCACCGACGGCACCGCCGACGTTGCGCGCCGGCACGGCGCCCAGGTGGTCGCCGAAAAGCGGCCCGGCTACGGATCGGCCGTGCATGCCGGAGTGGTGGCGGCGGCGACGCCGATCGTGGCGGTGATCGACGCCGACGGGTCGCTCGATGCGCGTGAGCTGCCTGCGTTGGTCGCGCAACTCGAAGGTGCGGACATGGTGATCGGGCGTCGTCGCGCGGTGAACGGGCTGCGGTGGCCGTGGCATGCGCGGCTCGGCACCGCGGCGGTGTGCTGGCGGCTGCGAACCCGCTATGGGCTGCCCGTCCATGACATCGCGCCGATGCGGGTGGCGCGCCGCGAAGCGCTGTTGGCGCTCGGTGTCGCGGACCGCCGGTCCGGGTACCCGCTGGAACTGCTGGTGCGCGCGGCGCAAGCGCACTGGCGCGTGATAGAGCGCGACGTCGCATACGGCCCGCGCACCGGCGGAAAGTCGAAAGTGAGCGGATCGTTGCGAGGGAGTTTCACTGCGGCACTGGACTTCTGGAGAGTGATCTCGTGATACCGGTCGTTGTGCTGGTGGTCGCTAAGGCACCGGTACCGGGGCGCGCGAAGACCCGGCTGGCAGCCAGCGTCGGCGATCAGGCCGCCGCCGACATCGCCGCGGCCGCGCTCCTGGACACGCTCGACGCGGTGGCAGCCGCGGACGTTCGGGCCCGGGTGGTTGCGCTGACCGGCGATTTGGACTGCGCCAGCGCGGGCGATGAGATCCGCTCGAGTCTCGCCGACTTCACGGTCGTACCGCAGCGCGGCGCCGACTTCGCCGAACGGTTGGCGAACGCGCATGTCGACGCGGCCGACGCCGCAGGCGGCCTCCCGGTGCTGCAGATCGGGATGGACACCCCGCAGGTGACCGGCGAACTGATCGGGGAATGCGCGCGGGAACTCCTTGCCGCCGACGCGGTGCTCGGTCTGGCTCGCGACGGCGGGTGGTGGGTGCTCGGCGTTACCGATGCCGTCATGGCCGACTGCCTGCGGACCGTTCCGATGTCTCGGGCGGACACCGGCGCCGTAACGCTATCGGCGCTTCACGACACCGGTGTACTTGTCAGCTTGGTTCCGACTCTGGCCGACGTTGACCATGTCGACGACATCGACGTGGTGCGTCGGGCATGCCCGCCTGGCGGCAGGTTCGTCCTGGCCACCCAGGACGTGTCACATGCTCGGTAACCTCTACGACCGCGCGCTCGACGGTGAACGCTGTTGGCTCCGCCACGACGACGGCCGGGTTGACCGGCTGCCGGTGCGCAGCTGGCTCGGCGGCCGCAACGCCGACACGCGGTTCGACCGTGCCGTGATCCGGCTGTGCGACGGGCCGACGATCGACTTGGGCTGCGGGCCAGGCCGTTTGGTCGCTCATCTTGTCCAGCGAGGCGTGCCCGCATTGGGCGTCGACCAGTCCGCGACGGCCGTCGCGCTGGCACGTCGCAGTGGTGCCCCGGCGTTACGGCGCGACGTGTTCCAACCGCTGCCTGGCACGGGCCGGTGGCAGACGGTGCTATTGGCTGACGGCAATGTCGGCCTCGGCGGTGACCCGTGGCGCATTCTTCGGCGGGCGGGCGAACTCCTCCGACACGGCGGTCGGTGCTTGGCTGAGTTCGACGCGACGGTCAGCGGCGTACATGCGGGATGGGTGCGACTGGAGTCGTCGCGCACGACCGGTCCCTGGTTTCGGTGGGCATCGGTCGGCGTCGACTGCGCGACCCGAGTGGCCGACGACGCAGGCCTTGCGGTGACGGGCATCCATCCGATCGGCCACCGCGTCGTGGCCAGCCTGGCGGCGACATGAAGACCCCTGGGTTGCGCGGCACGGCCGTCACGGCCCGCGTCGGGCTCGCGCTCGGTATCGCGGTCGCGGTGTGCTTTGCCACCGGCCTGATCAGCCATTTCATCCAGCACCCACAGCCGTGGTTCTTCTGGCCCACCCGCCCGGTGTGGCTCTATCGAGTTACGCAGGGCCTGCATGTCATCTCGGGCATCGCCGCAATACCGCTGATCATCGTGAAGCTGTGGTCGGTGTGGCCAAAGCTGTTCGAGCGTCCACTCATTGGTGGGCTGGTCCGGCAGATCGAGCGATTGTCGATCCTGGTGCTTGTCGGGTCGATGCTCTTTCAGCTGTCGACGGGCCTGCTCAACATCGCGCAGTGGTATGCGTTCAAGTTCTTCTTCACGACGAGCCATTACGCGATGGCCTATGTCGCGGCGGGCGCGGTGATCGTGCACATCGGTGTGAAGCTGCCGGTCATCCGTCGCGCGTTGGGGGAGGCGGTCGACAACACGCCCGTACTCGTCGGGCCGTCGCGTCGGACCGTATTGCGTGGCACGTGGTTGGCCGTCGCGCTTGCCACTGTCGTTACGGCAGGCCAGACGGTTCCGCTGCTGCGCAAGGTCTCGGTGCTGGCGCCGCGCTCTGGGCAAGGGCCGCAAGGTGTTCCGGTGAACCGATCGGCGATCGCCGCCGGCGTGCTGCGTAGCGCACGGTCACCGGACTACCGGTTGACGGTGACGAACGGGTCAACGACTCGGGTGTTCACTATCGCCGAGCTGGCCGCGATGCCGCAGACGACGCACCGGTTACCGATCGCGTGTGTCGAGGGGTGGAGCGCCGACGCCGAGTGGACGGGTGTCGTGCTTGCCGATCTCGTCGCCGCCGTAGGCGGCTCACGCGATTCGGATGTGCGGATGATCTCGCTGGAACCACCGGGTCCCTATTCGCGCACGGTGTTGCCTGCCATGCATGCCCGTGACGGCAAAACTCTGATCGCGCTCAAGCTCAACGGCCAGACGCTTGACCTCGACCACGGGTACCCGTGCCGGCTGATCGCGCCGACCAGACCCGGTGTCCTGCAGACGAAGTGGCTGGCGCGGATCGAGGTTGTTCCATGACCGCCGTGCGGGTGATTCTCATAGGAGTCGGTCTGGTGCTCGGCGGCTACGGCACGGTGCTGGTGTGGGAGAACCCGCCGGTGATCATCATGCGGATCGTCGTGTGGGCACTTGTCGGCGTGGTGTTGCACGACGCGGTGTTCGCGCCGCTTTGCGTCGCGCTGGGTTTCGCGGGCCGACGACTGATCCCGCGGAAGTGGTGGCCACCGATCGTGCTCGCGGCATTCTGCAGCGTCGTCCTGGTGTTCCTCGCGGTCCCCGTCTACGGCAAGCCCGGCATGCGCCCCGACAACATGACCGTGCTGGATCGGAATTATCCACTGGGGCTGTGGATTTCGCTGGCCGTCGTATGGGCCTGCGTGCCGATCTACTACCTGGGAGTGCGGCTGCTACCAGTTGGTCAGGATGACGTGGTTGAGCAGAAGCGCGCCGACGACGTTGAGCCCCAACCACCAGCGGTGTGACCGCGGCGGCAACAATGCTCCCGCCGCTGTGAGCCAAACCGTGAACGGCAGCCAGATGCGTTCGGTCTCGGCCTTGCTCAGCATGGACAGGTCCGCGAACACGATCGCGGCCAGCGCGCCAAGCACCACGAGGTTCAGGCCGGAGCGACGCTTGATCGCCGCAATGTCGAATGCACGGCCGATACCGGCCACGCTGCCAAGCCCGATCGCGCACACCACCGACGCGAAGTTCGCCCACGACCAGTACTGGAACGGCCGGTCGTTGGCGATGCCCTGCCAGTAGCGCTCCTGCACAAGCGTGTAGCCGTCGAACCACCAGAACCCCGCGGCGGCGAAGACGCCGACGACCGCAAGGGCGGCAAGCACGGCCGCCCCAAGGGCACGCATCGCCGATCGCCAGTCCGCCGCCGACACCAGCACCGCCACCGCGGGCACCGCTATCAGGGCGAGGCCGTAGTTCAAGAAGATGCCCCAGCCGAGCAAGAGCCCAGAAGCCACGGCGGCCACGATCGGCCAACGCGCCGTGCGTCGGACGGTCAGCGCCAACAGCGCGATGCCCCACGCGGCCACACCCGCGAAGTAGCCGTCAGCCGACACCGCCACCCAGATGGCGGTCGGCGCAACCGCGACGAACGGCGCCGCAAGTCGAGCTGTGCCCTCGTCGGCCAGGGCGCGTACCGCCACCACGATCGCTGCCGCGGCGCTGGACCCGACCAATAGACACAGGAGTCCCGCCCACGCGCCGCCGCCAAGCCCGATGCGGTCAAGCCAGACGAATGTCAACAAGGCGCCGGGCGGATGGCCCGACACATGGGTGATCCACGAATTCGGTTGGAAATCAAGGATTCTGCTGGCGAACGTGCGCACCGCTTCCGGAATGTCGGTGACGGTCGGCACCTGACGCAGGTACTCGTGACGGGCGGTGAGCCTGCCAGCGAAGCCGCGCTGCCAGCCGTCGATCATGGACAGCGAGAACGCCCAGGAGCACGCGGTGGCCCAGGTGACCCATGGCAGAGCCCGCCACCGCAGCCGACCCGCGACTGCCGGTCCCCACAGCACGGCCGCGACGCCGATAACGATGGCTGGGACGGTGCCCCAGCCGATGTGGGCGTTCCACCAGCCGAAGATCGGCGCCGTGTCGGCGAAGTCGTAGATCTGCTTCGGTGTCGCGTGGATCAGCGGTGTGACCATGCCGAGCTGCAGATGCGGCACGACGAACGCCGCGACGACCAGGAGCGCGGCCACGATGACCGCCACTGCTTCCCTGCGACCGATCCGCACGACCGCCAGCCTATTGCGCCGTCTGAACGACCCGTCTGACCAAACGGTGACGCCTCCCGCGCCGCGCGACTGCGTAACGCCTGGCCCGCGTTGGACCACTACGACGCGGCAAAACAAATGAAAGGGACCCGATCGATGACGAATCTGTCGAATCGGCTGACCACCGCCGGTCAGATCGTCAGTAGGTACGGCCTCGTGGTCGTGCTGGCGTGGATCGGCTTCGGCAAGTACGCGAAATTCGAGGCCCGGGTGCTCATCGAGCACAGCCCGCTGATGTCATGGCTCTATGACGTTCTCAGCGTCGGCGCCGTGGCGAAGACGCTGGGTACAACAGAGATCGTCGCCGCAGTTCTGATCGCACTTCGGCCGTTGTGGCCGAAAGTGTCTGCGGTTGGCAGTGCGATGGCTGTAGTGCTGTTCCTCGGCACGCTGAGTTTCTTGTTCACGACTCCCGGGCTTGTTGTTGCGCACTACGACGGCATCCCGGTGCTCGGCGCCCAACCGGGCCAGTTCCTGCTCAAGGACCTGGTGCTGATCGGGGTGGCGCTGTGGACCCTCGGAGATGCCCTCGGTGCCGGCGAGAAACAGGGCACGAACACAACTGATCTCATGGAGGCGTGAACACATTGCTTTTCGGCGGCACGGATTTGGCCGAGCGCATCGAACGGGTCGAAATGCAGCTGATCACCGCTGCGACCGAGGCGGCCCGCCGACGCGTCGGCGCCGACGCATTCGTGATCGTGAAGCCGCAGAGCTGATCCGTACCGTTCATTCCATAACGGCGTATCGTGGAGCTATGCCGCGCCCCCGCAAGTTCGATGAGGCCGATGTCGTCGCCGCTGCCCGCGACGAGTTCTGGGCGCGCGGCTATGCCGCGACCTCGGTCGACGACCTGACGTCCGTCACCGGGCTGGGCAAAGGCAGCCTCTACGGGGCGTTCGGCGACAAGCACAAGCTCTTCCTGCGCGCGCTCGACGACTACATCGCCACCGCTCTCGACGGCGTTCGCGCCCAGCTTCGCGATCCGGCTCACAGCGCCTACGACCGGCTGACACGCCACATCCGCGCGCAGGCCAAGGCCCTTGCCGCCGACAAGGCGCGGCGGGGCTGCATGATGGCCAAAAGCGCCGCAGAGTTGGGCGCAGTCGACGATGACGTCGAACGCAGTGTTGAGCGCGCATATGCCGAATGGCAGGCCGAACTCGCCGACTGCATCAAGGAAGCGCAGCGCGACGGCGCGATCGACAGCAAGCAGAACCCGCAAGCCCTTGCCACCACGCTGTTGGCATTCATGCGCGGCCAGGAGGCGCTGCACAAGGCCGGAGTGAAGTCCGCACAGCTCAAGGCGTCGGCAGAACAGATCATCGCGCTGATTCCCACCGGCCCGAGATCGTCAGGAATAGAAGCGAAGGGTGGTGTGTCGTAGTTCTTGACCAAATGGTCCAGAACTCACGAAAGGCACCACGATGGCACTTCTCAAGGGCAAGACGGCGGTAATCACCGGAGGCACGACCGGCATCGGGCTGGCCACCGCCAAGCGGTTCGTCGAGGAAGGTGCGTACGTCTTCATCACTGGACGTCGGCAGGCCGAGCTCGATGCGGCGGTCAAGGAAGTCGGTGACAACGTCACCGGCGTACAGGGTGACGTGAGCAAGGCCGAGGATCTCGACAGGCTCTACACCGCAGTGGCCGACAGCGGCAGGCGCTTGGACGTGGTGTTCGCCAACGCGGCGACTATCGACGTTGCCCGCATCGGCGACATCACGGAGGAACAACTCGACAATCAGCTCGATGTCGACTTCAAGGGCGTCGTGTTCACGGTGCAGAAAGCGCTGCCGCTGCTCAACGATGGCGGGTCGGTCATTCTCAACTCATCGAACACGAACGCCAAGGGCAGCGACGGCATCGGCGTGTATGCGGCAATCAAGGCGGCGCTGCGCTCGTTCGCCCGCACGTGGGCAAGTGAGTTGCGGGACCGCAAGATTCGCGTCAACGTGGTGAGCCCGGGCGCGACTGAAACGCCCGGCATCAACACGCTTGCAGGCATGCTGTTCCCCGGTCCCGACGCCTCGAAGCAGTTCGAGGAATATCAGATCAGCGGTGTCCCGATGGCCCGCTACGGCACCTCGGACGAGGTCGCCAGTGCGGTGCTGTTCCTCGCGTCGGACTTGAGCAGCTTCACCACCGGCGCCGACATTCCCGTCGACGGCGGCATCAACCAGATTTGAGTTGTGTGCAGTTGGTTGCGGTGAGCGCCACCAACTGCACACAAGTCAGTACAGCACCTTGCGCATGTTCTCTTCGGCGTAGTACTTCTCGAGCTCGGCGAGGCTCATGTCCTTCTTGATGGCCTGGGCAAGCTGCGCGACGCTCGGCACGGCGTCCGGTTTCCATGTCGACGGGTCCCAGGCGTCGGACCGCAGAAACGCCTTGGCGCAGTGGAAGAACACCTCCACGACGTCGATCTCCAGCGCAAGTATGGGCCGCTTGCCCTGGACCGTCAACGCGTCAAAGTAGTCGGCGTCGGCCAGGATCCGCGCGGTTCCGTTGACCCGCAACGTATCCCCGCGGCCAGGGATCAAAAACAGAGTGCCGACATGGGGTCGCTCCAACACGTTGAGGTACCCGTCGACCCGCTTGTTGCCGGGCCGTTCCGGGATCGCGATCGTGGTGTCGTCGATGACGTGGACGAAGCCCGGCGGGTCGCCCTTCGGGGAGACGTCGACCCGGCCGCGTGCATCGGTCGTCGCGACGAACCCCAGTGGCGAGTGAGCCAGCCAGTCCTGGTGTGCCGCGGACAGGCGCTTGCCCACCTTGTTGGCGACGTAGTTGTTCGGCTCGCCGACGATCGCACGCAGGTCGTCGACGTTGTTGACTTCTCGGCGCATTGCAACATCATCCTCCTCGTGTTCACCCGGCGGACGCCCACACCTGTCAAAATCCGCCGGTGACCGACGTCGTACAGAACCCCGACACTGCCCCCACCGAACGCAGCCGCACCGGGCTGTCCGCCGACGCCCTGCGCCGGGGCATCATCGACCACCTGCGCTACTCGATTGGTCGCCCGTCTGCGGCCCTGAAGCCAGAGCACTTCTACCGGGCGACAGCGCTTGCCGTCCGCGATCGCATGCAGGACAACCGGGTGGCGTCCACGCAGACGTCCCTTGACCTCGGCAAGAAGGTGACCTGCTACCTGTCAGCAGAGTTCCTGATGGGCCCGCAGCTCGGCGCCAACCTGCTGAACCTCGGGATAGAGGAGGCGACCCGGACCGCGCTCGCCGACATCGGGCTTGACCTTGACGAGGTGCTGGCCTGCGAGGAGGAGCCTGGGCTTGGCAACGGCGGCCTTGGTCGGCTGGCCGCGTGCTACCTCGACTCGCTGGCCACCCTCGAGCGCCCGGCCATCGGCTACGGCATCCGCTATGAGTTCGGCATCTTCGACCAGGAGATCCACGACGGCTGGCAGGTCGAGAAGACCGACAACTGGCTCGCCAACGGGAACCCGTGGGAGATCGCCAAACCCGACGTAAACTACCTCGTCAAGTGGGGCGGCTACGCCGAGCACTACCTCGACGACGCCGGCCACGACCGCATCCGGTGGGTGCCGGGACGGGCACTGAAGGGTGTCGCCTACGACACCCCGATCCAGGGATACGGTGTGAACACCTGCAACGTGCTGACGTTGTGGAGTGCGCGGGCGGTCCAGTCGTTTGCGTTGGAGGCCTTCAACACCGGCGACTACTACAAGGCCGTCGAGGACGAGGTCACCTCGGAAACCGTCACCAAGGTGCTCTATCCGAACGATGAACTCGAGGCCGGAAAGCACCTGCGCCTGTTGCAGCAGTACTTCTTCGTATCGTGCTCGCTGCAGCACGTCCTGCACATCGTCGATGATTTAGCCGACCTTTCCGTCAAGGACCTCCCCGAACGGTTTGCGTTGCAGCTCAACGACACTCATCCCTCGATCGGGGTTGCGGAGTTGATGCGGCTGCTGGTCGATGAACGACAGATCGATTGGGACGAGGCCTGGGACATCACGGTTGCCACCTTCGGCTACACCAACCACACCTTGCTCCCCGAGGCGCTGGAGAAGTGGCCGCTGGCGATGTTCGCCGAATCCCTGCCCCGGCACCTCGAGATCATCTACGAGATCAACCGGCGCTTCCTCGATGAGGTGAGCGCCAAGTTCCCCGGCGACGACGACCGGCTGCGGCGCATGTCGATCATCGGCGAGGGCAACGGCAAGAGCGTGCGGATGGCCCACCTGGCCACGGTCGGCAGCCACGCCATCAACGGCGTCGCGGCGCTGCACTCCGAACTCCTCAAATCCAGTGTGCTCAAGGACTTCTACGAGATGTGGCCCGAGCGGTTCTCCAACAAGACCAACGGCGTCACGCCGCGCCGCTTCCTGGCCATGTCGAACCCCGGCCTGCGCGAGCTGCTCGACGACACGATCGGCGACGGCTGGCTGAGGGACCTTGGCAAGCTCCGCGGACTCGAGGCGTTCGCCGACGAACCCGCGTTCCGCATCCAGTGGCGCGAAGTGAAGAGGACCAACAAGGCGCGCCTCGCCGAGTACGTTAAGTCGACGGCAGGCGTTGAGCTGAATCCCGACTGGCTCTTCGATATTCAGGTCAAGCGGATCCACGAGTACAAGCGCCAGCACCTCAACGTGTTGAACATCATCACGCAGTATCACCGGCTGAAGCAAAACCCGGGAAGCAGCCAGATAACGCCGCGCGCCTTCGTGTTCGGTGGAAAGGCTGCCCCCGGCTACTTCCTGGCCAAGCGAATCATCAAGCTGATCAACGCCGTTGGTGAGACGATCAACAACGACCCGGACGTCAACCGGTTCCTCAAGGTCGCGTTCGTGCCGAACTTCAACGTGCAGAACGCCCACCTGATCTACCCGGCCGCGGATCTGTCGGAACAGATCTCGACCGCAGGCAAGGAGGCGTCGGGCACAGGCAACATGAAGTTCATGCTCAACGGCGCGCTGACGATCGGGACTCTTGACGGCGCGAACGTCGAGATGCGCGAGGAGGCGGGCGCAGAGAACTTCTTCCTGTTCGGCCTGACCGAGGACGAGGTCGAGCGGGTCAAGCGCGACGGCTATCGACCGTCTGACTACGTCGACGGCAATGGCGAACTCGCGGCCGTGCTCGACCTGATCGCAGGCGGCGCGTTCTCCCATGGCGACACCGAGGTGTTCCGCCCGCTGGTCGACAACCTGCGCTTCGACGACCCGTTCCTGGTCCTCGCCGACTACGCGTCATACATCGAATGTCAGGACCGGATCAGCGCGGCGTGGCAGGACACGGCCGCGTGGACGCGGATGTCGATCCTCAACACCGCGCGCAGCGGCAAGTTCTCGTCGGACCGGGCCATCGAGGAGTACTGCGACGACATCTGGAACGTCGGGCCGGTGACTGTAACCGTCTAGAGCGGTGTGCAGGTCGGCGTCAAGCCGGAATAGTGCACCGCTGGCATGCCGTCGACGGTCACGAAATCGGTTCCGGGCGTCCACGTGGTGCCCGGCTTGATCCAGGGCGGGACGGCCTCTGGGTACGCGATTGTCATGTCGGCGTAGTACTGCACACCTGGCGGGCACGCGGGACTCGTTGGCGCCGAGGCGTTCCACGCGTGCACGACGATCGGGTTGAACAGTCGGGTGCCCTCGGCGCAGCTGGGCTTGCATTCGACGGCGCTGTCCATGCCGGTTCCCTGTGCACCGTCGACGCCCCACGACGTCCACGTCATACCATCCATCACACCGGTGGTGTCGCAGTTGTAGGCGAATGAGCGCGGCCGTTGCACCGGAGGCTGACTCGCGTCGTAGCACTTGCCGATAGCGAAAACGGCGTCGCCCCGTTCGACGGGATCCGCCGACGCGATGGCAGGCCCACCGAACAGGGCAACTGTGCAGGCGGCCAGAACGAGTGCGCGGATCACGCCCGGATGCTAACTCAGTCGTGCGAGGGGCACGACATGTCGACGAAGACCTGGGTGTGCTGCTTCTCC
Organism: Mycolicibacterium moriokaense; assembly: GCF_003201655.1. GTDB lineage: Bacteria > Actinomycetota > Actinomycetes > Mycobacteriales > Mycobacteriaceae > Mycobacterium > Mycobacterium moriokaense_A. Next base: position 80,930 of record NZ_QJJU01000006.1, read on the forward strand.
TCGAGCGTGGCCGCGTCGTCGAGCCTGGGGTGGACATCCGTCACGGTGCAGAGTTTCAGCGGCACCTGGACGAGACCGTTGACCTGGACGTTGTAGCCCTCGGCTTTGAGGTCGTCGACGACGATGTCGGCCGTCCCGGCGTTGGGGAACGCCGCGGCAGTGCCGGCCAGACCCAGGGCCGCGGCCCCGAGCGCTAGTGATGCGAGTGGGGTGACGACGAAGTTTCTCATGACGTAAATGCTGTCTGGCCTGCGGCTTCGAAGATTGGAGATTGTATGGAGATTAGGTGGAGAATCGCGCTGCGAGCTCGCGCCTGTCCACCTTGCCGATGCCACGCCGGGGCAGCTCGTCGACGAGATGAATCTCGCGGGGCCCCGCCGTCGGCGACAACGTTGAAGAGATGTGTGCCCGAAGCTCGGCCAACGTAGGTGCCGCGTGCCCTGGGGCCACGACGATGGCCGCGACCACTCGCTGTCCCAACCGTTCGTCGGCCACGCCGAACACCGCGGAGTCGGCGACCGCGGGGTGCGTTGCCAACGCCGCCTCCACCAATTGCGGTAACACAGTCAACCCGCCGGTGCTGATCGCGTCGTCGACCCTACCTAGCACCCGCAATACGCCCGAATCATCAACGGCGCCAATGTCGTCGGTGCGAAACCAGCCCGGGTCCGCAAACGGATCCGGATCGACGGCGTTGCGGTAGCCCTTCGCCAGCGTCGCTCCTCCGAGCACGACCCGGCCGTCGTCGATGCGCACGACGACGCCGTCGAGCGGAACGCCGTCGTACACACAACCCCCGGACGTTTCGCTCATCCCGAATGTCCGAACCACCGAAATCTTTGCCGCCGACGCTCTTTCGGCGACACCGGCAGGCATCGGGCCGCCGCCGATAAGCACCGCGTCCAAGGACGCCAGCGCCGCAGTGGCCGCGGGGTCCCGCAGGGCCGTGTCCAGCTGCGCCGCCACCAGCGATGCATAACGGCGACCGGTCCCCAATGACGCCACCGCGGAGGCCAATTCGTCTCCGTCGAGCCGAGCGTCCACAACAACCGGCGTCGTATCCGCTATGACGCTGCGCACCAGCACCTGCAGCCCGGCCACGTGATAAGCGGGCAACGCAAGCAGCCACCGGCCGGGACCCCCGAGTCTGCGGTGCGTGGCCTCGGCGCTGGCGGTCAGCGCCGCCGCGGTGAGCATTGCGCCCTTTGGCGCACCCGTCGTCCCTGACGTCGAAACGACGACGGCAACATCGTCATCGATGGCATCGCCCGCGCGCAATGACGTTGTCAGTAGAGCAGTTTGGCGTGCGTCGTCGGCGGGCACCGGAAGCACAGCCTCGCCGCCGGCCAGCACGTCCTGCAACAACGGCAGCAGTGCAAGCGCTGACGCACCTGACGGGACAGCGACCGGGCGCAGGACGGCTATTCGGTCTCCTCGGCGTCACGGGGGTCGTCGAGCGGCCATCCCTTGGCGGCCAGGCGGTTCCGCACCCGCTCGATGTCCTCGGGGGCCGGCAGTTCGTCGGTAAGCTGGGTGATCAGCACCCCGATGTCGACTTGGTCGAATTCCCCGCGTGCCAACAACTCCCGCACGACCGCCTTCACTTCATCGTCGGTGAGGCGCGGCTTGAGTAGCGCGAACAGTGGCACCCGGTCTGGACCAGGAACACCTTCGGGATACCCCGAGGTTATCCACGCCACGATCTTGGCGAGAAATTTGGTCACAGCGCGATCGTAGTAGCGCCCGTCCGCCCCGCCAACGCAAATCGACAGCGCAGACGAACGGTTCCTGCCCGATTGGTGAACAGTGGATGAACACCCCACCGGGATAGGCAAAGTCGCAGGTCGGAGCCGCCGTTTAGGGCGGCTAGCGGCTGGTCAAATTCGCGGGTCTAGCCCCAGAATTAGCACCCATGAGCACAGAGATGATCATCCTGGTGTTGCTGATAGCAACAGCACTGGCTTTCGACTTCACCAACGGCTTCCACGACACCGGCAACGCGATGGCGACGTCGATCGCCACCGGTGCCCTCAAGCCAAAAGTTGCCGTCCTACTGGCCGGTGTCCTGAACCTCGTCGGCGCCTTCCTCTCGGTCGAGGTGGCGGTCACAGTGACCACGTCCGTCATCAAGGTGCAGGACAGCAAGACGGGTCACCTGTTACCCACGGTCAACCCGTCAATGGGGCTCACGATCATCTTCGCCGGCCTCATCGGCGGCATCCTCTGGAACCTGCTGACCTGGCTGTTCGGCATCCCGTCGAGCTCGTCGCACGCGCTCTTCGGTGGGCTGATCGGTGCGGGGCTGGCAGCGCTCGGCGCCGCGGGCGTGAACTGGAGTGGCATCTTCTCGAAGGTGATCATCCCCGCCTTCGCCTCGCCGGTGATTGCCTGCATTGTCGCGGCTTGTGGAACCTGGCTGGTGTACCGGATTACCCGCAACGTGATGGAGAAGCGCCGCGCAGACGGCTTCCGCTGGGGCCAGATCGCCACCGCGTCGCTGGTCGCACTCGCCCACGGCACCAACGACGCGCAGAAGACGATGGGCGTGATTGCGCTCGCGCTCATCACCACCGGTCACCTGACCGGTGACGTGAAGAAGGACGGCCTGCCGTTCTGGATCATCCTCAGCTGCGCCCTTGCGATTGGCCTCGGTACCTACATCGGCGGCTGGCGCGTCATCCGGACCCTAGGCAAGGGCCTCGTCGAGATCGAATCGCCACAGGGCTTCGCGGCGGAGGCGTCCTCGGCCGCGGTCATCCTCACCTCCAGTGCGGCGGGCATGGCCCTCTCGACCACGCATGTCGCCACGGGCTCGATCCTGGGCAGCGGCGTCGGCAAGCCCGGTGCCGAGGTGCGCTGGGCGGTCGCAGGTCGCATGGCGGTGGCATGGCTGGTCACGCTGCCTGCCGCGGGACTCGTTGGGGCACTGTCGTACTGGCTCTCGGAAGGCGTCGAGTCCGTGAGTGGTTCCGCACTGGCGGGCGACGGTCTCATCTTCCTCATCCTTGTGGGGCTCTCCGGCTACATGTACTGGCGCGCCCAGCAGCAGAAGGTCGACAGCACCAACGTCAACGCCGACTGGGACGACTCGACTAACTCCGTCGTTCCGGCCGATATTCGCGAGGCTTCCAAAGAAGTCAAGCCCACGGCCTCCGTCTGATTGCCCCTCCTAACCAAAGGAAATCGTCGATGACTTACGTTGAATCTGTCCTCAAGGTCCTTGTGATAGGACTCATCCTCGGAGCAGGTCTGCCCGCGATCTTTGCGACGGGTATGGCGGCCTTCAATGCCGGCTCCGGTGGCGCACATCCGGACGGCACTGTCACAGCAGGCAACCCGGTACTGAAGTATGTCGGTCTGGTGCTGTTCATCCTGGTGGCTGCTGTCGTCGTGCTTGCTCTGCTATGGATAACGAGAACCACCCTGATCCACCACTTCGGTTTCGATCCCTTCCCCGGCGTCAAGAAGGCTTAGGCACATGACTGAGAATCACGGCGTTATGGACAATGTGCTCGCCTGGCTTCACGACGGATACCCAGAGGGCGTTCCGCCGAAGGACTACTTCCCGTTGCTCGCGCTGCTGAAGCGCTCGCTTACCGAGGATGAGGTCGTCAAGGCCGCGCAGACGGTCCTGAAGGGGACTGACTCCGACAGCGTGACCGACGAAGAGATCCGCGAGGCGATCCATGCGGTCATCGCCAAGGAACCCAACCCGGAGGAGATCCACCAGGTCGCCGCGCGGCTGGCCTCCGTCGGGTGGCCGCTGGCGGCGCACTCCAACTGAATTCGATTCACGCTGCGGCCCTCGGCTCTGAAGAGCCGGGGGCCGTATCAATTTCTAGTGTCGCGGCGCAGCGGATGGTTTTCTGGCACCTGGACGAAGATCAGCAGCACGCCGTCGGGATCGATGACGTGCAGTTCGTGTAGCCCCCACGGTTCTTGCTTTGCCTCGCGGGCGATCTCGACGCCGCGGCCCTTGAGCTCCTCTTCGGCGGCGTACACGTCGCGGACCTGAAGCCACATGGTGCCGCCCGCGCTCGGCGTGCCGTGGCCCGCGACCTCGATCAGTGACTGGCCCGCGTAGAACACCGTGCCGGCGCCATAGTCGCGGGCGATAGCAAGCCCGATTTCGTCGCGGTAGTACCGCAGCGAGCGTTCGTAATCGGCTGGCCGGATGAGCATCCGGCTGGCCAGGATCTCCATAAAGCCGTGTCTATCACGTCAGATGCCGGATCCGGCGGCGAAACGGCCGCTAACCGGCGGGCTGGACCCGTTGCCGCTTCATGATCGCGTCGACGGCGCTTGGCGCGACGCTGTTGAGTGCGTGGGCGGTGACGGCCATTCGTGGCGCGATGCGCACCGGCTGGGTTCGGGCCGCTGTGATCATCCAGTCGGCGGCCTCGGCGGCGCTGAGGCCGGGCAGGCCGTCGTACTCGCGGGTCGGCGCGATCATCGGCGTCTTCACCAGTGGGTAGTACAGCGTCGTCGAGTGCACACCCTTTGCGGCCCACTCGGTTTCGATGACCCTGCTAACCGCTGACAGGGCCGCCTTTGAGGCGTTGTAGACGGCGAACAGCGGCGAGGATTCGCTCAGAACGCCCCACGTGGAGACGTTGATGATGTGGCCGTCGCCGCGGTCGATCATGCCGGGCGCCAGGCCGCGGATCAGTCGCAGCGGCGAGTAGTAGTTCAGCGTCATGGTCCGCTCGATGTCGTGCCAGCGGTCCAACGATTCCGCGAGTGGCCTGCGAATGGACTTGCCCGCGTTGTTGATCAGGATGTCCACACCGCCGAGGTTCTGTTCGACCTTGGCGGTCAGCTCGTCGACCGCGTCGAGGTCGGATAGGTCGGCGGCGTGGGCTGTGGCGTCCCCGCCGGCCTCGGTGATGCGCTCGACGAGGTCATCGAGCAGTTCCTGCCTGCGCGCCACCACCACGACCCGTGCGCCGCGGCGGGCGAACTTCTCGGCCGCGGCCTCGCCGATGCCCGACGATGCGCCGGTCAGCAACACGCGCTTGCCTGCGAGGTCGATGGGATCACGGCGGCGCCGCAGCGCCTGTTCGGTCAATGCTGGACGCATGCTGGCCAGCAGCAGACTCTCGGACAGCCGGCGCAGCGGACTCTTGCTCACGGAAAATGAGTTTAGGCGGCCTAGCTTTTGATGACTTCTCCGCGGCATGCCGGTCCGTATTGGTATGGCAATCAACGGCAAGCTCGACACCAATTTCAGTGAGGCGACGGAGCCCGTCAGCTGGCGGCAGGTAAGCGACGTTCTGGCCGCCGCCGAGCTGTACTGGCTCACGACCGTGCGCAAGGACGGCCGCCCGCACATCACTCCGCTCATCGGGGCGTGGGTCGACAGCCAGGAAGGGCAGGCCTTCGTGTTCTGCACAGGACCCGAGGAACAGAAGGCGCAAAATCTCGCGGCGTCCACCGCTGTTGCGGTGACCACCGGCGTGAACACCTGGAATGACGGACTCGACGTCGTCGTCGAGGGGAACGCCCAGCGGGTGACCGGGTTGGGCACGTTGACCCCGTTGGCCGATGCGATCCGTGAAAAGTACCGCGGTGAATGGGATTTCACACCGCACGACGACGGCTTCGGCCACGACGTCTACATCGCACACGTCTTCCGGGTAGCGCCGACGAAGGTCATCGCGTTCGCGAAGTCACCCCACGGCCAGACGACGTTCCGGTTCTGAGTGATTTCGGCGTGTTGAGTAGCGCTAGGCGCAACCAAGCACGCCCAAATCGCTAGAAGTAGCGGGGGAACGGCGTCCAGTCCGGGTCGCGCTTCTCCAGGAATGCATCGCGGCCCTCGACGGCCTCGTCGGTCATGTAGGCCAATCGCGTTGCCTCGCCTGCGAATAGCTGCTGGCCGACCAGACCGTCGTCGGTCAAGTTGAACGCGTACTTCAGCATCCGGATCGCTTGCGGCGACTTGCCGTTGATCGCCGTCGCCCACTCCAGGCCGACGGTCTCGAGGTCGGCATGGTCGACGACCTCGTTGACCGCGCCCATCGCGTGCATCTGCTCAGCGGTGTAGGGCCTGCCTAGGAAGAAGATCTCGCGGGCGAACTTCTGCCCGACCTGCTTCGCCAGATACGCACTGCCGTAACCGCCGTCGAAGCTGCCGACGTCGGCGTCGGTCTGCTTGAAGCGCGCGTGCTCGCGGCTGGCCAGCGTCAGGTCGCACGTCACATGCAGGCTATGGCCGCCGCCTGCCGCCCAGCCGTTGACCAGGCAGATGACCACTTTCGGCATGAACCGGATCAGCCGCTGCACCTCCAGGATGTGCAGCCGGCCTGCGCGGGCAGGGTCCACCGTCTCGGCACTTTCGCCCGACGCGTACTGGTAGCCGCTGCGGCCGCGGATGCGCTGGTCGCCACCTGAACAGAACGCCCAGCCGTCGTCCTTGGGCGACGGCCCGTTGCCCGTCAGCAGGACGACGCCGACGTCCGGCGACATCCTGGCGTGGTCGAGCACGCGGTACAGCTCATCGACGGTGTGCGGCCGAAACGCGTTGCGCACCTCCGGTCGGTCGAACGCGATGCGAACCGTCGGTTGCGCCACACCGTCGACGACGTGCCGGTGGTAGGTGATGTCGGTGAGCCCGAACCCGTCGATGGCCTGCCATGCCGACGGGTCAAAGGGGTTGTTGCTCATGCGTTTACCGCATCAAGTCGAAACACAGGGCAGCGGCCTGCGAGGGCCTCGAACTCGTCGGGATTGGGTCCTGTCACCAGGCCGGCGTTCTTGATGAATCCGACGCCGGTCGGCACCTTGATGGGAAACTCGCGCAGCAGCGGTCGCGCCTCCTCGGCCGACATCTCCACCATGCGGACGCGCTCGCTGTGGCGGCCTTGGTGCAGCGTGGCCTCGCCCGCGGCCCTGACGTTGGCGCTCCAGTCCGACCCCGGTACACCGCCGACGACGTATCGCTTGCCGTCGACGGTCATCGGTGTCACGGGCGTCGAACGCGGCTTGCCCGACTTGCGGCCGGGCACGGTCAGTACGACGGGACCATTGCCGCCGAAGCCGACGCCCAGCTTCTGCAGTCCGATCATCATCTTGTTGACGTACTTCAGCCACCACGGCAGCCGAATGGGCGCGCTGTTGGACATGCCTCGAACGCTACGTGATCGGGTCGATGCGAAACACGGGCAGGCGGCCCGCGAGGCCCTGCAGCTCGTCGGGCGTGCCTTCGCTCAGGACGCCGACGCGCTTCATCAAGTCGACGCCGGTCGGTACCTGCGCGGGGAACTCGCGGAGCACTGGGCGCGCCGCGTCAGGGGGCAGTTCAGTCATCCGGACGCGCTCGGAGCGCCTGCCATGGGTCAGCGTGGCCTGGTCGGCGGCGCGGACGTTGCTGACCCAGTCCGCGCCCGGGTAGCTATTCACGACATAGCGCTTGTCGTCGACATGCATAGGCGTGATCGGCGTCGAGCGTGGCTTGCCCGATGTGCGGCCGGGAACGGTGAGGACGACCGGCGCCTCGACGCGGGAAATGGGCACGCCGAGCCGGAGCAAGACCATCAGCACCTTGTTCAGCGGCTTGAGCCATCGCGGCGGCCGGATGCGCTCCTCGGGCATAGCCGCGACGTTACTGCCTACAGTGTGACGCCGTATTCGGTTAGCGCGCTTGTGAGTCCGTCGGTTCGCTGGGACGTCGGCAGCGGGTCGACGAGGGCGAACCCGCAGCCGATCGCGCGGGCGCCGCCGTCGGCCTCGTCGCTGTCGCCGATCATCACGGCATGCGCGGCCTCGACGCCCAGCCTTGCCAGCGCCGTCTCGAAGATCGCGGCATCGGGCTTGATCGCGCCGACCTCGAAGGACAGCACGAACTCGTCGACGTGGTCGGCGGCGCCGATCGCCACGAATGCCGGACGGACGTCGAACGCGATGTTGGAAACGACCGCGATCTTGATGCCCTGCCGGTGCAAACCCTTGAGAACCTCGGCGGTATCGGGATACGGCGTCCACGACGACATGTCGATGATCCGGTCGTACAGCGCCTCGGCATGGTGGTCGGCCAGGCCGGACTCACGCAGCACGTGTAAGTACGCCTCGCGATGCAGGTGCGGTGCGAGGTCACGGTTGGCCCAGGCGTGGTACTGCTCTTCGGTCATGTCGACCGAGTGGCCAATCGGTGCGGTGAGTCGTCGCATCAGTTCGGTCTGCACATGGCCGTCGACCTCGCGTTCGTCGACTTCCATGCCCTCAAACCAGCTGTCGTCCTCTTCGAGGCGAAACAGCGTGCCGGAGAAGTCGAACAGCACGGCCTGGACATTGGGCACGTCACCATGGTGCCAGGTGTGAAAAGTCGTGAAAACGGCTAATTAACAGACATGACAGAACTAGAGCAGGCCGTCGTGGTCGTGCCCGCGCACAACGAGCTCGACCATTTGCCAGGGTGCCTGCTCGCGTTGACGACAGCGTCGCGCCGCCTGAGCATGCCGGTGCTGGTGGTCGTCGTCCTCGATGCCTGCGATGACGGCAGCGACAGCCTGGCTGAGCAGTTCGGCCCCGACGTGCATTTCATATCGGTCGATGCGGGCAACGTCGGCGCGGCGCGCGCGGCCGGATTCGAGTACGCGCGATCAGCGTGCGGCAGCGTTGTGCCGACGCGGACCTGGTTCGCCACCACAGATGCCGACAGCGTGGTCAGTAGCGAGTGGCTGGCGCGGATGACAGCTGCCGACGCCGATATGGTGCTCGGCACGGTGCGGATACCTGTGTGGCGGCTACCCGTCGACGTGGCCCGTCGTTACCTGCTCGCATATAAGGCGAAAGGGCCGGGGCACAACCATATTCACGGGGCAAACATGGGGTTTCGCGCCGACGCCTACTGGCAGGTCGGCGGTTTCCAAGCGCTGGCCACCGGCGAAGATGTGGACCTCGTGCAGCGATTCGAGACCGCCCATATGCAGATCCAGCGCGACGCCAGGCTGATGGTGACGACCTCGGTCCGTCAGGTGGGGCGTGCGCCAGGTGGCTTCGCCCACCACCTGCGTGAACTGTCAGGTTCGGTGCGTCGGCGGCAGGCGAAGGCACAGGCATGATCGGCGGGCTGATCGGGCGATGGCTCAAGTCCGGCGCTCTGGACCTGCCACTGCCCGGCGCCGGTGACACCGCGCAACGGTGGCAGCGCCTCGCCGAGCTCACCGCTATGGACGTCGTCGCAGGCCGACTAGCGGAGGCGCACACCGATGCCGTTGCCATTCTGGCCGAACTCGGAGGGCCCGATCCGCGGCCTGACCAGTTGTGGGGTGTGTGGGCGGCCGAATCTCGTGACGCCGTCCTGAACGCCCGCGGCGACGGCGAGGCGGTGACGCTCGACGGCACCAAGGTGTGGTGTTCGGGTGCAGGCCTTTGCACGCACGCACTCGTGACCGCTCGAGTGGACTCCGGTGACCGCGGGTTGTTTGCCGTCGAGCTCCAGCACGACGGCGTGCAACCGCTCCCCAGCACTTGGCGCAACGTGGGTATGGCCGAATCCGACACCCGCTCGGTGCAATTCAGCGATGCGCCTGCTGTCGCAGTTGGCGAGCCGGGCGACTATTTGAACAGGCCGGGGTTCTGGCATGGTGCGATCGGCGTCAGTGCATGCTGGCTGGGCGGGGCACGAGCGGTGGCGGCGCCGCTGTACAAGCGTGCCGGTGACGAGTCCGCCGACCCACACTTGCTGGCGCACCTCGGAGCAGTGGACGCCGCCCTGACTGCGGCGGAGGCAACCTTGGTGTCGGTGGCTGGCGAGATCGACGCAGATCCGTTGAACCGCAAGGGTACTGCCGAACTGATCGCCAGACGTGCCCGCGCCGTCGTGGAAACCGCAGTCGAAGAGGCTATCCGGCGCACTGCCCGCGCGCTTGGCCCCGCGCCGTTGTCCCAGGACGCCCAGCATGCGCAGCGGGTGGCAGATCTGACGATCTACGTTCGGCAGAGCCACGCGGAGGGCGACCTCGAGCAGCTGGGTCGGCTTGCCGGGGCCAGGCGATGACGGCCACGCCCGCCGACCCGCCGATCGGCAACACTGCCCGCTTCGCAGCCCGTCCGCTGTCCGGCAGCGGCACGCCGGCGCATGTCTGGATCAACGCCGAGCGCCAGCTTCCGGATCTCGACCTCGGTGACTGCACCGAAATCGTGGTCGTGGCAGCGCATCCCGATGACGAGACACTGGGCTTCGGCGCGGCCTCCGCCATGATGGCCGAACGCGGTGTGCAGGTCCAGGTGGTGTCGGCAAGCGACGGCGGAGCGTCACATGCGACCAATTCTCTGTCGGAGCGTCGCCAACTGGAACAGGTCCGACGCGCAGAATTGCACCGTGCCGTTGGAATCTTGGGCCTGCCAACGCCGGTCAGCCTCGGATTGCCGGATGGCGAATTGAGTTCACATGAGGGGCGTCTTGTCGACCTCCTCACTGACATTCTTGCGAAGCGACCGCCCGGCACCTGGTGCGCAGCCAATTGGCGCGGCGACGGACATCCCGATCACGAGGCGGTCGGTCGTGCGGCCGCCGTCGCCACTCAACGGACCGGCGCGGTGCTCCTCGAATATCCGGTGTGGATGTGGCACTGGGCGCTGCCCGGCGACGGCGCAGTACCGTGGGACCGGGCTCAAGCGGCGCCGTTGAGTCCCACAGCGATCGACCGCAAGACCCATGCGGCGCAGTGCTTCCGGAGTCAATTCGAACCTTTGGGGGCCACCCCGGCGGTGCTTCCTCCGTCCGTGCTGCGACGACTCCTCGCCGTCGGAGAGGTCGTGTTTCGGTGACCGCTCGACTGCCGAATTCCTACTTCGACGATAAGTACGCCGAAGCGAAGGACCCGTGGAAGTTGGAGGAGCGGTGGTACGAGCGGCGTAAGTATGCGATCACACTGGCGTTGCTGCCACACCCCCGTTACCGGCACGCTTTCGAGCCGGGCTGCTCGATCGGCGTGCTCACCGAACACCTCACCCGTCGGTGTGACCATGTGACGGCCACCGATGTCGCCACCGAGGCATTGGATGCGGCCGACCGCCGGCTCGTCGAGGCAGGCTCTCGGGAGCGCGTTACCCTGCTGCGTAGTTCGTTGGACGAGCCATGGCCGGCAATGCATTTCGACCTAGTCGTGCTGTCGGAGCTCGGCTACTACCTGGAGGCCGCCGAGTTGAGAACCGTCTTGGATCGCGAGGTTGCACGGTTGGCGCGCGGTACCATCGTCGTCGCCGCGCACTGGCGGCACCGGGTCGACGACTATCCGATCACGGGGGACCGCGCCAACGACATCATCGGCGCCACCGCGGGACTGCATCACCTCGCTGGCTACCGCGACGCAGACGTCGTGATCGAGGTGTTCGACACCGGGCCGCCGCTGTCGGTAGCCGCCCGTACCGGCGTTCCTGGTGCCTAACGGCTTCGTGCGCGAGTAGCTTTGTCCTGCAATACATCTCGCTCGCGTTCGTTGTCGGTCATGGCCGCGGCCGTGTCGAACTCGTCGGCGGCTTCGGCGTCGCGGCCGAGCCGGGCCAGCAGTTCGCCGCGCACGCTCGGCAGCAGATACGAGCCGTCGAGGCCATCGATATTGTCGACGATCTCCAGCGCGGAAGCGGGGCCCGTCGACGGGTCAGCCATCGCCACGGCCACCGCCCGGTTGAGCTCGACCACCGGCGACGGCGTTATTTGGCGCAGCCCGTCGTACAGCTGCACGATGCGCGACCAGTCGGTGTCGTCGGCCGTGGGCGCGACGGCGTGGCATTCGGCTAGCGCAGCCTGCAGCGCATATGGGCCCCAGCCAACGCCCTTACGCTGCAACAGATTAGCCGTTCGTTCCAGCGCAGCGACTCCGCGCTGGATCTGCGCCCGGTCCCACTTGGTCCGATTTTGATCCTCGAGCAGGATCGGCCTGCCATCGGCGTCGGCGTCGGTGCGCGCCGCGAACCGCGACGACTGGAACTCCATCAGCGACACCAAACCCTGCACCTCAGCCTCGTCGGGCACCAGTGCTGCCAGGATGCGACCGAGCCGCAGCGCCTCGGTGCACAGCTCGTCGCGGATCCAGCGATGTCCGAAGGACGCCGAATAGCCCTCGTTGTAGATCAGATAGATGACGCTCAGCACTGCCGACAGCCGCTGCGGGTATTCCGATCGATCCGGCACTTCGAACGGCACATTCGCGGCGGCCAGCGTCTTCTTGGCGCGGGTGACGCGTGCCGCGACCGTGGCCGTCGACGTCAAGAACGCGCGCGAGATCTCCTCGGTGGTCAGGCCGCCGACCACGCGCAGCGTCAGCGCGATCTGGCCCTCCCGCGACAGGACCGGATGCGACGAGATGAAGATCAGCCGCAGCACGTCGTCGTCGATCCGGTCGGGATCCCACGCCTCGTGCACCTGTGTCTCGAGCTCCCGCGCCATCGCGGCGTACTTGACGTCGAGGTTGTCCTGCCTGCGCCAGTGGTCGATGGCCTTGCGCTTGGCGACGGTGGTCAACCACGCGCCGGCATTGCGCGGCACACCGGATGACGGCCACTGCGTCAGCGCGTCGACCAGGGCTTCCTGCGCCAGGTCCTCGGCGAGCCCGATGTCGCCGACGGCGCGGGTCAGCGTCGCGACGATCTTGGCGGCCTCCATCCGCCACACCGCGTCGACGGTCTGTTGGATATCCGGCACGTGCCCATTGTGCCGAGTCGCGCAGGCTTACCCGCTCAGTGCGGCGGTCACGCTCGCGAACATGGTCGACTTGATCGCCTGAAGGGTGCCGGCGTCCTTGCCCTTCAACGACGCCACCAGGTCGACGGCCGTCGTCGTCACGCTGTCCTCCTGGGCGGTCGCGGTCACAAGGCCGGCCGCCTCGGCGTCGGCGCCGCCGTAGCGGCGTCCGGTGGTCATCGCTTCGACCGCGGTGGCAGGCGTGAGCTTCGCCTGGATGATGGCCGCCATGCCCGGTGAGAACGGGATGTTGATGTCCACCTCGGGGAAGCAGAAGAAGCCGCGGTCTACCCGCATGACCCGAAAGTCGTGGGCGATGCCGAGCATCGAGCCCGCGCCGAACGCGTGCCCGTTGATCGCGGCGACGGTAGGAACCGGCGCGACGAGTACGCGCGCGAGCAGCTGGTGCACCTGGCCGATGTACCAGTCGCCTTGATCGCTGTGGGCGGCAAGCCAATCCAGGTCGAGGCCGTTCGAATAGAACTTGCCTGATCCGGTGGTGACCAAGGCCTTGGCCTCGCCCGACTCGATGCGGTCGAGGAAGCCGTTGACTTCTGCCAACCAATCCGGCGAGAACCGGTTTTCGTCGTCGCCGAGATTCAAAACTGCTATGTCGTCGGTGATTTCGAGTTGTGCGGACATTAATATCTCCTTACTTGGCGGACAGAATCGCTTCGACCGCGACCGCCAGGCGGCGGCGTGTGTTGGCGGTAGGGGGCATGGGCCTGCGCAGCATCAGACCGGTTGGCAGTCCGACGACGCAGTCCTCGATCACTGCGACCGACGCGGCGTCCTTGCGGTCCCACATGGCGATCGACAGCCGGATCAGCAGGTCACGAAAGTCGGTATCGATGGCGCGGAGTTCGGTCTGCACCTCCGCCGGGGCTTCGCCGATCAGCTCTTCGCGGGGGATCCGGAGCCACAACTGGGCCGACATCGGGTACTGCTCGCTGAACACCGCGGGAGTGTCGGCCGCCACCACGACGGCGCGGACGGGGTCGTCTTCGGCGTCCACGGCCTGCCGTTGCAGCGCCAAGAACCGTCGGGCGGCGCGCGCCCAGGCGCGGCCGACCAACCCGCCACGGGACCCGAACGCGTGATAGATCGCACCGTTGGAGATGCCTGCCCGCTCAGACACCGCGCGGATAGTGACGGCCTTGACGCCGCCCTCGACGGCCAATTCCTCGGCCGCGTCGAGCGTCGCGTCGCGGTCGTAGACCTGTGGCCGTGGCATGACCGCCAAGGTAACAGAGCAGACGCTCTGTTATCAAATGTGTGCGTGACACGCCGAGGCAATGCGCGCTGTAGCAATCATCGAAGGCGGAAAGTAGAGGCATGGCGCATCGGCTGGTCACCGCGTACCGCGAAGGGCGAAAAGCCTTTCCGCATACGCTTCTCAACCCCTACGCGGGCGTGGGCGACCGCGCGGTGGCTCGCATGTGGCGGCTGGGTTGGCAACGGGCCGCCGAGGACAGCCGCGGCATTCCGCCCGAGGCGGAGCGCATCGAGCGGCTGGCCGCCGAGATCGACGCCCTGCTCGACTAGGTGGATTCCGCGGCACCACTCAAGTTGCCCGCCGCTCACAGCCGGGCACTTCACGGCATGTCCCTGCCCCCCTCAGCGAGGGTTAGCCGACTGCGCGGCCTGCACCCTCCCAGAACTGAGCCCGCACTGCCTTCTTGTCGGGCTTGCCCAGCGCGGTCACCGGCACAGAGTCGACGACGATCACCTGCTTAGGCGCCTGCACCGAGCCTTTGCGATCCTTGACCGCGGCCTGGATCTCTGCGGTCATCTTCGACACCGACTCATCGTCGGACGCCGCGTCGGGCCGCAGCACCACGACCGCCGTCACCGCCTCGCCCCACTTCTCGTCAGGGGTGCCGATCACGCACACCTGCGCGATCGAAGGATGTTCGGCGACAACGTCTTCCACTTCACGCGGGAATACATTGAAGCCACCCGTGACGATCATGTCCTTGGTCCGGTCGACGATGTACCAGAAGCCGTCCTCGTCCTCGCGGGCCAGGTCGCCGGTATGCATCCAGCCGTCATGAAAAGTTCGCGACGTCTCGTCAGGTAACTTCCAGTAGCCGCCGCACAATAACGGCCCCGACACACAGATCTCGCCGACCTCGCCCTGCGGCACAGGGTTTCCGTCCTCGCCGAGCAGGGCTGTGCGGGCGAACAGGGTGGGCCTGCCGCAGGACGTCAACCGCTTCTCGTCGTGATCGCCCTTGGCCAGGTATGTGATGACCATCGGCGCCTCGGACTGTCCGTAGTACTGCGCGAAGATCGGCCCGAACCGCTTGATCGCCTCCTTCAGTCGCACCGGGTTCATCGCCGATGCCCCGTAGTAGACGGTCTGCAGCGACGACAGGTCGCGCGTGTGCGAATCGGGATGGTCCATCAGGGCGTAAATCATCGACGGCACCAACATCGTCGCCGAGATCTTCTGCTCTTCAATGGTCTTCAGCACCTCAGCGGGATCGAACTTCGTCAGCACGATGAGCTCGCCGCCCTTGACGATGACCGGCGTGAAGAACGCCGCGCCCGCGTGTGACAGTGGCGTGCACATCAGGAACCGCGGGTTCTCCGGCCACTCCCACTCGGCGAGCTGAACGGTTGTCATGATGGTGATCGACTGCACCGTGCCCATCACGCCCTTGGGCCTGCCGGTCGTGCCGCCGGTGTACGTCATGCCGCCGATGTGATCGGGGGGAAGGTCCGCGGCGACCAACGGCTTGGGCTCGTACTTCGCGGCCTCGGCGGTGAGGTCGACGGCTGCGTGTCCGGCCAGCGCCTCTGGCACCGGGCCGATGGTGAGGATCTGCTTGAGCGACGGCACCTTCTCGAGCAGGCCGAGCGCTCGCTCGACGAACATCGGATTCGGATCGATGATCAACGACGTCACCTCGGCGTCGGTGAGGACGAACGCGTGGTCGTCCAGCGAGCCGAGAGGGTGTAGTGCCGTGCGGCGGTAGCCCTGCGTCTGGCCGGCGCCGATGATCATCAGCACCTCGGGGCGGTTCAGTGACAGCAGACCCGAGATGCTTCCTGTGCCCGCGCCGAGCGCCTCGAACGCCTGAATGTACTGGCTGATGCGCTCGGCCAGCTGTCCGCCGGTCAGCGTGGTGTCACCGAGGAACAGGACGGGCTTGTCCTTGTGCCGCTTCAGCGCGGTGACGGTGATGTGGCCGGAGTGGATGGGATGGCGCAGCAGGTCGTCGCTCATAGAACACAGACTAGAACGTGTTACAGAAACGGTGAAGTAGTACCCCGACGCAACCTGGCGCGGACCCATTCGGATCCGCACCAGGTACGCGGGGAATCAGCGGCCTGCGGCCTTCGCGGCGTGGTCGGCGATCTTCTGGGCGAGGTCGGCCCGCCACTGGATCTCCTTCTCGATCCACGGGTTGTCCACCGGGAACTCCTCGGCCTCGGAAACCCGACGCACCTCGAGCTTGACGCCAGTGCCCAGCGGGCACTTCTGCGCCCACTGCTTGGCCTCTTCCTTCGATGAAACATCGAGGATCCAAAACCCGTTGAACAGTTCCTTGGCCTCGGTGTAGGGGCCATCCGTGACGACCGGCGGATCCGCGTTGAAATCGACGACGAACCCCTCGTCGGGTCCGGTCAGGCCCTCGCCTGCGAGCATGACACCGGCCTTGATGAGCTCCTCGTTGTAGCGGCCCATCGACTCGATGATCTCGTTGAAGTCGATGTTCTGCTCCTCCATGGCCTTCTCGGCCTCGGGGGTTGACCGCATGATCAGCATGTAGCGCGACATTGTGTGTCTCCTTCTAGTTGGGAAGGGGCGCGTCCATCGTGCCCTTGTTGACACGTCGAACGGCAACCCCCCGAAATCGACACGGCCGCGAAATTTCATCAAAGAATTTTCGGCGCCTGTAAGGATGGCTCCATGCCCGCCGCTGACCTGGTCATTCGCGGAACTGTTCTCACCGTCGACGAACTGAATCCCACCGCCGAGGCGATCGCAGTGTCCGGCGGCCGCATCGTCGCGGTCGGCGCGCGCTCCGATGTCGAGAGCTGGATCGGCCCGGAAACGCAGACGATCGATCTCGGCGACGGCTGCGTGATGCCCGGCCTCGTCGAGGCACACGGTCACCCGCTGATGGAGGCGATCGTCCTGTCCGACCGGATGGTCGACATCCGGCCGGTCACCATGCGCGACGCCGACACCGTCGTCGACGCGATCCGGTCCGAGGTCGCCAAGCGCGGATCAGACGGTGCCTACCTAAACGGCTGGGACCCGCTGCTGCAGAACGGCCTGCCCGAGCCGACGCTCGCATGGCTCAACGCCGAGGCACCCGACACGCCGTTGGTTGTCGTCCACAACTCCGGGCACAAGGCGTACTTCAATACGGCAGCCGCCGGAAAGGTGGGTCTGACCCGCGAAACCCCCGACCCCAGGGGCGCCAGGTACGGCCACGACGCCAACGGCGACCTCGACGGCACCGGCGAGGAGACCGGCGCGGTGTTCCCGCTCCTGTCCGGTGCCATCTCGCCCAGCGACTACCCGGCGATGCTGCATGCAGAATCGCCGCGGTGCGCACGATTGGCGTCACGCCGGGATCGTGCGGCCACGCGAACTACACCCCCGAACAGCTGAGGGAGATCGTTCACGCGTACTTCCCGCAAGGCTGGCCAATGGCCTGCCATGTCCAGGGCGATGCCGGTGTCGACACGATCCTCGACATCTACGAAGAGGTGCTGCGCAAGCATCCGCGCGGCGACCACCGGCTGCGCCTCGAGCACGTCGGGGCGATCAGCGATGAGCAGTTGCAGCGCGCGCATGACCTCGGCGTCACGTGCAGCATCTTCGTCGACCAGATCCACTACTGGGGTGATGTCATCGTTGACGGCCTGTTCGGCCCTGAGCACGGAAACCGCTGGATGCCATGCGGTTCCGCGGTCGCCACCGGGATGCGCATCTCGCTGCACAACGATCCCCCTGTGACACCAGAGGAGCCGCTGCGCAACATCAGCGTCGCGGCCACTCGCGTCGCGCCGTCGGGCCGCGTGCTCGGTCCCGAGCAGCTGCTGACGGTCGAGCAGGCGATCAGGGCGCAGACCATCGACGCCGCCTGGCAGCTGTTCGCCGACGACGTCATCGGCTCGCTGGAGGTCGGCAAGTACGCCGACATGGTGGTGCTGTCGGCCGATCCGCGTGCCGTGCCCCCGGAGCAGATCGCCGACCTCGAGGTTCAGCGGACGTTTCTGGCAGGCCAACAGGTTTACCCGAAAGGCGACTGACACCACGGCGGTCGTGGCTAGGCTCGAATCATGTCCGACCTGGCTGATCCCCGCTTCCTCGACGAACGTCTGGCCCACTGGGCAGAAACCAAGCCCAACGACGAGGCCGTCACCTACCTCGACCGAACCTGGACGTGGTCGCAGTGGAATGACCGCGTCCGCAGGCTCGCAGGCGCCCTCACGTCGTTCGGCGTCAAACGCGGTGACGTCGTCGCGTTCCTGGACAAGAATCACCCTGCCTGCCTGGAGCTGACGTTCGCCGCCGCGTCGCTGGGTGCGGCCAACGCCATCATCAACTTCCGGCTCGCTGCAGACGAAATGGACTACGTACTCAACGACTCCGGCGCCAAGGTGTTGATCGTCGGTGCCGAACTCAAGCCCGGCGTCGACAAGATCCGGGACAAGCTGCCGAACGTCGCGCAGATCATCGAGGTCACTCCGGAGGGTGGCGACGGCGACGAGTACGAGGCGCTGCTCGCTGGGGCGACGCCGGTGGACCGCTCATCGGATGTCGACCCCGACGACGTCTGCATCATCATGTACTCGTCGGGCACCACCGGCAGGCCCAAGGGTGTCGCGTTGACGCAGGCCAACCTCATCGCGCACACGGTCAACGGGCAAGAGGGATTCGAGTTCGACGACGGCGACAAGAACATGGTGTCGATGCCGCTGTTCCACGTCGGCGGCACGTCGTACGCCCAGCTCGGCATTCACAACGGCATACCGAGTGTGATGACACGCGACGTCGACGGCGCCGCGCTTGCCGGGGCGATCCTCAAGGGCGCCAACCGAACATTCCTTGTGCCCGCCGTGCTGGCGAAGGTACTGGACTCAGGCCCGGACGCGGTGAAGTTGTTCAGCGCTCTCAAGACGTACTCGTACGGCGCCTCGCCAATGCCGTTGCCGCTCTTGCGATCTGCCCTGGACGCCTGGCCGAACACCGACTTCATCCAGGCGTACGGGCTGACCGAGCTGTGCGGTGTCATCAGCCACCTCATGCCGGAGGACCATCGCTCCGGCAGCGAGGAGCGACTGTCCAGCGCGGGGACGCTCGTACCCAACGCCGAGGTGCGGGTCGTCAACCCCGACACCCTCGAAGACGTCCCGCAGGGTGAACAGGGCGAATTGTGGTTCCGGTCAAAGCAATTGATGAAGGGGTACCACAACAAGCCCGAGGCGACGGCAGAGGCGGTCACCAAGGACGGCTGGTTCCGCACCGGCGACATTGGCCGCGTCGACGACGGCGGCTACATCTTCGTCGAGGACCGGCTCAAGGACATGATCATCTCCGGCGGCGAGAACATCTACTCGATCGAGGTGGAGCGGGTGCTGGCAGAGCATCCCGCTGTGGTCGACGTCGCGATCATCGGCGTGCCCGACGACAAGTGGGGCGAGGTCGTGAAAGCCGTTGTCCAACTGGAGGGTGACGCCACCGAGAAGGAGTTGATCGCGTTCTGCCGCGAGCGACTGGCCGCCTACAAGTGCCCGAAGAGCGTCGATATCAAGGACGAGCTGCCGCGCAACCCGACGGGCAAGATCCTCAAGAAGGATCTGCGCAAGCCGTTCTGGGAGGGCCGCGACCGCGCCACGGTCTAGGGGGTCTGGCCTGTGACCCCGCCGCTTGACGACCTGCTCGATCGTCTACACGTCGTCGCGCTGCCGATGCGAGTTCGGTTCCGCGGCATTATCGTTCGCGAGGTCGCACTGATCGACGGGCCCGTCGGCTGGGGCGAATTCGGGGCGTTCCTGGAGTACGAGCCGCCCGAGGCCGCGCACTGGCTCGCCGCGGGCATCGAAGCCGCATACGGTGAGCCGCCGTCAACGCTTCGCGACCGCATCCCGATCAACGCCACCGTGCCCGCCGTCGGCGCAGACGAGGTGCCCGACGTATTGGCACGCTTTCCCGGCGCGCGCACCGCCAAGGTGAAGGTGGCCGAGCCGGGGCAGTCCCTGGCCGATGATGTCTTGCGGGTCAACGTTGTTCGTGCCCTGGTGCCGACGGTGCGGGTCGACGCAAACGGAGGGTGGACCGTCGACGAGGCCGTTTCGGCGGCCAAGGCGCTGACGGCCGACGGGCCGCTCGAGTATATGGAGCAGCCGTGTGCGACGGTGCTCGAACTTGCCGAGGTGCGGCGTCGCGTCGAAGTCCCCGTCGCCGCCGACGAGAGTATCCGCAAGGCCGACGACCCGCTGCACGTCGTGCGTGAAGGCGCCGCCGACGTCGCGGTGCTGAAGGTCGCGCCGCTCGGTGGGGTGCGCAAGCTGCTCGACATCGCCAAGCAGATCGAAATACCGATCGTGGTGTCCAGCGCGCTCGACTCCGCTGTCGGCATCGGGCAGGGACTGCTTGCCGCGGCGGCGCTGCCAGAGCTGCGGCACGCATGCGGGCTGGCTACCGGCGGGCTGTTCGTCGAGGACATCGTCGACTTCCTCGCGCCGGTCGACGGATATCTGCCAGTCGGGCCCGCAACGCCCGACCCGGCCCGGCTGGACGCGTTGGCAGCACCGGCCGACCGACGACAATGGTGGATCGACCGCGTAAAGGCCTGCCACTGCCTCAAAGTTGAGTAGCTGCCTACTCTAAGCCGTGGCGCCGGGCGGCGGGAGGGTGAACACAATGTCCAAGTTTCGTGTAGGTCTGACTGACCCGATCATCGCCGCCCGCCCGGCCGCCGAAAGCTTCACCCGCGCCAACTATCTCGGTGCCGTTGCCAGTCGCGTCGACTCGTTCTGGGTGCCAGACCACCTCAATTCGTTGTTCCCGCGCTCGTTGTGGAATGCGAAATACTCCGGCGCAGCGAAACTGCTGCCCTCGGCGGATGCCTATCTGGAGCCCTTCACCATGCTCGGGCACATCGCCGCCCGCAACCGAATCGGCCGCATGCCATTGGGCGTCAGCGTGACCGACACCGGTCGACGGAATCCCGCGGTGATCGCGCAGGCGGCCGCGACCCTACAGCTGCTCACGCGTGGACGTTTCATCCTGGGCATCGGCACGGGTGAGCGCGAAGGTAACGAACCGTACGGCGTCGACTGGTCGAAACCGGTAGCGAGGTTCGAGGAGGCGATGGCTACCATTCGGGCGTTGTGGAAGTCGAATGGCGAACTGGTGAACCGAGATTCGCCCTATTTCCCGCTCCGCAACGCGGTGTTCGATGTGCCGCCGTATCGCGGCAAATGGCCGGAGGTTTGGATCGCCGAACACGGACCGCGGATGTTGCGCGCGGTCGGGCAGTACGCGGATGGCTTCTTCCCGGCGTTTCCGCACCGCCCGGTGGATTATGCGCAACGCCTGGAAGCCGTTCGGACAGCAGCGTCTGACGCAGGCCGCGACCCGATGGCAATCATTCCTGCCATGTGGACGATGGTCGTGACCGGACGCAACGCGGCTGAGGTACAAGAGGCGCTCGAATCGGAAGTGATCAGAGCTGCGGGGCTCAGTGCTCCCGATGAATTCTTCGCCCACCACGGCGCACAGCATCCGCTCGGGGCGGGATTCTCCGGCGCGCAGGATCTGCTGCCCCATGCCATGGACGAGCAGGAGGCGCTGTCCCACATCAAGGCGATTCCCACCGAGGTGGTGCGAAACGCGGTGCTCGTGGGGACGCCCGACGAAATCATCGAGCGTGCGGCGGAGTGGCGCGACAACGGCGTGCGATACCTGGTCCTAGGCAATGTCAGCGTCCTGCAACGAAGCCTTGCCAAGGGTCTGGCGTCGCTGGTGCCGTTCGCCAAGGTCGTGCGGGGCCTCAAGAGGCTCTGACCAGCTGATGTCCTAATCTGTGGGGGCCCTGGCCTAGACGCCACGGCGGCGTTCCCCAACACTGGATTCGTGCGATCTGTAGTGATCCTCGGCTATCCGGGCATCCAGGCTCTCGACCTGGTCGGCCCGTTCGAGGTATTCGCAGGGGCGACGCTGCTTCTGGCGAGTCAGGGACGGGTCGATGAGGGTTACGCAGTAACGGTTGTCTCCCGCGGGGGTGAGCCGGTCGCCACCGGTACCGGCCTCGCCCTCGTTGCCAAGCCGCTGCCCGACCCCCGCGAACCCGTCGACACACTCGTGTTGCCCGGCGGCGGCGGAGTCGATGCGGTCCGGCACAATCCGGACACCATCGGCTGGATACAGATCGCGGCCGAGCACACACGTCGCGTCGTCAGCGTCTGCACCGGTTCGTTCATCGCCGCCCAGGCTGGTCTGCTCGACGGTTGCACCGCGACCACGCACTGGGCCTTCGCCGGACAAATGGCGCGCGAATTCCCCTTGATTACAGTCGATCCCGAGCCGATCTTCGTGCGCAGCTCGGACAAGACCTGGACCGCCGCGGGTGTCACCGCTGGCATCGACCTTGCCTTGTCGCTCGTCGAGGACGACTACGGCACCGACATCGCGCAGACGGTGGCCCGCTGGCTGGTGCTGTACCTGCGACGGCCGGGCGGCCAGACGCAGTTCGCGGCGCCAGTATGGATGCCGCGCGCCAAGCGGGCACCGATCCGCGATGCGCAGGAGGCCATCGAATCCGAACCCGGTGGCGCGCACAGCATCCCGGATCTAGCCCGTCGTGCCGCTATGAGCCCGCGCCACTTCACTCGCGTGTTCACCGACGAGGTCGGCGAGGCGCCCGGCGCCTATGTCGAACGCATCCGCACCGAAGCCGCCCGCCGCCAGCTGGAGGAGACCGACGACACCGTCACCGCGATCGCAGCGCGCTGCGGCTTCGGCTCCGCCGAAACACTGCGCCGCAATTTTGTTCGACGACTGGGCATTTCGCCCGACCAGTACCGCAAGACATTCGCCTAACCAAAGGAGATGACAATGACCCAGGTCGCAATCGTGGTCTACCCCGGCTTTACCGCCCTGGACTTCATCGGACCCTACGAGGTGCTGCGCAACCTGCCCGACGCGGAGGTCCGGTTCGTCTGGCACGAGCCGGGACCCATCGCCGCGGACTCCGGTGTGCTGCTGGTCGGCGCCACGCATTCGTTCGACGAGACGCCGTCGCCCGACATCCTGCTGGTGCCCGGCGGCCTGTCGACCTTCGAGCATGCCCGTGACGAGAAGCTGCTCGATTGGGTGCGCCGAGCCGACGCGACGTCGACGTGGACGACGTCGGTGTGCTCGGGATCGGTCATCCTCGCCGCTGCCGGTCTGCTGAAAGGCCACCGCGCCACGTCGCACTGGCTGGTGCTGCCGATGCTGAAGCCGTTCGGGGTCGAGGCGGTCGGCGACGAGCGGATCGTGCACGAGGGGAAGTTCGTGACCGCGGCCGGGGTATCGGCAGGCATCGACCTGGCCATTTGGTTGTTCGGCGAGATCTGCGGCGAGGCCAAGGCGAAAGCGGTGCAACTCTCGATCGAGTACGACCCGCAGCCGCCCTTCGACTCCGGCCACGTCTCGAAGGCGTCGGCGTCGACAAGGGCGATGGCCACCGCGCAACTCAGCAAGGAGACCTTCAAGCAGCACCAGGTGTCCTCGACGGTGAAGCTGCTGTGGGATGCAGCAATTCAGCGGGCCCGCGGCGGCCGCAGTCGAAAGCGCGACTTGAGTGCAGTTGGTAGCGCTCACCGCAACTAACTGCACACAACCGGCCGTCAAGTAGCGTCGTCGGCGTGAACCTGGCCTACGACGACCGCGGCAGCGGCGATCCGGTGCTGTTCATCGCGGGGCGCGGTGGGGCCGGCCGCACCTGGCACCTGCATCAGGTGCCCGAGTTCCAGCGGGCCGGCTATCGCTGCATCACCTTCGACAACCGCGGTGTCGGAGCGACGGAGAACGCCGACGGTTTCACTACCGACACGATGGTCGCGGATACCGCCGCACTGATCGAGAAGCTCGACGCGGCGCCGGCGCGCATCGTGGGAGTGTCGATGGGCTCGTTCATCGCACAGGAGCTGATGGTGGCCCGGCCCGAGCTGGTCAGCGCTGCGGTGTTGATGGCCACCCGCGGCCGCCACGACAGAACCCGCGACTTCTTCCGCAACGCCGAGCTGGAGCTCGCCGAGTCTGGTACTGAGCTGCCTGCGGTGTACGACGCGAAAGTGCGCCTGCTGGAGAGCTTTTCGCCGAAGACGCTGAACGACGACCTCGCCGTGCGGGACTGGATCGAGATGTTCACCATGTGGCCGACCAAGTCGACGCCCGGCTTGAAGGCGCAGCTGCGAATCGCGCCGGAAGGCAACCGGCTGCCTGCTTACCGAAGTATTACCGCCGCAACCCTCGTCATCGGCTTCCGCGACGACGTGGTGCTGCCCGCGCACTTGGGCCGCGAGGTCGCCGACGCCATTCCCAACGGCCGCTATCTGGAGATTCCCGACACCGGGCACCTCGGGTTCCTCGAAGCGCCGCAGGCCGTCAACACCGCCGCCCTGGAATTCTTTGCCGACCCGACCTGAGGGTTCGCCCGTCGAATGGCAGTCTTAGCGGCGTGAATGTGGACGCGATGCTGCAGACGATCCCACCGCTGGCGGTGTATCTCGTTGTCGGCGCCATCATCGGCATGGAAAGTCTGGGGATTCCGTTGCCCGGTGAGATCGCACTCGTCAGTGCGGCGCTGCTCGCCTCGCGGCACACCCTCGACATCAACCCGGTTGCCGTCGGCGCCGCCGCGACGATCGGCGCCGTCGTTGGCGACACGATCGGATACTCGATCGGCCGCCGGTTCGGTATGTCGCTGTTCGAACGGCTCGGCAATCGGTTCCCCAAGCACTTCGGCCCCGGCCATGTGGCGCTGGCCCAACAACTCTTCGCCCGCTGGGGCGTGTGGGCCGTGTTCGTCGGCCGGTTCATCGCCTTGCTGCGTATCTTTGCGGGACCGCTGGCTGGTGCCCTGAAGATGCGCTACCTCCACTTCCTCGCCGCCAACGCCAGCGGCGGCTTGTTGTGGGCCGGAGGGACGACCGCGGTTGTCTACTACGCGGGCATTGCCGCCGAGCGCTGGTTGTCCCGGTTCTCTTGGGTCGCGCTCGTCGTCGCTGTACTGATTGGCATCGGCATGACACTGCTCCTGCGTGAACGCACATCGCGAATGATCGCCGAACTCGAAGCCGAGCACGACTGGGAATCGCTCAAGCGTCATTAGGGCTGGCGATTCGGCGGTTCGGGCAGCGATATAGCGGGTATGTCGTTCATGCTTTGGCGTGTCGTTCCGAGCGAGGAGTCCGCATGTCCACTGAAACATCGCCCCCAACTTCCGGACGGATCGCGGGAGTCGAGGTGCGCTCGATCGACTATGTGCCGCTGAACGAGCGGCACGGAAAGGTATGGAGTCAGGGCCCGCTGTGGTTCATGAGCAATGCCCAGATCGCGACTCTGGCGGTCGGCACATTTTCAATCACCGGCGGCGGCAACCTGATCTGGTCGATGCTGGCGATCATCGGTGGAGTCCTGTTCGGCACCTTCTTCATGGCGTTCCACTCGGCGCAAGGCCCGCAGCTCGGGCTGCCGCAGATGATCCAGTCGCGCCCGCAATTCGGGTATGTGGGCGCGTTGTTGGTCTGGGCGTTCGCCTACCTGCAATACGCGGGTTTCAACATCTTCAACACGATCTTGGCCGGCGACGCCCTCAACTCGACTATTCACGGCCCCAGCAAGATGTGGATCGTGGTGGCCACGGTGGTTGCCGCGGTCGTGGCGCTGGTGGGGTATGACCTCATCCACGGAGTGGAGCGGTGGCTGACGGCAGGCTTTCTCGTCATTTTCGGGCTACTCACGATCGGGATCTGCACGCTGAACTATCCGGCGGGCTCCTTTGACCTCGGCGGGTTCAAATGGACTCCGTTCCTCATCCAGTTCGGCGCGGTTGCCGGCTACCAGATCAGCTGGGCCATCTACGTGTCGGACTACTCCCGCTACCTGCCCCCGTCGGTCACCGTCCGCCTGACTTTCCTGTGGACGTACTGGGGCTCTGCGCTCGGCGCGATCTGGCTGATGTGCCTGGGTGCCGCGCTGGCCGCTTGGGCAGGAGCCAAATTCGACACGATCGCCTCGATCAAAGAGGCCGGCGATCACGTGTTTTCGGGCTTCGGAGCAATTGCCCTCGTCTTTTCCACTCTCGGCCTCATTTCGGTCACCGCCTTGAACATGTATGGCGGGTCGCTCACCTTGATCAGTGCCATTGATTCGTTCAAGAAAATCCGGCCGACGGCCACCCTGCGCATCCTCACCATCGGTTTCACCGCTGTGCTCTCGCTGATCCCGGCCTTGCTGATCGGCGAGAACTTCCTCACCAACTTCGAGGACTTCCTGCTGCTGGTGCTCTACTTGTTCATCCCGTGGACCGCGGTCAACCTCGTCGACTACTACGTCGTGCGACGCGGGCACTACGCGATCGCCGAGATATTCAACCCTCGCGGCTTATATGGACGATGGGGCTGGCGGGGTATCACGTCGTATCTCGTCGGTTTTGCGGCGATGCTCCCGTTCCTCAGCACCAGCAAGTACACAGGCTTTGTAGCGGCCGCGCTCAATGGAGCCGACATCTCGATGTTCGTCGGTCTTCCGGTCGCGGGAATCCTCTACTGGGTGCTGGCCAAGTCAATCGATGTCGAGGGCGAGACGCGGATTGCCAAGGCGGAGGCAGCAGAGCTGGAGCGGTTGGCCCATGCTCACCAGCGTCCCGAGGAGCACCTCGGCGACGTCACCGGTTGACCAAGGCCAGCGCCTGGCGAGCCGAGTCCGCTGGGCCCGATATGACACGCTGTAGTGGTGAACCCATCGACGACGCAGGCCCGCGTCGTGGTCGACGAACTGATTCGTGGCGGCGTCCGCGACGTGGTGCTGTGCCCGGGTTCCCGCAACGCTCCGCTGGCGTTTGCGCTACACGACGCTGACCGGGCGGGCCGCCTCCGCCTGCATGTCCGCATCGACGAGCGCACCGCCGGCTACCTGGCGATCGGCCTCGCCGTTGCCGAGCGCGCGCCTGTATGTGTGGCCATGACGTCGGGCACCGCGGTGGCCAACCTCGGGCCCGCGGTCGTGGAGGCCAACTACGCGCGGGTGCCGTTGATCGTGCTGAGCGCCAACCGGCCCTACGAGCTGCTGGGCACGGGCGCCAACCAGACGATGGAGCAGCTCGGCTACTTCGGCACCCAGGTGCGTGCCAACATCAGCCTCGGGCTTGCCGAAGATGGACCCGAGCGGATGGACTCGCTGAACGCGCAGTGGCGCTCTGCGACGTGCCGAGTTCTGGTGGCGGCCACGGGATCTCGCACTGCCAACGCGGGTCCGGTGCAGTTCGACATCCCGCTGCGCGAACCGCTGGTGCCCGACGCAAACGAAGATCCGGCGACACGCGGCTACGTGCCGGAAGGCCGTCCCGGTGGCGCGCCGTGGACATACGTGCCGCCGGTCGCGTTCGACCAGCCGCTGGATATCGACCTCACACCGGACACCATCGTCATCGCTGGACACGGGGCGGGTGTACACCCAAATCTCGCCGAGCTGCCGACGGTCGCCGAGCCGACGGCGCCGCCGACCGAGAACCCGCTGCACCCGTTTGCGCTGCGGCTTGTCCACCCGCAGCAAGTGATCATGCTGGGCCGCCCGACGCTGCACCGGCCGGTGTCGGCGCTGCTCGCGGACCCGTCGCTGCCGGTCTACGCGCTGACCACGGGGCCACGCTGGCCCGACGTGTCGGGGAATTCGCAGGCCACGGGCACGCGTGCGGTGACGACCGGCGAGCCGAACGCGAACTGGCTCAAGCGCTGCGCCGAGCTGAACCGGCATGCGATTGAGGCGGTCCGCGGCCAGCTCAAGGCCCACCCGTTGACCACCGGGTTGCACGTCGCGGCCGCGGTCGCCGATGCGATGCGCCCGGGGGACCAGCTGGTGCTTGGCGCGTCGAACCCGGTGCGCGACGCAGCGTTGGTCGGGCTGAACACTCAGGGCGTCAAGGTGCGGTCGAACCGCGGCGTTGCCGGGATCGACGGCACGGTGTCGACGGCGATTGGCGCGGCACTCGCACACGACGGGCGCACCATCGCGTTGATCGGTGACCTGACGTTCGTCCACGACAGCTCGGGGTTGCTGATCGGGCCGACGGAACCGACGCCGCGCAATCTGACGATCGTCGTGTCCAACGACAACGGCGGCGGAATCTTCGAACTGCTCGAGCAGGGCGACCCGAGATTCTCCGATGTGTCGTCGCGAATCTTCGGCACGCCGCACGACGTCGATGTCGGTGCGCTATGCCGCGCGTACCACGTCGACAGCAGGCAGATCGAGGCCGACGAGTTGGCGGGCGCCCTTGGCGAGCCGTTCGAGGGGATGCGCGTGCTGGAGGTGAAGGCCGACCGGTCGTCGCTGCGGGCGCTGCATGCGTCGATCAAGGCCGCCCTGTGAGCAGGGCTGGACTGTGGAAACGCCCACTCTCCTTGTGGCGCAGTCTGGTTCCGCGTCTGCACCGCGAACCGAACGAAACGCGGTCGCAGAAAATCCTGCGGCGGGTCCGCGTCGGAATCGTGATCGCCGCGTGCCTCGTGACGTTGCAGTCGGTGCTGCTGGTGCTGGGGGCGTGGCGCAACGACCGCCAGATCGAGCGCCACATGGGCGTCGCCGAAGCGAATGTGCTGAGCGCGGGTCCGCGGCGTTCGACCATCGAGTTCGTCACACCCGACCGCGTCACGTATCGACCGGAACTGGGTGTGCTGTACCCATCGGAGCTCGACGCAGGCATGAGGATCTATGTCGAGTACGACACGAACGATCCGGATCTGGTTCGGGTGCAGGACCGTAACGCGTCGCTGGCGATCATCCCCGCAGGCTCGGTCGCGGTGGTGGGCTGGCTGATCGCCGGTGCCGCATTATTCGGCGTCGCATTCGTCGAGAGGCGGATGGCCCGCGGAACGGCAAAAGTTGCTGCGGCAGTTCAGGATTGAATGAGCTTGCTGAGCCAGTTGTTATCGTAGATGTCGAGCTTTTCGCCCTTGTCGAGGTCGTAAATCGTTGGCGTGCCCATTTCTACACTGTCGATCTCGTAGAGGTACTCGAAGTTCGCATCGTCCATGGCTTTGGTGTTGACCGCGGATCCGCCGCCCTTGATGTTCTGCGCGACGGCGTCTGGCATGCCGGCCTTCTTTGCCATGTCTAGCAATTCGTCCCCGGTGGGTGGTTTACCGCCGGGGCGCTGGTGGGCCCACACTCCCTCGACAAACCGCTGGAACTCGGTGCCGTTCGCCGTGACCTCGGGCTTACCCGTCTTCTCAGTGGCGAGGAAAAGCGCATTGCTGACCTGCCCCGAATAGCCGCCGGTGTTGTCATCGAGGAACGTCATCGGGCGGTACGTCACCTCGAGTTGCCCGACCGCGATGTAGTAGGCGAGTTGAGCACCGAAGTCAGCCTGCAGATCAGCGCAGTGATTGCATTGCGGCTCGGTGTAGATCTCGATCTTCTTGGGGGCGTTGTCGAAACCGGCGACGATGCCGTAGCCGTCTTTGCTGACCGACAGCGGCGGCTTGTTCGGATCCGACTCCGCCGTGCCTGCGACCTGTTTGGTGCAGCCGACGACCGTGATGAGCGTGGCCATCGTGATGATCACCACGGCACGGGAAATCCGCATGTCAACCGCCCCTCTTTGTGCGCACGATACTCGTATCCCTCCCAGCGGACCGCCCGATCATTGGCACGAGGTTTTTGCGTGTCGTATGCCCGGCTGCAACCTTGGCGACAGGCGTTGATGGGACTCTCTTGACGTGCGCGTTGCAATCGTCGCAGAGTCCTTCCTCCCGAATGTCAACGGCGTCACCAACTCGGTGCTTCGGGTGATCGAGCATCTCCGCCGCACCGGTCACGAAGTCATGGTCATCGCCCCGGACACGCCGCCGGGAGAGCCGCCTGCGGAAAAGGTGCACGACGGAGTGCGAGTGCACCGTGTTCCGTCGCGGATGTTCCCCAAGATCACGTCACTACCTTTGGGCGTGCCACGCCCGAAGATGGTTGGCGTGCTGCGCGGATTCGACCCCGACGTAGTGCATTTGGCCTCGCCCGCGCTGCTCGGCTACGGCGGCCTTCAGGCCGCCAGATTTCTGGGAATCCCGACGGTGGCTGTATTTCAAACCGACATAGCGGGTTTCGCTGAGAGCTACGGCATGGGTGTCATGACAAGGGCCGCGTGGGCATGGAACCGGCACTTGCACAAGCGTGCAGACCGGACGCTGGCGCCATCGACGGCAGCGATGGAAGATCTTGCTGCGCACCGTATTCCGAGGGTCTACAAGTGGGCGCGGGGCGTCGATATCACCGGCTTCGCACCGTCGGCTCGCGACGAAGACCTGCGCAGGCGGTGGTCGCCCGACGGAAAGCCGGTCGTCGGATTCGTCGGACGGCTCGCGCCGGAAAAGCACGTCGAACGGCTCACGGTGCTGGCACAGCGTGACGATCTACAGGTGGTGATTGTCGGCGACGGCGTCGACCAGGCCAAGCTCGAAAGCGCCATGCCGTCAGCGGTTTTCACCGGTGCGCTGTACGGCGAGCAGCTCGCGACGGCGTACGCCAGCATGGACGTGTTCGTCCATGCCGGCGAACACGAGACGTTTTGCCAAGCGGTGCAGGAGGCGATGGCGTCGGGCCTTCCGGTCATCGCTCCCAACGCGGGCGGTCCGCGTGACCTCGTTGCCCCGTACCGCACCGGCCTGCTGCTAGAGGTCGACGCCTTCGAGGCCAAGCTCAGCGAATCCGTCGACCATCTGATCGCCGAACGACATCGCTACTCGGTGGCGGCGCGCCGCAGCGTGCTGGGCCGCACCTGGCCTGCGGTCTGCGACGAACTGCTCGGGCATTACGAGGCCGTGCAGGGCATGCGGCGACTCAAGGCCGCCTAGCCCTGCGCCTCCACGGCGACCGATTGCCACTCGTCCCACGTCTTGAGCCGGCTCTCGTAGTCGGCCTTGGCGAGCTGCAGCGGCAGCTCCCCGAAGAACACCCGCAGAGGCGGTTCTGGGGCGTCGACGATCTTGAGCAGTGCACGCGCCGACGCTTGAGGATCGCCGGACTTGGCGGTGCGCTGGGCGCGGATCCGATCTGCCTCCGCGTGCACTCCTCTGTAGTCAGGCAGCGGCGCCGACCGCTTCGACGACGAACCGGCCCAGTCGGTCGAGAACCCGCCGGGCTCGATCAGCGTCACGTGGATGCCGAACGACGCCACCTCCTGCGCCAGTGCCTGTGAGAAGCCCTCCAGCGCCCATTTCGACGCGTGGTAGATGCCGACGTTCTGGAACGCGGTGATGCCGCCGATCGACGAGACCTGGATGATGTGCCCGCTGCCCTGCGCCCGCAGGTACGGCAGCGCGGCCTGCGTCACCCACAGTGCGCCGAACACGTTGGTCTCGATCTGGGCGCGCGCTTCGGCCTCCGTCAGCTCCTCGATGAAGCCGAAATGGCCGTAGCCGGCGTTGTTCACCACGATGTCGAGCCGGCCGAAGTGGTCGTGGGCCTGCTTCACCGCGGCGAAGTCGGCATCGTGGTCGGTCACGTCCAACTGGATCGGCAACAGCGCGTCGCCGTACTTCTGAGCGAGATCGTCGAGTGTCGCGGTGTCACGTGCAGTGGCTGCGACCTTGTCGCCGCGCTCCAGTGCTGCGATCGCCCACTCCCTGCCGAACCCGCGTGATGTCCCGGTGATGAACCAAACTTTTTCCGTCACGCTCGGTTAATGCCCAGTGAGGCGCTCCCCATTCCCGGTTCAAGCATGTTCACAGTTACCGTTGGCTTCGTGAACCGCGCCACGCTGGACAAAGACCCGCATGAAGTGGCGTCGATGTTCGACGCCGTGGCGCGGCGCTATGACCTGACCAACACTGTGCTCTCGCTCGGCCAGGATCGGTTCTGGCGGCGCGCGACGCGCTCGGCGCTGCGCATCGGGCCTGGGGACAAGGTGCTCGACCTCGCGGCGGGTACGGCGGTGTCGACGGTGGAGCTGGCGGCATCGGGGGCGTGGTGTGTGGCGGCGGATTTCTCGGTCGGCATGCTGGCGGCCGGCGCGGACCGGCCGGTGCCGAAGGTCGGAGCCGACGCGACGCGGCTGCCGTTCGACGACGGAGTGTTCGACGCGGTGACCATCAGCTTCGGACTGCGCAACGTCGTCGACCACGCAGAAGGACTGCGGGAGATGGCGCGGGTGACACGGCCGGGCGGCCGGCTGGTGGTGTGCGAATTCTCGACGCCGACGAACGGCCTGTTCGCCACGGTCTACAAGGAGTACCTCATGCAGGCGCTGCCGCGCGTGGCGCGCGCGGTCTCCTCGAATCCGGACGCATACGTCTATCTGGCCGAGTCGATCCGCGCTTGGCCCAATCAGGCCGATCTCGCACATCAGATCGCCGATGCGGGTTGGTCGGCGGTGCGGTGGCGCAACCTCACCGGCGGCATCGTCGCGTTGCACGCCGCAACGAAGCCGTTGCGCTGAGGACGCAAACCGCCTCTGCGCGTTCACGGCTCGTTGTACGGTCACCAAATGGCACACGGTCGTCTCGCAGATCCCGATTGCACACTTGGCAGCGATCCCCGCTCCGACCCGCGAATGGTCAAGGCGTTCGCGCAACTCGGGATCGACGGCCACCCTCCGACAGCGCCGCTGACCGTCGACTCGCCACTCGAAGACAAGCGGGCCTTCGCGGCGATGAACGAGGAAGTCGTCGGTGGGGTGCTCGCCGCGTTCGGACAAGCCGTCCCGGACGTCGAGGGTGTCACGACGACGACCACCACGATCACCGGCGAGGACGGTAACGACGTCACGCTCTACATCAGCCGGCCCCAGACTTCAGGTGCCTTGCCTGCCCTGGTGCACCTGCACGGAGGGGGCATGGCAATCGGCAGTGCTACCGACGTCGGTTACGCGCGGGCGCGTGAATACCTGGCTGCCACAGGACTTGTCGTCGTCGGTGTCGAGTTTCGCAACTCGGCAGGCAAGCTCGGCCCGCACCCGTATCCGGCCGGCCTCAACGACTGCGCAGCCGGTGTCCGATGGACATACGCCAATCGCAGCGATCTCGGCCTATCGCATCTGATCGTCGGCGGCGAGTCCGGCGGCGGCAATCTGACGCTTACCGTCGGGCACAAGGCCAAGAGGGAAGGCTGGCTGAACGAGATCGCCGGCTTGTACGCGCAGTGCCCGTACATCTCGAACCACTGGCACGATGTGCCCGACGAGTTGCCGTCGCTGCGGGAGTGCGACGGCTACTTCATCGGCCTCCAGCAGCTGGCGTTGCTGGGCTCCATATACGACCCGACCGGGGAGTACGCCCGGGATGCAACGGCTTTCGCCGGTGTGGCGACCGACGAGGAGCTGGCCGGCCTGCCGCCGCACGTCATCTCGGTCAACGAACTCGACCCGCTGCGCGACGAGGGCCTGGACTACTACCGCAGGCTGCTGCGCGCGGGCGTGCCCGCAGTGGGGCGCATGGTGGCGGGCACCTGCCACGGCGGGGACCTACTCTTGCCCGGCGTGATGCCCGAGGTGTTTGCGGCGAGCATGCGCGACGTGAGCGGTTTTGCCAAATCGCTTGGCTGACGCTAGCCCGACACGTCCTCGAGCACCTTATGGCCGGCGTTGTAGCCGGGAATGAACGTGATCCCTGGCCCCCCATGGCATCCGGCGCTGCCAAGGTAGAGCCCGGCGGTGGGAATGGGCATGTCGAGGAAGCCCTTCGGGCCAGGACGATTGGGCCCCATCAGATCCGGATGCAGCAGACCGTGGCAGAAGTCGCCCGACGGCGCGGCGAACATCGTCTCCATGTGATACGGCGCGAACGTGATGTGGCGTATCTGGATATCGCGGAAGTTCGGCGCGAACCGGGTGATCTTGTCGATGACCTTCTCGGCCATGGCGTTCTTGAGTTGGCGTGTGTCGCGGTCGTTCTCGACCGGTAGCGCGTATGCGAACGCGCTGGCCGCGTGCTTCCCCGGGGGCGCCATTGCGGGGTCGTGTACCGACGGGATCTGCATTCCCATGGATGGGTTTTCGGGGATGATGCCGCGCCTGCACTCCTCCCATTGGCGTTGCTGTTCTTCGGGTGAGTTGAATATTCCGATGGACCCCTGCATTCCGGGCTCGTTGAGGAAATCGTAGGGCGGCGCGAACTCTGGCAGACCGTCGAGTGCGAAGTGAATCTGGACGAACGATGCCCTGTGGTCGCGGCCGCTCAGGCGCGTAACGAGATCGGCGGGCAAGTGCTCCGCGCCGACCAAATCGATCAGTGTCTGATCTGGCGACAGATTGGAAACCACCACGGGCGCGCTGATTTCGGACCCATCGCGAAGGCGCACACCGGTGACACGATCGTCCTTGACGAGAATCTTCTCCACCTTGGCGCGGTACCTGACCTCACCGCCGTTCTCGACGAACTGTTGGTGCAGGTGATCGCAGAGCGCACCGATGCCGCCTTCCAGTTTCGTCATCATCGCGGTGGTGTCGTCAGGAACGGCCAGCGCGAACGCCAAACATGTTGCGCTGCCTGGGGTATAGGGTCCGCGGTAGGTTGAGTTGATGGCCAGGAAGGCGAGCATGCTGCGTAGCACAGCGTGCTTCTGCTTATCGGGCAGGTAGCGGTCGATGGCGTCCATCGCCGTCCCGAAGATCACGTCGTGGATCGCAGTGCGCTCAGCTTCGTTCGACGCGCACGCGTACATCTCGTCAAGCGTCTTGGGTGGTGTGCGAACGTCGAAGCGGCCGAGTGCTTTTGACGGTCCCTGGCTCCAGCCGATCAACCCCGCCATCCCCATGACTGCGCCGTCGCCGTGCTTGTCGGCCAGGTGCGTCATGAACTGCATCGGGTCGCGGTAGAAGATCATCGGTTCCTCGCCTTCGTCACCGAGGTTGACCGACATCACTTCGGCGTCGACGGTGGGCAGGGTATCGAGCCCGAGTTCCTTGGCAATCAGGGGCGGCATCGGGAACTGCACCGAGCCCGCGATCTCGTAGCGGAATCCATCGATGAGTTCGACGGTGGCCGCCATCCCACCGGTGTAGGTGTTGGCTTCCAGACACACAGTGCGCAAGCCCGCCTGCTGCAGGACTGCCGCCGCGGTCAGGCCGTTGTGACCGGCCCCGACGACGATCGCGTCGTAATCGCTCATTGCCCAGTGCTCCTTCTCGGTAGGCCAGATCTCCAGAATATGTCAGTACTGACATAATTTTGCAAGAGTCGGATACCATCGCGGAGTTATGACCGCGTCGCCGAACCTTCATGAGCAGCGTCGACAATCGACTCATGAAGCGCTGCGCCGTGCCGCTTTGGTGAGTTTCGCAAGCAAGGGCTTCGC
This sequence comes from Mycolicibacterium moriokaense, assembly GCF_003201655.1. Lineage (GTDB taxonomy): Bacteria > Actinomycetota > Actinomycetes > Mycobacteriales > Mycobacteriaceae > Mycobacterium > Mycobacterium moriokaense_A. The sequence goes on from NZ_QJJU01000006.1 coordinate 116,143, forward strand.
AAATGTGACGGTGGCTGAGCTTGCGCGGGAGGCCGGGGTTACTGAGCGCACCTTCTTTCGTCACTTTCCGACCAAGGAAGCGGTGCTGTTTCAGGACTACGAGACGCAGGTCGAGTGGCTGTCCGAAGCATTGGCGCAGCGGCCGACGTCCGAGTCGGTATTCGATGCGGTGCTTGCCAGCGTCGCGAGCTTTCCGCACGACCTCGAAGTGGTTCGCCAGGCGGCGACTGCCCGAAATGAGTTGATCAGTGCCGACCGCGTCGCAAGCCATCTGCGAGTTGTGCAGTCCTCGTTCGCGGGCGTGATCACCGACTTCATCAAGAAGCGGTATTCGCACACTTCCGACCTCGTTGCTGAGGTCGCGGGTTCAACGTTGGCAGCCGCGCTCGTTGTGGCAGTGGAGAATTGGGGTAGTAACGGCTGCACCGGCGACCTGGGCGAGATCACTTCGACGGCGATAGATCTCGTCCGGTCGGGACTTGCGCCGCTTTCCTAGTTGGTGAATTGCATGCCGCTGCCGGCGTCTGGAGGAAGTGCGACTTCTCCGAGATTGTGTTGCGTTGGGGGAGACGGCTGCTCGCTCGCCGGAACGCAAACGCCGATGAACGGCACTTCTGCGCACGGGCCGATGGGAGCGGCGTGGGCCGTAGCGGTGAGGCCACCGACAACCGCTGCGCTTGCAATCGCGGCAAGCGCCGGAATTATCAACTTGTGTCTGGTCATCGTGAATCCTTCCGACGACCCGTGTACATCGAGGCTACGCTTCGGCGCTGCTGGGCGGTATACAAATTGCCCGCCTCTGAGCGACTTTGTCGCGCGCTCAACCGTTGTCGCTCAGAGCTCGGCAACTTGCGACATCATCAGCGGCTCAGGCGATGACGTCTACAGGGCGTCGACGGCAACGATGGCATCAGCGAACTGCTGCGGCGCCTCTTGCGGCACGTTGTGCCCGATGCCGTTGAGGATTCGGTGCGCGTAGGGCCCGCTGAACATCTTGCGGTACGCGGCGCCGTCCTTGTTCGGGCCGTCGAAATCGCTGCCGATGGTGATTGTCGGCACGGTGATGGGCGGGCTGGTGGCCAGTTTGTGGTCGAGATCGTCGTACTGGGGCTCGCCCTGCGCCAGTTGAAGCCGCCAGCGATAGTTGTGGATCACGATGTCGACGTGGTCGGGGTTGGTGAAGGCGGTCGCCGTGCGGTCATACGTCGCGTCGTCGAACTTCCACAGCGGCGAGGCCTCCTGCCAAATCAGCTTGTTGAAGTCGTGTGTGTTTTCGCGGTAGCCGTCGACGCCGCGCTGGGTCGCGAAGTAGTACTGGTACCACCAGCCGTGCTCGGCCTGCGGGCTCAACGGGCGTTGATTCGCGACCGGATCGACGATCAGGTAGCCGCTCACCGACACCAGCGCCTTGACTCGCTCGGGCCACAGTGCGGCGGCGATGTCGGCAGTCCTTGCGCCCCAGTCGAATCCGCCGAGAACCGCGCGCTGAATATTCAGCGCGTCCATGAACGCGACGATGTCCTGCGCCAGCGCCGCCTGTTGCCCGTTACGCACGGTGTCGGCGGAAAGGAACTGGGTGCTCCCATAGCCGCGTAGATACGGCACGAGCACGCGGTATCCGCGCGCGGCCAGCAGCGGTGCCACGTCGACGTAGCTATAGATGTCGTACGGCCAACCGTGCAGCAGGATGACAGGAGGACCGTCGGCGAGGCCTTCCTCGGCGTATCCGATGTTGAGCACCCCGGCGTCAACCTGTTTGAGCGAGGCGAACGACGTGTGCGATTGCGCCGGTGAAGCCGACGCAACCGCAGGGCTGGCCACCGCTGTTGCGGCGACCGCGAATCCGACAGTGCGCGCGAAGTCGCGCCGAGTGATCACCAGTCAAATAGTTGACAAATCGGAATGGACTTGCAAGTCCACGTCAGCTGAACGGTGGCCGCCGGTCGATCCGTCGCGATGCCAAGCCCGCCGACCGCCACACCCGCGCGATCCAATCGGCGTCCTCGTCGGTGACGAGGTTGCCCATCACGCGGACCGCGACGTTCATCAGGAACGCCGAGCGCATCGCGAACGGCCCCGTCGACGGTAGGAACCGCGGAATCGTCAGCAATAACGCCAGCCGTCGCGCGACTGAGAACCCCCGTGCGTAGTGCGCCGCGAGCACAGCGGGCCACACCGACGACAGGTCGCCGGTGCCAAGCAGTTCGGCCGCCAGCCGGCCCGTCTCCAGCCCGTAGTCGATGCCCTCGCCGTTCAGCGGGTTGACGCAGGCCGCAGCGTCGCCGATCAGCACCCAGTTCGGTCCGGCCACGCCTGACACCGCGCCACCCATCGGCAGCAAGGCCGACAGCCCGGCGCGGGGCTCCCCGGAAAAGCCCCACTCCTCGCGACGCAGCGATGTGTAGTAGGACATCAGCGGCCGCAGCGCCGCGTCGGCGGGCCGCTTCGTCGTCGCCAGCGCGCCGACGCCAATGTTCACCTCGCCGTTGCCAAGCGGGAAGATCCAGCCGTAGCCCGGTAGCACCTTGCCCTCGGGGGAGCGCAGTTCCAGATGCGACGTGATCCATGGCTCGTTGCTGCGCGGCGTCGCGATGTACCCGCGGATCGCCACGCCGTACACCGTCTCCTGATGCCATTGCCTGCCCAACACCCGGCCCAACGGCGAGCGCGCACCATCGGCAACGATCAGCGACGTGCATCCGATCTCGGCGCCGGAGTCCAGCATCAGCGACGAGACACGCCCGGTCGAATCATGCCGGACGTCAACGACTTTCACGCCCAGCAGCATCTTGGCGCCGTCGTCGGCGGCCACCATCCGGATTCGGTCGTCGAGCTCGGTGCGGGGCACCGCGCTGCTGACGGACGGGAACGAGGGACCGGGCCACTCGACTTCCACGTCGCCGCCGAACCCCGAAAGCCGCAGCCCGCGGTGCTGAACCCGGCCCTCGAGCCACGTCCCGAGCCCCAGCCGCTGCAGCTCCAGCACCGCCCGCGGTGTCAGCCCGTCGCCGCAGGCCTTGTCGCGGGGGAACTGTGCGGAGTCGATGACCAGGACGTCGTGCCCGGCGCGACACGCCCACGCGGCCGCTGCCGAGCCGGCGGGTCCGGCCCCGACGACGACCACGTCGGCTCGCGTATCCATGGCTCCCAGTATGTTGGCAGAGTGAGGACACCAGCGAGTGTGGTGGCGGGAGTGGATTTCGGGGACCCCGCTTTTGCCCATGATGTCCGCGAAGGGGTCGCCCGCATCGAGGACCTGATGGCCACTGAGCTGGGCAAAGCCGATGCGCTGATGGCCGAGGCGGTTCAGCATCTATTCCAGGCAGGCGGCAAAAGGTTCCGCCCGCTGTTCACGGTCCTGTCCGCTCAGCTGGGCCCGGAACCCGACGCGTGGCAGGTCACCGTGGCCGGCGCCGTCATCGAGCTCGTGCACCTGGCCACGCTGTACCACGACGACGTGATGGATGAGGCGCAGGTGCGTCGCGGCGCCCCGAGTGCGAACGCGCGCTGGAGCAACAACATCGCGATCCTGGCAGGCGACTATTTGTTCGCGACGGCCTCACGCCTGGTCTCCCGGCTGGGGCCGGAGGCGGTGCGGATCATCGCCGACACGTTCGCACAGCTGGTGACGGGTCAGATGCGGGAGACCCGCGGCGTCGCCGAGGGCGTCGACGAGGTCGAGCACTACCTGAAGGTGGTGTACGAAAAGACGGCGTGCCTGATCGCGGCATCAGGCCGATTCGGGGCGACCTTCTCCGGCGCCGGTGAAGAGCAGATCGAGCGGTTGAGCAGGCTCGGCGGCATCGTCGGCACGGCGTTCCAGATCTCCGACGACATCATCGACATCGACAGCGATCCCGACGAATCGGGCAAGTTGCCGGGCACCGACCTGCGCGAGGGTGTGCACACGCTGCCGGTGCTCTACGCCCTGCGCGATACCGGACCTGACGGGGACCGGCTGCGGCAGCTGCTGAACGGGCCGGTCGAGAACGACGACGACCTTGCCGAGGCGCTGCGGCTGCTGCGCGCGTCGCCAGGCATGGCGCAGGCCAAGGACACCGTGGCGCGGTATGCCGCGCAGGCCCGCGACGAGCTGGCCAACCTGCCGGAGGGGCCGGGTCGGCAAGCACTGGCCACGTTGGTGGACTACACGGTGAACAGGCACGGCTGACGCAACGCGGAACCCTTGAGGGTTGGCTGAGCGTTAGGACAGCGAAGACTCACCCGGTTCTAGTAGGAGGAAGCCACGATGACCTGGCATCCGCATGCCAACAGGGCCAAGACGTTCCTGTTGCTGGTGGGTATGTCGGCGCTGATCGTGTTCATCGGTTCGCTGTTCCAGAGCAGGGCGATTCTGGGCCTGGCAGTGCTGTTCGCCGTCGGAATGAACGTGTACGTGTACTTCAACAGCGACAAGCTTGCGCTGCGGGCGATGCATGCCCAGCCGGTGAACGAGATGCAAGCGCCGGTGATGTATCGCATCGTTCGAGAGCTGGCGACAACGGCGCGGCAGCCGATGCCGCGGCTGTACATCAGCGATACGGCTGCGCCGAACGCCTTCGCGACGGGCCGCAACCCGCGAAATGCGGCGGTGTGCTGCACGACGGGGATCCTGCAGATCCTCAACGAGCGCGAGCTGCGCGCGGTGCTGGGCCACGAACTCTCACACGTGTACAACCGCGACATTCTGATTTCGTGTGTGGCCGGGGCGCTCGCGTCGGTGATCACCGCACTGGCGAACATCGCGATGTTCGCGGGAATGTTCGGCGGTAACCGCGAGGGTGGCGCGAATCCCTTTGCGCTGCTGCTCATTTCGCTGCTGGGCCCGATCGCGGCGACGGTGGTGCGGATGGCGGTGTCGCGGTCGCGTGAGTATCAGGCCGACCAGTCGGGTGCGGAGTTGACGGGTGATCCGCTTTCGTTGGCGAGCGCGTTGCGCAAGATCAGCGCGGGGGTGCAGCAGGCGCCGCTCCCGCCGGAGCCGCAGCTGGCCGACCAGGCGCACCTGATGATCGCCAACCCGTTCCGGTCGGGCGAGAGGATCGGCAAGTTGTTCTCGACGCATCCGCCGGTCGAGGACCGGATCCGCAGGCTGGAGGAGATGGCAGGCCGCGGACCTGGCCAGTACTGATACCGGCGGGAGAAACACTGCTGGTCGTTTCGGCGACACATAGGCTATGGCAGTGCTGAGCAGAGTTCTTTTTGGCGTTCTTGGGGCTGCGGCCGTCGTAGGCGTGCCTGGCATTGCGGCGGCAGGGCCGCCGCCAGACCCCCCACCACAGCCGCCTCCGCCGCCCAACGTGAATGCATTGGCGCCGGTGAAGTTGTCCGACTATGCGGTGATGGACGGTAATTGGTTCGCGTTCACCACACCGGACGGGGTGATCTGCGCGCTGCAGAAGGGCAACGGCTACGGCTGCAGCGGTCCGATTCCCGCCGCACCCGAGGGCGCGAATCTGGTCAGCGGTTCGTACGGCGGCGTGCCAGGCTTCTCCATTGCGCCGGGCAACGTATTCGCCGCGGCCGGTGCGGCTAAGCCGCTGCCCGCTGGTTCCCGGATCAGCTACCAGACCGTCAGCTGCGGCAACGACGGCACGACGACGACGTGCGTCGACAGCCGCAGCCAGTCTGGCTTTGTGCTCAGCTCGGCAGGCAGCTTCATCCTCAACCAGGAATCTCCGTTGCTCTATCGTCCCGACAGCAGGGGTCCGTTCGGTAACTGATGCAGCGGGCTAGAACCCCGAGCCGTGCACCTCGTGACCGGGTTTCTCGGCCGCCAGCCCGCGGTACGCGTCCTCGACCGTCGCGCCATGGTTGACGACGCCGTCGACCTCTCGTGCGATCGGCATGTTGAGCCCGTACTTTTCGGCGAACTCCATGATCACGCTGGCGGCCTTCACGCCCTCCGCGACCTGATTCATCGACTCGATGATCTCGTCGATCGTCTTGCCCGAACCCAGCTGCTCGCCGACGTGACGATTGCGGCTGCGCTGGCTCGTGCACGTGACAATCAGGTCGCCCATGCCTGCCAGGCCGGCGAACGTGTCGCGGTGTCCGCCCATGGCCTCGCCCAGACGCGACATCTCACGCAAAGCGCGGGCGATCACGAGAGCACGGGTGTTCTCGCCGATGCCCAGCGAGTAACCCATGCCGACAGCGATCGCGTACACGTTCTTCAACGCGCCCGCCATCTCAACACCGACGACGTCGTCGGTGGTGTAGGTCCGGAATCTCTGGGTGCGGAACAGGTTTGCAAGATTGGCGGCGAGATGCTGGTCGGGCATCGCCAGCACAGCGGCGGCGGCATACCCCTCGGCCACCTCGCGGGCGATGTTCGGGCCGGCCAGGATTCCCGCCGGATGACCCGGCAGCACCTCGTCGACGATCTCGCTCATCCGGTAATTGGTGCCCTGCTCGAGACCCTTCACCAGCGACACCACCGGCACCCACGGCCGCAGCTCCTTGGCCAGTTGCTCGAGCACGCCGCGGAAGCCGTGCGATGGCACACCCATCACGACGACGTCGGCGCAGTCAGCGGCCTCGGAGAAGTCGGTGGTGGCTTGCAGCGACGGCGACAGCTGGACCTCGTCGCCGAGGTACTTGCTATTGCGGTGCTTCTCGTTGATGTCGTCGGCGGTCTCCTCCGAACGCACCCACTGCAACGTCGGCCCGCGCCGGGCGCAGATGGACGCCACGGTGGTGCCCCAGGAGCCTCCACCGAGGACGACGACTTTGGGTTCGCGTTGCGCAGCTGCCATGCCGCTCAGCGTATTGCCGACGGCTCCCGTTTCACCGGTAGTTGACGAACTGCAGCGCCACCTCGAGGTCGGCTTTCTTCAGCAAGGCGATGACGGCCTGAAGGTCGTCGCGCTTCTTGGAGGACACCCGGACCTCGTCGCCCTGAATCTGCGCCTTGACGCCCTTGGGTCCCTCGTCACGAATCAGCTTGGTGATCTTCTTGGCGTCCTCGCTGGAGATGCCCTGTTTGATGGTGCCGCTGACCTTGTAGATCTTGCCCGACGCCTGCGGCTCGCCGACGTCGAAGGCCTTCATGGAGATGTCGCGGCGGATGAGCTTCTCTTTGAAGACGTCAATGGCGGCCTTGATGCGTTCCTCGGTGGAAGAGGTGATGGTGACCGCCTCCTCGCCCTGCCACGCGATGGATGTGTCGGTGCCGCGGAAGTCGAAGCGGGTGGACAGCTCCTTGGCGGCCTGGTTCAGCGCGTTGTCCACCTCCTGGCGGTCAACCTTGCTGACGACGTCGAACGATGAATCCGCCATTGGATCGCGTCCCTCCTGTGCTCTCTGGTGCGTTTTCGTCTTAGGCCCATCCTCGTTGTACCCTGCTATTCGCACCAAACCGGGTCGCCCGGTGGTGCAGCACCCAGGCAGGTTGCCCGAGCGGCCAATGGGAGCGGACTGTAAATCCGTCGGCTAACGCCTACAGTGGTTCGAATCCACTACCTGCCACCCTGGTCAGGGTCTTTTTGGTTTCCGACCACCCGTTCGAGTCACCCGGAATTGTCACGGTTTGTCACAACTCGCGCGAAACTCTGCGCCGCTGTGCTCAATGCTTCGGGCTGCGCGTGCACATAGGTTGCCATCGTGAAGGCCTTCGACGCGTGCCCCAGCCACGCCGAAATCACCGCGATCGGCACGTCCTGCAGATGCATCAGCGTCCCGCACGTGTGCCGTGCGTCGTGGAACCGAATATGGCGCACGCCGGCGGCTTTGAGCATGCGCGCCCATCGAGACGTCAGGGCGTGGGGGCTGAGTGCCGCACCTGCCTCGTTAACCACGACATAGCCGCTCGCTTCGTAGAATTCGCCGAGAGCCAGCCGATCGGCTGCGTGGATAGCCCGGGTCGTGCGCAATGCGGCGGCGAGGTGGTCGGGGATGGGCAGCGTCCGGCGTCCCGCCCGCGACTTCGGGGTGTCCTCGACGAGGTGCTTGCCGAAGCGCAGCCGCGTCGAAGAGATCTGGAGCGTGCGCGCTTCGAGGTCGACGTCACTCCACCGCAGACCGGCTACCTCGCCCCGGCGCAGCCCGGTCAACGCGAGTTGCCACGCGATCGCGTACCGGTCGCCTTCGATGTGACCGAGGACCTTCTGCAATTCCGTGGGCGTGAAGGTATCTGGGAGCTTCGGGTCCGCGGGGATACGGTCAACGAGCTCGGCGACGTTACGCACCACATGGCCCTGGCGCATCTGGTCCCGTAGTACCGCAGTCAACAGACCCAGCATGTAGTTCACCGACCGTGGCGACCAAGCCTTGCGGCGCTTACCAGTAGGAGAGGACAGGCCGCCAGCAGGCAGCGCGGTCACGAGGTCATCGATGTGCCGCTTGCTTAGCCTTTGCACCTCGATGGCCCCGAGCTCGGCTAGCGCTGCGGCCAAGTTCACTCGATGTCCGTGCAGCGTCGAGGGTTTGAGGCCGTGTTTGGCAGCCAGCCAGTCCTCGCATGCTTCGGCCAGCGTGATCCTGGACGGATGCACGTATGTGCCCTTGGCGACTTCGCCGCGCACAGCATCCAGTGCGGCCCGAGCTGCTTTTTCCGTGGCGTATCGCTTGCGCAGCTGCTTGCGCTGCCCGTCGACTGTGCCCACGTCGACGGTGAGCTGATAACGGATAACCGGGCGGCCGCCGTCGCGCTGGGTTAGCTCGATGCGCTTGATTTGCGGCGGCAGCTGTCGACGCTCTGTCATCTCAGTACACGCAGCGAAGCGACCGCATCGGGATCACGAGGCCGCCTCGGTATGCGCCTCGATGAACCGATCAATCTCGGTCGAAGTTACCCGGCGCGACGCGCCGATCTGGACCCATGCAAGCTGGCCGGCGTCGAAGAGTCGATAGACAGATGCGCGTGAGATCCGTAGTGCCTCAGCCGCTTCCACAATCGTGAGAAGTCGACTGGCGATGGGAGGCCTGCCGTCAGGAGGGTAGCTGCCGGTCATTGTCGCCTCGCGGGGGAGTGTGGGTCATGTGATCACCTCGTGTTTAATGGTGTTCCACCACTGTAATTCGCCTCTACGACTAGCTCGTGCACAATTTCTGTGAGGCAGCGAGACGCGTTGATGTCCCCCGGCGTCCACGACGGCGAGCACCACGATCTCGAAGGGGCTGCACAACACCGATAGTCGATCCGCTCCCCGGCTTAGCTTCCGCAGTGTTCTCCGAGACGCGCTACGCGCTGAACGGGGAGCTGCACGTCGCCTATCGCGCGTCGCGCGAAGGTTCTCGCGACCTCGTGTTCGTCTCTCCATGGATCACGAACTGTGAAGCCGTCACCAAGCGGTTTTCATGCAATGGCCTTGAACATCAACTAGACATGCAGTGATGAGCGACGATTCGGCAGCCGAGTCGATAGGACATGAGGGCGCTGAAACAATCCTGCCGCTGACCAGGAGATGTGAACGAGAGCAGGCTGTGCTCTTCGCCGACATTCTGCGCCAGGAACTCCGGCAGATGCGTTCGGCTGCCGCTGCGGCGGAGGGGCGTTGGTCGAGGCGTCACGACGGCGATGTAGACGCTGAGCCGCCGGAACGCCTGGAACGCCTGCAAGGACGGATTCAGGAGGCGAGCACGCTGTTGGACGCGCTGAACGCCCGTTTCCTGCGAACCTAGCTGACGCTGGCCTTTCGTTCCGTAACACGAAACCGCTTCGCGGGGCGGCTCGCCCGCGCGTTGCGGGTCTGCTTAGGCGCTCTAGGGTTGTTGGATGCGCACTGCGTTCCATGAACAGCTTGAGGCGTTGAAGGCGACGTTGGGCGATATGTGTGGCATCGCTGGTGTCGCCATGGAACGGGCAACTCAGGCGTTATTGCAGGCCGATCTGTTGTTGGCCGAGCAAGTGATCACCGATCACGACCGCCTGGCTGCGATGAGTAGAAAGGCCGAGGAAAGCGCATTCGTTCTACTCGCTCTCCAAGCGCCGGTTGCGGGTGACCTACGCACCGTCGTCGGTTCTATTAAAACCGTGGCCGATGCCGAACGAATGGGCGGACTGGCCCTGCATGTCGCCAAGATCGTTCGCCGCCGCCACCCAGGGCATGTCTTACCCGAAGAGGTAAACGGATACTTCGCGGAGATGGGCGCGGTGGCTGTCGATCTCGGTAAGAGCGCGAGAGAAGTCGTACTTTCAGGTGACCCCGACAGAGCCGCACAGATTCGCCATGACGACGACGCGATGGATGAGCTACACAGCCACCTGTTCACCGTGCTCATGGACAGAGAGTGGAAGCACGGCGTCGCATCCGCCGTTGACGTGACCTTATTGGGCAGGTTCTACGAACGGTTCGCAGACCACGCCGTCGAGATCGGCAACCGAGTTGTGTTCCAGGTGACAGGCGAGCAAGTCGCCGAAGGCTAATCCGTAGAGGAGTGGGGGGTGACGCCTTCCTGCGGTTGGACGACACCTCGCACGGCCAGCGCCCGCTCTCTCCCCGGCGCGACAGGAGGACGTGCCGTCCGGAATCCGTCCCCCAGTAGCTCCGACAACGCTCTCCACTAGCCAACGTCGTCAACCTCTTGACCTGCTAGTCCTTAAGGTGCCCAACGCGGTTGGCGACGACAAACGCCCACGTCGACTCGTTCGCATCGAGTAGGTCAGCGTGCGATTGGCCGGATCGGGTGGAGGCACTGCCATTGCGGCGCGAGTATGCATTTTATAGGCTAATAGCCTAAGATTTGCATATCCAAGGGGGTGATTGCGTGGCTAATCGTCGCAGCACTCCGCTCCCCGCTGCGCTGGGCGGTGCGCCGTTGCGAACCGTTCGCGCCAAGGATGCCGGGGCGGCGTACGCGTATCCGGGTCCCGAGTTAGCGCGTTTAGCGGATCAGGGACTCCTGCTTCGAGTGGCCAACGGCTATTACGTGGTGGTCCCTCAGGACATGGTGGGTCGTGTGTGGGTGCCCGATCTGGACGCTGTTGCGGCTGGCATCGCCTCGGCGATCTATGGGCCCGACCGGGCGGTGTTGATGGGCATTAGTGCCGCCAGGGTGCTCGGCGCGATTCCTCGAGCGCTCGCCACGGCGATAGCCGCAGTACCCAAGCAACACCGGCCGATTCAGCTCAACGAGCGTTCGTCGGTGGTCCGCTTCGTAAAACGCGACACCGATGGATTGGACGTGGAACGGATCGAGACGCCCTTGGGGCCGGCGCTGGTGACGACACCAGAGCAGACGGTCCTCGACCTTGCGCACCGACCGCAGCTCGGCGACGCCGGCGACGACGTGCCTGCGGCCGTCGCCGCCCTGTACGGGCGCAGCGACATACAGCGCCTGGATGCGCTCGCCGCTGACCAACGGCTCACAGCGTCGCTGCGGCGCGCGCAGTCATGGGCCGGAGCCCACCGTGGACAGGGATGAACTGGAGGAGATTGCGCGGCGATTTGGGGTGGCACCCGAACAGGTCGAGCGCGATCACCTCATTTCGTATCTGTTGGCGTTCCTCGGCGCCAACTTCGGGGAGCGGATCCAGTTCATCGGTGGAACCGCGCTCGCGCGAACGCACCTTCCCGAGGGCCGGCTCAGCGAGGATGTCGACCTCATCGCCGTCGGTGACCGTAACGATGTCGCTGCCGACCTGGATGCCGCGCTGCCGCGCGCGCTGGCCCGCACGCATGGCAGGGTCACTGTCGATCCACCGCTGATCGGTTTGGCGGATGTCGACGCGGCGATACTGCGATCCGCTGCGGGCATTTCGGTACGGATCCAATTGTTGTCCGCACGCGGCAGGGTGCCGTGGCCGTCGGAGCGGCGCACACTCGAACGGCGCTACCGCGATGCACCGACAGCGGAGCTGATCGTTCCGACCTTGCCCGCCTTCGCCGCGTCGAAGACCGTGACATGGGCCGATCGCCGCGCACCGCGCGATCTGTGGGATCTGTGGGCGCTCAGCAGAATCGGCGCCATCGACGCTGCCGCATCGAAGTTGTACCGACGATTCGGGCCGACCAATCAGCCACCCGCTGACTACCTTTTCAAGAGGGCGCCCACGGATGCCCAATGGCAGACACAACTTGCCGGTCAAACCCGGCTGACGATCACTGCCGCCGAAGCCCTCGCAACCGTCCGCCAAGCGTGGGCACGAGTCGCCGACGACGGACGCGGCCGCAAGCCTTGACCACTAAGTCCTAACTCATTCATTCCCAATACTTCTCACGTAGCATCTCCGCATCTCACGCCATCACACTCACCCCACAACACAACCAATTCCGCCGTCCCCGAGATATTTGCCTCATCTCGCCAACCTTCCTCCGCCCTAATTTCTGCACGGCACATTTGCACAAGGGTGCGAGAATGGTTGTGGCACAGCAGGTGCCGTGGCGCCCGGACAGGTGGTCGAGATCTATGTTGACGATCTCCAAGCTCAAGCGGTGGTCGATCAACTACTACATCGACACCGCTCAGACGGCCGAGCATGCTGCGCGTGATCTGGCGCGGGCGGGCGGCGGGTTGGGGGAGTACTACTCCGAACGCGAAACCCGCACCCCAGTGTGGTTGTTGGCCGGCGACACCCGCACCGTCGCAACGTTGGTCGGTCTAACCGACACCCAGCGCGCTGGGGGAGATGCCGACGCGCAGCTGGTGGCGCGCTGGCTCGACGAAGGCATCGCCCCCAACGGTGCACATGGCCGCGCGTTCGGTGAGCGCGGGGTGCACGGGTTCGATCTAACATTCTGCGCACCCAAAAGCGTCTCGCTGGTTCGGGCGCTGCGCACCGATGATGTGATGGCCAAGGCGATCGCCGACGCGCACACCACCGCGCTGGCCGAAGCGATGGAGTACCTGGCCGCACATGCCGGCTACACCCGGGTGCACAACCCGCACACCGGTGAGAAAGACCTTGTGCGCCTGCCGGGTTTGACCGCGATCGCCTATCAGCACGAGACGTCGCGGTGCGGGGATCCGCACCTGCATACCCATGTCATCGTGCCGAATCGCCAGGCTCGTGCCGACGGGCAGCTGGTGTCGATCGATGGGACGTCGTTGTATCACGAAGCCAAAGCGGCCGGGGTGATCTATCAGGCCACCCTGCGGCGTGAACTGCACCAGTCGATGGGGTTGGAGTGGGCGCCGGTGGATCCGTCGACCGGGATGGCCGAGCTGGCCGGGGTGGACCGCGACACCGTCACCGCGTGGTCGCGGCGCTCCACGCAGTTGCGCGAGTGGGCCGCGCACAACCTGAACGTCGTCGAGGGCGGCTCGCTGTCGGCAGCCCAGCTGGCGGCCGCGCAGAAAGCCACCCGCCCGGCCAAACCCGAAGAGCTCGCCTGGGCGCAGCTGTTGGAGCAGTGGCGCGCCGACGTGCGCGGCCTGCAGCTGGACCGCGCATCCTTCGACGCGGCGCGCGCGGCGCGGCGCGGCGCAGCGCACACCCCGTTCGACAGAGCGCGCCTCGCCGACGCGGCCGAGAAGATCGACAAGGCCGCGTTCACCCGCGCCGACCTGGTGGAGATCGTCGGCGCGCAACTGCCCGTCGATACCGAGCGCACACCCCGCGAGCTGGTCGAAGCAGCCGTCGACGAGATCGGTGTGCGGTTGACCGCGTCGCGCGCCGCACACCAACGCGAGGGCCATGAGCGCTTCACCCTCGACCGCATCCTCGCCGAAGAAACCGCGGTACTCGACCTCGTCGACGCCCGCGACGACCGCGCACTGCTATGGGTCAAAGGTGAAGACACCGCAGACCTCTCGGCGGATCAACGACGTGCGGTGGAGAGCATTGGCCGCTCACCGTGGCTGGTCCAGCCGCTGTCGGCGCCGGCGGGCGCGGGCAAGACCACCTCGATGCGCGCCCTGCGCGCCGCCGCGCACCGCCGCCACGGCGCGACGGTGCTGGTGTTGGCGCCCACTGGCAAGGCTGTCGACGTCGCGGTGCGCGAAGGCGCGGGAGACCAGGGGTACACGATCGCGAAAGCCCTGCAACTGCTGCGCGGCAACGCCTTGCAGCTGAACCGAAGCACTCTGGTGATCGTCGATGAAGCCGCGATGGTCGGCACCGACGACCTGCGCCAACTCCTCACAGCCACCACAGCGGCCGGAACCAAAACCGTCTTGGTCGGCGACTCGCATCAGCTCGCGCCGGTCAAAGCTCGCGGCGGCATGTTCGCCCAACTCTGCGAAGACCTGCCCTGGACTCAACACCTGTCCGAGGTATGGCGCATGCACGACCGCGACGAGCGCGCCGCCTCGCTGGCCCTACGTAGTGGTGGGCCGGCGTCGGTGCGCCGGGCGGTCGGCTGGTACCGCACCCATGACCGCCTGCAGTGCGGGGATGCGGTCACGATGGCCGCCGACGCCCTGGCTGCCCACCAAGCTGACACCGCCGCCGGCAAAGACGCACTACTTGTCTGCGACACCACCGAAATGACCGACGCGCTCAACCAGCGCATCCACCGCGACACCATCGCAGCCGGCGCGGCCACCATCGGCGGGGCGCGTGGGCATCGCGTCGCCGTCGGCGACCTCATCATCAGCCGCCACAACGACGCCACCATCGCGCTGCGCAACACCACCGGCCAAGCGGCTGAACCAGACCCGGTGCGCAACGGCAACCGATGGCGCGTCACCGCGATCGACGCGGCGACCAACCGGCTGGCTGCCGAACGCCTCGATGACCGCGCCCGCGTCGTCTTCGACGGCGACTATGTACGCGCACACATCACCCACGGCTATGCGGTCACCGTGCACGGCGCTCAAGGGGTCACCGCCGACACCACTCACGCCGTGCTCGGCGAGAACACCACCCGTTCGATGCTCTATGTGGCCATGACGCGTGGCCGCGAAACCAACAGCGCCTACCTGTACGAACGCGCCACCGAACAGGAATATGGCCTCGACCCGCTGCCGGGGTCGCATGTCATGAACCGCGGCACCGCCGAGAAGGCCGGTCGTCTGGCCCGCGCCATTGTCGCCAACCACGATCGGCCGATCACCGCCCACGAGGTCGCTGCCCAAACACCCAGCGCCGCACTGCCGCAACGCGTGCGCCGCATCCACGGCCGCCGCGCAGCGGCGGTCCAGCGGCGGCGGGCAACCTACCAGAGCTGGCACGCAGACACGCACAGCTTCGCCCAGGCGATGACCACCGAACGAGAACGCCACAACAGTCGCAGCCGCGAGCAGAGTCTCGACGCCGGGATCGAGATGTAGCAACACTCGGTTGGCGCCCCCGAAATCTCAGCCGCACGTGGCACAGAACAAATCTCAGCCGCACGCACCGTGAGAATTCTCTTTACTGAGATCGAGATGACTCACTGGAGACCCTAATGAGACTTTCGCGTCGGGATTAGCGTATGCGGGTGGGTAGGTCTACGCCGTCTCCGAACGCGAATGCCGAGTAGGGCTTGGTGCCGCAAACGTGGCAGTTTGGGTCGACATGCGGCTCTTGGATGGTGAACTGCGGCTGTCCGACGGCTGCGGGCTTGGTCCGGAGGATCCGAAATCCCGATGACGGGCGGCCGATACCGGTGGCGTATTGCATGAAGTCATTAACGGCCCAGCCGACCGCCATCGCGTTCAGCGTGATGACGCTCGGTGCCGTGATTTCGGGGTCGTCGACGTAGCGCTGGTTGCGACGTTGTTCGGCGGTGGCGACCGCTTCTTCTGCGAGTTTGGTGACGTTGACGAGGTCGTTGCAACGAAGGCATCCGGGTACAGCCCCCAGCGAGCGGATGACGCCGAAGACGTCAAGTACGTCGCCGGTCTTCGAGCTGACGACGACCTTAGAGCCAATCTGAAGTGTGGGAATCAGGTATTGGTACGCGATCTGGTTCACGACGTCCCTTGCGAGCATCGTATCGGCGGCGAGGAAGACAAAATCACAGCCGACTATGGCCCTTGCCGTTGTGTCGTCAGCGATGTCGCCCTGGATCGCGGCAACGACCGCGCGACGGTTGGCACCGTGCACGATGCGCCGCGCAAGGTCAACCTTGGGCGTCGGACGATTGAGGCCGAATGTGTGAGCGAGCCGTCCCAGCAATCCGGGGCCGAAGCGGCCCACGGCGTCCTGCAACCGGGCTTCGGGAAGCCGGGAGAGGTTGGAACGACTCACGTGGTCGGGATCGATGATCACGAACGATCCGACGCCGAGCCGGGCGAGCAGTTGTATGACGAGCATGCCAACGCCGCCGGCACCGACGATGGCGACCCTCAGTCGGCTGAGTCGATCCTGACCCGCGTCTCCGAAAGCGAGCGTCTGTCGTGAATAGATCTCATCCGTAGTTGCCGATGATCGGGGTGGGTAGAGCTGGCCGTCGCCGAGCACATGGAGCTCGTCGCCAATGACAACAGTGCGCTGTACGGGTCGGCGAGTCCCGTCGGTGAGCCAGATGTCTCCTGCCAGCGCTCTGCGTGCAAGGACGAGTCCGCCCACATGTTCGCCGCTAACTGCCAGCAGGGTTGGGTAGCCGCGTTCGTGCGAGGCCAAGTCCGCCCTCGAGAAAGAGACCTGCAGGTCGCCGCCATGGTTGTGCGCAGCCAGATAGACGAGCTTGGCGTCCTTGGCCCGCCGCAGCTGCGTCGTGACGAACTCGCCGGTGAGTAGGCGGTATCCGCGTGTGCCGGCAACGTAGTCTATGCCGTCCTCGGCGCGTACGACTTCGCGTACCAAGAGCGTCAGATGACCCCGGTCGGATGTCGAACCACAAAGAAGTACGGCGCCGTGCTCGTCGTCGTCACCCGGGAATAGGTATTGCTGAAGCTTTTCCCAGTCCGCGGCCCGAAAGCGCAGCTCGACGGTGTGCGTACCTGTCATTTCGGTCGCTGCATTCATCGAGTGCGGATCCAGTCGAGGACCTTGGCGATCTTCTGCGCAGCAGTCTGCGACGCGAACGATCCCCGCGTCCTCCGTGAGACCTGGACGACCGGTCGTGGCGATCCTTCGGCGGGCCAGGATAGCTCGGTTGCTTGGAAGCCTTCTCCGAGCGGTTGTCCGTCGATACGGCTCAGGTCTCGGCGAACGAACAGCGGGTAGATGTCGCTGCCGGGAAGCGTGAAGGGAAGGAGGAACACCATGAATGTTGAGCACTGCTGATACGGGATCCCGAGCGGGATGCCGTTCAATTCGACCCACAGCCCCCCTTGGCCGTCCGCGTGCGTCATCAGGCCGCAGTCTGGGAACGCGCCCGACACTGAGGCGAGCGCATCCAAGACGGCGGCTTTGGTCGGCGATTCAGGAGTTGTCGTCACCGGGGATCGCCCAGAACTCGTCGCCGTCCTTCACGGTCACGCGAGTGTCATCCGGGATGACCTTCTGGTTACCGTTGTGCAGGACTTCGGACAGCACGAAGTCTGCCTGGATGGGGACGCCCTGGGCGATGGCTGCCTGCTTAAGGGCGGCACCGGTCTGGTGTCGATCGGTGAGAACGACCGGTTGGCCGTTGACGATGATCTGGAGCTGGTGAGTCGTCGGCCCGCCGTGGGCGTCCTGGACCGGCGGCTCATTTTCGGTGTTGGCGGGCATGTGGGTCACCTCTAGGGCGTGTAGTGGTCTTGCTATTTTCGCAACTCTATACTCGCGCATGCTTGCGGAAATCGCAAGTAGTAGTCGTGTTGCTAATTTCGCAACGAATACTCCCACACCCCTGCTACGCCCAGTAGCCTTCCACTGTGGAGCAGGAACTCGGTGCCCGGATCCGAAAGTTGCGTGAGGCAGCTGGCATGCTGGCGTCGGAGCTTGCGGAGAGTGTGGGGATCGACGCCACGGCGCTCTCGAAGATCGAAAATGGCCGCCGCGCGGTCAAGTCGGTAGAGCTTGGCCGGATCGCGAAGGCGCTGCGCGTCTCGCCGCTCGCGCTGCTTGAGCCGGAATCATTGCCAGGCAAGATGCCGCTTGCTGCGCGAATGAGCGGCGCGACGGTCGCGATGGGAAGCGCATACGAGAGGTTGGTGTCCTTTACCGAGCTGCATGAGGTGCTGGCGGAACATGGGATTCATTCATCCTCCAAGCTCGCTTCGGTACCGTCGGTCGTCGGCGCTGGCTGGTTCGAGGCCGCCGAGGCGTTAGCGACGTGGGCTCGCGGCAAGCTCCCACTTGACGGCGTGGATGGAGACGATCGGTTCGCTGTGCTCGCCGATCATATCCAGGACGAACTCGGCATCGATGTACTCGTTGAACCGTTCCCCGGCGACCCGCTCACCGGCGCCGCGATCACCGACCCGGCATTCCCGCTGTTGTTCGTCAATGCAGAACACCCGCTGCCTAGGTCGCTGTTCACGCTCGCCCACGAGCTGGGCCATGTCCTCGCCGGACACGACGGCACCTCCGTTACGCTCGATCGCGAGCTTTCCGGGTCGACGAATGAAGAACGAACCGCGAACGCTTTCGCGGCAAACTTCCTAATGCCCGAGGAGACAGTGCGCGCGGCAGTGAAGGGCCACGGCAGGACTGAGACCGCGCTCATCGATCTCGCGTACCACCTCGGAGTGAGTTTCGAAACACTGATTTTTCGGCTACACAACCTGGGCTTGATCGACGCAACGGGGAGGGACAGCCTTCGCAGCGTCAACTGGCGCCAGCTGGTGCTCCACATGCCCGACCCCGCTGTCCGGGGCGATCTCGGCCCGATCGCCGCGGCCAGGTTTGTGTCCCGGTCAGTGACGCCGCCGCCGACGATTCGCCCGGCGATCCTGGTTGCCCGCGCAACGACAGGTTTCCGCAAAGGGATCGTCGGTGCGCACGCGCTGGCCAAGCTCGTCGGCCGGGACTCCGGAGATCTTGTGGGGAGATTCGGGGATGATCCGGATCTTGTGCGAGCGCGCCAACTAATCGAGGCTGACTACCGACCACAGCACGAGGAAGCTCGCGAGGAGCGGTTCTCAGGTCTGCCGTACTGAGGTGCTTGTGGGACCACGATGGTTAGCCGACGCGGTAACCCTCCAACACTTCGGTTCCATCGGCCGGCTCGGCCTCTTGTGCGAGTTTCTGGCAGTCGGCGGCCCGCCGTATTGGACTACGGCCGTGCGTAGCGAGGTCCTTGCCGGCATGCATGCGAGCGAGGCCTGCCGTGAGGTCCTAGCGTGCGCCAGCCTCGACAGTCCCTACGTGGTACCGGGCGCCCTGCTTACTGCCGTGTTCCGTACCCAGGTCGCGCTTGGCGGCGGCGGCGCATCGGGTGGCGAGCATCTCGGTGAAGCAGAGTGCATCGTGATGGCAGAGCAATTCCAATGTGGGGTGATCACGGACGACGGCGCGGCCTATGACTTGGTCGAAAAGAGGTTGGGTTCGGCGCGCGTCCACGACACCGTCGACGTTCTGAGGGCCCTCGTGCGGTCTCGGTCGCTGCTGCCAAGTGATGCGAAAATGTATGCCGATGCGATCGTCAATAATGGGCGGCACCTGCGGCGGACACATCCGCGAACGGTGGATGTCAGCTACTTCACGCAGGCATAAAGTAGTTCCTGCACGGCGGTACCAAGATTCCGTCGGTGGGAGTATCGCTGTTTCGTAGAGCGACGTGATCTGACGACAGTTTTGACAACCGTGACGACAGTAGGCCCCTGAACTACGCCCACCTACAGCCCCGAGACATATCTATCGTGCCTGGTCACGGCCCCTGCCCGCTCCTGGCAGGGTGGGGGTCAGAGGTTCGAGTTCCCTTGAGCTCCACAAAGCGAAACCCGCTATGGCCACGTGTCAGAGCGGGTTTCGTCGTTAGCCGTCAGGTGTCGCTGCGAGGCCGAATGTCCTAATTCTGTCCTCCGGCTGGCGAGCCGAACACCGCGCGAGTGGTTAGGTGACGTTCGGCGTCGAGTCGGTTGGGAGATTCGGTCAACGCCTAATCGGATCGATCGGAATGCCCGCCTTCAGCAGGCTCGTCCTGAGATTCATGAGGTCCGTCTCCAAATTCATCACCTCAATCGCTCTCTGAACCACCGCGTTCTCCAGATGGACGAAGGCTTGAGCCAGATAGAACAGTGCTTCGTCTACGTCATAGCCACCCTCGGCGCCGTCTCCCAACACCTCGCGCAGATCGTCGAGCAACTGGGCGGTTACCGGAAAGTTGTCGGGGTTGACCTCGACACCAAGCATCAGTTCAAGCACAAGTCTTCTCCTTGTTTCGTTACTGCCGTCTCGAAGAGTAGGACCGAGCGAGCGCGTGACCTCACGCCTCTTTGACCACCCTGCGTTTTAGGCTCTGACCGCACTGGTCACACTCAAAGCTCGATAGGGACGTTGACACCCTCTGCTTGTGTTCGCACTTGAAACACTGCACAACGGTGGAATTTTCGGTGACGGAGATCGGTCTGGCGGACGGGACCTTATTCGACTTGGTCCGGTTGCATCGCCAGCACAGAGTCTGCAGATTGTCCGGCGTCGACATACCACCCTTGGACACCGGGATAACGTGGTCCACCTCGAGGAGGAGATGAGGCTGTGCTGCGAGCGACACCGAGCAGTACCGGCAGGTGTGATTGTCACGCGTCTTTATCCAGTTGCGCAGCGTGGAGGTCATCAGGGCGCGCTGGCCAGCAGCACTCTTTCTCCAGCGGATCTTCTGCGAAAGGGTGTCGACGAGCGCGTCGATCGTTGGGGTGTTTAGCGTTACGGTTGCTCGCTGCGAACTGTTCCCACCGGCACTGACGTACTCAAAGCGGTACACGGGATACGGAACGCTGATCGGCGACAGCTCGACTCCGACGTGCTTCATGAATTCGTCCGCGTAGTGCTTCAGGATGAATGCAGGCGGATTGACCGACTTGGCGATGCTCGCCTCACGCCCTCTGAGGTTGTTGATGGCATCTTCCAGTCGGGTGATGTCCTCGCCGAGCTTCTCCACGTCGGCAAGGTTGGGCTCGTCAGCCTTGATGCTGAAGTACTTCATCACGTACTTGAGGGGATCGGCGCTGGCGTTACGGACGACCTGTAACGAACAGTTGTGCACGTTCGGTGCCTGGTAATTCGCTACGTTCCGATCCCGACGGTAGTTCCAATGGCTGGTGTTTTGGAACGTCGCCAGATGTGACTGCATGCCGGTGGACGATGCGCCAACCGTAAACGATCCGCCGCTGCGAATCTCCGAGACGTACTTGGCGACCTCGTTGTGCTCGGCGACGAACGATGCGATCCGCTTCTTGTGAGCCAAGAACTGTTCGCTGGCGAAGTACCGCTCTTTGAGGATGTGCCGACCAACCCGATACGAGGCCCAGGCCGCAAGCGCGACAAAGCAGATCGCTAGAAAAACTTCCATTTTTGGATATCCCCCGCCGATTCGGCCCGCGATTACTCGATGTGATGGTCAGGCTGCCCCAGCGGCAGCGGCGGAATCTGATCTCCGCTGGGGATGATGAAACAGTTCGTCACCGGCGGCACATAAGCGCCGCCGCCGTATTGCCCGTTTGCAAACAGGCACCGCTTCCACGACCCGTCTTCTCGGATGGGGCCGTCGCAGTACTGGGCGAACACTTGCGTTTCGCATCCCGCCATCGGGTCACCGGGCACGGCAGAAGCGGACGGGGCGAGTGGCTGGGCAGTCATCATGGTCGCGATGACGGCTCCCCCGGCAAACGTTGCTGCGATCCTCACACCGATGTTTCCTCCTCGGGAGCACTGGTTTTGGTTTACCAGAAGGCCGAAGCAGCTATTAGCGGTTTGGAGAATTTCGTGCAAATGCAACGAATCCAACCGCCGCGCGCTCGCGGGTCGGACACGACGTACGACGTACCTGGGTCGCGCGGCGATCCGGTTCACGACGTCTCCCGACGAAACTGGTCCCGGCTTCCTGGGCAATCCGAACTGCCATTGAGCACGGCGTTGGCGTTTCCGTTGGACGAGCAGCTCTGGCCTTGTCGACGGTCGCCGGCGTTCGACGTGGTTGCCGTTTATTCACCTTCAATGACTGGGAACCGACCGGATCCACTAGGTCGCTGGAGGACGAGTCGGGCAATCAAATCTGTTGCTAGACAAGTCAAGACGAGCAGATCGGCATCGGCGCGAACGCCCTATCGGTAATCCATTGTTCGCGGTCCCGCGTCAAGCCGTGAAACCGGGTCGACGGTAATGCAGGCAGACCCATTCCCGCTCGAGACACGGGGCTCACGACCTATAATAGCTCGCCGCTATTAGCTGTCTCGGCCGCTGGCTTGGCGGTTGGCTCCGCGCCAAGCGGGTCATGTCTCTGCCGCAACGTGCGGGCTGCCGCCACGAAGGCCGCGTAACTGAACGTCAGGTCGGCACGGTGGTCGTATCCGTCCGTCATGGCTGCCCTACGCGCTGATTCTCCGGAGAACCCCGTCTCCGCACTTGGTTCCACAGCGCGCGGAGATCCCTATCGATAAGAACGCGGTCACCCACGAGCCTGAATTGGCTCCTTGCCAGCTCCGACATCGTCGCGGGATAGATCTCGCCACCGCTTTTCACTCTCAGCCGATACTGCAGGGTGTCGGTCAGTAGCGCGCCGAACAGACAAAGCATGTGCATTGCCGAAGACAACAGTAGGATGAGCCACGTCACGCTGGCGACCTTCGAGCCGTGTGGGCCAATATGTTCCATCGTGCCGCGCCCGACCGCGGCTAGTGCGGACAAAGCAATGAGTGCGGTGGCGTTTACAAACGCCCACACCATCAACAACACCGTCGATGCCGACGCGCGAGGTAGGCTTACGGTGAATTTCGCCACCGCCCAAGCGGATACGATCGTTGGCACCGTCATCAGCAGAGTGATCCAGGCTTGCGAAAACGACTGTGGTGATTGGGCGGCAACAGTGATGGCGCTGTAATTGTAGCCCACCAGCCAGGAAAGAAGTCCAACGTAGAACGACAGTCCGACGATGATTCCCAAACTCCCTGGCGGAACTTCCCTAAATTGCACACCCAATGACGGTGTGAACCTCGGTGGAGTCGGCCCGTTGGCCGCCGAACTAGCCGAGATGTCCCGGATGCGGAGGTGGGCGACGCTCGTTCCGTGGCCGAGTAGCTCCACCGAATGATTGGGCATCGCCGCGCTTCCCCGGCGATCCCGCCGATGTTGCGGAGCCTGGTCCAGGTCGACCTGCCCGCTGTGAAAGTAGAGGCCGTCGCTTGCAACCACTTCGAGCTCGTAGCTCTGACATCTGGTGGCGTAGTCGGGGCTGAGCTTGAGTTCGCGCGGGATGAGTCCTAGGCCGAGCCGGACCCCGCTGCCGCCGCGAAGCGAATCGCCGCTGATCGGTCGGTCATAGGTGGCGTCCACTCTGTAATATCGGCGACTCGTCGTTACGACACTAGTACGGCACCAGACGGGCCTCCGCCTGTACAAGTCGCCGACGGTAGTTATCAGTCGGTCGATCTCGGCATCGACGACGGCATCACTGCGTCCGCCGCCGCGTAGCGCCTTTGCGCTGAGCTGCTCGCCGAACCTCTTCGTCTCGGCTTCGATAGCTGCGATGTCGGCGTCCGACGGTATGACGTCGCTGCAGACGTGAACGAGCAGGTCCTTCCAGGTCGCTAGCATGTCAGTCGATAGGGCGTCGTCCAAGATAGTCTGAATCCAGATGCCGAGGACGCGGATAGTCAGCGCGTTGGCGTCACGGTACGGAATGGCACTCACCCGTTTTGCATCCACTGAGATGCTCAGGTTCTGGAGGTCCTGTCCCTTTTGAACCATACCGAGGATGAACACTTCTCGTGGCTCGTCCACGTCGTCGCTACCAGTGTCCTCGTGCTCCGTGGTCTCGCCGGAGACCAGACGAGCGAGCGAAAGCCGCATAGACACCGTCGTCACCATTGAGGTGCCATCGAGCTTGACCGTCTCGGCGATCTTCGTTGTGTATGTCTCCGGCGACCGGAGAAACACTAGGGCACGGGCCAGTTCCTCGGGCAACATGTAGTCGGCACGCCGCCAGTACTCGCTGATCCGGGCGCGGTCGAACTGCTGCTCGTTGCGTAAGTCGCCTCCGTAACTTTTCTCGCGGAAGGCGTAGCGAACCGACATGGTGAGCGCGGCGATCGCGGCGAACACCCAGTTCAGGCCTTCGGCCGGAAATACCCCGTGCCACTGGATCAGGTCGATACGGACGTTGCTGATCAAAATAATGGCGAGGCACGTGGCCACGACGAGATTGCAGGCCATGCAAAGCATCCGGCGTTTGAATTCACCGATGTGGTACGGCTTGCTTCCTCGGTACGGGCTCGCCCGGCGGTGTGTGGCGCCGATCGGATCGGACGTCACGTGGATATTCCCTGCAGTGCCTTTGCCAGTGCCTTGCGTTCGCTCGCGGCGACGGGTACGCGCGCCGACCGCGACACGTCCAGACCCTTTCGGCCGATGAGCACATCCTGAAAGCCCTGACGCGGCAGGCTCATCACCACGAGCGTGCAACAGAACTCGCTCTGCGGAATCGGCGTCGCATGAAACACACCGGCCGGCAACCAGTGCGCCGACCCGGCCTGCGTCTCAACGTTGTTGGCAATGATCTCGATGCGTCCAGGAAGCGGCATTTCGACCAGGTCGTCGTAGCCCTTGCCATAGTTCGGCTGGACAGAATAGGTGGAGAACTGACTCGACGGTGCACACTCTTCCACGATCGCGTATTGGTCCTCGAGGTACCGGCCACAGAGAACCTTGGAGTAGAGGTCGAAGCAGTGCTGGTGGATGTCTGCGTGATTGGGCCGCTCTCGCCGAATGCCCTTAAGCCAGCAGTGCAATCGGACGAGTCCAAGTCCGAGCACCGACATGACCTCGAATGTCATGAAGCCGGTCGGATGCCAGAATCCCGGCGGGAGCCCGTCGGACTTGGCTAGGTGGAAGACGTCCGATTCGCATTCGGAGACAATCGCCGCGCCGCGATCGATGAAATCGAAGAATTCAGCATTCTGTCTCGGGTACTCCGCATTCATCAGCTGAGTGCAAACGCGGCTTCGAGGTCGGCAGCGATCCGCGAACCTGGCCGGAACAGACTGCCATCCAGTTGGTCCCGGATCGGCATGAGATCAGTCGGCTCGGGTGACACCTCGACGTTCGCCAGCGACAGGAGGCGGCCCGGTGGCGGCAGCGGGCGCCGCGGCGTAAAAATGGTCACCAGTAGCTCGTGGCGGCCCCGGTTGCGCGCCGCAAGACAGCGGTGCACACCGTCGATGATCATCAGTTCACCGGTGTCCGTTAGGTCCACTAGTACGCCAGCCGAACCTGATGTCGTGGCGCTCAGCGGTGGAAAGAGCGGACGGCCTTGGGCAATCCAGCAGTCCACAGCCGCCTGCACCCGCTGCAGGTGACTCTGTTGGACGACGTTCTGGACCGTCTTCAGTGAGTCGATCCGTATAGGGCGCAGGGTCGCCGAAACACGGCCATAGCGCGGCCAGAGAGACGATGCGATCCCCTCCGCTGTCTGCAGCGCTGCCAGCGTGAACGTCTCCTCGGTTGTTGCCATGTGCAGTTCCCTATCGCAGCGACCACGTCGGTGTCAGCAGGCGGGATTCGTTGCCATCGATGACCGACAGCGCGCGGACGCGGGTGGTCCCGGTGTCGATATCGATGACGGCGCCGTGAAACATCGCTGTGTCACCTTTGGCGAAGTCACCCCGAGATCGCATGTGACTGATCAGAACCGGTAGCTGACTCCCTAGCTGGACAACGGGATTGGTCGACTCAACCACCTCACACCGCACCCAGGTCGGGAGGAAGCCGCCGTGCATATTGTCAACCACAACCGCCTTGACGGTGACGGATTGGGCGACGTCCGAGATCGATCGCAACGCCGCGAGCGGGCTTTCTAACGCTTCGCGATAGACAAAGAACGGGCAAAAGATCCCCGTAGGCGTCCTGAGCCTGATGCGCCAGCCCTTGCCGTGTTCCCACAGCCGTTCTACCTCCTGCCTCTCCGATCTCTCCTGCAGCACCGCGACAGCATCGGCGGCATCGTGCGTCGTTCCCCGCAGCACCACATCGAGGTCGTGCAACTCGACCGGCAGATCGTTTGCAGTCGACAGCGCATGCGACCCCGTCAGTCCGATGTCGAAGTGGTCCGCTAGCCGTCCCAAGAACCGGCGGGCCATAGCCCGTGCCCGATCGAGTTTCACGGCTCCCACGTCGTTCACAGACGTGTGCGTGTAAACCGCGTCAATCCGGCCGATCGGCACGATCGACTTAGCCAGGAATGGATGCGCACAGTCAAAGAACATTCCTGTGTGCGCTCTTACTCGAGGTCGTTTGAGTTCGGGTAAACCGCGACCGTGTCGCTGGTAGGCCTTGCGGTAGTTCATGCCGAGTAGCAAATGGGGGCCTGAAGCGTCTGGAAGATAACTCAACTCACCAACGACAAGGCCCGGTGGGTGTGTGTACCCGTGCACAGTAAGTATCGAGCCGTCGTCGAGAATGCAGTACTGCTGGTCCATGGGCTCATCCACCGTTCGTGGATGCAGGCAGCCGACCTGAGCCGACGCACCCGGCCCCAATCTGCTGATCATGTCGATCATGCTTCCAAAATAGAGGAATCAGACTGCTAATGGCTCAACATGCGCGCTGAGGCGCCAGGTTGGCGAGCGAGTGTTCAGTGGCGAGGCAGTCCGGCTCGCTGCCCTTCGCGCAACTTGCAGCCGTGCCGTTGTCGGCACGGGGCGGCCGGTCCGCTGGTACGGGGGCCACGAAATCGACCCGCGGCTAATGCCGGAGCGCTCCGCGATATCGATGAAAGTTGTTCTGCGGGACCCCTGTTCGGCGAAAGGAGCTCCAGCGCCTGACTGCTGTACTGCAGCCATTGCGAAGCTTCCAATTGAGCGGGTGAATGGTCGCCGGCGAAGGGGGATTTGTGAACGGATTTGTGAACGAAACTCGGTAGAACACCCAAGACGCAGCTGATCGGCGCGCGACAGCGCGGACTGTCCACCTGTTCTGACCTGCACGTTTGAGACACGCACTCAACTACGCAACGCGGAGCCAGTAGCTCATAGCCCAGAGGTCGGAGCCGAACGCAAGCGACTTTCGTTTGAATTGGCCGTTCATTGTTCTCAGGGCGTTGGACCACGCTTGGGTCGGCGATTGCGAGGCGGTCATCGGCCGAACAGGTACCGCTCGAATTCGTCGCGTGCGACGGGTCGGCCGATTCGGCCGGAAGCTTCTGCGGCCCAACGTCCGAGCAGGTCGATGTAGCGCTGATAGGTCTCTGGCCACCAATAGTTGTCGCTGAGTTTCCACTGGCACTCGCGGCCGAGGGCGCCGGCGACTTGGCTGTCGAGGATCAGGCATGGGTGGTTGGGGTCGCCTGCGCCAGCGAAGTAGAGGACCTTCGTGAAGAAGGCTGGGCCGATTTCTGCGATGGCAGGTCGACGTGTGCGCCGCGGTCCCCGCACACCCTGGATGCGGGGATAAAGGGTGTCGTAGGCAGCTTCTGGATCAGTTGACGACAGAGCAATAGCGGTGCGCAGCGCTGACAACGCCTCGTTGGGATTATCGGCGACTGCCCGGATGCGTTTTCGCCCAGCACGTTTGGCACGCGTACCCCAAGCTAAAGTGTTCCACAGCAGCGCCAACACCTGCTCGTCGGAGGCGGGTCCACCGTCAGTGAGCGGCCGGGCAAGGCCAAAGACATCAGCCCGGGACAGTCCCACAGCGCCGTCGTCGCGGCGACGTACCTTTAATGGTCCACCGGGCAACCCGGCAGCGGCGATCTCTTCGTCCCACCAAGCCGAGTAGTTGACGGTTATCCAGTGTTCGTCGATACGGTCACGGCGTGATTGCGTCCGCACGATGTCAAGGGCGGCGGCAGGTAACGGGCAACTGCGGTCGGGGGTTGTCGCTGTCATCGCCAACAGACCATACCCACGTTGCCGGTCGGACCAATCCGCCCTGCCGCCGGCGCGCTCCGTGAGCCTCAACCACGCGCCCTCATAGCGTTTCGGGCGATATTGCCGGTGGATAATCTGAGGTCGGCATCTACTGGCGCAGTGGTCAGTATTCAGCTGCCGCCGACAACCGTCACGAGTGCGAACAAGTAGCTGAACCAACAGATATCGCCAGTTGGACAGCTACTTCTGGTGTTGCCGTTACGCTGTAAAGAAGTCTTTTGTCCCAGTGAAGGATCAAATGGTCTTTCTCCAGGATGACATGGCGGGTCCAAGACTCGCGTACGACCCGCAGGGCAAGGCTTTGGACCCGCTCAGAAGTCTGTTGTCGTTGTGGACCTCTTGAGTTATTGGCATAGAGGCCTCGCGCATGCTGTACCTCAGCAATGACGGAATCAAGCATTGAGGAAGCCTGCGAGTCTGGATCACCTCAATCCTCAATACCTCTTCGGAATATCTGCTTTTGACGCGACTATGAGGCGGTGCGTCCCCGCGACTCGCTGCACTCAGGCGTTTTTAATGGATGCTGATAGTCGCCAGGTTCGCGCACGAATGATGAGGCCGACGTCCTAAGCGCCGACCTCCCCGGAGACATCGAGGGAATCCGGCAAATTTCGGAACGGCCTAAAATAGCATTGACTTATGGATGGCGAACCGCCGCAGCAGATCCCGTCCCGGTCCGTATCGTCCCCCGCACACGTCCGGGCGGGCCCGGTTGCCACTGTCAAGCGGTGGTTGGAGCAACTCGCAAACACAAGAGTCCTGTGGTTTCTCCTGCTTGGCACACTGTTCGTGGATGGCCTGGGAGCGGTCGTGCTTGCCGGCCTCGAGTTCTATATGGCCGCGACACTCATCGGAACGATGGCAGCCGGCACTATGCTCGCAATTGGAATCACGAACTGGTGGGCTTTGTACTCCACTCTGCGGCGGAGGGAACACTCATGGCCTAGGGAAGTCGTCATCGCCCAAGTACTCGTGCTTTTGCTGACCGGGTACATCGTCTTGACCGACTGGCGAAGCCCTGAAATCAGTTGGCCCGTGATGGCAATCGCGGTGCTGATTTTTATTGTCGGTCTTCTCTGGATCTTGTTTCTCGGCGCCAGCGCTGGGGTAGAGTGGACAAAGACATCGATCGTAATAACGGCACTTCTTCCGCTTGTCGGATTGTTACAATTCTGGCTGCAAACTTATTACATCCCACAAACGTTAAAGCCGCTTGTAGATATTTCGAGCGATCTCTCATTGCAGAGTCAGACTGGGCCGACTATGCATTTGTCCGCGAAGGTTACAGTTCATAACCGCGGCACAGGGGGGTAAAGGTGGCCGATGCGCTGATGCGCGTGACCGCATATACGCGAACGCCCCAACCGCAAGCACAGCGGTCACAATGCGTGGATACATACGGACCCAAACCGTTTTGCCAGTTAGCGAGTGGTTTAGATCTATGGGGCGGTAACATTGACAGTGACTTCCGCCTAAATCCGACTCGGCCAACAAGTAGTCAATTACTTTACGCTAGCGATTTTATGACTGGTAAGGGCACATTCTTGCCAGCTGGCGCTACCGAGACCTTTCAAAGAACTGTAGACATGGACGCAGCGACCTTTCGGTTGGCCCGCTTGTCTGTCAGCGCAGTATTCCTCACTGATCAAAAAATAAAAGAGACTAGGTGGTGCGCGGATGTCAACCCGCTATCGCCTTCGTTGTTTGCGGCGAAAACTCTTGATAATCCCGATGGCAGGTTAGACGGTGTGCCGAAGGATAAGCTCGGGCATGAGTTTTGCCTAGAATATGAGATCGCGCCAAAGAATGTTATCGAGAAGTGGATCGGTAATCGCCCCGTCCTTCGTGTGTTCATGATCCTCGATGATCCGCTGGATCCCGGTAATGAATATCCGCAAATCGATTATACGTACAACGCCGCTAATGGATTCGACAAGCCGGATCGGGGCCAACGTGATTCGAGAAAAATCATCGATGATGCGGTTCCGACTGTGGCCTATCTCGACGTATCCGCCGAGTATGCTCCGGCGGATCCTTGATGCTGCCCTTGTGGCGGGCGATACGTGGATCGACAGGCCGGAGTGGTCAACGCGGCGACGGGTGTGGCGCGACGGTCATTGAATGGCCGCGTGATGTAGTCGTCGTCGCCAAGGGCGAGTAGTCGAAGGCGACGGAGGATCCCGGAGTCTCTTTCGCGAGCATCCGCACCCTTGACTCGATCGGGTAGATGCGTTGTTGGGCAGAAACGCCACACACTCCGAAGGTTGCCGATTCCATCTGGCGGCGGTCTGTGGGGCTCCTTGTCCGGCCGTACTTGGGTTCGCTTGTTACGATTTATTCACCACCAAAGACTGCGAAGCGAACGGAATGGGCCTCGTCCCATCGAGCATGTCGAGTGGTGAAACTACTTGGCTCACAAGGAAAGACGGGAAATATACGCGTTGTTGGGATTCGGTTGGGTATTCCGAGGTCGCGGACTAGGACCCCGATCTGCCTGCAGTTCAGAGCGTCTCTTGAAAGTTAAAACAAGTGAACGGCCCTACATCGTGAACCCAAGCATTACCATTCGCGACCGCTCCTGCGCACTCAAGTTCAGTAACTCCGGCCGAGCCAACACCTTCTTAAAGGTATCGATGGCCAGCCTTCCTGACGCCTCTGCGTACTTTTTTACGTCAGCCATCTTGAACTTTTTCGTACTAATATCGAGTCCCAGAGTGCCATGGACAAGGCCGCTTCTGTTGTTATATAGATCCCGAATTTGGGTGAATAGTTCCTTTCGCTTGACCTCATCGTCAGGCGCTAGCAGCAACGACATCGTACCTGAAACTACATAGGACGTATTTTCTGAAGAGCCTACTAGACTTTCCCAGGCTATGACGAAATCGATAAAGCTATCAATTGGGTCATTTCTTTCCGCGAGTGCTCGCAATATCCGATCTCGACCAATGCGAAGGCTTTGATGCAGGCTGCTTGTGGGAACGCAATACTTCGCAAT
Organism: Mycolicibacterium moriokaense; assembly: GCF_003201655.1. Lineage (GTDB taxonomy): Bacteria > Actinomycetota > Actinomycetes > Mycobacteriales > Mycobacteriaceae > Mycobacterium > Mycobacterium moriokaense_A. The sequence continues at coordinate 146,900 of NZ_QJJU01000006.1, forward strand.
TCTCGCGGCCGTGATTTGGTCAATTACCTGCGCCGAGAAAGTGCTTGACACTTCGGCAGTCGAGGGGCGAAGCGAGTTCCCGCCCCAGCCAGTTAGGGGGTTGCGATGCACGGTATACAACCAAATAGGGCCGATCAGCCGCCGCTGCTGCGACGCAAGCGCCATCGCAAATCGCATCTGAAGTATGCGCTCCGCAATGTTCTGCGAGATCTTCTGCATCTCTTCTCTGTGCACTTTCAGGCGGTCATTTTCAGCTGCAAATTCCTGCAGCCTCTCCATGTTGTCATCGTTAGGAAAAGAAGACTGTATTTTTACGTCAGTCAATCGCAGCGCCGTCTCGATTTCTACCACGGCTGTCGCATCGCTCACGAATGGCACTGCGCTTTTCTCAAATGGCGATGGGCGTCGAATACACATTCCCGGCAAATCGATGCTAGAAACGTCGTCCCCAAGTGTTACGTTGGCCAGTCCAACTAGGGCGACCGTAGTTGCGACTTCGCCGGTGACCAAGGTCCGCGCTAACGCGACAGAGTCTTTCACCGCGTCGCACACACTCTGGAGGACCCCGTCGTTGGTATCCGTGCTCAGGTTCAACGATGCCAGAATGTGCTCGGGTATGTCGCGAATGTCTACGCTGCCGCCGCTGCCATCGGTCCAGTGCGCGATGACGTTGGCCAGATAGAGGTATCGCCGTTCACGTTCGTGCTCGTCGATCTCCTCATCGCCGGCAGTGGCCTTTCTAAACAGTTCCGCTATGGGTTCGTCTTCGCCCATCACGCGTTCGATCAGTTGACGATGAAGCGGGTGCTGCTGCAATGAGTTCATCAGCGATGAGCCGCTGCTGGACCCGCGGAGTCGCGTGCCAATCAGATCCATCGCGACGGTTTGCAGGGCTGCCGTGAGCGAGCCGTCATCGACGACGGTGGGCCTCACGCCCCCGCACTTTATATGCAGTTGCGTTGCCCTACTCGTATGGAGACTCGGGTCGTATCTGAGCAAAGCGTCGAAAACGGCGTCAGAGGATGACTCTCCGGACAGGCTCCCCAACATCGACGCTAGCTCTGCAATAACGTCACGTTGAATGTCGGTGGGAATGTGGTCGTAAACAGCCCCGGCAGAGACGTTGAGCATGAAGGCTAGTAGCTCAGGGGATAAGTACTGGGCAAGTCGAAATATCGTCATGCGTGTTTCGCTGCCCTGAGCGGCTAGCAGCTCATCAAAATCCAAGTAAGGGGCGGACTTCAGCCTCTCCTCCGGGATGGCGCCAGCCACCTTTGCCTTCTGATGCTCCAGCGTCTGTTCGTAGATCTCGCGCGTCGCAGCGTAGGCGTCATCTCTGAGGTCCCCGGAAGTCCACGTTTCGGAGTCGCGGTAAATCTCATCGAGGCCGTCGCGAAGAATGTGTTCGATATCGGCCCTGGGCCGATGCACGTCAACGTACGCCTCAGCGCCAGCGGCCCGCACTGCGATGCCGATACCGACAACTATGAGCTCGGCGACCGTGTCCATCTCTGGCACGTGATCCTTGAGTTCGTTCGCAAATACGAGTGTCGCGCTCTCGCAGAACTCGAGACCCGATTCGCCGTCGAGCTTCGGTAGCGAATCCGCGTAACCCGTAAGCCATGTCCGCCAGCGCTGCACTTCGGGTTCCAAGCCGGTCATGCCGTCACCATAGGGCCGACTACAGACACCACAAGGCATCATGCGCAGCTCCGCGTGGCCCGACTACGCTTCGCTCGCGGAACATCGTTCGAACCCCGACGACAACCGTCCATTACTGATTCACGGAACCGCTCAACCACTCGCACCCCACCGCCCGACGCCCGAGGCCAGCAGCGCCGGCGGTCGCCACCTCTACATCAACTCGCAACGGCAATGCCTCAGTCGCCAAGCGAATTTACGTCCATTCGCTTGTCACGACGTTGTCACAAGACCTACCAGACAACAGGAGATGTGGGGATACGCACCGACATCGTCGGTGCAGGTCAGCGACACCCTGGAGACGTAGCGATCTATGTGGAAACCGCGTTCCGCGGACTGTAAATCCGTCGGCTAACGCCTACAGTGGTTCGAATCCACTACCTGCCACCATCGTGCGAAACTCTGCGCCGCTGTGCACAACCCGCCCAGTCGATACTCGGAAGTCAGCGAGCCGATTTCACCGGAGAGCTGTCCAGCACCGGACGTTCATGTGTGCGCGAAGCGCGACGCGAGGTGTGCTCACTTGGTGTCAATGGTTCGCTAACTTCATACGAAGCGCTCGTCGTTGCTTCGGATTTCGCCGCGATGCCTCGTCGCACGCTCCAGCCTCCGCTGTCTCGGCTGGACGTATTTTCTGACCTGGTAGGAGGTGGCCCCGGAGCGGGGCCATAGCAATTTCTACGCTACCGTCAATTCCCGGCTGAAAAGGGTCTAGCGTTCGGTGCACAACCCCGCCACGGAAGGTCGGATATGACGGTAGAGAAGGTGGCGGCCACCGCCGCTGCAGACGACGACTGTGTGGAATGTGGCTACGAACCGGAACTGAAACGGACTCTCGGCTCGTTTCAGATATTCGCGATCTCGTTCGCGTTCATCTCGGTGGCCGTCGGCATCTTCGCGACATACGACGACGTACTTCTGACTGCTGGGCCGGTCGGAATCTGGCTGTGGATCCTCGTGGCGGTAGGGCAGACGCTGGTGGCGCTGGTGGTCGCGCAGTTCGCGGCCCGCATCGCCCTCAGCGGGTCCTCGTATCAATGGGCGTCTCGGCTGGCCAACCCGAAGATCGGCTGGTTTTTCGGTTGGCTGACCTTCTGGTATTTGGCGACCGGCGTGGTGGCATTGGACAACGCGCTGGCCAGCCAGGCCTTCATGCCGCTGGTCGGCCTGCAGCAAAGTGAAGACACCGCGCGGCTGCTCACTGTCGCGATCTTGATCGTTCAGGCCGTGCTAATCATCCTCTCGACGCGGCTGCTCGGGCTGTTCACCTCCATGGCGGTGGGCCTTGAGTTGGCCATCGTCGTGGTGTTGATACTTGGGCTGGGTGCCGTCATGGTGTTCACCGGCAGCGGCGACTTCGGCAACCTCACCTCCCGCGGTATCACAGCAGCTGACGCCAACTACTTCGCCATCGGCGGCGGGTTGATGGCTGCGACGATCATGGGCCTGACCACGTTGGTGGGCTTCGATTCCGCGGCGAACCTGGCCGAGGAGGCCAAGGATCCGTTCCGCAGCGTCCCCCGCGCAATCGTGGGTTCGGTGGTCGCCGCGGGAGTGCTTGGACTCTTGTTCCTCATCGCGCTCACCGTCGCGATCAAGGACATTCCCGGCGTAACCGCCAGCGGTTCGCCAGTCGCCTCGATCATTCGCAGTCAGCTCGGGCCGGTCGCCGAACGAATCCTGTTGGCAGGCATCGCGATCGCGATGTTCGGTGCTGGCATGGTGGTGATGGCGGCATGCTCACGGCAGGTGTTCGCCATGGCAAGGGACAAACGCTTCCCGGCGCACGCCTTGATGCGACGGGTGAACCCGCGCACGCAAACCCCGGTCTTTGCAACGATCTTGATTCTGGTTGTCGGTGTCGTCCTGATGGTCGCGCTCCCCGGTGCAGCCCTGATGCAATTGATCATCGGGGGGACGATCCTGCCTGCACTCATTTATGGCGCGGTCATGATCCTCTACCTGGCTGTGCGCAAACGGCTCGAGCACAGGGAGGGCGGGTTCAGCCTCGGCCGTTTCGAGCTGCCGGTCGCGATCGCTGCGATGATCTGGGTGGTGGCCGCGCTGGTCTTCCTCGTCACGCCCGGGGACGCCACCATCCCCACGCTGGTCGTGCTCGGTCTGATCTTGGCTGGGGGTGTCTACTTCGCGTACATGATGATCTTCAACCGGGAGGTGCTCGACACCGAGCCGGGCGAAGACATCTTCGCGGCTACGGCCGAAGCGACCGAATGACATCCACCACGGCACGACCGGCCGAGCTGACGGGCCGGATCGTCCGTGCGGGCGACGCCGACTACCCGGTCGCCAGCGCCGGCTACAACCGGCTCTTCACCCACGATCCGGCAGCGATCGTGTTCGCCCAGGAGACGCAGGACGTGGTCAACGCGCTGGCCTGGGCGCGGCAGAACAATGTCGTGGTGCGTGTGCGTAGTGGCCGCCACAGTCTTGAGGGATGGTCCAATGTCGACCACGGAATCGTGATCGATGTCAGCGAAATGAAGTCGGCGACGATCGATGCGGCGTCGAACACCGCGACCGTTGGTGCCGGGCTCAACCAGTTGGAGGCCGTGACCGCGCTCGGCAAGGCCGGTGTCGCGGCGGCGACGGGCACCGAAGGAACCGTCGGTCTCGTCGGCGCCACCCTTGGCGGCGGTTTCGGGCTCCTCACCCGCGGCTTCGGCATGGCCTCGGACAACCTGCTGGGGGCCGAGGTTGTTGTCGCATCGGGCTCCGACGGGGCCGAGGCGATCATCGTCGATGAGCAGAACAACTCTGATCTGCTGTGGGCGCTGCGCGGTGCGGGCAACGGCAACTTCGGGATCGTCACATCGCTGACGTATCACGTTCATCCGCTGACGCAGACCATCTACCTCACCGCAGCGTGGCCAGGTCTGGGTGACCTGCCGTCCATCTTCGACGCCTGGCAGCGCTGCGCCCTGCATACCGACAACAGGCTCACCACCCAGCTCGAGATAAACCCCGGTGATGTCCGACTCGTCGGTGTTCTCGCCGCTGGGTCCGAGGCCGAGGCTGCGCAACTGCTGGCGCCGATCCTGTCGGTCGGCACTCCGACTGTTTCGATGACCGATGCGAATTGGACCGACACCTATGCGGCCTTCCAGGGAGTGACCTCCGAGGAGGCGGCGAACTGGAAGTTCGTCTCGCAGTTCGTCTCCGAGCCGTTCCCGGCCGAAGCGGTCGACCTCATCGTTTCGTTCATGTCGAAAGCGCCAACGCCGGAATGTAACTACTTCACCAACGCCCTCGGCGGAGCCGTGCGCGACAGTGAGCCGTCCGGCGGCTCGGCGTACGCCCACCGCAATTCGTTGTTCTATGCCGAGCCCGGTGCCGGTTGGGGCGGCGCTCGTGGCGAGCTGCCGGCTGGCAGACCCGCGATGCCCGATCCGCTGACCCCGGAGTGTCTGGCCTGGATCGCCGAGTTCGGTAAAGCGTTGGCGCCCTACGTGAATGGCGCCTACACCAATGTGCCGAATGCCGACATGGCCGACTGGGAGACCGCCTACTGGGGCGAAGGCGTCGACCGACTCCGCGCCATCAAGGCGAAATACGACCCCTACAACGTGTTCCGCTACGAGCAGAGCGTGCCCGTCGGGTGATTCGATAGTGGCGCTGGCCGCGGCTTGAGCAACACCATACGGCAACTGCCGACGCCAGTAGCAGCGCCGAGCCGACACCCGCCGCGATGGCCAGCCCGTCGGTGAAGGCGTCCTTCGCAGCGGTCAACAAGACATGCCCGTTGTCGGGGGGCGGCCTCGCTGACGCGTCGACGGCGGCGGCGAGCGACTCCCGCGCGTGCGATGCGACCGCGTCGGGGGTGCCGGGCGGAACCGCCAGCCCGCGGTATGCGGCGGTGATGATAGAGCCGAGTGTCGCGATGCCCAGAGCCATGCCGAGTTCGTAGGCAGTCTCCGAGACCGCCGCTGCCGCACCAGCTCGCTCCGGCATGACGCTGCCAATAATGACGTCGCTCGCCGCGGTGAAGGCCAGTCCGAGGCCCACACCGACGACGAACAGGGCGATGCCGAGACGCAGATAAGCAGTGGACGGGCTGATCGCCGTTAGCGACGCCATCGCGACACCGACCAGTACCAGCCCGGTCGTGAGGACCGCGCGCTGCGACCAGTAGCGCACGGCGAAGCCGGCCAGCACGCCGAACACGGTCGCCGCGACCGCGGCGGGCAGTTCGGCCAGCCCGGCCTTCATCGGGCTGTAGCCCTGTACCAGCTGGAAGAATTGGGACAGAAAGAACACCAGGCCCGAAAGGCCAAGCACTGAAAGCAGATTGGCCGCGACCACGCCTGAGAACGCACGATTGCAGAACAGCCGCACGTCGATTAGTGGGGCGGGCAGCCTGAGCTGGCGCCGGACGAACAGAGTGAACGCCGCGCCGCCGCCGACACCTATCACCGCGATATCGACGCCAAGCCCGTTGGCGGCACCTTCCTTGACGGCGTAGACGACGCCGAGCACGCCGACGAGCGACAGCCCGACACTGGGTAGGTCCCACGGCCCGGGCATCGGGTTGCGCTGCTCCGGCAACAGGACGATGCCCCCAACGAGCAGCACGACCATCACCGGGACGTTGATCAAAAAGACCGACCCCCACCAGAAGTGCTCCAACAGCAGCCCACCGACCACGGGACCCAGCGCGGCACCCGCCGAGAACATCGAGGCCCAGACGCCGACAGCGATGCTGCGATCACGTGGCTGGAGAAACAGCCCGCGGATCAACGCCAGCGTCGACGGTGCCAGCGTCGCCCCGGCCACGCCGAGCAGCGCGCGCGCGCCGATCAGGAGCTCAGCCGTCGAAGCGTATGCAGTCAGCACGGACATGGCAGCGAAAGCCGTTGCGCCCCAGAGCAACAGCTTCTTGTGGCCGACGCGGTCGCCGAGGCTGCCCATTGTGACAAGCAAGGCGGCCAGCACGAAGGAGTAGATATCGCCGATCCAGAGGACCTGTGTCGCCGTCGATTCGAGATCCTTGGTAATGAACGGGGTGGCCACCGCTAGTACCGTGCCGTCGACGCCGATTACCAGCACTCCGAGGCTGAGCACGCCGAGCACGAGCCAACGGCGCGTCATGAACCGCTCACTCCATGTAGCAGCAGTTCGGTGACCATGTGTGTGAAGTCGCGTGGCGCGCCCCGCCCGACCTGAATCACCCACGCCGCGCCGGCGAAGAGGTTGTAGAGCGCCTCGGTGAACCAGACTGCAGTCAGATCGGTGCGGAATGCGCCTTCGCGCTGCCCGCGCTCGAAAAGTTGCCTGATCTCGGAGTCGATCTCCGCCCAGGCTTCCTTCGCCTGATTGGCGTCGAAATCCTGACTCTGGGTGTAGAGCAAGGTGAGGTATCCGGACACCGGTTCGCACGCAGACACGAGGCGCTGCAGCGCCTCTGGGGCCGGGCCCTCCTGCCATCGGGCGGTCTGCAGCGCCTCATGCATGTGGGCCACCGCGAGCTGGTCGAGTGCCTCGAGGAGAGCGTCTCGCCCGGCGAAGTAACGATGCAGCGTCGCGCGGCTGATGCCGACGGCCGCGGCGATCTCGTCTTGGGTCGCGTTGGGCCGCCGACTGAGGAAGTCCGCGGCGGCGCGCAATACCTGTGCACGATCCAACTTCATGAGACAACTCTATCTCAATTGAGACAATTATGTATTAGTGCAGGATCGCCAACGTGTCCTTACCGGCCATAGCCTGCGTAGTCAAAAGGATGAACCGTTCGTCAGAACGGCAGTAACGACCGAACGCGGCGATCGCGCAGGTAGAGCCCGAGCCAAGCCAAGGTGCCGAAATATACAGGGAACAGCACCTGGGTGAAGATGGCGTGCTCGGCGTTCAGGTGGACCGCCACCGCACCGCCGTAATAGCCCGTAAGCAGCACCGCGCCGAGGATTGCGGTGCGCGGAATCGCATACAACACGGTCACGATCAGTGCCACCACGCCGATGGGTACCAACTGGTTCTCCGGAAACATGCCCACGCTGGCGTCCAAGACGAACTTGGGTTTCAAGATATGGCTGATCGCGTCAAACAACATGAAGGCGACGATCAGTACGCTGATCGCGACGCCAATCGCTCGGCTCGTCTTGGACGGACGGTCTTCCGTTGGCGTGGTTGACATTTCGGCTGTGCCTCACGGTCGGATTAGTTGGTGGACAATGACTAGCGGTCAATCTTCTCCGCGATCGGAATCTGCATAACGAACAGGTCGTTCAACACTGCGTCCTCCTCAGCTTGGCAGTTGTGCTCGGCGGTGCTAACAGCGCGTCCGGATTCTCCGCTAGGTGACCGTCGGATGCAACCTCGGCGTCAAGCCGCGGCGCCGGTCTGCCGGTCACCGCCTCAACGGGCGAAACCGTCGCCTTCTTAAGCGTATTCGCGTGATCACACACTGCGATTTGTCTTTCTAGGGCCGTCACTTGGGACTACCAGCCGCGATGAGAACTTGTGTTGTTTGCCTCTCCGCCAACTGAATTCGCCCCGCCCTCCGTGGGATGGGGCGCGGCCACCGAACCCTTGCAGAGTTCGGTGGCCGCTGGAAAGGAGTCGCTGAAGCTAGTTCTTGAACGCGTCCTTGACCTTCTCGCCGGCGTCCTTCAGGCTGGATTTCGCCTGGTCGACCTTGCCCTTGTTCTCGGTGTCTTTATCCCCGGTCACCTTGCCGAGAGCCTCTTTGGCCTTGCCGCCCAAGTCGTCGATCTTGTTGCTGGCCTTGTCTTGTGCGCCCATGACGCATCCCCTTTGTTTGACGGTGGGTTTATGAGGGCTCAGAGCTGAACCTTCCAACGGATACCCTCGAGGACCCGCAGCCAAACTTCGCCCTCCCATCAGGTGAAGGAGAGGGATCAAGAGCTAAGCAGGCTTCAACTATCGGCTGGTGGTCGGTGTTGTTCGATGAGGGTGCGGGCCATGTCCTTGGCGCGGTGCGCAGCCTCGAGGTCGCCTTCGGTGGCGGAGATGATGGAGCCCTTCATCAGGATGTGCCACGACCGAGCGAAGTTGTCAGGGTCGTGCAGGCCGGCGGCTTCGGCGCGTTGGCGCACGATCGAGCGGATGTTGTCCAGGTGTTGGATGCTGGCTTTTCCCGCGGGGTGAGTGGCGCCCAGCTCGATCAGCACGTTGATGAACGAGCAGCCATCGAAGCCTTCATGCTTTCGGAACCAGTCGTGGAACACATCGAAGATGGCCAGCAACTGCTCTTCGGGGGTGTCTCCACGCAGCCGCGATTGCTCCTCGATTAGGTCAAAGGTCCAGAGTTGTTCGCGACGCTGCAGCACCGCCAACACCAGATCGTTTTTGGTGGGGAAGTGCCGGTACATGGTGGCCTTGGCGACCTGGGACTGGCTGATGATCTCGTCGATGCCCACCGCGCGGACCCCGCGCCGGGTGAAGAGCGCATAGGCCGAGCTGACAATTCGTTCGCGCGCCCCCACGGCCGGGCTGGGCGGCGCAGCGTCCTTGATGTCCATCGGAAAGTCTCACGATACCACGGTAGACAGACCGTTCTGTCTCTGTTATCAATGAGAGACCGAGGAACACCAATTGTCGGTCTTCAGAATCAGGACAGGCATTGCCAAACGGCGCCGAGGCGCCAGAGATTTGGAGTGCACCATGTCCACTGCTATCGCACCTTTCCATGCCCCTCCGCTGCTGAGCGCCAGTCTGGTCACCCAGATGTACGGTGCGGGCAGCACGCTACGCGCAGCGATTGAGCGCAACGGCACCACAGTGCTGCTATCTGCCGGCGGCGAAGTCGACGCGGCCAATGAACACATCTGGCGGCGCCTGCTTGGCGAAGCCGCCACAGCGACGGCGGCGCCCGGAACGCTGGTCATCGACACCAACGGACTGGACTTCATGGGTGGCTGCGCATACGCCGCGTTGGCCGAGCAGGCTGACCGCTGCCGTATCCGAGGGATCAATCTCTGCCTCGTGAGCGCTCAACGGATCGTGGCGCGCGTCGTGGGTGTCATGAATCTGGACAGGCAGCTTCCGATCTATCACAACGTGGACGCCGTGCTGATGGCGATAGGCCCACGATGAAGCATTTGGCACCCGCGACGATCGCGATCGCGCTGCTGCTGTCGAGCGGATGTTCGGCCTCAGAAGTCATCAACACCGGTGGCGACACAAAGTGCAAAGACTTCACTGCCCAGGACGAGAAGAAGCAGAACGATGAGATCAGCAAGATGCTCAAAGACAAAAGCGGCGCCGAACCGAACAATCTGGAGATCACGGCAACACGCGCGTCGGCGTTGATCTACTGCCAATCGGTCGGCACGCAAGACACGAAGATTTCTGATGCACCACACGGCTGACCGAAAGGATGCGGACTCGCAAAGAGCACCGAATCCCATCCTCGCGGCTGGGCAGGTTTGCGTGAACGGCCTTTGCAGAGGGTACAAGCTCTGGCAACAGCGAGAGGAACCCCGATGGACGGCGGTGCCAGTGCAGGCGGTAGGCGGATGACGATCTGTCCGGTGTGCGGATACCCAAGTGCCGGCGTATGCGCCTCTTGTAGCCAAATCTTCCCAGCCGACCCCGCCGATCTAACGACGAACGCTGTCACTGTGTCGCACCTCAATCCAGCTGGCTAGCAAGCGCACACGGAGTTCGCCATCCCGCTCCAAACTCTGGTCCAGATGGTCCCAATGACGCGGGCTGCCGGCCGAATGCCGGAAACCCACGCGGTGCTTGATGCGCTAGCGCGACGTGTGACAGGAGCAGGCCCGTCACCCTAGGGATGGTGACGAGCCTGCTCAGTCAGGCCACTGATCGCGGCGTGACGTCAAAACCAGACTTTTCGGCCACCGACCGGACGCCCGACTGCGCCGAGTACCCACAGCACGACTCCGATCACAACAAGGATTCCGCCGAGGGTGTAGAGGATCGAGATACCTGCGAAGTAACCGATCAGCAGAAGGATTACACCTAGAACAATCATGGGACGCTCCTGGAGGTTTGGCGGCCCCGGGGTGGCGCCGTTGTTATTGCCGTATACCCACGAGAGGGCCCGGTTAAGCCCTGGCGCGACACGAGTGGCCACGAAGCTGACGTAGCTCCGCCCGCGCTACTTCTTGTTCTGCGGAAGTCGGCAGCCGGTGTAGCCAGAGACAACCACGTTGCCCTTATAAGAGAACTTGATGAAGACCCCGGCTGGGCCGGTGAACCAGACATCGTGCTTGCCGGGTTCGTCTTGCATGACCTGGACGTCCGTCGCACCTAGTTTGGCCGCAGCGTCTTTGGCGATCTGGAGAAGTCCGGTCCACTGCTGCTCTGAGACGGCAACATTTTCCGCGACGCTGTTCGGCAGGAAGTATCGCTTCCCATCGGTCTGCTCGTACGGCGCCTCGCAGTTGCCGGTGTCTTCGTTACTACCCGTTGTCCATACGATTCCGGGGATCGTTTTACTTGCCGCCGTGGTGATTTGGTCGACAGTAGCTTGAACCTGTTTCGTGGTGTCCTCTAACGATGGCAGACAGTTCAGTTCGTTGAGCGCGTTCGTCGCCGCGGTGGACGGAGAGGGCGGATCTGGCTGGGACACGTGACATCCTGTCGTGGTGATGGCGATGGTCGCGACCACAGCCGCGAGCAATCCATAGTGGGCGGTGTTGGTAGGAAGGGTCATTCTGTCCCTACTTCTGCTCGACCGCGTCATCGCTGAGCCCAGCGATGACGGCGGCAATGTTGTAGTTGGTTGTCCTCGGTAGCCCGTCGCTGCTGAAGCGGGGATAGTCGCTATGGCCATGAGCCCCTTCAAGACTCAGGGTGCCACCGATGCCATCTGGCACAACCTCTGCACCGGTCGCCAGGTGAGTGAAGTTGGGATTGGTCGCCGGGTTCGGCCCGAACTGCCCCGCGCCCGTGAGATCAAGGGTACGCAGGGTCGATTCGGCCACCGAACGAAGCGGTTCCGGCAATGCGTCAGCCGCAGCGTGTGCCCATGGCGGCGCGTCGTACACCTGCTGGATCGGATCATCTGGGGTCTCCATGGTGAAAACGTGTCCAGGCTGCAGGTGCAATTGTTCGGGTGTTGAGGCTTCGATGCCTGGTGAGCCATAAAAGATGGCATTGGTCACGCCATGGTTGCCGGGTTCCTGCAATGCCAGTCCAGTGGTCAGCGAGCCGTAGGAGTGGCCGATCGCCGTGAGTTCCGTCGGCACACCTTGGTGGCTGGCCCCTATGCCGTCGCAGAACCCTGCGAGGTCGTGCGCGCCGGCGTGGGCGAGATTATCGTGGCTGACGCCCCACACACCGTCGAGGGAACCCTTTGCGTCGTCCCAGCCCGGAACCTGTGGCGCGTCATAGCCAATCCAGGCGATAGTCGACACTGAATCAAGGGCATGGCCGGGTGTGTTCTGCAACTGCCGCAGCGATTCCTGCCGCAAGTTCGTTGCCTCTTCAGTCATGCTCCCGATGCTGCCGTGGACCGTGGTGTTGAGTCCTGGTGTCGTGACGGAGACGTGCTGCGCGGTGTCGGGGTCGCCGATGGCGATGGCGGCGTGCGCTTGGCTGCCGCTATGGGTGTCAAGCAGCATCAGTTTGCGGTTGGGGTTGTCCCCAACCGCCTTGTCGACGGCTTGCAGATCGGGCAGGAACTTGGCTCCGTTGAGGGCGTCGTTGTATTGCCGTTGCCATGCTTCATATTTCAGCCGGTCGTCGAATATGGCTCCGGGCTTGTTCGGCGGCGGAATGTTCTGCCCTTGCGCCCAGTCTGGATGCTGGTTCTTTAGGGCATCGGCGCTTGCCTGAACGGCCCGCGCTTGGTTGAGCTCATCGCCAAGTGCCAACCGGTTGTAGTAGTCGCGGTCGACGGTCGGCATACCGTTGTGGTTGCCGATCGAGTGGTCGCGTTGGTAGAGCGCGTCTTTTTCTTCGGGGGTGAGCTTCCCACAGGTCGTGGAATTGCTTCGGATCATCAGGCAACGGCTTGGACAAAGCCTCCAGGACATCGGGGCGGATCTCTGGGTGCCCTGCTGCGTTCGCATCGTTACCGGCTGAAGCGATCGCTTGGGCCAGATCGGCATCCGCCTTGTTCGCAGCGGCCAGCAAGTCCTTGATGCGCACTTCGAGATCCGCTTGCTGTAAGGCATAGATCGGGTCGCCGACTTTGGCTTTATCCAGAGGGGTGACCTGCCCGGTGACCGGGTCGACATGAAAGCCCTCTTGTTGGGCATCGCTGTTGATGCGTTGCAGCGTCGCGCGCACGCGTTCGATCTCATCGGCGGCACTGCCGGTGGCGGCCGATACCCGCGCCATTTCCTCGCCATGGGCCGCCAGATAGGCGCTCAACTTGTCGAGTGATGCCTTGGCCGAATCTCCTCCGCTGCCTTGCCAACTGGCGATGAGCGGCAACTTGCTCAGGCCACCTGCGACCTCATCGGCGCTGGCGCCGCGTTTAGCTAGGGCCTTTGACACGTCGCGGATCGCTGATGCGTCCCAATGTTCGATGTCTGCCAAGGTGATTGGCATTAGAGCTGGCGGTCCAACTTTTCGGCGCTGTTGGCATCCGTGCGTTCATAACCTGCCGCCGCGTTCCTGAAGGCTTCGCCGTGGGCGGCGATATCGCCGCACAGCTCCACGGTCACGGCCCGCCACTCGGCAAGTTTTGTCTGTAGCGCTGCTGCGGACGCTCCGACCCAACCGGCTTGTGCTTCTTCGATGGCGCCATTTGCGGCGGTGTGGGCGGCGAGTAGCTCCCCGTGATGCATGTCCAAGTGATCCGACGACATGCGGAGGTCGACCGGATCCACCTTCACGGGGTCGGCCATCACACACGCCTCCTCACATGCCGGGCAGACACGGGACGAACTCAGAATACTGTCGCCTGGGAGGAGCCGTTTGCGCAAATTTGCTCTGCCGATGGGGGCGAAACCACTCGCCTAGCCCGGCTCGCCGTCGTACGACAGAGACTCGAGCATAATCGGCACCAGCTGGTCGACCACCGGCTGATGAAGCAACGACCTGTGGCTGCCGGGCAGGTGATGCACTGTCACCGAACCGTCGTGGAATTGGTCCCAGCCGAGCACGTCCTCGCCGACGAACGCGGCCGTGCCCTCGGTGACGAACAGGTGCAGCGGCACCGTGTGGCCCCGCCTGTCGTAGCGGCAGGTGATGTCCCGGCCGAGTCCCGGGTCGAATTGCCTCACCAGCGGTGGGCCGTCTAGGCGGCTGAGAGTTCGCCGCATGACCTCGCTGTACTTGGCCCACTGTTCACGCACTGGCAGCCGATACACCCTGCGCAGCCGGCCCAAGGCCGTCCGGAACTGGCGCGTTGTATGCGGTGGCGGCGTGTCGAGGATGCCGAGCCAGCTGACTTCTTCCCCCGCCTCGATGAGTTGCCAAGCGAGTTCGTACGCCACGATCGCACCCGCCGAGTATCCGACGAGTGCATACGGTCCGTGCGGCTGCCGTTCGCGGATGTCCGGAAGCAACTCTCCCGCCAGCCACTCGATCCCGCGCGAGCGGTCGAACTGTTCTTCCGGCACCGGCAGCATCAGCGGGTGCACGGGTTGGTTCGACCCCCACTGCGCGGCAAAGTGCCTCACGCTCACCGCGCTCGGATAATCCGGGAAGATGAAGTGCACCGGCGGCACAGTGTCGGTTTCGCTATGGTCGTCGAAGCTCGGATCTCGAACCAGTGCAGCGAGATTCGCGACCGTTCTGCCGCTCTCGACGAATATGGACAACGACAGCGAAATTCCGAACGTCCGCTGCGTCTCGTAGATAAGCCGCACGGCCAACAGCGAGTGGCCGCCCATATCGAAGAAGTCGGTGTTGACATCGGTGACGGACACGCCGAGGAGCTCCATCCACAGCTCTGCGACGCGACGTTCCACATCGTCGCGAGGACCCTGGTCACCCCGACGCGCGCCTCGCTGCGGTGAGGGCGCGGGCAGTGCGGTCTTGTCGAGTTTGCCTGTCGCCGTGGTGGGGAACGCGTCCAGATGTACGAACGCACTGGGCACCATGTACTCGGGAAGGTGGCGACGTAGCCAGTCGCGCGCCACGCCGTCGTCCGGCTGCTCGCCGATCACGTACGCCACCAACTGCCGCTCGCCGTTTGGCGCCTCCCGCGCGACGACTGCACAGGCCTTCACGTCTGGATGCTCAGACAGGGTGGTTTCGATCTCGGCGGGCTCGATGCGGATGCCTCTGATCTTCACCTGTTCGTCGAAGCGGCCCAGGTGTTGCAGTCGGCCGTCAGGCAGGAACCTGCCGCGGTCGCCTGTGCGATACACCAATTCGTTTCTGTCGCAGGGTTCATTGACGAAGCGGAGCTTTTGTTCGTCGGGTCGATTCAGGTAGCCGCGTGACACCCCGACGCCGCCGATCGCGACCTCTCCAGGGACGCCGATCGGCTGGACTCGGCCGCGTTGGTCGACGACGTGAATCCGCACGCCGGGAAACGGGGTCCCCACCGTGACCGTCTGGCCGGGTTCCACACGTGCGGCCCCCGCATTGACGGTGACCTCCGTCGGACCCCACGCGTTCCAGACCGCGGCGCATCGCTGCAGCAGGTCCTCGGCAAGTGCATCGGTGAGCGTTTCACCCGCGCACGCCGCCTTGAGCCGACGATCACCGCTCCAGCCCGACGCGATGAGTGCGGCCCATGCGGTCGGCGTCGCCATCATGTATGTGGCGTCGCTATCCGAGATAAGGCGCGCCAGTGCAACTGGATCCATCACTTGATCTTCAGTGGCGAGCACCAGACGGGCTCCGCAGCCTAGAGCGCACAGGATGTCGCCGATACAGACGTCGAATATCACCGAAGACACGGATAGCACGGTGTCGGATGCGTCGACGCCGAAGGTTTGAAGATGGGTGCGCATCACGTTGGTGAAGTTGCGATGCTCCAACAGCACACCTTTGGGGCGTCCAGTGGAGCCGGACGTGTACATCACACAAGCGAGGTCCCTTGGCGAGACGGCGACGGGTTCGAAATCGTCGGCCGTGGCCGCCCGGCCCGGCAGATCCTTCTCGGTGAGGACGACGGCCGCGCCGGCGTCATCGATTCGGAAGTCGTTGCGCACTGCGGGGTGCCGTGGGTCGAGTGGCAGGAAGGCCGCGCCGGCCTTGAGGATTCCCAGCAGCGCGGCCACCAGATCAGTCGATCGGTGAAGCAGTGCGGCCACCACCGAGTCTCGCCCGACGCCCCTGGCCATGAGCTGTGCGGCGATCGCTGCCGCGCGCTGGTCCAGTTGCCGGTAGGTCAGCGCCTCGTCGCCGACCTGGACGGCCACTGCTTCCGGCGTGCGCTCCACCTGGGACCGCAGCAGATCGTTGATGGTCTCCGACGAAATACCTTCTACTGCCGGCGGATTCCAACAGAGCTGTCGCGCTCGATCGTCTGCCGTTACGAGGTCGTGGTCAGTCATGGCGATACCGGGCTGCCGTGCGGCGGCTTCGACTAGCCTGCGCCAGTGTTGGGTCATTTCGTATGCTGTTTCACGTTCGAACAACTCGGTGCTGAAGAAGAGTCGGCCGGTGATGTGACCCTCAGGCCGCTCGGTCAACTCGATGTTGATGTCGGACTTCGTTGCCGCCACTGCATCGCTGACCTCGGACTCCATCACGTGCAGCGACCACTCGTCGGTTGGTGCGGTCAACGGAGGCCGCAGCACCAGCGCGGCCTGAAAGAGCGGATCATTGCGCGGATCTCGCGGCGCGTCGAGTTCGCCCACCAGAGTCTCGAACGGCACTGCGTCGCTCACCGCGTCGGTGACCACCTCGCGCATCCGTTCCATCAGCGTGGTGAACGTCTCCCGGCCCGAGACTTCGCAACGCACGACCAGCGGGGTCACGCAGTAGCCCGCCACCATCGAGAGGCCCTTGCGGTAACGCAAGTCGTGCGGGGTGCCGAATGCGACGTCGTGTGAACCCGTGTAGCTGTGCAACCACCACGCATTGACCGCCGCGAGCGCGTGGAAGAGTGTGGCCCCGACCTCTTGGGCGGCGTTACGCAGTCTCTCGACGGTGCCGTGCTCGATGAGGAAGGGGATCGTGCCGCCCGCGAAGCGCCGACGAGACGATCGCGGGTGGTCAACGGGAAGCTCCGTCGGCACCAAACCGTCAAGGCGGCCACGCCAGCGCTCGATTCGGTTTGCCACATCCTGCCCGGTCACCCAATCCCGTTCCCAGACCGTGTAATCGGAGTACTGCGCCTCAGGTTCCGGCAGTGACGCCGTCCCGCCCGCTGTGTAGTCGCGATACAGAGTGACGAACTCCGGGAACAGGACGCTGTGCAGCGTCACCCCGTCGACGAGCAGATGATGCATGGTGAGGTACAGCCGGTGGTCCTCATCGGTGATCCGGATAAGCCGGGCGCGCAGGAGCGGACCGTGTGCCAGATCGTAGGGCGCCGCGGTGTCGGCGGCCGCGACACCGATCGCGCGGCGCTGGGCTTCGTGCGGGTCGCAGTGCGACAGATCCAGCAGCGGGACATCGATTTTCGTTGGCTCGTGCACAATTTGACTGGGGACGCCGTCGAGGACCGCAAATGTCGTTCGTAGCGACTCGTGCCGTCGGACTACCTCGGTGAGCGCCCGACGCACCGCAGTGATGTCCAGTGCACCGGTTTTGCGGATCGACACTAACTCGTTGTAGGCGCGCGAGTCCGGCTCGAGTTGGCTGAGATACCAGAGCTGATTCTGCGAAACCGACAGTGGCAGCGGGCCGGACCGTGTGTGCGGCGAGCGGGACGGCGGCGATTCGGCATCGCCCGAGCTGCCGACACTCAGCCGTTTCTCGAGCACAGCACGGCGTAGTTTGTCGAGGTACTCCGTGTCAGAGGTCATACCCGCCACCGAATCGGCAGAGTGTCCAAACCCCGGAGTCCCAGATTCGTCGACCGCCACTGTGGGTGGCCGTCGGCCAGTTCGAGACCGTCGAGACGGGAAAGCAGTGTCTCGAAAGCGATTTGGCCCTCGATCCGGGCGAGCGGGCCCCCGAAGCAGAAGTGCGGACCCCAGCCGAAGCCCAGGTGCCGGTTGTCCTTGCGGGCCAGGTCGAGCACGTCGGGACTCTCGAAGCGTTCGGGGTCGCGGTTCGCCGCGCCGACAACGGCGATGACAGCCTGACCCGCTTCGATCGCCTGGCCGCCGACGACGGCGTTGTCAGGCGCGATCCGCGCGGTGAGTTGACTCGGACTCTCGTAGCGCACCAACTCCTCCACCGCGGTGGGCACCGCAGTGAGGTCGGCGCGCAGGTCCTCCAGAGCCGCCGGGTGGCGCAGCAGCGTCAACAGACCGTTCCCGATCAAGTTCGTCGTCGTTTCGAGCCCGGCCACCATCGCCATGATCGCGTTGGCCACAACCTCGTCGTCGCTGAGCCGATCACCGTCCATCCGAACTTGACTGAGCGCCCCGATCAGACCCTCGGTCGGCGCGCCGGACTGCCGCTTCAACTCCCGCCGGAAGTACGGGTCCATCTCCGACACGGCCCTCAACACGCCGTCGATGTTGTCCGGGTTGTGCTGGAAGTTGCCTAGCATCTGGCCAAAGTCCTGAGACCAGATTCTGAGTTGTTCGTGATCTTCGGCTGGCACGCCCAGCATTTCGGCCGTGACGATCGCCGGCAGCGGGTTGGCAAAGTCGTGCATCAGATCCATGTGGCCCTGCGCGACGACCCGGTCCACGAGATCGTTGGCGATATCGCGGATGTGGTCACGCATCCGTTCGACCCGGCGCGCCATGAACGCGGCCGCCGCCAGCCCGCGCACCCGTCCGTGTTGCGGCGGGTCCATGAAGATCACTTGCTTGACCATCACTTGCGCGACCGGAGCGAGCCGGTGCATCCCGAGTTCGGTCAGTCGCTCTGGCGTTGGCGTGCGTTCCGCACGGAATCGCGTGAGCACGTGCTCGACGTCGTCGTAACGGGTGACCACCCACGCGCCGAGGAAGCGGTCCCACAGCACCGGCGACTCGTGCCGCAGCCGTGCGTACAACGGGTACGGGTCCGCGAGAACCTCAGGGTCGAGCAGATGGAACAGGCTCAGCGGCCTCGTGGGCGTCGTCATTCCGTATGAGAACCGCCGCCGTCGCACGCGTCGAGACTCGTTGCGGCCTGCAGCAATTCGTCGGCGCTCATCTTCTCGATATCTGCCATGAGCAACCGTTCGACCTCGACGGCCATCTCGGCCACGGTCGGATTCTCGAACACCGATCGAAGGGGAACTTCGATACCGAATCGTTCACCGACGCGAATCGACAGTTGCGCACCCAGCAGCGAGTGCCCGCCGAGGGTGAAGAAGTCCTCGTCGATGCCGATCGTCGGAAGCCACAGCACATCGGCCGCGATGTCGGACAGCGAGCGCTCGACGTCGTTGCGCGGAACCGTCAGGTTGGCGCGACCAGCGAGCTGAGATCCGCGCTCGCGCAGCATCTTCCGATCAACTTTGCCGTTGGCGGTGGTTGGCAGCTCCGCCAGCACGGTGCAGTCGGCGGGCACCATGTGGGCAGGCAGTCGCTGGCACAGGTACTGATGCAACTCGGCGGTTCCTGGCGGACGCCCGGGCTTGCCGACCACGTACGCGCTGAGGTGCCGCGCGCCGTTGTTGCCCACCGCGACCACAGCACTGGCACTCACCCGCGGGTGCTGATCGAGCACAGCGATGATCTCGTCGAGTTCAATGCGCACCCCGCGGATCTTGACCTGGTCGTCGAGTCGACCCAAGTAGACCAGTTCGCCGTCGGCGGTCATTCGCACTAAATCACCAGTGCGATAACAGCGCTGGCCTACGGAGTTGACAAAGAACTTGGCGCTGTTGAGGTCGCGGTGGCCGAGGTAACCCCTGGCCACAGAGATCCCGCCGACGATGAGTTCGCCCGGGGTGTTGGGCGGCACCGGCTGGCCGTCCGCGTCGATGACAGTCAGGTCCACGCCGGGTATCGCCGATCCGAGGGTGGGCAGTTCTGCGTTTCCGCACGCGGGGTCCGCCGGCTCGACGCTGCCCGAAGTCGACACCACCGCAGCCTCCGAGAGGCCGTAATTGTTGACCAAGCGGAAGGGCAAGCCTGGCCGGGGGTGCGTGTGCAGCACGTCGCCACCGGTGAGAATGACCCGCAGAGGAGCGCTCGCCGGCCAATCGAGCGCGATCAATGCCTCGCACAGCGGTGTCGGCACGAACGTCGTCGTGATGCCCTCGGACAGCAGCCAGTCACGCAACGCGATCGGATCGGTCTTCACCGCTTCGGGGGGCACATGCAGCGAAGCGCCCGCCGCCAGCGTCGGCCAGATCTCCCAGACTGACGCGTCGAAGCCGGGGCTGGAGATCAGGGCACATCGGTCAGCCTCGGTGATATCGAACGCATCGGTGTGCCAATCGATGAGATTCGTGACTGCGGCGTGCTCGATCACCAGGCCTTTCGGCTGACCGGTCGAGCCGGAGGTGTACACGACGTACGCCGAGTCGCCGGGGTCGAGCGCCACCGGTTCCACGGGAACCAGCACGGGGTTTTCGGTCGGTTCGACCCAGTGCGGCGCCTCGATGCGAGCGGCAACCTCGGGCGTCGTCACGACGGTCTTGGCGCCCGAGTCGAGCAGCATGAAGGCGAGCCGGTCATCCGGATAGCTCGGGTCCAAGGCCACGTAGCAGCCACCAGCAGCCAAGATGCCCAGCGCGCCGACAACGAGTTCCTGCGACCGGGGAAGGCACAACCCGACGGCATCACCGCGGCTGACGCCCGATTCGCGCAGCTCAGCGGCCACCGCCAGGGCCCGCAACCATAACTCGCCATACGAAAGTTGCCGATCACGAGACGCCACGGCAAGCGCAGATGGCTGGTCATGGGCGGCTATCGCCACCCGAGCGACCATGCCGGAAACGGTTTCATACACGCCGTTGGGGTCGCCAGCAATCAAAGTCATCCACGCACCTCCCTCACCGCACTCCCCGCTGGGCGGTCGCTCATCTCCAGCAAACATCCAACCATTCGACGGGTCACAGGACAACCGATCCACAATTTAAACACGAATACGGGCGCATTGAGTTCATCTGAGTCGCGTCTTCGCAAATTATCGTTACCGTCAGGAGTCGCCCATCTCGGCAACCGCGGGTCACGGGGACCCCCTCCGGAAGACCGACTACTCCATCAAGCCGTGGCGACCACGCCCATCGCGGTGCGCGCAGGCGACCGCAGGCACCCCTTGCTCAGACCATCCGATCCGGGCTGGGCTAGCCCTGAAAGCTCGTCGGCGTCACTCACCAAAGCCGCTGACCGCAGTGGTTTTCCGGGGCAGCCGAACAGCTAGCGGCGAGCTCGCCGCAGCGTCGATCCGCCGCCGTAGACGCGCCTCGCGGGGTGGTCGTCGCGGTCCGCAAATAGGTCGTCATAGCGACGATTACTGTTATTGACAACGGCGCTTATTCAGTCGTCGAATGCCGCTTCTAGAGAAGCCACGCGAGTGCTTCCCAGCGAACACAGTTTACGCTCGAGACACGCCGCGGGCGCCTTGCCAGGGACTTTGCCGCGGGGGCACTGCCGCATTCGGCGCTGCGCCAGGCGTCAGCAACGACACTGTGGACAACTCAGCGGCGTCGGGAGTTCTTCCATGTGAACGTCGACGACGATGGCGTCAATTACGTCGATCAGCGGCGTCCTCGCAATTGACCGTTGAGTATGGAGACACCCCGCCCGTCGGCTGAAGGTCGTGGCAGACGGCGGTACCGGCTCCATCTGGACCGGTCCGCCGGCCGACGACAGCGGGCCCCATCGCGTTGGAGGGAGCCCGCTGGCCCGAGAACGGGCTACTTCTCTGCGTCTTTCGGTCCGGTGGTGGCGTCGGCCGTGTTGCCCTCATTGGTTGTCGAGTTTGCAGTGCTGTTCTCTGTACTCATCAACTTGGCGGTCGTTTTCACAACTGAAGTCGTCGTGTCCTGCGGGCCAGTTCCCGCAGTGGTCTTCGATACGGTGCGGCTTGCTCCGGCTGTAAGTGCTTGGCGCTCAACAGCAGACGGGAAGATCGCGTCCGCGATCTTCTGGCGGCCGTTGAGGATGGATGTGACGATGCTCGGAGTCCTGGTACGCACCGGTGGCTCGCTGATCTTCGCCTCAGGTTGGGGCGAGTTGAACTTCAGGTCGGGCACACCGATGGTCGTCTGCTCGATCGTGCCGGCGATTCTTACAGCGCCAAGGGCCGCCGCGTTGACGACCGCCGCCGGGTTGAGGGTGAGCGCTGCGGCTCCAATATCCATGACTGCGCGTGCGCCCGCCACGCCCGTTTGGACGACGGCGTTGATCGTTGACACGGCGACGCCCAAACCGGCGTCGATGGTCGCAGGGATCAGCCGCACCGCGGTGACTACTCCGTCCACGACAACGTTTTGGATTATCCCAATGAGGCCGCTGCCTGGGCGTTCCATCACTGTCGGAGTTGTTCCTACGGCGGCCAGTTTGGGTGAAGCACTGAACGCGGTTACTTCTCGAATCACACCGCCGCCACCGAGTGTTCGGCTCACGTTCAGCACGAACGCCCGCGCGATCGGGAAGGTGGCCACCCTGGCGGCTTGCGTAAGCGCGTCACTGGTGGTTTGTCCCACCAGTCGCGCGCCCGCTTCAATAGGGTTTACCTGGATGGCAATGGGGTCTACCTGGATGACCTGAGTAGACAAAGTCAGGCGAATGTCGGATGTGGGCATCTGGATATCCGGCGGTGGCGCAGCGATTGGAGTGACGGCTATTGTGCCGGCTCCGACGAGAACAATTCCCGCAGCAAGCGGGGAACGAATTGCTGCATGCATGGTGACCCCTTAGGCGGTGCTGACAGAGACAAGCCGGACGGTACGCGCCAAGAACTCGCTGCAGACGGTGATTCAGCTAAAATTATCTAATCCGTCAATATGGAATGAAACACTCTCCACCCATAGGGGCATTCAGCGATACCGCAGGTAGAGTAGATCTATGCACAAATGTGTAAATCTGGCGAATTTCTAACGTGTCGTCGTCAGCAATCGAAAGTCGCGCGTCATAAATGGGTTCCAAGATGAGCCATCTCCGTGTATTAAATAGCTGCAACTTCACGACCACACGGATCTCGCAGGCTTCCGCGCGCATATAAGCCGACGAACCTTTTCGCGACCGCGACGTTCCGATAGGGCTCGTTAGAAGGCCTGCTTGCGCCCTTGAAGCCCGCAGGTGCGGGCGGCGCCATTAGCGCACAGTCGCACCAGTTACCTACCGACCGCTTTTGCCAACGGTCTACTCAGAGCCCGCCACACTCCGCTGGGCCGCTGAAGATCGTGGCCCACGGAGGGCAGTACGCCGGCGGCGTCCATGGTGCAGGCGGAGACGTCTGCTGCAACGGGAACATGTTGGGCGGCTTTCCCGGGCCGGGATCTCCCCCGACCGCATTTCCGTCGGGGCCGAAGTACCAGTCCTGGCAGACACTCAAGCCGCCGGGGAGCTGCGCAAGTTGTTGCATCAATTCCGGGCGGAGGGGCGGCTTGCCCGGGCACCATTGATCGCCGCCTATCGGGATTGCCTGGGCAGCACCAGCACCAAGACTCAAACCGGCCAGACCCAGTCCGCCGGACATCCAAGCGCAACGTCCGATGCTCTCCCGTGAGAGCGACCAACCAGGGGCCGCGACCACACAAACAGGAGAGAGCATGAAGACCAACCGCAACAAGCTGGCCCTGCGCAGGCAGAGCATCCGGACGCTGACCGACAGCGAGCTGCGCATCGCGCATGGCGGCGGCACCAGCGCGGCCCCGGCCCCCGGCACGGACAAGCAGACGATCGGCTCGGGTACGTCGGTGATCCACGCGTCGTCAGGTACGTCGGTGATCAACCCGTCGGGAGGCAATGTCCTCAACCCGTCGGGAGGCCGTGTTCTCAACCCGTCGGGAGGCTAAGCCCCACACAC
The DNA here is from genome assembly GCF_003201655.1 of Mycolicibacterium moriokaense. Taxonomy (GTDB): domain Bacteria; phylum Actinomycetota; class Actinomycetes; order Mycobacteriales; family Mycobacteriaceae; genus Mycobacterium; species Mycobacterium moriokaense_A. Next base: position 170,489 of record NZ_QJJU01000006.1, read on the forward strand.
ACCACCGCCCCACGGCTGACGTCGTGGGGCGGTGGTCCTGCATCAGCCACTTTGCGCAGACGCTATTCCCGACCACTGTTTAGTGGATTGAACGCCGGTGCCGTTCGCAGTGCCTCCACGGGGAGGAGCTGGTCTGCTAGGGCTCGCCAATCAATGGCATCGTTCTCGGGGGCGTGACGCGTGGCCTCGGACATTGTCGAACTCCTTCGCTTGGTCCTAGGCAATAGTCGCGGCCAAGCGGTGGTTCCGTAATCGCTGACAAGCCAGATTCCACTCTCAAGAGGAAAGAGTTTCCTATCCGCCAGGTAAGGGGATCAGAGGCGTTGTGCCACAGTCGATACCCTCAGAGGGCTTCGGCGTCGCGTTCTCCGGTTCGCACTCGGACCAACGACTCGACAGGCGTCACCCAGACCTTCCCGTCGCCGATCTTGCCGGTGCGCGCGGCGCCAATGATGGCCTCGACGACGACCTCGACGTGATCGTCGTCCACCACTACATCGATGCGCGCCTTCGGAACGAAGTCGACCTGGTACTCGGCGCCTCGGTATACCTCTGTGTGTCCCTTCTGACGTCCGTAGCCTTGGACCTCGGAGAAGGTCAGGCCGTGCACGCCGGCCTCGTCCACGGCGGTGCGGACGTCCGCGACCGTAAACGGCTTCACGATTGCCGTAATCAGCTTCATGCCATCAGGCCTTCACTCCGTCTAGCCGGCCGGTGACGAGGTCTTCATCCGGGTAGGCCTCCTCGGAGTGCACGCCGATGTCGCCCTGTTCCAAGACCTCGTCTGGGGCACGCAGTTTCATGAACAGACCGATAATCTTCAGGATGGCGAACGTGATAAAGGCGTCCCAGACGATGATGGTGAGCGCGGCGCAGAGCTGGACCAGGATTTGTGCGGGGTGATGACCCCACAGCCAACCTGCGGCGGTGACGTCGTTGACGTCCTTGCCGTTGCCGAGGTAGATGATCACGTTCGGATCGGCGAGCACGCCGACCATTAGACCGCCGATCAGGCCCGCCACACCGTGGGTGTGGATGACCCCGAGGGTGTCGTCCACCTTCTTGAACGGTTTGGTGCGGCCCAGCCAGTTCCAGGACATCCACACCAGCGAGGACGCCACTACGCCGATGATGATGGCGCCGAAGCTGTTCACGAAGCCTGCGGCGGGAGTGATGCCGACCAGGCCGACGATCATCCCGTTGACCGCGCCAAGGAAGGTGGGCTTGCGCTCGCGGCTGGCGAAGATGTCCCAAATCACCCAGGTCAGCAATGCCACCGCGGTGCAGAGGTTGGTGTTGAGCACGGCCAGCGACGCGTTGGTACCGGCGAAGTACGGGTCGCCGCCGTTGAAGCCGTTCCAGCCCAGCCACAGGATGCCCGCTCCGACGGCGGCCATCGGCAGGTTGTTCGGCACCGCCCGTTCGCGGTCGCGGTTCAACCGCGGCCCGATCACCGCGGCGGCGACGAACCCGCTGACGCCGGCGGCCAGGTGGATCACGTACCCGCCGGAGTAGTCCAGCGCCCCGGTGCTAAACAAACTGCTGGCACCGGCGTGCGCCTGGCCCCAGAAGCCGCCACCCCACACCAGGAAGGCGTTGATCGAGTAGGCGAACGTCGACCACAGCGGCACGAAGATCAGCCACACCTTGAAGTTCATCCGGCCCACCACGCTGCCAAGGAACAGAAGCGGGGTGATCGCCGCGAACACGAATTGGAAGTACGCCAGCGTGCTCTCGGAGAACCGGAACTTCGGCATCGCACCGTCGAGTAGTGGGATGACCGCCTGACCCTGGTTGGCGGTGCCCAGGATGCTGCGCGGACTGCCTACGAAGGACCCCAGGATTCCCGGGCCGAGCTTCATCGGATCCCCGAAGCCCATCTTGAAGCCCCACAGCACCCACACCACCAGGACCAAAGAAAACCCAGTGAAGGCCATCAGCATCGTGTTGACGGCCCACTTCTTTTGGACGATGCCCGCGTACAACACTGCGATGCCCGGGATGCTCATCAGGCCGACCAGAGTTGCGGCCACCAACTGCCAGGCGTTGTCTCCTGGGTTAAGCCAATCGGGATACGGGTTCATCCAGGTCCGCCCTTCGGTTGCTGCGCTGTCGACGCACACGAGTGGCCAAATACTTACGCTGCGGGCGTTTCTTTTGGATTATCAATTGTTAAATCTGGATTTCGGATCGGAATTACGCACGGCGTTCTTTCAGGTGATTCAATGGCAATTCGCAGATTCCGTTCCGTAATTACACAGGAGATTCGCTGTTCCAGCCCTGCCGGTTGGGCCTTGCTGTCGAGATGTCGATGAAATAGCTTGCTGCCCATGTCTTTTCGTGCGTGAGCTTGAGTCCGGGCGAGTAGCTGTCAATTGTGGTGATCTCGGGAATTAGACACTTGAAAATTGGGGTCCGGGCGGACGACAATTAAGCCGTCGACGCATGTGCCTTTCATCGGCCGCAGGAGTCGTCATGCACACCTTTTCGCTTCGTTTCCGAAGTCGGTGGATTTCGCGCGCCTTTGGTCGCAATCCGCTACTTCGCTGGACCGATCGGACCGAGGCGTGCGTGATCGTGTTCGCGATGCTGGTGGCGCTGGCCGCGGCTCCGGTCTGCGCTGCGGCTGGCGCGGCCGTCTACAGATCGCACGCCCGGCTCTACGCGGAGCAGTCCCTGGCACGCCACTCCGTGACGGCGACGGTGGTCGAAGTGCGCCCGCGCCCGCGTCAGCCGCACTCAACCGGCGTTACCGCCCTCGCGATGTGGCTGGTCGCCGCGGACGGCGCCAGGGGCGGCGAAGTTCAGGTCGCCCACACCGGTTGGGTGAACAGAGATCGCGGGACCAGCGCCGGTGACCACATCGATGTCTGGGTCGATGACGCAGGGACACCGGTCGTCGCGCCGACACCGCCGTCTCAGGCCGGGTTGGACGCGGTCGGCTTCGGTGCGGGAATCTGGCTTGTTGCAGCGCTCGGACTAACTGCTGCGGTCGGTATGGTGCGCTCGCCGCTCAACCGCATCCGCCGGGTGCAATGGGAACGCGATATCAAAGGCTTCACTGATGGCCAGAGAAGCAACCGGCCGCACTAAGTGGCCGGCGTTGTCGTCTCGGGCAGAATTCCCGCGACCCGGCACTGAGCCTGAACCGCTTCAGCGTGGGCGTCGTGCTGGACGTAGGAGGCGTGACACCAGTCGCGTGCTGCCGCACCACATGCGTGCTCGACCCCGCCGCCCATCGAGCTTGCCATTGCGACGGTCACGCAGGTCTGGCCGGATCGAACAGAGCTCGAAGACTGGCCCGTCGTCTCCCATACCGTCGCGCCCACGGCAATCGCGACGAAGGAAATGGCGCCAACTACCCATATGGCGCGGCGCTCGCGGGGCGTCAGAGGGTCGGTCGGTGGGGTCTTACCTGTATTGGGCGTCGGCGGCTCCTTCGTCCGACGAAGTCATTGGGCGCGATCGCGACGGCGTCGCCCGGCGCCTTGCCTGCGCGGGCCGCTGCCGCACGATCTGTGGCCACCAGAACCAGGGACCAAGTAGCGCCGCGATCGACGGCGTCATGAATGCGCGAATCACCAAGGTGTCGAACAACAGGCCCATCCCGATCGTCGTGCCCATTTGGGCGACCACGACCATGGCGCTGACCGACATCGACATCATGGTGAACGCGAACACCATGCCTGCCGCGGTAACCACCGATCCGCTGCCGCCCATGGCACGGATGATTCCGGTGTTGATCCCGGCCGGTATCTCCTCCTTCATCCGCGCCACCAACAGCAAGTTGTAGTCGGCGCCGACGGCCAACAGGATGATGACCGCCATCGCCATCACCATGAACTGCAGGTCCAAGCCAATCAGGTGCTGCCAGAGCAGAACTGACAGCCCGAAGGATGCGCCGAGCGACAGCACCACGGTGCCGACGATGACGCCCGCGGCGACGAGACTGCGCGTGATGATCAGCATGATGATGAAGATCAGTGTCAGCGCGGCGACTCCTGCGATCATGAGGTCGTACGCGTTGCCCTCCTGCATGTCCTTGAAGGTGGAGGCGGTGCCGCCGAGGTAAACCCTTGATCCCTCCAAAGGCGTGCCCTTGATGGCTTCAAATGCGGCGGTCTTGATGGCGTCGATGCGATTGATGCCATCCGCGCTCAGCGGATCCTGTTCGTGGGAAATGATGAACCGGACCGCGTGCCCGTCTGGGGAGATGAAGTTGTCCATGCCACGCTTGAAGTCCTTGTTGTCGAAGATCTCCGGCGGCAGGTAGAAGGTGTCGTCGTTGTGGGAGTCGTTGAACGCATCACCCATGGCGCTCTGGTTTTCGGTCATCGCGGCCTGCTGATCCTGCTGACTCGCCTGGCTGGAGTGCTGGGAGAGCATCATCGTCTGCATCTTCTTCATCGTCTCGATCTGCGGCGGCATCACCGCCATCAGCTGCGGCATCAGGGAATCGAGTCGTTCCAAGTCGGGCAACAGAGCCTGGACGTCATCGGTCGTGGTGTCGACGCCGTCGAGTGTGTCGAAGACCGACCGCATGGACCAGCAGAGGGGAATGTCGTAGCAGTGGGGCTCCCAGTACAGGTAGTTGCGAATCGGGCGGAAGAAGTCGTCGAAATCGCCGATGTGATCGCGTAATTCGGCGATGTCGATGGTCAAGTCGCGCGTCCTGGCCACCATGGAATGCGTGACGGCGGCCATCTGTCCCATCAACGAGTTCATCTTCGTCATCGTGTCGATGGTCGTCTGCAAGTCGTTGGCCTGCACCAGCATGTTGTCCATCGTCTTCTGCATGTATGAGCGGTTCATCTCCTGAAAGGTGCCGCCCATGCTGATCTGAGCCGGAATTGTGCTGAACTTCAAGGGTTTACCTTCAGGACGGGTGATCGCCTGCACCCTTCCGATGCCTGGCACCTTGGTCACGGCCTTGGCGATCCGCTCGATCACCAGGAAGTCTGCCGAGTTCCGAAGGTCGTGATCTGTTTCCACGAGCAGCATTTCGGGGTTCATCCGCGCGACGGGAAAATGTCGTTCGGCCGCTGCGAATCCCTCGTTCGCCGGGAGGTCGGGGGGCAGGTAGTTGCGGTCGTTGTAGCTGGGTTGGTAGCCCGGCAGGGTGAGCAGACCGACCAAGGCGAGAAGGATCGTCAACGTCAGGATCAAGCCCGGCCACCGGACGACGGCGGCGCCCAGGCGCCGCCAAAAGCGAATCCGCATGGCGCGCTTGGGCTCTAGCAGTTTGAAGCGGCTCGCGACCGTGATGATCGCGGGCCCAAGTGTCAGCGCCACAAGCACCGCGACGACCATGCCGACCGCGAGCGGGATGCCCAGCGTCTGAAAGTACGGCAATCGCGTGAAGGATAGGCAGAACGTCGCGCCTGCGATCGTCAAGCCCGAGCCCAGCACCACGTGGGCGGTCCCGTGGAACATTGTGTAGTACGCCGATTCGCGATCTTCACCGACAGTGCGGGCTTCCTGGTAGCGGCCGATCAAGAAGATCGCGTAGTCGGTCGTCGCAGCGATCGCGAGGGTTACCAACAGCTGAGTCGCGAACGTCGACAACCCGATCAAGTTGTGGAAGCCGAGGAACGCCACCACCCCACGGGTCGCCGACAGGCTCATTATCAGTATCGCCAAGACGAGCACGACCGTGACGATCGAGCGATAGAAGAACAACAGCATCGAGATGATGACGCCCACCGTCACGAACTCGATGATTTTGATGCTTGAGTTGCCTGCGTTCTGTTGATCCGCCTGCATGGCCGGCCCGCCGGTCACGAAGACCTTGACGCCCGGCGGCGGCGTCATTCCCGAAATGAGCTTCTGAACCGCGGTGACCGACTCGTTGCCGAGAGCCTCGCCCATGTTCCCGGCGAGATAAACCTGCACGTATGTGGCTTTGCCGTCCTCGCTCTGCGCTCCGGCACTTGTCAGCGGGTCGCCCCAGAAGTCCTGAATGTGCTGGACGTGTTTTTTGTCGGCCCGCAGCTTGGCGATCATGTCGTCGTAGAACCGGTGGGTCTCCGGCCCGAGCGGCTGCTGACCCTCCAGGACGATCATCGCCGAGCTGTCGGAATCGAACTCTTGGAAGACCTTGCCGACGCGCATCATCGCCGCTACTGACGGCGCGTCCTTGGGGGACATCGACACCGCCTGCATCTCGCCAACTTTTTCGAGCGTCGGCACGGTCATCGACAGCACCACGATCAGCGCGATCCAGCCGAGAATGATGGGGACCGCCAACCGGCGGATCCACTTGGCGATGGGGTTTCTTTGCGCCTGTTCGGCGGGGATGACGGGGTCGATGATCGGGGCACTCACCAGGTCGCCATCCGCTCATTTCGCGAGTTGGGCACCTCGGCGGGACTCCTCGGTGTGGCTTCGTAGCTGACCTAGCCATCTTAGAGCCGGACGTCCACCTCCACGTGGATACCTCCTGTGCAGCAATTGGTGTCAGAGGGACGAGAGGATCTGCTGGCGCCTCGCGGTGTACTCGGATTCGGAGATTGCGCCACTCGCGCGCATGCTGTCGAGTTCCTGCAGGCGCTGGGAAGCCGTTGGCGCCTGCTGCGGTGACCAGGCAGGCGGCGTCTGCACGCCGATGTTCTGGGGCCAAGACGGACCCGAGCCGGTTGACCTGCCGCCGGAATTGAGGACCCCGAGTCGCAGCAGTAGGACGAACAACCCGATGCCCCCGAAAGGAAGCCCGAAGAAGATCCATCCACCGGATACGCCGTACTCGCTCAGGAGGACGAAGCGGACGAGGAACGATAGGGCCAACAACGCGGCTCCCGCCCCTAGCACGATGGCGACGACGTGGTTGTTCTTCACTGGCTTGTCCTTTGTTTGGTTCGCCGCAGGCCGCGGCTCTTGCGCCAAGTCGACACCGCGCCACCGGCTACCGATCCCAAAAACGCGTCTGTGGCGCGCGGGCACAATTGATGGGGAAGATTCCCTATTTGTCGTGGCCAGAAGCGCCGCCGCAGCATACTGCGGCCATGCGCTGCGACCGTCCGCACTGCCGCTCGATGGCGAGTTTCGTCGCCGTGCTGTTCTCGGCTGGACTCGTTGCCTGCCAGTCGGGTCCGAACGTAGTGACGTCGATCGACTTCGACGGGGCTAGTCGCAGCATCGAGACCAGTGACGTGGTTTGTACCAAGCAACCCGACGGCGGCCTGGTGATCCTGGTGGACGGCGGACAAAAGCGGACGGTTCGAGTGCAATTCACACAGCAGGGCCGACTGGTCGTCCAGAGGCTGGGACTGCGCTACGACGAAATGGCCGGTTTCGTCGCCGACGCTCGAGAGGTCACGGCGACCAAGGTCGACGACACCTTCAACTTCAGTGGGCGCATGCCACCGAACCCGGGGGAGTCGCAGTGGCACACCTTCAGGATCGAGACCACCTGCCCCGTGTATCAGGACGCGCCGCCCACGGTGAATCAACGAGGAGCGCCGTGAACTCAACAGCTAGCTCACGCGGCGAACACTTCGTGCGCCTCTAGGATTTGGCCATGTCGCTTGCGGTTGGGCAGGTGTTCGCGGGGTACACGATTCTGCGGGTGTTGGGCACTGGGGCGATGGGCACGGTGTATTTGGCGAAGCATCCGCGGTTGCCGCGTGAGGACGCGTTGAAGGTGTTGCCTGCGGAGTTGACCGTCAATCCGGAGTTTCGGGCGCGGTTCGTGCGCGAGGCGGAGTTGGCAGCCAGCCTGTCTCATCCAAACATCGTTGGCATATATGACCGCGGTGAGCAGGATGGGCAGTTTTGGATCTCGATGACCTATGTGGCCGGTACCGACGCGCGAGTGTTGTGTCAGCAGTTCTCCGGTGGGTTGCCCGTTAGTGAGGCGTTGCCGATTGTTTCGGCGGTGGCCTCGGCGTTGGATTACGCCCATCATCGGGGGTTGTTGCATCGGGATGTCAAGCCGGCCAACATTTTGTTGACGGAGCCGGATGATCAGCCGCGACGGGTGTTTCTTGCTGATTTCGGTATTGCCCGCCTTGTTGATGATCCGACGGGGTTGACGGCGACGAATATGGCCGTGGGCACGGTGGCTTATGCCGCTCCTGAGCAGCTCAAGGGCGAGTCGCTGAATGGGCGTGCTGATCAATATGCGTTGGCGTGCACTGCGTTTCATTTGTTGGCTGGTGTGCCTCCGTACGACGCATCGAATCCTGCGGTGGTGATTACGTGTCACGTCAGCGCCGCGCCGCCGTCGATTGGTGCGTGTCGCGCGGAGTTGGCTGGATTGGATCCGGTGTTCGCGGTGGCGATGGCCAAGTCGCCCGCTGATCGGTTTGGTAGTTGTCAGCAGTTCGTCGACGAGTTGACCCGCCACATCGGGCCGATGGTTTCGTCGACCGCGGATACCCAGATCGCGCTGTCGACTCAGGACACTCAACCCTCCCTCGGCGGGGCGACGCCGGTTTGGCCGGCGTATGCCTCACCTGATCCGGTGTGGCCGCAGGAAGCACCGCCTGCCCCGGTTGTCGAGGGGCGGCGCATCGGTGTCATTGCCGCCGCGGTGGCCGGTGCGTTGCTGGTCCTCGCAGGCGTTGTGTTTGTGGGCGTCAGGCTTACCCAACACCCCGATCAGCCCGCCACGCCGGCCGCCGCCCCCACTCCTAATAGTGGCCCCTTCACCGGCAACTACAGAGTCGACTTCAGCCCGCCCATGAGTCTCGACGGTGTGCCGACCGCGGGCGCGGCAACCTCAACGGGCACCTACGCCGTGCGCTCGGCATGCGAGCCCACCGGGTGTGTGGCCACGGCGTCACGGCTGAGCGGCGAACTCACCTTCGCAACGGACGTGGTGTTCGACGAGGTGGGCGGGAGCTGGGTTGGGGTAGCCATCGGCGCAGGCCCGTGCCGGGACGCTCAAGCCGAAACCTGGGAGGTGTTCAAGCTGCAACCGCGTCCCGACGGCACCCTGGCAGGCGAATACACCGCGACTGCCGCCAATGCCTGCGGGGGCAAGAACAACGTGACCTTCACCCGCACGGGAGACCTCGACGCCAACAACAGCCTCCCCGACCCGGGGACGCTGCCGTCGCGGGTGGTGTCGCCGGCCGAAGCGCTCCGCGGCCGCTACCACGAGATGCGAACCTTCAAAAACGGTAGCCCGCAACAAGAGTCAGACTTCTCGGTCAGTACCGACTGCCTGCGCACCGGCGATCGGTGCATGAGTTTCTTCCACGCACCAATCGGCACGGTGGAAGCGCTGGTATTCGACGGCGGGAACTGGGTCTTGGACACCGCCTTGGAAAGCAAATGCCCCGGCAACGGCGCCTCGATGCGTGTCACAAAAACCGGGCAGTACCCACTGCCTCAACCGCTACAAAATCCGATCGCGCTGCTCACCGGCAACGGTCACCAACAACAGACGGAGCCGTGCGCGGCAAGCGTCGATTTCGACGAAACCTTCACGCGCACCGGCGATTAGACCCCCAGCGCCGGTCCGATGGTGGTGTTCCAGGACTCCTGCATCTCCGACTCGAACAGGCCCCACGAGTGGGAGCCCTCGGGCCGGACCACGTAAGTAACCGGTACTGCTGCGGCTTTTGCGGCATCGGCGAACTGCCTCGTGCTGTCCGCGACGATGCCCTCGATCATCCCGCCGGTGAAGTTGTTGGTGCCGGGGGGCAACCTGTCGACGTCGCCCTGCCCGCCGCCGGAGGCGCCGACCCAGACCGCGACGCCCTTGAGTTTCCCGACGTTCAACGACGGGTCGTGCTGCACCCACAGCGGCCCGCCGGGCGGGCCCCACATGTCGGCGGAGTTCGCGCCGCCACCACCGAGCGTCAGCGATACATCCTGGGCACCCGAGTTCGGTGTCAGGAACCCGCTGTACGAGCCGACGGCCCGATAGAGCCCCGGTGCCTGAATGGCGTAATCGACTGCGGTGCCACCGGTGCTGGACAAGCCGCCGACCGCGTTCCTGCCGCTGGTCTTGTACTGCTTGTTGATCAGCGGCGGCAGCTCCTGCGTCATGTAGGTCTGGTATTGCTTGCTGCCGTCGTTGACCCAGTTGGTGAACCAGCTGAACTGGCCGCCGAGCGGGGAGACGACGTTGACGTTTTTGTTGCCGAAGAAGCCCTGGAGGTCGGTGAACCCGAACCAGCTCTTGGTGCCCGGCGCGAAGTCAGCGCCCGGGTCGAGGTTGTCGCCGCCGTCGATGCCGGGCAGCAGATAGAAGGTGGGCGACCCCGACTTCGGGGACTTGAAGACGTCGTTGACGATGACCTTGTTCATCGACGGGGAGAAGACCGAGACCTTGTCCCAGCGATCGTTCACGTGCTCGATGCCGGTGATGCTTGCGCCCTGTGGTGGATCGGCGACGGCGACCGGAATTGTTAGCAAAGGTAATACCGAGATCAAGGTTACGGCGAACGCGCGAAAACGACTCTTCAGTTTGGGCACCGGCTGATTATGTAGTCGCTGGAACCGCCAGGCAACCGTTTGTTCCTGTGTGTCTGCGCCAAGGACTTTCGCTACTTGTAGCCCGGGTAGACCATCGCATGCACGATGCTGCCGCCGTTGACCGTCGGTCCGAGCAACACGGTCGACGTGCCTGCGGCCGGGTCGTAGTCGAGCAGCGCCTCGCCGTCCCCGCATGAAAGCGATGCCTGGAGTTCGAGGTGGCCGTGGTAGACGCCGAGGACGTCGACGCTCTTGTGGTCATCGACATTGGGCACCGAGACTTTGGTCAGTGTCCTGCTGGCGTCGTCGCGCTTGGCGAGAAACCTGTACCCGCATGCGCCGAGGGCCTGCACGTACGTGCCTTCGGGGAGCAGCCACGCGGTCTCGGCGCCGAGGACCTCGCCTTGCTGACCGTTGTTCGGTTCGGTCAGAGCCGTCGGTGTGCCGCCGTCGATGGGGACAAGCCACAGCCGTGAGGTGCTGAATTCGGGGCCGTGGCAGTCGGCGACGGTGACCGTTGCCTCCTTGTCCCACCAGCGGGTGGGTGTGCAGTACCCCTGTCCAGGGACTGACAGTGTCTTGACGCCTGTCCCGTCGTTGCCCATGACAGCGAGCCCGCCGGTTTCGCTGCCGATCACCAGCCGTGTGCCGTCGGGTGTGGAGAGGAACTCGGGCCCGAACTTGCTTCCGAATTGCTCCACCGGGTAGGTCAGCTGGTCATTTCCGGCAAGGTCGACCCGCTTGAGCGACGGCGGGCCGTCGACGTCGTTGGACTTGGCCAGCAGCACCGCTTTGCCCTCGGGCAGGGTGTAGCGAGGCGTGGTGCTGTAGCCGTCCTTGACCGTGAATGTGGTCTGCGTACCGGTGCGCAAGTCGACCTCGACCACCTTCCGGTCCCTGTCGATTCCCTCGTAGAACAGGGCGCGGCTGCCATCGCCCGACCAATCGACCAACTGGGGGCTTCCACCGTCGCCCCGCGCCGGGAATGTGGTGAGCGCGTAGCGGCCGCCCTCGGGGTTGACCAGGTACAGCGTGGTTGGCGGGGGGTCGCCCGCAGGAGGTTCCGCGCCTGCTTTTGTGGGGGCCGCCGGGCTCCACATGGCGAGCATCCAGCCAGGGCCGACCTCCGACCAGGGAACGGCCCCGATCGGTGCCTCGGCACCGTGCGCCACCGCGTGCTGGACCGTCGTGGGTGCAGTCGTCGGCGCCGGTGCTGCTGCGCTGCTCGATGTGCCATGCACCGCGGTCGTAGTGGTCGACGAGCACGCGGCCAGCATCATTGCCGCCAGCGCGACGAGGCCTGAAGTCTGCTTCACGTTTGGTTCCTTCCCAGGTCGCGGCAAGTATGTCGGAGACGCCTTGACGAATTCTTGGCGCTTTCTTGGTACCGCGAGTCGCGGCCGAAGCGCCCCGATCGGCGCGCTGTGAGAGAATTTCGGGCGAAATCGCACCGGCGTGACGGGCGCGAAGTGGGGGAGAGAGTTTCCGTGTCTACCAACAGAATTGCCGACGTTGTCGTGCTGCTTGCAGCAGCGCTGACCTGGCTGGTCTCGACGCTGGTCGTCGCCGAGGCGACGCACGCGCCGATGGCACTCACCGTGCCGTTGACGTTCGCCTTCGGCGTGCTGATCGGCGCGATCGCCCGCGCGGTAGCCAGCGGCCCGACGCGGGGCTGGTCGGGCGTGGCCGGGCGCGCTGCCGTCGCCGTCGCCGTCGGTGCCGTCGTCGGTGAACTCGCCGCGGTCGTGCTGTTCTCGGGCTCGATCGACCGGCTTCTCGACGAGCGCGCCGCACGCAGCGCCGACGCCACACCCGCCGTCGCGCAGGCTTCGGCCGAACTCGACCGCACGCGCCAGGCACGTACCGCACTCGACGCCGCCGTAGATCAGGCCAGCCGTCAGCGCGACGAAGCACTCGTCGTCGCGCGCTGCGAGTACAACCCCTCGCCGGCCTGCCCGCAGACCCACATCACCGGCGTGCCCGGCACGGGGCCCGAAACACGAACGGCGAAGGACTTTCTCGCCGATACCCAGCGGGAGTTGGACACCGCCGTGACCAACCGCGACCGCGCGGCGCCCGGCCTTGACTCCGAGATGGCCGCGGGTGAGCAGGCGCTGCAGCAGGCGCGCGTGACCGCGATGACGGACGTTGACAAAGGCCTCGGCGCGCGCTGGACTGCGATGAACGAGCACACCCTTGCGAGCCCAGGCGCGATGCTGCTGCGACTGGTGACGATCGCGTTCTTCGCGCTGCTGATCCTCTTGCCGCTGATCCTCAAGCTGTGGCGTGGCCAGACAAGCCAGGATCGCGGTGCGGCCGCCCGCGCCGAGGTCGAGCGTGCCGAACTGGAGGCCGACACCGCGATCGCGGTCAAGCGAGCCGAGGTTCGCGCGGCCGTCGAAACACTGTGGGCCGAGCAGCAATTGGCCAGTGCCCGGATCGCAGTCGAGGCGCAGGCGGAGATCGAGCGCGAGCAGCACCGCCGCCGCGTCGTCGAGGCGCTCGAGGCGCCGGTGCAGGCGCAATCGGAGCGGGTCATCAAGCCGACGCAAGAACTGCCTGCAGCGGAAACGTCGGACAACCTGCCTGCGCTCGTCGAAGCCAACGAGAAGCCGGGGACGTCGCTGATCCCGACGATCCCGGATGTCACCAAGGCCGCGGCCCGGTGGCTCCGCCCGTTCGTGCCACCGATTATCGCGACTGCGATCGACACCACGACCAAGCCGCTGCGCAGCGCGCGTCAGGTGTTCGAAGAGACGGAGGAGATTCACTTCTCGCTCAAGCGCACGCACAAGGTGAGCGTTCACTCGGAGGAGCATGGGTCCGTGGTCACCGAGCCGGTCGAGTCCGACATGGCCCCGGCATCGGTTGTGTCGTCTGTGGAGCGTCAACAAATGATGACGGAACGGGAACGACACCCAGAACTGCACGGAGCCGACGGCCTTCGCCAGTTGCCGCCTGCGAACTAACGGCCCTCGAAGTTGGGGTCGCGGCGCTCGATGAAGGCGCTGACGCCCTCGGCGGCATCTCGGCTTCCGAGCACGGTCTGGTTCCATTCGAGCAATACCGCCGATGCGGCATCACGAGATGCCCGCTCAGCGGCGCGCGCGGACGCGAGCGCCGCCTGCACCGCCAGCGGAGCGTTCGCGGCAATCAGCCTGGCGATTTCGATGGCACGGTCCAGGTGCCTGCCTTCCGGCACGACTTCGTTGACGAGACCGGCCTTCAGCGCGGCGTCCGCGTCGAACAGTTCGGCCGTCAGCAGATACCGCATGCCTGCGGCGCCGAGGCGGGCAGGCAACCGGAACGTTGCCCCACCGAGGGGAAAGATGCCGCGCGCCACCTCGAGTTGCGCAAAGCGGGTGCCCTCGGCCGCCACCGCAAGCTGCGACGCCAGCGCGAGCTCGATTCCGAGCGTGTTGCATCTGCCATGCACCGCAACGACGATCGGCTTCGGACAGGGTTCGCCGAAGAAGTTCCATGGATCAAGGCCGTCTTCGGGAAACAGCGCGCCGACATCACCGGTGGCGATCAGCGGCGCCACCGACGCGAGGTCGAGTCCGGCGGTGAACAGCCGGCCGTGACCGAAGATCACGCCGACGCGCAGGTGCTCGGCATCGGCCAGCCGTTTGCACGCGCGGCACACCGCCTGGATCACCTCGAGGTTCCACAGGTTGTGCGCGTCGGGCCTGTTGACGCCGATGAGCAGTAGCGGACCGTCTTCTTCGATCGTCACCTCGTCAGCCATGCATCCACGGTAGCCTGTTAGGCATGAGTCAAATAGCCTCGACCGCGCTGCCACCGGGGCCCCGGCTTCCGAAGTGGCTCCAAACCTTCATCTTCGTGCGGTACTGGCCCCGGTTCGTGACCGCGTGTCGGCATCGCTACGGCAAGGTGTTCACGATCCGCGCCCTGACGATTCCGCCGATGGTGTACCTGGCCGATCCCGCCGAGATCAAGAAGGTGTTCGCGGGCGACCCGAGCGTGTTTCACGCAGGCGAGGCGAACGCGATGCTGGGCGGGCTGCTCGGTGACAGCTCGGTGCTGGTCATCGACGACGACGTGCATCGCGACCGCCGCCGCCTGATGTTGCCGCCGTTTCACCGGGACGCCGTCGCCAGGCAAGCCGAGCTGATGGCCGACATTGCGGCGACGAACATCGCGAGTTGGCCGGTGGGTCAACCGTTCTCGGTGGGGCCGAAGATGTCCGAGATCACGCTCGAGGTGATCTTGCGGACGGTGATCGGTGCCAGCGACCCGGCGCGACTGGCCGCGCTGCGGGCCGTGATGCCGAAGCTGCTCAGCGTGAGTCAGTGGGCGTCGCTTGCGATTGCGCGCCCGGACCTGCAGCGCCGCCGCCCCTGGCGAGCGCTGCGTGAGCGCATCGATGAAGCGGACCGCTTGCTGTATGCCGAGATCGCCGAGCGTCGGGGCGACCCGAACCTGGCCGAGCGCACCGACGTGTTGGCCATGCTGGTGCGTGCCACCGACGAAGACGGGCGCACGCTAAGTGACCGCGAACTGCGCGACCAGCTGATGACGCTGCTCGTCGCGGGCCACGACACGACCGCGACCGGATTGTCGTGGGTCCTGGAACGGCTGACCCGCCATCCTGCGGCGCTTGCCAAGGCGCAGCACGCGGCGGACGCGGGTGACGCGGCAGGCGACGAGTATCTCGACGCGGTGACCAAGGAGACGCTGCGCATCCGCCCTGTGGTGTACGACGTGGGCCGGGTACTGAAAGAGCCGGTGGAGCTGGCCGGCTATCAGTTGCCCGCCGGGGTCATGGTCGTCCCAGGAATTGGCTTGGTGCACAGCGATTCCGACGTGTACCCCGACGCGGAGCGGTTCGACCCCGGCCGAATGGTTGGTGCGACGTTGAGCCCGACGACGTGGTTCCCGTTCGGCGGCGGAAATCGCCGTTGCCTCGGTGCGACTTTCGCGATGGTCGAGATGCGGGTGGTTCTTCGCGAGATTCTGCGTCGGGTCGAATTGGCCACCACGACGGCCGCCGACGAACGGCAGAAGGTCAAGCACGTCATCATGGTGCCGCGCAACGGTGGACGCATTCGTGTCCGAGCGGCCCGGCAGGCGCCCGTCAGCGCTATTCGGCCAGCAGGTTGACGGCGCCGCCGAATACGCCTGGAAACCGCGCTGCCGCAGGCACAATCCGCGTCCGCAGCGGCCGTATCGCACTGGCCTGTAGCACCGCCGCCGTCAGCAATCGGTAGCGGCGCGACATTCGGCGCCAGCGTCGGTCGTAATCCTGCGGCCGGTCCGTTGTCACGGATTCCACCAACAGTTCCGCCGCGCCGAACGCGATGCCGAGACCCTCGCCCGTCAAGGCGTCGACATAGCCTGCGGCGTCACCGACCAGCATCACCCTTCCCGCCGTTCGGCTGCGCACCCGTTGCCGCAACGGGCCCGCCGCACGGTCAGGGTCGTGCGTGCAACCGCGCAGTCGTTCTTGGAGGGCGGGAAATTCGTCAAGGTGCGCATCGAAACCGCCCTTGCGCGAGGTGAGGATCGCGACGCCGACGCAGTCGTCGGCGACGGGCGTCACGTAGGCCTCCGCGTCGTCGGACCAGTACACCTCGACGAAGTCGCTCCACGGCGTCATCAAATGATGACGGCGGATTCCCCACCGCCGTTGGCCATGGTCCGGCCGCGCCAGGTCGAGCGCGGCGCGGATGGGTGAGTGCAATCCATCGGCGGCGGCCAGGTAGCGGGCGTGAAAACCGCTGCACTGCACCGACGTTGCGTCTTGGCTCACCGGCCCGACATCGCCGTGCTCGACGCGAACGCCGGCCGCCGTCGCCGCCTCCAACAACCCGGCGTGCAAGGCTGTCCTGCGCACTCCGCGCCCGGCGCCCCCGCGAAATCGTCCGGTTACGCGGTGCCGGCCGTCGAGATAGGTGATGCCGTGGAACGACTTGCCGGGTGGATCCACCCCGAGGGCGGCCAGCAGCGCGAGGGTATGCGGCATCAGTCCCTCACCGCACGCCTTGTCGACGGGTCCGCGGCGTCGCTCGACTACGACAACCTCCAGACCTGCATTGGCGCCGAGGATCGCGGTGGCCAGCCCGGCCGGCCCGCCGCCCGCCACAAGCAGGTCGATCATTTCAGACTCGCCAGCGCGGTGTTCTCGACCCGGATACGAGTCTGCAGCACAACGGCATTGAGCGCCGTGAACACCACCGCGGTTACCCACGCGGTGTGCACAAGCGGCAGCGCGATCCCTTCGACGACCACCGCGACGTAGTTCGGGTGGGAGAAGAACCGGTACGGGCCGTTGGTCACCCGCACCGCATCCGGGATGACGACGACGCGGGTGTTCCACTGGTGGCCCAGTGTCGTGATGCACCACCAGCGCAGGCCCTGCGCGGCCAGCACGACTGCCAGCATCGGCCAACCCAGCGCGGGCAGGAACGGACGATACAACGCCTCCACCACACATCCCGCCAGCAGACCGGTGTGCAACGCCACCATAGCGGGATAGTGTCGTGCGCCGAACTCGACCCCTCCGCGACTCCGGCTCCACGACAGATTGCGCTGCGACACAACCAGTTCCGCCACCCGTTCGACCGCCACCGCGGCGATCAACACCACATACCAGATCATGTTCAGTGCCAGCGCAACAGCACCAGTTCCGCGCAGAACCCGGGGCCCATCGCCATCATCAGGCCCAGTGTCCCGCTCGGCGGCGGCTTGGCGCGCGCGTCGCGCAGAATGTGCAGCACCGATGCCGACGAGATATTGCCGATCTCACTCAGGGAGCGCCACGACAACTCCAGCGCGTCGTCGTCAAGGTCCAGCGCGGTGTTGATCGACTCGAGAACCTTCGGGCCGCCGGGGTGCGACACCCACGAACCGATGTCGTCGATCGTCAGACCATGCTCGGCAAGGAAGCCGGTGACGTCGTCGGCGAGGTATTGCTCGATGAGATCAGGCAGATCGGGGGACAGCACCAGCTGGAAGCCGGATGCGCCGACGTTCCAACCCATCGTGCCGAGCGAGTCGGGGTAGAGGCGGCTGCGCGTCGCCAGCACATCGGGCCCGGCCATGCCGTCCTGAAGGCCGCGATGCTCGCCGACGGCGACGACCGCGGCGGCGCCGTCACCGAACAACGCGCTGCCGACGAGAGTGGCCATTTCGGGCTCAGCCGACGCATACATCAGCGAGCACACCTCGACGGCCACCAGCACGGCGACATCGTCGGGTGCGCCACGTAGATAGTCGTGCAGCCGCGCGACGCCCGCCGCGCCTGCCACGCAGCCAAGGCCGAAGATCGGCACGCGCCGCACGTCGGGCCGCAGCCCCAGTCGCCCCGCGATGCGGGCATCCAGCGATGGCACAGCGATGCCGGTGACCGTCGTCGTGACGATGAGGTCGACATCCTGCGGCTGCAGGCCGGCGTCCTCGAGGGCGCCCGACAATGCCGCGCAGCCCAGTTCGACCGCGTGCTCGATGAAAAGGTCGTTGGTTTCGCCGAAGTCGCCGAGCGTCGCGTACTCACCGATCGGAAGGATCAGATGTCGGCCGTCGACCTTCGAATTGGCGTGCAGGCTGCGCACAATCTGCTCGAATTCGGCGAAGCCCGGCGTCTCGAGGAACGTCTGGGTGATCTCATCCTGGCTGTAGCGGTTCGGTGGAACCACTCCATGTACGCCTGCAATAACACTCACTCACTAGACACGGTGGCCGGGTCTCGTCGGTTCGATCTCCCCGCTGTCTTGTTCCTGGGTCTTACGTGTTACGCCTTCGTTGAAACCAAGACGCCGGTGCACCGAGCCCAACCACCGGGGTGCCCACCAATTCCATTGGCCCATAACGTGCATGAACGCGGGCACCAGCACCATCCGCACCAATGTGGCGTCAACAATTATCGCCAGCGTCAAGCCAAGGCCGAACAGCCGCATGACCGACACATCCGCGGCGATCAACGCGGCGAACGAGATCGACATGATGAGCGCGGCCGCGGTGATGATCCGTCCGGTGTGGGCGATGCCACGGGCCACGCTCTGGTCGTTGTCGGCCCGAGTTCTGCCCGACGCCAGCCAGAACTCGCGGATGCGCGCGACAAGGAACACCTCGTAGTCCATCGAAAGGCCGAACGCGATGCAGAACAACAGCACGGGCATGTTGGCCACCAATGTCCCGGTCGGCGTGGTGCCGAGCGCACCGAGATGGCCGTCCTGGAATATCCACACCAGGGCACCGAACGCCGCGGTCAGCGAAAGGATGTTGAGCGCCATCGCTTTTAGCGGCATCACGATGCTGCCGGTCAGCAGGAACAGGAGCACGAACATGATGACGGCGATGAGCGCGAGCACCAGTGGCAGCCGCGTGCCGATAGCGTCGACGCTGTCCCGGTTGGTCTGCGCGGTTCCGGTCATGTCGACGTGTCTGCCTGCGGGGCCTTGCACCTCATGCAGGCGGTCGAGCTGACTTTCCGACTGGTCGGAGAACAGCGGGGCCGAGCTTTCGACAGTGAGGAATGCGCTGCCCGGGATTTGTCCGGCAGGCGCCGACGGCGGACCAATTCGGTTGCCGTCGACGAAGGTTCCCGTCGGGGCAGACACCGCGGACACGTCGAGCACGCGGGACAGGTCGGCGGCATACCTGTCGATGTCGGATGCGCTGACGCCGTCGGTGTCGCCTACGACGACGGTCACCGCGGCGTCGGAGTTGTTGACGAAGTCGCGGCGCAGCTGGTCGCCGACCTGATGAGCCGAGGCCGACTTCGGCAGCACGCGATCGTCGGGGAATCCCCATCGCACGCTCAGGAACGGAGCACCGAGCACGATTAGCAGCGCCACACCTGCCAACCCGAGCGGAACTGCTTTGTGCATAACGCAACTCGCGGAGCGGTACCAGAATCGTCGCTCGACGGGCACGGGTTTAGGTTCGGGGCGGCCGAGCATTCGGCGGGCGACCCTGCGCACGTCGAGCGCGTCCAGGCGATCGCCGAGCAGGACGAGTGCCGCGGGTGTCACCACGATCGCAGCAGCCGCCGCGAAGGCGACGGTCGCGACGCCCGCGTAGGCGAACGACTTCAGGAAGTGCATTGGGAACAGCACAAGAACCGCCATCGACAGGGCGACCGTCGTGGCCGAGAACATCACGGTGCGGCCCGCCGACACCATCGTCCGCACCAGGGCTTCGTCGCGGCTCGCCCCTTCGGCCAACTCATCGCGGAACCGGCTGATCATCAGCAGGGTGTAGTCGATCGCCAGGGCAAGGCCCATCGCGGTGGTGAGGTTGAGGGCGAAGATCGAGACGTCGGTGACAAAGGAGATCAACCGGAGCACGGCGAGTCCGCCGAGAATCGCGATCACGCCGACGCCGACCGGCAGCGCGGCGGCCACCAGGCCACCGAACGCCCACACGAGCACCAGAAAACTCAGCGGAATCGCCAACGACTCCATCACCAGCAGGTCGCGCTGCGATTGTTCGGTGATCTGGACGTTGACCATCGCGGTTCCACCCGACCGGACGGTGACGCCGCCGTGGTCGTGCGCCACCAGGTCGGACAAGTCAGTGGCGTACTTCTGTTGTTGGCTCTCGTCGCCGGTGATACCTGCGACGATGAGTCCCGACGTCCGGTCGCGGCTGACCAGGTCCGCGGCTGCCGCAGGCGGCGCGGTCCATGGCGAGCTCACCTGCGCGACATGTGGCGAACTGCGCAGCTGGTCGACGATCTCGTTGCCCGCGGCCCGAGCAGCAGCGCTGTCGATACCGCCGGGTGTCGCGACGACGACCAGCAACTGCACGTCACCTTGATGGAACTTCTCGGTCAAGAACTGAGTCGCGACGGCCGATTCAGACGTCGGGTCACCGAATCCACTGGCGGACAGGCTCTTCGCCACGGGGACGCCAAATATCCCAAGGGCGACTGCCAATAGCACCGCGACGCCGATGACACGTCGCGGTGCGGTAATGGCAAGCCGGGCGATCCGATGCAGCAGTGTGTTGCCTCCGCTTTGTTTCCTGCACTGAGATACGCACGGCGGAGGCTATTTGTTCAGTTTGCCGGTGTGAAACTCGCCCCTAGTACCTGTTGCAGGAGTTGGCGACCTGGAAGATCACTCCCATGTACTGCTGAAGCCCCGGGATGCCCTGCACCTGCTGAATCATCTGCGCACGCTGATCCGGCGGCGCGGCGACCAGCCCCTGCAGCCACCCAGACGCCAACGGGTTTGCGTTGAGCTCGTTGGCAGTTTCTGGTGACTGGTCGTTCAGCGCAGCTGTCACCTGCGGATAGGTGCACGTTGAATTGATGATTGCGCTCGCGTCAGGTGTTGCCGAGGCGATCCCGGCTCCGGCGCTCAGCGACAGCGCCAGACCGGCAGCGGCGACAACGAGTTTTGTCCTCGACAACATGGATTCACGCTAACACCCGTTGCGGCGAAACGTGTCTCGACAAAGGTTGTCGGTGGCCAGGACAAACTCCTAGCCTGGTGCGTATGGCACCGTTTCGAACCGGCGGCGATTTCCCCAACGTCGTCGTCACGGCGGTGGCAGCGACCACTTCTCTTGCGCCCGACGCGGAACAGACGTGGCAGTTCTTGCTGGAAGGGCGAAGCGGCATTCGCGAATTGGAATACCCGTTCCTCGCAGAGTTTGAATCGCCGGTGCACATCGGCGGACCGCTGCAGGAGAATCTCGACGAACATCTGACCCGTATCGAGCTGCGCAGGCTGTCGAACGTGCAGCAGATGTCGATGGTGCTGGGGCGGCGACTCTGGGAGGCGGCAGGAACACCCGAGGTCGACACCAGGCGGCTGATGGTTTCGATCGGGATTGCGATGGGGGTTACCGAGGAAATTCGTGCGCAGCACGACGTCTGGCGGGAGAAGGGCCTGCGCACCGTTTCACCGCTTTTCGTGCAGATGTACATGCCCAATGCGCCGGCCGCGGCGGTCGGGTTGGACCATCACGCCAAGGCGGGGATCATCTCACCGGTGATGGCCGACGCCTCAGGTGCCGCGGCCATCGCCCAGGCGTGGCGGCAGCTGGTGCTCGGCGAGGCCGACGTCGCGATATGTGGAGGCGTGGAGACGCACATCGAGCCGGTGCCCATGGCGACGTTCTGGCAGGCGGGGTATTTGTCGACGAACAACGACGATCCGCAAGGCGCCTGCCGCCCGTTTGACAAGGCCCGCGACGGCATGGTGCTCGGTGAAGGCGGCGCGCTGATGCTCATCGAGACCGAAGAACACGCCAAGGCGCGGGGGGCTCCGATTTTGGCGCGACTGATGGCGGCGAGCATGACGTCTGACGGGTACGACTCGCTCGAGCCCAACCCCAGCGGTGAGATCGCAGGCGACGCGATCGCCCGCGCAATCGAATTGGCAGGCCTGACACCGTCCGATATCGACCACATCAACGCCCACGCCACCGGAACCACGTTCGGCGACCTCGCCGAGGCCCGCGCCATCGGCCACGCGTTCGGCGACCATGCGCCCGCGGTGTATGCGTCGAAGGCGGCGCTTGGTCATTCGTTGGGCGGGTCCGCAGCGGTGGAGGCCGTTCTGACGGTGCAGGCTCTGCGCGACGGCATCGTGCCGCCCACTCTCAACACAAAAGACCTCGATCCCGAGATCGCGTTGGACGTCGTCACCGGCCAGGCCCGTCGCGGCGAATACCGCTACGCCGTCACCAATTCTTTTGGTATCGGCGGGCACAACGTCGCGGTGGTCTTCGGCGCGGCCTAGCGGCCGGCAAGTTTTGAGCGCTGGGTGAGCACATCGCCGGTGACGCAGCCGCTTTCGAGATAGAACGGCACGAACCGTCGATGGGTGAATTTCCACTCGCCGTCGATGCGGGCGACGTCGTCGTAGTAGATCCCGTACGTGTCGGCGTTGATCTGCGCGCCGCGCTCGCCCAGCTCGCTCGTCGTCTCGGTCACTCCTCTGTTCATTTCATGGATGGTCGTGGTGGCCTGCGCGTGGTCAGCGCCGGTGAGTGTGATGACCGGGGAATGCGGCGTCTGGACAAGGAGGTCGAATGTCGTCGTCGCCCGCAGGGTTTCCAGGAACGAGTCGCGACTCTCGTACCGCAGACCCAGCGGCGGACTTTCCCATATTGCGTCCGGCGCGAACGTTGCCTCGCATTGAGGCCAGTCGGCACGCGTCACGGCGTCGGAGTAGCGGTAGATGAGGCCTTGGATCGCCAGCCGGTCCAGCCACTCGCGCAGTTCGCTTTCCATCTTCGCGACCCTAGAACACCGACCGAACGCAGCACGACCGCCATCATGGCGACTTACGATGGCCAGACGACCGCACCGGTAAAGGGAGGCGCGTCATGACCACTTCTTCGACCCTGCAGGCAATGCTCACGATCGGTGGTGAGTCGCTTCCGGGCGCCGCGGGGAGCTACCCGGTGCACAACCCGGCCAGGCCCGCCGAGATCGTCGGCGAAGCCCCCGCCGCCGACCGTGCCCAACTCGACGCGGCGGTGACAGCGGCGCGACGAGCGGCACCAGGGTGGCGAGCGCTCGACGTTGCGGAGCGGATCGCGAAGGTCGCCGCGGCGGCGACGACGGCCGGCGAGCGGATCAAGGAACAAGACGGCGCGCGGCTGTACACGAGCGAACACGGCAAGGTGCTCGCCGAGGCGGGCTTCGAGATCGACACCGCACCGGTGATCACGGCTATTCTGGGGTCGATGGCTGAGGCCGCGCTGGCGCCCGAGCAGATCGACCCGCAGGCGCCGTATCCACGGGTGCACCGCGAGCCGTATGGTGTTGCAGCCCTTATCATCCCGTTCAACTGGCCATTCGCGGTGATGATGATGAAGCTGGCGTCGGCGCTGACCGCAGGCAACACGGCGGTCGTCAAACTGCCGCCGACCTGTCCGTTGGCCACGCTGCAGTTCGGCGCCGCGTTCGCAGCAGAGCTGCCGCCGGGAGCGGTGAACGTGCTTTCGGCCTCGGGCATCGACATCGCCCAGGCACTCGTCAGGCATCCGGGCATCGACGTCATTTCGCTGACCGGCGGCCCGGCGACCGGTCGCGCGGTGATGGCCGCAGCGGCGCCCCGGCTCACGCCGCTGCTACTGGAACTCGGCGGCAACGACGCCGCGATCATCGCCCCCGACATGACGATCAGCGACCAGCTCGTCGACCAGTTGGTGACGGCGACGTACACCACCGGCGGGCAGGTCTGCATGGCGATCAAGCGCCTGTACGCACCGCGTGGTCGCGTCGATGAGCTGTCGGATGCGGTGCTGGCCCGGTGTGAGCGCGAGGTCGTCGGCGACGGTCTGGCCGACGAGGTGACGTTCGGACCGCTGCACACCGCCGCAGGGCGTGACCGGGTCGATGCACTCGTGAAAGATGCTGCGGCACAAGGGGCGACGGTCCGCACGGCCGGGCGGATCCGCGAGGCCGATGCCGACGCGGGCGGGTACTTCGTACTGCCGACGGTCGTGACAGATGTGGCGCCGGACTCCGCGTTGGCGAGCGAGGAGCAGTTCGGTCCGGTGCTGCCGATCTTCGGATACGACGTGATCGACGACGCGGTCGCCGCCGCGAACGACACCGAGTTCGGCCTCACCGCGTCGATCTGGACAGGCGACGACGCGTTGGCCGACAAGATCACAAGCCAGCTGATCGCGGGCACGGTCAGCGTCAACTGCCACGGCATGGCGGCCCAGGACCCGCGGGTACCGTTCGGCGGTGTCGGGGCGTCGGGCCTTGGCCGTGAGCTCGGCGCCGAAGGCATCCGCGCATTCACCCAGCCTCGCGGCTACGTCCGCCAGCCGGCACCGCAGTAGCGCCCGGTGATCGCGATTTCTGCACAACGAGAGTTCGTGGCGTACGGCCCGTCACACTTGACGGTCCTTGCGATATTCGTGATTGGCGCCGTGCTCCTGGTCTGGGGCGGACGCAGGCAGACCGAACAGCAGGCCCGGCTCTTCGGTCGAATCTTCGCGGCTGTGATCCTTGCGGCGTTCATCGTGGCGCTGGTCTACAAACTGATCAAGCCCCACATGGACACTTCGATACCGCTGCAGCTGTGCGATGTCGCGGAACTCACGGCGGCCTATGCCTTGTGGACGCAACGGCATTGGGCCTTTGTGCTCACGTATTACTGGTGTCTGGTGCTCAGTTCGCAGGCGTTGATCACACCGGACGTCGGCACGCCAGAAGAAGGCGCGCCAGATTTCCCTCACCATCTTTTCCTCACCTTCTTCACGCTGCACGTGCTCGTGGTCTGGGCGGCCATCTATCTCACGTGGGGGCGCCGGATGCGGCCGACGTGGCGCAGCTACCGCTTCGCGATCATCGTGACCCTCGCATGGGCGGTATTCACCTTCACCTTCAACGCGATCACGGGAACCGACTACGGCTACCTCAACCGGAAACCCCCCACCGCATCACTATTGGACGTTCTGGGCCCCTGGCCGGTGTACCTGCTTGTCGAGATCACGATCGTGCTCATCGTGTGGGCCCTGATGACCTGGCCGTGGGAACGCATGCGGCGCCGCGCCGGCGAAAGTCTGACCGCGGCAGGCACTAACTAGGGCCTACGTTTTGAATTACGTTATGGCAGTACTGTCTTCATCAACATCACGTTGTATGCGGACCACTCCGACAGATTGAAGTAGAGCTCCCTGCCTGTCGACCAGGGATGCAGGAACGGCGCGTAGATGCCGCCGGGGAACTGCATTGACGGCACGATCACTTGCTCGGGACTCCACGGTCCCTGCGGTGCAGGCGCGGTTCTCATCACGACGTCGTTGCCGCCGTTCGTGTACATCGTGAGGTATTGCCTGAGATAAGTGTTGTACTGGGCCGACATTTCGCCAACAGGGCCGGGGATCACGGGCGTCGCTGCCCCCGGATTGGCTGGCACCCAGGAATTACTGTCGGAGTTGAAGTACTCGTACTGTCGGAGATCAGGCACAGCGCCGGGGCGCATTCGCGCCACGTAGGCCGAACCGCCGCGACCCGACGGTGTCCCGAACGAGTAGAGGTAGGGGTCGCCGGGCCCAGGCTTGAGAAACGCCCCCTGCTGAAAGTTCTCATTTCCCGGGACGAACGGCGCGCCGGGGACGGCGTCCGGTCGCGCTGAGCGGACGGATCCTGGGTAGACCCCCCAATGCTCGCCGTTGTCGGGAGACACCGCGATGCCTGAGTAGTTCGTCGTCCACGCGCCGTTGGCGTCCCAGCTCTTGATGGACATGAAGTTGAGGTACTGGGCGCCGCCTGCCGAGACGCCCGCTGTCGGGATGATTCCCGTTTCCGATGGCGCCCACCTGGTGCTGTTGATGATCTGCTTGGAGATGCCAGGCGCCCACAGTGGTGATCCGGCCACCGTGATTGTCTTTGCCAGGGCACCGTCTTGGCTGCGGAAGAGCGTGTTGTACCGCCATTGGTGGCCGGGCACGCTGCAATAGCCGGACGTGTCGCCGAACGCCATCAGCACTTCACGGCTGCCGTTGTCCCACATGATCCCGAGGTCGGTTCCGGAGATGGCGAACCGTTTGAGCGTCTCGTTCGGGCTGTCCGGCCCGGTCACCCAACCAATGAGCGATGTTCCAGGAGGGTCGGCCGGCGCAGGCGCCGGGGCGGCTTCCGGAATTGGTTGCGCCGCGACCGGAGGGGGTTGGTTGGCGGCGACGGGAGGAGTTGGCGCGGGCGCGACGCCTGCTTGCTGCTGAACTCGCGCAGATTGTGGAGTTAGCGCTTTGAGGATGGCCGCAGGAATCTGACCCAGCTTGGGCAGCGGCGCGCGCGCGTTCGCATATGCAGGCCTGTGCCCTGTCGGCAGGCCGCCGGCAGGCGTTAGTGGCTGAGCGGCTGGAGCATCGGGTTGGGCCGCCGCGGCCTCGCCGGTGCACGGCTCGGCGGACGCCGGTGGCGCGACGCCAGTGGCTACGCATAGTCCGATGACAGCGGCCGACGCCACCGATATCGATGCGAATCGCAGACGCGGCGACATGTCACACCTTTCCGGGGGCAGGACGTCGCACAGATGAGCATTGACGTCAGAGGTTGGCTGATGTGACGATAGTGATCCATGGGGCTCTTGGGGTCAGTGATGTACCGATAGGTACTCATCCGTGACCGTGTCGCAACCAGCTGACCTGGCCTGCCGGCGGCCCGCTTCCGTTCAGCAATGCGAGGTGTGGTTGCTGTCAATGTGGTGTGCGCCGGCGAATTGCGCCACTACTAGGCGGCCGCACATTAGCAATTGATGAACGATCTTTGCCAAACATTGCAGTAGAACACTTGTTGTGTTCACATCAGTAGGTGTCGGTGCTGAAGCGGTGGTCCGACGACGTCTACACCGAGCCGCTGATGTCACACGAATCAGCGGAGTACGACGATTTCCAGCCGTATCAGTCGATGCGGCTGATGAAACTTCTGTTTGTCGCCGTCACCGTTGCCGCCCTCTCGGCATCGGTGGCTGTCGTGATGCATATCGGCGATCGGTCGGCAGCCAGTGCGCCGACGGTCGACGCGCACCCTGGCGACTGCCTGACCTGGCCGCCGGGCGCGCCTGAACGCGCAATGCGGGTCGACTGCGCCGACGAGCATCTGTTCGAGGTCGCCGACGCCGCAACGATGAACACTTCGGCTACCGACATCGAGTTCCAGCAGACCTGCGCTCGTGCGGTGGAACGCCATCTCGGCAGCCGTTATGACCCCGCCGGGCGGTTCGTCGTGGGAATGGTGTGGACAACCCAAGCGCGCGATCTCCAGTCCGACGGGCGGCTGATGTGCGGTCTGCAGTTGCCGAGCGACGGCATCGCATCGGTCGGATTCCGAGGCCGAGTTGTCGACCAGGACCAGTCCAGCGTCTGGCCCGCAGGCACGTGTCTTGGTATCCGGGACGGGAAGGCAACCGAGGTTCCTGTGCAGTGCGCCCTGCCGCACGCGCTCGAAATCACCGGCGCGATAGACCTTTCCACCGTATTCGATACGGCGGCGCCGTCGACCGCTGCTCAGGACGCGGTCGTGCGAGATGCCTGCGGTGCGGCCACGTCGCAGTATTTGTCGCCGGTGGCTTTGGAGGCGACGGGCCTGACCCTGCGCTATCAGCCGATCGCGGAGAAAGGTTGGGATGCTGGCAGCCGCCGGATCGCATGTCGCATTGGGTCGGAAAAACCCGATGGTGGCTGGGCCACACTGCTCGGTACGGCCAAGACCGGGGTCATCGTCGACGGGCAACCGGTCGCGACGCTGCCCAGTCCGGTCGCGGCGCCGCCCAGCGCGGCCGAACCACCCCCCGCGGAAACCACAGCCCCTGTCATCGAGGCACAGCTGTCGTCGCCGCCCATCGAGGTGCCTGTGAGCGTCACCCCCCAAACCCACGTGCCCGCTGAAGCGCCGGGGCCGGTGCCGCACCTGGTCGACGCGGAAGCGCCGGGGCCACCGGCCCTGGACGTCGCGTCACCACCGCAGGGCTAGGCGGCGAAGGTCCCTTTGCCGCGGGGGCTGCGGCGAGGATGTGGACAAGCTCAAACGTGATATCGCATGTGATATCACGCTTCAGGTCGCAACCGTCATGCGTCGGCGGTGCTGACGAGGCTGCTGTGACTGCCGCGCCCCAGGAGCGAATACTCGCTGTTTATATATAAATAGCATTGACTGTCCCTGAAAACCGACGATAGTCGTCAGGTATGGCGCTGCTGCCCGACCCAACTCCCCGGGAGCGACAGCACATCCTGATCTCGGTTGACGACCACGTCATCGAGCCACCCGACATGTTCGACGGCAGGCTGCCGTCCACATTGGCCGCGAGGGCGCCGACGATCGTCGAAACCGATGACGGGCGCCAGGTGTGGCGCTACGAGGACCGCGAATACCCGAACATCGGGCTCAACGCGGTCATCGGGCGGCCGAAAGAAGAATGGAGCATGGAGGCCGCCCGGTTCGACGAAATGCGCCGCGGCTGCTGGGATGTCGACGCCCGCATCGCGGACATGGACATCGCAGGCATCTGGGCGTCGCTGAACTTCCCGTCGTTGATCGCCGGATTCTCGGGGACCGTGTTCTGGAAGAGCGACGACCCCGAGCTGGGCCTTGCCGTACTACGGGCATGGAACGACTGGCATCTCGAGGCATGGGCGGGCGCCTACCCCGACCGGATCATCCCTCTACAGCTGCCGTGGCTTGGCGATCCGCAGCTCGCGGCCGAGGAGTTGCGGCGCAATGCCGAGCGCGGCTTCAAGGCCGTGAGCTTCCCCGAGCTGCCAGCCCAGTGCGGGCTTCCGAGCCTGCACACCGGTGTATGGGATCCGTTCCTTGCCGCGTGCGAGCAGACCGACACCGTCATCTGCCTGCACACGGGCTCCGCGCAGTGGGCGCCGATCCCCGCTCCGGACACCCCGTTCGAGACCATCACGACACTGTTCCCCGTCAATGCCCTTGTCGCGTGCGCGGATTGGCTGTGGTCCGGCATCCCGGTCCGGTTTCCGAAGCTGAACATCACGCTCGACGAGGGTGGTCTCGGGTGGGCGGCCATGCTCGCCGACCGCGCCGACTTCGTGCTTGCGCATTCCGGTTCGGGACAAGAGGGCGGGGCGTGGAAGAGCGACCTGTTGCCGAGCGAGGTGCTGCGGCGAAACTTCTGGTTCTGCTCGATCGACGACCCGTCCGCGTTCGGCGCGCTCGACGCGATCGGGGCCGAACGCATCCTCATCGAGAGCGACTATCCGCATGCCGACTCGACGTGGCCCGACACGCAAGAGGTCGTCGCGCGAAACGTTGCGAAGCTGTCGGCCGAGGACGCGGCCCGCATCACCCACCGCAACGCCGCAGAATTGTTCCGCCACCCGCTGCCGGACACGGGATGGCTGGCAAGTGTGTAGGAGGCCCGGATGCTCGATCTCCTGATCCGTGATGCCCAGATCGTCGACGGCACAGGGGCGCCCGCGCGCCGCGGTGACGTCGGCGTGCGCGACGGGCGCATCGTGGCAGTCGGGGACGTCGACGAGCTGGCGTCGAAAACCGTTGACGCAGAAGGGCAGACGCTAGCTCCGGGATTCGTCGACCTGCACACCCACTACGACGCTCAGCTATTCTGGGATCCGACGGCGAGTCCGTCGGTGCAGCACGGGGTCACCACGGTGTTCGGCGGCAACTGTGGCTTCACGCTGGCGCCCGCCGGACCCGATCAGCAGGACTACCTCACCAAGATGCTGGCGCGGGTCGAGGGTATGCCGCTGGACGCGCTGCGCGCAGGCCTTGACTGGCAGTGGTCGTCGTTCGGCGACTGGCTGGCCCGGCTCGACGGACGCACCGCCGTCAACGCCGGATTTCTGGTGGGCCACAGTGCGATTCGGTTGGCGGCGATGGGCGACGACGCGGTCGGGGGCGAGGCGACGCCCGAACAGATCGATAAGATGGCCGCGCTGCTCGGTGCTGCGCTGGCCGACGGTGCCCTCGGACTGTCGACGTCGCAGTCGAACACACACAACGACGGCTCTGGGCAGCCGGTGCCGTCGCGCAGCGCGTCGCGCGAGGAACTGCTGGCGCTGGCGACCGTGGTTCGCGGGCAGCCGGGCACCCAGCTCGAGGCGATCATCCCCGGCTGCCTCTCGGGCTTCACCGACGACGACATAGCGCTGTTGACCGGGATGTCACGGGCCGCCGACCGCCCGCTGAACTGGAACGTCCTCGGCGTCTCCGCAGGCAACCCGGAAGGCCACGAAAAGCAGTTGCGCGCATCCGAGGTCGCCGCTCAGCAGGGCGGCCGTGTCGTCGCACTCACGCTGCCGCACTCCACGAAGATCCGGCTGTCGTTCCTATCGGGATTCGTGCTCGACGGGCTGCCCGGCTGGCGGGAGACGATGCACATGCCGGTGGCCGAACGCATGCGGGCACTCGCCGATCCGGAGGTGCGCCGTCGGCTAAATGAGGGTGCCCACTCCGAGGTGGCCGGAATCCTTCGCGGCCTTGCCAATTGGGAACGGCTGATCCTCGTCGAGACGTTCGCCCCCGAGAATGCCGACGCGACCGGCCGCGCCGTCGGAGAAGTCGCTGCGGCCCGCGGTAAGGAGCCGTTCGACACGCTGCTCGATATCGTGATCGCCGACGAGCTGCGCACCGGACTCTCGCCCCGGCCGTTCGGCGACGACGCCGCGGACTGGCAGGCCCGCGCCGAGGTGTGGCGCAACAGGGACGCGGTGATCGGTGGCTCGGATGCAGGCGCGCACCTCGACATGATGTGCGGCGCGATCTACACGACGTCGCTGCTCGGCCACGGCGTGCGCGAGCATCAGGTGGTGACGCTCGAGGAGGCGGTCCGGCTCATCACCGACGTGCCCGCCCGGCTGTACGGGCTGAAGGAGCGCGGCAGGATCACGCCCGGCTGGCACGCCGATCTGGTGATGTTCGACCCGGCGACCGTCGACCACGGACCAGAGCACACGTGCTACGACTTACCCTCTGGCGCACCGCGTTTGGTAGCCGACGCGTATGGCATCACCTCGGTGATGGTCGGCGGCGTCGAGGTCTGCCGTGACGGCGCGGCGACCGGAGCGATGCCCGGCACCATCCTGCGCTCGGGACGCGACACCGAAACGGTCACCGCCTCATGACCAACCGCGCGCCACTCGAGGAATTCGACCCCGCCAAGCTGCAGGACGGTCTGTTGATGGCGGTCGAGGACGTGCACGAGAAGCTGCGTGAGGCACGGGAAGAGCATCGCGTGATGGTCGGCAACCCGGTCACCGAGACGTCGGCGCAGAACATCGACGTCGCCGGGGTGACGGCGCTTGGCTACGACGAGTGCCAGACCGTGCTGACCCATCCCGACGATTTCTCGTCATCGATCTACGAGCAGATCATGGGTCCTGTCATGGGCCGCACGCTGCTGGAAAAGGAAGGTGCCGAGCATCATTCGAGCCGGGCGCTGGTGTCGCCGTTGTTTCGGGCCAAGCTGCTCGAGCGGTGGCGCACCGAGCTCGTCGAGGTGGTGGTGCATGAGTTGATCGACCGGTTCGCGGCGCGGGGCCACGCAGATCTGGTCAAAGAGTTCACCTTTGCGTTCCCGGTACAGGTGATCGCGCGGCTGATGGGGCTGCCCCGCGAGGATTACGTGCGCTTTCAACAGTTGTCGATCGAGTTGCTCAGCGTGGTCTACAACTGGGACATCGGCATGGCCGCATCCGCCACGCTGAAGGAGTATTTCGGAGAGATCCTCGCCGAACGGCGGCGCGATCCGCAGGACGACTTGATCAGCACGCTTGCCGAATCCGAGATCGACGGCGAACGGCTTTCCGACGATGAGATATTCGCGTTTCTGTTGTTGATCCTGCCTGCGGGGGTGGAGACCACCTACCGCGCCTCGGGCAACCTACTGGTCGCCATGCTCACCGAGCCGTCGCTGCTCGACACCGTGCGCGCCGACCGCAGCCTGCTGCGCGGAGCCATCGAGGAGGCGCTGCGGTGGGAGCCGCCGATCAGCACGGTGGTCCGGGTGGCGAGGCGCGACTGTGAGCTTGGCGGGCTCGCAATTCCCAAGGGCACCAATGTCAGTGTGAGCGTCGCGGCTGCAAACCGCGATCCGGCGCACTACCCCGACCCCGACCGCTTCGATCCGACCCGCAAGAACATCGCCCATCTGACGTTCGGCGCGGGACCGCACGTGTGCCTCGGCATGCCGCTGGCGCGGATGGAGACGACGGTCGCGATCAGCGCACTTCTCGACCGGCTACCGGACCTCCATCTTGACCCGGCAGCGCCGGCGCCGTGCATCAAGGGAGTGGCGTTCCGCTCGCCCGCGACGCTGCCGGTCGAGTTCACACCCGCGTAGTTGTCGGTCTCGGCCTGCGCCCACACGATCTCCGCGGCGTGCCTAGTCGCCAGTGCGCTCGAACCTATCGTTGAAATCACCGCCGCCTGTGCACGCGCCTCCGGCCGCAACGGCTTCATTGCCCTGCCCGGTGAGCACCGCGATCGGATCTTCCATTTCCGCGGGCAACGGATACACCGCGTTGACCGTGATCTGCGCCGTCCCGCCGCCTCCGCACATCGTGGTGCCCTGCTCGTTGCGGGTCCACTTGTCTTTGGCGAAGATCAATGTGACGGCCCCGACGGATCCGTGAAACAGGCTCATGCACCGATCGCCGGTGCGAAGACAGTAGGTATCGGCGGCAAGAACTCTTGGCGCGACGACGGTGTTGCTCGTGAAGGTTGTCGTCTCGCGATAGCGGCCGCGCAGCGCGTCGGCGGGGGTTGTCGACCTCGTCGGCAGTACAGCTGGATCCGCGACCTTGTTGGGGTCGGCGTCGCCGGTTCGGGTGAACTTCACTGTTCGTTTCGCGGCGCAGGCGCTGTTGGTGGACGCCCTGACGGTTTCGCCGGAGAGTGTGCCGTCGGGCTGCGGTTTCAGCGAGTAGACCACCCAGATCTCGTCGGGTTTGTCGCCGCCGCATAGTGCCGACGCGAGGCCAACGGCCACCCAGGTGCCGCCCAGCTGATCGAATGTCAGATTCGACACGAGGGCAATGCCACCCTCAGTGACGTTCGCCGCGGTCGCCACGCACCCTCCGGCGCCGCACGTCGAGCGGACGACCCAACTTGCCGTCGACGCAGGCGCATTCGCGACCGGCTTGTCTTCGAGATCGGTGCCTGGCCCGAGGTCGGCACGATATGTGCCGCTGAAGGTCTCGCCTGCGGGCGCCCCGGCGGCTTGCGCGGCGGCAGAAGCGGGCGTGGTGCTGGGGTTGTCGTGTCGGGTGAGCCGGATGGCCGCAAACACACCGCCTGCGATCAACAGGACAACGCCCAGCAGAGCGCCGGTCAGGATGAGGGGCTTGCGTGACGGGCGTTTCGGTGGCGGCGACCACGGCTGAGCGGGCGGCCATGGCGGCGGTGCTGGCGGTGGCACGTGACTCGGGGGCGGCGTCGGGTAGGTCAGCGCGGGACCTGGCGGGGGAGACCAGCCGGTCTGGATGACAGGCGGCGGTCCTGGTGCTACGGCGGCGCGGGGTTGGCTGGTCGGTTCGGTGATGGCTTGTCGTGCGGCGGCGGCCATTTCGACGGCGGTGGGGTATCGGTCGGTGGTTTGTTTGGCCAGGCCGGTCGCGATCACAGTGTCCATCGCTGTAGGGATGGTGTTGCGCTCCTCGGAGGGTCTCGGCGGCGGCATAACCATGTGGCTGACCGCGACCTGCTCCAGGGTCGAGCCAGGGAAAGGCAGTTCGCCGGTGAGGCATTGGTAGAGGACGCAGGCCAGGGCGTAGATGTCGGAGCTGGGTGCGCTTTCCCCGGTGTTGAAGCGTTCGGGGGCCATGTAGGCCCAGGTGCCGATGGTCGACCCCTCGGACGTCAACTTGGTGTCTCCGGCGGCGCGTGCGATGCCGAAGTCGATCAGGTAGGCAAAGTCGTTGTCGGCCAACAGAATATTGGATGGTTTGACGTCGCGGTGCACCAGCCCGGCTCGATGCGCGGCATGCAGTGCCCCCGCGATCTGCTCGATGATGTGCACCGCGCGTTCGGGCTGCAGCGGGCCGTCTCTCAGCAGAGTATCCAAGTCGACGCCGTCGATGAGCCGCATGGTCACATAGAGGCGTCCGTCGATCTCGCCGACGTCGTAGATGGGTACGACGTGGGGATCGTCGAGGCGCGCCGCGGTACGGGCTTCGCGGCGGAACCGCTTATCGAAGTCGGGGTCCTCGGCGTAGCGGGGAAGCAGCATCTTGAGCGCCACCACGCGGTCGATGGTGGTGTCATGGGCGCGCCACACCTCGCCCATCCCGCCGCGTCCCAGCTGCTCAATCAGCTGGTAGCGACCAAATGGCGTCCCCTCCACCGGCTCACGATAACGTCAGCGGAGTCAGGTCAGGCGGCGATTCCGCCAACGCGCGAAACGGTTGGTCGGCAGGCGGATCGCGGCCATCACCGCGCTCATCGGCGACGCCACCGACTTCACGCGCGGCCCGGGCTCGGCGCCAGGCACGGGTGGGGCATCGCCTTCCCACCACGTCGGTTGCAGCAGTGCGGCCGTCACCGGAATCGCCCTGTCGACGCTGATGCGCCCCCACTCGCAGGCGCGGTCGATCGTCGCGACGGACGGCGCCAGATTCGCGGGCGACAGCGTCGGCGCGAAGCGGACGAGGTGGTCGGCGTAGGGCGCGTTACGCACCATCTGCAGCTGGATCGCCTGGGTGATGGGGACGAGCCACAGGTGTTTCGGATCCCATTGCGGGTGAAAGCAATCGAACGCGAGATAGCACGCGTTACGGGTGCCGAGCTTCCCGTCGCGGACCCGCTTCCACGCCAGTTCGACCGGCACGTTGCTGGCCGCGCCGCCGTCGACGATCGCCGAGATCCCGTTCTCGTCGCACAGGTCGTCGAGGATTCCGACCATGCGGGGGTCGCTCGTCTCATGGTGCAGCACACCAGGTATCGCCGACGAGAACGATGCCGCGTCAACGACATTGAAGTCGCGCATCGGATCGTCGCCGCTGATGACGATCGGCTTGACCACCCGCGAGTCGATGAAAGCGGCCACCTGCCACATCCGAGTCGCGACCTGTGGGCCGATGCCGATCGGCAGGTGCGGGATCGTCCGCAACCGCAGCGCCGCGAGCTGTTGACGGCGGAACCTCGCTGGCAGAGCCGCGAAGGATTGCCGTCGCACGCCTGCGATCACGGAGTCGTACGGAATCGCCATGTCCGACATCCGCATTCGCTCGCCGTCCTCGCGGCGGAACATGGCGTCGGCGAACTCGTCGAAGCGCAGCGAGAACATGCCCGTCAGCCCGTGGCGTCGGCGCGTACGTGCGGATCCGAGGATGGCGCGATACGAAACGGTTTTCGCCCAGGCGACGTACTCCTCGATCGGCACCGGCAGCGCGCGGCCGACGACGGCGCCGATGATCGAGCCGAACGACGAGCCGATCATGTAGTCGGGCACGTGGCCGGCCTCGAGCAGACGCTGCATGCCACCGATGTAGACGAACCCCGCGCCGCCGCCACCGCCAAGGACCGTGACGAGCTTCTTGTAGCCGACCTCGGCGTCCAGTTCGGCGAGGGAGAAGTCGTTCCCGTGGTGCTCGGCGAGCACCCGGCGCTGCTCGTCCTGGTCGTCCCGCAGACCCACAAGTACCTCGCGCGCCGTCGTCAGCGCCGTCACCGCGTCGCGCTCCTCGCGCAGCGACCCGAACAGTTCGTCGACCACCCTGGCCCGCCACGGCGCGATCTCGGCGCCGACCGAGACGTCCCCGCGCCCGCGCGTGCCGCCGGGGCCTGCGGCGCCCGGCTCGAAAACGCCGAGCCTGGCGAAGTTGAGGATGTAGCGCAGCTTGCGCAGTTCCTCGCTGCTCAACACGTCGGGAGCTGCAAGGTGGTGGCGGACGAGCCGGTTCTCCATCTTGTGCAGCAGCAGCGTCGGTTCGGCGGTCGGCGGTTCGACGGCGTCGAGGGCGTCGATGGCCTCGTCCGCGATGGTCTCGCCGCGTTCGATCGGCACGATGGGCCCGCTCCTGTCAGCCGTGGCCGTGCCCCGACCGCGTTCTACCGATTGCCGGGGAATCGGGCGTTGAACGCGTCGAGCATCTCAAAGCTTGGCGCAAATTCCTCAATTCTTGAGGCTTCCCTCTTCCAGCATCGTCAGCGCCTTCTCGACGCCAGAGCCTAGAGCTTGACCTGATGCCGTGCGGTCGATCGTTAGAACTGCTGGGGAGAGTTACCGGCCCGCCCACTGTCGACCCAGGAATTGCTACTCGCGATAATTCCTGCCGCGGGTGTGGTTGGCTTGCGGGGCCGATGGTCGTCCGATCACCGAGTGAGGGGGTTCCCATGTTGGTGTCAGGACGTAGTTTGCGCGGCGCAGTAGTCGGGGTGATCGGTGCTAGCGCAATGCTGCTCGGGGGCGCGTCAATTGCCACTGCTGAACCCGGACCCGCTGTAGCGCCGCCCAACTGCACCGCTGGTGACCTGGCGGTGGCATCGGGCACTGTCGGAACGGCGATGGGGGATTATCTGTTCAGTCATCCGGACGTCAACGACTTCTTCACCAGCCTTCGCGGGCAACCCAACGCGGAGATCCACGACCGCGTCCAGACCTACATGGACGCCCATCCTCAGGTCGAGTCGGAGATTACCGGCATACGCCAGCCCCTCACCGACTTGAGAAGCCGCTGCGACCTCGCCGCATCACCACTGGGTTCATAGGAGGCCTCCGATATGACTCATTGGAAGCGGCCGTGGACCGTTACCGCAGCAAGCGTCCTGGCCGTCGCTTCGATCCCCGGAGCTATTCTCACCATCCAGCCGACGGGTGTTGCCAGCGCCGACGTCTGCGTTGGGGGAGGGCGACGGGTCCAGGTGAGTGGCTGCGCGAACATCGCTGACGCCGTCGCGCCCTACGTTCCGCCGCCTGCGTACTACGCCCCGATGCCCTATGACCCACCACCGCCGCCGAACGTGACCGGCTGCGTCAGCTACAACGGCAGATGGGTCAACGCGGCCGGGTGCAACTAAGCCCTCAGTCCTCGACCTGCGACCGGATCCAGTCGAGGTTGGCCTGCATGTTCTGCTGCCATTCGGACAGCCGACGGGCGACGATCCTTGCCTCTTTGTCCGGTTGCGCGGCGATTCCTGGAGTCAGTCCAGACGGTCCAGGTCCCATCCGGCCCCACTGCCGAACCAGCGCGCCGTCGCTGGTTGGTTCCACCTCGAACCCCCAGGTGGCGCTGACGCCGCCGGGGCCGATGACGTTCCACACCCAGCGGCGCTGATCTTCGACCTCGACGACCTCACACACCGTCTCCCAGTCGCCGAACGCGTCGTGCTTGCTGCGGCCGCGAAAGCGGGCGCCGACCCTGACGCCGTCGGCGCCGTCGAGCCATTCGACGGACTGCAGCTCTGTCGAGCACTGCGCTGGCAGAGTGATGTCGGTGACGTGTTTCCACAGCGTGGCGACATCGGAGCGGACCCGCTGGGTCACTTCTATCGTTGGCTGATCGCGGTAGCGCACTGTTGCAGCATGCCAAGGATGCGCGACGGAGCGTCAAGAACCACACGAAAGCGAGGCAACCGTGAAGGTCGGCGCCATGATCGAGCCCCGGTTGCCGGGTGCAGTGGAGTTCGCCGAGGCCGCCGAACGCATCGGTGTCGATTCGTTGTGGGTGCCGGAGGTGTGGGGCTACGACGCGCTGACGGGGCTGGCGTACGTGGCGGCGAAGACGTCGGCGATCAAGCTTGGAACGTTTGTGGTGCAGCTGGGTTCGCGCAGTCCCGCGATGCTGGCGACGTCCGCGCTGAGCCTGCAGGAGCTGTCGGGCGGCAGATTCCTTTTGGGTATCGGCACATCGGGACCGCGGGTGATGGAGGGCTGGCACGGTGTCCGGTTCCGCAAGCCGGTCGAGACGACGCGGGAAACCATCGAGATCGTCCGGATTGTCAGCCGAGCGGACCGGCTCGAGCACGACGGCGAGATCTACCCGCTCCCGCTGCCAGACAGCAGTGGCGCTGCCCTGCGGCCGCTGGTGAACCCACGCCATGTGCCGGTATATGTGGCGGCGATGGGGCCGCGAAACCTGCGACTTACGGGTGAGGCGGCCGACGGCTGGCTCGGAAACGCGTTCATCCCCGAGGCCGCCGAGGTGTTTTTCGGTCCGTTGCGCGACGGCGCCGAGCGGGCTGGACGCGCGCTGGCCGATCTCGACCTCGTCGCGCCGGTCGCGGTCGAGATCCACGACGACGAGGCGTCCGCCGATGCCGCCGCGCGCAGGCACGCCGACGGGTATGCGTTCACGATCGGCGCGATGGGGGCGGGCGGGCGCAATTTCTACAACGACGCGTTCACCCGGCTCGGCTACGGCGAAGACGTCGCCAACGTCGCCGAGCTATGGCAGAGCGGGAAACGAGACGAAGCCCGCCAGGCGGTGCCGATCGATCTCGGCCGCCTCACGAATCTTGTTGGCACACAGGAAGGCATCGCTGAGCGGGTGGGCAAGTACCGCGCCGCGGGGATAACGACGCTGCTGGCCAAACTGG
Organism: Mycolicibacterium moriokaense; assembly: GCF_003201655.1. Classification (GTDB taxonomy): domain Bacteria; phylum Actinomycetota; class Actinomycetes; order Mycobacteriales; family Mycobacteriaceae; genus Mycobacterium; species Mycobacterium moriokaense_A. The sequence continues at coordinate 208,881 of NZ_QJJU01000006.1, forward strand.
AGGGCGGCTACCCGGATCAGCTTGCGACGCTCGAGCGGCTGCTGACCATCGTCGACGCATAGAGGACTACGTCGAGGTCTCCGCTGGCGCCGCGCTCGGCGCGCTCTGACCGCGCGCGGCGGTCACGATGACGCCCGCGGTCTCGAATGCCGCCGTGTGCTGGTGTGCGTACATGACGGGAAGGGAGGCGGCTTGACGCAGCAGCATGATGGCAAGGGCCGTACTCGTCCGGCAGGGTATGACCAGCAGATTCGCCCGGCCGTCACCGCCGGTGATGGTCATGACGCGGAAGCGACGGGTTTCCCGTCCTGGCGTCGCGGCAATGCCGCGGCGGTTGAGCACGTCGAGGTCAGGTACACCCTCCAACGGCGACCAGTTGAGGCCGATATCGACGATTTGGCCCAGTGGTTCGCGGAGGGCCTCGATCAGGTCGGGAAGCTCGCGTGCGATCGAGACGCTGTGCGGCCACCACGCCCCGTCGAGGCCGTCGCCAAGTTTGGACGCCAGGGAGAACCGGACAGGACTGCTCGAGCGCCGCCCGTAAAGCTCACTGGTCACGACAACGCCGACGTGGCATTGGTATCCGAAACCGCGCCAACCACAAGGAGTTTGGAGTGCACGCCCGTGTGCGTCATGGCCGGTTCCTTCACTTCGAGGCCGACCCGCACGACTCCGAGTTCGGCTTACGAATCGGATCGCACGTTGATCGTGTTCGGCCGTGTCACGGGCCAGGATCACCGTTGAAGACGAAACGGTTCAACCTCGAGACTACACCCAGGGGTTTTGCATATATCGCGGGAGCCGTCCACCGGGTCCGTCGGCGGGATGGCTGTCAGTGAAAGCCGTTCTGTCACAATCGAAAACGGGCGATCAGCAGGTGCCGAAGAGGGATTTTAGCACTGCCCGTGCTACCCTATTCCGGGATGTCTTTCGCATCCGTACAGAGTGAGAAGAGTGAAGAGTATGGCACAGGGAACTGTGAAGTGGTTCAACAGCGACAAGGGCTTCGGTTTTATCGCTCCAGATGGTGACGGCGCAGATGTGTTCGTCCATTACTCGGAAATCCAGGGCAACGGCTACAAGTCGCTCGAGGAGAACCAACGAGTTGAGTTCAGCATCGAGCAGGGGGCCAAGGGCCCGCAGGCAGTCGGAGTGACTGCCGTCTAACGAGCTGTACGTCATGTGGGCTGGTGGGTCGTTTCCCGCCAGCCCACAATTCGTTTGAAGGGCTGAGATACCGCGAGGTACAACAGCTTTCGCGACCCTCGCGCGAGACGCGTCGCGCCCCCGTCACCATGCGTGTAGACGTCACTGGTATGTCGGCGGTTGCCCTTGGGTGTATCCTCAAGGTAGTTGGGAACCCAGCTAGTCCGGGATGAGTCAGCTGACTTCCGCTGACCGCGCCGAGCAACCGCTCAAGCCGGACACGCAGGTGACAACCGCCAGTTGGGATCACCTTGACCACCCTATCTACGTTTCCATCGTCGACGTTTCCCGTTGCGAGTCAGGGATTTTCTGGCGCGCCGAGCTTCGGCATTCTGAGCACGTATCCACCCACACCGTGCGGGCTGGCGACGTTCAGCGCTGCCCTGGCCAGTGGGCTGGGCGCCCACGGCGCCGGCGTCGGCGTCGTGAGGGTGTCCGACGGGCCGCCGTCGGAGAGCGCCCGTGTCATCGGAGAGCTGGTCAACGGCTCATCGGCATCCGTCGCAGGGTGTGCCGAGTTGCTGAACCACAGCGACGTCGCGGTCATCCAGCATGAGTACGGCATCTACGGAGGTGTCGACGGAGACGAGGTCGTGGACATCATCGACGGGCTGCGCGTCCCGTCAATCGTGATCGCCCATACGATTCTGAAAGATCCAACGCCACACCAGCGTTCGGTTCTCGAGGCGGTCGTGGCGCGGGCGGATCAGGTGATCGTGATGTCCGATGCGGCCAGCCAACGGCTACGCCATGGGTTCGACATCGACCGCCACAAAGTCACCACGATCCCGCACGGTGCGACCGTCCCGAGGAACGGTTCCGTCTCACGGCGCGGTCGACCGACCCTGTTGACCTGGGGCCTGATTGGCCCTGGCAAGGGCATCGAGCGCGTGATCGACGCGATGAGCTCGCTCACCGATCTGCCAGGCAAGCCGCGGTATCTGGTTGCCGGCCGAACGCACCCAAAGGTGCTGGCCGCGGACGGCGAGGCATACCGCGATGCCCGAATGGAACAGGCGCGGCGTAGCGGCGTCGAGGATTCGGTGTGCTTCGACACGGGCTACCGCAACGTCCCGATGCTGACCGAACTCATCCAGTCCGCCGCCGTCGTCGTCCTGCCCTACGATTCGACCGATCAGGTCACCTCCGGTGTGCTGGTCGACGCCATTGCCAGCGGCAGGCCAGTTGTAGCCACCGCGTTCCCGCACGCCCTCGAGCTCCTCTCCAGCGGGGCAGGCATAGTCGTCGCCCATGACGACGCGGACGCGCTGGCATCAGCCCTGCGCCGGGTACTGACGCAGCCCCGGCTCGCCGGTGACATGGCGGCCGAGGCCCGCCGACTGGCGCCCGCGATGGCTTGGTCGGTTGTCGCGAGCACGTATCTGAACTTGGCGCATCGGGTCCTGACGCAGCGGCGGGCACGGGTATGACCACGTCGTCGCCGCCCCCGGTTTTCGACCATCTGCTGCGGATGAGCGATCGTCGCGGCACGTTTGAGCACGCCTTGTTCACCGACCCCCGGCCCGACCACGGCTACTGCACCGACGACATGGCCCGGGTGCTCGTCGTCACCACCCGAGAACCCGACACCGAGGGCTTGGTCAACGGTCTCGCCGGGTTGGCGGTGCGGTTCCTGAACGAAGCGCAGAGTTACAGCGGCCGCTGCCGCAACCGCATGGACAACACCGGACGTTGGATCGACGAGCCGTCAACCGGGGACCACTGGGGCAGGTGCATCTGGGGCCTCGGAACGGCCGCCGCGCACAGTGATGTCAGCCTGGTCGGCAGGTTGGCGATCATTCAGTTGGAGCGCGCCGCACAGGAGCGGTCGACATCGCCGCGGGCGATGGCCTTCGCGGCGCTGGGTGCCGCCGAGCTTCTCGCCGTCAAGCCCGAGCACGACGTGGCGCGCAAGCTCATGACCGACTATGTCGCCTCGCTCGCCGCGACGAACGAAGACAAGGCCTGGCCGTGGCCGGAGCCCCGGCTCACCTACGCGAACGCCGTTCTCGCGGAGGCGATGATCGCTGCCGGTGCAGCGCTTGACAACTCGACGCTGCGTCAGCGCGGCCTGGACCTGTTGGGCTGGCTGGTCGAATTCGAAACGGCGGACGGACATTTGTCTCCCACCCCGGTCGGCGGCAGAGGTGCCGACGACGCCCGGCCCGGATTCGATCAGCAACCGATCGAGGTGGCCACTCTCGCCGATGCGTGTGCGCGTGCTGCCGTCGTCGACGCGGGTGCGATTTGGCCGGACACCGTCCGTGCCGCTGCGGCCTGGTTCATGGGCGACAACGACGCAGGTCAAGTCATGTGGGATCCGGAAACCGGCGGCGGATACGACGGGCTGCACGCCGACGGGGTAAATGGTAACCAGGGCGCCGAGTCGACCCTGGCGGTGATCTCGACTCTCCAGCACGCTCAGCGCTTATCGACTGTGCCGCAATGACTTCGGTTCGGGCGGGCCTCGTAACGCGCAGCCCGCAGCGGATCGCGGCCGACCGGTCTAGGGTCGTCACGCAGCTGTTCGTGCCCGGGCAGGAGGGTTTCGAGCATCAGGACTCCCGCTCGGGTGCAGTGCTGGCCCGCATCCTGGCCATCGACGAGGACGAGGTGCGCGCGTCGTTGGATGACGTCATCACCCGCTTCGAGGGGCGGCATCGCGATCTGGTCGGCACATTCCGCACGCACGCCCGTGAAGTCGCCGACAGAATCGATCCCACCCGCGATCTCTCCGAGTCGCGAATGTTGTTGCTGGGTGCGGTGTTCACCAATGAGTACGCGATCGAGGGTGCGGCGTTGTGCAACCCGAGCATGGTGGCTCACCCGGATCAGACCGGAATCGCGGCGGGCAGCCTGAGGTTCGTGATGAGCGTGCGGGGAATCGGGGAGGGACACCGTTCGTCCATCGGATTCCGGACGGGCGTTATCGACGGGGTAGGTGATGTCGCCATCGACGATCCGGCTCCGTTCGCCACTGTCGGAGAAGTCGTTCCGACGCTGCTGGACGGCTCAGTGATGCGTCGTGAGCTGGGTCGGCTGCGAGGTGCCGGCGAGGCCGCCGACTATGTCCTCGATGCGCTGGGCGACCAGTTCACCCGGTCCGACCTCGACGAACAACTTGACAAGCTTCAGACCCACCGAAGAACGCGTGGCCACGCGACGGCGACGATCTCGCTGATTCGGACCATCGCCGAACGGACCTACGGCGTCGAATTCGCTGACGACAGCCAGCTGTCCGAGCGCGTTCTGTATCCGGCGATGGGGGCCGAGGCGGCAGGCATGGAGGACGCCCGGTTCGTCCGCTTCGTCGACGACGACGGGTCGGTCACGTTCTACGCCAGTTACACCGCATACAGCGGATCTCACATCAGTCAGCAGCTGTTGGAGACGGCCAACTTCCACGCGTTTGCTTCCACGCCGATGGTGGGCCGCGCCGCAGAAAACAAGGGCCTGGCACTGTTTCCGCGCCGGATTCGTGGGCGCTTCGCGGCCATGTGCAGATCGGACCGCGAATCGAATTCGATTGCGTACTCGGATCACCCGTTCGAGTGGGCCGATTCGGTTCGTTGCCAACGACCGGTTCGGGCTTGGGAGGCATTGCAACTCGGGAACTGTGGTCCACCAATTGAAACCGAGGCCGGCTGGCTGGTGCTCACCCACGGCGTCGGCCCGATGCGCACCTACCGCATCGGGGCGATGCTGCTCGATCTCGAGGATCCGACACGGATAGTCGGTCAGCTCCGTGAGCCGCTGCTGAGCCCCGCCGCCGACGAGCAGGACGGCTATGTCCCCAATGTCGTCTACTCGTGCGGTGGGCTGGTGCATGGGGGAACATTGGTGTTGCCGTATGGCATAGGTGACGCCGCTATCGGTGTCGCGACGGCGCCGCTGGGTGATCTGTTGACCGCCCTCGACGCGTGACCGTCGGTCAGCTGGAGGGAACACATGAGACGAGAGGTCGCCGCTGAACTCGCGGTCGAGATCGCGGCGCCGACGACCCTGGAGTTCCAGATCGCGGTCGCACCCCATCCCAACACCGAGGTGTACGAGTCACTGTCCTTCGACTTGGATGGCGCGAGCGTGTACCCCATGGAGATCAGTGGAGTGCACGGCAATCGCATTCACAAGCTGGACGTGCCGGTCGGCAATCTGAGCGTCAGCTACAGCGCAACGATCGTCGGGCGGACCGACCCGGCGCCGGTGACGGAGTATGACCTTTCGATGTATCTGCGCCCAAGCCGCTACGCCGAGGCCGACAAGTTCTACGGTTTCGCCGCAACGGAATTCGGCCGTTACAGCGATTCCGCGACGTTGTTGGAGAAGGTGTCCTCGTGGGTGGGTCACCGGCTGAACTACGTGCCGGGGTCCAGCGATCCGATCGATGGAGCGGTGGACACCCTGCTAGCGGGCGCGGGGGTGTGCCGCGACTTCGCGCACCTAGTGGTGGCGATGCTGCGGGCGGTGTTCGTGCCTGCCCGCGTGGTTTCCGTCTACGCGCCCGGCCTGTACCCGATGGATTTCCACGCGGTGGCGGAGGCGTTCGTCGAAGGGCAGTGGCGGGTGGTTGACGGGACATTGTTGGCGCCGCGCCAGACGCTGGTGCGCATCGCCACCGGACGTGATGCCGCCGACATCGCGTTCTTGGCCAATCACAACGGTGCGATCACGCTCACCAACATGGCGGTGACGGCGGTCGTCGATGGCGATCTTCCGATGGACTCGATCGACCAACTGGTATCGATCGGTTGACCACGGCATGTCGGTACCCACGCCCCGTCACAGGAAAGAGCGTAACGTCGTAGATATCGGGCAGCTCGCTTGCGAGCGAAACATGCTCGACCGAAAAGGAAATCGCGATGTCTTCGCCAACACTGTTCCGCTCGCCTTACGTCATCCGTGTCGATCTCGTCACGGACACCATCAAGGCTCACTCGAAGCTTGGAGACAAGGCGGCTAGCGAACTGGCCGTGCACATTCTGCACGCGCTGAATTCGATCCCCGAGAAGGTGCGCTGAGCGCTGCCAACGCCGTTGGCCAACACTGTTGACAAGCCGTCTAGCAGGGCGTTTACTAGAGGTCTAGTCCGGAAACCGGCGACGGCTGTGTCAGTACGCCTGACCGGAGTTCGCGCGTGGGTCGGAGGACGACCATGACGACAAATGCGCCCGGCCACCATGAATGCGCCCCAACAGCGCGCTCGAAACGAGGCCACGATGAGCAAGTCTGACGACAAACAACGAATCACCTTTCGTGAGAACGTTATCCGCGTGGGCGCGGGTTTCGTAGCGAAGGAGCGTCCGCTCGTGTTGGATACGTTGTCGGCGCTCGAGCCGCATCTGGGGAGGTGGGATCCGCACGATGTGGATATCGATGTCTCCCTGCAGGACCGCGGTGGTAATGAGCAGCGGATCACGCTGCGCGCGCGACTGCCCGGCCTTCCGCAGCTGGTAGCGGTCGCTGAGAACTCGGATATAGCCCGTGCTCTTGCTGATGCGAAGCGCGAGCTGATCCGACAGCTTGAACACCAAAAATCTGCGCGCGAACCCATGAACAATCGCCGGCTCAGGCGTGCCACGATTCGGCACCCGCGCGCGTCCGCGCAGCCCGAGGTCACCGAAGTCGGAACGTAAGCGCATGCCGAGACCAAGCAACTCGAACGGTGGCGCGTTCACCGTCTTTGACATGCTCCGTGCCGGTGTTCGTCGCAGGGTAAGAAGCGCGGAAATGGATGCGGCCCAGTCGACTTGGGATTCCGAAGGCGGGGCAATCGAAGACGGTGCGCCGCTCAGTCTCTGGCCCGAAGGTTATTGCGCATAGGTGTGGCGGGCGCCGAACTGCTCGGTGTGGGCAGTACGAACAAGGTGCGGATAGGCATCGTCGCGATGCTGGAACGACAGGACGCTGGGGTTGAGGACAACACCGTCGCGGATCTCGATGGCCCTGGAGATCGTCGGGCTCATATTCCACGCCGCCGGCCCGGCCAGAAGCGTTTCGATGTGCGGCAGCAACGCCTCGCTGATCTCCCAGGTCGCTGAGTTCCACAGGTAGGACGGGCTGTGGTCCACGGCGTAGTAGTGCGCGCCGTTCGCCACCTCGATGACCGGATGGGTGAACGTGGTCGGGTGCGCCCAGCTGAAACCCATGGCCACGTCGCAGGAGACGTCGACGATCAGGCTGCCTGCTGTGAACGAGGGCAGGTCGTCCTCGGTGAGGAAAATCAGTGGAGCATCGGGATCCTGGAGAACGCAGTTGACGACGATGTCGTTGTCGGCGAGTACCCGAGCCACCGGCACCACACCTTCGTCCGGCGTATCGGCCCACGTCCGCTCGGGCGTGTCCTCGTCGCGTCCCATCTGGATGATCTGCGTCGAGTGAATCGGCGAACCGACGGCAGCGATCTCACGATTGGTGAGGACACGCACATCATCAACGCCGTGGGCGTTCAGGGCGGTGACGGCGCCGCGCGCGGTGGCGCCGAATCCGATGACTGCAGCGCGCAGCCGCCGACCATAGCTACCGGTGATCCCTGCCAGTTGCATGGCATGCAAAACGGAGCAGTAGCCGGCGAGCTCGTTGTTCTTGTGAAAGACGTGCAGCCCGAATCCCCCGTCAGTTTGCCAATGGTTCATCGCTTCGAAGGCGATCAGCGTCAACCGCCGATCGATGGCGATCTGGGTCAGGGCGGGATCCTGCACGCAGTGCGGCCACCCCCAGACAGCCTGTCCCGCATGGAGTTCCGTCAGATCCTCGGCCTGGACCTTAGGCAACAGAATGACGTCGCATCCGGCGATAAGCTGTTCGCGGGTGCGGATTCCGCCGACGAATTTGGCCAATGCCCCATCCGTGACGCCGAAGTCCGAGCCGTAACCATGCTCGAGGAAGATCTGGGGTCGGAACCGACGATCGATCCTACTGAAATGCGCAGGGTGAATTGGCAGTCTGCGCTCGTTCGGTTTGCGCGAACGAGCAAGAACGCCTAGTGAAAGCTGTTGTGTCTCAGCGCTTCTTGTCATGAAACAAAGCCTCGGCAGACGAGGCCTTGGCCGCACTCTTGGCGTTCTTAGCGGCGCGCTTCTCCTTCAGGGATTTTCCGGCCTTCTTGGACATCGTTTGTCGAGGAGATTTGTCAGACATCGCTTGCCCCTTGATCATGGGGGCCTGAGTGGTCCCGATGCTCTGACCATACCCCTTTGCCCTGGCAGCTGCGTTGACCCACGTCGTTGACCCACGGCATCGGCGTCACTAGACTGGTGGTACGCCGACGCACTCCCGTCGTCTCCATCAATTCGACCGGTCGTCCGCACTCGCCATCGGGTTCTCACAACAGCCCGGACCCTCGCTTATTCGGGCGGATCGACCAGGACACCAATGGCAATCACCAACATCGCCGCGTATGCCCATCTGAGTGACGCGGACATCGAGGCGCTCGGGTTCGAACTCGACGCGATTCGCAGCGACATCGAGGAGTCGCTCGGCAAAAACGACGCAGCCTATATCCGACGCACGATCAGGTTCCAACGGACGCTCGACGTGGTTGCGCGACTGGTCATCGGGTGCAGCCGGTCACGGGCCGGCTGGGTCCTGGGGACAGCCTCGCTGGCCGCGGCGAAATGTGTCGAGAACATGGAGATCAGCCACAACGTCCTCCATGGCCAATGGGATTGGATGAACGATCCGGAAATTCACTCGAGCACCTGGGACTGGGACATGGTCGGTGTCTCCTCGCAGTGGAGGTATTCGCACAACTACCGCCACCACGTGTTCAACAACGTGCTCGGCATGGATGAGGATCTCGGCTTCGGCGTGATTCGGGTAACCCGCGACCAGCGATGGCAACCACAGCATCTGCTACAGCCGCTCCGGAACCTGTTGTTGGCGAGCATCTTCGAATGGGGCATTGCCCTTCATGGCATCCATTCGGAGCGGGATCGTTTGATGCCAGATGCTGGAAAGGTGGCCGAGGCACGGGCCGCACTGGTCGGAAAGATCGCCAGCCAAACCGTCAAGGACTACGTCCTCTTCCCAGCGATGAGCCGATCTCGCTGGCGCAGAACCTTGGCTGCAGACGTGGTGGCCAACCTTATGCGCAACCTCTGGACGTATGTGGTGATCTTTTGCGGGCACTTCCCCGATGGCGCGGAGAAGTTCACCGAAGACGTGCTCGAACACGAAACACGAGCCGAGTGGTACCTGCGGCAGATGCTGGGCTCCGCGAACTTCAAAGCCGGCCCGCTACTGGCGTTCTCGAGCGGCAACCTGTGCTACCAGATCGAGCACCACTTGTTCCCCGACCTGCCGAGTAACCGCTACGCGCAGATCGCCGTGCGCGTTCGGGCACTATGCGACAAGTACGATCTGCCCTACACCACCGGTTCGCTTGTGCACCAGTATCTTTTGACGCTGCGGACCATCAACAAACTGGCGCTTCCCGACCGATTCCTGGTGGCCACGAGCGACGACGCCCCGGAAACTGCTTCGGAACGGAAGTTCAGCGCTGCTGCTACGTCAGTTGCCCGATTGGGTGGCCCGATAGTGGGGCTGCGAACGGCTTTGCGGGCCCGTGCTCGCCGCACGCACCTGGGAAGAGCCGTCACACACCCGCGCAATGGTCCTGGAGATTAGCCAGTGCCGCATCGACAGTGTCGACGGTGGGCAGCGATCCGTGGGGGTCGCAGAGCCGCAGCAGTCGGGAGACCGCGGCCCCACGTACCACTACCCACCCGATTTCAGCATGGGCGCAGCGTACCGAGACTCTGTGTAGCGCCGAGAAACCCTCGGTGCCAATGAATTTCAGACCGGTGAGATCCAAGATCAGCTTGCGGCAACGCGCTGTATTTCCGAGTGCATAGTCGGTCAGGGTGCTTGCATTCGTCGCGTCGATGTCACCGTATGCGCTGACAATGGCCACCGACGACATCGTCCATCGAGTGTCGAATCGCGCCGCATGACGCTTCGGGGGTGACAGAGGTCTGGTGGGAAGCGTGTCAGTCATGGTGATCCCGGCGGGCAGACGATCACCGGCGTGTGGGGGCTCGGAGCCAGTGCTCCTTGGGTTCAGCGGCGGGCAGCCGAACCCATCCCGGACCAGCTGAGATTCTCAGCACCTACGACGCTACACCCGATTACTGTAGAAGCCATCTCGCGGCGAGTACGCCGTGAATACATGGCCGGTGGCCGCAATGTACGTCGGGCACCGGCGGGACGGTGAGCGCAGGTGTCGGCGATGGCGGAGTTGACCGCAGACGACGACAGATCGCCGACATCGCAGCAGATCAGTGCCGATGATGCCGACTTACAAGCCGGCATCGGCAACCTCGCGGGCCTGGTTGCGGGCAGTCTCGGGTTACCGGAGTTGCTGGCCGAGGTGGCCTCGTTCGCAGTGGGTGCGATACCGGGCGCCGATGGTGCAGGAGTGACGTTGTTGCGGCTCGATCGGGTGGACAACATGGTGGCGGCGTTGGCGTCGAGTGCTCCGTTTGTCGCCGAGATCGACGAAATACAGTACGTGACTCTCCATGAGGGGCCTTGCATCACCGCGGCGCTGGAACGTCGCACGGTGCGTTCAGGTTCGTTGGGTGGGGAGAAGATGTGGCCGCGGTTCGGTCCGCGCGTTGGCAGGTTAGGTGTGCACAGCGCCCTGTCGTTGCCACTGCTGCTGCCGGATCAGGTGGTCGGGGCGATCAATGTATACGCACACGGAAAAGACGTCTTCGATGAGCACGCGGCCGAACTCGGCGAATTGTTCGCCAAACCGGCGGCGGTCGCGGTGCACAACGCGCAGATCCTCGCCGACGCGCTCTCACTCACCGTCCAGTTGCAGAAGGCGCTATCGACGCGCCCGGTGATCGATCAGGCGATCGGCCTCATCCGGGGACGTACCGGTCGCAGCGTCGAGGACGCGTTCACGCACCTGCGGGAGATGAGCCAAGCTGAGCACCGCAAGTTGGCTGATGTGGCTCAACAAATTGTCGACGAAGCCGTGCGCCGCGCAAGGGCCCGGCACAAACCGACCGAGTAGGTCCGCAGTGCGGAGAGCGTTCAGACGCCCGCGCGCCGCGGTTCAATCGCCGCACCGTTCGCGGGCTTACCGTTGGGTGCCACCTCGGTCACCGACGATCCGGATGGTTCCACCGGGGCCGGCGGGGGTGTGATCCCTTTCGCCGCAGCGGTTTCCCGGGTGAGGAAGCTGCTGATTTCACCGATCGCGCTCATCATCGGCGCAGGGAACACCACCGTGGTGTTCTTCTCCACTCCGAGTTCGGCCAGCGTCTGCAAATTTCGCAGTTGCAGGGCGAGCGGGTGCGCCATCATCGTGTCCGACGCATCCCCGAGGGCGGCGGCGGCCATCGATTCACCCTCGGCAGCAATGATTTTGGCGCGTTTCTCGCGCTCGGCCTCGGCTTGCCGGGCCATCGCGCGTTTCATGCTGTCAGGCAATTGAATATCCTTCAGCTCGACGAGGTGCACTTCCACGCCCCACTCGAGGGTCGCCACATCGAGGATCTTCTGGATGTTCGCGTTGATGACGTCGGTTTCGGCGAGGGCGTCGTCCAGGGTGTGTTGACCGACCACCTTGCGCGGCGTTGTCTGCGCGATCTGGTTGATGGCGGTGTCGACGTTCTCGATGGCGATCACCGATTTCACCGGGTCGACGACGCGAAAGTAGGCCACTGCGGAAATGTCGACGCTGACGTTGTCGCGGGTGATGATGCCCTGCGACTGGATCGGCATCGTCACAATCCGCAGCGACACCCGCACCAACCGGTCGATCACCGGGATGATCAGCGCCAGGCCGGGTTCCTTGACGCCCACCACCTTGCCGAGCCGGAACAACACACCCCTCTGGTATTGCGTCACGACCTTCACCGACATCGACAACCCGATCAGGGCGACGATGGCGAGTACTACGAGGTTCGGGGCGTGGTGGGCTGCGAATAGCTAGGTCGCAGCCGTCAACCAGCGCGCCGGGGCATTGCGGGTGGCCGCGCAGTTGCGCTTAGTTTGTCCGCGCTGTCCCTCAGCTCGTTGAGTTGGTCGCGGGAGGTGATTGCTTCGCTGCGATGGGCCGTCGCTTGCTCTTGCAGGCTGCACGCCCGGACCGTTTTGATGTCGATCTCGACCTGGGCTGCATGGGCCCTCGCATCGAACTCGTCGGCGAGCGCTTCTTGATGCCGAAGTCGCAGCCCGTCCTCCTCGGCTTGATCGCGGATCGTCTCGCCCTTGTCGTTTCGGTGTTGGTTGCGTGTCTTGTACACCACGACGGCGAGCACGCTTGTAAGCACAAGTGCCGCCATCACGGTGACGATAATCAAAACTGTTGTGTTGGTACCGATATCGGCCCCTTAGATTAGTCGAGCTTGGGTGGAATTCGGCCGGATAAGTCCGAGCGACGCCACCGCGCTGATCGCGATCCCAAAGAGGAACAACGTGCCGGTCGACCCCGTGAGGTGATATCCGAACACGGAGAAATCGGTCAGCGGGTGGCCCGCCCCAGCATTACTCAGCACGCCGACCCCGCGGCGGCGAGCAAAACAAGCAATCGCACGATGACAAGCATTCGATGCCTCTCATCTGCTGGTCGGTCTCCAGTACACGCTAGTTTCGCGGGTGTGTCAACATTGTAGACGCTTGGCGTTAACATACGATGTATCTCCTCTGACGTCAGCCGAACGAAAGTACTGCCCGCGATGACGAAACAACGGACCGCCGGACCTCAGCAGTCCACCGCGTCGACGGCGCACGACGACGGCCAGGTCAGCAGGTCGGTGATCCTGCAATCCGCATTGAGGATCGTCGACCGCGACGGTGTCGACGGCTTCTCCATGCGCCGGCTCAGCAACGAGGTGGGCAGGGATCCCACGGTGATCTATCGGCACGTCCCGAACAAGGCGGCACTGCTCGACGGTGTCGCCGAGATGGTGCTCGGACAACTACGGGTGGACACCGCAGATCCGGACTGGACGGGTCAGCTCCGGGCTGTGGCCCACGACTTCCGGCGGCTCGCACTCGAACACCCAAACGTGGTGCCGCTGTTGGTGACTCGACCGCTTGCTACGCCATTGGGCCAGCGGCCGCTAGGGATGTTGCGGCCGCTGGAGGACGTACTCGCGCTGCTCACCGCCGCCGGTTTCAGCGGGCCAGATGCCCTGCACATCTATCGGGTGCTCTTCGGGTACCTGCATGGCCACATCCTCAACGAGTTGCAGGAAGTCGTCGAGCGACCCGAGGAGACCGATGATGTCTTGCGCCTTGGCCTGCACAGGCTCACGGTGACCGAGTTCCCTCAGGTGCGCGCGCTGGCATCGGCTCTGGCCAACTACGACGGCGCCAGCGAGCTCGACCGCGGGCTTGATCTGCTGCTCCTGGGTCTGACCTCCACGCTGACACCAGCGGGCGGTCGTTCTCGATCGTGATGCCCGAGTAGGCTATCGAGTATCGGCGGTACTTCGTCATATGACCGTTCAAGGTTGTGTCATCGTCGATTCGTAGGATCTGGCCGGTTCACGGTCGAGACAGGAGCGTCACATGACGCTAATCGAAGATCGCATCGACGTCGGGCATCCCAATTCGCCGCCGGAACACACGCCGCGATTGCGCTTGAAGCCCAAGGCTCCTCAGAGCGGGTACGTCGACGGGGCATGGTGGCCACGCAGTGACGACCTCGCCGCGGAGCTACCAGACCTATTGGCGGTGTTGTCTGTTCGGCTCGACCGCATCGACCGCGTGCTGTACAAACTCGATGAATGGGCGAAGGTCCCACGGAAACTCGCGACAGGCGGGCGGCTGGTTCGGCTCGACGGCTACCGACATCAGCCATCAAGCACCATCGAAGTTCTCGGGGTCAACCGCAACAGGATTGCCTTGCTGGTGGTACCTCCGTACACCGAACCGGACCACGCGCACGTCACCCTGATGGCCGCCGCCGCACCGGGCAACGATTCAACTGTTGACAGCCTTCTCGACTAGGCCGGCGTTAGTTTGACCGCCACGATGCCTTCGCGTTCGGCAGCCTCCTTGAACTCCTCGACGGTGGGGATTCGCGGCTCGCGGAACGCCAACCCCATCATCCGCTGCGCCTGCTTGACGCCATAGCCCTCGGCAAGGCGGTGGGACAGATCGGAGACGACCGCGGAGTCCACGATGAGTTCACCGTTCATCTTGGTGGTCTTGCCGTTGTGGTGCACCTCGGCTGCGCGGCCGCCGCGGAAGTTCTTCGTCCAGGCCGCGCCTGCCAGGGCGTAGAGCTGGTTGTCGATGAGGTGCGCGCTCACGGGGATCGAGTACTGCTTTCCCGACTTGCGTCCGGTGAAGCTGAGCACCATGAGCTGCTTGCCCATGGGGCCGGCGAGCGGAGTGCGCAGTACGAACTTCAGGGCCGGGTTGACGATGCGGAGGAGGCCCTCGGGCGGATGCGAAACGTAGACCGCGTGGGACTGTTCTGTCATGCCTTCACCGTAGGGCCAATCACCCGACCTGACCAGCGCGAGGACGTCATTGGCAAAGTGTTGTACTTTCAATCGACACACGATGCGGGGGCAGCCGCGTCTGAGGAGTAAACACGGTGGATGCGACACCCTTCGGTCACTATCAGCTACAGGAGCTGATCGGCCGTGGCGGAATGGGCGAGGTCTACCGGGCCTACGACACCAAGACCGACCGCGTCGTCGCGCTAAAGCTCCTACCACCGCATATGGCGGTCGACGAGGTGTTTCAGCAGCGCTTCCGGCGGGAGTCGCAGGCCGCGGCTGGGCTGAACGACCCGCATGTGGTGCCGATCCACGGTTTCGGAGAGATCGACGGCCGGCTGTACCTGGATATGCGGGTGATCGAGGGCAGCAACCTGGGGACGATCCTCGAGGAAAGCGAGACGCCGCTCGAACCGGCCTTCGCGGTGAACATGGTCGAGCAGGTTGCGACGGCACTGGACGCCGCGCACGAGGCGGGGCTGATTCACCGGGACGTCAAGCCGTCGAACATCTTGATCACTCCGCGTGAGTTCGTGTACCTGATCGACTTCGGTTTGGCCCGCACGGCCGGTGACAAGGGCTTGACGACGGCGGGCAGCACGCTGGGAACGATGTCGTACATGGCCCCGGAGCGGTTCGAGGCGGGGCAGGTCGATCCGCGCTCGGACATCTACGCGCTGACGTGTGTGCTCTACGAATGCATCACGGGCGAGAGGCCGTATCCGGCGGACAGTCTCGAGCAGCAGATCGCCGGACACATGACGGCGCCGGTGCCGCGGCCGTCGGCGATCAATCCGAGCCTGAGGGCGTTCGACGAGGTGATCGCCAAGGGCATGGCCAAGAAGCCGGCGCGGCGGTACCAGACGGCGGGCGAGTTGGCCGTCGCGGCGCGGCGGGCGGCGGATACGCCGGTGCGCACGACGGGTCGCAGTGGGAGACATTCGGTGAAGCGGGCGCAGCCTCGGCTGCGGGTGTCGCGGCGGGTGATGGCGATCGCGGGCGTCGCGGTGTTGGTGGTCGCGGCGGGCTTGGTCGGTGCCTGGCAGTTGTGGGGTGGGCACAAGCGTGGGGATACGCGGCCTGCGAGTGTCGCGGAGAGTTCGTCGACGGCGACGCCTGCGCCCGGTGCGGTGGAGTCGATCGCGTCGACAGTGCCTGCCGAGATCCGGTCGACGGGCCGGTTGGTCATCGGAGTCAATACGCCTTATCCGCCAAACGAATTCAAGGACACGTCGGGTCAGATCGTTGGCTTCGATGTGGATCTCATGAACGCGGTTGCGCGGACGCTCGGGTTGGTGCCGGAGTACCGGGAGACGGCGTTCGAGGCGATCATTCCGTCGGTGCGGGCGGGGGACTTCAACCTCGGGATGTCGTCGTTCACCGATACGAAGGACCGGCAGGGGTCGGCGGACTTCGTGACGTACTTCCAGGCCGGGTTCCTGTGGGCGCAGAAGGCGGGGGCCGGGATCGATCCGAACAACGCGTGCGGGCTTCGGGTCGGGGTGCAGTACGCCGCGCTTCAGGAGACGGAAGAGATCCCGGCGAAGAGCAAGGCGTGTGAAGACGCCGGCAAACCCAAAATCAACAAGGTGGTCTTCGTCAGCCAGGACGACCTGAACGCGGCGTTGGTCAACGGAGAAGTGGATGCGATGTCGGCGGATTCACCGGCGACGGGGTTCGCGATCAAGACGTCCGGCGGGGTGCTGGCGCCTGCGGGGGAGATCTTCGATACCGCGCCGTACGGGTGGCCGGTGGCCAAGGGGTCGAAGCTGGCGGAGTCGCTGCGGCTGGCGATGGAACACCTGATTCAGACGGGGGAGTACCGGACCATCGCCACGATGTGGGGCGTCGAGAAGGGAATGATCACCGGCCCTGTGGTCAACGGCGCGATCAGATAGTTTCGCGTCGGCTGCTCGGCGATCAGAACCAATGTCGATGCTTGAAATGCACTATCACCGGCGATATCACTTTCTGAAGGACAGCATCCCCTGGGCCCGAGTCACCAGTCGGCGGCGGGTCGCGGCCGGGCGAGCTTCTGCACCACCCACTGGTTCAGCGAGACGCGTTGCTCGGCGGCCTCGATCGTGAGGTTTGCGTGCATCTCGCGGGACGTGCGGACCATGAACCGTCCGCTGTAATTCTGCTCGGTCAACGGCTTGGGCGGCTCGCCTCCGAAAACCTCGTCCATTTCACGAAGATGTTGACTGACCGCCGTCTCGATCTTGGCGAGCGCCTGCTGCGCAGTCGGAGCCGACTCGAACAGCCCATGGACTTCGACGCACCGGCCCACATACTGGTCGTAGTTGGTCGACCACTCGACGCGGTAGGTGTAGTGGTAGTCCATCGCAAAACGCTAACCCGCGCGGTACCACCCCCGAGACGGCAATTCAGCGGCCGAGTAGACACCTTCTCGATAATGTCGCCTTGTGGACTTCGAGCTTGATGACGCGCAGCGCGCGTGGGTCGCCGAAGTACGGCAGTTCCTCGACGAAAATGTCACCGCCGCGCTGAGGGCCGAGATGGCCGACCACGGCCTCGAATACCAGGGCGGTGAGCTGACCGCATTCCGTCGCAAGATCGGCGAGAAGGGCTGGTTCGGGCTGAACTGGCCGAAGGAGTACGGCGGACTTGGCCTGACGCCCACCCACCAGCACCTGCTGATGACCGAGTTCGAGTACGCCCGCGTGCCAGGCCCGGATCTCACCGTCACCTCGGTCGCGCCGATGATCATGCGGCACGGCACCGAGCAGAACAAGAAGGAATTCCTGCCGGGAATCGCGAGGGGCGAAATCGTCTTCGCGCTCGGTTACTCCGAGCCCAACGCAGGTACCGACCTGGCCAGCCTGCGCACAGGCGCTGTCCGCGACGGCGACGAGTGGGTGATCAACGGGTCCAAGATCTGGAACAGCGGGGCACAGCGCTCGACCCACGAGTGGCTGTGTGTGCGTACCGATCCCGACGCGCCGCGGCATCGCGGGATATCGGTGATCATGGTGCCCGTCGACAGTCCCGGTGTGGAGATCCACCCGCTGATTGCGTGGTCCGGATACCGCACCAACGAAACCTTCTTCCGCGACGTGCGCGTGCCGGTCACCAACCTGGTCGGCGAACTCAACATGGGGTGGACCTACATCACCGGTGCGCTGGACCTCGAGCGCGGCGCGCTGACCAACGCGGGCGATCTGCGTCGCGCGCTCGACGATCTGATAGCGCTGGCGGGGAACCCCGATCCGGCGTTTCGCCGCCGCCTCGCCCAGGCAGAAGCCGACGTGGAAGTCGCCAAGCTGATGGGCTACGAAGCCGCATCGATGCTCGACAGCGGTCGCATCCCCACGGTGGAGGTCAGTGTCGAGAAGATCTTCACCAGCGAATTGCGCCAGCGGATCGCCGATCTCGCGATCGATGTGCTTGGGCCGGACGGACTGATCGTCGGTGGGTTCTTCGAGCGGCTCTACCGCGTGTCGCCGCTGATGCGTTTCGGAGGCGGCACGAACGAGGTGTTGCGGGACGTGATCGCCCAGCGCGGTCGCCGGATGCCATCGTACGGGCGGTGACGGCGTGAGAGTGATTCCCTCTCAGGACGAACGCGATCTGGCTGCCATGTGTCGCAAGCTCTTGGCGGCCGAAATGGAACCCGACGCGCAGTGGAAGGCGCTGACCGAAGCGGGGGTGCTCGGTCTACCCATCGACGGCAGCCTCACCGACGTCGGCGTCTTCTGCCTCGAAGCGGGAAGGGCATTGTGTCCCAGGGTGGTTCAGAGCACGGTGTATGCGGCGCTGGCTATCCACTGGCTCGGTGTCGGATCGGACTGGCTGCATCGACTGACCTCCGGGGAGGCGCGCGGAACCTATGCACTCTTCGACTCGCGAGACTCATCCGTCGGCTTAAAACTAAGCGGCGTCGCTGACTTCGTTCCCGACGCGGACGTCGCCGATGTGATCATCGCGTCGACAGGGTCAGGTGTGGTGGCCGTCGACACGTCGGCGGCCGGTGTCAGCATTGAGCCCGTGCCGATGATGGGTGGGTACTCGGCGTTCACCGTGCGCTTTGACGACGTTCTGGTCGACGCGGTCGATGCTGACGAAGAGCAGTTGCGGCGAGTGGCCAATGCCATTGTGGCGCTGGACTGTCTGGACCTGGTCGGCGTCGGTGAGGCGGTCGTCCAGCGCACCGTCGACTACACGACCATGCGTGAACAGTTCGGCAGGCCCATCGCATCGTTTCAAGCCGCACAGCACATGGTGGCCGACATGCACATCGCGCTGGCGGCAGCCCGGCTCGCCGCCCAGTCTGCGGTGTTCTGGATCGGACGCGGCCACACCGCCACCCGCGAGACCGCTGTCGCCAGGATGCGCGCCGCCGAGGTCAAGACGATCACGCTGGACGCGCACCAGCTGCACGGCGGCATGGGATATGTCGTCGACACCGACCTGCACAAATTCTCGGAGCGCGCACGGGTGCTTTCCACACTGGGCGGCGGCGCGGACATCGCCGCCAAATGGCTTGAAGGCGAGATGAACTGGGGCGGGGAGCGATGACGGCCGACAGCCTCATCGACCCGGACTCCGCTCAGAAGATCGGCACGGTCGCCGCTGTTGCGACGGGTGAGGTGTACCGGCGTGACTGGCAGCGTTGGGCCGCGGCGGTCGGCGATCACAACCCGCTGTGGTTCGATCCCGACTACGCGCGTAAGCACGGCTACCGCGACATCGTCTGCCCGCCGTTGTACCTGCAGTACGCGATCCTCGGCGTAGCGGCACTCGGCGACCTGCGGCCGGACGGGTCGTCGGGTGCGGTGACCGGCAGCATGGCGTTTCCGCGCGCGCCTCGGCGGATGGCAGGCGGCGAGAGCACCACGTTTCACCTGCCCGCCTACCACGGCGACGAGGTCGAGATGACCCGCACTGTCGAGTCGATCGTCGAAAAGGAAGGCAGATCAGGCCGATTCGTGCTGGTGACCTGGCGCGGCGAGTACCGCAATCAGCACGGTGAGCTTCTCGCCGAGGCGTCGACGTCGATGATCGCCAGGCCGGCATGAGTCCGTATTTTGAAGACGTCGACACCGGCGATGCGATCCCGGTGCTGACCGTCACCGTTGACGAGACGCAGATGTTCTTCTTCAGCGCGGCGACCTACAACGGTCACCGCATCCACTACGACAAGACGTGGGCGCGCGAAACCGAAGGCTATGACGACGTGCTGGTGCACGGCCCGCTGCAGGCGGCGCTGCTGTCGCGTGCCTTGACCGACTGGGTCGGCGGCGACGGGCGGCTGGTGGCGTTCTCGGTGCAGAACCGGGCAATCGCTTATCCCGGACAGGCTTTGACATTCGGCGGTGTCATCACTGGCAAGCGCCCGGACGGCCTGGTGGACCTGGACATCTTCTGCAGGCGCGGCGACGACGTGCTGATGCCTGGCACCGCGACCGTAGCCCTGCCGCAGCGGGGCACACAGTGACCGGACTGCGTGGTGAGGCGGCCATCATCGGCATCGCGGAGCTGCCCGCCGAAAAGCGGCAGAGCGCACCGCCTTCGTTCACTCTGGACCAGTACGCACGGCTGGCGAAGATGGTCATCGAGGATGCTGGCGTGGATCCGTCTGTGGTGAACGGGCTCTCGACGCATGGCATCGCCGAGTCGAACATGTTCGCACCGGCCACGCTGTCGGAATATCTGGGTCTGCCGCTCGACTTCGGTGACCGGGTAGACCTCGGCGGTGCGACCGCCGCGGGCATGGTGTGGCGGGCCGCGGCCGCAGTGGAGCTCGGCTTGTGCGAGGCAGTGCTCGCCGTCGTCCCCGGCTCGACAGAAATACCACGCTCCGAGTCGCGGCCGGGCCGAACCCTCGGGTGGTACGGCGCGTCGAGCAACAACTACGGCTCACCGCAAGCCGAGTTCGAGATTCCCTACGGCAACGTCGGGCAGAACGGCCCCTACGCTCAGATCGCGCAGCGGTACGCCGCCGAATTCGGTTACGACGCAGCCGCTCTCGCGCGGATCGCCGTGCACCAGCGCACCAATGCGTGCGCGCACCCCGGCGCGGTGTTCCACGGCAAACCGATCACCGTCGACGACGTGCTGAACAGCCCGGTGATCGCCGATCCGATCCACATGCTCGAGACCGTGATGCGGGTGCAGGGCGGCGCAGGCGTGCTGATCGCGAACGCGGACGTGGCGAGCCGCGGCCGTCACCGCCCGGTGTGGCTCAAGGGGTTCGGCGAGCACATCCGATTCAAGACGCCCACCTATGCCGACGATCTCATCCGCACACCCATCGCCCGTGCCGCAGAACACGCGTTCACGATGGCAGGCCTGCAGCGCTCCGATGTCGACATGGCGTCGATCTACGACTGCTACACCATCACCGTGCTGATGACATTGGAGGACGCGGGATTCTGCGGCAAGGGTGAGGGCATGGCGTGGCTGACGGAACACGACCTGACCTATCGCGGCGACTTCCCGGTCAACACCGCGGGAGGGCAACTGTCGTTCGGTCAGGCCGGGATGGCCGGAGGCATGCACCACGTGGTCGACGGCGCTCGCCAGGTGATGGGCCGTTCCGGGGAGGCACAGGTTCGCGACTGCGACGTCGCGTTCGTCACCGGCAACGGCGGCATCATGAGCGAGCAGGTCGCGCTGATCCTGGGTGGTGATTGACGTGACCGCACCTCTGCCGGAGCCGACGCCGGTGTCGCAGCCGTACTGGGATGCGTTGCGCGAGCACCGGATCCTGATCCAGTATTCGCCGTCGACCGGTCGGTACGTGTTCTACCCGCGCACGCTCGCACCCGGAACCCTGGCGGACGACCTGGAGTGGCGTGAGATCGACGGTGCGGGAACGCTGTACACGTACACGGTCGCGCGCAGGCCAACCGGCCCGCCGTGGACGCAGAAGTTGCCGCAGCTGTTGGCGGTCGTCGAATGGGACGTCGGTCCGCGGGTGAGCACCGAACTCGTCGACGTCGACCCCGACGACATCCGCATCGGAATGCGCGTCAGCCCTGTCTTCTGCGACGAGGCGGGGATCACGCTGCTGCGCTACCGGCCAGCCAATGATTGAGACGGTGCAGCAGCTGCTGCGGTCCCGAATGGACGACGACACCGTCGCGATGGTGCACGAGGACAAGACGTGGACGTGGCGCGAGCACTTGGGTGAAGCAGCCGCAGAGGCGTCCGCGCTGATCGCGATGACGGACCCGTCGCGTCCGATCCACGTCGGTGCGCTGCTCGGCAATACGCCGGAGATGCTGCGGTCGATGGCAGCTGCAGCACTCGGCGGATACGTGCTCTGCGGGATCAACACGACGCGCCGCGGCGAGGGTCTGGCGGCCGACATCAGGCGCGCGGACTGTCAGGTGGTGCTCGCGAATGCCGAGCACATGCCGCTGTTCGATGGTCTCGATCTGGGCGGTGCCACTGTCGTCGATGTCGACGGGCTGTCGTACCGGGACGCGGTCACCGCCGCGGAACCCCTTGTGCCGCATCGGGAAGTCGGCGGCGCGGACACCGTGTTGATGATCTTCACGTCGGGCACCAGCGGCGACCCGAAGGCTGTGCGGTTCGCGCATGCGATGGGCGTGCTGTGCGGTGCCAGCCTGGTCGACCGGTTCGGGCTCACCGCTGATGACGTGTGCTACTTGTCGATGCCGCTGTTCCACTCGAACGGGGTTGCGGCGGGCTGGGCGGTGGCGATCGCGTGCGGAGCGACGATGGTGCCTGCCAAGTTCTCGCCGTCGCGGTTCCTGTCCGACATCCGCCGGTACAGCGCCACGTACATGAACTACGTCGGCAAGCCGCTGGCGCTGGTGCTGGCGACGCCCGAGAAGCCCGACGACGCCGACAACACGCTGCGGGCGGCGTTCGGTAACGAGGGCACCGAGCGTGACATCGGCGAGTTCGCACGGCGATTCGGGTGCCGCGTCGTTGACAGCTTCGGGTCAAGCGAGTTCGCCGTCGTCGTCATGCGCGAGGACGGTTGCCCGCCGGGTTCGATCGGAAAGGGATATGCGGGCGTGAGTGTGTACCACGCCGACACCGTGACCGAATGTGCGACAGCGGTATTCGACGAGCACGGTGCGTTGGCCAACTTCGACGAGGCGGTCGGTGAGTTGGTGAACACGTACGGCGTCGGCGGTTTCACCGGGTATTACAACGACCCCGCCGCGACCGACGAGCGGATGCGCAACGGCATGTACTGGTCGGGAGATCTGGCGTACCGCGACGCCGACGGGTGGATCTTCCTTGCCGGTCGGACATCCGACTGGATGCGGGTCGACGGGGAGAACCTCGCGGCGGGTCCGATCGAGCGGATCCTGCAGCGGCTACCGGAGGTCAGCGTCGTCGCGGTGTATGCCGTGCCCGACGAGAAGGTCGGCGACCAGGTGATGGCGGCCGTGGTGCTCAAGGATTCGTTGACGCCCAAGCAGTTTGAAGCGTTCTTGGCCGACCAGCCCGATCTGTCGCCGAAAGCCTGGCCGAGGTATGTGCGTATCAACGCTGAGCTACCACAGACCGCGACCAACAAGATCCTGAAGCGCACGCTGATCGCGGACGGCGTCGCGGCGGGGGATGGTGAGTTGTGGGAGCGCGAGCCGCGGGGGCGGGCATATGCCGTAGTGCCCGCGTCTTAGCGACAGGTGTTGACCTGCGGGTTAGACGGGATTTGTCGCTCGACGCGAGGAGCCTGCGACGGCTCTGACCTGCGCGGACACGATTGTCGCTCAGAGACGGGCAGAGCCTGCCACGCCAGCGGAATTGCAAGGCGGCAGTCCAAATTGCCCGTGGTTCATCGGTAGTCGACCTGCCAGTGCTTGATGCCGTTGATGAAGCTCGACCGCAGGCGCTCGGGTGCGGAAACGGATGTCAGCTCCGGAATGTGGTCGGCGATCGCGTTGAACATCAGGTCGATGGTCATCCTGGCCAGGTTGGCGCCGACGCAATAGTGCGCGCCGGTGCCGCCAAATCCTAGGTGCGGGTTGGGATCTCGCAGGATGTTGAACGTAAACGGGTCGTCGAAGACCTCTTCGTCGAAGTTCGCGGACCGGTAGAAGAGCACCAGCCGCTGGCCTTTCTTGATCTGCACGCCACCGAGTTCGGTGTCCGCAAGCGCGGTGCGCTGGAACGCCGTGATGGGCGAGGCCCAGCGGATGATCTCATCGGCGGCGGTCTTCGGGCGCTGGGCCTTGAACAGCGACCACTGGTCGGGGTAGTCGGTGAAAGCCATCATGCCCTGGGTGATCGAGTTGCGCGTCGTCTCGTTGCCCGCCACCGTCAACGTGACGACGAACATCCCGAACTCTTCCTCGGTCAGCTGGCCGTCTGCTTCGGAGTCGATCAGCGTGCTGACGATGTCGTCGCCGGGCTCCTCGGCCTTTCGCTGTGCCAATTGCATGGCGTACCAGATCAACTCGCCTGTCGAGCCCAGCGAGTCGTACTCCGCGAACTCGGGGTCGTCGCCGCCGACCATCTGGTTGGTCCAGTCGAACAGCTTGCCGCGGTCCTCATCCGGGACCCCGAGAAGACCGGCGATCGCCTGCAGCGGCAGCTCACTCGAAACCTGGCGAACGAAGTCGCCGGACGACTGTGCCGCCGCGTCGGCAGCGATGCGTTGCGCACCCTCGTTGAGCTCCGCGCGCAGCCGCTCGACGGCTCGGGGAGTGAACCCGCGGGAGACGATCTTGCGCAGGCGGGTGTGCTCGGGGTCGTCCATCATCAGCATCGACAGCTTGGATGCCTTGATCTGGCCCTTGACGTCCACTGACGGGTTGAAATGCGGGACGACGGTCTTGGCCGCCGACGAGAAGACGTCGCTGCGCAGCGACACCTCACGGACGTCGCGGTGCTTGCTGACGACCCAGAAGCCGCCGTCGCCGAAGCCGCCGACATCGGGTGGCTGCTCGTTCCACCAGATGGGCGCCGCACGCCGCAGCTCGGCCAGCTCCTCCGTCGGCAACCGCTTGGCGTAGATGTCGGGGTCGGTGAAGTCGAAACCCGGCGGCAGGTTCGGGACGGCCATTTTCCGGATGGTAGCCAGCCACGCGCACTACGGTTCCGTTATGGACGACGCGGTACAGGCGTTCATGCGCGAATTGAACGATGGGTTCCCTGCCGTCGAGACGATGACCGCCGACGAGGCACGCGCTGTACTCGTCAGCCGACGCCTTCCCGTGGAGAACCTCGACGATGTCGCGGTTGCCGAGGACTTCCTGGCTGGTGATGTACCGGCGCGGATCTATCGCCCGCACGGAAACGGTGCTGCGCGGCCCGCGGTGGTGTTCTGTCACGGGGGCGGCTTTGTGCTGTGCGACCTGGAATCGCACGACGGGTTCTGCCGGGCGATGGCGCGCCACACCGAGTCGGTGGTGATCTCGGTGGACTACCGGCTCGCACCGGAGCACCGGGCGCCGGCAGCTGCTCAAGACGTCTACGCCGCGTATTGCTGGGTCGTCGCCCACGCGGACGAACTCGGGATCGACCCGGCGCGTCTGGTGATCGCCGGGGACAGCGCGGGCGGAAACCTTGCCGCGGTCACCGCGCTGCAGTGCCGCGAACAGGGCGGTCCGATGCCCGCAGGCCAGGTGCTGATCTATCCCGTCATCGATCCGACGTTCGACACGTCCAGCTACCAGGCGTACGCCAGCGGGTACGTCAACACCCGAGCGGCGATGCAGTGGTTCTGGGAGCAATATCTCGGTGGCTTTGCGTTGACGTCACCCGCGCATCTGGCGGCGCCGGGTCGTGCGGCTTCGCACGAAGGCTTGCCGGCCGCGGTGGTGGTGACCGCGGGACTGGACGTGCTGCACAGTGAGGGCGTTGCCTACGCGGAGCAGCTTCGAGCGGCGAAAGTACCTGTGGTCCATCGAGATTACCCGGGTCTGTTCCACGGATTCGTGACGATCATGCCGTTCGCGGCAGGGGCGTCGGCCCGGGAGCTGTTGTGGGCCGACATGCGTGGGCTGCTGGCATGAGCGTCGACGCGATTGTGATCGGCGCCGGCTTCGCCGGACTCTATGCCGTGCACCGATGCGTAGCGGCAGGGTTGACAGTGGTGGGCCTCGAGGCCGCCCCGAGCGTCGGCGGCACATGGTATTGGAATCGGTACCCCGGCGCCCGCTGTGACGTCGAAAGCGTTGACTACTCATACTCTTTCGATGAGGACCTGCAGAGCGACTGGACATGGTCGGAGCGATTCGCGGCGCAACCGGAGATTCTGGCGTACCTCGACCATGTGGCGGATCGGTTCGATCTGAGGCGCCACTATCAGTTCGAGACCGACGTCGTCGGCGCGCGATTCGACGCCGGGCAATGGACGGTCGAGACGTCAACCGGCGATAGGGTTGTCGGGCGATTCCTGTTGTGCGCGACGGGTTGTTTGTCGGCGGTGAACCGGCCCGACATTCCAGGGCTCGACGACTTCGCAGGGGAGATGTACTACACCGCGGCATGGCCGCGAGAGGATCCGGATCTGCGCGGCAAGAAGATCGGTGTGATCGGCACTGGGTCGTCGGGCATCCAGGCGGTACCGATCCTGGCGGAACAGGCGGAGTCGTTGGTGGTGTTTCAGCGCTCGCCCAACTACACGGTGCCGATGCCGAACTATCCGTGGTCGTCGGCGGATCTGCAGAGGATCCGCGACGAGTATCCGGAGCGACGGCAGCGCTCGGCGTATGCGGCCGCGGGCACCCCGCACGGCACGTACCACAAGAATGCGCTCGACGCTGAGCCCGGGGAACGTCTCGACGCGATGTGGCAGCGGTGGCGCGACGGTGGGGTGCTGTTCGCCAAGACCTTTCCCGATCAGACGTCGGTGCTAGAGGCGAACGACATCGCGCGGCGGTTCGCCGAAGACCGTATCCGCGAGATCGTGACCGACCCCGCCGTCGCTGAGGACCTGATACCGGTGGACCACCCGATCGGGACGAAGCGTATCTGCACCGATGCCGGGTATTACGCGACGTTCAACCGCGACAACGTGCGCCTGGTGAACCTGCGCCGAGAGCCGATCGAGGAGATCACGGAGGACGGTGTGCGTACAGCATCGGCGACCTATGCATGCGACGTGCTGGTGTTCGCAACGGGTTTCGACGCCTTGACGGGTGCGATGACGCGGATCGACCCGAAAGGTCCTGACGGACAACGGCTGTCGGACATCTGGGTTGACGGGCCGCTGACGTTTCTTGGAGTGATGGTCCCGAGGCTGCCGAACCTGTTCAGTTTCAGCGGCCCGGGCAGCCCGTCGGTGCTGGCGAATATGGCGTTGCACGCCGAGGTCCAGGTGGACTGGGCCATCGGTTTGATGGTCGATGCGTTGGGCCGCGGCATCACCGAAGTCGAGCCGCGCCGCGACGCCGCCCTGGCGTGGACCGACGGTGTGGCGGAGGCGGCCGAGCGGACGCTGTTCCCGAGGGCGCAGTCGTCGTGGTATCTGGGCGCCAACATCGAGGGCAAGAAGCGAGTGTTCATGCCCTACGCCGGAGGGTTCGGTAACTACCGCAAGTACCTGGATGACGTGGCGCAGAGGGGCTACCCGGGGCTGGTCCTGACGACAGGTGTAGCCTGGTAGGCAGGCCATTCGCGCTTGCAGTTCGCGAATCGATCGCCTTTCGCCCGCACGGGCCGAACCTGAACTAGCTCAAGGACTTACTCATGGAATCGTCTGATCTGTTTTCGCACCCTTACGAACCCGCGGCCGCACCGACCACTGAGCCTTCTTCGGAAGAGGTGCAGGTCCCCACTTTCTCCGACAGTCCCCAAAACGACAAGCCTGTCGGTCCGTCGTCCAACTGACCGACTCGGCTCCGGGGACTGTTGCAGTTGCCCGCCTCTGAGCGACAATCGCGTCTTCTCAAGATAATTGGGATTCGCCGTCGGTGAGTGTCGGTCGATGCTTGAATCGACAGACATGACCGCATCGACCGCAGAATTGCCGCCGCCTTCGGCCGCCGCGACCCGCCGGGCGATCTGGAACACCATCCGCGGATCGCTTGGCAATCTCGTCGAGTGGTACGACGTCTACGTCTACACGGTCTTCGCCTCGTACTTCGAGAAGCAGTTCTTCGACCCGGCAGACGAGAACTCGACGATCTACATCTACGCGATCTTCGCCATCACGTTTGTGATGCGACCGATCGGGTCGTGGTTCTTCGGCCGCTACGCCGACCGCCGTGGCCGCCGGGCGGCGCTGACGGTCAGTGTGTCGGTGATGGCGGCCTGTTCGATGGTCGTCGCGCTGGTGCCTGGCCGCGGGGGCATCGGTGTCGCCGCGCCGATCATCCTCATCCTCGCCCGGCTGGTCCAGGGGTTCGCGACCGGCGGAGAGTACGGCACGTCGGCGACATACATGTCGGAGGCGGCGACGCGGGAGCGGCGCGGCTTCTTCTCGTCGTTCCAGTACGTAACGCTGGTGGGCGGTCACGTGCTGGCTCAGTTCACGCTCCTGATCGTGTTGACGACCTTGAACGACCACCAGGTTCACGAGTTCGGCTGGCGGATCGCCTTCGCCATCGGCGGGGTGGCCGCGGTCGTGGTGTTCTGGCTGCGCCGCACGATGGACGAGTCACTCAGCGAGGAAACCCTGGCGGCCGTGAAGGAAGGCAAGGACCCGGGAGCCGGCTCCATGCGAGAACTGCTGACGCGCTATTGGCGGCCACTGCTGCTGTGCTTCCTGATCACGTTGGGCGGCACCGTGGCGTTCTACACCTACAGCGTCAACGCACCGACGATCGTGAAGACCACGTACAAGTCGGCGGCGATGACCGCCACGTGGATCAACCTGGCCGGACTGATCTTCCTGATGCTGCTGCAGCCCGTCGGCGGGATCATCAGCGACAAGGTGGGACGCAAGCCGCTGCTGTTGTGGTTCGGTATCGGCGGGCTCTTCTACACCTACGTCCTGATCACCTATCTGCCCCAAACCCGTTCGCCGATAATGTCTTTCCTGTTGGTGGCCGTCGGCTACGTGATTCTGACCGGTTACACGTCGATCAACGCGCTGGTCAAGTCCGAGCTGTTCCCCGCGCATGTGCGGGCGCTCGGTGTCGGGGTCGGCTACGCGCTGGCGAACTCGATATTCGGCGGCACTGCCCCGCTGATCTACCAGGCGATGAAGGCGCGCGACCAGGTGCCGTTGTTCATCGCGTATGTGACGGTCTGCATCGCGGTGTCGCTGGTGGTCTACATCTTCTTCATCAAGAACAAGTCCGAGACGTACCTCGACCGCGAGCAGGGTGCGGCGTTCGGCTGACTAGCAGCTGGATGGCGCGCACCCTCTCGTTTCTCCTTTAGCGATCTGTTGAGCGTCAAACAGATCCGTCGCACCCGCGGATAACTCCGGCGATCGGCTTGCCCGGAGGTTCCGGCGTCGGGTTGAAGCCACCAAGCGTGCCCGGCGAAGTGAATTGCGGGTTGACCGAGACGTTGATCGGCTTGCCCGGCGGTTCCGGTTGTGGGTTGAACGCCTGGGCGGTTCCCGAGGCCAGTCCCAATCCGGCCAGCGCGAGGCTGCCCGTCAGGAGGATCTTGCCTGCCATCTTGTTCATGTTGTGAACGGTGATCATGTTTTCCCCTTTAGTGGTGCGGCCTCTGGTGGGCCGGTCAAGTAAAGGGTGCGGTGGACGCCTTGGCGGATCCTTGGAAGCGTCGTGCGAATCCGCGGTCCGTCGATGACTTCGACATTGCGCTCGAGGAGTTGCTTGAATGCGCAGGTGCGGCGCGCAGCCGACTAGGCCACCGTCATCGCTTCGCGTTGAATCACCTCGGTCGCGGCGCGCTCGCCGGAGCGGACGGCTCCGTCGATGAATCCGTACATCTTGGCCGAGGTTTCGGTTCCGGCCCAATGGATGCGGTCGCAGGGTTCGCGCAAGGCGGGTCCGAACTCGGTGAGCACGCCGGGCGGGGTGTGGCTGATCATCGCGCCGCCGGAGTAGCGTTCGACCGCCCAGTTCTGCTCGAGGTAGTCGACGGGTGAAAGTGCTTTGTCGCCAAACCTTTCGGCGACGGCGTCGAGTACGGTCTTCCTGCGCTCGTCCGCGGTGAGCTTGCCTATCTGGCGTGCGACGGGCCCCTCGGTGATGACGGTGAGAACGCCGGGGGTGCCCGTGTCGGTGCAGGAGTCGATGGTGAGGTTCGCCGGCGATCCAGGTGCGAATGACTGACCCGACAGGCCGTCGGCGCGCCAGAACGGCTCGTCGTATACCAGCGCGATCTTGAAACAGGCGCCGAGCGGCATCCGCTGGTGCAGGAATGATCGGTCGACGGGAAGCATTGGCTCGTAGATGATTTGGCTGGCAATGGCGATCGGCACCGCCACCACCACCCGGCGGGCGCGCACCACCATGTCGTCGGAGCGGACGATGACGCCCTCGGCGTACTGGGTGATGCTGCGGACCGGCTGCGACAGATGGATCGCGTCGCCGAGCTCGGCGGCGACCGCCCGGTGAATGGCACCCATGCCGCCGACCGGCCGGGCATCCTCGGCGGCGTCCTTGACGCCCAGTACGAAGCTCGGCCCGCCGGCCGACGCCATCTGGAAGAGCACGAAAAGCAGCGAGATCTCTGAGGCGGCTGAGGTATACAAGCCGGAGATGGAGGATTCGAGGAGTTCGTGGGCGGGCTTGGACAGGGTGTTGCGGTCCAGCCACGCGGCCCAGCTGAGTTGGTCCCACTTTTTCGCCTTGGGCGCTTCCCACGGGGCTTCGAGCGGAATCGATTTGCACATCTGGGTCAGTTCGAGGAAGACGGCGCCGATGTTGGCCACCGCCCACGGGCTCATCGACAACGGAATGGTGCCCTTGTAGCGGTACTTCTTGCCGTCGACGAACATCATCGCTTCGCCGTCGACGTATTGCTTGTAGGCCGGCACGCCGAACTCGTTCATGAGTCCGTAGATGGCGTCCTGGCCCGGGCCGATCCAGGCTCCACCTCGGTCGATCCACAGGCCGTCGTCGCGGTGTTCGGTGAAGGTGCGACCGCCGACGCGGTCACGGGCCTCGAGCAACGCCACCGAGTGGCCCGCCTGTTTCAACCGCAGAGCGGCGGTCAAGCCAGCGAATCCCGCACCTACCACGCAATAGTCCACGTCGGCCATGAGAATGTCCTTATTGAGCCGGACCGCCCCGGGCGGCCGGGCGCATTGTCGAAGAGATTTGCTAGCTAATAGGCCTACTTGTAATTGGCGTATATGTCAATAATTCGACTATCTGTCGAAAGCGATGGGGAGACTGGTCGGCCCGCTGAGTGCGACAGCCGGCTTCCATGGTGCGGGTCCGGTCCGGCGGGGGTTCGAGAAGCGACGGGTGACGGCCTTCAGTGCCTCGGCGATTTCGACCCGGGCGAGATTGGCGCCGAGGCAGTAGTGCACCCCTCCGCCAAAGGTCAGGATCGGCGGTACGTCTTGGCGGGTGATGTCGAACCGGTTGGCGTCGTCGTAGATCGCCGGATCACGGTTGGCCGCTGCGGTGTTGGCGAGAATCATCGTGCCCGCGGGGATGACGACGCCGGCGAGCTCGACGTCCTCGATCGTGACGCGCATAGTGGCGCCGGCGATTGGGGAGTGGCGCATGGTTTCGTCGACCGCGGGCAGCGCGAGGTCGGGGTTGTCGCGCAACAGCTTCCACTGGTCGGGATGGTCGCAGAGGACATCGATGGAGGCGGCCACTTGGTTGCGGGTGGTGTCGGTGCCCGCAAGAAGTAGGCCTGCGGCCATCATGCGGAGTTCGTCGGAGTTGAGGCGTTCGCCGTCATGCTCGGCGCGGATGAGGTCGGAGAGCAGGTCGTCGGTGAGGGTGTGGCGGCGCCGGTCGACCATGGCGTCGACGTAGTCGTCGAGTTCGCCCCAGGCGCGCATGACGGTCGGCTCGACATCGGGGTTGAAGATGACCCCGAATGCCTTGAAGATGTCGTCGGCCCACTGAGCGAACTGTTGCCAGTCTTCGGGGGGCGCGCCGAGTAGGGCGCAGATGACGGGGACGGGGTAGGGCCGGGCGATGTCGGCGACGACATCGCAATGACCCTGACGGCTGAGAGGTTCGACGATGTCGTCGATGACGTCGACGATCGTGGTGTGCAGGCGCTCGACGGCGCGGGGGGTGAACGCCTTGGATACGACTCCGCGGACGCGTTGGTGTTGGGGACCCTCCATGCCGAGTAGCGAGTTGACGATCTTGTCGTAGAGCGGCCCGGAGGTGATGCCTTGGGCGGCGAGGTTGAACCCGGGTGGGACCTGGAAGCGACTGTCACGAAGGACGGCCCGTACAAGTTCGTACGAAAGTACTTCGGGACCAAAGGGCCCCAGTGCGATGGAGGCCTGTTGTTGGGCCGCCAGAAACTGTGGGTAGACCTGAGCGGGCGTGGTGTCGAGGTCGTAGTCGAGGGTCGGCAAGCCGCCGTCGAACACGCTGGGAGTGGCGGTGCCGATGGCCATTCGGTCTCCTATCCGGGGATGACCATACGCGGTCGACCTGCACGCCGACCTCGTCTTCAAGGGATCAGTTAGGTCCCCCACCGTTGACCAATGCGTTAGTGACGGCTAACGTATTGACGTGTGCCTGACATGCTGGAAGTTGCGGCGGAGCCGACGCGACGCCGGCTGTTGCAGCTTCTGGCATCAGGCGAGCTCACCGTCACCCAACTGGCATCGCGGTTTTCAGTCACCCGATCGGCGATATCGCAGCATCTGGGGATCCTCGCCGAGGTCGGTCTTGTCACCGCCCGCAAGCAGGGGCGGGAGAGGTTTTACCGGCTCGACGAGCGCGGGGTGCAGCAGCTCCGCGCATTGTTCGATTCGTTCTGGAGCGACGAGCTCGACCGCCTTGTCGCTGACGCCAACCAACCCCAAAAGGAGACCCCGCCATGACGTTTGACAAATCTGTGGTTGTGCCGCTTGATCCGGATGCCACATTCGACCTCGTCACCCAGCCGGACCGGCTGCGGCGCTGGCTGACCGTCGCAGCGCGGGTCGACTTGCGCGCCGGGGGCGGATACCAATGGACCGTGACGCCGGGACACCACGCGGCGGGCACGATCGTCGACGTGGACCCGGGCAAGCGCGTGGTGTACACGTTCGGGTGGGAAGAGGACGCCGATCTGCCGCCGGGTGCGTCGACGGTGACGGTCACGTTGACGCCGGTCGACGCAGGCACCGAGGTGCGGCTGGTGCACGACGGGCTGACCGACGAGCAGGCCGCGCAGCACGCGGTGGGGTGGAACCACTTCATGGACCGGCTGGTGGCCGCGGGCCGGGACGGCGACGCGGGACCCGACGAGTGGGCGGCGGCACCCGATCCGCTCGACGAATTGCTCTGCGCCGAGGCGACATTGGCGGTGTTGCAGGGCGTCCTGCGTGGGCTGGATTCGTCCGACCTGGCCAGGCAGACGCCGTGCAGTGAATACACCGTGGCGCAGCTGGCCGATCATCTGCTGACCGGGATGACGAGGATCGGCGCGGCCGCGGGTGCGCAGATGCCTCAGCGCGATCTGGATACGCCGCTGGAAACCCAGGTGGCCGACTCGGCCGATGCGGCGCTTGAGGCCTGGCGTCGGAAAGGCTTGGAGGGTACCGTCGAACTGGCGTCGACTCAGCTGCCGGCAACGGCTGCCGTCGGCATCTTGTCGCTCGAATTCTTAGTGCACGCTTGGGATTTCGCAATGGCCACCGATCGTCACGTTGTCGTCTCCGAGCCGGTGTGTAGCTACGTCCAGGACCTGGCCGGCAAGATCGTCACCCCGCAGCTGCGTGCCGGGAGATTCGCGGAACCAGTCGCCACCGCGGCCGACGTCGACGCTCTCGGTCGGCTGATCGCGTTCACCGGCCGGCAACCGGCCGTTGTCCAAACATCCGCCAACTAACGAAAGGTCTGTCATGCCAAAGAAAACCGAGTATCAGCAGGGCACGCCGAGCTGGGTCGACCTGCAGACCACCGACCAGGCCGCGGGCAAGGAGTTCTACGCGTCGCTGTTGGGCTGGAGCTACGACGACCGGCCGATGCCGCAGGGTGGCGACTATTCGATGGCGCTGCTGAATGGCGAAACCGTCGCAGCGATCGCGCCGATGCCGCCGGGCGCGCCGGAGGGCATGCCGCCGATGTGGAACACGTACCTCGCGGTGGACGACATCGCTGCGACGGTCGAGAAGGTCGGCCCGGCGGGCGGGCAGGTGTTCATGCCACCGATGGCCGTCGGCGATGCGGGCACGATGGCCTTCGTCGCCGATCCGACCGGTGCGGTCGTGGGGCTGTGGCAGGCCAATCAGCACATCGGCGCGACGCTGGTCAACGAACCGGGCGCACTGATCTGGAATGAATTGATCACGGACAAGCCGGAGTCGGCGCTGGCGTTCTATGAAGCGGTGCTCGGCGTGGGCAGCGGGACGATGGAGATGGGTCCGGGGCAGACGTACCACTTGCTCAAGGTGGGGGATACGGAAGTCGGTGGCTGCATGGAGCCGCCGATGCCCGAGGTGCCGAACCATTGGCACGTCTACTTCGCAGTGCCGGACGCCGACGCCACAGCGGCGCAGGCGAGCTCTGCGGGCGGGCAGGTTGCCGTGGAGCCGTTCGACATCCCGACGGTTGGACGATCAGCGGTGCTGATGGACCCGCAGGGCGCGATGTTCAGTGTGATGACACCGGCGGCGCAATCGTAAGCTCGGTGAAGCGCGCGTCAATATTTGCGGAACATGTTGTGGTTCTGCGGGTTTCGATCTTGAAGTTAGCGGGCTAACCTCAGAGTGTGGAGCGGCTCAGCGGGCTGGACGCGAGTTTCCTCTACATCGAAAGTCCCACTCAACCGCTGCATGTGTGCTCGATACTTGAGCTGGACACGTCTACGGTGCCCGGTGGCTACACCTTTGATCGGCTTCGCGACGAGCTGGCCTTAAGGATCGCGGCGATACCTGAGTTCCGGGCAAAGCTGGCCGACAGCCAACTCAATCTGGACTATCCGGTGTGGGTCGAGGACGACGCGTTCGATCTCGATCGGCATCTGCTGCGCATCGGCCTGCCGTCGCCAGGAGGACGACGGGAATTGGTCGAGATATGTGGACATATCGCGACGGCTCCGCTGGAACGCGACAGGCCGCTGTGGGAGATGTGGGTGATCGAGGGTGTTTGCGACACCGACCCGTGTGCGGGCGGTGTGTTGGCGGTGATGACCAAGATCCATCACGCCGCGGTGGACGGGGTGAGCGGCGCCAACCTGTTCTCGCAGCTGTGCACCGTCGAACCCGACGTGCCGGCGCCGGAGCCAGTGGCGGGCGCCGGGAGCGCGGGTCCGCTGCAGATCGCGGCGGGCGGGCTGATGCGGTTCGCCGTCCGGCCGTGGCAGCTGGCGAGTGTGCTGCCGACGACTGTCGCGACGGTAGTGAAAACGCTGGGGCGTGCGTGGGGTGGCACTCACATGGCCGCGCCGTTCGCGGGCCCGCCGACCCGGTTCAATGCATCGGTCACGGCAGACCGCAACGTCGCGCTGGCCCAGCTGGACCTCGACGACATCAAGAAGGTCAAGGATCGCTTCAACGTCACGGTCAACGACGTGGTGATGGCGTTGTGCGCGTCGGTGCTGCGGTGGTTCTTGAGCGATCACGGCGAGCTGCCGGGGCGGTCGCTGGTGGCGATGGTGCCGGTGTCGGTGCATGAGAAGTCCGATCGCCCGGGACACAATCAGTTGTCGGGAATGTTCTGCAGCCTGGAGACGCACATCGGTGACCCGGCGGATCGGCTGCGGGCGATCGCGCGGGCGGATGCGGCCGCGAAGAACCACAGTTCGGTGATCAGTCCGACGCTGTTGCAGGACTGGGCGCAACTGGCGGCCCGGGCGGTGTTCGGTTCGGTTTTTCGGCTCGTCGCAGACTCGCCGCTGATCGGACACCCTGTGCACAACCTGATCGTGTCGAATGTGCCGGGGCCGCAAGCGCAGTTGTACTTCTTGGGCTGCGAAGTCGAGGCGATGTATCCGCTGGGTCCGCTGTTTCACGGCTGTGGGCTGAACGTGACGGCGATGTCGCTGAACGGAAAGTTGAACGTCGGCGTCATCTCGTGCCCGGACTTGCTGCCCGACCTGTGGCGACTCGTCGATGACTTCGATGCCGCGCTCGAGGAGTTGCTTGAATGCGCGGGTGCGACGCGCATTTGACTGGCGGTGGGGATTGCCCGTCGAGGTTCGGTGTCTAGCGTCGTGATCGCGGGGGACGTGGGCGGTGGCACGACAAGAATCGACGAGGGCGGCCCGCATCTCGCCAATCGGTACTTATGGTTCGAGTTGGGTGATGCGAGGCGATGGCGGGTAGGTAGCCTGAGTCCGTGCATTTCAATCGATCAATCCTGGTCGATCACATGGTTGTGCCGGAGTGTGCGGTCTGTGGCTGACTTCAGGGCACGGTCGTTCAAGATGTCGGACACTAGCGAGGTGCCGACTGTTCCCGGCATCTACGCCTGGTACTCGAACTTTCGCTCCGGCGCCCACGACTGGGCCTTTCGACCAGGACCATCGGGCGACGAAGCAATACCGGGGTTCTTGGCAAGAGGCTGGATCTGGCAATCCAGAGTGGTATCACAGTGGTATCATGCATGGCATGGGTATGACGCTGCGTACCAGCGAGACGCAGACCGAGGCGCTGCGTCGGCAGGCCCTTGCCGAGGGCCGTTCGATGCAAGCTGTCGCGCTGTCGGCCATCGACGAATACATCGAGCGCCGTGCTCATCAGACCGAGGTGAACACTGTGTTAGACAAGGTGATTGAACGCGAACGCGGAGTGCTGCGACGGCTTGCTGATACGTGACAGTCTTTCTCGATCTCGATGACCTGCTGTTGGTGGCAGCACGAGCCATTGACGGCGAGGTTGTGGTCAGAGACTATGGGCTGCTGGAATCGGCGGTGGCGCGTCCTAGGACGACGGTGGGCGGGGCCGAGGCCTACCCCGATGTCCACACCAAGGCCGCAGCTCTATTGCATTCCTTGTGCCGCAACCACGCTCTCGTTGATGGCAACAAGCGGCTGGCGTGGACCGCCTGCCAGGTGTTCCTCGGCCTCAACGGCGAGTGGGTGGAAGCCAGTGAGGACGACCGGTTTGACTTGATGATCGCCGTGGCCTCCGGGGCAATCGACACTGTGGAACAGATCGCTGAACAACTGCGAACCTGGTGCAGCTGAACGCGCCGACCGTCTGGCATTTGAGTCAGTTGGTGCTCGTTATCCGTCGGGCATCGCAACACCGTCGCGCCACGCGCTGACGCGGACCCGCGATAGTTGTCGGAGTGCCCAGCTCTCGGCGACATTGTCGGCACCGGCGACAAAGTCGCTAGGAGGCGGGCACTTAGCCAGGTGCTCTGCGGCCGTGCCGCGCCCCTGCCGTTGTCGCTACATAGTCGCGCACAGACGGGCAATCGAGAGACCGCTCTCCCGACCGGGCGCCGCACCGCGTTATCCCTACGCCGCCACCAAGGACCGCAGTTTCACGTCGGGGTTGTCCCGTTGGAATCCCTCCAGCCGCCACCGGGTGGAGAACAGCACGAGCATGACCCCGTCGGTGCGGGTCAGGACTTCCGCTGACACCTGCTTGTTCATGAACTCGGCATCCGCGGGGTCCACGATGCGCGCTACCTGGTAAGGCAGTGACTCCAGCGAGATCGGGGCGCTGAGTTCGGTGGCCATCCGGTGCACGGCCACCTCGAACTGCATCGGGCCGACCGCGGCGAGTACCGGCGCTTGGTCGCCGCGACGGTCCGAGCGCAGCACCTGAACAACGCCCTCCTGCTCCAGCTGCTCGATCCCGCGGCGAAACTGCTTGTGCTTACTAGGATCGGCGCCCCGGGCCACCACGAAATGCTCGGGGGAGAAGCTTGGTATCGGCGGATACTGCACGGGGACATCGCGATACAGCGTGTCACCCGGGCGCAGAGTAGCTGCGTTGGCCAGCCCGATAACATCACCGGGCCAGGCGGTATCCAGGGTCGTGCGTTGTTGGCCGAACACCGATTGCGCGTACTTGGTGACGAACGGCTTGCCGGTGGCGGCGTGGGTGAGGACGTCGCCGCGTTCGAATGTGCCCGAGACCACCCGCGCGTAGGCGATGCGATCGCGGTGGGCGGAGTCCATCCCGGCCTGCACTTTGAAAACGAAGGCGCTGAACGGTGATTCGGTGGCGCGCCGGGTTCCGTCGACGTCGAGTGCTCCGCTGGGCGGCGGCGCGAGTTCGACGAGCACATCGAGGAGCTGATTCACGCCGAAGTTCAAGGCCGCCGAGGTGAAGAGGACCGGTGTGGCCGCGCCGCTGAGGAACTGCTCACGGTCGTAGTCGGAGCCGTCCGCGGACAGCAGTTCGGACTCCTCGACGGCGTGATCCCAGTCGTCGCCGGCGGCAGTGTGCGCGTCGGCCGCCGCGATGTGCTCTTCGGGGGCCGCGGTGGCCCCGCCCGCGGTGCGCGTGAACCGGATGAAGCTTCCGGTCCGGCGGTCGAGCACCCCTTTGAAGTCGCCGGCGATGCCGACCGGCCACGTCAGGGGAGTGGGGCGCAGCCCGATCCGTGCGTGGATCTCGTCCATCAGTTCCAGGGCGTGGCGCCCGGGACGGTCCCACTTGTTGATCACCGTAATGATCGGGATCCCACGGTGTTTGCAGACCTGGAACAGCTTCAGCGTCTGCGGCTCAAGGCCTTTCGCGGCGTCGATGAGCATCACCGCGGAATCGACGGCAGTCAGCACACGGTAGGTGTCCTCGGAGAAGTCGGCGTGGCCTGGGGTATCCAGCAGGTTGATGACACAGGTGCGGTATGGGAACTGCAATGCCGTCGACGTGATCGAGATGCCCCTGGCCTTCTCCATCTCCATCCAATCGGACACCGTCGCGCGACGGCCCGCTTTGCCGTGGACCGCGCCGGCTTCGGTGATGACTCGGGCGTGCAGCGCCAGCGCCTCGGTCAACGTGGATTTGCCAGCGTCGGGATGGCTGATGACGGCGAAGGTTCTGCGGCGGCCCGCCTCAGCGGCGATACGGCCAGGTGGCGGGGTTTCGGCTGTCTGCGGAGCGGCCAGGGCATTGTCGGTCATAGCGTCAGCGATGGTATTGGCTCCCGACTGCAAACCAGTAATCGAGTGGTCGGTGTTTGACTGTTCGCATGAGCATCGATCCGCCTCTGGGGTACCACACGGTTACTCCGCGCATGGTCGTCGACGACGCCGCGGCAGCCGTGGAGTTTCTGCGGGAAGTCTTCGGCGCTGAAGGCGAATTCCATCCCGATCGCCCAGCAGAAATGCGCATCGGTGACTCGCTTGTCATGGTCACCTCAGTCGGCGACCGCGAGCACTTCCCGGCGCTGCTCTACGTCTATGTCGATGACGCCGACCGCGTCTACCATCGAGCAATCGCCGCCGGCGCGACGAGCATGGAACCACCACTCGACACCCCCTACGGCGACAGGCGAGCAATGGTGCGCGACCCGCACGGCAACGTCTTCCAGATCGCCCATCGCATCGCCTTCACATAGAGCATCTGATTCAGCCGGTCGCGGCCAGCGACGCGTGCGCTCGTGTACTGGCCGCTTCGGATCGGACTACTTCGAGGTCCGAATCAAATGTCGGCACAGCGAATTTCAAGGAATTGCACAGCTTGCGCAGCGCGACTGTACAGACTCCGCCATAAACTTCGTGTCGAGACCCTCTCCGGACCGCCGATATGCTTTTCCTAAGTGGCGAAAGGGTTTTGGACGCGAATGGGTGAGGCGATGGTCGGACAGGTGATGAAAGTTGACACCAACCAGCTACGTACTGGGGCTACCGGGTGTGCCGACGCAGCCGGGATGGCGCTATCCGGAGCTGAAAGGCTTGGAGGGAAGGCGCCGCGAACCGGAATATTTGGTGACTTCGCCGAGGCGCAAGGATTTCACGCAACTGTTGTTGCCTCCCACAAAAGCCATGTCGACCAGCTCCACGGCCATCATCGGTCGTTAACCGCAATCGGAGACAGAGGTCATGCGGCTGCGGCCACATTTTCGTCGACGGATGAATCCGAGAGGGCATCGATTGTGGTGGCCGGGGCGGCCTTTAAGGGTTCCTGATGCCGCCGGAGGGATTTGTCAATTTCAGTGCCGATGAACTGGCTGGCGAAGCGGGTGGTGATCCATGGAAGCTCAACGACGAGCTCCAGACGGGTCAACCCGGGGCAATTAACGACTTGGCAGATGCATTCCACGACGCGGCGGGGTGCGTCGCCGAAGTGGAAGACGACTTCCAAAGGGCAAAACAGAGGTTCGAACAGGGCTGGACACACCGTGACGGCCAGAATCCGATCAACGACTCTGCCGAAGTCACCCGAGCAACAACCCAGTTGGGCCTGCAACGGACACAGACCGCGGTGATCGCGGCCGACCTTGAAACGGTGGCCGCCTCGCTTGCATCGGCCCAGCGCAGCAGTGACTCTGACATCTCTGCCCTCGACAGCACCCTGCACGCCATTGATGACCAAATCAGCGCTGCATTGGCTGCCGGGCAGGACTCGCAGTCGCTGCACCAGTCTGCTGTTGCTGCGGTCACGGCCACACTTGGAACTGTCCGCGGTATTCGGGACACGTATGTCGCGTCGATGAAAGCTGCCGAGTCAGCGATGGCGGATTCAACTGGATACGTCCCCGACGCGATAGACAGTCTGATGGGCCAACCCGATGCCGCGGCAGCAGCAGCGCAGCGGTACGACCAGACTCAGCGCGCAGCCGACGAAGCCACCGTCAAAACAGCTGGGCCGAACTCGCCCGAGGGGAAGGCCGCCGCCGCACGCGTCCGCGACTACGCCACCGTCACGAACCCAGCGGCGACTGCTGAAGCGCACCGTCTCGCCGGCGAACGTCTCAGTGACTACACCATGAGTAAACAGATGGGTCCCTTTCAAAAGGACCCGATTACAGGCAGTGATCCCGTTTCGCGCGGGACTGTCGGTTTAACGGTGTTTCCGGCCTGACACGTTGAGCGATGCTCGGCGGGGAAGGTGCCGTGATGACGACACTGGATGGTGTGACGAAG
>NZ_QJJU01000007.1 GCF_003201655.1 Mycolicibacterium moriokaense
ACCCAAAACACCGGAACCCGCGACCGCAACGTTCCTCTGGCCATCACAACACTCCTCAATCAGAAGGGGTGTTGCATCCATCCCTTGAAACCGCCTCGCGCTCTTCCGCCCTCGCTGCAGAACCAACGAAATGGCGCCGGTAACCTGACGCCCATGCCGCTGCCGTCCTTCCGTTTGGACACCTAGGCGGTATGTGGATCACCATCCTGGTGATGGCCATCGCCGTCAGCATGGAACCATTCCGCGTCGGGATGACGGCGCTGATGCTGAACAGGCCACGCCCGGTTCTGCAGCTGCTCGCCTTCCTGTTCGGTGGGTTCACGATGGGAACGACCGTTGGTCTGGTCGCCATCTTCGCGTTTCGGCCGGGTCTTCTGGGGTCGGCGCACTTCACCTTGCCCAAGGTCCAGATTTTGATCGGCGTCTTGGCCGTGCTGATGGCTGCGCTGCTGGCCAGTGGGGTGATGCCGATGCCCAGGGTCCCTGAGCGAGCACGCGCTCTTGCGCACGGCCCGTCGCTGTGGGTTGCCGGCGTCGCGGGCCTCGGGATCGCGCTGCCGTCCATTGACTACCTGGCGGTGCTTGCCGTCATCATCGCTTCCGGCGCCGCCCATTCGACGCAGGTCGGGGCTCTGCTGGTGTTCAACGTCGTCGCGTTCGCGCTCGTGGAACTGCCCCTGCTGGCTTACCTGTTGGCGCCGGACAGGACACGGGCGTCGATGGCCGCGCTCAACGACTGGATCCGGTCGCGGCGGCGCCGCGGCGCGGCTGCCGTGTTGGTCGCGGTCGGGTGTGTGCTGCTTGTGGCGGGGATCGCGGGGCTGTGAGGCCGGGCTAGCCGTCGCTCACCTCATTGAGGCTCGGGCACCGCGACGGATTCCGCTTCGCCCGACTGCGCGTCAGAGTCGGTCAGCTGATCGACGAGATATTCGGCGAGCCCCCCAATGGTCGGATAGTCGAATACCGCGGTCGCGTTGATCGTGAACGCGCCGCCGAACTGACTGTGCAACCGGTTACGGAGTTCGATCGCCATCAATGAATCCGTACCCAGGTCGAGGAACCGATTCGTTGCGGCGGGCGGTTGCGCGAGCCGCAGGAAGGTCTGCACTTCGCGCTGAAGGAACTCGGTCACGAATCCGGCGCGCTGCGCCACCGGTATCTCCTGTAGCTGCTTCAGCAACTCGCTGTCACCGGTCACCTCCCCGACGGCACTCGGCAACACGAGGTCGAGGATTGGCGGACGCGAACTGCCAAGCACCTTCGCTGCCCGCTGCCAGTTGGCCTTGATGACGGCGGCCTGGCCGGTCCCGTTGGCGACGATCTCGGCGAGGGCGCCCAGCGCCGCCGAGGGGTCCAGCGGAATCAGGCCCTGCGCACCGATATTGGCGCTCGCTGCCTCCGAAGATGCCATGCCGCCCTCAGCCCAGGGGCCGAAGTTGACGCCGGTGGCCGGCAGTCCCTGCGCACGTCGCTGCGCGACCAGGCCGTCGAGCAATGCATTGGCGGTCGCGTAGTTGGCCTGGCCAGGTGAACCGAACAAGCTGGACACCGACGACGACACGATGAAGAAGTCCAGCTTGTCGTCCTTCGTCAGACGGTCCAGGTGGTACGCGCCGAACGCTTTGGGCGCCAACGTCGTTCGGAACCGCTCAAGGCTCTGCTGCGACAGCAGCGCATCGTCGAGAACGCCAGCCAGATGCGCCACCCCTGCGAGCGGCGGCAACTCCGCACGGATCTTCTCCAGCAGCTTCTCGACCTCGGACTTCTCACCGACGTCGGCCGCGAAGACGTGGATACGGGTCTTGTAGCGCTCGGTGATCTCGTCGATCGTCTGTTGGGCGGCGGCATCGGGCGCGCGCCGACTGGTCAGCACGATGTCACCAGCCCCGAGTTGAGCCAGATACGACGCCATGTGCAGACCGATAGCACCGAGTCCGCCCGTGATCAGGTAGCTCCGATCCGCCCTGGGGGTAAGGGGATTCGGAATCTGCACCACGATCTTCCCGATGTGCCGCGCCTGCTGCATGCGGCGGAACGCGGTCCTCGCCTCGGTCAGCGGGTAGATCTCGGCGGGCAGCGGCGACCACTCGCCCTCGGCCAAGCCCTTCGACACCTCGGTCAACAGCGTGCGAATGCGTTCGGGCTCCTGGATGGTCACCGTGTCCAGCGCCACGATCTCGTAGGCGATGTCGGGACGGACTGCAGCCATCTGCTCGGGCGTCCAGATATCGCGCTTCGCGATCTCGGCGAAGCGGCCGTTCTGGGCGGTGGCCCGCACGGTCGCCTCGAGAAAGCCCTCGTTTGTCAGGCTGTTGAGCACAACGTCCACGCCGGCGCCGTCGGTGTCTGCCAGGATCTGGTCGGCGAAATCCGTTGTGCGCGAGTCGTAGACGTACTTCACGCCCAGTTTGCGCAGCGTCGCACGTTTGAAGGTGCTGGCAGTAGCGAACACCGCGGCACCGCACTGCTGCGCCATCTGGATCGCCGCCAGGCCTACACCACCACTGGCGGCGTGGATGAGCACCCGGTCACCGGGTTTCACCTGCGCCCAGTCGAACGCGAGTCGCACCGTCAGCGCTGCAGCGGGGATCGTCGCCGCCTCGACCGCGCTCACCCCGTCGGGAATCGGTGCCAGCAACTGGGCGGGTACGTTGAACCGGCTGGCGAACGCGCCTTGCATGAAGCCGTAGACGCGCTGGCCCACCTCGAGTCCGGTGACGCCCTCACCCAATTGTGTGACGACGCCTGCGAAGTCGCCGCCGATCGGACCGGGATCGCCGGGGTACAGCCCGAGGACGTTCAGCACGTCGCGGAAGTTGAGGCCCGCGGCCTCCACCCGGACCTGCACGTAGCCCTCGTTCGGCGGCGCGACGTCCCGTTCGGTCAGCCGCAGGTTGTCAATCGCGCCGCGTTCGGTGGGCGCCAGGGCGTAATCGGTGGAACGCGGCACCGTGAGGTTTCCGCTGCGTGCCCACGGCAACAACCGCGAGGCCAGCAACTTCCCTTGCCGCAGAGCCAGTTCCGGCTCCTCGACCGGGGTAGCCAACAGACTGGCCAGCGCCTGCACGGCCTCCGGCGATCCGTCGCAATCGACGAGTTTGGCGCGCAGCGCCGGTTCCTCGTTGATCGTGGTGCGCCCGAATCCC
The DNA here is from genome assembly GCF_003201655.1 of Mycolicibacterium moriokaense. GTDB lineage: Bacteria > Actinomycetota > Actinomycetes > Mycobacteriales > Mycobacteriaceae > Mycobacterium > Mycobacterium moriokaense_A. Next base: position 3,147 of record NZ_QJJU01000007.1, read on the forward strand.
CACAGCGCCGCCTGCACCGAGTCGACCGGCTCGCCGGATTCGGTGGCCACGGCCCGCTCGGTGACGATCCAGAGACCATTCGGAAGTTTCACGCCGCCGTTTTGTGAGCCACCCTGCACGGTGTGCACGGCGCTGAGCAGGTTGGCGATCTCTGTTTCGAGCCGCGCCTCGGCCTCGGCGGTCGACTCGGCAGTGCTTCGCCCGGTGCAGCGCCAGACGACGCCGGAGAATCCGACCCCGCGCTCGTGCGCCTGCGCCAGCACTTGCCCCAGGGGCTCCGGATCGGTGTTCCGATCGAACGGAATGCAGCCGGGCACCTTGGCGGCCAGTTCGTCGAACCCGGCGATCAGCCAGGTGCCGCTTGCCGACGCGGTCTCGTCGCTCGACACCGGCACCTCGTGCCAGCCCAGGGTGTACAGCAGCCGGGTGGCATCGCCGCCGAGGCCGCGCAACAACGCCTCACGCGGCGCTCGTTTCACCGTGAACTCGCCAATCCCGCCCAGGTGACGGCCATCCCGGTCGAGGAAATCGATATCGAAGACCTGGGTTTCGTTGTCGAGCGCGCCCTCGTGCCACGTCGCGCGGCAGTAGAACCGCCGCGGCATCTTCTCCCGCAGCGTCACCTGCCCGTACCGCAGGGGCAGGAACAGGTCGCGCACGCCATGCTCGGCCGCGAGCAGCGCCGGGAACGCCGGGAAGGCGACACCGGTGCACAGGTCCATCAGCACCGGATGCATCGGCTCAGTTCCGAGTTGTTCGGCGAGTTCTTCGCCGACCAGGATGTCGCCGATCGCCTCGCCCTCACCGAGCCACAGCGACTTGAGCGAACCGGACCACGTCGGCCCCCACGCCAGTTCCAGGTCGGCGAAGGTCTCGAACAGCTCCTGAGGACGCATGCGCTCGAGGCGCTCGACGGCCTCGTCGACCGGATCGTTCTCGGACGCCGGGTCGTCACCCGCACCGGAGACGACGGTGCCTTCGGCGTTCAGCGACCACTCTGCGCCGCGTTCGCCGAAGGGGCGGCTGTACACCTGGAACCGCTGTTCGCCGTCGCTCTCCAATGGATGCAGTGTCAGCTGCACCTCCCGAGAGCTCTTCTCGGGCAGGATAATCGGCTCGTAGAAGAAAACGTCCTTCGCGTGCGCCGGGGTACCGACCGCGGCCAACGCCATCGCTGCGTACGTCGCCCCGGGGACGACAACAGTGCCATAGATGACGTGATCCGACAGCCATGGCTGCGATTTGACGGACAACCTGCTGGTGTAGACGACGTCGCCAGAGGCGAGATCCTTTGCGCTACCCAGGATTCCGGAGGATTGACCGACCCCTCCTTCTATGGTGATGCCGGACGACTTGGGCCAGAAGCGGCGGCGCTGGAACGGATAGGTGGGTAGTTCAAGTCTGCGGCACGGTTGTTTCTGCAGACTGGCGAAATCGGGTTGGTGCCCGCTGACATAGGCCGCCGCCGCCGCGTCAGCGATCTGACGTCGGTCGCCAACTCCCTTGCGTAGCGAGACGATTGCCCGCGGCGCGGCAAGGTGCTCCGGCCAGACCTGTACCGCAGCCCCGGTCAGTACCGGTTGCGGACCGATCTCCATCAGCACCGAGCAGCCCAGCGCCGCCACGGTGCGTACGCTCTCGGCGAATTGCACCGGTTGGCGGGAATGCCGCCGCCAGTACTTGGCGTCGATCGGCGTCTGGGCAGTGAGCACGGCTCCGGTGCGGTTGCAGATCAGCGGCAACGTCGGGACAGCGAACCGCAACTGCGATGCGTACGACTCGAATTCATCGAGCACAGGATCCAGGAGTTCCGAATGGAAGGCGTGGCTGGTCTCCAGCCAGGTGCAGCGGATCCCTTCGTCACCGAATCTGGCGACGATCTGCTCGAGGTCCTCACCCGGACCCGACAGCACGGTATTGGGTCCGTTGTAGGCGGCGACCGACAGGCGCGTGAACTCGGCGGTGAGCTCCTCGACCTGGTTGGCGTCGGCGAACACCGCCACCATTCGCCCGCCTTCTGGCAGGCTGCCGAACAGTCGGCCCCGCTCGGCCATCAGCCGCGCACCGTCCTCGAGGCTGAAGACCCCGGCCACACATGCCGCCGCGTACTGGCCCACGCTGTGCCCCAGCACCACGTCGGGCTCGATGCCCCACGACTGCCACAGCCGGGCCAGGCCCATCTCGACGGCGAAAAGCGCAGGCTGGGCAAACGATGTGTGCCGTAGCGTTTGTGCGATTTCGCGGTCGGTTGCGAACAGCACCTCCAGCAAGGGGCGCGGCAACATGTCGTCGACCGCGTCCGCGCAACGCGTCACGGTTTCGGCGAAAACCGGCTCAGCGTCGAACAATTCACGCGCCATCCCCGGATACTGGCTGCCTTGCCCGGTGAACAACCACGCCGTCGTCGGGCGATGCGTGTGCTCGCCACGCACGACACCGGGTCGCAGACGGTTTTCGGCCAACTCTGCAAGGCCCTCGCGCGCACCCTCGACCGAATCCACGACCAATGCGGCCCGATGTTCGAAATGAGAACGGCCCGTCCCAGCGGTGAGGCATACGTCGGCGAGGTCGACTTCTTCGTGGGCTTCCAACCACTTGCCGTAGCGCTCAGCCAAGGCCACCAGTGCTTCCGGTGTCCGCGCGGACAGCGCCAGCACGTTGAACGGCTGCTCGGGAGTGTCCGACTCGGGGGTCACCGGTTGTGGTGGCGCCTCCTCGATCAGCACGTGCGCGTTCGTGCCGGTGAACCCGAAAGAACTCACCCCGGCGCGGCGCAGCCTGCCGTTGGCCCGCCAGGGGATCGCCTTGTCCACGACCCGCACCGGCAGCGAGTCCCACGGAATGTGCGGCGACGGGTTGTCGAAATGCAGACTTTGCGGCAGCAATTCGTGCTGCAGGGACAACACAACCTTGATCAGACCTGCTGCCCCTGATGCCGATTCGGTGTGACCGATGTTGGACTTCACCGATCCCATCAGCAGCGGTCGGTCCGCGTCTCGCGATTCGCCGTAGACGGCTGCGGCCGCCTGCACCTCGATCGGATCACCCAACGGGGTACCTGTCCCGTGCGCCTCGAGGTAGTCGACGTCCCCGCCGGCCAGACCGGCGCGAGCCAGCGCCGTTTCGATGAGCCGTTGCTGTGCACCACCGTTGGGCACCGTCAAACCACTGGACGCGCCGTCCTGGTTGACCGCGCTGCTGGAAATGACCGCGCAGATCCGATCGCCGTCGCGCTCCGCGTCGCTGAGCCTCTTGAGCACGAGGATTCCGCAGCCTTCGCTGCGCACGTACCCGTCGGCAGAGGCATCGAAGGTCTTGCACCGCCCGACCGGCGAAAGCATCCTGGCGCGGCTTGCAGCGATGACCGTCACCGGGCTGAGCAAGACGTTCACACCGCCGGCCAACGCCAAGTCGCAGTCACCCGAGTGCAATGCCTGGACCGCCTGATGGACGGCCACCAGCGCCGAGCTGCACGCGGTGTCGACGGCCATTGCCGGTCCTTCGAGTCCGAGCGCGAAGGCAACCCGACCGGAAATGGCGTTGAGCGCATTGCCGGTGATGAAGTAGGGCTCGATCTTGTCGACCGACTCGGCAGACAGCAGATGCGCATACTCGTTGGCGGCCACCCCCGCGAAGACACCGGTCCGGCTGCCGCGCAAACTGGACGGCGCGTACCCAGCCCTTTCCAAACCCTCCCATGCCGTTTCGAGCATCAGCCGCTGCTGCGGCTCGATCCAGACGGCCTCGCGCGGGGAGATGCCAAAGAACTCGGGATCGAATCCGTCGATTTCGTCGAGGAATCCGCCGAAGCGCGTGTACGTCTTGCCAGGCACCTCTGGATCCGGGTCGTAGAACTCGTCGATGTCGAAGCGGTCCTCCGGGACTTCCCGGATCGCATCGACACCGCCGGACAACAATTCCCAGAAGGCCTCCGGGTCGGGCGCCCCGGGGAAACGGCACGACACCGCGACGATCGCAATGGGTTCGTTAGTGGGCGTCGCCACTGACTCGAGCCGAGGTTTGGCCGATACTTGCTCGCTGAGCCCGAGCACTTCGCCGAGCAGGTAGTCGACCGCGCCGGACAGACTGGGGTGATCCATCACCAGGGTGACTGGTATCTCCTTGCCCAGTCCTTGTTCGATGCGGCGCCGCAATTCGACGGCCATCAGCGAATCCATGCCGAGGTCGAAGAACCCGGCGTCCTCGCGGATCTCCGCGGCATCGACACGCGTCACCTGTGCTACCACGTCGCGCATGTAGTCGGTCAGAAGTCTCTTGCGCTGCTGTACTGGAGCTCCTGCGAGCCGCTCGACTAGCTCGGTCTTCCCGGACGGCGTGACGGCCGGCACCACGGTCGTCAGCTCGCTGGGCACCTCGCGCTCCAACTCCGCCAGGAATGCCCGCCTGCCCGCTTGCTGGTAGAGCGGCAGGAAGCGGGCCCAGTCGATCCGGGCTACAACGCCCTGCGCCGAAGAAGCCGCCACGACATCGGTCAGACCCGCCAGAGCATCGGCGGGTGACAAGGTCCGGACCCCGCGCTGATCCAGTCGCGCACGTGACTCCGCGTCGGCCATGCCCGCCGACCACGGACCGAAGTTGATGCTGACCCCCGCGACGCCCTGCTCGCGCAGGCGCCAGGCCAGCCCGTCGATGAAAGCGTTCGCCGCGCCGTAGGCGGTTTGGCCGAATCCGCCCCATACCGAAGCGATCGAGGAGGTGCTGATGAAGAAGTCGAGCTGCAGGTCAGCCGCTGCCTCGCTTAAATGCCAAGCACCCCAGACCTTCCCGGCGAAGATGCGATCTAATTCGGCGTCGTCCTGGTTGCTCAGCGGAGTGGTACCGATCTCGCCCGCGGTGTGGACGATGCCGGCCAGCGGCGGCAGCTCTGCCCGCACGGTGGTCAGCAGGCGTGCAACATCGTGCGCATCCGCCACGTCGGCAGCAATGACGCGGAATTCGCACCCGTGCCGTTCGCTCAATGCATCGATGTGCTGCTGCGCGGTATCGCTTGGCGCGCGCCTGCTGGTCAGTACCAGATGCCTGGCACCGTGTGTGGCCAGGTATCCGGCCATCTCCAGTCCTATTGCCCCCACTCCGCCGGTCACCAAATACGTTGCATTAGAGCGCAGCTCGAGCGCAGTAGCCCCCGGCGTCTCCGCCCGCCGAACCAGCCGGGGGACGTAGACCGCCTGATCGCGCAGCGCGATCTGGTCCTCCATGACGGCCGAGTCGCGCCGCGATGTGAGCCGGTTGATCAACCCATTCCATTCGTCGGCAGTGCCGCGCGCCACGTCTGCCAGTCCGCCCCACACGTGCGGAAGTTCCAGCGACGCGGCACGACCGAATCCCCACAGGCAACTCTGATCCGGCGCCACGGCGTCGGCGTCGGTGACTCGCTGTGCGCCACGTGTCACCACCCAGATTGGGCTGTCCAGTTCAGCGGCGACCGCGGCGCGGAAGAGGCGCCGAGTTCCGCCCAAGACCCGGTGTTGCATCCGCAGCAGTGACCGCATCGACGTCGCGGTATAAGAGTCGAGGGCCGCGACATGCACGATCCGTAGCGTCGAATCGTCCACTGCCGCAGCGCGCAATGCGTCTGCGAGCTTCTCCTCGTCCGGGTCGGACACCGGCAACCCGAGGATCAGGTGCCGGTGGCCACGTGCAGTCAGCAGGTCGAGCAGGGGCCGGATCGCATCGCGGTCGTCGCCGATAAGGATCCAGGTGAATCCCTCGCCGGCTTCCGTGCTGGAGAAGGGAGCAGTGGATTTCTCCCAGCGGATCTCGTAGCGGTCATCCGCGATCGACTGGGTTGCACGTTGTTGGTTGTGTTGTGCCGCAAGCTTGGTCAGCACATTGAAAGTCTGATGATCGCCGCTCGTGCCGTCGAGCAGTGTCGCGAGTTCCTCGATCCGGCCGTCCTCGAGAAGGCGGACGGCCTCGGTACGCGCGGCAAGGTGCGGTTGATTGTCGGGGCGCTGCTGATTGTCTTTGTCGCGAAACCAGTACTGGCGGTGCTCGAACGGATAGGTGGGCAGGTCGATCTTTCGTGCGTGCGTGTGCCGAAAAGCCGCGAATTCGGGCAGGTTGCCGAAGACATACGCGTCGGCGACGGCTTCGGTGATCTGCCGTTGGTCGGCGGTGGCTCGGCGCAAAGACGTGATCACCCGCGGTGTGGTGGCCGGGTCAGGCCAAGTCCCCAGGGCGGCGGCGGTGAGCACCGGCCGTGGGCCGATCTCGAGCAACAACTTGCAATTCAGATCGGCAAGGGTGCCAACACTCTTGGCGAACTCCACCGGTTGGCGCGCGTGGCGACGCCAGTAGGCGCCATCGAGTTTCACGCTTCTGCCGAGCGCGGCGCCGGTGCGGTTGTCAATCAGAATTCGTTGTGGCGTACTGAATTTGAACCGCTCCGCATATGACTCGAATTCGTCGAGGATCGGATCCAGCAGCGCCGAGTGGAACGCGTGGCTGGTCTCCAGCCAGTCACACCGGACTCCATCGGCGGCCAGTGCAGCCACCACCTTCTCCAGATCCTTTGCAGGTCCGGACAATACGGTGTTGGCACCGTTGTAGGCAGCGACCGACAGACTCGGGAACTCGTCGGTTATGCGCTCGACACGCTCTGCGGCGGTGAACACGGCGACCATCCGACCGCCCGCGGGCAAACTTCCGAAGAGGCGACCGCGTTCGGCCATCAGCAGCGCGCCGTCCTCGAGACTGAACACGCCCGCTACACAGGCCGCCGAGTATTGGCCGACGCTGTGCCCAAGCACCACGTCTGGCTCGAATCCCCACGACTGCCAGAGGCGAGCCAGGCCCATCTCCACCGCGAACAAGGCGGGCTGTGCGTAGGAGGTCTGCCGCAGCGTCTCTTCGGTGTCTTGCTCTTCGCGCGAGCGCTCATCGGCGTCCGGACTGCCTGTACCGAAAATGACATCCAGTAACGGCTTTTCGAGCACGTCAGCGACCGCCGCCGCGCAACGATTCAGGGTCTCCGCGAACACCGGCTCGGCGTCGAACAACTCCCGCGCCATGCCGGGGTACTGGCTGCCTTGACCGGTGAACAGCCACGCTGTCTTAGGCGTGTCGTGGGATTCTCCGCGAACCAGACCCGGCGCCGGCCGGTCGTCCGCGAGCGCACCGAGCAGTTCGACGGCGGACTCTCTCGAGTTGACGACCAATGCGGCTCGGTGCTCCAGGTGTGACCGCCCCACGCCTGCGGTAAAGCACACGTCCGCCAAGGTGGCCTCCGGGTGCGCGCGCAACCACATGCGGTATCCATCGGCGACCTGCACCAATGCCGCGGGCGTCCGCGCCGAGAGCGGAAGAATGCTGAACCGTTCGTCGGCAGGCCTCTCGACAGGACTGGGCTTTGCCTCGGGTGCTTCTTCGAGGATGACGTGCGCGTTGGTCCCGGCGAACCCAAACGAGCTGACCCCCGCAACGAGCGTCCGACCATTGCGCTCCCAGGGAATGGTTTCCTTCACCACCTGCACCGGAAGCCGGTCCCAGGGAATGTGCGGCGACGGGTTCTCAAAGTGAAGGTGCTTCGGCAACGTCTCGTGTTCAAGCGAAAGGATGACCTTGATGACGCCCGCGATGCCCGCGGCTGCTTCCAGGTGTCCGATGTTCGTCTTGGCCGAGCCGATCAACAGCGGCCGGCTGGGTTCGCGTCCGGTGCCGAGCACCGCACCTGCGGCCTGGACCTCGATCGGGTCGCCCAACGATGTCCCGGTGCCATGCGCCTCCAGGTATCCGACATCGCTGGGTTCAAGGTCGGCGCGCTTCAGTGCGTCGGCGATAACCCGTTGCTGGGCGACGCCGTTCGGCACCGTCAAGCCACCCGATGCGCCGTCCTGGTTGACCGCGCTGCCGCGGATCACGGCCCGAATCCGGTCACCGTCGCGCATCGCGTCCTCGAGGCGCTTGATAACGATGACGCCGCAACCCTCGCCGCGCACGTAGCCGTCCGCTGCCGCGTCGAATGTCTTGCACCGACCGTCGGGCGCGAGCATCTGCGCGCTGGAAAACGTGATCATGGTCGCCGGGCTCAGCAGGACGTTCGCGCCGCCGGCCAGCGCAAGGTCACATTCTCCCAAGCGCAGCGCTTGGCACGCCTGATGGATTGCCACCAGCGACGAGCTGCACGCCGTGTCGACGGCGACGGCGGGGCCCTGCAGCCCCAGCCGATAGCTGATCCGTCCCGCTGCCGCGGCATTCGATGTCCCGATGGCCAAATACGCCTCGATCTCGGGGTAATCCAGCTCGTCGGATGCCATTCCCAGGTAGTCGTGGGTGGCCAAACCCACGAACACACCGGTGTTGGTGTCAGCCAAAGCCGAGGGCGCGGTGCCCGAATGCTCCACTGCGCGCCATGCTGTCTCCAACAAGAGCCGATGCTGCGGGTCCATCCACCTGGCCTCGCGCGCCGAGAGTCCGAAGAATGGTGCGTCGAAGCCCGTCGCATCATCGACGAGACCCGCGCGACGGGTCACGACCTTGCCAGACGCACCGTGTTCTGGGTCGAAGAACTCGTCGACATCCCAGCGGTCCTTGGGTACCTCCGAGATCGCGTCGCGGCCCTCGCACAGCACGTCCCAGAACGCATCGGCATCCGGTGCACCCGGGAAACGCGCTGCGTAGCCGACGATGGCAAAGCGCGGGGCCGGCTCGATCGGACGCTCCGCGGATCCCATGCCGTCGTCCTCCTCCTAGCATCGGCGGTCAGAATTGACGCCGCGGAAACCTGTTGTCCCTGAAATTGACCCCTGCGACCAATAACTATTGCACGTGGACCTGTGGCATGCGCGGCGCCGCACCCGGCGCCGGGGGACTGCCGTCGAACCGAGGGTATGTTGACGCAGCAACGGGTGATGCCAGACCCGGAGCCCGGCCAAAACAGGAGGACGACGGTTGCGCATCGGGAAAATCACGATTGGCGCACTCGATGAATGGTCGTTGAATCCGGGCTCGGTCACCTCCTGGCACCCGACGGCCGTGGCTTCGGAAATGGCGCGACGGGCACCGGTCAGCTCGGTGCCAGTCAGCTACATGCAGGGCCAACATCTTCGTAATTACTGCGAACGGACAGCCGCAGGTCTGAACTTTTCCCGCCAGATCATCGCTGCCTGTGACATGGCAGGCCAGTGCGACATTTCTGCAATGGATCACGCCGTCAACGCATACCTACGTCGGCACGACACGTTCCGCAGTTGGTTCGAACAGACCTCGGACGGAGAGTTCGTCCGGCATTCGATCGACGACGGGGCTCACATCGAATTCATACCGGTCGATCAGGGACACCTGACGGTCGACGAGATCCGCGCGCACGTCGTGGACATCCCGAGTCCGCTGGAGTGGGGCTGCTTTACATTCGGCATCGTTCAGCACGAGAGTCACTTCACCTTCTTCGCCGCGATGGATCACGTGCACGGCGACGCGACACTGATCGGCACCACCATGATGGAAGCCAACGGCATGTATTCGGCGTTGAGCGGTGGCGGTCAGGCCCTCACGCTTCCGGATGCCGGTAGCTATGACGATTTTTGTGTCCGCGAGCGTGAAAGTGCGTCAGAGCTGACGGTGGATTCGCCGGGGGTGCGCGCGTGGATTGACTTCGCAGACAACAACGGTGATGGCTTTCCTGAATTCCCGCTCCCGCTTGGCGACCCGCAGGAGTCGACCAGCAGCACCATGACCTCGGAAATCCTAATGGACCCGGCACAGACTGAACGCTTCGAATCAGCGTGCACCGCGGCAGGCGCGCGTTTCGTCGGCGGCGTGTTCGCATGTCTCGGCCTGGTGGAGCACGAGTTCACCGGTGCACTCACCTATTACGGCCTGACTCCGAGGGATTCCCGCACAGCCAGCGACAATTTCATGACGCAGGGTTGGTTTACCGGCTTGATCCCGATCACCGTGCCGATAGCGGCGACCTCCTTCAGCGATGCGGCATGGGCAGCGCAGGCCTCTTTCGATTCGGGCCTGGACATGTCGAGAGTGCCGTACTACCGCGTTTTGGAGTTGGCGCCGTGGTTGAACTGGCCGCGGCCGAACTTTCCGGTTTCGAACTTCTTTCACGGTGGCGCTGCTCCGCTCAACGCCATCCTCGCCGCAGCCGACATGGGCCTTGCGAACAATGTCGGGATCTACCCTGACGGCCGGTTTTCGTATCAATTGACGATCTACATATTCCGTTACGGGGAGGGCACGGTCATGGCGATCATGCATCCCGACAACCCGGTTGCCCAGAAATCAGTCACCCGCTACATGGAGGCAATGAGGTCGGTGTCCGTACGGGTCGCCGACAGCGGGCACTGGGGACGCGTCGCATAGCGTGGAGCAGTTCCGGGTGACGGCGAGGGCGAGGGCGAAATGCGACGACTAGCCGATCTTGTCGTGCGGTGGCCCTTGGCGGTGATAGGGATTTGGATCGCGATTGCGGTTGCACTTCCGCTGGCGTTCCCGAGCCTGAACGAGATGACCCAGCGCCATCCACTCGCCATCCTGCCCAGCGACGCCCCGTCAAGCGTCGCCGCCAGGCAGATGACCGAAGCGTTCCACGAATCGGGTTCAGGCAACCTTCTCGTCGTTGCATTCATCGACGAAACAGGGCTCAAGCCCGCCGACGAAACCACCTACCGCAAGGTGGTGGACGCGCTGCGCGACGACATCACAGACGTCGCGATGGTTCAGGACTTCTTCACCACACCTCAATTGCGCCCGTTCCTGACCAGCAAGGACAAGACGACCTGGGTGCTGCCGGTCGGCCTAGAGGGTGAATTGGGCACGCCGCGGGCCTACGAGGCCTACAACCGCGTTGTCGACATCGTCAAACACAACGCCGGCACCGACGGCCCGCTTGCTGTGCACGTCACCGGACCCGCGGCCACCGTCGCCGACCTGACCGTCGCGGGCGGGCAAGACCGCCTGCCGATCGAGATTGCGATCGGCGTACTGGTACTCCTCGTTTTGCTGTTGGTGTACCGCAACCCGATCACGATGCTGTTGCCGTTGGCGGCGATCGGGATGTCGTTGCTGACGGCACAGGGCGTGGTGGCCGGAGTCTCTCAACTCTTCGGACTTGGAGTTTCAAATCAGTCCGTCATCTTCTTGAGCGCAATGATCGCGGGCGCGGGAACGGACTACGCGGTCTTTCTCATCAGCCGCTATCACGACTATCTGCGGCAAGGGGCGGACTTCGACGAAGCGGTGAAGCGGGCGCTGATCTCGATCGGCAAGGTGATCACCGCATCCGCCGCAACGGTGGGAATCACGTTTCTCGGGATCAGCTTCGCCAAGATGGGGGTGTTCTCCACGGTCGGTGTGGCGTGCGCGATCGGGGTCGGGGTGGCATACCTTGCCGCGGTCACGTTGCTGCCGGCCATCCTGGTCCTGGCCGGGCCGCGCGGCTGGGTCAAGCCGCGGCGCGAACTCACCGCTCGGTTCTGGCGACGTTCGGGGGCACGCATTGTGCGCCGGCCGAAGACCTATCTGGTCGCCAGCCTGCTTGTCTTGGCCATTCTTGCCAGCTCCGCGACCTTGGTCCGCTACAACTACGACGATCGCCAGGCCATCGGTCCATCGGCGAAGAGTTCAATCGGGTACGCCGCGCTGGAACGCCATTTCCCCATCAGTCAGGCCGTACCCGAATACATCCTCGTCCAGTCGCCGCGCGACCTGCGCACACCGCAGGCCCTCGCCGACCTGGAGCAGATGGCACAACGGGTCAGCCAACTGCCGAACATCGGTCTTGTCAGCGGCATCACCCGACCCACCGGAGTGGTCCCGCAGGAATTCAGGGCCACCTATCAAGCGGGCATTGTCGGTGATCGGATGGCCGCCGGTTCGTCGCAGATCAGCGGGAACACCAACGACCTCAACCGACTGACGAATGGAGCCGGCACGCTGGCCGCCAGCCTCAGTGATGTGCGCGCTCAGATCAACCGAATCGCTCCCAGCATGCAACGTCTGATCGACGCCTTCAGCTCGATGCGAAGCCAGTTTGGCGGAGACAAGTTGGTCAAGCAGGTTGATACTGCTGCCCAGCTCGTGCAGAGCGTCAACGCGCTCGGCAATGCCATGGGCGTCAACTTCTCGACCGTGAGGGACATGTTCGCGTGGGTGGGTCCGGTGCTGCTGGCCCTGAACGGCAACGCGATCTGCGATGCCAACCCCTCGTGCAGCGATACCCGCATGCAGTTTCAGAAGCTGATGGCCGCGCGTGACGACGGACGCCTTGACCAGATCAATAGTCTGGCCGGGCAACTGCAGGGGTTCGAAGATAAACAGACCCTCAACGCAACGGTGAAACAACTCAACGATGCGCTGTCGAACTTCAGCTCGGCGATGCGCTCGATGGGTCTCGATCGGCCTGGAGGCCTGCAGGCGGGCTTGACCAAGGCCAGGCAGGACGCCAACCGCTTGGCAGACGGGAGCCAGCAGGTGGCCGGCGGTGTGGACGATCTGGTCGGCCAAGTCAAGCTGATGGGTACCGGCCTCGATGAGGCCGCCGCATTTCTGTTGGCGATGCGAAGCGACGCGGCAGATCCGTCGATGGCGGGGTTCAATCTCCCGGCCCAAGTTCTCCAACTCGACGACTTCAAGAAGGCCGCGAAGGTATTCATCTCGCCGGACGGCCACTCGGCCCGGTACGTGGTGCAAACCACACTCAATCCGTTCAGCGCCGATGCGATGAATCAGGTGAACGACATCAGCGACGCCGCTCGGAGCGCCCAACCGAACACCCAATTGGCGGACGCCAAGATATCGATGGGCGGATTTCCCGCCGCACTGCGGGATACGCGCGATTACTACGAGCAGGACATCCGGTTCATCATCGTCGTGACGCTCGCCGTCGTCCTACTGATCCTGATGGCGCTGCTGCGTGCGATTGTCGCGCCGCTCTATCTCGTTGGCTCCGTTGTCATCTCGTATTTTGCGGCACTTGGTATCAGCGTCCTGACGTTTCAATACCTCCTCGGCCAGCAACTGCATTGGAGCGTGCCCCCGCTGGCCTTCGTGGTGCTGGTCGCGGTGGGCGCCGACTACAACCTGCTCTTTGTGTCGCGAATGCGCGACGAGTCTCCGCGCGGCATGCGTTACGGCGTCATTCGCACCCTGACGTCGACCGGCGGGGTGATTACTGCGGCCGGTTTGATTTTTGCCGCCTCGATGTGCGGTCTGCTGTTTTCCAGCATCACCACCGTCGTGCAAGGCGGATTCATGATCGGGGTCGGCGTGCTGCTTGACACCTTCCTGGTACGGACGGTCACCGTGCCCGCCATGGCCGCATTGGTGGGGCGGGCAAACTGGTGGCCCTCACGCCTGAGCAGGCAACGGTGAGCACACACGCGTGGTTGTATGTGAAACTCGGGCCGACGGATTTGACGAGTTAGTACGGACAGAAGACGAGTTAGTACGGACAGAATGTGACGCCTACCCCCCAGCCACCCATTCTCGCGATGCTGCACGGACGTGCCAGCCTTCGCCCAGGCGACGCCGCATTCACGTTCGCGGATTACGCCCATGATCCGGCGGGTATCTCCGAGAGTCTGACGTGGTCGCAACTAGCCCGCCGGACACTGAACCTGGCCTGTGAGCTCAGCCTTCATGCCGCGATCGGAGACCGGGCAGTGATCCTGGCTCCGCAAAGCCTCGATTACGTCGTCGCATTCCTGGGATCCATACAGGCCGGCCTTGTCGTGGTGCCGCTCCCACTGCCTCAACGCGGTTCGAGTGATGGTCGTGTGAGTGCGGTCTTGGGCGATGCCTCGCCTGCGGTCGTCCTCACGACGTCTGCGGTTGCAGATGACGTTGCCGGATACCTCGATCGAGCACGGCTGGATGTGGTGCCGAAGATCGTCGAACTCGATTCGCTCAACCTTGACGGCGAGGTTGCAGCAGGCTTTTCGACAGGCGATTTTCCCAGCACCGCGTATTTGCAGTACAGCTCGGGTTCGACTCGGCTGCCAACCGGAGTGATGATCTCGCACGGCAATCTGCAGACGAATTTCGAGCAGGTGATGCGCACCTATTTCGCCGGTGCGAACCTCACATCCTCAACCGATGCCACGTTCGTGTCGTGGTTGCCCTTCTACCACGACATGGGTTTGATGATGGGCGTCTGCGCGCCCATCCTGAGCGGCCATCCCGCCGTGTTGATGAGCCCGACTGCGTTCGTGGAAAGTCCGGCCAGATGGATGCGAGCGCTGGCGCAGAATCCTCGTTCTTTTGCGGCGGCACCTAACTTCGCGTTTGACATGGCCGCGCGCAAGACGAACGACCATGACCTCGCAGGGCTCGACCTTGGCGGGGTGCACGCCATCATCAACGGCGCCGAACGGGTCGATCCGTCCACGTTGGAGCGCTTCGCTGATCGGTTTGCTCACTTCAATTTTCGAGACCATATGCTGCGTCCTTCATATGGACTGGCGGAGGCGACCGTCTTCGTGGCAAGTGGCAAATGGAGTGAGCCGGTAGGTGATTCATCGGGGGCGGCTCATTTCGATGCGGACGAATTGTCCGCGGGCAGCGCTCGGCGCTGTGCGCCAGGAACCGGCTCAGCCTTGGTGAGATACGAACTGCCGCAGTCACCGACGGTGCGGATCGTCGACGTCGACACGAACCGTGAGTGCCCGCATGACGTGGTCGGCGAGATCTGGGTACATGGCGACAATGTCGCCGACGGCTACTGGAGCAGGCCACCGGAGGAGCAGAGGTGCTTCGGCGCAACGCTCATTGACCCGTCGTCGGGCACGGCTGACGGACCCTGGCTGAGAACCGGCGATTTGGGCTTCGTCTCCGATGGTGAGCTATTCATCGTCGGGCGCATCAAGGACATGCTCATCATTCGTGGTCGCAATCATTATCCCGAGGACATCGAGGCGACGGTCCAAGAGATCACACGCGGTCGGGTCGCGGCGATTTCGGTTCCGGTGAACAGCACCGAGAAGCTGGTGACCGTCATCGAGGTCAAGGAGCCGGGAGATTCCACGACGGAGGCGACGGGCTGGCTCAGTGAGGTCAAGAGCGATATCACCTCTGCGATATCCAATGCACACGGTCTTAACGTGGGGGATCTCGTCCTGGTAACTCCCGGGTCGATTCCCACAACGACGAGCGGCAAGGTTCGGCGCGCCGCGTGCGCCGAGCAGTACCGGCAGGACCAATTCGTTCGGTTGGACGGCTGACTATGCGGAGTAAGGTCAGGGGAGTGGAATTGCGGAGGCTGCTCGCATCGGTCACCGCGCTGGTAACCGTCGGCGCTGCAGGGTGTTTCGGATCCGGGATCGCAGCAGCCGATGACACGCAAGCCGGCTGGACGCCAGACCACGGGGCACCGAGCGACAGGCCGCCGCCGCTGGGGACGCCGGGGCGAGGCTACGCGCTTGGCGGTGCGCACGTTCTCGGCATTCCCTATGACGAGTACATTCGCCGCACAGGCGCGGATTGGTTCCCAGGTCTGAATCGGCAAATCGTCGACTACCCCGCGGGACAGGTTCAGGGCCACGTCCTGGAACGGATGTTTCCAGGAATCAGTCGGCTGCAAGACGGCTTTCCGGGCCTGGGTATCGACGGCCCGAGCATCGGCGAGTCGGTCGACGAGGGAGAGGGCAACCTCGAAGGGGCGATCCGCGCCGGTGGTCCCGGCACCGCGATCGGCTTGTCCGAGGGTGCGATGGTGCTCGACGCCGTACAGGCGAAGCTCGCGAACGATCCGACGGCGCCGCCTCCGAATACGTTGAGCTTCGCGACCTATGGCGACCCGCTTGCCAAGCACGCCTTCGGCGAGAGCTTCCTGACCCAGATGTTCCCCGTTGGCAGCGTCGTACCCGCCCTCGACTTCCGCATGCCGGCTCCGGTGGAAAGCCAGTACGACACTTACCAGTTCGTCTCTGCGTACGACAGCATCGCCGACT
Source organism: Mycolicibacterium moriokaense (assembly GCF_003201655.1). GTDB lineage: Bacteria > Actinomycetota > Actinomycetes > Mycobacteriales > Mycobacteriaceae > Mycobacterium > Mycobacterium moriokaense_A. The sequence goes on from NZ_QJJU01000007.1 coordinate 19,067, forward strand.
GGCCGGACCGGCCGGACAACTGGATGTCCCTCCTCAACGCGGTCGTTGGCCTCGCGACCGGTCACACCGCGGTGGCGTTCACCAACCCGAGCAACGTGCCCCCGCAGAACATCGCAACGACCGTCAACTCGAGGGGCGCGAAGACGACGACATACCTGATTCCGGAAGCGCATCTCCCGCTGGTGCTGCCCTTCAAATACCTCGGGGTGGATGAGGGCACGCTGAATCAGCTCGACGGGGTGCTGAAACCGATGGTGGATGCGGGATATTCGCGAAACGACGATCCACTGACTGCTCCGATCACGGTGGATCCGGTGCGTGGCTACGACCCCGCTGCCGTTACGGCGCCGGCCACGCAGGCCGCCTTCGGCGGCGGCGCCGATCCCATTTCGCAGATCCTTGCCGGCGCCCAATACGTGTTGAACCATCAACAGAAATGACGCGATGCGGCTGCAGTTGAGCAGGCGCATCGCAGATTCTCACACGCCGTCGCGGTCCCGGGTGATGGCGTGGGCTTTGTGGGATTGCGGCGCGACGGGCGTGAATGCCGTCGTCGTCACGTTCGTCTTCTCCGTCTATCTCACCGAGCAGGTCGGTTCGGGTTTGCCCGGCCCCACCACACCCGCGAGCTGGCTGGGGCGGGCGCTGACCATCGCGGGAGTGACCGTCGCGCTGCTGGCGCCTGCTACCGGCATCTGGGTAAACGATCCGAACCGTCGCCGCGCCGTGCTCGCTGTACTGACGGGCTTGGTCATCGCGATGACGTCGGCGATGTGCCTGATCCGCGCGGACTACCACTACCTGTTGCCCGGTCTGGTGCTGCTCGCATGCACCGCCGCGTGCAGCGACCTGGCGACGGTGCCGTACAACGCCATGCTGAGGCAACTGTCGACGGGGGAGACGTCGGGCCGGATCTCCGGGCTTGGTTCGGCCGCCGGATTCGTCGGCAGTGTGCTGCTGCTGCTGATCGTCTACTTCGGCTTCATCCACGGCGACGGCGACACCCGCGGCCTGGTGGGCGTCGCGGCGGCCGACGGCGCCAACGTGCGGGCGGCGATGCTGCTTGCCGCGGCCTGGTTCGCTCTGTTCGCTTGGCCGCTGCTGGTGTCCGTGCGCACCCCGGACACCGTCGACCGCCCCCAGGTCGTCGGGCTCCTCGGCGCCTACCGCGCGCTGTGGAACGAGGTCAGGGGAGAGTGGCGACGCGACCGCAACTTCGTCTACTACCTGGTGGCCAGCGCGATATTCAGAGACGGGCTCACGGGTGTGTTCGCCTTCGGGGCGGTGCTCGGTGTCAGCGTGTACGGAGTGTCGCAGGCTGACGTGCTGGTGTTCGGCGTGTGCGCCAGCATCGTCGCCGCGATTGGAGCGGTGCTGGGTGGCCTGCTCGACGACCGATTGGGCTCCAAGCCTGTCATCGTCGGCTCGCTCGCCACGATGATCGTCGTCGGGTTGGCCCTGCTCACCCTGTCCGGGGTGCTGGCGTTCTGGATCTGCGGCCTGCTGCTGTGCCTGTTCGTCGGTCCCACCCTGGCGTCTGCACGGGCGCTGATGCTGCGGATGTCCGCAGAGGGCAAGGAAGGCGTGGCGTTCGGGCTCTACACGACTGCGGGCCGTGCAGCGTCGTTCCTGGCCCCCTTGATGTTCTTCACCTTCATCGACCTGTTCGGGACCGACCGGGCCGGTATGGGCGGGCTATGCGTGGTGCTGGCGGCGGGCCTAGCGGCGATGGTGATCGCCGTGCGGGTGCCCCGCGAGGCGAACTAGTACTTGCCGCAGGTCTTCGGCGAAGATGGGTCTGTGCCTGCAGCATCCCGATCGCGCGTCGCCGACTTGATCGGCGATCGCCCGCTCAGCGCGCGATCTGTCCTTGCGACGGGGCTGCTTGGCGCCCCCCAGCCCCACCTCACGGTCGGAGAACTCGTCGCGATCGCGTCGCTCTTCGGCATCAGCGACGGCGCCGCAAGGACGTGCCTGTGGCGGATGGTCTCCAACGGGGAACTGGTCAGCGACGACGGCACCTACGCGCTTTCGGGGGCCTTGCTCGAACGGCGCCAACGGGTCGACGAGGCGTCTCGGATCGACGATCATGCCGCACCGCCGTGGGATGGCACATGGGAGCTGGCGGTCGTCTCGCTGGAACGTCGGTCGGCGGCGGACCGGCTTGCGCTGCGCAAGGCCGCTACGGCGCTGCACCTCGCCGAACTACGCGAGGGTGTCTGGATTCGCCCGGACAATCTGGACCGCGACCGCCTGCCGACGCAGCGTGCAGTGCTGGACCGGCAATGCGTTCACTTCCACAGCGCCGCTACCGGCATCCCCGTCGATACGGTGAGATCCCTATTCAGCCTTGATGATTGGGCAACAGATGCGCGGCGGCTCACGCTCGCACTACTCGATGAAGTCGAAGATCTCGCGTATCAGTTCGGGCTGTCTGTGGCCGTTGTCCGCCATCTTCAACTCGATCCACTCCTACCCGCCGAGCTCATCCCGGAGGAATGGCCGGGACAGGACCTGCGCAGCGCATACAGTCGCTTAAACGAAAAGTTCAAACAGCGTCTCAGCAGCGCCTTCACGCGTTGACGCTTTCTCCGTCTGTTCGCGCAGAGTCAACGCGTCAGGATCGGTTTGAGCGCGTCGAGCACCGCGGGGTCTTCGATGGTCGACGGCAACGGCTCGTCGCGCCCGTCGGCGATGCCCCGCATGGTCTTGCGCAGGATCTTGCCCGACCGGGTCTTCGGCAGCGCGGGAACGACGTCGACGAGCTTGAAACAGGCCACCGCGCCGATGTTTTCGCGCACCGCCGCGATCAGTTCGTCCGCGAGGCGCTCGGCCGTCGCACCGGCCTTTAGCACGACGAAACCGCGCGGCACCTGACCCTTGATCTCGTCGGCGACGCCGATCACCGCACACTCCGCGACGGCAGGATGCCCGGCTAGCACCGCCTCGATCGATCCTGTCGACATCCGGTGTCCCGCAACGTTGATGACGTCGTCGGTGCGGCCCATCACGAACAGATATCCGTCGTCATCGATGTACCCGCCGTCGCCGGTCAGGTAGTAGCCCGGGAAAGCCGACAGGTAGGAGGAGACGTAGCGGTCGTCGTCGCCCCACAGCGTCGGCAGGGTGCCCGGCGGCAGTGGCAGCCGCACACAGATCGCGCCTTCTTCGTCCGCGTCGCACTCCGAGCCGTCCGGCCGCAGGATGCGCACGTCGTAGCCGGGCATCGGCACCGACGCGGAGCCGGGCTTGAGTCGTAGCGGCTCGACACCCATCGGGTTGGCGGCAATGCTCCAGCCGGTTTCTGTCTGCCACCAGTGGTCGACGACCGGGATGCCGAGGATGTCCGACGCCCAGCCGTAGGTGCTCGGGTCGAGACGTTCGCCGGCCTGGAACAGGTACTTCAGCGCAGAGAGGTCGTACTTGGCCAGCTGCATGCCCTCGGGGTCTTCCTTCTTGATCGCGCGGATCGCCGTCGGTGCGGTGAACATCGCCTTCACGCCGTGCTCGGATGCGACGCGCCAGAACGCGCCCGCGTCCGGAGTGCCGACGGGCTTGCCTTCGTACAGCACGGTCGTCGCGCCGAGTAGCAGCGGCCCGTAGACGATGTAGGAGTGCCCGACGACCCAGCCGACATCGGATGCGGCCCAATAGGTTTCGCCCGGATGCGTGTCGTAGATGTTGCGCATGCTCCACAGCAGCGCCACCGCATGACCACCGTTGTCGCGGACGATGCCCTTGGGCTTGCCGGTGGTTCCCGACGTGTACAGGACGTATAGCGGGTCGGTGGCCGCGACGGGCACTGGGTCGACGGGCCGCGCATCAGCCATCAGCTCGTGCCAGTCGTGGTCGCGTCCGGCAAGCAGCTCGCACGGGCGCTGCTCACGCTGCAGGATCACGCACGCGGGCGGCGCGTGCTCGGCGATGTCGAGCGCGGCGTCGAGCATCGGCTTGTAGTCGACGGTTCTTGTCGGCTCGATGCCACACGATGCGGACACGATGACGGCAGGTTGCGCGTCGTCGATGCGTGCCGCGAGCTCAATCGCCGCGAACCCGCCGAAGACCACCGAATGCACGGCGCCGAGCCGCGCGCAGGCGAGCATCGCGATCACCGCCTCGGGCACCATCGGCATGTAGATGACGACACGGTCACCCTTGCCGACGCCCAGCCCGCGCAGCGCGCCTGCGAAACGCGCCGTCTCGTCCAGCAGCTCGCGGTATGTGTAGGTGCGCTTGGCCCCGGTCAGCGGCGAGTCGTAGATCAGCGCAGGCTGCTCGGCGCGGCCACCCTCGACGTGCCGGTCCAGCGCGTTGGCGCAGGTGTTGAGCTCACCGTCGGGAAACCATCGGTAGAACGGCGGGTTGGAGTCGTCGAGGACGCGCTGTGGTTCGCGGGTCCATGTCACCGTGCGGGCGGCGTCGGCCCAAAATGCGGTGGGGTTGGCGATGCTGGCGTTGAACAAGTCCCGGTAGCCGCCCATACCGGGCACGGTAGCGCGATGGCCGTTCTCTATAGTCCGATTCATGACCTCTGAGCCGCCGCCGATCGACGGCGTGCGTCGGTCCTTCGTCGACGCCCGTGGCGTGCGGTTTCACGTCACCGAGGCCGGCCCCGCCGACGGACGCCCCGTCCTCGCACTACACGGCTGGCCGCAACACCACTGGGTGTACCGCGACCTGCTTGCCGACCCGCCGTCCGGGCTGCGCATCATCGCACCCGACCTGCCCGGATACGGGTGGTCGGGGCCGGCGCCGCACAAGTGGGCGAAGGATGACGTCGCTAGTGATGTGCTTGCGCTGCTCGACGCACTCGGGCTCGACCGTGTCCTGTTGGTGGGTCACGACTGGGGCGGGTTCGTCGGTTACCGGATGGTGTTGCGGGAGCCGCAGCGGTTCGACGGCTATCTCGCACTGAACATGGCGCACCCGTGGGTGACTCCGCGTGTAGTGATCCCTCAGCTCTGGCGGTTCTGGTACCAGGTGGTGATCGGCACTGCCGGGGTGCCCATTCAGCGGCACACCAAGTTCCTCGAACAGGCCTACAAGTCTAGTTCCGCAATCGATGCCGAGACGGCGCGCGTGTACACCGACCGCTTCCGTGACCCAGTCGTAGCGCGCACCGGTCGAGACACCTATCGGACGTTCGTGCTTCGTGAGATACCGGGCAGCGCGCGCAATCCCGAGACCCGTCGCGCGACCGTGCCGATTCGCGCACTGTTCGGCCTTCACGACGCGGCCATCCATCCTTCGATGGTCGCGGCCGAAACGGCGAATGCCGACGATTACACACTCGAAACCGTTGACACTAGCCACTTCGTCATCGACGAGCGCCCGGATCTGGTGCGGGCGAAGCTGATTGCGCTGGCCGAGGAAACCGCCCCTAAGCCGCAGGCGTAATTTCCTGACACTGACATTCGTCGGTGGGTCGCTCATCCCATTCTGCGGGACGCCAGAGTACCGTCGCTGTTGATGGCAGCTGTAGATCGTCCCGATGGACGCGCAGAACCCTTCCGCGCCATGATCAATGCCGCGCTCGAATACGTTGACTCGTTTCGGCCTCCGGCCAAGAATCGCGCTTCCCGATCCGTGTCGCGGCCCAAGGACAAGCGCTGACTAAAGCAACGCTAGCTCCGACGCGCGCGGCCGGGTGCGCGTCTTCGTGACGATCTCAACCGTTGGTGACGATGCTGTCTGACGCCTGCAACGAGATTGATTGCGCCAGAGGTGAGTACCCCAGTCGCAAGCGCGGCAAATGTCTTCGATGCGGCGCTTCTCACAGCTTGTTCGTCTCGCCGGGAGGCGACATGACCTGTGATCACCGAATCACACTGATGCACAGCAGATCCGGACTAGACGCCGTAGTCACTGTTAGGGGGTCCAGACGCCCCAAGGCACGAACGGGTCGGTGCCGTTCGGCACGTACGGATTCGCACCACCGCCGAGGTCAGCCTGCGGTAGTACGGCGATCGGCGCACCGGGCGGCAGGGCCACAGGTCCGCTTAGCGGAGCGTTGGGTGAAGGGGCCGCGGAGGTCGCGGCAACGGGAGCGGTCGGTCCTGCAACGACCGCTCCCGGGTCGACATTGGCCGCAGCGGCGAACGGCGCAGCGGCGATCACGGCGCCTGCCGCGAGCGCCGTCAGTGCCGACGATAAGGCGAGTTTGGTGATGGTCATGTCGTATCTCCGGTCTTCTCATGCCTCGTCCTGTTTGGAGGCTTCGTTGTGGAGGTAGGCAGGCGGGTTACACGAGCAGATACCAACCACAGCGAACCGTCCTGCCGTTCATAACATGTGGTGACGCATCAGAGGGATGCCGACTTTGTTGACGATGACCCGATATCCGTTGGCCTGCAACGTCGCGATCGTTTCCGCTGCTGTGGTCGCACTGAGCGCCGCTGGGGTCTGCGCGGTCGTGGTTGCTCTCCCATGCACGAGTTACCCTCCCTTGCAAGATATGTCGACCCAGACGGTGGTCAACTTCGTCGGGTCGATAATCGCCCCTGCTGAATTGATGTTGTCGTTGTGCATTCCCTCGATGTCCGTGACCTTGCACCCCGACAGCGGGTATACCGCTGCCCCATTGAGCTGCACGTTGAAGCCCTGGGCTTGAAGCGCATTGATGGTGTCTTGGGCGTTGCCGTAGCCGCCGGGACCGCCGACTGCTCCCGCCGGGCTTGCCAATCCAAGGGCGGCGACCGCCCAGGCGCCCGCGGTGGCGGCGGCGATGGCAGGGGTGAACTTCTGCATGGTGAATGCCTCCATGTGTGCGCGTGGAAATGGCGATCTCTGCCGTGGCGGAACCATGATTAGCTCCCACGGATAGGTAGGTTGCGGGTTACAAGCGAGCCGGACGTACCCACCTGACAGAGTCGGGTCGTCGAAATCGACTGTTTTCGGTATTGGTTCGCGCAAGGCCGGAGCGCTCGAAAATCTTTGTACGCCAATGGATCACAACCATCCGGTATGACCAAACGCGGCGACAGCTAGGCAGTTTCGGGATGGCGTTGTAACCCACCGCCGTATCCATTGGTGACAAGTTGTGTCTGGAGGTAGTGATGTTCGCCAATTTTGGTCCAGGACACTGGGCAGTACTCGCCATCGTGATGATCGTGCTCTTCGGTGCCAAGAAGCTGCCTGACGCGGCCCGCTCACTGGGCAAGTCGATGCGAATCTTCAAAGCCGAATTGGGTGAGCTGCACAACGAGGGGACGCTCGAGATTCTTGACGCCGCGCCGAACCCGGGGCCATCCGAGCGGGTCGACGCCGCGGCTCCCGGTCGGGGCCAGACCCAGACCGACGCTGGATGCGCTCCAATCGGCTGATGAACCTGGCGTTTGAGATGCTTTCCAGTGCTCCTTTGACCATCGAGCACGCGGTTGTTCTCGTGCGCCGACTTATCGGCACCCCGATGTCGATCGCTCCAACCCGCGACAGAGCTTCTGCCGCTTGGCAATCGACGTGCCCAGGGCGTCAATGGAAGTGCGCCATCCGCGTGAGTTTCTGTGTCCAGCCCTATAGCGGTGAGTGGCGCATTCCGCTCGGTCACGTCGCTTAGCCGGTGACCTCTTCGGGTGCTCGGCGACTGGTTTGTAACCGCCGCCCGTATTCACCAGGGATGATGGCGCAACGGGAACCCACCGCCAGCGCCGGTCTGCGCGGGGTGGCCGACACCGGGCGCTGCTACTCGGATTGGGCGGCGGTGTATGCCGATAACGCCATCTGGGTCTATCGGATGATCATCACCCGCGTCGGCAACGTGCCCGACGCCGAGGACCTCACTGCCGAGGTGTTCCTGGCCGCGCTAAGGCTGCTGCGAACCAATGCAACGGTGGCCCAGGTTCGCGGGTATTTGTACGCCGTCACGCGTTCGGTTCTGGCTGCGCACTGGCGGCAGAGCACGGGCTGCGAGATCACCTCGATCGAGAATGTTCCGGAGGTGTCGCACGAGGTCGATCATGCCGTCGACGTCGCTACTGCGCGACAGGTTCGTCGCGTGCTCGCATCGCTTCCGGACAACTATCGCCGCATTCTGGAATTGCGGTTTTTGCGGGGTTGTTCGGTGAAAGAGTCGGCACGCCAGATGGGTGTGAGCGTGGCTAACGCCAAGGTACTGCAGCACCGGGCACTGCGACGGGCCGCCGCGCTCAACGACAAGGATGAACGATGAACGCCCATGGTCTGCGTCGTTACGTCGACGACCTACTGGATGGGCGCCGACCAACGCCGTTTGATGCAGATCGCTTCGAAGTCGAGCAGTTACGTGTGGCCATCGAATTGCGCGCCGCGCGGACGGGCAGCGATACGCCACGCGAATACTTCCTGACCGACATCCAGCGCCGGCTGGCCGCGCGGGTGCCCGGCGCCCGGGAAACCCCCGACCCGCTCAACGGGCCGCACGCAACACGTCGTCAGGTGGTTGTCGCCGCGTCGACCGCCGCGCTGGCGGGGGGTGCCGGCGTTGTCGCCGGAGCCGATACAAAGCGCGTCGCCCCCGACGGCCACTCGCGCGCCGACAGGCCCTCGATGCGACCCAGTGACGGCAGCTGGCAGGTCGTCGCGGCAAGCGCAGATGTGCCTGCCGGCGTGATGCATCCCTTTGACGTCGGTTGGGTGGTCGGATTCGTGCGTCGGGTCAACGGCCAACCCGAGGCGACTTCGGGGGTGTGTACGCATCAAGGCTGCAGGCTGCGGTTCGACCAGCCGCTGGACCAGCTGCGCTGTCCCTGTCATTCGACCTCGTTCTCACCGACCGGCCAGGTACTGAGCCATCTGCTGCGAATCGCCCCGGACCCGTTACCGCGGCTGGACGTCCGCGAACGGAACGGATCCATCGAAGTATTCGTGGCGGACAAGACGCCCACCGAGCCGGCCTGAGGTGTAACCGCCCACCTATCTCTAATGTGTGAAGGTCATAATCCCCCTCGCCGCCGTGGGCGTCCTGCTCACCGCCGCGTGTTCCAACCACGCATCCACACCCGCCGCGACCAGCCCAACGATCTCGTTCCAAACGGGCATGACACCGGGTATGTCCGTTCAAACCATGCCTGCCATGTCCGGTATGCAGCCGCCACCGGCTTCGGCATCAGCGACTCCCGCCGACTCGCCGCCACCGCAAGGCGGGACGGCGGTGAGCATCAGCGATTTCAAGTTCAACCCGGCGACGCTGACCGTCCCGGTCGGCACGACGGTCACCTGGACCAACAAGGACGGGGAGCCACACATCATCGCCGCCAAGGACGGCTCTTTCCACTCCCCAGGAATGGACACCAACGCCACCTACAGCTTTACGTTCACCACAGCTGGCTCCTACGACTACATCTGCTCCATCCATCCATTCATGACCGGCACAGTGGTGGTGACCAAATGAGTACTGAACAAGATCCTGCGGGCATGAGTCGACGGCAGCTCATGCGGCACAGTGCCTGGTTCGGCGCCGCCGTCGTGCTCACCGTCGCCGGAGGCGAGGTGATCTCGCACGTCGCCGGATCATCCGGCGCCGCACAACAGGCGACACCTGCGTTGCGGTTCGCGCAGATCAGCGACAGCCACATCGGTTTCAAAGGCCCCGCGAATACCAACGTGGCCGATACGTTCACCCACGCCATCGGGCAGGTCAACAGTCTGGGCTACACCCCCGATTTCGTGATCCACACCGGCGATCTGACCCACCTGGCCACACCCGATCAGTTCGATCAGGTCAAGCAGATGCTGACCGGGCTGAACACCCCGCATGTGTTCACCGTCCCCGGTGAGCACGACTCGACAGACGACGCGGGCCAGAAGTATCGCCAAGCCTTCGGCGCGGGCACCCGCGGCGACGGGTGGTACAGCTTTGATATCGCCGGTGTTCACCTCATCGGGTTGGTGAACACATTGAGCTTCTCGAGTTCGGGCGGGGGCCATCTGGGGACCGATCAGCTCGACTTCATCCAGAAGGACGTCGCGGGCCTGTCCAGCGACACCCCCATCATCGTGTTCAGCCACATCCCACTGTTCGCGATGTATCCCGCGTGGGGCTGGGCAACCGACGACGCCGTACAGGCGTTGAGTTATCTGAAGCGGTTCTCGTCGGTGACTTGCCTCAACGGCCATGTCCACCAAGTGTTTTCCAAGACCGAAGGCAATGTGACGTTCTACAGCGCCACGACCACCGCCTATCCGCTTCCCGCGCCGGGCCAAGGCCCCGCACCCAAACCGGTGACGCTGCCCGCCGGAAAGCTGCACGACGCGCTGGGCATCCGCGAAGTCAGTTACATCAAGGGCCAGCAAGCCCTCGCACTGAAGGACGAAAAACTCACATGAACATCGCGAATCTCGCTCTGCGGATAGCAACCGGCGCATCCTTGGCGGCGAGCGGCGTCATACACGCCTACCTCTACATCCACGGTTACCGCGATATCCCTACGGTAGGGCCGGCTTTCCTGTTGCAGGGCAGCGTGTTCTGTGCGCTCGCAGTGCTCGTCCTGGCCGGTGGGCCTGCGTGGTTGCGACTGGTCGCTGTAATCGGGGCGACGGGATCGCTGGTCGCGTTCGCGCTATCGCGTACCGTCGGCCTTTTCGGCTTCAGTGAAACCGGTTGGCAGCCAGCACCATACGCCGCGATCACCGTAGTCGCCGAAGTGCTGACTCTGCTGCTGGTCGGCACGGCGGCCCTGCGCCAACGTCCCCGAGCATCGAAGGACGACCTCGACGTCAGGGACCGGTCCAGCTCTCCAGGAACGCCTCGGTGACGATGGCGGCGTTGTCGGCTGCAATCTGCTTGTAGACGACGAACGTGAAGGGGTAGCCGGGCAGGTGGAGTGGGTCGCCGGGCCCGTCGGACATGCCGCGGACGCCGAGGAACGGGATGCCGTGCGCATCGGCGACCTGTTGTGCGGCCGCGGTCTCCTGGTCGACCGCATCCACGGCAGGAGCCATCGGCGATAAGAGTCCCGTCAGGTTGCTGAGCAGCCCGCCTGCGAGAAACGGCACGATCGCCGTGAAGAAGTTGCCAATGAACAGGGGTGAGAAGTCCGGTGCGGCAAAGGGTTGGGGGCCGAAAATGTCGCCGACAAGCGGGATCGACGGGATGGCGGGGAAGGCCGTTCCGTTGTTGTTGTCGTCGCTCGAGCCGTCGCCGCCGACGAATAGGTCCGGCTTCCGGTTGAGATTGACCAGGGGGAGCCAGGAGAGGGGACCGCAATAGCCGCACGCGGGATCTCCGATGGTGTCGGTGCTCCGCAGGTCGACGTGGAGTGTGTTCGCAGCGGCGAGCATGCCGGCATCGACCGCGTGCCAGGTTGCGCCGTCATCGGAGGTCCATCGCGCCGGCACAGCGACGTCGCCGATCTCTGTGCGCCCCGAGCCGCCGGCGACGCCCGAGAAAACAACTGCGCCAATAGAGATACCGGACTCCGGCGTGAAATGGTCGAGTGCTGTCTCGGTGGTCTCGGTGGCGTTCACCATGCCGATGCCGGTCATCGCCACGATGACCTTCTTGCCGCCCAACGTGCCGAGATAGAAGTGATGACCGTCGACGACCACCGAGGGGTTTGGGTCCAGCGTGGTGCGGGCGAGGATGGCGTCGGCCTCGGCAGGAAACGCCGTCAGGATCAGCGTGCGCTGACCGGGCTCCGCGACCGTCTGACCCGTCGTCTGAGTGCCGACCTGACTAGCGGCCAGCGACGGCGCGGTGAATGCGTTCTCGAACTCCCGGCGTGCGAACGCCAACAGTGACCAGATCGACGGCGTCGCGGCCGGAGTTCCCGGGGTGTTACTGGCGGCGAACGGGCTGAGGATGGCGTTGACGACCCCGGACACCAGACTCGTCACGGCAGTCACCATGGGCAACAACGGCTTTGGTGTTGGCACCGTGGTCAGCTTCGCACTCGGGGTGGCAATCGATACTGCCTGGGTTGTGGCGATACGCACTGGCGTGGCGCTATCGGTCGGATCGGCGGCAGTGGTCTCTTTGTGCGTCGCGGTCGCGGTCGCGGACACCGTGGCATCGCTCTTCGGGTCGACCGCGCTGGTCGCTGGGCGCGGAGTCTTCTTCTCAACTGGCTTGGGTGTAGCCGGGTCGGATTTCTTCGATGTCTTGGGTTTGTTGCTTGGCCCGTCGTCTGCGGCCGTTTCTGGCGGTGTCTTGGTCGTCGACGTCGGAGCGTCCTTTGAGATAGAGCCATCCCCTGGCTTGGTGGGTCCTTGCTCGTCGCTGGGATCGGCCTTCTTTGCCTCTGCGCCGGAAGCGGTGCTGGACTCAGTCGATGCCGCTGTGCCGCCGGTTTCGTCGGCCCACGCGGGGCCGCTGCCCCACCCGGTCACGATGGCAGCGCCGACGCCCAAGGCGACGGCTAAGCCGCCAACCCGACCCACGTATGCCTTGCCAGGCATTCGGTATGTATAGCGCCTGAGGCCTGTCGGCGCGCCGGGAATGGATCAAGTCGGTAGTTTGCTGGCGTTCGCCGACGAGACGAGGGCTCTAACGCGGTTAACAACGAGTAAGCTGGGTGCTTACTACAGCAAGCATTGACTTAGAGAAAGTTCAGTCCTGATATGCGGTCCATCGTGCTCCCAATCCTGATCGCCGGCGCGGCGACGTCGTTTGCGTTTGTCGCCCCGGCAACGGCCGACTCGGGGGAGTACCTGCATGCGCTGCAGCCCTTTTACCCGACCCTGAGCGCCGACACCTTGCTGTCCGAAGGTGCCAATGTCTGTAGCGCGATTCAGCGCGGCTCGAACTCCCCGGCCGCCGTCCAAATGGTCCAGGACCAGATCGGGGTTTCAGTGCCCGCAGCCGGCGACATCGTGTCTGCCGCGGTAATGCACCTCGACTGCTGAGCTACTGCTGGAAGCGGTCGCCCATCCCCGCCTCGGTGAGTAGGTGCACCGGGCGGGACGGATCGTCTTCGAGCTTGCGCCGCAGCTGCGCCAAGTACACCCGCAGGTAATGGGTTTCATTGGCGTAGGCCGGGCCCCACACATCCTTGAGCAACTCCTCGCGGCCGACGAGACTCGGTCTTGAACGCGCCTAGCCGGGAGTGGAACGGTCGATGCCTCTGCGAACTTCGCCGGGAACGTGTTCCTCCCGAGCGAGGTCACGCTGTGCCGAGGAGTGCAACTGCCACGGCACGCTGGTGACCATCACACCCGGCTCGAACAGCAATCGACCCTTGAGCCGCAATGAGCTCTGATTGTGCAGCAGGTTCTCCCACCAGCGGCCAACAACATATTCGGGGATGTAGACGTTGACCACGTCGCGTGGACCGCTCTGACGCTGATTCTTGATGTACGCGACGACGGGCCGGGTGATCTCACGGTAGGGCGACTCGATGACCTTGAGCGGGATGTCGACGTCGAGTTCCTCCCATTCCCGCACCAGGGCCCTCGTCTCGGCATCGACGACATTCACGGTCAGCGCAGTTAGGGTGTCGGGCCTGTTCGCCTTCGCGAACATCAGCGCACGCTGAGTTGCCTTGTGCCAGCCGGAGATCAGCACGATTGCGTGGATCCTGCTCGGTAGCGTCGGCTCGTCATCGTCCGCGGTGCGTAGCTCGGCGCGCACCGCGGCATAGTGCCGGTGGACGCCCTGCATCAGAACGCAAAGCACCGGGATCGCGATGACCACCAGATAGGCGCCGTGGCTGAACTTGGTGATCATGACGACCACCAACACCACACCGGTGAAACAGGCGCCGAGCGCGTTGATCGCCCGCGCCCGGCGGATTCGGCGGCGTAGCGCGGGCATCTCGGCGTCGCGCAAGGCGCGATTCCAATGCCACACCATGCCCGTTTGGCACAGTGTGAACGACGTGAAGACTCCGAGGATGTAGAGATTGATCAGCCGGGTCGTCGAACCGTCGAATGCGTAGATCAATCCGGCTGCGATCACGGCAAGCAGGATGATGCCGTTGGAGTAGGTGAGCCGGTCACCTCGGGTGTGCAACTGGCGGGGCAGGTAGCGGTCCTGGGCGAGGATCGAACTGAGCAGTGGGAAACCGTTGTAGGCGGTGTTCGCCGCCAGGATCAGGATCAACGCCGTTGCGGCCTGCATGTAGAAGAACATCACGCTGTTGTTGCCGAACACCGCGGCGGCGACCTGGGCGATCACGGTGCGCTGGGCGTCGGTGTTGCAGTCGCCGGGGAAGCCGATGAGGTCGCAGGTGCGTTCGACGACATGCGTATGCGATATCAATGCGAGCGCGGTGACGCCGACGAACATCGTGATCGCCAGGGTGCCCATTGCGGTCATCGTTCGGGCGGCGTTGAGCGACTTGGGTTTCCGGAACGCAGGCACGCCGTTCGAGATCGCTTCCACCCCGGTGAGCGCGGTGCAGCCAGATGAGAACGCGCGCAGCGCAAGCAGTGCGATCGCCAGGGTGTTCAGTCCGACGTGTTCGGCGTGAATTCCGTAGGTCGCACTCTCGGCCTGCGGCGCATCACCAAAAAACGTGCGGAACAAGCCGATCGCGATCATCAGCATCACCCCGGCGATGAAGGCGTAGGTCGGCACCGCGAAGGCTCGACCGGACTCGCGCACACCTCGCAGGTTCATCGCGGTCAGCAGCACGATGAAACCGATGTTGATCGCGACACGGTACGGGTTCAGATCCGGAATCGCCGAGATGATGTTGTCCACGCCGGCGGCCACCGATACAGCGACCGTCATCACGTAATCAACGAGCAGTGCCGCGGCCACCACCAATCCCGCGCGGGGGCCCAGGTTCGTCGAAGCGACTTCGTAGGAACCGCCGCCGCTGGGGTAGGCCATCACCACTTGGCGATATGACAACGTCACGACGGCGAGGAGCAGCACCACCGCCGCGCCGATCCACGGAGTGAGGTAGAGGTAGGCAAGCCCACCGAGCGTCAGGATCAGTAGGATTTCCTGGGTCGCGTAGGCAACTGACGACAACGGGTCGCTCGCGAAGATGGGCAGTGCGATCCGCTTCGGCAGCAGCGTGTGGCCGAGTCGGTCGCTGCGGAATGGTCGCCCTACGACCAAGCGTTTCAGCACTGACGTCGGTGACGACACGGCCAGAGCCTAGTTTCGATTTCATCCGCACCGCTTGCCGCAGGCCGTATAGATTTCGTAAAAGTGCAGCTAGCCGACGTATGGATACCATCAGTGCTCTTTAGCCGCGCGGCACCGGCCTCTATCGTGCGCGAAATGTCCGCTATTGGTGAATCTGACTCGGTGGCGAGCCTGCGTGAGTTGGTGAGTCATCCGCACGTCGTCGAGATCCTCGACGCGCTCAATCACGGGCCGATGACTTTCGCCCGTATTCGGACGCATGTGCATGCCAGCCGGCGGGCACTTGTGATGGCCTTGAGGCTCGTCGCCGCTCGTGGGCTTGTGACGAAGAACGACAATGGAAGCTGGGACAGTGACGCCCGCGCCGATGTCGTCTACCGACACACTGACGTCGGCCGGCGGGTCGTGGATGCGCTGTCCCGCTTTGCGACGTGGACGAACATCACTGCTGGAAGCGGTAGCCCATCCCGGCCTCGGTGAGTAGGTGCACCGGGCGGGACGGATCGTCTTCGAGCTTGCGCCGCAACTGCGCCAGATACACCCGCAGATAATGCGTTTCCTTGGCGTACGCGGGGCCCCACACTTCCTTGAGCAACTCCTCGCGGCCGACGAGCTTGCCGCGGTTGCGCACCAGCATCTCGAGCATGCCCCATTCGGTTGGGGTCAGATGGACCTCGCTGCCGTTCTTGGTCACCTTCTTCGCGGCCAAGTCGACGGTGAACGACGATGTTTCGACCACGGGTTCGTCGGTGTCGGACGCGGCGGCACCCCGGCGCACCGCGGCCCGCAACCGCGCCAGGAATTCGTCCATCCCAAAGGGTTTGGTGACATAGTCGTCGGCGCCGGCGTCCAGCGCCTCGACCTTGTCCGATGAGTCCGTGCGCGCCGACAACACGATCACCGGCGCCGTGAGCCAACCACGCAGCCCGCCGAGCACCTCGATACCCGACATGTCGGGCAGCCCGAGGTCGAGCACGACGACGTCGGGACGGTGATCGGCTGCCGTTCTGAGGGCTTCACCGCCGCTGGCGGCGGTGAACACTTCGTAGCCACGTACCGAGAGGTTGATTCGCAACGCGCGCAGGATCTGTGGTTCGTCGTCGATGACTAGGACCCTGATCTTCGGCGCGGTCATGCCGAGCCGTCCTTTGGTGGTGCGGCGAGGTCGATTTCGGCGGTGAGCCCGCCGCCGGGGGTGTCGGTGGCGGAGATGGTGCCGCCCATCGCCTCGACGAAGCCGCGGGCGACCGACAGGCCAAGCCCCACACCGATACTGGTGTCGTTGTCGCCCAGCCGCTGGAACGGTGCGAACAGCTGCTCCTCGGCATCTCGCGGGATCCCCGGCCCCTCGTCGACGACCGCGATCAGTACGCGGTCGCCGACCTGGCCCGCCGTCACCCGCACCGGGCTGTCGGGCGCATAACGCAGCGCGTTGTCGATGAGGTTGGCGAGCACCCGCTCCAGCAGGCCGCTGTCGGCCATCACGACGGCGTCGTCCACCTCGACCTTGACACGATCGAGGCCCTGCCGGCGAAAACCCGTGACACCCTTGCTGATTCCCAGAAGCGCACGCTGCACGGCCTCCTCGAGGTACACCACTCTCAGCTCCGGACGCAGCACACCGGCGGCCAGCCGCGACGAGTCGAGCAGGTTGCCGACGAGCGCTGTGAGCTGATCGATGGACTCCTCGATGGTCGCGAGCAGTTCGGCGGTGTCTTCGGCGGAGAAGTCGACGTCGTTGCTGCGCAGGCTCGACACCGCTGCCTTGGCGGCGGCCAGCGGTGTGCGCAGGTCATGGCTGACAGCCGACAGCAGTGAGCGTCGCAGGTCGTCGGCCTGCGCGATGGCCTCGGCCTTGCCTGCCTCTTCGGTCAGTTCGCGCTGCTTGACCAGGCCCGCTGCCTGCTTGGCGACCGCACCGAGCACCCGCCGATCGCGGGCGGCCAGCTTGCGCCCGGCCATCAAAAGCCAGAACTCGTCGTCGCCGACCTCGATGGCGGTGTCGGCGGTATCGACGTCGACGCAAGGATCAGTGCCCACACACCCGACGATGCCTGTGCCTTCCCGAAGCAGGCTGACCGCGCGCTGTGAATAGGTTTCGCGCACCCGCTCTAGCAGCGTGTCCAGGTCGGCGCCGCGCAGCACCGACCCGGCGAACAGCGCGAGCAGCTCGGCCTCCTGCGATGCGTGTCTGGCCTCTCTGGCCCGGCTGGCCGCCCCGTCGACCAACGCGGCGACGGCCACCGCCACGAGCAACAGCACCACGACCGTCACTGCGCTGTCGGGTTCGGCGATGGTGAAGGTGTACCGCGGGGCGACGAGGAAATAGTTCAGCAGCAGTCCGGAAAGCAGCGCCGACAGCGCGGCAGGGGCGACGCCGCCGAGCAGCGCGACGACCAGTACGCCGATGAAGAAGATCGCGCTCTCGCCGCCGATTCCAAGGTACGGGTCGAGGATGAAGACGATCACCGCGCAGATCGCCGACGGAACCACAACGGCGGCAAGCCAGGACGCGATGTGCTGCTGTCGTGGTGAGAACCGCGACCACGTGGAGCCGCGGCGCGCCGCCGCGCCGTGTGTCACCATGTGCACGTCGATCTTGCCGGACTCCTGCACCACGGCGGCGCCGATGCCCTCGTCGAAAATGCGAGCCCACCGCGATCGACGGGACGTGCCGATCACCAGCTGCGTGGCGTTCTCGTCGCGAGCGAAATCCAGTAGCGCGGTCGGGACGTCGTCGCCGACCACAGTGTGCAGGGTGGCGCCCAGGCTGATGGCCAGCTCGCGGACCTTGCCCATCTGCGGCGCGGAGACACCAGAAAGCCCGTCGCCGCGAACGACGTGCACGACCATCAGCTCGGCGCTGGACCTCGACGCGATGCGAGATGCTCGGCGCACCAAGGTTTCTGATTCAGGCCCACCCGTGACGGCGACGACGACGCGCTCGCGCGCCTCCCAGGTGTCGGTGATCGCATTCTCTTCGCGGTACTTTTCGAGGGCCGCGTCGACCTGGTCGGCCAGCCACAGCAGCGCCAATTCGCGCAGTGCCGTGAGGTTTCCGCGCCGGAAGTAGTTCGACAGCGCGGCGTCGATACGCTCGGGGGCGTAGACGTTGCCGTGGGCGAGCCTGCGCCGCAACGCTTCTGGCGTGATATCGACCAGTTCGATCTGGTCGGCGGCGCGAACGATCTCGTCGGGCACCTTCTCCTGTTGCTCGATGCCGGTGATCTGGGTGACGACGTCGTTGAGGCTCTCCAGGTGCTGAACGTTGACCGTCGAGATGACCGTGATGCCCGCGTCGAGCAGTTCCTCGACGTCCTGCCAGCGCTTGGGGTTCTTGCTGCCGGGCGTATTGGTGTGCGCGAGCTCGTCGACGAGCACGACCTGTGGTTCACGCCGCAACACAGCCTCGACGTCGAGCTCTGGGAACCTCTTTCCGCGGTACTCGATGTACTTCGGCGGCACCACTTCGATGCCCTCGATCAGATCGGCGGTTTTCTGGCGGCCATGCGTCTCGACTACCGCGGCCACCACGTCGGTTCCCCGCTCGACCCGGCGATGCGCTTCGCCGAGCATCGCGAAGGTCTTGCCGACCCCCGGCGCCGCGCCCAGGTAGATGCGCAGCTCGCCGCGCTTCTTCTTGTAGTCGGCCCGATGAGCTTGGGGTTCGGCGTCGCTTGGCGCCGCGATGTCCGATGATGCTGCCCCACGCGGCTGATCGCTGCTGGTCACATGCCCATCATCCATCATCCACCGGATGGATCAGCTCTTCGCCGGGTACTTCTGATCGAGGGCGATGTTGAGCTGCAACACGTTGACAGTGGGCTCGCCGAAGAAGCCGAGCAAGCGGCCTTCCTGGTTGGCGAGGACCAATTCACTCACCCGATCCGGGCTCACGCCGCGGGCCTTGGCCACTCGGTTCACCTGCAGATCGGCGTACGCCGGCGAGATGTGTGGATCCAGGCCGCTGCCGCTGGCTGTGACGGCGTCCATCGGTACTGCGGGATCCGCAGGGGCCGCACCGCGAATCGGCACGATCTGACCGATCGTGTAGTCGTCACCGAACTTGGCGCACTCGACCTTCACGCCCTCGTAGGTGTTCAAGAACGGCGTCTTCGTCGTTTCGCATGGCTCGTTGACGCTTACCACCTTGGTGGGGTGCACGACGTTGCCGAGCGAGTCCCTTGGGCCGATGACGGAGAGCACGGCACCCACGCCCTCACCCGTGCAGAACGGGCGTGACCCGTCGACACCTTCCAGCTGCCCGATGGTCAGGCTGCGTCCGCACACCAGCGTGAGCAGGCTGGCCTTGTAGCCGTTGTTGTCTTTCGGCAGCGACGGATCGGCGGGGGTGTCGACGATGCTTTCCGGTCCCAGGTTGCTCGCGCTCGTCGCTAGCGGGTCGTACCCGTTTCCGGCCGCAGACGGCCTGCTCTGGAAGTACTGCGGCAACGCGTTGCCGTCCTTGTCGGTGAACTGTTGACCGATCAGACTGCTGCCAACGGGTTTTCCGTCGACCTTGATGATCGAGCCGTTCGCGTTGTCACTCAGGCCAGGGACTTGCGCCACCAGCCAGATGAACAACGGGTAGGCCAAGCCGGTGATGACGGTGAGCACCAGTAGCGCGCGGAACGCTGCCAAGTGCTGGCGGACGAAGTTCGAGAGTTTCATTTCTCACATTCCCGGTAAGAATTGGATGACAAGGTCGATCAGCTTGATACCGATGAACGGCGCGATAATGCCGCCGAGCCCGTAGACGTAGAGGTTGCGGCTCAACAGCTTTGACGCACTGCTCGGGGTGTAGCGCACACCCCGCAGGGCCAGCGGGATCAACGCGACGATCACGACCGCGTTGAATATCACCGCGGACAGGATGGCTGACTGCGGACTGTGCAGCCGCATGACGTTCAGCATGTCCAATCCAGGGAAGAGCGCCACGAACATCGCAGGGATGATCGCGAAGTACTTTGCGATGTCGTTGGCGATCGAGAAGGTCGTCAACGCGCCACGGGTGATCAGCAGCTGCTTGCCGATCTCGACGATTTCGATGAGCTTCGTCGGGTCGGAGTCGAGGTCGACCATGTTGCCGGCCTCTTTGGCTGCCGAGGTACCGGTGTTCATCGCCACGCCCACATCGGCCTGAGCCAGCGCGGGAGCGTCGTTGGTGCCGTCGCCGGTCATCGCGACCAGCTTGCCGCCGGCCTGCTCCTTCTTGATCAACGCCATCTTGTCCTCGGGCGTCGCCTCTGCGAGGAAGTCGTCGACGCCTGCCTCGTCGGCAATTGCCTTGGCGGTCATCGGGTTGTCGCCGGTGATCATCACCGTTCGGATGCCCATCCGGCGCATCTCATCGAACCGATCTCGCATGCCCTGCTTGACGACGTCCTTGAGGTGGATGACGCCGAGCACGGATGCTGCGCCGTCCACGACCTGTCCGACGACCAGGGGAGTGCCGCCCGCGGCGGAGATGCCGTCGACGATGTCGCCCAGTTCGGTTGATACGCGACCACCTTGGTTGCGCACCCAGTCGGCGACAGAGCTGGCTGCGCCCTTACGGAGACTGTGTCCATCTTCGAGGTCGACGCCGGACATCCTTGTCGTGGCGGTGAATTCGACCCAGTGTGCCTTGTCGAGTTCACCGGGTGTGCGTGCCCGCAGCCCGTACTCCTGCTTGGCGAACACCACGATCGAACGGCCTTCCGGCGTCTCGTCGGCGAGGCTGGACAATTGCGCGGCGTCGGCCAACGTTTCCGGTGACACTCCAGTCACCGGCACGAAGGCGGCGGCCTGCCGGTTACCCAGGGTGATGGTGCCGGTCTTGTCGAGCAGCAGCGTGTTCACGTCGCCGGCGGCCTCCACCGCACGGCCTGACATCGCCAGCACATTGCGCTGCACCAGGCGGTCCATGCCTGCGATGCCGATGGCCGACAGCAGCGCGCCGATCGTCGTCGGGATCAGGCAGACCAACAGCGAGACCATCACGATGCCGGTGACGCCGTGTGATGTCAGCGCCAGCGTGTCAGGGACACCGGGGTTGTTCGCCTTGGAGAAGATCGCCAGTGGCTGCAGTGTGGCCACCGCGAACACAAAGATGATCGTCAGCGCCGCCAGCAGGATGTTCAGGGCGATCTCGTTCGGCGTCTTCTGCCGGTTGGCACCCTCGACGAGTGCGATCATCCGGTCGATGAAGCTTTCGCCCGGCTTCTGCGTGATTTTGACGACGATGCGGTCCGACAGCACTGTGGTGCCACCGGTCACAGCAGACCGGTCGCCGCCGGATTCGCGGATCACTGGCGCGGATTCGCCCGTGATGGCGGATTCGTCGACGGAGGCGATGCCTTCTACGACATCGCCATCGCCCGGAATAACTTGTCCCGCCTCGACGACGACGACATCGCCCTGCTGAAGAAGTGGTGCCGCCACTTCTTCTTCTTGCCCAGGAGCGCCGGGTGTCCAGCCGACAAGACGACGCGCCATGGTTGCGGTCTTGGTCTTGCGAAGCGATTCGGCCTGCGCCTTACCGCGACCCTCGGCAACCGCTTCGGCCAGGTTGGCGAAAACGACTGTCAGCCAAAGCCATACGACGGTCAGCCACGCGAACCACGACGGGCTGATGATCGCCAGGATCGTGCTCCAAATGGCGCCGATCTCGACGATGAACATGACGGGATTGCGCCACAACGTGCGTGGATTGAGCTTGGCCAGCGCGCCCGGTGTCGACTTCAACAGCATTTGCGGGTCGAGCAAGCCACCCTGCACGCGCTTGTTCCGCGCGGTTGTGTTCTGCTGCGGAGTGGTAGCGGAATCGATTGTGCTGGTTGTCATTTAGTGAATTCCTTCAGCGAGAGGGCCGAGCGCGAGCATCGGGAGGAAGGTCAGCGCCACCAAGATCAGGGTGACACCTGCGACCATTCCGACGAACTGCGGTCGATGAGTGGGCAGCGTGCCGAGCGACGCCGGAGTGGTGCCCTGCTTGGCCAGTGAGCCGGCAAGCGCGAGCGCCAGGACCATCGGCAGGAATCTGCCGAACACCATCGCAAGTCCGAGGGCGGTGTTGAACCAGTTGGTGTTGACGCTGATGCCCGCGAAGGCCGAGCCGTTGTTGTTCGCGGCAGAGGTGAACGCGTACAACACTTCCGAGAGACCGTGCGGTCCGGTGTTGAGCATTCCGGCCCGCTGGCCGGGCATCGCCATCGCGATTGCCGTGCCGAGCAACACGATCAGCGGCGTGGTCAGGAAATACGCCGAGGCAAGCTTGATCTCGCGCGGGTTGATCTTCTTGCCCAGATACTCCGGTGTGCGGCCCACCATCAGGCCCGCGACGAACACGGTGATGACGGCGAGGATCAGCATGCCGTACAAGCCGGAGCCGGCGCCGCCTGGCGCCACCTCGCCGAGCTGCATGTTGAACATGGTGATCATGCCGCCGAGGCTGGTGTAGGAGTCGTGGAATGAATCGACAGCACCGGTGGACGTCAACGTGGTCGCGTCGGCGAAGACCGCCGAGTTGGCGATGCCGAACCGCTGCTCCATACCTTCCATCGCCCCGCCGACGGAGGTGGGAACGGTGCCGTGGTGCTGCAGCTGAAACCACATCATGAACGTGACGCTGATCAGCGCGAGGCTCGCCATCACGGAGGCGATGGCGTAGCCCTGCTTCTTGCTGCCGACCATCCGGCCGAACGTGCGGGGCAGCGAGAAGCTGATGACGAGCAACAGGAAGATCTCGAACCAGTTAGTCCACGAGTTCGGGTTCTCGAACGGGTGCGCCGAGTTAGCGTTGTAGAAGCCGCCGCCGTTGTTGCCCAGCTCCTTGATGGCCTCCTGGCTGGCCACCGGCCCGCCGGTGATGGTCTGCTGGCCGCCGGCCAGCGTGTTGGCGATCTGGTCGTGCAGATGGAAGTTCTGGATCGCGCCGCCTGCGATCAGGATGATCGCGGCGACCACGGAGATCGGCAGCAGGATGCGGAGCGTGCCGCGGACCAGGTCGACCCAGAAGTTGCCGAGCTCGCCGGTGCGTTTGCGCGCGAATCCGCGCACGAGCGCAATCGCGACCGCAATGCCGACCGCGGCCGACGTGAAGTTCTGGACGGCCAGACCGGCCATCTGAACCAGGTGGCCGTCGGTTGACTCACCGGAGTACGCCTGCCAGTTCGTGTTCGTGATGAAGCTGACCGCGGTGTTCCAGGCCAGTGCCGGCGTCATCGGCGTGGCCGGATCGTTGAGGTGCAACGGCAACTTGCCCTGGACAAGCTGGAAGATGAACAGGAACAGAATGCTGATCGCCGAGAACGCCAGCAGGCTGCGGGCGTATGCGCCCCAAGACTGTTCAGACTTCGGGTCGGCCCCGATGAGCCGGTAGATCACCCGCTCGACGCGGGAGTGCTTGTCGGAGCTGTAAACCCGGTACATGTAGTCGCCGAGTGGCACGTGCGCAGCGGCAAGCGCCACGATCAGGAGCGCGAGGAAAATGATCCCCGCCGTTGTGGTACCCACTAGAACCTTTCGGGAAAGAGCAGTGCGCCAGCCAAATAGAGTGCGGTAAGTACTGACAGCACCAGGCCGACGATGTTTTCGTAGTTCACAGTCCTTCGACCAACTTCTGCACCAGGCCGAGTACGCCGAAGATCAACACCGTCAGCACGATGTAAATCAAGACACCCATCTCGTCTCCATTCGCTGGAATTGCGGTCGCCATCGGGCCTCATCAGGGGCAGCGTCCGCGGGCCCTCGACGGCGAGGACCACCACGAAGCTAGACCCGGTTCCGTGTGCCCGGACCGTTCGTTGACGTTTTCTTAACGCCCATCGGTTGCACCTTTACGGCCTTCATCGGTGCGCGACAAATTGTCGCGGGCGGACGCTGCCATGCCGCGCGTCCCGTCTAGGTGAACGGGCGCCAAAAACAGCGCCCCGCCAGGTGAAATCTACTGCCGTCGGGCACCCGCCGGCGGAGTTTTCGACTCTGCCGGACCGTCCGTTCGCCCCCGAGCAGCGCATTTACACCGTCGCCGAATCAACGTCGCGTCAACATGCATGGATAAGTCGTATTGATTGCGTAACCGGCGGGTCGAACGGCGTGCAGGAGGCCCTAGCTTTTGGTTCGAGCGGCCGACTGACGAAGGAGCCTCCCATCAACCATCCACAACTCTGGGCGCCTGCAGCTTGGTTGCAGATAATCGCCGTCGTCCTGCTCGTCGTCATCCTTCATGTTCCGGTCGGGAACTACATGGCCCGGGTCTATGCCGACAGCGGGCATTGGCGTGTGGAGCGGGTGATGTACCGCGTGATCGGCGCGCAGCCCGACAACCGCCAGCGATGGTCGAATTACGGCTTCTCGCTGCTCGCCTTCTCGGCGGTCAGCGTCCTGTTCCTGTACGGGCTGCTGTTGGCGCAGACGAGACTTCCCGAACCCTGGGGACACAAGGGGATGACGCCGGCGCTGGCGTTCAACACTGCAATCTCGTTTGTCACCAACACCAGTTGGCAGAATTATCCGGGCGAATCAACGCTCGGGCATGTGGGATTGGCCGTCGGCCTCGGTGTGCAAGCGTTCGCCAGCTGCGCGGTCGGTATGTGCGTCGCCGTCGCGCTCATCCGAGGCCTGGCCCAGTACCAGAATGAGGACCTCGGAAACTTCTGGGTAGACCTGGTGCGGACGGTGGTGCGCATTCTGCTGCCCTTGTCGGTCATCGTGACCCTGATACTGCTCGCACTCGGCGTAGTCAACAATTTCCATGGCGCACAGGAGATCTCGACCCTCGCCGGCGGCAAGCAGACGATCCTCGGCGGCCCGGTGGCGGCGTGGGAGTCGATCAAGCTGATGTCCGGCGACGGCGGCGGCGCCTTCAACGTCAACAGCGCGCACCCCTTCGAGAACCCGACGGCGTTGTCCAACGTGGTGGAAATCGTAGCGATGCTGGTGATTCCGGTGGCGTTTCTGCGGACATTCGGAGTAGTGGTCGGTGACAAGAAGCAGGGCTGGGCGCTATTCTCCGCAGCCGCAACACTATTCGTCGTTGGCATGGTGGCGATCGCCGTGGCGACCTCGGTGACACACGGCACGGTCGTGCATGCCGTCGGCGCTCCAGTGGAAGGAACAGAAACCCGGTTCGGGGTGCCCGGCAGTGGACTATTCGGTCAGGCGGCGACCGCCAGTGCCGACGGTGCGGCGAACTCGTCCTATGACAGTTTCGCAAGTGCGGGCGGCGCGGTGCTGATGCTGAACATGATGCTGGGTGAAGTGGCACCGGGTGGTGCGGGCAGCGGCCTGTACGGCTTGGTGATGATGGTGCTGCTGGCCGTATTCCTGGGAGGGCTGATGATCGGCAGGACACCGGAGTACCTCAAGCAGCGGCTGGGTGCGCGACATATGAAGCTGGTCAGCCTCTACGTACTGGCTCTTCCCGCCGCGGTCCTGACCGGAACGGCGGTGGCGATGGCGCTGCCGGGTGAGCGGGCGTCGATGCTGAATACGGGGCCGCACGGGCTCTCCGAGGTGCTGTACGCGTTCACCAGTTCGGCCGCCAACAATGGCAGCGCCTTCGCGGGTTTCAGCGGCAACACGGGGTGGTACAACGTGGCGCTCGCGCTGGCGATGGTGGTCGGGCGTTTTCTGCCGATCATTGCCGTGCTCGCGATCGCGGGGACCTTTGCCGCCCAGCGGCCGGGGGTCGTCACCGCAGGCACCCTTCGTACTCACAGCCCGACGTTCGTGTTTCTCATCGCGGGCGCCACGCTGCTCATCGTCGGGCTGGAATACCTGCCCGCGTTGGCGCTCGGCCCGGCGGCCGACGCACTGCTTTGACGTTAGGGCGCCGTAAAGGTTGTCGGTCAGTACGTCGATTGGTCCCGTGATGAACGCGGCGTCGTGACATTTGATCGGCTGTACTTGAATACGTTGACTCCGACCAGGAATCTCACGCCTCCTGCGGTGTCGAAGGCATCGTGGAGGTCCCGCTGTGTGGGTGCCCTTTCGTTTTTTCGGCGACGGCCGAACGGGTAATGCGCTCTGCGTCGTTGACCGTCTCCGCGCGACTTTGCGTCAACGAGGCGTCAAGGTTTGTTGTTGGCGCGTCAAGATGTCGCAAAGGTACTGGTCAGCATGCCCCGACTGCGGGATTGTCGAATTGGTGCTCTCTGGCATTACGCCGGGGGCTCGATGAGAAAAGGTTTCGGTGGCTATCTCCGGCGTCTTTCTTTCCGTGCTCTCAGGATCCAAGGTGATTGACCCTGCGGCGCGTCGTGCCGCGTTGGCGTCGCCTGAGAAGGCTGCGTTGCGTCGTTGCGAGGTCTATCGCAAGTCGTTCCCGATGACCGAGATCGCGCTTCCCGCTTACGCTCTCAGAAACCTAACGGTTGCGAAGTGGGCGCGGGATCAGCGCCTGGCGATCGATCTGCGGACGGGCCAGGAGCTCGCGGTGGCAATCGCGGCAGGCATCCATCCGGCACGGATGACCGTCCACGCCGATGGCATGACCGATTCGGAGCTGCGTGCCACCGCCAATCTCGAGCCTGGCCGTCTGGTGGTGAGTTCGATGTCCCAGATCGACCTGCTGGCTACGGCCGTCGGCCGGACGCTTGGCGTGTTTGTGTCCGTGATTGACGTCAATGCGCCGGTCCTGACGGTGGCGGGTACGAAGAAGTGCGGATTCCGTTTTGACTCAATCGAACTCGATCGTGCCGTCGAGACGGTGCTGGCCGCTAGGCGGTTGAATCTCATCGGTCTGCACTGCGACGTCGGCTCGGAAGAGAACGACTTCGTCAGCTACCCGGCCGCGATCGGTCACATGATCACCGAGATGACGCAGATCCGGCGGCGTGACGGCGTCGTGCTTACCCGGCTGGGTCTCGGCGGTGGCCGTGCGGTGCCGTCCGGCGACTGGGCAATCGAATTGCCCGAACTGGCATGCCAGATCGACGAGTCGCTCGACGACGCGTGTGCAACGCTGCGGTATCCGCGCCCGCTGGTCGTGCTGTCGCCGGGCTTGGCGATCGTGGAGCACGACGCGGCATGATTTTCCACCCACTTGAGGCAATTGCGGACCGTCGCGTCGATATCGGGTCGCGCCTCGCAACCGATGTCCGGCTCGACGAAGCGATCGCCCTACGCCGTTGTGCCATGTACCGCAACGCATTTCGAGGAACAGCCATCGGTTATCCGGCAGAGGCAATCCGACTCGACGCGATAGCCGGCTGGATGCGGCGCGAGCGCGTGACCGTCGACGTCGCCAGCGCCGACGAACTTGACTGGGCCGTCATTGCGGGAATTCATCCGTCACACATCGTGATGCATGGGCTCGATGAGGCGGCAGGCCTGATTGCGCTCGGCGTAGGCCGAGTCATTGTCGAGTCCGCCGAACAGATGGCAATGCTGCGTTCATGTGCCACGGGACCGCAAGCGGTTCTCGTAGACGTGACGGATGCGTGTCTGGATAGGCCGTTGATGGTGGATCGTCGGGTCCAGTTCCACGGTTTGCACTACCGGGCCGACGGCGCCGACCTCACCGGCGTCGCCGACATCATCGTTGTGCTGATCGCTGAGATGGCAGGCATCACCCGGAAATTTGGGGGCGTGCTTTCGAGGTTGAGTGTCGGCGGCGTCGACCTGACAGCCGGAGAGATCGACCCGCGCAGTCTGCGCCGGGTGGCCCAGATGATCGACGAGGTCGTGGAAGAGGCGTGCATCCGGTTTCGCTATCCGCGGCCTGCGTTGACACTGTCGCCGAGTCCCGTCACATTGCTGCCTGCGGCCTAGGGTGCGTGGGGCCTGTCTCTACCATCAGGCGTGGCCCCCATAGCCCAATTGGCAGAGGCAGCGGACTTAAAATCCGCACAGTCTGGGTTCGAGTCCCAGTGGGGGCACCGCAGCGGCGTGGGCGGACGCTAGTGCGAGTCGGTTCGAAGACCGTGTTCCTGGTCTAGGTCCCTGGGGCTGCGGTCGGCAGTTGCACGGCTGGAAGGTTGCCGCGCCCTAGCACCGTGGAGTGATGAACTGCAGGCGTGACAACCGCGGGACCCGCGGGTGCGTCGGCCAGAAACAGTGCGCCGATGCCGAGTCCAGCGGCGGCGATACCCATGACGGCGACCGCCTGTGTGAGGTGGGCACGGATCGATCTTTCCGGTGCGGTCGCCGGGCGGCTGACGGACGGCAACGAGTACGCCTGTGAGGAGGTGAAATCCCGGACGTTCGGGTGCAGGATGCTGGTCATCGCGATGTTCTCCTTGGCTGGTCGCCGCCCCCGGTTGTGGGTCGCGTTAACGGGAAATGATCCTGTTCAAAGGGGTGCTTCCGTAATCGCCCACAAGCCAGATTCCCCTCCTGAGAAGGGAGGTTTTCCTATCCATCCGGCAAGCCAACTGGTTCGACCCGCCGCCCGTGGGGATCTAGGGGTGGCGGGCCGAGGCGTCGTGCAGTAGATGAGACGCTGCGGAGGGCCCAATCGGTTCCACCGGTCCGCAGTGGGAGCGAACACCTCTACCAGACCCCGGTGTTGCCGCTGTGGCAAACGCAATGACGAGAGTTCGGGTTCTCGCCTGCAGTCGCTTCCACTCGGCAGCTTCAGTGCCCGCGTGACTCGTCGTCACCGCTGGGTCGATCTGAGTTTCTTGAGAGTGCTCTACGCAAATCAGCCCGCCCCCAACGCGATGGGGGCGGGCTGATTCCGCTTGTTCCGGGTTCGGTCAGTGCAAGCCGAAGAGCCCTCTCAGGATGTTGTTTGTGTTGTTCACGTTGCCCTGGAGGATCCCGCCCACGCCGTTCACGTTGCCCGTGCCGATCCCGCCCGTGCCGCTGACGTTGCCCGTGCCGATCCCGCCCAGGCCGTTCACGTTGCCCTGGAGGACCGTGCCCACCTGATTGACTGTCCCGCCGAGGACGTTCCCGACGTCTCCGAGAGCGTCGGCAAACGCAATTGCACTGGGTGCGGCAAACAGCAGCGCCCCTGAGGCCATGACGGTGCCTGCGAGTTTGCCGAGGGTGATGCCGCCCTTGGCTGATGTCCGATGCATGCCCATGATTCTCCTTCGGTTTGGTAGGAGTCCCCCGAGTCCCCTGTGAGGTTCTTCTATTTGCCCGATGCTAGCACTGAGACCGCGCCTAGCAAAGTACCGTTGTGTCCCAATATTGGGAATATACTGCCTATTGACTGAGGATGTGTTTGTTCGGCGATCATTGTCATTACTGACATAACAGTTGCCCAGACATACGTGATCGTATAGCCAGGTCGGATCGCCCACGACCTCATACGCCAGCGCCTACCATCCGGGACGCGTCCATTCCTCGTTAGCGGTTGAGCGGTGGACGCGGGCCGTAATGGACCCATTGGCCGCTGGCTCGCAAACGATTGGGTCAAACCGGCTGGCCTCGCCGCTACCGCGAATGCGAACAGAAGCGGGCGCGTTGGGCCGGCACGCGGCCGTGTCGGCGCCGAAACGCTGGTGGAGAACTTCTACCACGTGGAGTTCAGCGAAGGTCTGACCGTCAGAACAATCAGGGTTCGCCGCGGTTGCGGATCCCCGATTCGGCCGCTTGATATCGCGGCGGCGATGACGCGGGTGCCGCCACTCGCTAGCGGCGTTGCCAATTACGCATCCTCCAGACGCCTTTCCATGCGTTGATTACGCTCCGGCAACAGATTGGACATCGCTGGTTTCGATCGGCCATTCCACGTCGCCCGTCAAGTAACTTGCTCACATAGCAAACTTGGTAGGGAGGTCGAGTTGACGGTGATCTATTCTCGGGACTGTTCACGAGGTCTAACTGCTTGGATACTCGTCCTCACAGCTATCGTCTGCTGTGCGTTCGCAGGTATGCCGACTGCGTCCGCCACGAACAGGACCGTTCTCGTGACCACTGGGAGCGGCAACCTCAACGTGCGGGCCCAGCCGTCCACCAGCGCGCAGTTGCTAGGCACGATTCGCAACGGTACGAAGATCGTCATCACCTGCTTCGTTCACGGTCAGGTGTTCGTCGGGGGACCCTTCGGTGGCTCGTCCGACATCTGGAATAAGCGTGAGGGCGCCGGGTACGTCACCGACAGGATGCTCGACACGGGGTCGGATGAACCCGTCGTTCCACCGTGCCCCGCCGCCGACGCGCGCTGAGCAGCTGTTCCGAGCAGTTCGCTTCCGATTGCAGGACGGTCGGCCGCTAGGGGTCAGCAGTTCGTCGGGCAAGTCGTCGACCTGCGCGCTCGCGGGCCGTCGACTACGTCTCGTCCGATGTCGAGTTGCCTCCATGACAAGCACGAGTATCGCCATCTGCGCGGCGCCCAAGACCACAAGAGGCCAAGCGACGCCGGCCGCGACAGTCAGCGGTATCGCATATCGCCGGGGTCGGACCGGCTCGTTCAACTTGCCGATGAGGACCGCCACGCCAATCGTGGTGATGACCCAGCCGATCAGGTATCCGAACAGCAATGTGAATGTCACAGCGTCTCTCCTCGGATCGGCATCGCTTCTGACGCGTCGCCGCCAATCGCGTTGGCGCCGAGGGTCAATGCGAAATGCGAAGTTCGGGTACGTGTAATCGGCGTGGGCCGGTGAGGCAGCTGCGAGCCACGCGGCGACGGCGTTGACAGCGGCGAGCACTATCACCGCCACGATGCGACGACGTCGACAGCGGCGAGCACTATCACCGCCACGATGCGACGACGTCGTCGCGAGTTGTAAGAGGCCACTGAGTGTTCCCTTGTTCCTGTTACGGCTTGAATGAGTCGCGTTCACAGGTAAGGGGCACGAGCTCTGTCGAACGGGACAGTTTTTCGAAAGTCGGAAGCCCTTGCTTCGACGAGTAGATACGCGGGTAGTTACACCTGCGCTGCGTTCAGCCACTCGTCGAGTAAGTCGTCGAGCTCGTTGTCGGCGAACGCGCGAGCGCGCTTGCGGATCGAACGGCCATTCCAGCTTCGAGAGGCGTCCGTCGCCAACGCGACAGTCGCCATCTGGGCGGCACCCAGGACGACGAGAGGCCATGCGATGCCGGCCACGACGGCAAGGAGTATCGGATTCGACTGAGGCCGGACCGGATCCTGCAGCTTGCGGACGGCGAGTGCCAGGCCGACGGAGGTTGCGGCCCAGCCGAGCAGGTAGCTGTACAGAACGGTGTGGATCACTGTTGCGCTCCTTAGGTTGGCGGGCGTCTCGTCTGTGCCAGGCCAATTGGCCCGTTGATACACAGCCTGCGACTAGCGCCTTGGCGGATTCTTGGGGATTCCCCGTCGCGCAGGCCGTGCGTAACAAGGGAAAGGTGCCGCGATCAACTGCTAGGAGAAATGGTCCTGTTCACCCGTGCTTCGCTGTAATAGCCCAGACGCCAGCCTTTCTAGTCCGGGGGTCAGGATTTCCTACCCGCCAGGTAAGCAAAGATTCGGCCCACCACCCCTTTAGGACGTTGCGTGACAGTCCAGGCCACGTAGCAGTCCAGGATCGCGACAGCTTGATAACAAGCTGGTCAAGCCACGCGCGCCGTGCGAGGTGAGTCGCCCTCTCGCTGCTACTTTGCCGATCGTGAGGCTATGGCTTGTTCGCATCTGCGCGATGCTCCTCGCGGCGCTGCTGGCGGTCGCGGTTGCGGTTGAATCACCGACTGCCGCAGCGTATTCACGCAAGGGGCTGCCCGTGGAGTCCCTGGACGTGCCGTCACCGTCGATGGGACGCGACATCCGCGTCCAATTCCAAGGCGGCGGCCCGCACTCCGTACTTCTGCTCGACGGACTTCGGGCGACGGACGACGCCAACGGCTGGGACATCAACACCGCGGCGTTCGAGTGGTTCTACCAGTCCGGCGTCTCCGTAGTGATGCCCGTTGGCGGTCAGTCGAGCTTCTACTCGGACTGGTACCAGCCGGCGGTGGGAAGCTCGGGAACGCTCACCTACAAGTGGGAGACGTTCCTGACCCAGGAACTGCCAGGGTGGCTGGCGACCAACAAGGGCCAGACCCCGACAGGCAATGCCGTTGTCGGGCTGTCGATGTCGGGCAGCGCCGCGTTGACGATGGCCATCTTTCACCCGACGCAGTTCATCTTCGCCAGCTCGTTGTCGGGATTCCTCAATCCATCAAACGGCCTGTGGCCCACGCTCATCGGCCTTTCGATGAAGGACGCGGGTGGCTACAACGCGTCGAACATGTGGGGGCCGACGTCCGATCCCGCATGGCGGCGCAACGATCCGATGGTCAACATCGCCACGTTGGTGGCCAACAACACCGCGATCTGGGTCTACTGCGGCAATGGAGCGACGTCAGATCTTGACGACGGGTCGAATCTCGGCAACCAGTACAGTGCCCAGTTCCTGGAGAACATCACCTTGTCGACCAACAAGGAGTTTCAGCAGAAGTACGTCGCGGCGGGCGGTCACAACGGGGTGTTCAACTTCCCGGCCGACGGCACTCACAGCTGGGGCTACTGGGGCTCGCAGCTGCAGGCGATGAAGCCCGACTTGGTGCGCATCATCAACACACCGCAACCCTGACTAGCCGAAGTGCGTCTGCGGACGCTCGAGCCGTACGCCGTCCACGCTGATGTCGAGCTTCTCGTTGTAGAACGCGACCATGCCCGTGATCGCCGCGACGGAAGGCAGCGGGTAGTGATACGTCCACGCGAGGTCCGGCTCGAGGGTGTCGCCCGCCCGCACGGACCAGTATCCGGTTGTCACACCCTTGTAGGGACACAGTGTCTCGGTGCTGGACGGCTCCAGGTGTTCGAAGGCAACATCGGTCCTGTCGATGTAATACCGTGTTGGCAAACCAGTTTCGAACAGCAGCACGGGACTGTGAGTGTCGGCCAGCACGACGCCGTCTAGTTCGACGGTGACGTGGCGGTGCGACCGCAGCGCGTCGACCCGAACGTACGGATTGCGGGGATGGCCCCAGATCGGCTCGTCCTCCTCGAACCAGTTCAGGTGATCCCACTCGAAGCGCACCAGTCCAGCGACGGGGCCGTCACCATCGTCGAACACCCGCGCGGCCGCCTCGTATGTCTGCCCATCCGCGACCAACGAAAACGTCCGCGACGGGCCGAACTGAACCTTCTGTGCGTGACCCTCGTCGCGCAGGAGCTCGGCCCGGACGTCCGCGAGCGGAATGTAGTACTGCGGGTAGTACGGCACCTCCCACACATAGCGCGCCGAGGTCGTGTCGAAGACCAACTCGTGGCCGACGAAGCCCCTGACCCGCCGCGGCGCCGGTTCGACTCGTCCGCGGGCCGCCGCCATCTGGGGATAGTCGGGTGCCGGTTGCTGGGATGTGGTGCTCATGCGTCCATCATCGCGGTCGGCCTACAGTGAATGCATGCGTATAGCCCTCATCATCGTTGGCGTAGTTGTGGCGTTGTTCGGGGCACTGTGGGCTCTGCAGGGCTTCGGTGTCGTGGGCGGCAGCCCGATGAGCAACACCACCACCTGGTCCATCATCGGTCCGATCGTCGCGTTGATCGGCATCGGCATCGCGGTCGGCGGGGCGCGCCGCAAGTCTTAGCCTGCGACGGTTCGCGCAGATCGCGGCTTATCGCTAAAGCGCGACGGTAACGCCATAGGGCCACGCCGCGCCACGTTGCTCGATCGTTGTGCTGCCAATTCCGTTACTGCTGAACGTGATTCGGCGTAGCGTCGGTTGCATGGCAGTTGTCTTGAGGCCCGGCGACAGCAACGATCTTGTCCGGCTGCTGCAGGCCCGGCTGAACCGTGACTATCCGCTGTACTCCAACCTGGTCGTCGACGGCATCTACGGGCCGCGCACCACCGCCGTGGTCCGAGAATTCCAGCGCCGAGCCGGGCTTGTCGTCGACGGCATCGCAGGCCCCCAGACGCTTGGCCGGCTCGGGCTGAACTTCGACCAGCCCCCGCCGCTGCCCACCGATCGGCCGTTCTTCTACTGCGCATCCGGCACCTGGGCGACGCCGTTTCAGGGGCCGCCGTTCGACGTCGGCTGGCGCGTCGAACAGATGGGTGTGGTCCGCAACCAGCCGGTCGGGTACCCGGCCGCCGGATTCCTGTACCCGAACCCGTTCCTGAGCTACAACGAGTCCGTCGCCCAGGGTGTCGCCGAACTGATGCGGCTGATCCTGATGAACGCCGGGCAGTTCTACCTATGCGGCTACAGCCAGGGCGCGGAGGTGGTCGTGCGCACGCTGCGGCTGATGCTGCCCGGTCAGCCGCTTGCACACCGCGCTGGCGACGTGCTCAAGGTGATCACCTTCGGCAGCCCTTGCCGCGCGCCCGGCCCGACGCTGCTCGGCAACAACCCGCCGGGAGCCGGAATCTCCGGTATCTACACGCCAGAGCAATTCCGGCCGCGCACATACGATTTCGTCTTGAACGGCGACATGTACGCGACTACCACCGACGACACCCTGCTGCACCTCGGCTACGAGGCGCTCACTCCGCTGGAGCTCGACCTGCCGTTCGCGCTGAAGATCTTCACCCTTATCCAGAGCAACGAATTCCTTGCCCTGCTCAACCTCGCCAACACACCGGAGACCATCGCGAAGCTGATCAGGACGTCGATCGTCGTCGGCGACTTCCTCATCCGCAATCCCCACATCCACTACAACGACTGGCCCGACTTCAACGGAGTCACCGCCGTCGACCGCGCGGTGCAGATCGTCGCGACCGGCTCGACAGGCGGCCCGTAACCGGCGGCCTTCACTTGTCTCGCCAGATCATTGAGCGGTGTTGTCTCACTGGTGGGTGATTCCGCTCGGCATCGTCGGCGGACTCGTCCTGATCTGGTTAGTCCTCGTGGCTGCTCTGTGGCTGACGAAACCCGGCGACTACGACATCAAGGAGGCCCTGCGGCTTCTTCCCGACCTGATCCGACTGATCAAACGCCTGGCCGCCGACCCTGACACACCGCGCGGCGTCCGGATCCGTCTCGCACTTCTGCTCGTGTATCTCGCACTGCCAATCGATCTGATTCCTGACTTTGTTCCGGTGATCGGTTATGCCGACGACGCGATCATCGTCGCGCTGGTGCTGCGCTCGGCGACGTGGCGTGCGGGGTCCGACGCCTTGGCCAAGCACTGGCCAGGCACGCCGGAGGGGCTGACCGCGCTGAAACGGCTGTGCCGATTGAACGATGAGTGAACGCCTGTGATCCAGCTAACACCGAGCCCATCATCGGCTGCCCGGAGCGAGCGGGCCGGGGCGGTGGGCGCGCGAACGTGTGCGGTCAGTGACTGGCGTCGGGAAGTTTGCTGTCGTGTCGGGTGTGATCTGCCGCTCACTTTCGCCCGTGAAACATAAGAGCCGGGCATTTCACGGTCGGCGACGATCGATCATGAACCGATTGCCAGGAAGTCAAATAGCCATGTAATCAACGTAAATTGAGTTGCCACACCAACATAACAACTGCATAACGAAGAGTTTCTTAAGCGCTGTCTGAGAGGTTTCGCCGAATTCGCGCGGATCTGCGAAGTCACGCGCTCGTAACGCAAACTTTCGTCGCTAAACTCGACCGAGATCGCGCCGTGCAGGCGCAGATAGACCTGGAATCTAGGGCCGGTGCATTCCAAGCCGGCGGAGGTACCGAATGAATATGGCTAACTTTTTGATGCCTATGGGCACTCCTGATTCGCATGTGATTGACGAGGCGCATGTGGATCCGGACGTTGCTTCACTAGGCACTGTTGCGATTCGTCGTGGCCCGATCGGCGATATCGCCGCGGGCGCCTCGGTCGTCGTCACCAACTACGGCGACGACAGCGTGTCGTTCGTCAACCCCGACACACTCGCCGTCGAGGACACCATCGGCGTCCCCGGCGAGCCGTTCGCGGTCGTCGTCTCCGATGACCGCGCCTATGTCAGCACCTCGTCGGCGACCTACGACGCCGTGTCGGTCATTGACACCAACACCACGACAGTCCTCGCGACCTATCCGCTGGCCTTCGGCGTCACCGCCCTGGCCGTCAGCCCGGACGGCAAGCGTGTCTACGCAGGCCGGAATGGACATGACCACGTCGACGTCGCCGTTATCGACACCACCGCCGACCGCGTCGGCACCATTGACATCGCCACCGGGGCAGGCATCGGAGTCGACGCCATCGCGGTCGATCCCACCGGTAAGCGGCTCTACGTCGCCACCACCGACGCCCGTGGTAGCCAGCTCGTCGTCGTTAATGCGGAGACCGCCCGCGTCGACCGCAAGATTTGGGTCGGCTCGCCGATCCGCGACCTCGCCTTCGCCGACGGCACCGCATACGCCCTTACCTCGGATCGAGTCCGCGGCGGCGCCGTCACCGTCATCAACATGTCGACCAACCGGATCACCGACACCATCGAGCTCGGCATCGGTGCCCCAACGCAGATGACGCTGAGCCCCGACAAGACCCGTGCGTACGTCGTCGACTACGACCACGTCGCGGTGCTGTGCACGCTGAGCCACGAGGTGGTGAACACCGTCACGGTTGACGCGCGGCCGTCGTGCGTCGCAGTGAGTTTCGATGGCGGTCGGCTCTATGTTGCCGACTACGCGGGCGATGTAAGCGCGTTCGCTGTCGCCTCGACCATGCCGCAGCTGTACTCGCATTTCGGACCCGCCGACCAGATGGCGCTGCGCGCGCTTTGCGAGCTGGAGCCTGCGACGGTCTAGCGCCAGGTGTAACGGGTTTTGGGCCGCCCCGCCTTGCCGTAGTCGGTGCGTCGTGTGAGCGTGCCCTCGTCGGCGAGCCGCTCGAGGTAGCGCCACGCCGTAACCCGCGAAACCCCGACCTGTTTGGCCACTTCGTCGGCTGTGATGCCATCGGCGGAATCCCTTACCGCGCGGGCGATCTCGTCGTTGGTGCCTGGCGCCGCGCCCTTCGGGGCAACGGACCGGTCCGCTGCGACCCGCAGTTCGGCTAGTGCGCGATCGACCTCAGCCTGACTGGCCGCATCGGTGCCAGCAGGCAGGGCCTCGCGGTAGCGACGGTAGCGCTCAAGGCGGTCCCGGAACGCCGCGAAGGTGAACGGCTTGAGCAGATACGCCAGCGCCCCGTGGCCAACCGCCGCGCGGACCATCTCCAGGTCGCGTTCGGATGTGATCGCAATGATGTCGGGCGCCGGGCGCAGACCCGACAGTCCCGACGCCAACGTGATCCCACTGGCGTCGGGGAGCCCGATGTCCAGCAGTACCAAGTCGACTGGCGATTCTGTCGTCGCTGCCTCGGAAGCGGCGCGCATCGCATCGCGTGCAGTATGCGCGACCGCCGCCACCGAAAACCCCGGTAGCCGACCAAGATACGTGCGATGCGCTTCGGCGATCAACGGCTCGTCCTCGACGATCAGCACACTGATCACGATGTCACCGTCACCGTAACGACCGATCCGTAGCTGACGTCTGCGCTCAACGTGCCGTTGTGGCGCTTGACCACCTGCGCAACCAGCGCGAGCCCCAACCCGTGATGGTCGGAGTCGCCCTTCGTCGAATAGCCGCGCTGCATGGCCCTCTCGAATGTGGCGGCGTCCATGCCGGGACCGCTGTCGGCCACCTGGATCGACAGTGTGCCGTCGTCCTGGCTGACGGTCACCTCGACCCACGGGTTTTCGCGGTCGCAGGCGTCCATCGCATTATCGATCAGGTTGCCAAGCACGGTCACCATCTCCTGGCCGGACAGCGCGAGATCGTCGACGTTCGACGGGAGATGTGTCTCCTCGGTGACGGTCAACTCGATGCCGCGTTCGTCGGCCTGGGCGGTCTTACCGAGCAGCAGCGCGACCAGCGCCGGCTCACCGACGGCGCTGGACAGTCGGTCGACCAATTGTTGCGACAGCTCGAGCTCGTTGGTGGCGAACTTCACCGCTTCCTCGGCGCGGCCCATCTCGACCATCGTCACGATGGTGTGCAGCTTGTTGGCCGCCTCGTGCGCCTGCGATCGCAACGTGTCGGTCAGTACCTTCAGCGAGCTGAGTTCGCCAAGTGCGCCTTGCAATTCGGTGCGGTCGCGGATGGTCACTACTTCCGATGATGAAGTGTCGCGCTTCTTCTCGTATTGCACGGGGGAGCGGTTGACCACCAACACGCGGTCGTCGGTGACGTGAACCTCGTCGCGCGCTCCCGGGTTGTATGTGCGCAGGAATTCGGGCAGATCGGACGGCTCGACAGGGCCGGGCGGCAGCGCGAGCAGCCTGCGGGCCTCGTCGTTGGCCAGCGCAACGCCGTTGCGGTCCAACACGATCAGCCCCTCGGACACCGAATGCAGGATCGCGTCGTGGTGCTCGTACATCACCCGCAGCTCGTCGGGTCGCAGTCCGTGGGTCTGCCGCAACAGTCGGCGCCGGATCGCCCATACCCCAACCAGTGCGACGGCCAGCGCGGCGACACTGACCGCGACGATGATGGGCACCTGCGAGCGCCATCGGTCGGCGAGGCTCTGCTGCAGGATGCCCGCGGACACCAGCCCGACGATGCGGCCGGACTCGTTGCGCACGGGCGCCACGGCTCGGATCGACGGCCCGAGGGTGCCGGTGTAGACCTCGCTGAACGTCTCACCACGCAGCGCGGGCTCGATGGTGCCGATGTATTTCCCGCCGATCTGGTTCGGGTCGGTGTGGGTGAATCGCGTCCGGTCGGGCGCCATGATCGTGATGAACGCGATCTGGGTGTTGGATCGGACGGCCTCGGTGACAGGCTGTAAAACCGCTGTCGCCCTTCCGGATTCGATGGCGGCTGCTGTCGACGGTGCGTCCGCGAGAGCTGTGGCGATGCTGATGACCTGCTCACGCGCCGCGGCGTCGCCGTCGCGGCTGGCGTCGAACAGCGCCAGCGCACTACCGGCCAGCACCACCACCGCGATCACCAGGATCTGCAGGGCGATCGCCTGGCCGGCTAGTGAGCGGGGCCACCACCTGCTCACGCGACGCTTACACCCATCCCGGAGCCCGCATCCATCGGAACATGGGTTCATCTTCTCTGCCGACGCCCATGACATCGGCCGATCGCGAAGAATCGGCCTGGCTCGTGACAAGCTGCGCATATGTGGCCACATCCGCTGCCGCCTGGCTGGTACCCAGAAGGGAACACACGCGATGAGCACCACCTCCATCGGCAAACGGTTCGCCGCGACCACCCTGCTATCCAGTGCTCTAGCGCTCGCCGGCCTGGGAATGGCGACAGGTATCGCGCAAGCTGACCCCAACCCTGTTTCCGCACCAGGAATCACAAACGACATAAAAATCGGAAACAGAAGCCAGTTCGTACAGAGCGGCGACCAACAGGCTCCCCCGAGCAGCCAAATGGGGCGCCCCCAGACTCTGGTCTTCAAGATCGGAAGGTTCGTCATTTCAAACGGTTAGGTCTCCGTTGCCAGCGCATCCACACGAAGCTTCCTGAACGGTCGGCCTCAAGTGGAGGTTGACGGCGGGGTGGCCGGTCGAAATTGTCGGCAGCCCGAAACCCTCCACCCCAGGACGTTGGGTGCTGGGACTTGAAATGTCAGTCTGCGCTCGCGCGTTCATGCGGGCATGATGCGCTCACCCGACGAGGTGGTCACGAGATCCCGCGCGCTGTGGTCCAAGCCGGATCTCGACGAAATCGCCAGCTGCTTCACCGAAGACGCGGTATACCGCAACATCCCACCGACGCCCTCGGTAGAGGGTCGAGAAGCCATCAGAGAGTTCATTGCCGAGTTCTTGGCGACGCTGGACGGCATTGACTTCATCGTGCATCGGCAGATCACCGACCACGGTGTCGTGATGCATGAACGTACCGACGTGCTGCGCCGCAAGGACGGTGTCGAGATATCGGTGCCCATCATGGGTGTCATCGAAATCGCCGACGGCAAGATCGCAACATGGCGGGACTACTTCGACACGGCCATCGCCAGCGCCTTCAGCAGCGAGTAACCCACCTAGCGGGACCGCTTGCGCGAACTTTATGAACTAAAACGTGACCTGGCTCACGTCCTCGCCGAACATCCTTGCAGACCACATTTGGATTTCGACGTTGGAGGAACAGCCATGGCAACCCTGGAAAGGCCCCCGGTACCCGATCCGCCGGCGCCGCCGCGCCGCGATCGCACCCATTGGCTGTACATTGCAGTCGTCGTTGCAGTGCTGCTCGGCATCGCCGTCGGCCTACTTGCCCCTGGGGTCGGCAAGAGCGTTGGCGTGCTCGGCACGATGTTCGTCAGCCTGATCAAGATGATGATCGTGCCGGTCATCTTCTGCACGATCGTGCTTGGCATCGGTTCGGTTCGTAAAGCCGCCACTGTCGGCAAGGTCGGCGGCCTCGCGTTCGTCTACTTCCTGGTGATGTCCACATTCGCACTCGCGATCGGCCTGCTTGTTGGCAACCTGATCCACCCCGGCAGCGGCATGCACCTGACCCCGAGCACGGCAAGCAAGGGTGCAGAACTGGCCGAAACGGCGCATGAGTCCGGCGGACTGATGGACTTCATTCAGCACATCATTCCGAAGACACTGTTCTCATCGGTGACGGACGGCAACGTGCTGCAGGCGCTGTTTGTTGCGCTTCTCGTCGGTTTCGCCCTGCAGGCGATGGGCGGCGCGGGCCAGCCGATCCTGCGCGGCATCGAGCACCTGCAGAAGCTGGTCTTCAAGGTCCTCGTGATGATCCTGTGGCTCGCCCCGATCGGCGCGTTCGGCGCGATCGCCAACGTCGTCGGCCAGGCCGGCTGGTCCGCAGTCACCCAGCTGCTGACGCTGATGCTCGCCTTCTACATCACCTGCGTGGTGTTCGTGTTCGGTGTGCTCGGCTCGCTGCTGCGTGCGGTGTCGGGCGTCTCGATCTTCAAGCTGGTGCGCTACCTCGCCCGCGAGTACCTGCTGATCTTCTCGACCTCCTCGTCGGAGTCGGCACTGCCGCGGTTGATCGCCAAGATGGAGCACCTCGGCGTCGACCGCAGCACCGTCGGCGTCGTGGTCCCGACCGGCTACTCGTTCAATCTGGACGGCACCGCGATCTACCTGACCATGGCCTCGTTGTTCATCGCCGACGCGATGGGCAGCCCGCTGTCGGTCGGTCAGCAGATCGGTCTGCTGGTGTTCATGATGGTGGCGTCCAAGGGCGCGGCCGGTGTGACCGGCGCCGGGCTGGCCACCCTGGCAGGCGGCCTGCAGAGCCACCGTCCCGATCTGCTCGACGGTGTCGGCCTGATCGTCGGTATCGACCGGTTCATGTCCGAGGCCCGCGCGGTCACGAACTTCTCCGGTAACGCGGTGGCGACGGTGCTCGTCGGATCTTGGACCAAGACGATCGATCGCGACAAGGTGAACGCCGTTCTGGGTGGAGAGGACCCGTTCGACGAACTCACCATGGTCGACGATGATCGCACCCCGCGTGCCGAAGAGCCGGCGCAGGAGCGAATCCCTGTGCCGTCGTAGGGCGCGCGAAGGAAAGACCCGGCCGAAACCCCCCGCGGCCGGGTCTTTCTCTGTCTGGCGAAAGTTTTTGAGATTCCTTTGAACCCCCTGTGACCTCTGCCCGTTGAACCGGCTGACATCGACAAAACGGAAAGAACGGAGGCCCGCCATGCGTGCCACACTGCTCACACTTATCGCGTTGGCCGCTGGCGCTTGCGGATTGATCCTCGCTCCCGCAGGTACCGCCTCGGCAGCCGACTCAGCCGTAGCCACCATCGGCATATTGGAAGCCCAAGGCTTCGACGTGAAGATCGACCGCATCGGGAGCGCGCCGCTCTCGGAATGCGTGGTTACCAACGTGCGAAACCCAAGGGAGCGAACCGAATTCGTCCCGGTGATCGGAGGACGCAACCGCGGCGGAGAGCGCGACTTCGTTCCCGTCGTCGTGGATCGTACCGTCACTGTGTCGTTGGACTGCTCTCGTCGCTGACACTGAGCAAGGGCCTGACCGGTGAGATCCGGCCGGGCCCTTCGCTATTCGCTGATCAGCCTGAGCAGTTGAGAGTCACCGAAATCGACTGGCTGGTGACAACTTGCACCAGCACGCGGTCGCCATCCCTGCCTGGCCCGTTGTACGGCACCCACTGCTTGACCTGCTGGGGGTTCCTGACGTTGGTCACGACGCATTGGTCGAGAGGTGCCGTGCCGATCCGATCGATATTGACCGTGTAGCCCTCGCTTTGCAGCCGGCTGATCACCTGCTGGGCCGTTTCCTCGGCTGACGCGAGGCCCGCAGGGGCGGCGATCGCTCCGCACACACCCACAACTACGGCGGCAAGCATGAACTTTGTCCACATGGCCGCACCTCCCGTCATCGTCTACATCAATAGTCCTCCACATCAACCGCCGGGGCGACCGAATTGGTCCCCGGACGCGCGCGAGCAGCCACAGGCGCCACAGCAGCACCGTCAAACCTCGCATGGTGCTCGTTCAAAACGTGGTCCCGCATGCGGGACCACGTTTGAGCAGATCCATATGGTTCAAACGCGGGGACGCGCCGACCGTCCTACCGCTCGGCGCGCTGGTACGCGGTGACTACAGCTGCCCCGCCGAGCCCGATGTTGTGCTGCAGGGCGGCGCTGACGTTATCCACCTGTCGCTTATCGGCGGTGCCGCGCAGCTGCCACGTCAGCTCGGCGCACTGCGCCAGGCCCGTCGCGCCAAGCGGATGGCCCTTCGAGATCAGCCCGCCGGACGGGTTGACTACCCACCGGCCGCCGTAGGTGGTGTCGTTGTTGTCGACCAGCTTCGGTGCCTCGCCCTCGCCGCACAAGCCAAGCGCCTCATAGAGCAGCAGCTCGTTGGCGGAGAAGCAGTCGTGCAGCTCGATCACCTGGAAGTCGGTCGGCCCGAGCCCGGACTGGTCGTAAACCTTCTGTGCGGCTTGGACATTCATGTCATAGCCGATGAGGTTCTTGGCGCTGCCGTCGAATGTGCTGTCGAAGTCGCTGGTCATCGCCTGCCCGACAATCTCCACGGCCTGGCCTGCCAGCCCGTGCTTGTCGACGAACGCTTCGCTGGCCACGATCGCCGCGCCGGAGCCGTCGGACGTCGGTGAGCACTGCAGCTTGGTCAGCGGATCGGAGATCATCTTGGCCGCCAGGATGTCCTCGAGGCTGTACTCCTCCTGGAACTGTGCAAACGGGTTGTTCACCGAATGCTTGTGGTTCTTGTACCCGATCTTCGCGAAATGCTCTGCGGTGGTGCCGTATTGACGCATGTGCTCGCGTCCAGCTGCGCCGAACATCCACGGCGCAACCGGGAATGCGAACTCGTCTATTTCGGCCAACGCCTTGACGTGCTTCCCCATCGGGGATTCGCGGTCCTCGGCGCCGCCCTGGAGCGGGCCCGGCTGCATCTTCTCGAAACCGAGCGCGATCGCACACTCGGCCAGGCCGCCGCGGATCGTCTGCGCCGCAAGGAACAGTGCCGTCGAACCCGTCGAGCAATTGTTGTTCACGTTCGCGATCGGGATGCCGGTCATGCCGAGCTCGTAGAGCGCCCGGTTCCCCGATGTCGAGTCGCCAGTGACGTACCCGACGAAGCCCTGCTCCACCTCGGAGAAGTCGATGCCCGCGTCCTTGAGTGCATTGGTACCGGATTCGCGCGCCATGTCTGGATAGTCCCAGCCCTCGCGGCGGCCCGGCTTCTCGAACTTCGTCATCCCCACGCCGACGACGTAAACCTTGTTTGGCATCGCACTGTCCCTTCGCTGTTCCTGCGATCGACAGAAACACAAAGCGAGCGAACTGTCTAGATGCCCTAACGCGTGACGGCGCGGTGATGCCAGGCGGCGTATCCGCCTGCCAGGTAGTGGACGCGGTCGTAGCCGAGGTGGCTGAGCTGCTCGGCAGCAGAGATGGCGCGCTGCGCCGAGACGCTGCACAGCACGATTTCGCGATGGCGGTCGGTGAGCTGGTCCGCGATGGTGGCGGGGTCGATGAGCAACGCTCCTGTGATGCTGCCCTGGTGGCGGGCCACCTGCGGGCGGATGTCGACTAGTAGCGCACCCG
Organism: Mycolicibacterium moriokaense; assembly: GCF_003201655.1. Classification (GTDB taxonomy): domain Bacteria; phylum Actinomycetota; class Actinomycetes; order Mycobacteriales; family Mycobacteriaceae; genus Mycobacterium; species Mycobacterium moriokaense_A. The sequence goes on from NZ_QJJU01000007.1 coordinate 62,947, forward strand.
CGCCGTGACGGCGCCGCGCGGTCGCCGCCGAGATGGGGCGTGGCATCGCGAGGCGTTCGGTGTTGTCGTTGAGCGAAGTGTTCATGGTCGTTGATCTCTGTGGTGGTGGCGCGGGGACCCCGCCGCCGCAGCGGGGCCCCCGCAGAGGGGAGGGTTTATTTGAAGTAGCCGGTGTACTCGGGGCAGTAGACGTTCACCGAGGCGACCACGAAGACGGCGGCCTGATGGGTGGTCAGGTCCGTGTTGTCGAGGATCTCCTGGCCGAGATCCACTGGCTTGGCGCCGCCGTCCAGGGAGCTGCATACGTAATGAGCGTTGGAGATGGCGGCCTTGGCGGTGTCGTACGTGATGCCCTCGCTGGTGATCTCGGTCAGGAACGCGTCATCGGTCGAGCTGACGGCGCCGGCGGTGCCCGCGGCAGCAACTGCGGCAAGCCCAAGGGCTCCTGCGACGAGCGCGGTGCCGGCGAACTTGGTGATGCGATTCGAGGCGAACATTGGACTCCTTGTGATGTCGGTCTGTTCCGGGTGCTTCCCGGGCTGACATCAGAGTCTGATAGCGGTCTTGCGGGATCCTTGGGGAATCCTTGGAGCCTCAAATCGCCTGCTCAACGGCGGTGCGTCAGCCGTATTTGAGCCACCAATTGTGCAGGGCCTCGAGGTTTGTCCCCTGCACATCGCCGAGTATCAGGTCCGCATCCTTGGTCCACGTCACGTCGGGATTGGTGTTGTAGGTGCCGCACGCGACGCGACCTTCCACCTTGTCAGGGGTGTCGGTGTAGTGCCAGGTGGCAGGCGAGTCCAGGCCACTACCCGGACATTGGACTAGCTCGGAGTTCTCCTTGATCGCCGCGTCGAAGTGGCTGGCGAGTGTCGGTTGGTCGGCAAACAGCGAGATGCGGGCGGTACCCGGGCCGTCGGGCGTGGTGGGCGCTTTGCAATCGACCGTGGCCAGGGCGCCAGGAGCCGGCGGATGGACTTCTTGGCAATTGTCGGCGTTGTATCCACTCGGCAGCAGCGCCATCAGCTTCGAATCGAACGTCTCCGGCTTCTCCGTGGTGGTCGTGATGCGGGGCGTTCGTCTCGTGGTCTCGGTGGGCTTCCTCGTTTCCGAACTGGTGGTCGTCGGCCCCCCTGACGACGACTCATCGGGCTTGACCAGCCACCAGACGCCCAACGCGCCGAGGATGAGGACGAAGACGCCCGCCGCAGCGGCGATCGGGATCCACGGCACCTTGTTACCGGGGCGTGGGGGGCCGGGTGGTGGCGGTGGGGCGGCCGTCCACATCGGCCCGCTTGGCGGCCCACTTGGCGGGGGTGGCGTGTAGAAAGCGGCGGGTCGGGAGGCGGGCTGCGGCGTCGGCGTCACGCCGAACTGCGGTGGGGCGGGGGGTGGCGTCGGCGGTGGCGTTGGAGGTGGTGTCTGGAGAATGGGTCGCCCCTGGGGCGGCATCGGGGGTATCGGCGTGCCCGGCAAGGTCGCGTCTTGACCACGCTGCAGGATCGTCGCGGCCTGGTCCTGGTCGCGTTCGCTCAGCGCGTTGTTCGCGGCGAGCGCCAGGTCCCCTGCGCTGACAAATCTGTCCTCCGGCTTCTTGGCCATCCCTTTCGCGACCACCGTGTCGAAGGAGGCCGGGATGCCAGGACGCTCCTCGCTCGGCTTCGGGATGGGCTGCATCAGATGCGACGTGATCACCACGCTGACGCTGTCGCCCGGATACGGCTGTCCGCCGGTTAGGCATTCGTGCAGCACACACGTGAGCGCGTATACGTCGGCGCGGTAGGTCACCTCGTCGTTGGTGAATCGCTCCGGGGCCATATAGGCGTAAGTCCCCACCGCTGTACCCAGTTCTGTGAGTTTCTCGTCGGTGACCGCATTGGCGATGCCGAAGTCGACGAGATACGCGAAGTCGTCGCGGGTGAGGATGATGTTCTCGGGCTTGACATCGCGGTGCATGACCCCGGCTTCGTGGGCGGCGTCGAGCGCCGAGGCGATCTGGCGAACGATCGCCACCGCCCGCGCGGGCGTCATCGGCCCAAAGCGCTTCAGCACCTTGCGCAGATCGGTGCCGTCGATCATCCGCATGTCGACGTAGAGAAGCCCGTCGACCTCGCCGTAGTCATGGATCGGCACCACATGCGGCTCCTGCAGCCTGCCCGCGGAATGCGCCTCGCGCTGCAGCCGCTTGCGGAACACGGGGTCGTGAGACGCCGACTCGGGCAACAGTTTCAGCGCGACGATGCGGTCTTTGACGGTGTCCTCGGCCTCGTAGACCTCACCCATGCCGCCTTTTCCGAGCAGCCGCCGCAAGCGATATGGCCCGATCTGGGAACCCACACGTGATTCCCGCTCAGGGTCGCTCATCGATTGCTCCTCGGATGCGTTGCCAGCGAACACACCCTAATGCCGCGCTACGTGTCGTGCGGTGTGATCTCGAACGTGAACTCGTGATCACAGATGCGGATCCGGTCGCCGTTGACCAGCGTCGCCGTGCCGCGTATGCGCTCGCCGTGCACGTGGACTCCGTTGGCCGAGCGTAGATCGGTGATCACGAAACTCGTGCCGGTGTCGATGATGACGGCGTGGTGGCGGCTGACGTTGACGTCGTCGAGAACGATGTCGTTGTCGTTGAGCCGTCCGATCCGGGTGGCGGCGGCCATCAGCCGATAAACCTCCCCGTTCAGCGCTACCAGGTTGGCGAGCGCGGACGACGCGTTGACCGCGGTGCGCAGATCGATGTTGTGGACGGAGTGCACCGCAGTGGTTCTCGCGGCCCGCTTCACGTCGAGGGGTTCCTGGCGCAGGATGCGCTCGTGCAGCACACGCAGCGTCTGGCCCGGGTCGATACCCAGGTCGTCGGCGAGCGTGGTCTTCAGCCGCTGGTAGGCGTCGAGTGCCTCCGACTGACGGTCGCTCAAGTAGTAAGCGATGATCAGCTGTGCCCATAGTGGCTCACGGTAGGGGTGTTCGACCGTCAACGATTCGAGCTCGCCGATCACGGCATATCCACGCCCGCAAGCGATTTCGACCTCGGCCAGCGCGGTGTGTGCTACCACCTTGTCCTCGGTCAGCGCGGTGGCGAAGCCCTCCACGAACTCGAAGTCGCGCAGGTCCTCCAACACCGCCCCCCGCCATTCGGACAGCGCGGTCGTCAGGTGGTGACTGGCTTCCTCGAAGTGCCCTGCGGCGGCATGCTGTACGCCCGCGTTCTTCTCGAGGATGAATCGGCCGATGTCGGAGTCGGTGTCGCTGATCGCGAGCCGATATCCCGGTGGCGCGTTGACCAACATCGCCCGTGAGTCGCCAAGCAGCTTGCGCAGGTTCGAGATGTAGGAGTGCAGGCTGGCCCGCGCTTCCGGTGGCGGCCACTGTTCCCATGCCGCGGTGATCAGCGAGTCGATACCGACCGGCCTGCTGCGGTTCATCACCAGCACGGCCAGTACGGCGCGTTGTTTCGGGGTGCCAAGTGGCACGGGCACGCCGTCGACCGTCATCTCCATTGGCCCAAGCACGCCGAACCCGATCTTGTTCTCGGTCATCAGGGCCAATTGTCTACCGCCGAGGCCGTCTTGTGGTGTAGACCGGAGTAGAACGTGTTCTAGTTTCGGAGGAGATCACATGGGCCTGCGGGTCGTGCAATGGGCGACAGGAGGCGTCGGCGTCGCCGCCATCAAGGGCGTGCTGGAGCACCCTGACCTGGAACTTGTCGGCTGTTGGGTGCACTCGGCTGACAAGGCGGGCAAGGACGTCGGCGACATTATCGGGACCGGACCGCTGGGCGTCAGCGCAACCAACAGCGTCGACGAGATCCTTGCGCTCGACGCCGATGCGGTCGTGTACGCGCCGCTGCTGCCCAATCCCGACGAGGTCGCGGCGCTGCTGCGGTCCGGCAAGAACGTGGTCACTCCGGTTGGCTGGGTCTATCCGAGCGAGCGGCAAGGCGCTCCGCTTCGGGAGGCCGCTCTCGAGGGCAACGTGACGTTGCACGGCACCGGCATGGCACCGGGCGGCATCAGCGAGAAGTTCCCCTTGATGATGTCGATCATGTCGACAGGGGTGACGTTCGTTCGCGCCGAGGAGTTTTCCGACCTGCGCACCTATGAAGCGCCCGACGTCGTGCGGCACGTGATGGGCTTCGGCGAAACGCCCGACAAGGCGTTGTCCGGGCCGATGCAGAAGTTGCTCGACGGCGGCTTCATCCAGGCCGTCCGGATGGTCGTCGACAAAGTCGGCTTCAACGCCGACCCGAAAGTCCGTGCCACCCAGGAGATCGCGGTCGCCAGCGCACCGATCGACTCGCCGATCGGAACCATCGAGCCGGGCCAGGTCGCGGGCCGCAAGTTCCATTGGGAGGCGCTGGTCGACGGGGAGCCCGTCGTGCAGGTGACGGTGAACTGGTTGATGGGTGAGGAAAACCTCGATCCCGCATGGACGTTCGGCCCCGAGGGGCAACGGTATGAGATGGAAGTCCGCGGCAATCCGGATATCGCCGTGTCGATCAAGGGCTTCCAATCCGCGATCGGCGGCGAGGGCCCGGAATACGGCATCGTCGGTACCGCAGCGCACTGCGTGAACTCCATTCCCGCGGTGTGCGAGGCCGAGCCGGGAATCGCCACGTATCTCGACCTCCCGCTGATCAGCGGCAAGGCGGCGCCGAGCTTGCGCTAACGCGCCGCGATTGTCGCCGAGATCGACGTTTTGGCGGCATCGTCTCGCACTTTCCCGCCCAAGTGTCCGTTTGGGCGGATCAGGGAATCCGGTAGAACGGATCGGGCAGCAGGTAGGTCCGCTCGGAGAACCCGCCGTCGAGGTCGGATGGCTGATCGCCGACGTTGGCGATGATGGTGTAGGCCCGCTGCTCGATCTGGGCGCGCTGCGGCGCCTTGAAGTCCGCGGCCGAAACGTAATGGGCGCCTGGCGGTTCCATGATCAACTGCGTGTAACCGGTGTATCCGACGGCCCGCAGGTTGCGTTCGGTCGCCGCGCGCTGGGTCTCGTCGCGGCCCGTGACGAAGAAGATCGCCACGCCGTGGTCCCTGGCGGTGGTGAAGATGTCCATCGTCGGCTGGATCACTGTCGACTGCGCCCGAAGGTCCCAGGCGCGCCAACCGCACGGCCCTTGTGGCAGCCGGTCGCACGGCCCGCCGATCACGCGGCCAAAGTCGTTGGCCTTGATGGCTTCCCAGTTCGACAGTGCGGTCTCGTCGATGTCGAATACCACCGCGGGCTGGTCCACCCGCTGCGCCTCCTCAGCGATCCACGCGATCGCCGGCGCAGCGGCCAGCTGAAGATCGGTCAGATACGCACCGCTGTCGTAGTACGCCGTCGCGTCGAATTTCAGATCGCCGATATTGGCGGGCTGCACCGGCGGCGGGATGATCGGCGCCGGTGGTGCGGGCGGCTCGGCGAGCGCGGCGGGTGCGAACCCGATGAGTGCGCCGGTGACGAGGGCGACCAGCGCCACGGGAGTACGCATGAAAGGACCCTATCGGCGGGCTGGCACACTCGCTGGCGTGGCAACGAAACGAGCGTTGGTGCTGGCCGGCGGAGGGCTTGCGGGCATCGGATGGGAAACCGGCATTCTGCGCGGCATCGCCGACGAGGCGCCCGAGACAGCCAAGGCCCTGCTGGATCTCGACGTCCTGGTCGGCACGTCGGCCGGGTCGACGGTCGCCGCTCAACTGGGCAGCGGTCTGGGGCTTGACGTCCTGTTCGACCGGCAGACCGCTCCGTCGCCGACAGAGCTCAACCCTGACGTCGGCATCGACGACATCACCGAGCTGTTTGTCAGCGCGATGCTGACACCCAACACGTCGACGGCCGAGAAGCTCCAGAAGATCGGCGCGGTGGCGCTGTCGACACAGACGGTCACAGAAGCGGTGCGCCGCAACGTGATCGCGCAGCGGTTGCCGTCGCACGACTGGCCAGACCGGGTGTTGCGGATCTCCGCGATCGACACTGCGACCGGCGAGCTGGTCACGTTCGACCGGAATTCGGGTGTCGGTCTGGTCGACGCGGTGGCCGCCAGTTGCGCTGTGCCTGCTGTGTGGCCGCCGGTGACGATAGGGGAGCGCCGCTACATGGACGGCGGCGTTGGCAGCAGCGTCAACATGGCTCTTGCCGACGACTGCGACGTGGTCGTCGTGCTCGTGCCGTCGGGCCGATCGACACCGTCGCCGTTCGGCGGCGGCGCGGCCGAAGAGGTCGAGGCGTTCGGCGGGTCGGCGTTCGGTGTGTTCGCCGACGACGAGTCGATCACAGCGTTCGGACACAACCCGCTCGACCCCGCGTGCCGCCGGCCGTCCGCACTGGCTGGTCGCGCGCAAGGCCAGCGGATTGCCGCCGCGGTCGCCGACTTCCTCGGCGCCTGAATCAGTTTTCCGGCGTTGGCTTTTCGAGCTCGTCGAGCATGCCGGCGGCCAGCTCGCGGCCGATATCGATGACCTCGGCGGCCCGGTAGAATTCCAGGCTCCGGCATGCGGTACGCGGCACCTCGACCAATACGTCGGGCGGATACGCGGCCAAGGTGTGCCGGGCCAGCGCAGCCTGAGCGATGTCGATGGTGCGATTCATCACCTCGAAGCTGCCCAACCTCGGCACCGTCCCCTCCTTGGAGACGTCGACGAGTTCGTCGTCGCCGTCCTCCTCATCCGGAAGAGCGACGGAGCGGCTTGATTCGAACAACGCGGTGGTGCTACGCCACATCCGGCTCAACCATTCTGTCGTCGCCCGCGGCTCGCTCTCGGTGGGCTCATAGCGGCCGCCTGCCTCGCTGCCCGAGAGGCTGACCGCGATGGTGAGGTCCGCATTGACCGCCGCGATCGGCGCCATCGGCAACGGGTCGAGGATGCCGCCGTCGGCGAGCAGGCGCCCATCGAACACGTGCGGTGCGATGACACCGGGAATCGCGATGGACGCCCGGATCGCGGCGTCGACCGGACCGCGTTGCAGCCAAACGGATTTGCCCGAGAGCAGGTCGGTAGAAACAGCGGTGTAGGGAATCGGCAGTTCTTCGATCGTCACCTCACCGAGAATGTCGCGGACCGCGTCCAGGATTTTGTCCGCGCGCAGAACCCCGGCCGCGGTGATGGAGGGGTCCAGCAGCCGCAGCACGGCGCGCTGCGTCAACGATTTCGCCCAGTCTGCGAATTCGTCGAGCTTGCCTGCGGCCTCCAGACCGCCGACGAGCGCCCCCATCGACGAGCCGGCGATCCCGACGATGTCGTAGCCGCGGGCATGTAGTTCATCGATCACGCCGATGTGGGCGTATCCGCGGGCGCCCCCGCTGCCGAGAGCGAGGGCGACGCGGTTACCTGCCATACCGCCATTTTGCGCCGCGGAATCGAATTTCTCGCAGGCGTGATTAAAAGTCCCGCGCTACTCGCACTCGTGGTTGGCGGCGGCAGTGACGGCCAGGATCACACCGGCCTGCTGGGCCGGAGTCAGGTTGGCCCATGGCGTGTTGAAGTTCCCCGGCCCGGTGAAGTCGGGCGCCTGGAGCACCTTGAGATACGGCTCGACGAGGGTCTTCGAATCCGTCTGCTGGCTTTCCATCCACACTCTGGCGGCATGACAGGCCTGCCCGTACTGCGATTCTGTGGCGTCAGAAGGCACGTCGACCTGGGTGGTGACGCCGCCAGGGGAGACGCCGACGGCGCCGGGCTGCGCCGGTTCGGCGGGCAGGGGCGGCAGCTCGCTGGTGGATGTCGTCGGCGGCTGGGTCGGCGTCGACGACTTTTGCTCGTTCGACGAACAGCCGGCGACCGCGAGCATCAACAGTGCACCGCACAGCACGACGCGTTGGGGGTACCTGCGCATGCTGCCAATCTATGCAACGCGTCGGCCTCCTTGAGAGGAGGTCAGGGCGGGATGCTCGGCGCGACGCGCTATGCCACACTGGCGGCCGTGATGGAGAGCACCGGATTCCGGGAGTGTTGTCAGGCCTGAGCGCCGACCCCCCTTGATCCGTCCCGTCATTCTGGAGTTCCACATGGTTTCCGCACAGCCTTCTCTGTTGCCGTCTGCCGCACCCGCAGTGTCCGCGCCGACCCGCCTGCGGCTGCACGACCTGCTACACGCCACCGACCGCTACGCCGACGACGTGCTCTCGGGCCGCTACGACTATCTGCTGCCGGGCGGTGGAGCGCCGGGCGACGAACGGTGGTTCACCCGCCTACACGGCGACGACGAGGTCGATATCTGGTTGATCAGCTGGGTACCTGATCGCTCGACGGAATTGCACGACCACGGTGGTTCGTTGGGCGCATTGACCGTGGTGTCGGGTGCACTGCGCGAAACGCGTTGGGACGGGGAAGCACTGCGACGTCGACGTCTCCGGGCGGGCGATCAGGCCGGTTTCCCGCTCGGCTGGGTGCACGACGTCGTCTGGACGCCAGAACGAGATCTGTCGACTCCGGTCAGCCCGACGCTCAGCGTGCACGCGTACTCGCCGCCGCTCACGGCGATGTCCTATTACGACGTGACCGAGCGAAAGACGCTGCGCCGCAAGCGCACCGAACTCACCGATGCACCGGAGGGATGATGAGCCGAATCGACAGGGTACTCGAGGAGGCCCGCACACGGCTGCACAGGCTTTCGGCGCGCGAAGTCCCCGACGCGTTGGAACGCGGTGCGCTGTTGGTCGATATCCGCCCGCACGCCCAGCGTGAGCGCGAGGGCGGCGTGCCCGCCGCGTTGGTGATCGAGCGCAACGTGCTGGAGTGGCGGTGCGACCCGACCAGTGACGCACGGCTGCCGCAGGCCGTTGGCGACGACGTGGAATGGGTGGTGCTCTGCTCGGAGGGCTACACCTCCAGCCTGGCCGCCGCGTCGCTTGTCGATCTCGGCCTGCACCGCGCCACCGACGTCATCGGCGGGTACCACGCCCTGAAGGCCGAAGGCGTTCTGGTCTAGGCGTTTTCGTCGTTGGACAACAGTGGCCGCAGCTTCTCGGTCTTCTCGGGTGTCCAGCCCGGCGGCTGGAGGATGGCGGCCCACGCGTTGGCGACGTCCTTGACGTAGACGTGACCGTGTCCGTCGGGCACGTCTACCGCGACCGCCATGTCGGCGGACACCTGCAGGAACGTCACGATCGGTATCCATTCCATCCGCGGCGAGAGATCGTAACCGCGCGGTTCCTTCAGCCAATCCGGTTTGGAGAACAGCAGATCGACGTTCCACCACGCGATCGGATCGGATGCGTGCTGTAGATAGACCACCCGCGGGTGGCCCCACGGGTCGGGCGGCCTTCCGAGATTGTCGGAGCGCGCGGCGAATCGGACGTTCTCGCCCTTGTCGTAGATAGGCAGCCACATCGGGGAACCCTTGTCGCGGGTGCGGGTGAGGTCCTCCCAGATCGTGTTGTTGAACGTGGGCCCGGAGTACAGCGCGCCATCGGTGCGGGCGACCAGGTTGTTGAGGGCCAGGAACGGCGCCTCACCACCGAAGGAGCCCAAACTTTCGCCGAACACCACGAGTTTCGGGCGCTTCCCCTCGGGCAGCTGCTTGACCATCGCGTCGACGGCCTCGAACAGCGCCTGCCCGGCCTGCCGGGCGTTCTCCTTGTCCACCAGGAACGACAGCCAGCTGGGCAGGAACGAGTACTGCATGCTCACGATCGCGGTATTGCCGTTGTACATGTACTCGAGCGCAGAGGCTTCCGCCTCGTTGATCCAGCCGGTGCCGGTGGTGGTGGCGACGGCGACAACCGCGCGGTCCAGCCCGCCAGTCCGGCGCAATTCTTCAGCGGCCAGCAGGGCGGTCGCTTTGATGCCGGGGGCGGAATGCAGTCCGGCGTATGCGCGGATCGGCTCTATCGCAGGCGTGCCGTTGAACTTGGTGAGCTGTTCGTCGGTGGGCCCTGCCGACACGAAGACCCGGCCCTGATGGCCGAGTGATTCCCAGCTGTCCAGCGACTCCGGACCGCCGGACCTCAGTCGCGATTTCGGTGCAGGGAACTCCGGGTCGGTTTCGTCGTTCACCGCAGAGAACGTCTTGTTGATCGTGCTCATCGCGACCCGTGCCACGACCCCGTTGAGCAATGCCACCGTCAACGCGAGCAGTAGCACCACCACGACAACCGCCGAAACCCGCGGCGGCGCAAAGCGTTCCAGTTGACGCACCAGATACCGCACCAGTCTGCCGATCAACTGGCCGATTTCGACGAAGACGAACAGCACGATGATCGACAGGACTGCCGTCAGGGGGTGGTCCCAAAAGCCAAGCCGCGGCACACCGTTGAGATCGCGTACGTCGTCCTGCCAGACGTGGAAGTAGATGATCATCAGGATCTGGCCGATGATGCCGATAACCACCAGCGCGATCCAGGCGCGTCGCGGTGCCGGCGGGCTGGAGTCCTTCGACCGCATGAAGCGCACCAGCCATACCGCGAACACGCCGAGGCCGTAGCCGATCGCGCCTGCCGCGCCGCTGACGATCGCCTGGAACAGCGGGCCGCGCGGGAGCAGTGACGGCGTCATCGACAGCCACAGGAACACCAGGCCGACGGCCGTTCCAGTGAACGTGTAGTGGCGCTCCCACCACGGTTTGTTGGCGGGTTCCGCGGGCGGTGGGGCTTCTTCGGTGGTCTCCGCGGTGTCGGTCACGGAACCAAAATTTACCGGTGCGTGAAGTTCGGTGGGCGCTTCTCGGTGAACGCGTTCATGCCTTCCGTCTGGTCGTCGGTGGCGAACGCCGAGTGGAACAGCCTGCGTTCGTACAGGAGTCCTTCGGCCAGCGTCGACTCGAAGGCACGGTTGACGGCCTCCTTGGCCATCCGCGACGCGGACAGCGACATTCCCGCGATGGTTTTGGCAACCGCGGTCGCCTCGTCGAGCAGCTTGTCGGCGGGCACAACACGGGACACCAGCCCGGCGCGCTCGGCCTCCTCGGCGTCTATGTTGCGACCTGTCAGGATCAGGTCCATGGCCTTGGCCTTGCCGATGGCACGGGTCAGCCGTTGCGAGCCGCCCATGCCGGGAAGCACGCCGAGCTTGATCTCGGGCTGACCGAACTTCGCGGTGTCGGCGGCGATGATCAGATCGCACATCATCGCCAGCTCGCAGCCGCCGCCGAGCGCGTAGCCGGCGACCGCGGCGATGGTCGGCGTGCGGGTGGCGGCGAACTTGCCCCACGCCGCGAAGAAGTCGGAGGAGAACACGTCGGCGAACGACAGCTCCGCCATCTCCTTGATATCGGCGCCTGCGGCGAATGCCTTCTCGCCGCTGCCGGTGATGATGATCGCGCCGATGCCGGGGTCGTTGTCGAGTTCCGCTGCGGCCGAGACGACTTCGTTCATCACCTGACTGTTGAGGGCATTGAGCGCCTTCGGTCGGTTCAGCGTGATGGTGCCGACGCGATCGTCGCGGGTGACCAAGATGGTCTCGTAGCTCATGAGAACTCCAGTTCACGGTCGGCCGGCGCGAAGTAGGCCTCGACGTCGGCGGTGGTGACGGCCGCCAGCGACGCGGGCGACCATTTCGGATTGCGGTCCTTGTCGATGACCATGGCGCGGGTACCTTCGACGAAGTCGTGACTCTGCGAACAGGCGGACGACGTCCGATATTCTTGGCGCAGAACGTCTTCCAGGGTGTCGAGTTTGGCGGCCCGCCGGATGGCCTCCAATGCAACGCAGAGGGAGATCGGGGAGCGGGTGGCGATCAGGTTGGCCGCGTCGTTGGCAGGCCCCGCATCGTGGCCGCGCAGCGCGGCCACGATGTCCTCAACGGTGTCGCCGGCGAAGCATTCGTCGATCCAATTGCGTTCGGCCAACAGCGGACTCGGCGGTGACTCGACGGCATGCGCTGACAGCGCGGCATCGATACCGTCGGTGATCACACTGCGCTTGAACTCGGCGATGGTGTCGTGGGGGACGAAATGGTCTGCGAAGCCCATCGCGATGGCGTCCGGTGCGCCGAACGGGGCGCCCGTCAGCGCGGCGTGCAGGCCGAGCAGCCCTGGCGCACGCGACAGGATCAGCGTGCCGCCGACGTCGGGAATCAAGCCGATACCGACCTCGGGCATCGCCATCTTCGTGGTGTCGGTGACCACTCGCACGCTGCCGTGCACGGCGACCCCGACGCCGCCACCCATCACGATGCCGTCCATGAGCGCGACATATGGCTTGCTGAAGCGGCCGATCTGCGCATTTAGCACGTACTCGTCGTACCAGAATTGTCGTGCCTCGGAACCGTCGGCGCGTGCGCTGTGATGGAGCGCTACGAGGTCGCCTCCGGCGCATAGGCCGCGCTCGCCTGCGCCATCGACCACGACGGCGCTGATGTCGTCGTTGCGGTCCCAGTCGCGCAGCACCGGTGACATCGCGTTGACCATCGGATGAGTCAGCGAATTGATGGCCTTCGGGCGGTTGAGGGTGATCAGGCCGACGCCGTTCTCGACAGTTACTAGGACATCCTCGTTTTCCGCCACGAGTATGCAATCTAGATCGTCAACCTGAGCTGCGCGTCCCCGGGTAATGTTTTCCTGTGAATGGCTCGGCGATACGGGAACGCGCGCGGATCGTCGATCGTTGAGAGTGTGTTCGCCAACTCGTCGAACCACAGCACTAGGAGAGGAACCGACGGTGCGGGAGACCAGCAACCCGGTATTTCGTTCGCTGCCCAAGGGGCAGGGCGGATATGCGCAATTTGGTACCGAAGCCGCGGGCTACGGTGCGCAGGCGGTACAAGCCGACCCATATGTGACTCAATATCCGGACCAGCGGCAGACCGGGGTGGCTCGGCCGCTGACCATCGACGACGTCGTCACCAAGACGGGCATCACGCTTGCCGTGCTGACGGCCGTCGCGGCCGTTTCCTACTTCTTGGTCGCACAGAACCTGGCTCTGGCGATGCCGCTCCTGCTGGTCGGCAGCTTGGCAGGCATGGGCCTGCTGCTCTTCGCCATCTTCGGGCGTAAGCAGGACAACCCGGCGATCGTGCTCAGCTACGCCGTATGCGAGGGCATGGTGGTTGGCGCGTTCTCGTTCGTCGTCGCGAACCTCATGGTCTCGGGCATCAGCGCCGGTGCGCTGATCAGCCAGGCCGTTGTGGGCACCTTGGGCGTCTTCTTCGGCATGCTCGTCGTCTACAAGACCGGCGCAATTCGCGTGACGCCGAAGTTCACCCGCTTCCTCGTCGCCGCAGGTTTCGGCGCCGTCGTGCTGATGCTCGTCAACCTGGTGATCGGGCTGTTCACGCACAGCGCAGGCCCGCTGCGCGACGGTGGTCCGATGGCGATCCTGTTCTCGCTCCTGATGATTGGCCTGGCGGCGTTCTTCTTCCTTTCCGACTTCGACCAGGCCGACCAGGCGATCCGCGCAGGCGCGCCTGAGAAGGCCGCATGGGGCATCGCCCTTGGCCTGACGGTGACGCTGGTCTGGCTGTACCTGGAGATCCTGCGGCTGCTGAGTTACTTCAACAACAACTAGCGGCCTAACGAGAAAGCCCGGCACGTAACGTGCCGGGCTTTCGCTTTGCGTCGAGTGTGCCGAGTCTGCTCACAGATCGCGATTCATCCACATCTTGCGGGCCCGACGATCACTTCGGCGTTTGGCCGTCGGCTCGGTCGGCCACGGTGACCGCATGGATGAGCCATTCATTGGAAGCGAGGCTCTGCGCGACGGCACTGTTGCCAACAAGCACCAGCTGCGCACCGGCTTTCGCGCGCTGTATCCGGATGTCTACTTACCCGTCGGCGTCACGCCGACGTTGTCCCAACGGACTACGGCGGCGTGGCTGTGGACGCGTCGGCGGGGTGTGGTCGCGGGTCTTGCGGCCTCGGCGATGCATGGCGCGCGATGGATCGCAGATGACGTTCCGGTCGAACTGATCTGGCCGAATGCGCGCCCGCCGAGGGGGATCCGGACCCGTAGGGACCGGCTGGCTTCTGACGAGCGCCGGCTCGTCGCAGGTATGTGGGTGACTACGCCGGAGCGAACAGCGTTCGACATTGGCCGGCTGATCGACGGTGATGAGGCGGTGGTTCATCTCGACGCGCTGAGCAACGCAACCCGCTTCGACCGACAGGCCGTCGCTGACCTGGGGCGGCGTCACAGTGGATCGCCAGGAGCACCCCGATTGCGTTCTGCCCTCGATAGTTACGATCCGGGAGCGGAATCGCCACGCGAGACCTGGTTGCGTCTGCTCCTAATTCGCGCGGGTTTTCCAAGACCTCAAACGCAGATACCCGTCTTCGACGATTTTGGTAATCCCCGCTATTACCTCGACATGGGCTGGGAGGACGTGATGATCGCCGTCGAGTACGACGGTGATCACCACCGCGAACGTCCGAGATTCGGAAAAGACATTGTTCGCTCCGAATTCGTCGCATATCGCGGGTGGACCCACATTCGTGTTGTCGCCGGAGCTCATCCGGCCGACGTCGTCAACCGGGTGCGCCGGGTGTGGCCACCTAGTGTGCGCTCAGATCGCGAAATCGCATGCAATCCAGCGATTTTACGATCTGGCCGCACACCAGCGAGCAGCGATACGTCTAGCTGAGCCGCTCGATGATCATCGCCATGCCCTGGCCGCCGCCGACGCACATCGTCTCAAGGCCGAACGTCTTGTCCTGCGTCGTCAGGTTGTTCAGCAGCGTGGCGGTGATCCGCGCGCCCGTCATTCCGAACGGATGACCCAACGCGATCGCACCGCCGGACACGTTGAGCTTGTCCTCGTCGATGCCGAGCTCACGCGCCGAGCCCAGCACCTGCACGGCGAACGCCTCGTTGATCTCGAACAGGTCGATGTCGCTGATCGACATGCCCGCATTCGCCAGCGCCTTACGCGTCGCCTCGATCGGGCCAAGGCCCATGACCTCCGGTGACAATCCAGACACGCCCGTCGCGACGATGCGGGCCAACGGCTTCAGCCCCAGCTCCTTGGCCTTGGCATCCGAGACCACCACCACAGCGGCGGCGCCGTCGTTCAGCGGGCAGGCATTGCCCGCGGTGATCGTGCCGTTGGGCCGGAACACCGGCTTGAGTTGGCTGATCTTCTCGTACGTGGTGCCTGCGCGTGGGCCGTCGTCCTTGCTGACGGTCGAGCCGTCCGGCAGCGTCACCGGCACGATCTCGCGCTCGAAGAAGCCGCTGTTGATGGCCTCTTCGGCGCGGTTCTGGCTACGGACGCCCCAGTGGTCTTGGTCCTCGCGGCTGATGCCAGTCAGCAGCGCGACGTTCTCTGCCGTCTGGCCCATCGCGATGTAGACATCCGGCGCAAGGCCGTCCTCGCGCGGGTCGTGCCATTCATCGGCGCCTGCGGAGGCCTGCACCGAGCGCTGCTCGGCGTCGGCGAACAGCGGGTTGTGCGAGTCAGGCCAGCCGTCCGATGTGCCCTTCGGGAATCGCGAAACCGTTTCCACGCCAGCGGAAATGAACGCGCTGCCTTCGCCTGCCTTGATCGCATGGAAGGCCATCCGGGTGGTCTGCAGCGACGACGAGCAGTACCGGTTGACTGTGGTGCCCGGCAGGAAGTCGTATCCCAACTCGACGGCCACCGCACGGCCGATGTTGAAGCCGGCCTCACCGCCGGGCTGCCCGCAGCCCATGATCAGGTCGTCGATCTCGCGGGGATCCAGCCCGGGCACCTTGTCCAGCGCGGCGCGCACCATCTGCGCTGCGAGGTCGTCTGGCCGCATGTCGACCAGCGAACCCTTGCCTGCGCGGCCGATCGGCGAACGTGCGGTCGAGACGATGACGGCTTCAGCCATGGGGACTCCTCGGATCGAGCGGATACCGAGGAAAACTTAACTTGCGGGCACCACGATAGGCGCAGGGACCCCAGTCGAACGCCGCCACAGCCTGCTCAGGCTGCCGACCCTCGCGAGCAACGAACTGCCGTCGGCCGACCGCGACTCGAGCGCATCTTCTGGTTGTGCGCCATCGATGAACTCGCCCAACGCATTACACAGCGCGGGCAGCAACTGCTTGGCCGCCAGCGCATACCCCGCCGCCGACGGGTGGAACATATCGTGGCTGAACAGCTGCTCCGGTGCCTTGCGGAACTCCGGCGCCAACAGGTCGGAGAACGGAACCGGCGCCCCGCCCGCCGACCGGACGGCCGACGCCTGGGCGCGGGCCAGGCGCAGCCCACGACTGCGCGCCACCCAGCGCAGTGGTTGCGGAATGGCCGTGAGGACCCCGAAATCCGGGCAGGTGCCCACCACGACGGCGGCACCACTGGCCCGCAGGCGGCGCACCGCCCGGCCCACCCGGCGTGCCGACGGGCCGATGCCGTTCGGCTTGGTGATGTCGTTGGCGCCGATCATGATCACCGCCGCGTCCGGTGGGGGCCCTGCCACGAACATCGCGTCGATCTGGCCGGACAGGCCCTTGGACGTCGCGCCGACGATGGCCTTCGTGTTCAGTCGGACGCGCTTACCGGATGCCTCGGCGAGCCCCCGCGCGATCAGCACGCCCGGCAATTCATCGCTGCCCAGGCAGCCGTAGCCGGCCGCGGTGGAGTCGCCGAAGATCATCAGGTGCAGGTCGAATGGCACGCCACGGTGCCAGCGCTCGACCGGACCACCGCCCGCCGAGTACACGCCGTCGGCGCGTGGCGGGACGTCCCATGACTTGGGGATGACGCGTCGGGCCTTGTCAGCCTGCCCGCTCAGCAGGTTGCGGGCCCCGACATAAGCCGAGCCCGTCGACGCTAGTCCGGCCGCCGCTGCAAGGGCGATGGTCGATCGACGCCCTACCCGAATGCCCACGGGACAAGTTTAGGTGGAATTTCCGACGCTCCCCGCGTGGCAAGACCCCATCAGGGGTCACGGTGCGGTATCAAGTCCGGTATCGATTTTGATTCTTTGATTGTTGAATCGGTTGTAGGGTGTCAAGCTAATCTGGTTGGGTTAGCCCAGTAAACCTGGAGCACCCCGGCACTACGAAGGCGTAGGAGTGGTGGCGATGACGGCACCGAGCAAGGTATCCAGAGCGTCGCATGCCGGCGTCAGTCCCGCTAGATCGCGTGGCACGCGCAGATTTCCAGTCAGTGACGGCGCCCCTGTAGAGGTTGTCGAGGACGGTCCTAGCCTCGCGGGCCGGCTCACTGCACTGGCGGCTCTGCTAACTATTCGACCGACTCTAGCTATCGGAAGTCATGTGCCACGCCTGCCGTGGCCATTCGGATTGGTCGACTTCGTCGCCCGCGTCATGCGGCCTGCCCCCGGTACTGTGCGGGCCACCATTTCCTTGCCGAACTGCACCGCGCAGCTTGTTCGCGCCGGCGGCGTGCTCCCCGCCGACGGCAACCACAGCGTCATCCTCTATATGCACGGCGGGGCGTTCCTGACCTGCGGCGCCCACACACACGGCCGGCTGGTGACCGCACTGTCTCGCTACTCCGACAGTCCGGTGCTCGTCGTTAACTACCGGATGATCCCGAAGCACTCCGTGGGTTCGGCGCTTGACGACTGCTACGACGCCTACAAGTGGCTGCGTCTGAAGGGCTACGACCCCGACCAGATCGTGCTGGCCGGCGACTCCGCAGGCGGCTATTTGGCGCTGGCTCTTGCCGAGAAGCTGCAACTCGAGGGTGAATTACCGGCCGCGATGGTGGCGATGTCGCCGCTGTTCGAGATCGACAACGAAACCAGGTCGAACCACCCGAACATCCGCACGGACGCGATGTTCCCGCCGAAGGCGTTCGACGCGCTGACCGAACTGATCGAGGCCGCCGCCGAACGACACATTGTGGACGGAAAGCCCGAGGAGGTCTACGAGCCGCTCGACCACATCGAGCCCGGCCTCCCGCGCACGCTGATCCATGTGTCGGGTTCCGAGGTGCTCGTCAGCGACGCACGCAAGGCCGCTCACATGCTGGCCGCGGCCGGGGTGCCCGTCGAGCTGCGGGTCTGGCCCGGTCAGATGCACGTGTTCCAGCTGGCGACACCTGCGGTGTCCGAGGCGACCCGGTCGCTTAGGCAGATCGGTGACTACATCCGAGAGGCCACCTGGTAGTCGTTTATCGGGCCTGACACGATGGACACATGCGCATCGCCCGGCACGTCAGTGAGCTCATCGGCAATACCCCTCTGGTACAGCTGAACTCCGTTGTCCCCGCCGGTGCAGGCATGGTGGCGGCCAAGATCGAATACCTCAACCCCGGCGGCAGCGCCAAGGACCGCATCGCGGTCAAGATGATCGACGCCGCCGAAGCCAGCGGTGAGCTCAAGGCCGGCGGCACGATAGTCGAGCCGACGTCCGGCAACACCGGCGTCGGGCTCGCGCTGGTGGCGCAGCAGCGCGGTTACAAATGCATCTTCGTCTGCCCGGACAAGGTCAGCGAGGACAAGCAGAATGTGTTGCGCGCGTACGGCGCCGACGTCGTGGTATGCCCGACGGCCGTGCCGCCCGACCATCCCGACAGCTACTACAGCGTCTCCAATCGACTTGTCGAGGAGATCGACGGCGCCTGGAAGCCCGACCAGTACTCCAACCCGATGGGGCCCGAGAGCCACTACGAGACCACCGGACCGGAGATCTGGGCAGACACCGACGGCAAGGTCACGCACTTCGTGGCAGGCGTCGGTACCGGGGGCACCATCACCGGCGCCGGTCGTTACCTGAAGGAGGTGTCCGGCGGGAAGGTGCGTGTGATCGGGGCCGACCCGGAGGGATCGGTGTACTCCGGCGGCACCGGGCGGCCGTACCTGGTCGAAGGTGTCGGCGAGGACTTCTGGCCGTCGGCCTACGACCCTTCGGTGCCCGACGAGATCGTCGCGGTGTCCGACGCCGACTCGTTCGACATGACGCGGCGGTTGGCGCGCGAGGAAGCGCTGCTGGTCGGCGGGTCATGCGGCATGGCGGTCGTCGCCGCGATCAACGTCGCCGAGCAGGCCGGGCCGGACGCGTTGGTCGTCGTTCTGTTGCCCGACGGCGGACGTGGTTATCTCTCAAAGGTTTTCAACGACGCGTGGATGTCGTCCTACGGATTCCTGCGCAGTCGCCTCGACGGATCGGTCGAAGAGTCGACCGTCGGCGACGTGCTCCGCGGCAAGTCCGGGGCACTGCCCGACCTGGTCCACACGCATCCGTCTGAGACGGTGCGCGACGCGATCGGCATCTTGCGTGAGTACGGCGTTTCGCAGATGCCGGTCGTTGGGGCCGAGCCGCCGGTGATGGCAGGCGAAGTGGCGGGCAGCGTCGCCGAGCGCGAACTGCTCTCTGCGGTGTTCGAGGGCCGGGCCAAGCTGGCCGACGCGGTCTCTCAGCACATGAGCCCGCCGCTGCCGCTGATCGGGGCAGGAGAACTGGTCAGCACCGCAGCCAAAACACTGCGTGAATGCGACGCGGTGATGGTGGTCGAGGAAGGTAAACCGGTGGGCGTGCTAACCCGCCACGATCTCCTCGGCTTCTTGTCCGATGGCATCATCCACCGCTAAACGCCTGATAAGCGCGGCTTTCCGCGATTTTGGACATTCGACGCGATGATCAAATTCCGGCTAGAAAGCCCTGCCGTTGGGAACCGCTCAGGTTAGGGTTAGCACGCTCGTTGCCAGCTAATTTCATCACTGGAAGGCGTCCATGACCGATCAACCGCCACCGCCCCCCGGTAACTACCCGCCTCCTCCGCCGCCACCCGGTGGGTACCCACCACCCCCTCCACCCCAGGGCGGTGGTTACCAGCCTCCGCCCCCTCCGCCTCCGCCGCCCGGTGGGGGATACCAGCCACCGCAGGCCGCTGCGGGCTACCCGCCTGCGCCTGCCGCTGGTGGCCCGGCGCTGCCCCAGGACGCCTACACGCCGTGGCAGACCCGGGTGCTGGCGTGGCTGATCGACGCCATCCCGCTGTTGATTCTCGAGGGCATCGGATGGGGCCTGCTTCTCGGCACGCGCGAGACCGCATGCATCACCGACACCTCCGAGTACAACATGGGCGAATTCTGCGCGACGGGCGCGTCGACGATCGGTCAGATCTCCATCGCGCTCACAGCGATCCTCGCTCTTGCCTACTGGATCTGGAATCTCGGATATAGGCAGGGCACGACAGGGTCCAGCATCGGCAAAGGGATCATGAAGTTCAAGATCGTCAACGAAAACACCGGGCAGCCGGTTGGTTTCGGGATGTCTGTGGTCCGCGAGCTCATCTACTGGGTGGCCGCTGGGGTCTGCGGCATCATTTGGATTGTCGCCGTCCTCTTCCCGCTGTGGGATCCCAAGCGACAGACGCTGGTCGACAAGATTCTCACGCACGTTGCGTTGCCGCTCTAGAACGACATCCGGAAGGTAATAATGACCGATCAGCCACCGCCTGGCGGGTACCCACCCCCGCCTCCTGGCGGGTATCAGCCGCCCCCACCGCCCGGCGGGTATCAGCCACCGCCGCCTCCTCAGGGTTATCCGCCGCCACCGCCGCCGGGCGGGTACCCGCCGCCCCCACAGCAAGGCGGTTACCCGCCGCCGCCCCCACCCGGGGCGCCCGGCTATCCGCCACCGCCGCCGCCACCGGGACCCGTGCTGCCGCAAGAGGCGTACACACCGTGGCTCACGCGTGTGCTGGCGTGGCTCATCGACAACGTTCCGGTGTTCGTCGTTCTCGGCATCGCGTACGGCGTCGCGTTCGGCACCGCCGACAACGAGTGCCTCAGCACAGGTGCGTACAGCTACGGGGTCTACTGCACGTCGAGCTTCGGGGCGATCGGTGTGATCCTGCTCATTCTGGGTTACATCGCGGCGCTGGCCTACGGGGTGTGGAACTGGGGTTACCGTCAGGGCACCACAGGGTCGAGCATCGGTAAGTCGATCATGAAGTTCAAGGTTGTCAGCGAAAAGACCTGGCAGCCAATCGGCTTCGGTTTGTCGATCGTCCGCCAGCTTGCCCACATCGTCGACGGGGCGATCTGCTACATCGGCTACCTGTTCCCGCTGTGGGACGCCAAACGGCAGACTCTCGCCGACAAGATCATGACGACGGTCTGTGTGCCGCTCGAAGGGCAGGGGCTCAACCCACAGCCGCTGCCGCCGCAACCGCCACCACTGCAGTAACTCAGTTCATCAGAGAGGCGCTGACTCAGGTCAGCGCCTCTTTGATGTGCGCACTGATCATCTGAAGGCGCTTACGCCGGTCAGTGCCTCGCCGATGACCAACTGGTGCACCTCGGATGTGCCCTCGTAGGTCAGCACGGATTCGAGGTTGTTGGCGTGCCGGATCACCGGATACTCCAGCGTGATTCCGTTGGCGCCCAACAGGGTCCGGCACTGGCGGGCAATCTTGATAGCCTCGCGCACGTTGTTCAGCTTGCCGACGCTGATCTGTTCTGGGCGGATACGACCGTCGTCCTTGAGCCGCCCGAGGTGCAACGCAAGCAACTGTGCCTTGCCGAGTTCGACGGCCATGTCGGCCAGCTTGGCTTGCGTCAGTTGGTATCCCGCCAACGGCTTGTCGAACACTTCTCTGGAGCCGACGTAGTCCAGCGTGGTCTGAAGGCAGTCGCGCGCCGCGCCGACGCTGCCGAACACGATGCCGAACCTGGCCTCCGACAGGCAGGCCAGCGGTCCTGAAAGGCCGTTCGCGTCGGGTAGCTGGGCGTCGGCGGGCAGCCGGACGTCGTCGAGATGCAACTCGGAGGTGACGGACGCGCGCAGCGACAGCTTGTGGCTCATGTCCCGCGCCGAGAAGCCGGGAGTGCCTGCAGGCACGACGAAGCCGATGATGCCCTCTTTGGAGCGAGCCCACACGATCGCGGCATCAGCGATCGATCCGTTGGTGATCCACATCTTCGAGCCGTTGAGGATCCAGTCCGATCCGTCGCGGCGGGCAGTGGTGCGCATTCCGCTGGGGTTCGAGCCGAAGTCCGGCTCGGTCAGCCCGAAACAGCCGATGGCGTCGCCGCTGGCCATGGCGGGCAGCCACTGGTTGCGCTGCTCCTCACTGCCCCAGCGGTAGATGGCGAACATCGCCAGCGAGCCCTGCACCGACACCAGGCTGCGCAGGCCGGAATCGATGGCCTCTAGCTCCTGGCACACCAGCCCGTAGGCCGTCGCGGTGGAGCCTCCGCAGCCGTAGCCCTTCAGGTGCATGCCGAGCACGCCGAGCTTGCCCAGATCGGCGGCCAACTCGCGGACCGGCACCTCGCCTGCCTCAAACCAGTCGGCGATGTGCGGGCGCAGCCGCTGCTCGCCGAACCGGCGCACCGTCTGCCGCAACTCGATGTCTTCGGGCGTCAGGAGCGAGTCGAGGTCGAGCAGGTCTTCGATCCGGGTCACCATGGTCCATTCCTACACCTCGGTGAGCGGCCGTCTGGACCTCGATACGCTGATCGGTGATGACTGAAGAACACAGGTTTCGAGGCTTGGCCACCAAGGCCATCCACGCTGGGTTTCGGCCCGACCCAGGCACAGGTGCCGTCAACGCGCCGATCTACGCGAGTTCGACGTTTGCACAGGACGGCGTCGGCGGGCTGCGGGGCGGATTTGAATACGCCCGGACCGGCAACCCGACGCGCGCGGCGCTGGAGGCGTCGTTGGCAGCAGTGGAGGAGGCGGCCTTCGGGCGTGCGTTTTCCTCCGGCATGGCAGCCACCGACTGCGCGCTGCGCGCGTTGCTGCGGCCTGGCGATCACGTCGTCATCCCTGACGACGCCTACGGCGGCACCTTCCGGCTGATCGACAAGGTGTTCACCGATTGGGGCATCACCTACACCGCGGTGGCACTGTCCGATCTCGACGCGGTCCGTGCGGCGATCACCTCGAACACCCGGCTGATCTGGGTGGAGACGCCAACCAACCCGCTGCTCTCCATCGCCGACATCAGCGCGATCGCGCAACTGGCAGCCACGTCGAACATCAAAGTGTTGGTGGACAACACCTTTGCCTCACCTGCGCTGCAACAGCCGTTGCTCTTCGGCGCCGACATCGTGCTGCACTCGACGACCAAGTACATCGGCGGCCACTCCGACGTCGTCGGCGGCGCACTGCTGACCAACGACGAAGAACTCGACACCGCGTTCGCATTCCTGCAGAACGGTGCTGGCGCGGTGCCCGGTCCGTTCGACGCGTACCTCACCATGCGGGGGCTGAAGACGCTGGTGCTGCGGATGCAGCGACACAGCGAAAACGCCGCGCTGGTTGCCGAATTCCTCGAGGAGCACCCCTCGGTCGAGAGCGTGCTGTATCCGGGGTTGCCGACACATCCCGGTCACGAGGTCGCCAAGCGGCAGATGAGCGGGTTCGGCGGTATGGTGTCGGTCCGGATGCGCGGCGGGCCCCTGGCTGCTCACGACTTCTGCTCTCGGACAGAGGTTTTCATCCTTGCTGAGTCGCTGGGCGGGGTGGAATCGCTGATCGAGTATCCGGGTGCGATGACGCATGCGTCGACCGCGGGCTCGCAGCTGGAGGTGCCCGACGACCTTGTGCGGCTGTCGGTCGGCATCGAAGATTCCGCCGACCTCCTCGCCGACGTGGAGCAGGCGCTACGCTAGCGCGCCACGCACCGCCGATGCGGTGATCGCCAGGTTGACTTCTGGCAGCGCCGTCGGATACTCGTCCACCCAACTGCCGCTGGCGATTTCACCTGCCCTGGCGTGCACCCACCGCCAGCCGCGGTCGTTGAGGCTCAGCAGCGCACCGAGGCCGTCGACCGCGTGCAACAACGAGATGATCGCCGCTGTCGGCGGGGCGGGCGGCATGCGTTCGAACAACGCCGCCAGCAGCGCCGAGCGCGCCTGACTAACGCGGCCGCGGCTGGTCAGCGGCCACGCGTACGGGTGGCTGAATCGCTTGGAGTTCAACCGAACACGCCGGATCTGGCCGGTATATTCCAGATAACTGGCGAGGTTCTCCTCGGTGCCCTTGGACAGCCGCTTGACCGCGGTGGCCGGACGCAGAGGGCGGTGCTGCAGCAGTTGGAACGCCGGCGCGACGACGGGATCCATCGGGCCGGGAGCCGCGAGCGCCACCAGCCGGCCAGGCTCGACCCGCTCACCTGCCATCGCGGGCCGAATTCGGCACGCGTGCGCAAGATCCAGCAGCACCGCGCCCGACAGCACCCGCCCGCGGCGGGCCCGGTCGAGACCGGGCTGAGCGGACGCGTTGTCCAGCAGCAGCAGAAACAAGTCCTCGGCGATCTGCGCCATAGGCGGACTGTAAACCGCTCCGCCGCGGAGTCGCGACTTAGGAGTGGTACGGCTCCGCGCTGACCAGCGTGACCTTGACGGTGTTGCCGTTGGGCACCTGGTAGGAGCGCGACTCACCGACCTTGGCGTCGATCAGGGCCTCGCCCAGCGGAGACTTCGGCGAGTACACCTCGAGCTTGCCGTCGGAAACGCCCTCCTGGCGAGTGGCGATCAGGAAGGTTTCGGAGTCGCCCTTGTCGTCGTTGTAGAAGACCTTCACGACCGAGCCGGGCAGCGCAACGCCGGACTGTTTGGGCGCCTCGCCCACCTTGGCCTGATTCAGCAGCTCCTGCAGCTGGCGGATGCGGGCCTCCTGCTGGCCCTGCTCGTCGCGGGCGGCGTGATAGCCGCCGTTCTCGCGCAGGTCGCCCTCCTCGCGGCGGTCGTTGATCTCCGCAGCGATGACCGGTCGATTGGCGATCAGCTGATCGAGCTCGGCATTCAGGCGGTCGTATGCCTCCTGGGTCAGCCAGGTGACCTGGGTGTCGGTCATGTCGTCGCGCTCCCCTCGTGGTTGCTCTCGCGCTCTTCGCGTAAGAAGTCTCTCGTCACGGCGCCGGGAGCTCTCCCACGTGTATTGCCACAATCGCGGGCGCCGAATCAGCACACTAAAAGCAGCAATACACGGTCCCAGCAGGACCGTGTACCGGACCATGATAGCACCGCGGAGACAGCCGATTTTCACGAATTCGCAGTTCGGCGTTTGTTGCGCCGACTTCGTTGGTGTGATTCTAGGAGGCCACCAGGTACGAAGGCACATCGGTCCCGCAGCCGTAGACGTCGCCGACGACCGGCGGCCGACTGGCCTTGACGACGGTGGTGACCTGCACGGTCTTTTGCGACGACGGTGGGACAAGCACTTCACGGCGGCCGGTCTCGCTGCCGTCGATCGACCGTGCCCGCACGATGCACACAACCGGCCGGGACGGGTCCTCGCGGGTGACGGTGATGGTTACCTGCACAGTCTCGTTGTCGACCAGCTGATACCCGCCAAGCTCGCCTTTGACCTCCCCGGTGCCAAGCCGCTGCGAAGCGATCACCGCGATCCCGACCCCGATCGCGAGGACCAGCACGGTCAACCCGATGGCGATCCAGCGGCGGTTGCTACGCGACAGCCGCTGCCGCCCGTAGCGGTCGGCGGGGCGCTCGATCATCTCGTTTCGCATGCCCGTCCGTCGGATAGTTCTACAGAACTGGAACTATAGGGGCACCCAGATGGTTGGAACGTCTCGACGATCGTCGGCAACGAGTCGGCCCGAGACGAGCGAGTAAGAGGGGACAGTTGAGCGAGCTGCGGTTGATGGCGGTGCACGCCCACCCGGACGACGAGTCCAGCAAGGGTGCGGCCACCACCGCCCGCTACGCCGATGAGGGCGTGCGGGTGATGGTGGTGACGATGACCGGCGGCGAGCGCGGCGACATCCTCAACCCGGCGATGGACCTGCCCGATGTGCACGGCCGGATCACGGAGATCCGCCGCGACGAGATGGCCAAGGCCGCCGAAATCCTCGGGGTCGAGCACCACTGGCTCGGCTTCGTCGACTCCGGGCTGCCCGAGGGCGACCCGCCGCCACCGCTGCCCGACGGCTGCCTCGGCGTGGTGCCGCTCGAGGAGCCCGTCGAGGCGCTGGTTCGCCTGGTCCGCAAGTTCAAACCGCACGTCATGACGACCTACGACGAGAACGGCGGCTACCCGCATCCGGACCACATCAGGACCCACCAGGTATCGGTCGCCGCGTACGAGGCCGCGAGCGACTACGAGCAGTTCCCGGACGCCGGTGAGCCATGGGATGTGCTCAAGCTCTACTACAACCACGGATTTCTGCGGAAGCGCATGCAGCTGCTGCAGGACGAGTTCGCCAAACACGGCGAGGTCGGCCCGTTCGAGAAATGGCTCAAGCACTGGGATCCGGAGCTGGACATCTTCGAGCACCGGGTGACGACCCGCATCGAGTGCTCCAAGTACTTCGCGCAGCGCGACGACGCCCTGCGCGCGCATGCGACGCAGATCGACCCCAACGGTGACTTCTTCCGAGCTCCCATCGAATGGCAGCAACGGCTATGGCCGACAGAGGAATACGAGCTGGCCCGTTCGCGGACGCCGGTGTCGCTGCCGGAGACTGACCTGTTCGTGGGGATCGAGGCGGACCGTTGAACGACGTCATGATGATCGCGATCGGCCTGCTGGCCGACGATGCTCCCCGCGACACGGGCCCTGACTTCGGCAAGGCCAGCCCGTTCGGTCTTGTGATCGTCGTGCTGCTGCTGATCGGCACCTTTCTGCTGGTGTGGTCGATGAACCGGCATCTGCGCAAGCTGCCCAAGTCGTTCGATGAATCCGAACCCGACAAGGCCGCCAACGAGGACCACAAGAGTGAGCCCGGCGGCTAACACGCTGGCCGGGGCGACCAGCCCCTACCTGCGTCAGCACGCCCACAATCCGGTGCACTGGCAGCAGTGGACCCCCGACGCGCTGGCCGAGGCGGCGGCGCGTGACGTTCCGATCCTGCTGTCCATCGGGTATGCGGCGTGTCACTGGTGCCACGTGATGGCACACGAGTCGTTCGAGGACGACGAGGTCGCCGCCGCGATGAACGACGGGTTCGTGAACATCAAGGTCGATCGGGAGGAGCGGCCCGACCTCGACGCGGTGTACATGAACGCCACCGTCGCCATGACCGGCCAGGGCGGCTGGCCGATGACGTGCTTCCTCACTCCCGACGGGCGGCCGTTCTTCTGCGGCACCTACTACCCGAAACCGAACTTCCTGCAGCTGCTCGCAGCGGTCTCCGAGACATGGCACAGCAGACGCGGCGAGGTCGAGGAGGCCTCCGAGAGCATCGCGGGCGAACTGCGTTCGATGGCGTCGGGCCTTCCCGGCGGTGGCCCGCCGGTGCAGCCCGCGCTGTGCGACCATGCCGTCGCCAATGCGCTGCAGGACGAGGACGTTGAGCGCGGCGGGTTCGGTGGCGCACCGAAGTTCCCGCCGTCGGCGCTCTTGGAAGCGCTGCTGCGCAGCCACGAACGCAGCGGCGACATCTTGCCTTTGGAGGCGGTGGAACGGACCTGCACGGCAATGGCGCGTGGCGGCATCTACGACCAACTGGCAGGCGGGTTCGCCCGCTACAGCGTCGACGCGTCATGGGTGGTTCCGCATTTCGAGAAGATGCTCTACGACAATGCGCTGCTGCTGCGAGTGTATGCGCACTGGGCCCGTCGCACGTCAAACCCGTTGGCGCGCAGGGTAGCTCAACAGACTGCCCGTTTCATCATCGACGAGCTGCGTGTCGACGGCATGTTCACCTCCTCGCTGGACGCCGACGCCGACGGCCAAGAAGGTTTGACCTACGTGTGGACGCCCGCACAGCTGCGTGAGGTCTTGGGCGACGAAGACGGGCGTTGGGCTGCAGATGTTTTCAACGTGACGGATACCGGAACGTTCGAGCATGGTAGTTCGGTGCTGCAGCTGCCGGGCGATCCGGATGACCGGAACAGGTTTGAGCGGGTCCGGGCCAAACTGCTCACCGCCAGGCTTACCCGGCCGCAACCCGGGCGCGATGACAAGGTCGTCACGGCGTGGAACGGGCTGGCGATCACCGCGCTCGCGGAAGCGAGTGTGGCGTTGGGCCGCCACGGATTCCTCGGCGCCGCAATCCGATGCGCACACTCGATCATCGACCTACATGTCGTTGACGGCCGGTTGCGCCGGGCCAGCCTTGGGGGACGGGTCGGTGACAGCGCCGCGGTCCTTGAGGACCACGCGACGCTGGCCACCGGGCTCCTGACGCTGTATCAGCTGACCGTCGACAGGTCGTGGCTGGACGCTGCCACCGGTCTGCTCGACGTCGCGCTCGACCATTTCGCCGACCAGGACCGCGAGGGCCGCTGGTTCGACAGCGCTGACGACGCCGAGCAATTGATGCTTCGCCCCGCCGACCCGCTCGACGGTGCCACACCGTCGGGAGCCTCGACGGTCGCCGAGGCTCTGCAGCTGGCCGCGCACCTGGTTCCCGCGGACCGCGCCGAGCGGTATGCCGCGGCCGCGGACGCCACGCTCGCAGGCGCGACGCCCATCCTGGCCCGGCTGTCGCGCTCGGGCGGACACTGGCTCGCCGTCGCCGAAGCCGCGGTTCGCGGACCCATCCAGATCGCGGTGGCCTGCGACCCGCAACACTCGGAATTGCTCTCCGCGGCGCGCGAATTGGCGCCTGGGGGAGCCGTCGTGGTGGGCGGCCCTGTCAATTCCTCTGAGCTGCTTGTCGACCGTGACCGAATCGGTGGCTCCGACGCCGCATACGTCTGCCGCGGCCGGGTGTGCGACCTACCCGTCACCACTACTGCAGATTTGGCCGCCGCGCTGAGGTAGCGTCGCCGCCATGCCCAGTGCTGAGGACATCACCGAAGCCGTCAACCGTTACCTGGAGACCGTCTCGCAAGGGCGGCCCGACGACATCGCTGCTCTCTACGCCGATGACGCCACTATCGAGGACCCCGTCGGCAGTGACGTACACATCGGTCAAGAGGCGATCCGCGGTTTCTACAAGGCCGTCGAGGGTGCCAACGCCACGACCGAGATGGTCACGCTGCGCGTGCTCGGCAGCGAGGCGGCCTACTTCTGGCGGCTGATGATCGGCGGAATGACCATTGAGATCATCAGCGTCATGACGTTCAACGAGGACGCCAAGATCGCATCGATGAAGGCCTACTGGGGCCCGGACAACATCACCCAGGGCTAAGCGAGTTGTGTGCGTTTAGGAGCGCTGAGCGCAACAAAACGCACCCAAGTCGCTAGAAGACGGCGAACCACATCGCGATGTAGTGGCATATCGCCGCGACCGCGGTGCAGGCATGGAAGAACTCGTGGTGGCCGAACGTCGTTGGCCACGGGTTGGGCCACTTCAGCGCGTACAGCACCCCGCCGATGCTGTACAGCGCGCCGCCGACAATGAGCAACACCAATGCGGCGACGCCTGCGCCCTCCATGATCGGCCCGACGAACCAGGCCGCGACCCAGCCGAGCAGCAGGTACAGGGGCACGCCCACCCAGCGCGGCGCCGACGGCCAGAACATCTTGAGCAGAACGCCCGCGATCGCGCCGCCCCAGACGATCCAGAACAGCACCCAGCCCTTCTCCGACGGCAGCGCCAGCAGGGCGAACGGTGTGTAGCTGCCCGCGATGAACACGAAGATCATCGAATGGTCGAGCCGCTTCATCCATTTGCGGGCGGTATCCGACTGCCAGTTCACCCGGTGATAGGTGCCGCTGACCGCGAACATGGCCACGATCGTGAAGGTGTAGAGCAGCGTCGCCAGCCCGGCGCGCGTCGACTCCACCGACCACGACACCGACACCAGGGCCGCACCTGCGATGAAGGCCACCACCGCTGCGTATACGTGGATCCAGCCGCGCAGCCTCGGCTTGCCAAGGAACTGGGCGACGCCGTCGACGACGGCTTCGGGCAGGTCTTCGGCGTAGACCCGCAGCGGCTGTTGCTGGGCCTCGTCGGCGGTGTCGATCTGGGCCATGTCACCTCCGCTAATGCCCTGGGGGTTTCCGAACGCCACAGTAGTCTGAATCTTTGTGGCGATCATTCCTCGACGGCTCAAGGAACCGATGTACCGCATCTACGAGATGCGGTTGCGTCAGGGTCTGACATCCT
Source organism: Mycolicibacterium moriokaense (assembly GCF_003201655.1). GTDB lineage: Bacteria > Actinomycetota > Actinomycetes > Mycobacteriales > Mycobacteriaceae > Mycobacterium > Mycobacterium moriokaense_A. The sequence continues at coordinate 92,721 of NZ_QJJU01000007.1, forward strand.
CGAAATCCGAACTGCCCCGCCACATCGCGGTGCTGTGCGACGGTAACCGACGCTGGGCACGTGATGCCGGTCACGACGACGTCAGCTACGGCTACCGGATGGGCGCGCACAAGATCGCAGAGATGCTGCGCTGGTGCCAGGAAGCCGGCATCGAGATGGCCACCGTCTACCTGCTGTCGACCGAAAACCTGCAGCGTGATCCGGGTGAGCTGGCGTCGCTCATCGAGATCATCACCGACGTCGTCGAGGAGATCTGCGCACCCGCCAACCGGTGGAGCGTGCGCACGGTGGGTGACCTTGAGCTCATCGGGGAGGAGCCGGCCCGGCGGCTGCGCGAGGCCGTCGAGTCCACGCAATCGGAAGCGGCTGCTGAGGTTTTCCATGTCAACCTCGCCGTCGGCTACGGCGGCAGGCAGGAGATCGTCGACGCGGTGCGGGGGCTGCTCGGCAAGGCACTGGCCGACGGCGCCACAGGCGACAAGCTGATAGAGGCCGTCAGCATCGACGCGATCTCGGAGAATCTCTACACCTCCGGGCAACCCGACCCCGACCTGGTGATCCGCACATCGGGAGAGCAGCGGCTGTCCGGGTTCCTGCTGTGGCAGAGCGCCTACTCGGAGATGTGGTTCACGGAGGCCTACTGGCCGGAGTTCCGACGGGTCGACTTTCTGCGGGCGCTGCGCGATTACACCGCGAGGCATCGCCGCTACGGCATGTGACGGCATGCCACACTTGAGTCATGGCTGCGCTGTCAGCGGTGGTCTTCGCGCTCAGCTGGTGGTTGGGCCTGTACCTGCTGGCCCGTGACCCACGCAAACCCGTCTTGGTTCTGGCCGCGATCGGGCTGACCAGCTTCGCGTCGGTGGTGGCGCTGGACGCGGTACGGATAGTGAGCGCGGCCAGTGGTTCCAGTTTGTCTCTGGCTCTCAGCAGCATCGAGGTCTATCTCGTCACGGTGCCTGGCATCGCCTGGTTCGCGGCGCTGCTCGAGATGTCCAGGCCGAGCGAGACCTGGCGCAGCCGCGCAGGCGAAATCGCGTTGGTCGTCGGCGTCGCCGCGGTGGCGCTATTCGGCGCGGCGATGGCCGGAAACGTCGATGGGCCGTTGCGGATGGGCCACTGGGTGATGTTCGCGGCGATCTCGTTGTCCTCGCTTGGCGCGATGCTCAAGGCCGTGTTGCATCGCGCGCAGCCAGGACGGGTCGCGGGCTTCCTCGTGCTCGGCACACTGTTCTTCGCGCTCGCCAACGCGATCCTGATCATCCCGCTCGGTCTGGTGCCGAGCTGGCTCGCGTTGGCGTCCACCGGATTCGACGTCGCCGTGCTCGGCGTCGCCGTGGCGATGTGGGATGCGTTCGACGAGGGGCAGGCGCTGCGGGCCGACATGCTGCGGTCGTTCGCGGCGACGGCCGTGGTGGCGCTTCTGTTCGGCGGGCAGCTGTTGATCGGCCTTGCGCTTGCGGGTCAGGAGACCGCGCTGACGGTGCTGCTGTTCACCAGCCTGGCTGTAGCGATCGCCATCAACGTGCTTGCCGATCCGCTGGCCGGACTGCTGGACCGGTTGGCGTTCTCCAGGTCGCCGGATCTGCAGGCCGACCGCGCCGCGTTGCGGCGCACCGAAGCGGCGTTGCCGCTGAGGTCGGCCAACCCGCTCGACGGCGTCGACGAGGACACCTTCGCGCGGCTCACCCGGCGCGCGCTTGGCCACTACGGCGACCTGTCCAAGCTCGTCGCCAACCCGCTGACCGCGCTGCCGATCATCGACGAGCGCCTCGTCGTCCGCGGCGCGCCCGATGCGCCGCTGGAACGGGCCAACGAACTCAAGGCCCTGCTGGCCGACCGGATCGCGCGGCTCAAGCCGCGCGACGGCGGCGACTTCGGCACCACCGAGCAGTGGCGCCACTACAACTCGCTGTATTTCCCATACGTCGTCGGGGTGCGGGCCTATGCGCAGAACGCAACCGCCGCCGGACTCGACCCGGTGGCCCGGCAGGCCTGGCAATGGTTCGTCACCGAGGTGCCGCAACGGTCCCTGCACAACTGGCAGAACGCGGCGGCACGGCTGATCGCCGCCGATCTGCGCGGAAACCTCGTCACCGCACAAGACTGAGTTCACCCCGCTGACCTGGGGTTGGCAGTGCCTGGCAGCGTCTGGTGTCGATCTGGCAGTGGAATCTGAGCAATCTCAGAGCCATGACCGCAATCAACACCCGTCCGGTCCGGGAAAGCACCGGTTCACTACTGCGCTTTGCCCTTCGGGCCGACGCCACCCTGTGCGCAGGCGTCGGGCTGTTCGTCGCGATGGCGGCCGACCCGCTGTCGCGGCTCTCCGGCCTGTCGTCTACCTCGGAGTGGATCGCCGGCGCCGCCTTGGCGATCTACGGCGTCGCGCTGTACGCGGCCGCGGGCCTGCCCGATGTCCGTCGCGTCGGCATGGGTGTGCTCGCAGGGAACGTCGCGTTCGCGATCCTCGTCACCGTCGTGCTGGTGGCCGGTTGGCTGCCGCTGACCGAACTCGGAGTGGTCTCGACGATCGCATTCACGGTTGCCACCGTGGGCTTCTCCTACGCCCAATACCTCGGAGTGCGCCGTCTGGCGTGACTCCCTCATGGCTGGTCCGGAGTCGCCGTCGTCAGAGGTTGCGGCGTCGACTCCGGCACCGGTCCTTCACCCACCGATTTCCAACTAGAAGGGAAGAATAATGACCGCCATCACCACGCCCCGCCTCAAGGAGTCGACGGATTCACTGCTGCGCTTCGCGATGCGAACCGACGCCGTCATCTCCGGTATCGCCGGTATCGCAGGCATTCCACTCGCCGGCTGGCTGGCCGAAACGTCCGGCACCACCAAGGCGTTCGAGTACTCGATGGGTGCGTTCTTCATAGTCTTTGCGGTGGGTGCCTTTTGGCTCGCCGCTCAGCCGTCCGTGCGTCGCGCAGGCATGTGGGTGGCCATCGGCAACCTGCTGTTCACTGTCGCGAGCGTGGCACTCGTCCTCACGGACGTCTTCCCGCTGACTACGACCGGTGTGGTGCTGACGCTGGGCACCGCTGCCTACACCGCGGTGATCGGCGAATTGCAATACCAGGGCTGGCGCCGGATCAAATAACCCGGCGAGCAGACGCGAAAGTCCCCGACACGCCGCGTGTTCGGGGACTTTTCCGTCTGCTCGCGCTTATAACTTGCGCAGCCGCAGCCGGTTGATGGAGTGGTCGGCGTCCTTGCGTAACACCAGCGTCGCGCGTGGCCGCGTCGGCAGGATGTTCTCAATCAGGTTGGGGCGGTTGATGGAATGCCAGATGTCGCGGGCGGCGAACACCGCGGCCTCGTCGGTCAGCGTCGAGTAGTGGTGGAAGTGCGACGCCGGGTCGGCGAACGCGCCGGCCCGCATCGACAGGAACCGCGAGATGTACCACTTTTCGATGTCCTCGATGCGCGCGTCGACATAGACCGAGAAGTCGAACAGGTCCGACACCATCAACGCCGGGCCGGTCTGGAGCACGTTGAGCCCCTCGAGAATGAGAATGTCAGGATGTCGAATTAGTTGCTTCTCGCCGGGCACGATGTCGTAGAGCAGGTGCGAATAGACCGGAGCGCACGCCACGTCGACGCCCGATTTCACGGCGGTGACGAACCGCATCAACCCGCGGCGGTCGTAGCTCTCTGGGAAACCCTTGCGGTGCATAAGGTTTCGTCGCTCAAGTTCTCCATTCGGATACAGGAAGCCGTCGGTGGTGACCAGGTCGACCCTGGGGTGGTGTTCCCAGCGGGCCAGGAGCGCCTGCAGCACACGGGCAGTCGTCGACTTGCCGACGGCGACACTGCCTGCGACCCCGATGATGAACGGCACCGGCCGGTCTGGATTCTGCTGCGGCTCACCGAGGAATTCCGTGGTGGTGGCGAACAGCCGCTGGCGCGCCGCGACCTGTAGATGAATCAATCGGGCCAGCGGCAGGTAGACCTCTTCGACCTCGAGCAGGTCGATCTTCTCGCCAAGACCTCGCAGCTTGACCAGCTCGTCTTCGGCCAGCTTCAGCGGGGTCGACATGCGCAGCGCACGCCACTGACTTCGGTCGAACTCCACGTAGGGGCTCGGCTCGCTCAGCCGCGGCATGGGGTCAGTCTTGCATTTACGGTTGAGGCCATGAACTTGGGCCTGGACGCCGCCACCTTGATCCGTGAATATCTGCTGCTCGGTTTGCGCTTTGACCGGATCGAGGAAGGCTACGTCGACTCCTTCACCGGCGACCCCGCGCTGCGTCATCAGGTGCAGAACGAGCCCCCGCCCGATCCCGCCGAGCTGGCGCGCCAGGCCGAGGGCCTGGCCGCGGAGGTGCCGCTGGCTGACGGCCTCGATTCGGTCCGCGCCGATTACGTCACCGCCCACCTGCGGGCGCTGGCCTGCGCAGGCAGGAAGTTCGCGGGCCAGGACGTCGGCTTCGTCGACGAGGTGGAGGCATATTTCGACGTGCACATCGCCAAGGGGGACCCCGAGCGCTATCGGCAGGCGCACCGCGCGCTGGACGACGCGCTTGGCGGCAGCGGACCGCTCGCGGAGCGGATGGCCGCTTACCGTGCGTCCGAAGAGATCCCGCCCGATCGGCTCGAGGAAGCCATCCACGCGTTCTCCAGCGCGCTGCGCGACCGCGTACGCGCCGAATACCCGCTGCCCGACACAGAGACCATCACCTACGAGGTGGTCACCGATAAGCCGTGGTCGGGATTCAACTACTACCTCGGCGACTACCGCTCCACCGTTGCCGTCAACGCCGACCTCAAGCAGCAGATGTCCAACTTGCCCCGACTGGTCGCGCACGAGTCGTATCCCGGCCACCACACCGAGCACTGCCGCAAGGAGGCGGGCCTTGTCGAGGGCAAGGGCCAGACCGAGCAGACCATCTTCCTGGTCAACACGCCGCAGTGCCTGATGGCCGAGGGGTTGGCGGACCTGGCGCTGTACGCGGCTATCGGGCCGAACTGGGGTGGCTGGGCCGCCGACATCTACGCCGACCTAGGACTGCGTTTCGACGGTGAGCGCGCCGAGGCGGTTTCCGAGGCCGGGGCGGCACTGGCCGACGTGCGGCAGGACGCCGCGCTGATGCTGCACGACGAGCATCGCGACGTCGACGACGTGGCCGATTTCCTCAAGCGCTGGCTGTTGGTCAACGACGACCGCGCCCGGCAGACGCTGCGCTTTTTGTCCTCGCCCCTATGGCGCGCCTACACCAGCACCTACGTAGAGGGGTATCGGCTGCTCCGGGGCTGGCTGGAGGCCAGACAGCGAGGCGTCAGCCTCACCGAACGGTTCGGGCGGCTGCTCGATGAGCCGCTGATCCCGTCGTCATTGCGGGACGTAGGCTGAACTGCATGACTGCAGACTCCACCGTGACCACCGCCACCGCACCCGGAGCCGAGTACGCCGATACCGCAAGCGCCGCATACCGCTCGATACTGCAGATCATCGAGTCGGTCGAGCCGCGCATCGCGGCGGCGACGCGCAAAGAGCTTGCCGATCAACGTGATTCACTCAAGCTGATCGCCAGCGAGAATTACGCGTCGCCGGCGGCGCTGCTGACCATGGGCAGCTGGCTTTCCGACAAGTACGCGGAGGGCACTATCGGGCACCGGTTCTACGCCGGCTGCCAGAACGTCGACACCGTCGAGACCGTCGCCGCCGAGCACGCCCGCGAGCTGTTCGGCGCGCCCTACGCCTACGTGCAGCCGCATTCGGGCATCGACGCCAACCTCGTTGCGTACTGGGCCATCCTGGCCACCCGCGTCGAAGCACCAGGCCTGTCCGAGGCGGGCGTCAAGAACGTCAACGACCTGTCCGAAGCGCAGTGGGAAGAGCTGCGGGGCAAGCTGGGCAACCAGCGGCTGATGGGGATGTCGCTGGACGCAGGCGGGCACCTCACCCACGGCTTCCGGCCCAACATCTCCGGAAAGATGTTCCACCAGCGCAGCTACGGCACCGATCCAAAGACCGAATTGCTCGACTACGACGCGCTTGCCGCGGCCGCACGCGAGTTCAAGCCGCTGATCCTGGTCGGCGGTTACTCGGCGTACCCGCGGCGGGTGAACTTCGCCAAGCTGCGCGAGATCGCCGACGAGGTGGGCGCGACTCTGATGGTCGACATGGCGCACTTCGCCGGGCTCGTCGCGGGCAAGGTGTTCACCGGCGACGAGGACCCCGTCCCGCACGCCCACGTTACGACGACCACCACTCATAAGTCGCTGCGCGGGCCGCGCGGCGGGCTGGTGCTCGCGACCGCCGAGTACTCCGATGCCGTCGACAAGGGCTGCCCAATGGTGTTGGGCGGGCCGCTATCTCACGTGATGGCGGCCAAGGCCGTCGCACTGGCGGAGGCCCGCCAGCCCGCGTTCCAGGCATACGCGCAGCGGGTCGCCGACAACGCGAAGGCGCTCGCCGACGGCTTCCTCAAGCGCGGCGCGCGGCTTGTCACCGGCGGCACCGACAACCACATCGTGCTGCTCGATGTCACGTCGTTCGGGGTGACCGGGCGGCAGGCCGAGTCGGCGCTGCTGGACTCCGGCGTCGTCACCAACCGCAACTCGATCCCTGCCGACCCCAACGGTGCCTGGTACACCAGCGGCATCCGGCTGGGCACCCCCGCGCTGACCACCCGCGGGTTCGGCGCCGACGACTTCGACCGCGTCGCCGAGTTGATCGTCGATGTGCTGTCCAATACCACCCCAGAGGGCACTTCGAAGGCCAAGTACAAGCTCGCCGACGGCACCGCCGAGCGAGTCCACGCCGCCGCCGCCGAACTGCTCGACGCAAACCCGCTGTACCCGGGCTTGTCGCTGTAGGCATCCGTCCCGCGAGATCGACGTTTGGGCGCGATCTACTCGCACTTTCGCGCCCGTTTGTCCGTTTGGGCGGGCCAAATTTCAAAAAACATGTGAACTCGGGTTACAGTTACTTTTATGGCACAGAAACCTGTCGCTAATGCGCTGATCCTCGAGCTCGAGCCGGTCGTGCAGCAGGAGTTGCGTCGCCACATCGACACCGAGGATCTGTGGTACGCCCACGACTTCGTGCCGTTCGAACAGGGCGAGAACTTCGCCTTCCTGGGCGGCCGCGACTGGGATCCGTCACAGGTCACGCTGCCAAAGGCCGTCACGGACGCCCTTGAGATCCTCTTGATCACCAAAGACAACCTCGCCGGCTTCCACAGGGAGTTCGTGTTCAGCTTCATTCTCCAGGAGAAGTGGGGCCGCTGGATCGGCCGCTGGACCGCCGAGGAGCACCTGCACGCCATCGCGCTACGCAACTATCTGGTGATCACTCGCGAGATCGACCCGGCCGCCAACGAGAACGTCCGCGTCGAGCACGTGATGAAGGGCTACCGCGCCGACACCTACAGCCAGATCGAGCGCCTGGTGTTCATGGCGTTCTTCGAGCGCGCGCATGCCGTGTTCTGCCGCAACCTCGAAGCGCAGATCACCGAGCCGGTACTGAAGGGCCTGATGGGCCGCATCGCTCTTGACGAGGAGCGCCACGAGGAGTTCTTCGCCAACCTCGTCGCGCACTGCCTGACCTACAGCCGCGACGAGACCATCGAGGCGATTGCGCGTCGCGCAGGCGAACTCGGCGTTGTCGGCGGGGACATCGACGCATACGCGGACAAGCTCGCCAACGTGGCAGAGGCGGGCATCTTCGGACCAGAGCAGCTGCGCCAGGTGATCGCCGACCGAGTCACCGCGTGGGGACTCGCCGACGAGCCCGCGCTGCGCTCCTACGTGTGACCTCTTAGCCACGGCGCGCCTGCACGGCGCGAAGCGCTCGGCGAGAGTAGCGTCGTTTCTCGATGGCTAGCGACATGCTCTGCTATCCGGGCGGTACCGATCGTTTCGATCCCGAGAGGACCGGCCCCGGTCCTGATACCGCAGTGTCCGCCGAGAAGTTCGTGCGGGGCCGCACGAGTTCCCTCGCCTCGAGGAGCGCTACGTGACCAAAACTACCGTCCGGACCTACGTGCTCGACACCTCCGTGCTGCTGTCCGATCCCTGGGCGACAACGCGGTTTGCTGAGCATGAAGTCGTGGTCCCGTTGGTGGTCATCAGCGAACTGGAAGCCAAGCGGCACCACCATGAGCTTGGCTGGTTCGCACGGCAGGCACTGCGGATGTTCGACGATCTGCGGCTCGAGTACGGGCGGCTGGATCAGCCGATACCCGTTGGGACGCAAGGCGGCACACTGCATGTCGAGCTGAACCACAGCGACCCCACCGTTCTGCCGGCCGGTTTCCGGACAGATACCAATGACGCGCGGATCCTGACGTGCGCGGCCAACCTTGCCGCCGAGGGCAAGCGAGTCACGTTGGTCAGCAAGGACATTCCGCTGCGGGTGAAGGCGGGCGCGGTCGGGCTTTCCGCCGACGAATACCATGCGCAGGACGTCATCACGTCCGGCTGGGCTGGGATGGACGAGGTCGAGGTTTCGGCCGACGAGATCGACGCCCTGTTTGCCGAAGGCGAGATCGACCTCGAGACGGCCCGTAATCTGCCATGCCACACCGGGATTCGGCTGCTGGGTGGCAGCTCGCACGCCTTGGGCCGGGTCAATGCCGAGAAGCGGGTGCAACTGGTCCGCGGCGACCGCGAGGTGTTCGGGCTTCGCGGCCGCTCCGCCGAACAGCGGGTAGCGCTGGACCTACTGCTCGACGAGTCGATCGGCATCGTCTCGCTCGGCGGCAAGGCGGGCACCGGCAAGTCGGCGCTCGCACTCTGCGCGGGCCTTGAGGCTGTGCTCGAACGTCGCACGCAGCGAAAGGTCGTAGTGTTCCGTCCGCTCTACGCGGTCGGCGGCCAGGAACTCGGCTACCTGCCAGGCAGTGAGAGCGAGAAGATGGGCCCGTGGGCGCAGGCCGTCTTCGACACCCTCGAAGGGCTCGCCAGCCCCGCAGTGCTCGAAGAGGTGCTGTCGCGCGGCATGCTTGAAGTGCTGCCGCTGACCCACATCCGCGGCCGCTCACTGCACGACTCGTTCGTCATCGTCGACGAGGCGCAGTCGCTGGAGCGCAACGTGCTGCTGACCGTGCTGTCGCGGCTCGGCGCCGGCTCGCGGGTGGTGCTCACCCACGACGTCGCCCAGCGCGACAACCTGCGCGTGGGACGCCACGACGGCGTGGCTGCGGTGATCGAGAAGCTCAAGGGCCACCCGCTCTTCGCGCACATCACGCTGCTGCGCAGCGAACGCTCGCCGATCGCGGCGCTGGTCACCGAGATGCTCGAGGAGATCAGCCCAAGCGCGCTTCCGTAACGTGGTTTCGGCGTGGCTGGTCGCGCTGAGCGCGACTCAGCACGCCGAAATCACCAATCGGTAGGCTGCTTGGGTGCCGAAGCGACCCGACAGCCAGGGCTGGCGCTACGCCAGAACCGTCCTCGGCGTGCTTGCGGCCGCGACGGTGTTGATCGTCGGCGGGCTCACCGGCCACGTCCGTAAGGCAGGCGCAGAGGACGTTGACTGCTCGAAGGTCAAGTGCGTTGCGCTGACATTCGACGACGGGCCAAGCCCTTACACCGACCGGCTGCTGCAGATCCTCAGCGACAACGATGCGAAGTCGACGTTCTTCTTGATCGGCAACAAGGTCGCGGCCAATCCGGCAGGCGCCAAGCGCATCGCCGACGCAGGCATGGAGGTGGGCAATCACACGTGGGAACACCCCAACATGACGACCATCCCGCCGGAGGACATTCCCGCTCAGTTCAGTAAGGCCGACGATGCGATTCAAGCCGCGACCGGTCAGCGGCCGAAGCTGACGCGCACTGCCGGCGGCCTGATCAACGACGCTGTGCTGGCGGAGGCGAAGAAGCAGGGGCTGGCCGACATCAACTGGGACGTCATCCCATTCGACTGGGCCAACGATTCCAACACCGCGGCCACGCGCTACATGTTGATGACGCAGATCAAACCGAACTCGGTGGTGCTGTTTCACGACACCTATTCGTCCACGGTCGATCTCGTCGAGCAGTTCATCCCAGTTCTGAAGCGCAACGGCTACCACATGGTGACCGTGAGCCAGCTCCTTGGACCTCGCGAGCCCGGCAGCAGCTACGGCAGTCGGGACAACGGTCCACCTGTCAACGATCTGACGGACATCCCGCCTGCTGAAATCCCGACGCTGCCGAACACCCCGTCGCCCAAACCGATGCCGAACTTCCCGATCACCGACATCGAGGGCGCCAACTCCGGTGGCGTCAACAACGGGGCCTAGCCAAGAGCGCGACTGAGGGGGCGAGGTGGGCACGGACACGGCGTTCGTGATGACCATCTTGGTGCTGAGCTACGCCGTGGTCTCCGGGCTGGTGAACCGGTGGTATATCGCCCCAGCGCTGATCTTCGTAGGCTTCGGAATGGCGTTGGGCCCGTTCGGATTCGGGGTGATCGATGCGGGTGCTCATACCCAGAGTTTCACGATCCTCGCCCAACTCGCGTTGACGGTGATCCTGTTCAACCAGGCGGCCATGCTCGACGTGCGGTCTGTGGTGCGCCGCGGCCACCTGCCATTGCGATTGCTGGCGATCGGAATCCCGCTGTCCATCATCCTCGGCACGGCGGTCGCACTGCTGGTGATGCCGGTGATGCCGCTGTGGGAGGCGGTGTGCCTTGCCACCATCGTGGCTCCGACGGAAGTGGCGCTGATCGATGCGCTGCTCGAGGACCGCCGCATCCCGGAACGCATTAGGCACGCGATGTCAGCCGAAAGCGGCTGCTACGACGGGTTTGCGCTGGCGGCGATGCTGGCTGCCCTCGCGCTGGCCTCTGAGCAGGCCGACCCGGATCCGGGCCGATGGACATGGTTCGCCGTCCGTGTCGAGGGCGTGTCTCTTGTCGTCGGCCTTGGCATCGGCCTGATCGGCGGCCTGGTGCTCGTGATGTCCCACGAGCACGGCTGGATGAGCGATACGTGGGCCCAACTCGCCACCGTTGCTTTGGCATTGGTGTGTTTTGCGGTGGGAGAGCGGTTGCACGGCAGTGGATTCGTAACCGCGTTCGCAGGCGGCCTGGCGTACTCGATGATGGTGCGACGGGCGGGTGCCCAGATGCCGTCACAGGTGACCGACGCCGCCGGTCAGCTGCTGGAGTTGACGGTGTTCGCAATGTTCGGCAGTTATGCCGTCTTCGTGGGGTGGCGCGACGCGGATTGGCGGGTGGTGGTTTTCGCCGTCGTTGCGCTGCTCGTCGTCCGACTGGCCGCGGTATCGGCCGCGCTGATCGGCAGCGACCTGCCTGCCCGTGGCAGGCTGTTCATCGGCTGGTTTGGGCCTCGCGGCATCGGCACCCTGGTCCTCGGCCTGTTGATGATCGAGCGCGGAGAGATCCAGCAGTCGGCCATCATCACGCAGGCGGTGGTCGTCACCGTGACAATCAGTCTGGTGGTGCACAGCCTGACCACGCCACTGGGCGTTCGGCTGTGGCCGATCCCGCCGGCGCACCAGCCGCAGACGGTGCCGAACTAACGGCGACGGCCGCCCCTGGCCAGGAACCATCCCGCCGCCGCGGCGCCGCCCAACGCCACCACCCGATCGGCCCGGTCGGCTTTCGGCAGGTCCAGCAGCGAGACCAGACCCAGCATCGCGAAGCCGGTGCGCAACGCCGGTTGGCTGGTTGCCGTCGTCACCAGGGTTGCTGGGTACCGGGTGGCTGGGTCTAGGGTTACGGTCACCGATGCTCCTTCGCGTGTTTGGCGGGCGGCCGGATTGACGCTAATTCGATTACGGGCGCCGAGAAATAGGGTGTTTCCCTATATCTGACCCGTTCAGCTCGTGCCCATATGTCGGCCGAGTTCGGCGCGCGACTTGATGCCCAGTTTGCGGTAGATCCGGGCCAGGTTCGCCTCGACGGTCTTCGGGCTGATGAACAGCGCGGTCGCGACGTCGCGGTTCTTCATGCCCGACGCTGCGAGCTCGGCGACCCGCTGCTCGGATGGCGTGAGCTGCCCGCTGCGGCGCCGAGCGACGTTCGTTCGGACGAGTTCGGCTTGGGCGCGGTCTGCCCACAGCGGGACGTGAAGCCGCTCGAAGATGTCCGAGGCTTCCTGCAGGCTCGCCGCCGCGGACTGCTTTCTGCGCTGCCGCCGCTGTAATTGGCCGAGCAGCAACAGCGTTCGAGCGCGCTCGAACGGCATCGGCAGCCGGTCGTGCTCGACGATCGCGCGTTCGGCGGTGGCGGTCGCGGCATCGAGGTCACCCCGATTGGCCAGCAGCATGCTTCTGCCACGAGCGCCGACGGCCAGCATCCACGGTCGGTCCAGCCGCTGTCCGTTGCGCTCGAGGGCGCCGATGAGGGGCTCTGCCTCGGCGCTTCGGCCCGCTTCGATCAGGGCCTCGATGGCGTCCGCCAAGAACGCGGCATTGGGAAGTTCGGTCGGTGTCGACGACGGATCGAACTTGTTCAGCAGCGGCTGCAGCGTCGCGAGCGCGGCCTCGTTACGGCCCAGTGAGACTTCGAGGAAGCCGAGCGCGGCAACGATCCGCTCCGCGAGCCGAAAAGACCCAGTGCGCCTGCTGATTTCGAGGGCCTCCTCGGCGGCATTCCTGGCGTCGGCTTCGCGGCCCGCATACGCGGCCAGCGTCGCCCGTAGCCCGAGGGCCAGGAACAGCGGGGTGTCGCCGCCGAGTTGCCGGGCCCGCTCCATGACGTCCTCGGCGACCAGAGCGGCCTCGCCGAAATCGCCGCGCCATGTGCAAGTGAGCACCACGTGCTGGGCGATAAACACCAGCTCGCCTTCCTCACCTTTCTCGACGCAGCGACGCCGGATGGCGCGTAGGAGCCCGTGGGCTTCGTCGAGGCGGCCCGTCCATTCCAGAAGCAGGGCGCGTTGAGCGGACGGCCGAAAGACCAACGGCGTGAAGACGTCCGGATCCTCCAGCGCCACAGCGCGATCGATGACCGCCTCGTCGAAACCCTCACCGCACAGGAACCGCAACGTCGCGTGCATGCCGAGCGCAAGGCCCAACAAGTGGGGTTGGTCGAGGCGCTCGGCTCGGGCGACGGCCTCCTCGGCGTGTTGCGCGCCCGCTTGAGGCTGGTTGGCGTGGAGCAGCGCGAAGGCCAACGTGATCAGCACCTGCACTCGCAGCGGGCTGCCGTCATCCGCCTCAGTCAGCGCGCGCTGCAATAAGCGCGCGGCCTCGAAGAAGCCGTCTCCGTACAGCCGCACGACGGCGAGCCGGGTCAATGCCTCTGCGCGCCGATCGCCGGGCTCGAGTCGCTCGATGGTCTCCTCGAGTACAGCGCGCGCCACCTGCTGGTCGCCCGCGTCGAAATGGTGTAGGGCAGAACGGAGTCGACGATCGGCGGTGTCGCCGCCGAGACCGATCGCCAGGTCCATCAGCTCGGCGGCCGCCGCGGGTGCCCCGCGCGTTCGAGCCGACTCCGCCGCTGCGTCGAGCGCACGAAGGGTGACTTGGTCACCGCTGGTCGCGGCCAATGCGAGATGGCGTGCCCGCAACTCGGGTTCGTCGACGATGTCGGCGAGGCGGCGATGCATCGTTCGGCGCTGGGCAGGCGCGGCCTCGGTGTACACACCCCTGGCCAGCAGGGGATGGGCGAAGTGGATCCGGTTGCCGTCGATCGCGATGATGCCTCTGCTTTCCGCGGTCTCGAGCAGCTCGACCAACATGTCGTCGTCGCCGATCGTCGCGCTTGACACCAGCTCCACCGTCGGCGAAGCCATGCACGACGCGGCAAGCAGCGCATCGTGCACGTTCGGATCCAGGCTGCCGATCCTTGCCCTCACCACCTCGGCAAGCGTGCGTGGCAATGACGTCTCCACGCCGGGGGCGCTTTCAGCGATAGCTCGTGCCAATTCGATTGCGTAGAAGGGGTTTCCGCCGGACAACGCATGTATCCGCCCCATCGCCGGACGTGAGAACGGTTGCCGCAGGCGTGTCGAAACTGCAGCGTGCAAGTCTTGAATGCCTAACGGACTCAGCCGAATTCGGTTCACCGCGTCGGGTCGCGGCATTTGCAACCAGGCGCCTGCGGTACCGCTAACGGCATCGGTTCGCACACTGCCAAGGATTCCTACCGGCCCGGAGAGCCGCCTCGCCGCAAATGCCACCACGTGGGTGCTCGACGGGTCGATCCACTGCAGGTCGTCGATCGCCACCAGCAGCGGCCCGTCGTCGGCGAGGTACTCGACGACCGACAGGAACGCCGCGGCGACGGCGCGTTGATCGGTGGCCGGGCCGTTATCAGTCCGCAGCAGCACCTGGTCCACCGCGGATCGCTGAGGGTCGGGCAGGCCCGCCCACGCCGCTGCCGGCACCCCGTCCAGCAGGTCGGCAAGCGCGGTGTAGGCCAGCACGGATTCGGCCGCGGCGGCGCGCGCCGACAGCACCCGGAACCCTCTTTCCCGCGCCAGTTCGTGGGCCGCCAACCACAGCGTGGTCTTGCCGATTCCTGGCTCACCCTCGATCAGCAACGCCGACGGCTGGGAAGCGGCTGAATCCAAGAAGCCGCCCACAGTCCGCGCCTCCAACGGACGGCTTTCCGCGCCAACCCCCGACATGTCTAGAAGAATTCCAGCTAACGGCGCTGCGGTGACAACTTTCAGCTATTTCGCAGGCGGATGGCGGGCTGGCAACATCCGCGGCGGTATGTTTACCCGTCCGACGTCGAGGATTTGTCCAGCCGATGCCCGAGTTCGGCCCGCGAGCCGATGCCAAGCTTGCGGTAGACCCGCGCCAGGGTGGCCTCGACGGTCTTCGAGCTGATGAAGAGCTCGGCCGCCACATCGCGATTCGTCATCCCCGCTGCGGCCAGTTCGGCCACCTGCAGCTCGGCCACTGTAAGTGCATCCGTTTGCCCTGTCGGTGTCTTTGTGCGCCGCCCGGCCAGTTCGGCGCGGGCGCGATTCGCCCACAGCTCCGTACCGAGCTCCTCGAAGACGGCGAGGGCGTCGCGAAGCGCAGCGGTTGATTCCGACCGTTCTCGACGCGTGAGCTGGCCGAGCAGTAGCTGCGTCCGTGCCCGCTCGAATGGCATCGGCAGCCGGTCGTGTTCTGACAGCGCGTGTTGTGCGCTGTCCACCGCTGCCATCACATCGCCACGGGCGGCCTGCACCATCGCGCGGGATCGGGCGCCGACTGCGAGCATCCATGCACGGTTCAGCCTGCGTCCGTTGTTCTCGAGGGCATCGACAAGCGGTTCGGCCTCGTCCGCGCGACCCAACGCGGTCAACGCCTCGACCGCGTCGGGCAAGAACGACGCCGCGAAGATCTCGGTGGGATAGAACGCCGGGTCGAATCTCGACAGCAACGGTTGGAGTGCATTCACTGCCGCCTCGTAATTGCCTAGCGACGTCTCAAGGAAGCCGAGTGCCGTCAGCGACCAGTCGTCGTGCCACCCCGTGCCGCTGCGCTTGCTGGCGTCGATAGCGTTGGCGACCGCAGTGCGAGCGTCTTCCTCCTGACCGCCGTAGACGGCGAGCCACGCACGGAGGACGAGACTCAACATTGCGGGGAAGTCGCCGTCCCGTTGGCTTGCCAGTTCCGTGGCATCGTCGGTCACCCTTGCGGCTTCGGTGAAGTCTCCGCGCCAAATGCGGTTCAGCGCAACCTGAAAGTCGATGAAGATCAGCTCACCTTCTTCGCCCTTCTCGACACAGCGGCGCTGGACTGCACGCAATCGTTCATGCGACGTGTCGAGATCGCCCGTCCAGGCCAATATCAGCGCGTACACCACACTGGGTTTGAGCACGGTCGGCGTGAAGGATTCATGGTCCTCCAGTTCCAGGGCTCGCAGCAGGCCCTGTTCGTCCATTCCGTCGCCGCGCAGGAACGAAAGCATGGCCCGCAACCCGAGTGCCAGGCTCAGCAGGCCAGGGGCAGCTAGCTTCTCGGCGCGCGCCACCGCCTCGTCGGCGCGCTGCCAGGCCGCGTCCGGCCCGCCGGTGTTGAACAGGACGTGCGACAAGGTCGTCAGCATGCGGATTCGCAGCGGCTCGTCGGGCTCGTCCTCGGTGAGCGCGCGTTGAAGCAACTCAGTCGCGTCGAGGTATCCGTCGTCGATGAAGCGCACGATCGCCAACGAATTCAACGCTTCCGCGCGCAGTTGTCCGCGCTGCATTCCCGCGATCGCCCGTTCCAGCAGCGCCCGCGCACGCCCTGGGTCACCACTGTCGAAATAGTGCCCCGCCAGCCGGACTCGACGTTCTGGGGTGTCGCCGCCGAGCGCGATCGCCAGCTCGAGCAGTTCGGCCGCGGCCGCAGGCGCGCCGCGCGCGTGCGCGGAGGTCGCGGCGGCGTCGAGCGCCTCGAAGGTATCGCGATCACCGGCTCTCGAGGCCATCGCGAGATGCCGTGCGCGCAGCTCCAATTCGTGCACGACACCGGCCAGGCGTCGATGCATCTCTCGCCGCTGCGTCGGTGAGGCGTCGGCATACACGCCACTGGCCAGCAATGGGTGGGTGAACCTGATCCGGTTTCCCTCTATCGCGACGATGCCGTGGCGTTCCGTGGTCTCGAGCAGCTCGATCAGTCGGTCGTCGTCGACGGCGACCGCCGCACCGACCAACTCGACCGTCGGCGCTGCCAGGCACGCGGTGGCAAGTAGCACGTCGTGTGCCTCGGGGTCCAGGCTGTCAATCCTGGCCCGAACCAACTCAGCGAGCGTGGAGGGCAGAATCTCACCACCATTCTCTAAGAGTACGCGACCCAATTCGATTGCATAGAACGGGTTTCCGGCTGAAACCTGATGGATTCGCGTCATTGTCGCAGGTGGTATGGAACGATCCAACACCTCGCTGACGACGGCGTGCAACACACGAGAAGGCAACGGATGCACCGTGATTCGGTGCAGAGCATCCGGCCGGGGCAATTGCAGCCATGATGTGGCGTCACCGCTGTCGGGCTCGATGCGGACAGTGGCCAGCAAGCCCACCGCGCCGGACAGGCGCCTGGCAGCGAAGCCGATGACGTGCACGGTCGATGGATCAAGCCATTGCAGGTCGTCGATCGCCAGCAGCACCGGGCCGCGGTCGGCGAGCCGATCGACCACCGACAGGAATGCGGCTGATACCGCGCGCTGGTCGGTGACGGCCTCGGCGGCCTGCTCCCGCCGCATCAGCCGATCCACTGCGATCCGCTGAGGATCGGGCAGGTCGGCCCAGGTATCGGGATCCAGACCTGTCAGCAGGTCGGCCAGCGGCGCGTACGCCAGCATGGATTGCGCGTTCGCAGCGCGTGCCGACATCACCCGGAATCCCCGATCGCGCCCCCGCTTCAGACCCGCAAGCCAGACCGTGGTCTTACCGATTCCGGCCTCGCCGTCGAGCAACAGCGCGGACGGCGCGGTTGACGCAGAATCCAGGAACTCGCTAAGCGCCGCCTCTTCGGAGGGGCGGCTCGCCATGCCCGGAGTCATCTGAGAAGAATCTCAGCAAACATCCGCTGTCGTCACGTTTCAAGCGATTCCTAGCCGTCGCCGTCCTTGACCTTGGCCATCGCCAGCACGTCCAGGCGCTTGTCGAGCTCCTCCAGCGACAATTTGTCGCCGATCAGGCCACGGTCGATGACCGTCTGGCGGATCGTCTTCTTCTCCTTGAGCGCCTGCTTGGCCACCGCGGCGGCCTCCTCATAGCCGATCGCCGAATTCAGCGGGGTGACGATCGACGGCGAGGACTCGGCCAACTCGCGCAGGCGCGCCTCGTTGGCGACGAGGCCGTCGATGCAGCGTTCGGCGAACAGCTTCGAGACGTTGGTGAGCAGCTTGAAGGACTCAAGCAGGTTGCGGGCCATCATCGGGATGTAGACGTTGAGCTCGAATGCGCCTGCCGCGCCACCCCATGCGACTGCGGCGTCGTTGCCGACGACCTGAGCCGCTACCTGTGTGAGTGCCTCGGGGATGACGGGGTTCACCTTGCCCGGCATGATCGAGCTTCCCGGCTGCAGGTCGGGCAGCTGAATTTCGCCAAGGCCGGTCAGCGGCCCGGAACCCATCCAGCGGACGTCGTTGGCGATCTTCGTCAGCGAGATGGCGATGGTGCGCAGCGCGCCTGACGCCTCCACCAGGCCGTCGCGGGCCGCCTGTGCCTCGAAAGAGTTGACTGCCGTGCGTAATTCGGCAAGGCCGGTCTGACTCACCAGCACGTCGACGACCTTTGCGCCGAACCCGTCGGGTGCGTTGAGGCCGGTCCCGACGGCGGTGCCGCCGATTGCGAGCTCACCCAGTCGGGGCAGCGTCGCCTTTACCCGCTCGATGCCTGCCTCGATCTGCCGGGCGTAGCCGCCGAACTCCTGGCCGAGTGTCACGGGCACAGCGTCCATCAGGTGCGTGCGGCCCGACTTCACGACCGTCTTCCATTGCCGCGCCTTGCCCGCCAGCGACTGGTGCAGCACCTCGAGCGCCGGAATCAGGTGCCGCACAGCGGCTTCCGTGGCGGCGATGTGCGTAGCGGTGGGGAAGGTGTCGTTCGACGACTGCGACATGTTGACGTCGTCGTTGGGGTGCACGGTCACGCCGTTCTGCCCGGCGATGCTGGCGATCACCTCGTTCGTGTTCATGTTCGAGCTGGTGCCAGAGCCGGTCTGGAACACGTCGATGGGGAAATGGTCGTCGTGCAGGCCGTCGGCGATCTCGCCGGCCGCGGCGATGATGGCGTCGGCCTTGTCCGGCGCAAGTAGGCCGAGGTCCTTGTTCACCTGGGCGCAGGCGCCCTTCAGGAGCCCGAGTGCCCGGATCTGCGTGCGCTCCAGCCCGCGGCCGGAAATCGGGAAGTTCTCCACCGCCCGCTGCGTCTGCGCGCGCCACAGCGCGGTGACTGGCACCCGGACTTCACCCATGGTGTCGTGCTCGATGCGGTATTCGACGTCGTTGTCGACGCTCATGTCGTGTTCCCTCGTGGTTGTCGGTGATTTACGGCAGCGGCTGAAAAGCGTTGCTGTCGCCCGTGAAATCGATGGCGGAGTATTCGTTGAGCTTGGAGAGCCGGTGGTACGCCTCGATCATTCGCACCGTGCCCGACTTGCTACGCATGACGATCGACTGCGTGGTGCAGCCGCCGCCGTAGTACTGGACACCCTTGAGAAGGTCGCCGTCGGTGACGCCGGTGGCGCAGAAAAAGACGTTCTCCCCGGACACCAGGTCCTCGGTGGACAGGATCTGGTCGAGGTCGTAGCCGGCGTCGACGGCCTTCTGGCGCTCGTCGTCATCCTTCGGCGCGAGTTGGCCCTGGATCGCGCCGCCCATGCAGCGGATCGCCGCCGCCGTGATGATGCCCTCGGGCGTGCCACCGATACCGGCAAGGAGGTCGGTGCCCGAATTGGGCCTGCACGCGGAGATCGCACCAGCCACGTCACCGTCGGTGATTAGCCGGATGCGCGCACCGGCCTCGCGAACCTCGGACATCAATTTCTCGTGCCGCGGCCGGTCGAGAATGCACACCGTCATGTCGGACACCGACAGGTGCTTGGCCTTGGCGACTGCACGGATGTTCTCACCGATCGGCACGGTGATGTCGATGGCGTCGACGGCCTCGGGCCCGACGGCGATCTTGTTCATGTAGAAGACGGCCGACGGGTCGAACATGGCGCCGCGCTCGGCAACGGCCAGCACCGAGATGGCGTTCGGCAGGCCCTTGCTCATCAGCGTGGTGCCGTCGATCGGATCGACGGCGAAGTCGCAATCGGGGCCGTCGCCGTTGCCGACCTCCTCGCCGTTGTAGAGCATCGGCGCGTTGTCCTTCTCACCCTCGCCGATCACCACGACGCCGCGCATTGAGACCGTGTTGACCAGCTCGCGCATCGCGTCGACGGCAGCGCCGTCGCCACCCTCTTTGTCACCTCGGCCCACCCAGCGGCCCGCCGCCATCGCGCCGGCCTCGGTGACCCGCACGAGTTCGAGGGCAAGGTTGCGATCGGGTGCTTCACCGCGCGAGGGGCTCATGGGGCGATTCTCCCATTAGCGGATCGACGATCGGGACCTGGGATACTGGCGATCGTGACCTCACAGCCGCAGCCGGCTCCCAAGCCCGCCAAGCCGCGGTTGTTGCAGGACGGCCGGGACATGTTCTGGTCGATCGCGCCCTTGGTGTTGGCCTGCATTGTGCTGGCGGGAGTACTCGGCATGTGCTCGTTCGCGCCGAACGGGCCTGGCAAGGGACCGACGCCGACGTACGACGCTCCCGCGGCGCTGCAGGCCGACGCCAACGACCTCAGGATCCCCATCCGGGTGCCGCGGCTGCCCGACGGCTGGCAGTCCAACTCCGGCGGCCGCAAGGGCATCGATGGCGGCCGCACCGATCCGTCGACGGGCCAGCACGTCCGCGCCGTCAGCTCCACCGTCGGCTATCTGACTCCAAGCGGGATGTACCTCAGCCTGACGCAGAGCAACGCCGACGAAGACAAGCTGGTGGCCTCCATCGACGCCGACCTCTATCCGACGGGGGCCCAGGACGTCGACGGCGTGAAATGGGTGGTCTACGAAGGCGGCGAACGGGACGGCAAGCAGGCCGAGCCGGTGTGGACGACTCGGCTGACCGGTCCAACGGGGCCCGCACAGGTTGCGCTGACGGGCGCCGCCGGTACGGATGAGTACCGTATGCTGGCCGAGGCGACGCAGACCCAGTCGCCGCTGCCCGCCAGATAGGAGCCGCCATGACCGCGCCGGAAGCCGACCTGACCGGATGGACCGCCTCGCCGTTCTCGGCGGCAGGGTTCACCTACGACGTCTATCGCAAAGGCGAGGGTCCCGGCGTGGTGCTAATTCCCGAGATGCCAGGCCTGCACCCAGGCGTGCTGGCGCTCGGTAACCACTTGGTGGACAACGGATTCACCGTCGCCTCTCCGTCGCTGTACGGCACTCCTGGCGCGCCCGGCGTCAGGCCTGGCGCGGTGCCGGTGATGGTGCGTGGTTGTGTGGCAAAGGAATTCGCGGCATTCGCAACCAACGCCGATCGGCCGATCGCCCACTACCTGCGCGCGCTTGCCCGCGACCTCAACGAGAAGACGCCAGGTAAGGGCGTCGGGGTAATCGGCCAGTGTTGGAGCGGCGGCTTCGCACTCGCCGTCGCCGTCGACGACAGCGTGCTGGCGCCGGTGATGAGCCAGCCGTCGCTGCCGATTGGGTTGACCGCGAAGCAGAAAAGCGATCCCGGCCTTTCCGAAGCCGAGTTGAAGGTCATCGAACAGCGAGCCGCCAACGAGGGACTGTGCGCGCTCGGCCTGCGGTTCAGCGAGGACCCCCTTTCACCGGGCGCACGCTTCAAGACGCTGAAGGACCGCCTCGGCGACGCGTTCGAGGTCATCGAGATCAACTCGAAGAAGGGCAACGAGCACGGCTTCGGCAAGATGGCCCACTCGGTGCTGACCTTGGAGGTACGCGAGCAGGACGGCCACCCGGCCTACGAGGCCCGCAAGCGCGTCATCGAATTCCTCAAGGAACGGCTGGTTTAGCCGCCGCCGGCGCCGGCTTGTTCTTGCCGCCGCGGCGGGCGAACCAGCCGGAAAGTCTGCGCTTCTTTGGCTTTTCGTCGTCATCATCTGGCTGCACCATGGGCACACCCTTGTACACCGCCAGGTAGACGCTGATCGTGGTGACGATGACGATCATCAGCACCGGGCCGATGACGATGCCCCATGCGCCGAGCATCGCGATGCCTGCGGACACGGCGAGCAGCATCAGCGCCGAATCGAGGCGGGCCGCCTTCGGCACAAGGACCGGCCGCAGGAAGTTGTCGATGTTCGTCACCACGACGAGGTGAAAGACGATCACGAATACACCGCCGAAAACGTTGCCGAACAGGATCATTCCGATCCCGAACGGAATCGTGACGACGCCGCCGCCGAGCGGAATCACCGACAGCGCCGACAGCAGCACCGCGAACAGGAAGAATCCTTGGTGGAATCCGGCGATGTAGATCGAGGCAGCGCCCGCGACACCCTGGCATACGGCGATGACGAACTGGCCCATCACGGTGCCCTTCACCATCGCGCCCATCTTCGCCATGTAGAGGTCGGTGACGTCCTCGCCGAGCGGGTTGAGTTGGCGGATGAGGGTCAGCACGCTGTCGCGGTTCGTCAAGAGCGAGATGAACACGTAGAGGAACAGGATCGCGGCGTCACTCCGCCGAACAGGCTGCCCGCCGCTCCCTGCAGTAGGCCGAGCAGCCACTGGCCGGCCTCCTGCGCGATGTGGGCCACAGAACCGCGCAACGACTCGGGCGTCATCGTCACGTTGGTGAAGGGGATGCGATGCAACACGTCGTTGACCCAGCGCAGCGCCTGATCGCCAAGCGCCGACAGGTCGGCCTTCCCGACCCAGTCCGCCACTCGCTCGACCATCGTGGTGATCTGAACGACGGCGAGGTAGACGAAGAGGCCGAGTGGCACGACCACCGCGGCGATGGCCGCCAGCAGGGTCAGCGTCGCCGACAACCCGGTGCCGAACCCCTGTTGAGCCGATTGAACACCGGCGTGAACAGGTATGCAGCCACCGCGGCGAGAACGATGAGAATGAAGTAGCCACGCAGGAAATAGGCGCCGAAAGCGATCGCGACTGCGGTCGCGACGGCAAGGGCACGCTTCTGGGTCAGCGTGAACTCGGTATCCATAGCGGCCACTGGCATACCGTAGCCAGGTTGCGCCGCCGGAGCGCCCGTTCCGTCAGCGCGCCTGCGGGCCTGCTGCGGACTGGCTGGCGCGTTGGCGTTTGATGAAGCCGATCGACATGCGCTGCATCAGCATCGGCGATAGCCGCGCGAACAGCCACTGGGCATGTGCCAGTCGCGGTTTGACCAGCATCGCCTTGTTCTTCTCGATGGCGCGCAACGTGTCGCGTGCAAGCCGGTCGGGGTCGTATGCGGTCTTCACGCCCTGCCCCTGCAGGAAGTAGTCGCGGCCGACGAAACCACCCACCGCGCCTTTGTCGAGGATCGGCGTCTCGACTGCTGACGGACACACCACCAGGACGCCGACGCCGCGCGAGACGGCTTCCGAGCGCAACGCCAGCGACAGCCCGACTACGGCGTGTTTGGTCGTCACGTAACTGGTGATCTGGCCTGCCGCGGTCAGCCCCGCCATGGACGCGGTGTTGATGATGTGCCCGTGGCCTTGCCGCACCATAACGGGATACGCCGCGGCGACACCGTGAACGACGCCGCGGATGTTGACGTCGATGATGGCGTTCCACTGGTCCAGCGTCAGCAGTTCGGTGTCTCCGCCCCACACGATGCCCGCGTTGTTGAACATCAGGTCGAGCCGGCCTGCTCGATCGACGACCTCGTCGACTGTGGCCTGCACCGCCGCCGCGTCGGTCACGTCCAGGCGCGCGGAACGGGCGTTGGCGCCAAGCGCCGTAGAGGTGCGTTCGGCTGCGTCGCCGTCGATGTCGGTGCAGACGACGGTGGCGCCCGCACTCACCAGCGCTCGGCACAGCGCCGCGCCGATGCCCGAGCCCGCGCCGGTGACGATCGCCTGTTTGCCATCGAAACTCATTGCGCGGCAAGCCTCATCACGTGACTCATGATGTCCGGGTAGCGTTTCAGGTGCGCCCCGCCGTTGATGTCGAGCACCTCGCCAGTCAGCCAGGATGACGTCGGCGAGCACAGGTACAGCACGGCGTTGGCGATGTCCTCGGGCGTGCCTGCCCGACCGATCGCCGTGTTGTCGATGTAATCCTCGACCACGCCCGGTACCGCCGCTGCAGGCTCGGTGAGCGGGGTGTGCACGAAGCCCGGGGCGACGGCATTGACGCGGATGCCGCGCGGGCCGAGCTCGAGCGCGGCGACCTGAGTGAGCATCGACAGGCCTGCCTTGGCCGCGCAGTACGCGCTCATGCCTGCCGCGGGCTGGCGACCGTTGAGTGAGCTGATCGAAACAAGCACGCCGCCGGCACGCAGGGTGCGGCCCGCGTGTTTGGCGACGATGAACGCGCCCGTCAAGCAGACATCGATCACGTCGCGGAACTGGTCGACGGGCATGTCGGTGATCAGGCCGACGTTGGAGAATCCAGCGCAGTTGACCACCACGTCGACCGGGCCCGTCTGCTCGAAAAGGCGCTGCACCGAGTCCTCGTCGGTGACGTCGACGGACTCGGCGGTATGCGGGTCACCAAGTTCGGCGGCGCGGCCGCGCGCCCCGTCGGCGTTGCGGTCGGCAATGGTGACCTGGTCTCCCTGGGCGGCCAGTGCCTGCGCCGTCGCCCAACCTATTCCGGACGCGCCGCCGATCACGACCGCGATCCGATGGTTGCCGTTGCTCATCCGGTTGGCCCTTCGAAGAAAAAAATGGAACGCGTTCCAACTTAGCGCGAGGCAGAATCGGCCCGTGACCCAGTTGAAGATGTCAGAGTCGATTTCCGTGGCGGTGACGCCGGATGAGCTGTACGCGTTGGTGTCGGACGTGACCAGGATGGGGGATTGGAGCCCGGTGTGCCGTGCCTGCTGGTGGGACGACGGAGCCGGACCGGAGGTTGGGGCCTGGTTCACCGGCCGCAACGAGACGCCCGAGCGGACGTGGGAGTCACGGTGTCAGGTCGTCGCCGCCGATCCCGGTCGGAAGTTCGGGTGGGAGGTCAATAAGGGCTGGGTCTACTGGGGATACACCTTCGAACCAGAAGGTGAAGGAACTCGGCTCACCGAGTCCTGGGAATTCCTGCCGCCTGGCATCGCCGGGTTCCGCGAGCGTTTCGGCGACGAGGCCGACGTCCAGATTGCTAACCGGCGAGCCGCGGCGGAGAGTGGTATCCCCGCCACACTGGCGGCGATCAAGAAGGCCGCCGAGGGCAGCTGAGGTTCACCGCTTGACGCAGCGAAAGCCGATGTGGCTCATGCCCGTATCGACGGCCTGCGGCCTGCGGGCTGCGGGGCGGTAGCGCAGGCAGTAGTTGTCGGCACACAGGAACGAACCGCCCTTGATGACCTTGCGGGGCACCCGGAACTGTGGCTGACGAGAGTCGTAACTGTCTGCCTCGCAACAGGCGTCACCGGCGCGGGTGTCGGCGTACCAGTCGGTCGTCCACTCCCACACGTTGCCCGCCATGTCGACCAGTCCGTAGCCGTTCGGCGGGAAGCTGCCGACTGAGGTGGTCCGCCCGTACCCGCGGTCGGGGCGCCAAGGGAAATCGCCGTGCCAGTAGTTCGCGAGCGGCTCACCGGGCTTCTCGGGTTCGTCGCCCCACGTGTAGGTCGCGCCTTCGAGCCCGCCGCGGGCCGCCGCTTCCCACTCCGCCTCGGTCGGTAATGACAGCCCCGCCCACGAGGCATAGGCATCGGCGTCCTCGAATGCGACGTGCACGACGGGGTGGTCGGCGCGTTTGTCGATCGATGAGTGCGGCCCGACGGGATGCCGCCACGACGCGCCCGGTGTCCACGTCCACCACAGGTTCAGGTGCCGCAGGTCGACCGGCCCACCTGTGCGGGTGAACACCATCGACCCCGGCTGCAGGTTCTCCCTAGGCGCGTCGGGATAATCCGCGGGATCGAGCGGTCGTTCCGCAACGGTGACATAGGCTGTGGCAGAGATGAATTCGGCGAATTCGGCGTTCGTCACCGGATGGGTTTGGATCAAGAACCCGTCGACGGGAACGGGCCTTACGGGCCCCTCTTCGGGGTAGTGCCCGTCGGATCCCAGGATGGCGGTCTGGGCCGGAATCCGGATCAGCTCGGCGCCGAGATCGACGTTTTGGCGGACTTCACTCGCACTTTCACGCCCGTTTGTCCGTTTGGGCGAACTGGGGTCAGTCACTGAAGACAGTCGCCCAGTCGTTCTTGACGCTGACGACCGTCCAGTCGTCCTTAGCCGCCTGCTCGAGCGACTTCTCCGCGCCTGCGGTGTAATCGAATTCGCGATCGCCGTCGTCGTGGAGGACCAGCAGTCGCAGGCCGCGGGTGAACTCCAGCATTTCGATGTCGCCGTTGGAATTGCCTGCGGCCAGGATCGGCCTGCGTCCGATGCGGCTCCACAGCCGCGCCGGTTTGACAGGCCCGTCGTCGACGAACTCCGGCTGATCTGTCGTGTAGAGGTTTCCGTCGCGGTAGACGAGGCCTACCGAACTGCCCACCACTCGTTCGGGTGGTATCCCGTACAGCGGTCCGGTCACCGGTCGCATGAAATCCCGTCCGCCGCCGGACACGATGTAGTTGGTGAAGCCGTTGGCCTCCAGATAGCGGAGCAACTCCACCATCGGCGTGTACCCGCAGGACGTATAGGGTCGGCCCAGCGTCGGATGCTTGGCGTCGGCGAAGAACGCGTTGATTCGGCCTGCGTGTTCCTCGACGGTGATCTCGCGATGCGCCTTGAGTATCGCTCCCATAAGCGGTTTCAGATCGCTGTCGTCCCCCTGGTACTGCTTGGTGACCGCATCGCCAAACCAGTGCAGGTCGCCCGCGTAGGCGGCTTTGTACGGTTGTTGGTCGCGCAGCGACGGGTCAGCCTCGGCTTGCTCCTTGAACCGCCGGAGCAGGAAGTCGAGCTGGATGTACATCGGCTTCTCACACCACAGCGTGCCGTCGTTGTCGAAGACCGCGATACGTGCTTCTGGCGCAACGTAATCCGGTCCGCCTTCGGTGGTGACGCGACCCACGAAGTCGACGATCGTCGACCTCGCGGGCCCGTCCTTCCACGAAGCGAGCTCGCCCACGTTCAGCCACCTCGGGAGGCGAGGAACTTGTTGAGCTCTTCTACCGCGTGGTTGATGGTGAACGACGACGGCTCCTGGCGTGGTGGGAACTCCTTGAACGTCTCCAGGAACTGCGTTGCGATCGCGGAGCCGTAGAGGACCAGGTAGACGCGGTCGATCAACCAGTCCCAGTATGTGTTCGACGTGATGTCCGCGCGTTCGTACGGGTCGGTCCGCAGGTTGAACAACTTCGGTGCCCGCAGTGGCGTGAACGGTTCGAACCATATCTGCAGCGTGCCCTGGCACCGCTGCTCCTGGAATACGACCTTCCAGTTCTCGGCGCGGATGCCGAGTACGTCGCAGTCGTCCGAGAAGTAGATCATTCCGCGCCGCGGGCTCTTCTCCACCTCGCCGGTGAGGTACGGAACCAGGTTGTACCCGTCGATGTGCACCTTGTATTTCATATCGCCGGCCTTGTGGCCCTTCTTGAGCTTCTCGACGATATCGGGCTCCCCGGCGGCGGCCAGGAAAGTCGGAAGCCAATCATGATGCTGCACAATCTCGTTCGAAACAGAGCGGGGCTTGATCTTTCCAGGCCAGCGGATCATCTCCGGTATCCGGAAGGCGCCCTCCCAGTTGGTGGCCTTCTCGCTGCGGAATGGGGTCGTAGCACCGTCGGGCCAACTGTTGGCGTGCGGGCCGTTGTCGGTGCTGTAGATGACGATCGTGTCGTCGGTGATTCCCAGTTCGTCGACCAGATCGAGCAACTGACCGACGTTGCGGTCGTGGTCGATCATCGTGTCGTGGTACGGCGACTGCCAGCGGCCGGCCTGGCCTAGGCTCTCCGGCTTGGTGTGCGTCCGGAAGTGCATGTGAGTCATGTTCATCCAGACGAAGAACGGGGTTTCCGCCTCGTGCTGCCGCTTGATGAAATCGATGCACGCGCCGGTGGTTTCGTCGTCGATGGTTTCCATCCGCTTCTTGGTAAGCGGGCCGGTGTCCTCGATGCGCTGCTTGCCGACCGGACCGTACCTGTCGTCCACCTCGCCCGAATCCTCGTCGGTGGCCCAGGAGTGGATGACGCCGCGCGGCAACAATGCCCGGCGAAGGAGGGGGGCCTCGTCCTCGGTGGGATAGTCGGCGTTTTCCGGTTCCTCCTCGGCGTTGAGGTGGTAAAGGTTGCCGAAGAACTCGTCGAACCCGTGTGCGGTCGGCAGGAATTTGTTCAGGTCACCGAGGTGGTTCTTGCCGAACTGACCGGTGGCGTATCCCAGTGGCTTGAGCAGCTCGGCGATGGTCGGGTCTTCCTTCTGCAGCCCGAGGTCGACGCCGGGCATCCCGACCTTGCTCATGCCGGTGCGGTACACACTTTGCCCGGTGATGAACGACGACCGGCCCGCGGTGCAGCTCTGTTCACCGTAGGAGTCGGTGAAAAGCATTCCCTCATCGGCAATCCGGTCGATGTTCGGCGTGAAGTAGCCCATCAGCCCGCGGCTGTAACAACTAAGGTTCGATATGCCGATGTCGTCGCCCCAGATGACCAGGATATTCGGCTTTTTGTCGGGCATTTCTAATCCTTCGCTAGGAATTTCTGCAGTGCTTTACTGCATGGTCGATGGTTTCCATCCGCTTCGTGTCGACCGGTTCGGTTGATACCTCGTCGGTTGTCCGGCACTTCAGCACCCCGCGCGGCAAGAGAAGTTCGGCGATCGTCCGGTCTTCCGCAGACGAGCCGATGTCGTCGTCCCAGATGACCAGAATGTTCGGCTTACCGCTTGACATCGGAAGCCTCCTTCTCAATTGACGTGCATGTCGGAGCCTAGGAGCGCAGTGGGGTTGGCGGCGGCCATTTGGCCAACGATTCAGCGGCAATACATCTGGTGCTGAGCGCTCGCTGGGAGCACTCTGGTAACCGGAGGGTGATGGCGATGTACGACAAGATTCTGGACACCAAGTGGCACGTCGAGATCGACTTCGACGAGGACGAGACCCACACACACGCGACGGTGCGCGCGCAGTGCGGCGACAGCGAGACCGTGACCGCGCTAGGTGACGCGTACCGCAACCCGAAGGACGGCAGCCTGCCGATGATCGGCGAGGAGATCGCCGCGGCGCGCGGCCTCATTGCGCTGGGCACTGAGCTGCTGCAGAGTGCGTCGTCGCGGATCGAGCAGGTCACGCACCAGCCGGTCCACCTGTGCCGCTGAATTACAGGCGCCCGCGCCGGAGGATGTGTCCCTCTACAGGGCGTCATCAAATCTTGACGGTCTGGGAAGCAGTGGTCCTTCGGACCGCTGCGGAACCTAGGCGAGCACGGGCTGCGGCGCCGCCGCCTTCATCTGGTGGAAGAGATCGACGTAGTACGGAACGCACTCGGCCATCGCCCGCTCGGTGGTGAACAACGGCTGGTAGCCAAGATCGCGATGTGCTTTGGCGATCGAGAAGTAGTTGTCAAGGTAAAGCCGTTCCACCGCAAGCGGTTCCAGCAGCGGCTTGGGCAGGCCCAAGCGGAAGTGGAACCACTGCCACACGGTCATGACGAACTTCACCAGTCGCCCCGACACCCAGAACTTCGGCCACGGTTGCCCGCACGCCTCGACCACAGGCCGGGAGAATTCGAACATGTTGATCGGTTCACCGTCATTGATGAAGTACGCCTGGCCGGGTGCGGTGCCACCGGGCACCAGGTGCTCGGCGGCCAGGATGAAGCCGTGAATCAGGTTGTGTACGTAGGAGTTATCGAGTTTGACGTTCTTGTTGCCGACTAGCACCTTGACGTGTCCGGCCAGCACGTTCTCGAACACCTTGCGGAACATCGTCTGATCGCCGCGGCCCCAGATGCCGCTCGGCCGGATCGAGCAGGTGAGGAGCCCGTCAACCCCGTTCTGCGACAACACGAACCGCTCCGCCACCACCTTGGTCTCGGTGTACAGGTCGTTGAACCGTTCGGTGTAGGGCAGCGTTTCGTCGCCGCCCGAGATGCGCTGGCCACCCATCACCACGCTGTTGGAGGCGGTGTAGACGAACCGCTTCACGCCGGCCGCCTGCGCGGCGTGCACGAGGTTCTTGGTGCCGTCGACGTTGACGGCGAAGCTGCGCTGCCGGTACTCCTCGGTGACCGACGCGCCGCCCATCAGGTCGATGATCGCCGCGGTGTGAATGATCGTGTCGATGCCGTCGACGGCCTTCGCGACGGTTTCGCCGTTGCAGATGTCGCCGGCAACCACCTCGAGCCGCGGATGGGCGGCCAGGCCAGAAGGGGCTCGGTCAAAGGAGCGGACGTGATGTCCGCGGTCCAGCAGTTCGGTCACCAGGTTGGCGCCGACGAAGCCCGAGCCTCCGGTGACGAGCACGCGGCCGAGTTCGGTGGTCAACGTTGAATCACCCATGCGGCAGAGCATAACTGAAACGTGTTACAGTTTCGACCCTCTTCGCCGGAGATCGTTCCAGACTCAACTTTCGTCCTGGTCCTTGGAGGCCAGTGCCTCCTCCACCTTCTTGCGAGCGCCAGCTAAATGCTGTTCACAGCGTTTAGCCAGCTCCTCACCCCTTTCCCAGAGCTTTAGCGACGCATCTAAGTCCAGGCCGCCCTGCTCGAGCTGCTGGACGACTTCGATCAGTTCGTCGCGGGCTTCTTCGTACCCCAACTCACTAATAGGCTTCATTCAGTGCCCCTCGATGCCCTGGCTGGTGGCGGTGACGGCCCCGTCGGCGACCCGTACCCGCAACCGTGTGCCCGCCGGAGCATCACCTGTTGAGCGCAACACTTCCGCGGCGGGCAGCGTCTGAACCACCGCATAGCCGCGGGCGAGGGTGGCCGCCGGTCCCAGTGTGGACAGCCGGGCCGACAGGTGACCGATCCGGTCGGATTCGGCGCCGACGAGCCGACTGATGTCGCGGCGGGCGGTGGCGCGGGCCCGGTGGATCTCCTCGGCGCGCGCAGTGAGCGCGGCCAGCGGCTGGGCCAGCACCGGCCTGCTGCGCAGCTGCGAGATGGTGTGCTGCTCTCGGTGCACCCAGTTGCGCAGCGCCTGTGCGCTGCGTCTGCGGAGGTCGGTGACGAGTGCCTGTTCGGCAGCGGCGTCGGGTACGACGCGTTTGGCGGCGTCGGTCGGGGTGGCCGTACGCAAGTCGGCGACGAGGTCGCACAGCGGGTTGTCCGGTTCGTGGCCGACGGCGCTGACGACGGGAGTGGTGCACGCCGCGATCGCGCGACACAGCGTCTCGTCGGAGAACGGCAGCAGGTCCTCGACGCTGCCGCCGCCGCGCGCGATGACGATCACGTCGACGGCGGCGTCGCGGTCCAGGTCGCGTAGCGCCTCGACGATCTGCGGGACGGCGTTGGGTCCCTGCACGACGGTGTTGCGCACCTCGAACCGCGCCGCGGGCCAGCGGCCGGTGGCGACGGTCATCACGTCACGCTCGGCGGCAGAGGCACGGCCGGTGATCAGCCCGATGGTGTCGGGCAGGAACGGGATCGGTCGCTTGAGTCGAGGGTCGAACAACCCTTCGGCGTGCAGCAGTTGGCGCAACCGTTCAATACGGGCGAGCAGCTCGCCGACTCCGACGGCGCGAATTTGGTTGACGCGCAACGAGAACGTCCCACGACCGACGAAGAAGTTCGGCCTGCCGAGCATGATCACTTGAGTGCCCTCGGTGAGTTTCACCGGGGCGTTATGAACCAGTTCTCGCGGACAGGTGATCTGCAGCGACATATCCGCTGCGGGGTCACGCAACGTGATGTAGGCGGTGCTGGAATTCGGGCGGACGTTCATCTGGGCGATCTGACCTTCGACCCAAACTGTGCCCAACTTGTCGATCCAGCCCTTGACCATCATTGCGACGGTGCGGACGGGGTATGGATTGTCCGCGGAGTTGGGTTCGGCGGAAGAAGTCACCTGGCGGTCGCGCGGGTGATCCTGTTGGCCAGCAGCGTCTGAAACGGTGCACGCGACTTGGTGGCGCCTTCGTAAGCCAGCAGGGTCTCGAGGTCGGCGACACGCAGCGACGTCAGCCGGGCCCGCAACTGGGCCAGCGTGAGCGACTCGTAGTCCAGCTCGGCGACGACATCGGGCGGGTCGGCCTTGGCGTGCTTCGCCTGATTGTCAGGCGTGGCGTCCGCGGCGTCCGGCTCACCGCCGGTGAACAGCGCGAAGCGGCCCTCGGTTAGGCGTTCGCCGTCGGTGCTCGGCCCGGCCGGCCTGCCGTCGTCGAGGTCCTCGTCGAACGTCGCCCACTCGGGTTGCTCATCCTTGGGGGGGAACAACTGGTCGAGTGTCTCGTCGCCCTTGTTGACCAGATCGGCGACGTCCTGCTGCATCTTCATCACGAGGTGGGCAAGCTGGCTCGCGACGGTCATCGGATACATCAGGATGTTCTGCGGAAGCTTGCGGGTTTCCTCGATGGCGGTCACCGCCGCGCCTACCAGCAGCCGGACGCCATATGGTGCAGTTGCCATGGCCACCAGACTACGGCTGGCTTCTGTAGGTCGCGGGTCAGTACCCTTGGAACCATGCCGCCGACGATAAATATGGGGATTCCGGGTGCGTCCAGCTCGGTGACCGGCGGTGCCACCGGTAAACGGGTGCTGCTGGCCGAGCCGCGCGGGTATTGCGCCGGCGTGGACCGCGCTGTGGAAACCGTGGAGCGCGCGCTGGAGAAGCACGGCGCACCGGTGTACGTGCGCCACGAGATCGTGCACAACGTCCACGTCGTCGAGACGCTGGCCGAAGCGGGCGCGATCTTCGTCGACGAGACCGACGAGGTGCCAGAGGGCTCGATCGTGGTCTTCTCCGCCCACGGCGTCGCGCCGACCGTGCACACCAGCGCCGCCGAGCGCAATCTTCAGGTGATCGACGCCACATGCCCGCTGGTCACCAAGGTTCACAACGAGGCCAAGCGGTTCGCCCGCGACGACTACGACATCCTGCTGATTGGCCACGAGGGCCACGAGGAGGTCGTCGGCACCGCAGGCGAGGCGCCCGACCACGTGCAGCTGGTCGACGGACCGGACGCCGTCGACAACGTCACCGTCCGTGATGAGGACAAGGTGATCTGGCTGTCGCAGACCACGCTGAGCGTCGACGAGACCATGGAAACCGTGCAGCGGCTGCGGCAGCGCTTCCCCAAGCTGCAGGACCCGCCAAGCGACGACATCTGCTACGCGACCCAGAACCGTCAGGTCGCGGTCAAGGCGATGGCCCCGGAGTGCCAATTGGTAATCGTGGTCGGCTCGCGCAACTCGTCGAATTCGGTGCGGCTGGTCGAGGTCGCGCTTGGCGCGGGATCTCAGGCGGCCCATCTGGTCGACTATGCCGACGACATCGACTCGGCCTGGCTTTCGGGGGTGACGACGGTCGGCGTGACCTCCGGCGCATCGGTGCCCGAGATTCTGGTGCGCGGCGTGCTCGAGCGTCTCGCCGACTACGGCTATGACGTGGTGCAGCCAGTCACGACCGCGAACGAGACTCTGGTGTTCGCGCTGCCCCGGGAGATCCGCCCGGCGCGCGCGTGATGCGCTTGCGCCCCAAGCTGTTTGCGCTGTTCGCCACGCTGGTCGCGCAGCGCTAGACGTCGTACTCCCAGCTGTCGGCTTCCCAGGGACTGCGTGACGAGCGCGGCCGGGTCCGGTGCTGCTCGGCGCGGCTGTCGCCGTCCTCGGCGTCACCGCGGTAGCGCACCCGCGAGACCGGGTGGTGTGTCCCGTTTCCGTTGGTGCCGTTGGTGCCGTTGGCGCCGTGCGATTCCCGCGGCTCATAGTCATCGACGCGGCGGCGACGCTCGGGGCGCTCGTATGAGGCGCGCCGGTCGGCAGGCGGGACGGCCTTGCGGGGTTCGCGCGTCGACGAGCGGGGGCGACGACGCGGCTCGGCGGGAGGCACCGGCGGCTGCTCGCTCTGCCGGGGCGTGCGGGGCCGACGGGGACGCTCGGCGACCGGCTCGATGACCTCGGTCTCCGGCGGCCTAGCGTGCCGCGACCGCGATGATGCGGCTCGCTTGGTGGTCCGGCCACTGCGGGCAGCGGTGGTGGACTTGGCGGACTTGGCCGTACGGGCCGGACGGGCCGGACGTTCGATGGTGTGCTTGCGGCGGGGCTCGGTGGCGGTGTCGACGTCAGGGTCGGCGGGCTCACCCGTCAGCAGCGAAGACACCTTGGATGTGACGGAGGACACGCGACTGCTGCTCGTGTCTTTCGCGCTTGCGCGTGCTGCGCCGCGTTTCGCCGACACGCCGTAATACCAGCGGCCCATCCCGATGAGCAGGACGGCGGCCGACGTGAAGAACATCAATGGGAACCGCTCGATGAGCGGATACCCGAAGTTGATCAGCGTGTCCTTGATGCCGGTGAACTTGGCGCCGTGGAACAGGTAATACGAGGTCGGGACGGCAACGAACAGGATCAGCGGCGGTTGGATGACGGCGGTGAAGATCCCGCTCTGCCTCACCGCGAGCACCGCGAATATGCAGCCCAGCGCATACGCCGCGGCGAACACGAAGCTGAGCTCCTTGTCGCCGGAGCCTGCGTCGAACGCGAAGCCGACGGCGGTCAATGTGACCGCCAGCAGCACCGCCCCCCACCACGGAACACCCGGGATATTGGGGTGCGCAGAGCGATGGTCGGCCGTCACCGCCGACCGTGTGCGCTGAGCTGACACACGTAGACCGTACCGGCTCTACATAAAAGTAGCTGTCAGCGCGCTTCTGGCGTGCCTGTCACAGTCTCCTAGACTCTGGACCCTGTGAGCCTGAATCTGGGAATCGTCGGACTGCCCAATGTCGGCAAGTCAACGCTGTTCAACGCGTTGACGCGCAACAACGTGCTGGCAGCCAACTATCCGTTCGCGACGATCGAGCCGAATGAGGGCGTCGTGCCGCTGCCCGATCCCAGATTGGCCGAACTGGCCAAGATGTTCGAGTCGGAAAAGATCGTGCCTGCGCCGGTGACGTTCGTCGACATCGCGGGCATCGTCAAGGGCGCGTCCGAAGGCGCGGGCCTTGGCAACAAGTTCCTGGCCAACATCCGCGAGAGCGACGCGATCTGCCAGGTGGTGCGGGTATTCACGGATGACGATGTGACGCACGTGGACGGGCGCATCGATCCGAAGTCCGACATCGAAGTGATCGAGACCGAGCTGATCCTCGCCGACCTGCAGACGCTCGAGAAGGCGGTGCCGCGGCTGGAGAAGGAGGCGCGTACGCATAAGGAGCGCCGGCCTGCGTACGACGCGGCCGTCGCGGCGCAGGAACTTCTCAGCGGGGGCACGACGCTGTTCGCGGCGGGGAAGGCGATCGACACGGCGGTCCTGCGCGAGCTGAACCTACTGACGACCAAACCGTTCCTATATGTCTTCAACGCCGACGAGGCCGTGTTGACCGATGACGCGCGGGTGGCGTCGTTGCGCGAGTTGGTGGCGCCCGCGGACGCGGTATTCCTCGACGCGAAGATCGAGGCGGAGTTGCATGAGCTTGACGACGAGTCGGCCGCCGAGCTGCTTGAGTCGATCGGCCAGACCGAACGTGGACTGGATGCGTTGGCGCGGGCGGGTTTTCACACTCTGCGCCTGCAGACCTACTTGACTGCTGGGCCAAAAGAGTCGCGCGCCTGGACAATTCACCAAGGCGACACCGCGCCGAAAGCCGCGGGCGTGATCCACACGGACTTCGAAAAGGGCTTCATCAAAGCCGAGATCGTGTCCTACGACGACCTGATGGCGGCCGGGTCGATGGCCGCCGCCAAGGCTGCAGGCAAGGTGCGCATGGAGGGCAAGGACTACGTGATGTCGGACGGCGACGTCGTCGAGTTCCGCTTCAACGTCTAGGTCGCAGTACGACAGCGGATTATTGGCTCTCGCTCCGCAGTGGGGCCGCAGCAGGAGCTTCCAAGGAGGCGCTGAATAGCTCCCCTGCGGCCTCACCAGGTGGCGGGCCGAAGGGGTGCGGTGTTACTAGACCTCGCGTACTGCGAAACCGGCGATCATCACGTGTTTGTCGTGGCCGGCTTGGGCTTTACTTTGCGAGGACGGGCGCGTGGATGGTCACCGGCTTGGTCGTGGGTTTCGCGGCGCCTTCCTCGGGTGTCACGTCGCTGCCTGGTATGGAGTCATCGCAGAACCCGTCCGGCCCTGCGCATTGCCCACTGGTCTCTGCACTGTTGAGTTGGTCTTGCACCTTCTGGTGCCCGGCATCGACCCGGAGGCAGTTCGGCGTGCCCTCGTTGCAGACAGCAAAAGCAGGGGCGGCGGGCATGGCGACGAACAGCGCTCCTGTGATGATGGCTCCTGCGCCGACCAGGGTCGTGATGTTGCGCTTCATTGTGTTCTCCTTGGCTTGTCACAGCCCGCTTGTGGGCTGCATTCAACTGGTAGGAGAAATAGTCCTGTTCAACCGTGCTTCGCTGTAATAGCCCAGAAGCCAGAGTCCACTTGCGGGCACGAAAGGGTTTTCTATCCGCTGGGTGAGCACGGCTCCGCACATTTGGAGAAGACTGGAATGTTGCTGTGAGACAGCTGTTTACGGGCGTTGGGTTCACGAAGCTGACAACAGCAGTCGGCCCGCCACCGGGAGGTCTGGGTGTGGCGGGCCGAACACTTGTTCAGACGGTCAAGCCTCTGGTTTGGTTCACCTCTTGAGGTCTTGGCTCCACCATGTTTTCGAGTGAGGGATGACGGGGCGACTGGGAATCTGATGACCGCCTCGAACGGCCAGCCCGCTGTGCCCAACCCCTCCAGGGCGTTGCTTTCGTAGACCTCTGTCGTCCGAATCGACCGCTGTTGATCTGCGTACGCAGCGGGGCAACACAGCCGCCATCCCAAAGGTGGGCCATCCACCGCAAACGACCTTCAGTGCGGGTCAATCCACTGCCCATGGATCAGCCGAAGCCCGCCATGGTTAACAAACGCCCAGTGGGACGCTCCGCTTCAACGTCTGGGTCGCAGTACGGCTTTGCCCCGCCTCGGCTCGACGGAGAGGCGCCGCCAAACGGTGTTATCGGCGTCCCTCACTCTGTCGTCAGTGCTTAGGGGAACGCGTGCCCGCTGTGGAGCTGGAGCTGCCGGACGTGGAGCCTGGTGACGACTTCGCCGTCTTCGGTGTAGCAGCCGACCCCGCCGAGGTGTCCGTGCTCGTCGACCCAGCCTGGCTGGTCGAGTTGGTGCCGGTGGTCGACGTCGGCGATCCCGTCGTCCCAGTCGAACTCGTGGTGGAGCCTGTCGTTTCCGTCGTCCTTGTGCCGGTCGTGGTGGCGGGTGTCTCGGTGTTCAATCCGCTCGTCCCAGCCGAAGGGAGCGCCGCAGCTCCCGAGTCACTACCTGTCGACGGGCCTGCCGTCGTGGCCGGGGTAGCGGCTGTGACGGGCGCAGTGGCGGGTGGATCAGAAGTGGCCGTTGTTGCGCTGGCCGGCGTTGGGGGAGGCGTGACCGTGGCAGTCTCAGGAGTGGCGGCGGCGGTGGCCGGCGCAGTAACGCTCGCGGTGGTCACCGCCGTCGACACCGGACCCGACGCTGCAAGCAGCGTCGTCGCGTTCGTCGACACCGGACCCGACGCTGCAAGCAGCGTCGTCGCGTTCGTCGAGACCGGTGACATCGCGGCAGTCAGCTCGGTCGGTGCCGGATTCTGGGGATGAGTCGCAGTCCACTGCTGGATCACGTATGCCGCCGGTTTCCAGGTCCAGTCCGACCGGAGCACTCCGAAGGTGTCCTCGGGATTGGGGCTGCCCGTCAGCACGTCACGCGTTGTGTAGATGAATGATGGTCCCGCATAGGGAATTTGGCTCCAACTACTCAGGAAATCCTGGATGAATGACGACTGCATGTCCTCTGTCGCTCCCGCCGACGTCGGTTCGCCGTATTCGCTGGCCCAAATCAGCTTGGTGCCGTCGCCGTTATCGATCATCAGCTGATGCATGAGCGACATCTGGTTGATCGCCGACGCATCGCCATACGGACCGCCCTGTGAGAACGGCAACGTGTAGTGGTAGGGATGGAACGACAGGGCGTCGAAGTTTCCCTGGGCGCCGTCGGCGTACATCTGCTGCAAGTACGAAACCGGGTTGTAGGCCAGGTTGCCGCCGTCACCCACCGTCGACATCAACACGCCACCGATTACCGTCGCGTTGGGATCGGCCGCCTTGATCGCGGGGTATGCAGCCTGCAGAAGTTGTGTGTAAACGGCGGGATCAGGTTTCGGCAGCCAGGAGGAATAGACATTCGGCTCGTTCCAGATTTCGTATGCCGAAATCTTGCCTGCGTAGCGCTGCGCAACCTGGCCAGCGAAATCCCCGTATGCCTGCGGTGAGGTAGGAGCGCCCGCAAACGGTGGCTGTCCTGGCACTTCGGACCAAGTCGGGGTCGAGTTGAGCACGCCAAG
This sequence comes from Mycolicibacterium moriokaense, assembly GCF_003201655.1. Classification (GTDB taxonomy): domain Bacteria; phylum Actinomycetota; class Actinomycetes; order Mycobacteriales; family Mycobacteriaceae; genus Mycobacterium; species Mycobacterium moriokaense_A. Next base: position 130,675 of record NZ_QJJU01000007.1, read on the forward strand.
GACACCCATGTTTCGTTGATTCGCAGCATTGACGATGTAGTCGACGGTGCTCCAGTTGTACAACCCCTGCACCGGTTCGACGACGCCCCACGGAATCAAGATCCGCACATTCTGGACTCCCATTGATTGCATTGCGTCGAGCGAGCGGTCGATGTCCGCGGGCGTCTCGCCGTACAGGTTGGAATCGGCAAACCCCACGGTGGTGTTCGACGTGTCGATCGCAGCCGTCGTTGCGAACGGCAGCGTGACCACCACTGCGGGCCCGCCGACCAGGTTGGCAGCTGCAGCGGAGACCGCCGCTGAGGCGGTGAGGGCCACGCCCAAACTTATGAGCGGTCGCGTCGAATGCTTCATGCCGACTTGCCACATTTGGTATCTCCCCTACCTGTCCACTGCCCCATTCCGCCGCTGACGACGGGTTATCGATACGAGTGCGGTGGTTCCCAAGTCAAACGGTTGGTAAACGTCACAACCGATTGACTAACCCGTCGATTACTGGTCGCACAGGCAGATTTCGGCCCACCTCCGCTGCGCACGAACCGGTCGTAAGGCGCGGCCGGCGACGTAGCATTCCCTGGTGAGTTTTGTCGTTTCGCCAGAGGCCTATACCCGTTTCATGGGTCGGTATGCTGAGCCTCTTGCGGCGGTCTTCGCGGCATTTGCGGGGGTGGGCGAGGGCGACAAGGTACTCGACGTGGGCTGTGGGACGGGTGCGCTGACGGCGCATTTGCTGTCGGTTGGTGCCGAGGTCGTGGCGATCGACCCCTCACCACCGTTCGTCGACGCGATCCGCGAACGCTTCCCAGACGTTGACGTGCGTCGCGGTACGGCCGAGGAATTGCCATACGACACAGCCGCTTTCGATGCTGCCCTTGCGCAATTGGTAGTGCATTTCATGACCGATCCAGAGGTCGCGCTGACACAGATGGCACGCGTGACTCGGCGTGACGGTGTCGTCTCCGCATGCGTATGGGACGGGCCGACAGGCGCATTGGCACCGTTCTGGGATGCGGTTCACACGATCGAGCCTGACGCTGAGGACGAGGTGCTGCTCTCCGGTGCCCACAAAGGGCACCTGACTGAAATATTCGAAGCTGCCGGCCTGCGCGATGTGGAAGAAGATTCCATTTCGGTCGATGTTGTGCACCCGACGTTTGAGGAGTGGTGGGAGCCATACACATACGGTGTCGGTCCTGCCGGTGACTTCGTCCAGCGACTCGATGCCGATGCACGCGCTCGTCTCGAATCGGTGGCCCGCGAACGTCTGGGTAGCGGGCCGTTCACCGTCACCGCTACCGCGTGGGCCGCCTGCGGGACGGCGTGATTCGACCTGTAGCAGTACGACAGTGCGACTCAGTCGATTCGCTCGACCCATTGAACGCGAGATGGCCCAGGGGCGAAGGGGTCACCGAAGTACTGCGTCTCGCGGGCTACCGCCCCATCCTCGAATTCCATAATGCTGACTACGTAATACGGTTGCTCGTCGTACTTGAGGACGAGTTCGCTGATCCAAAGGTCTCCACCGCCGAGGATGCGTCGCACGGTGAAGCGTTTCGCGTTCGGCTGGGCTTCGCGCGACGCCTGAATGTTGGACCGGCCACGGATGCGCTCGCCCGATTGCGGATATTCGAGAACTGCATCAGTGCGGTAGATTTCGTGTTCCGTATCGAAGTCATTGGCGTCGGACGCTTCCCAGTGGCGCTGCAGAGCGGCCCGTACGTCGTCGTCACCCATGGCGATCCCCCTTCCGTGACGAACCAATCATCCGGCATGAGGGAATCATCCGTCGTCAGACTGATGCGCTCCTGAACGGCACAAGTGTGTTGGGTGTCAACGGGCGACTCGAACGAAAGCTGCGCCAACACGCTGTGCGACCCCGCAATTTGTCTGATGCGCAAGAGTGACGTGGCGGAGGCCCGCTGATGAGGCAGAATCGCGGAGATGACGCCGCCCCAACGCCCCGGGCCGCCTGGTTGGCGCGGCAGGGAGACTCCACCACCCGACCCTGCAACCCAACGGCTTCCGCGTCGTGGGCAGCAGGACCCGCCGACCGAACAGCTCCGCGCGCATCGCCGCCCGGCGGATGCAGGGCCGACCGAGCAGTTCCGGCGGGCGCAGTCGCCTGCCGATTCAGCCCCGACGGAACATATCCGGCGGCCTCCGCCACCCGCTGGCCGTCCATCGCCACCGCCTACGGCGGCTTCCGATCTTGCGCAGCCCGAAGTCAAGAAGCAGCGCAGCTTGCGCAGTCCGCAGTCGCTTCTGCTGATCGCGATCATCGTCGTCGCCCTGGTGGTAGGCGGTCTGGCCGGCGCCGAGCTCTACGCGCGACACCGCGCGGACACCATCCTGGTGGCGGTTGCCGAGTGCGTCGTCAAGGACAGCGCCACCATTTCGTTCGGAGTGAACCCGCCATTCCTGTGGCAGCACGTCACCGGGCACTACACCAACATCTCGGTCGCCACCGCTGGCAACCAAGTTCAGGACGCCAAGGGAATGACGGCCGAGGTGACGGTGAAAGACGTGCGGTTGCAGGACTCCGCGGACTCCAAGGGCACCATCGGGTCGCTGAACGCGACGCTCAGTTGGACGTCGGAAGGCATCAAGGACACAGTGGTCGCCAACCTGCCGGTGGTGGGGAATTTGGTCACCGGTGTGAGCACGGATCCTTCGGCGGGCACCATCGTCATGGAAGCAGGCGGCGGCAGCGTCACCGCCAAGCCCGTTGTCAGTGACGGCGACCTCGGTCTGCAGGTAGTCGACGTCAACGGCCCGCTGCCGAAGGACACCGTGCAGTCAGCGCTGGACGGCCTCACCAAGAAACTGAACGACAACTATCCGCTCGGTATCCACGCCGACAGTGTCGAAGTCACCGGGACGGGAGTCGTCGGCAAGTTCTCAAGTCAGAACGCGTCGATCCCCAAGGAAAACGCGAACCCCTGTTTCGCGGGCATCTAGGTCCGACTGCCTCAGAAAGGCACGTCTTTATCGTCGCCGAGCCACGTGTGGTAGCCGAAGATGTCCGGGCTCACAGGATCCGTACCGTACGGCGTCGACGGATCGGTGCCTGCGTTGCCGACGGCTGATGGAGAGGCGACGGCGCTCGGGGCCGGCGCAGGATGGCTCGCGGCGCTGGCGATCGGGGCGAGCGCAATCGCGCCACCGATCGCGGCGGCAGCCAACCACGGCGTGACGTGGGTGATCTTTGTCTTCATGATCCCAAGCGTCCGCGCCCGGCGAGCCGGCGTCGTCACTGCTGACACCCGTCTGACCCTGCAGGTAGCTGGAAATTCGTCAATCAGTCAACCGAGCTGACGGTCGCGCTGCAAATGGGAACGTCGACGCTCAGCGGGTGCGACACGAAGTCGTTGGGCGGGGTGACGACCAAACTGCCCCAGCGTGGGCACGTATTGCCGGTCGCGGTGTCGATGGCGTAGGCCGTTACGTCAGCGGTGGCGACATCGCCTGGGCCGAGGGTGAGTCGATGTGCCGCCGCAGCGGGCCGCCGGGGAACGTTGATCAGCACACCGCCCGCCGGAGTCACCAGATCCGCCCCGGGATATCCAACGAGCGTGCACGCGTGTGCCGACGTGTTCGTGAAGGAGACCACGACGTGGCGCTGAGTGTCGGCCGACTCCAATGATCCGTTGGTCACGGTGAGGTCGTCGTCGGAGCATGGGCCTGACTCCTCGGGCGTCGACGGACGCGACGCAGGCGCAGCGCTCGGTGGGGGAGTCGCGGTGACCGTCACCGTCGAGGGAGATGACGGAGCCGGTGCAGCCGCAGGGGTGGTGTGCTGGGCGTAGCATCCCGCGATCAGAACCACCGCCGTCAACGGCAACAGCTTCAGTTTCATGCGCATAGGTTGCGGTCGCCGACTTGGCGGATTCTTGGACCGCTTCGGATCAGTCGCGGGAAATCCCATCGTGCTGCCACCGGCGGCGGGACACTTGACGGTGCGTGGGAGGGAGCCGAAATGATCTTCATCGTGGTCAAGTTCGAGACGAAACCCGAGTGGACCGACCGCTGGCCCGAACTGGTCGCACCGTTCACCGCGGCCACCCGCGCCGAGGAAGGCAACCTGTGGTTCGAGTGGTCGCGCAGCCTGGAAATTCCGGCCGAGTACGTGCTCGTGGAGGCGTTCCGCGACGGCGACGCAGGCGGCACACACGTCAACAGCGAGCATTTCAAGGCCGCGCAGCGTGATCTGCCGCAGGCGCTGGCACACACGCCGCAGGTCATCAGTCAGACCGTCGACGCCACCGGCTGGTCCGAGCTGGCCGAGATCACCGTGGACTGAGTGTCTATGGCAGAACGGCGATTTCGTCGCCGAGCCGGTAACCGGGGGCCAGCGGCAGCGTGTCGCCACTCCAGAACTTGCCTGGGTCAAACCAACTCGAGTCTTTGTCGGTAATGAGCAAGCCCATTTCCTCGTAGGTGATGGCGACGGTCTCCGCGCAGTAGGCAGTTTCCAAACCCATCTTGCGCTTCTCTTCCTTCCTTCGCCGCGACGTCTCCCGAACCTTGCTGTCGAGGAACGGAATTCCCCGCGTCCAGTCGCCTGCCGTCGGCACTCGGCCACGAAACCATCGCCCTGTCACGCGCGCTGTGCTGGGAAACGGCGTGCCGTCCATCCGGGCGATTACCCGTAGCAGTCGGTCCTCTTGCTCGCGGGTCGCGTACGGAGTCAGCTGGCGCAGCCAACAACGCTGTCCGTAGACGTTGAACCATTGCTCGACCGATTCTCGGGCGTCGTTGAGCTGAACGCCACGATGGTTGCCGCCGGTCCATACGTCGACCAGCTTGTTGCCGAGTTCCGCGCTCCACATCAATGGGGGGAGGTCGTCGATCGCGACCGTCATCCCCACGTGGTTTACCGGGGCGTTGCTCAACGTCTGGATCGCACGGTCGGGGCCTGACCCGCCGCGAAACAGCCAGATATCCCCGGTCCTGGTCTGGTCCAGCGCCTGCTGCAACGACACCGTGCTTTCTTTCACCACCGCAGGCTAAGGCACACTCTTGCTATGCGTGGCATATGGAAGTTGGTTGGACTGGCTGGGGTCGCCGGCGTCGTGGCGGGCGGGGTGCTGGTCGCGCGCGACCAACGCAAGCGCAACGCCTACACGCCCGACGACATCCGCGCCCGGCTGCATCAACGGCTGGCCGAGGCAGGCGAGACCAACAACTAGATGGCGACCGCGTAAAGCCGGTATGAGCCGGAGAACCCCTTCAGCTCGACGCTACGGCCATCGTCGAAGCCGATACCCTCGTCGCTGACCGCGTCACGCACCACCTCGCTGACCAGAATCTCACCACCCTCGGCCTGGGCCGCCACCCGCGCGGCCATCGCGACGTTGCGGCCGAACAGGTCGTCGCCGCGGCGTACCGACTTGCCCATGTGAATGCCGATCCGGACGCGAATACCGTTGGGCCGCATCCGAAGTGAGTGTTGTACATCAATGCTGCAGAGCACCGCCTGCTCGGGCTGCGCGAACGCGATCATGAAGCCGTCGCCCTGACTTTTCACCACATGGCCAGAGTGCTTCTTGACGTGTCTGCGGACCAGTTTGTCGTGGCTGCCGATCAGCCTGACCCACGCCCGGTCGCCGATGCGCTCGTTGAGCGCCGTCGATTCCTCGATGTCGGAAAACAGGATCGCCACCTTGCCACTCGGTGCGAGCCGGGCCAGATCCGGTCGCTCCACCTCCGCCCAGTCGGCTAGATCCTCGACCGACGACCTGACGGCCGCGCCAAGCCCGTCCTTGCGAAGGATGTTTGCGGTCTGCCACACCTGTTTGACCGCTTCCCGACCTCCCGCGAACAGCGCGTTTCTGGTGTCCACCCGGTGGCGCAGCTCGTCGAGTTCGCGCTGTTGACGCCGGCTGCGCAGCCACATCACGACGAGCGCCACCGCCTCTACCGCGGCGATCCCCGCGAGGACATATGCCACAATCGGCGCTCCCATCACCGCTCAAGTATTGGATGCTGAATCCGTGAAGCCCGAGGCGCCCTACTACGAGAGCCGCTACGTCCGCGCCAACCACCCCGATCGGGTGCAGGCGCTGTGGCTGCGCGAAACCCTGCTGCTGCCGACGGAGGGCGAACCGGTGGCCGACGTGTGGGTGATGGTGTTCGATCCCGAGGGTGCTGGCAACCAGGCGCTCAAGCAGCCGTACCCGATCGATGCCGCCGCTTACGAGTACGACGACTGGACGGCACGCATCGGCGCGACATCCATCGACGACCGGTCCGCACAGGGCGTCGTCACGGGCGGCGGAAGGTCGGCGCGATGGGATCTTCGGATCACGCCTGGATCCGAGGATGTGGTCAAACTCCTCACCGACCGCGCGTACAAGGCGCGCATCCCGACGGCCAAGACAACGGTGCGCCACCCACTGGCCCAGTTCGACGGGCAGGTGGAGCTCGACGACACCCGGCTCGTTCTCGACGGCTGGACCGGCAGCGTCAACCACAACTGGGGCACCAGGCACACCCCGGCCTACGCGTTCGGCCAGGTGTGTGGCTTCGACGACGCGCCCGATTCGAGCCTCGAGGTCGTGACAGCACGGGCCGCTATCGGACCGGTCTTGACGCCCTCGGCCACGCTGTTCGTCTTCCGTCACGCGGGTCAGGAGTTCGCGGTTCGTTCGATCCTCGGCAGTATGCAGACCCACGGCCGGTATCGACCGTTCTCATGGGCGTTCGGCGCACGGGTCGGGGACCGGATGATCGAGGGCGAGATCGTCGCCGAGCCCGCCGACGTCATCGGGCTGACCTACACCGACACCGACGGCGGTTCTAAGTACTGTTACAACTCGGCGATCGCCACATGCCGAATCCAGGTGGCTGGTAAGGCTTTTGAGCGCAGGGAGTTGGTGGCTACCCGCCGTGCGATGTTCGAGATCCTCACAGACACCCGCCACGACGACGTGCCGCTGTTGGCCTAGTTCTTCGCCCGAGTGTGCGGTGTCGTACGCGACACGCCGGTTGGGGCGTATGAACACGCACAGTCGGCGCACACACGGGCGGTGCCCCTGCTGGCCTAGCCGAACGCGCTGGTGATCGTGGCCATGTCGAAGTAGTCACGCCACGCGGCGATCTTGCCGTCGACGACCTCGAATGTGCCCATCACCGGCAGTGGTATTTCTCCGCCGTCCTTGCGGTGCATTACGTCGGTACGTTCGTTCATCACCAGGTTGCCGTCGCTGACCTGCCGGTGTACCTGGAAGTCGATACCGTCGAATGCGGCGGTGAACCCGGCGATGAACACCTTGATCGCCTCTCGGCCCTGCACCGGATCCATCGGAATGTTGTGGTAGATGGCGTCTTCGGTGAAGTAGCCGGCAAGCTGTTCGGGATCGGGTGATGCCCACAGCTTGCAGAATTCGGTCACCAGTTCATCGGCGGAACGTGTCATGCCTTGATAGAACTCAGCAACGCGAGGTAAATCAAGCCCGCGATGCGGCCAAACACATCGCGCGGGCATATTTCGCTTCGGAGCTCGGGGTGGCAGGTTCTAGTGCATGACCTTGCCCGAGCTCCCGCAACTCGACGGCGTTGAGCATCGATTCCTGGACCTGCCGGGGCTGCGCATGCACGTCGCCGAGGCAGGCACAGGCGAACCCCTGCTGCTGTTGCACGGCTTCCCGCAGAACTGGTGGGGGTGGTACAAGGTGCTGCCCGCACTGGCGCAGCGCTACCGGGTGATAGCTCCCGACCTGAGAGGGGCGGGCTGGACCGACGCGCCTGCTACCGGTTACACCGCCGAGCAATTGGTCGCCGACGTGGTCGCTTTGCTCGACGCGCTCGAACTGGACCGCGTGCGGATCATGGCGCACGACTGGGGCGCGCTGGTGGGCTTCCTGCTCTGTCTCGATCACCCGCAGCGCGTGGAACGCTATCTCTCCCTGGCGATTCCCCATCCGTTCGTCAAGTTCAACCCGCGATTGGTCACTGCGATACCTCGGCTTTGGTTTCAATACGCGATCGCAACGCCGGCTCTTGGGCCGATGCTGCTGGCCAAGGGGCGCCAGCCGATGGCGCACTATCTGCTCGATCACTACACGTCCGACAGACGTGCATTCACGCAGCACGACCGTGAACTCTTCGCCGCACCGTTCCGCGACCCCGCCCGCGCCCGTGCGGGTTCGGCACTGTACCGCCACTTCATCGTGCCGCTCTTTCCCGCTGTAATGGCAGGCCGGTACCGGACTAAGCAGCTGGTCACTCCGACGCTGATCCTGTACGGGGGAGAGGACCCCAACATGACGGCTGAGATCCTCGACGGCCATCAGAATTACGCCGACGATCTGACAATCGAGGCGGTCGACGGCGCTTCGCATTTCATCGCCGACGAGAAGCCGCAGGTCGTCATCGACAGGGCTCTGGCGTTCTTCGGCTAGACGCCCGTCGTCGAACCCGGCCGCACGATCATCAGGACGGTGACGACCACCCACAGCAGGTTGAAGATGCCCGTCGTCATCGCCAGCCTGGTCACCACCGTGCCGCCAAGCGCCGCACGCTGATCCGGCAGGATACTTGCGACGAGCACCACCGCGGCGACCGCGGTGAGTGCGATCGACACAAGCACCCATGCCTGTGTCAGCACTTCCATCGAAATCGCGGTCGCGATACCCAGCAGCGGAACGGCCACACCAACCACGGCGTAGGTCTGACAGATGCGGTAGAGCACGTTGGCGACCGGCTGAGCGGTCTCGTCGCGCGCATAGCGAGGAAACATGCTCGCCGCGACGGCAATTGGGCCGACCGCAAGGATCGCGACGATGACATGGACACTGAGCAGAATCGCGGACATCGGGCTAAACGCTAGAGGAGATCGCGGGATCTGAACCTCTCGAATTTGGACACGTTTCGCAGAGATCTTGCCAGCCTGTCGCGCGACAGCCCTAGTAGGACTTCGGCAGACCCAGGCTGTGCTGTGCAATGTGGTTGAGGATCATGGCGCGGGTGATGGGTACGGTCTTGAACAGCCTGACGAACTCGTACATGTTCGCCAACGCGACCTCCCGGGTAAAGCCGCTACCGCCATGCACCTCGATGGCTTGGTCGACGCAGCGCGTGGCAGCCTCTGCCGCGAGGAATTTGGCCATGTTGCTCGCTTCCGCGGCGTCGATACCCGAGTCGTAGCCAGCCGCGGCGTGCCTTGTCATCAATCGTGCGGATTCGAGCGCGATCTTGGCCTCCGCCAACGGATGTGCGACGCCTTGGTGCGCCCCGATGGGTACGCTCCACACCTGTCGTTCCCGGGCGTAGGAGACCGCCTTTTCCATCGCGTATCGGCCGATGCCGTTGCAGATCGACGCGATGATGACCCGCTCTGGGTTCATCCCGTCGAACGCGACGCGCAGGCCCTTGCCTTCGCCGCCCACGACACGGTCACTGTGGACCGCCACATTGTCGAAGAAGACGGTAAACGACTTTTCGGTGATCTCGAAGGTCATTGGAATGCGGTGCATTTCAATGCCAACAGCATTGCGGTCAACCAGAAAGAGTGACAGCTGTGCGCGTCCGGATGGGTCGGTGCCGGTTCGCGCCACGACGAGTAGGGCATCTGTTTGGTCAGCAGCGGTGATGAAGGTCTTCTGCCCGCTGATGTAGTACGTATCCCCGTCCCGACGCGCGGTGGTCGCGATGTGGTGCGAGTTGGATCCCGCGTCGGGTTCGGTGATCGCGAATGCGATCCTGACGCTGCCCGCCGCCATCGGAGCCAGCCAGCGCTGTTTCTGTTCCTCGGTGGCGTGCCGCGTCAGCAGGCTGCCGACGATCCCGGGGGAGATCATGAGCATGATCTGCGGACATCCGGCCGCGGCGGCTTCCTCGGCGACGATGCTCATCGCGGTCAAACCCATCCCACCGCCGCCGTACGCTTCTGGCAGGTTCACTCCGACAAAGCCGCCTGCCGCCAACGCATCCCACAGTTCGGTCGGTGGCTGCAGTGTGTCGCTGCACCGCGTGTAGTAGTCGTTGCCGAATTTCGCGACTATCCCGTACACCGACGCGCGCAGCTGGGCTTCTTCGGTGGCGCTGAGAATGGCGGTCATCGGAAGTCCATCCAGTGCCCGTGCGGAGTGAAACCCAGCAAGAAGGGAATCTCGATGCGGCACACTGGCCCAGCGCTGATGTCGTCGGTATCGAATATGACAAATTCGCCGAGGTTTTCGGTCCAGCGAGAGATCGGAACCATGAGATAACCGTCGCCCTCTGGCGCATCGGGCGTGCGAGGCACGAACGTGGGTTCCATGACCAACGAGGGTCGGTCGTGGCGCAGCCGGTACTCCTGCTCGGCGCCGGTGTCGATGTCACGGATGACGAGGCTGTGCATGCGCATCCCATTGCCGCGTGCCTCCCCGCCGATCAAATATCCCCATCGGTGGCCGCGGCCGTAGAAACGTTCGTCGACCTTCGGCAATTCGACCGGCCGGTCGTCGAGCAGCTCCGACTTCACGCTGCCGGAATCCAGATCGACGGTCCATCGCCCGAGAGTGCTTCGCGCCAGATTGAAGAACAGCGCGACGTCCTCGCCCTGGAAGCCGTCGATATCCAATGGGAACGGTGGACGCTCGAAGATCGGTCCATCCAAGCTGAGCGTATTGCCGACGACATTTGCCGCCAGCGTATGCATGATGTACTGCGGCTCGATCTCTGCGGTGATCCAACGGATTTCGCCGTGTTCGATGTCGTGTCGCGGCACCAGCGCCAGCGTGATTGGAAGGTCGGGTTGCCATCCCTGCACCGAAAGACCACGCGCGACGCGACCTGGATCGAACGCGAAGCCCTGGAACGGTAAAACCATCCAATCTGGGGTGAGCCACATGTCGTGGACCTCAGAGCAATACGGCGCATCCCACAGCTCGCGCGACGTCACCGAGCCATCTGGGTACACCACATTGACCGTCACGAACGGCGGTCGGTCGCTGTAGGACCAGCCATAAAGTGTGCCGCTCGCGGCATCCCACTTCGGGTGCGCGGTGAATGCGGCGTCGCCGTATCCGGCCTGGTCGAAGATTCCGCGGGCCAACTGGGGAGACCACGGCACGATCCCGCGCGTTTCCAGGGTGATCGGATCCAGAGCCACGGGCGGACCGCCTTGTTCACCTGACGCCAGAATTTCGCCGGCGAACGGAAAGCAGTTGATGTTGTTGGTGCCCTGTGGAATTCCCCGGGTCGCTTGGTCTTGAAGGGCGGGACCGAACCCGATGTTGCGCCAATCGCTCCATTCGCCGTCGGCCCACCGGAACATGGCGCGCCCGTGCCGTTCTTCGAGGAGGTATTTGGGTGTGCGGACCCAGCGATTGCGGAAGTCGGCTCGGCCGTTCTCCAATGTCAGGCCCTGCACCATGCCGTCCATCGCCAGCAGGCCATTGCCGCCTTGGTGCGTCGGCCGTTTGAACGTCGGTCCGACGCGGTAGAAGCCGCCAGCCAGATCTTTCGGTATCTCGCCGTGGGTTGTCACACAGTCCTCGACCGTCGCCTCGAAGCGCATCGGACGAAACGCCCCAGCAAGTACCGGAGCAGCGGGCATCATCACCATCGACTTAGTATACTAAGTGTCATGGTGATGGCAAAACCCTCCCGTGCGCCCGACGTCGTCGCGGGGGTCCTGCGTCGCCGCATCCTTGGCGGTGAACTGGAGCCGGGGGATTCACTTCCGCCCGAAAGCGAACTGATCAGCCAGTTCGGTGTCAGCCGCGAGACCGTCCGGGTCGCGCTTCGACTGCTCGACGCCGAGGGGCTAACCGCCACAAGTCAGGGCCGCAGTGGTGTCCGCATCTGTCACCCCGAGCCGGAGCGCGTCGCGCGTTCGCTGGTGCAGATGCTGACGCTCACGGGCGCCACCTGGGGCGACTTGCTTTCCTTCCGGAAGATGCTCGAGCCCGCCGCTGCTGCGCACGTCGCCGACCACGCCTCACCGGGTGAGCGTGCGGCGATCGCCGAAGTCGCAGAGCGCGGTATCGCCCCCGATGGCGCGGACTATCACGAATTTCACGACCTGCTGGTGCAAGCAAGCGGCAACCCGATCCTGACCACCGTTCTCGCGGCTGTCGAACAAGCCGTCCGCTGGGCGGCGGCGGAGCAGGACATCACGCAGTACGACCGTGAGGAGGCGGCGCGATCACACCGCGCGATCGCTAAGGCGATCGCGGCGGGGGATGCGGGTAAAGCCGAACGCCGGATGCGTCTACATCTCGACGCCGCGCTGGCGCACGTCGAAGCATCTGGACTGTTGTCCGAGCCGATGATCCCACCGTCGCGCTGGCGCGGCGACAACTCTGATCTTCCGTGGCGTTGATCGCGCTACCAGCCCTCGGTCAGCACCCGGTCCAGCGTGTCGGCGTAGAAGTCCGCCGCCTCGACGTCAATGCATAACGGCGGCTTGGTTTTCAGGATGTTCTGGTGGTCGCCGGTGGGCTGGATAACTACCCCGAGTTCGAGCATGCGGTCGCAGATCGCCGACGTCTCCTCGGTCGCGGGTTCCAAGGTTTCGCGGTCGCGGACCATTTCGACGCCAAGGTAGAGGCCGACGCCGTGCACGGTGCCGATGATCGGGTGCTTGTCGTGCAGCGCCTGCAGCCTCGCCTTGAGATGGGCGCCGACGCGTGCGGCGTTCTCCTGCAGTCCTTCGTCACGAAGCACGTCGAGGACGGTCATCCCGATCGCGCACGACAACGGACTGCCGCCGGTCGAGGAGAAGAAATAGCCCTGCGAGCGGAACCCGTCGGCGACCGCGCGGTTGGTGATCACCGCACCGAGCGGATAGCCGTTGCCCGTCGACTTGGCGATCGAGATGATGTCGGGCACCGCATCCTGCTGCATGAAACCCCAGAACCAATGGCCGAGACGGCCATACCCGACCTGCACCTCATCAGAGATCGCTAGCCCTCCGGCCGCCCGCACCGCTGCATACACCTGCTGCAGATAGCCGTCCGGCAGCGCCATGCCACCTGCATTGCCGTACACGCTCTCGCAGATGAACGCCGCCGGGGCGCGGCCGTCGGCCACCAGTTGCTCGATCTGCCGCACCGCCTCGCCCGCGTACTTCGCGGCCTCGGCGCCGCGGTACTTACCGCGAAAGCTGTTGGGCGACTCGACCGTATGAACCCAATCCGGCCGGGTGGCAAGAGCATTGGGGTTGTCGGCGATCGACGTCGAGACCGCGTCCGTGCCGAACGTCCAGCCGTGATAGGCCTCGCGGACTGCGACCACATCGCGCCTGCCGGTCGCGGCCGTCGCGAGCCGGATCGCCAGATCGCTTGCCTCCGAGCCGGAGTTGACCAGAAAGACCGTGTTCAGCGGGTCGGGCAACATGGCGGCCAGCCGCTCGCTGAACTCGACCACCGCCGAGTAGTTGAACCGTGAATTCGTGTTGAGCCTGCGCAGTTGACTTGCTGCGGTATCGGCGATGCGCGGATGCGCATGGCCCAGCACCGTCACGTTGTTGACCATGTCGAGGTAGGTGCGACCGGCGGTCGACATCAGGTAATGCCGCATGCCCCGCTCGATTTGCGGCGGTTCGCGATAGTAAAACTCCTGCACGGGAGCAAAACTCGCATCGCGCCGCGACAATAGGTCGCCGGCGTCGGGCACTTCCACGGCGGGCAGTCCGAGCAGTGGTCGCGGGTCGCGGGTCAGCGCCAGCCAGCCGGGCGCTATCTCGGACTGGACGAACAACGGCGCCGCGGGTGCGCCGACCGGCCGCACGCCGACTTCTACCCACTGGCCCGCCGGTGCTTCGGCCAACTGCTGACCGGCACTCACTTGGCCCGACGCCTGCACGTCCACCCCGGCCAGTGTCAACTCGTACTCGGCGCCACGGAGTGTGGACCCGTCAACGTCGCCGTCCCATGGTGCGACCATCGGTGTCGAGGAAGCCGCCCACAAGCTGATGCCGGTCGCGACGACGTCGGGGCTCTCCTGGCTGAGCTTGAGGCTCCGGCTCAGACGTGCCTGCCCATGCTGGGTGACAACGAGCAGCGCACCGTCTTGTACTGCCGCCCTGGCCAATTCGTCCTCGAAACCCACCTTCAGCGAGCCGTTGTCGGATAACGCGAAGTCATAGACGTCTGACGTGGTGGCCAGGTCGAGCGTCACCACCGAGGCGGGGTCCACGTCGACAAGCGACCCGGTTACGGGACCCGGCTGCGACGCCAGTCCGAGATCGGCCCGGATCACCTCGGTCATCACGTCGATCGGAATCGAGGCGGCCTGCTCGAACATTCGCCGCTCGCCGCCGGATTGATCGGTCAGGTATGGGTTGTCGGGATCCAGCATCGCCTGCTGCGCGCCGCTGACGAGGAGCACCGCGGTCCGCAACACCAGCAGCGGCCACACCGCGTCCACCTCAACCGTGGTCAGCGGCCGTATGGCGTGAAACGCCCGCACCGCAGGAAGGATCGACGTCGGATCGGTGCCTGGGTGGCCAAGCACTGACGACGCCGTGATCGCCAGCTCTGACACCGCCCAGCTGTCGGACAGGTCGCCGAAGTCGATGATCCCGTCCGGATGCGGAGTGCCGCCGGCCGTTCGCGACACAACGACGTTCGCGTCGGTCATGTCCAGATGAACGGCCTGCCGCGGCAGGTCGTCGGCGAGCGATGCGATCCGCGTCCACGCATCGCGCGCGGTCGCCTCGATCCGTGCCCGCTGGACGGGGTCGGCGACATGCGAAATCAGTTCCGCCACAATGTCGGTGCCGTAGCGCAGATCCCATTGCAGGACGCGGTCAAGGCCGGGATGGCTGAAGCCGTCGAGCGCCCGGCTGACCCGCCCGGCCACCTCACCAAGCCCAGCGATCGCGGTCGGCGACAGATAGCCTGAATCCTGCAGCGTCCCGCCTGGCAGGTATCGCAGCAACCGCACATATGCGGTTCCATCGACCAATCCGGTGATGGCAGTGCACTTTTGGCCGGAAAGGTTCGGCACCCCCACCGCGACGCGCAATGTCGGCTCGGCCTCGGCGATCCGGTCGGCCGCCAGATCCTGGGCTTCGATTTCGGTTGCGTTGAACGCCGGATTGGCGATCTTCAGCACCCCAACGACTTCACCGTCGGGACCATTGACCACGAAATTCTTGTCCTGCTGGCTGCCAAGCGACGTTGCGCGCGCGCGGAGTCCGTAATGCGAGGCGAGGATGTCCTCGGCCTGTACCTCGCTTACTTGAGGCGCCGGGAGCTCCGGTGCCTCAAGGAAATTGAAACCGACGCTCACCGACTCACGAACTGCACGACAGCGTCGGAGAACGCGTCGTTGTCGTCACCGGCGGCGGTGTGGCCCGCGTCGGACAATTCCACAAACTCGGCGTTGGGCACCTTGGCCAGGAAGTCCTTGACGCCCTGGGGGCTCACCACGTCGGAGAGCTTGCCCCGAATCAACAGGATGGGGATTGTCAGGTCGGCCACAGACTGCTCGAGCTTCTGCATCCGGACGAACCTGTCGTCATCGGGCGCGGTCAGAAACGCCGGGTCCCAGTGCCAGTACCACCGGCCATCACGGAGCCGCAGGTTCTTCTTCAGCCCCTCCGGACTGCGTGGCTTCGTCCGATACGGCAGGTAGGCCGCAACCGCATCGGCCGCCTCTTCGAGCGTCTCGAAACCGTTCACGCCGCTGGCCATGAAATCGCGGATGCGGGCGCTGCCGTTTTTGTCATAGCGCGGCACGACGTCGACAAGGACCAGCTTGGTCACCTTCTCAGGCCCTGCGACGTCCGCGACGAGCATCCCGGTCATTCCGCCCATGCTGGCGCCGATCAGTATCACCGGGCGTCCGATCTGATCGAGCACGGCCAGCGTGTCGGCGCACAGCGAATCGACCGTGTAGTTCGCGTTGGGCGCCCGGTCGCTGTCGCCGTGTCCGCGGCTGTCAAGGGCGACCACGTGGAAGCCCTCATCGGCGAGGATCTGGCCGGTGTTCTTCCAGGAGAACCGGTTCTGCCCGCCGCCGTGGAGCATCAAGATTGACGGCCGCCCGGCCGCAGATGGCGCTCCGCGGTTCCATTCGTCGGCAACCAGAACGACATCGTCGACTCCGCGAAACTTCACTGTCTGCGAATCGCTGCTTGTAGTGCTCACGGACGTCCTCTCGACTGGCCAGGCACCTGACGTTACCCAGAGGGCATTTGCACCGATCTTCGACCCGGCTGGTGTGCGGGATCCCTAGACTTTGCGATCGTGCAGCCCGACACCGCCAATGACCACGACCGCGGCTGCATCATCGAGGCTGCATACGACTGCCTTTACGAGCCGCACAGCGGTCCGATCCCGGTTGCCGCGATCCTGCAGCGCGCCGGGGTGTCCACCCGGGCGTTCTATCGTCACTTCGAATCCAAGGACGCGCTGTTTCTGGCGATGCTGCGGCAGGAGAGCGACGCGTTGGCCGGCCGGCTCGACCGCATCCTCGGCGAGGTGTCCGGCGCGCCCGCGGACCAGCTCAAGGCGTGGATCGACCACATGTTCGGGTGGATGCACGACGCGGAGACGCGGATGCATCTAACGGTGATCGATTCCGACGAGGTCCGCGTCGCGAAGGGATACCGCGAAACCCGCGAGCAAGCGCACGCCGATCGCGAACGCTCGCTGGTCGAGATCCTGCGGAACGGCAGGGACGATGGCTCGTTCCCGCTGGCCGACCCCGAACGTGACGCGGTGGCCATCAGCGCCGTCGTCAGCCGCGTGATGGTCGACCAGTCGCTGGGTGACGAGCAACGACTTCAGCGGTCACTGAACTGGCTGCTGGAGTTCGCGTTGCGTGCGCTCGGCGCTATCCGGCGATGAGTTTGGGACGTCGGCCCTGTCAGTACCGGGAAAGCCGCCCTGACAAGAGGAGTCGCAATGCCGTCCATCACACCGTCGCTCTGGTTCGATAACAACCTCGAGGAAGCCGCGCAGTTCTACACTTCGATCTTCCCGAACTCGACGATCGAGGCGTTGCACCGATACAACGACGCCGGGCCGGGCACCCCCGGTGATGTGGTGTACGGGGTATTCGTGCTCGACGGCCACCGGTTCCTGGCCATCAACGGCGGGCCTGCGTTTCAGTTCACCGAGGCGGTGTCGTTGATGGTCGAGTGCAAGGACCAGGACGAGGTCGACTACTACTGGGACAGACTGGTCGACGGCGGCGAAGAGTCGCAGTGCGGCTGGCTCAAGGACCGATTCGGGCTGAGCTGGCAGATCACCCCGACCCGGCTGTTCGAGCTGCAGGAGGACCCCGACTCGGCCCGCGCCACCGCCGCGACCAAGGCCATGCACGGCATGCGCAAGATCGTCATCGCCGAACTCGAGGACGCCGTCCACGACGCCTGAGCTGCTGCTGGCCGATTTGCCCTTATCGCGTTGAGATATGCATCGACGCGGAGAAGTGTTTGCTGAACCGGGTCAGGTCCGCTGACGTATGGCGTGCCTGAGAGTGACTTGGTCCTGCGTCGGATGGTCAAAGTGGTGCACGTCACCACTGGGCAGCTTGTGTTGCCCGGCCAGAAATCGGTGATGTACGGTTCTGCGGCGTCCTCCCGTGCAACACTCACACCTTGCGAGCACGGGTTGTTCGTCTGAGGGATCAGCTGCCTATGGCGGTGAGGAGAACGCGAGGGAGGACCCGGTAATGGTCGCTTCCAACGTCATTGCCAAGCCGGTGCGCGGCGTCGGCGGCTTCTATGCCATGGCGCTCGACACCTTCGTGGCGATGTTCCGGCCGCCGTTCGCGTGGCGCGAATTCATCTCACAGTCTTGGTTTGTCGCGCGGGTGTCGATTGTGCCGACCCTGATGCTCACGATTCCCTACACGGTGTTGCTGACGTTCACGTTCAACATCCTGCTCACCGAGTTCGGCGCCGCGGACTTCTCCGGCACGGGCGCGGCCCTTGGCACCGTTAGGCAGATCGGACCGATCGTGACCGTGTTGGTGGTGGCCGGTGCCGGGGCAACCGCGATGTGCGCCGACCTCGGCGCGCGCACCATCCGCGAAGAGCTTGACGCGCTGCGAGTGATGGGCGTCAATCCCATTCAGGCGCTTGTCGTTCCGCGCGTGCTGGCCGCCACGTTGGTGTCGCTGGCACTGGCAGCGACGGTGATCCTTGTCGGCCTTGCCGGCGCATACCTATTCTGCGTTTACATCCAGCACGTCTCGCCTGGTGCCTTCGCGGCCGGCATGACGCTGCTGATCGGCGCCGTAGACGTCACGATCGCGCTGGCGAAGGCGGCGTTGTTCGGGCTCTCTGCCGGCTTGATCGCCTGCTACAAGGGCATTTCCGTGGCCGGTGGTCCGGCGGGAGTCGGAAACGCGGTCAACGAAACCGTGGTGTTCACCTTCATGGCGCTGTTCGCGATCAATGTCGTCGCAACCGCCGTCGCCGTGAAGGTGGCGACGTGACGGTTTCGCGGCCCCATTCCCAGTTCCCGTGGCTGAAGAGCCGATTCCGAAGCGTGGCCGATCCCTGGAACCGCATCGGCAGTCAGACGAAGTTCTACGGCAACACGCTGCGCTCGATCCATTACGCCTTTACGTACTACCGAAAGGAGTTGATCCGACAGATTGCCCAGATGGGCCTCGGCGCAGGCGCGCTCATCATCATCGGCGGCACGGTTGCGATCGTCGGATTCCTGACTGTGACGACCGGCGCGCTGGTGGCCGTTCAGGGCTACTCCGACTTCTCCGAAATCGGCGTCGAAGCGTTGACAGGGTTCGCGTCGGCCTTCTTCAACGTGCGTCTGATCGCGCCCGCGACCACCGCGGTCGCGATGTCCGCCACCATCGGCGCAGGCGCCACTGCGCAACTCGGCGCCATGCGGATCAATGAGGAAATCGACGCACTCGAGGTGATGGGCATCCGGTCGGTTGCGTTCCTGGCCTCCACGCGCGTTGTCGCCGGCCTGCTCGTCGTCGTTCCGCTCTACTGCGTTGGCGTGATCGCGGCGTTCTGGGCGGCGAAGTTCGGTACCACCGTTATCTACGGTCAGTCGACCGGCGTGTACGACCACTACTTCCGGACGTTCTTGAACCCCACCGACCTGATGTGGTCGTTCCTGCAGTGCATCGTGTTGGCCGTGGTGATCATGCTGGTGCACACGTACTACGGGTACACCGCGCGTGGCGGCCCAGCGGGCGTCGGTGAAGCGGTCGGGCGCGCTGTGCGAACCTCGCTGATTCTCGCCGCTTTTGTTCTCGTGATGATGTCGCTGGCCGTCTACGGCCAGTCCGGAAACTTCAACCTGGCCGGGTAGCACATGGACAGCGACGAACACGGCCTTCACCCAGCGTGGTACACGCTCATTCTGGTGGTGGTTTCTGCCGTCTTGATTTGGTTGAGCTATGCGTTGTTCGCGGGCACCTTGAAATCCGAGATTCCGGTCACGCTGACCTCCGACCGATCAGGCTTGGTGATGGAGACCAACGCCAAGGTCAAGATGCGCGGGGTGCAGGTCGGGCGGGTCGCGGCGATCGCCGGCGGCAAGGAACCGGTCGTCTTGAAGCTCCAGATCGACCCCGACCAGATCAAGTACATCCCGGCGAACGTCGAGGCGCAGATCCGCGCCACCACGGTGTTCGGTGCGAAATTCGTCGACTTGGTGTACCCAGAGAACCCCAGCGCGCAGCGACTCGAGGCCGGTCAGGTGCTCAAGTCGCGCAACGTCAGCACCGAGGTCAACACGGTGTTCGAAAACGTGGTGTCTGTGCTGAATCAGGTCGACACCGCCAAGCTCAACGCCACCCTGTCCGCGCTTGCCGAAGGTGTTCGCGGACAGGGGGAGCGGATCGGCGAGGCGACCACAGATGCCAACCAGGTGTTGCTGCAACTCAATCCGCGCAGTGACACCATCCGCGCGGACTGGCAGGCACTCAAGGGTTTCAACGACGCGTATAGCGGTGCGGCGCAAGACATTCTGACCGTTCTGAACGCGGCGAGCACCACCAGTCAGACCATCACGAGCCACACCAAGCAGCTGGATGCCTTGCTGCTGGCCACGATTGGGCTCTCCAACAGCGGGATCAGCCTGCTGGCGCCGAATCAGGCCAACCTGATCAAGGCCATCAATGTGCTCGAGCCGACCACCAATCTGTTGTACAAGTACAACCCGGAGTACACCTGCCTCCTGATGGGCGCGAAAACCATCTTGGACACCGGCGGTTATCAATCGGCCGGCGGCAACGGCCGAACGCTCGTGCTTGATACCTCCTTAGCGCTCGGGGACGACCCGTACCACTATCCGGACAACCTGCCGGTCATCGGCGCCAAGGGCGGACCTGGCGGCAAACCGGGGTGCGGCTCTCTGCCCGATGTCGCGAAGAACTGGCCGGTGCGCAACCTCGTCACCAACACCGGTTTCGGCACCGGCATGGATTGGCGGCCGAACCCCGGCATCGGTTTCCCGGCCTGGGCCAATTACCTGCCCGTCACCCGTGCAGTGCCAGAGCCGCCGAGCATTCGCAACTTGTTCGGCGGCCCTGCGCCGGGGCCGATTCCGTATCCGGGAGCCCCGGCCTACGGCGCCCCAATGTATGCGCCGGACGGCACTCCGCTGTGGCCGGGGCTGCCGCCTGCGCCACCGCCAATGGCGCCACGGGATCCGGGGCCGACACCCGGGTCGGAGCCGTTCATCGTCCATTCGCCTGCACAGATGCAGCCGACGCCGCTGCCACCGGTTCCGCTTCCGGTGGAGGCCGCCCCATCGCCCTGATAACCGACCACCGCAACCATCAACCATGAGAGGTAACCGGTCATGAAAGAGAACCTGCGAGGCACCATCGTGCGCCTTGCCGTCTTTCTGACTGTGTGCCTTGTCGGTGTGTTCGGGCTTTATGCGGTCTTCGGTCAGTTGCGCTTCGGGGAGAAGACCAACACGTATAGCGCCGCGTTCACCAACGTGACCGGACTCAAGAACGGCGACTTCGTACGCATTGCGGGCGTCGAGGTCGGCCAGGTGAAAAAGGTTGCCATTCAACCGGACACGACGGCGCTAGTCGAGTTCACGGCAGACGATTCGGTGGTGCTGACCGAGGGCAGCAGGGTCGTCATCCGATACAAAGACCTGATCGGGGGTCGCTATCTGGCGCTGGAGGAGGGTGCAGGCAGTACCAAGAAGCTGAATCCCGGCGACACGATTCCGTTGGCGCGGACGTCGCCGGCTCTGGACCTGGACGCGCTGATCGGTGGCTTCCGGCCGCTGTTTCGGGCGTTGGACCCGGATCAGGTAAATGCGTTGTCCGGCCAGTTGATTGCCGCGCTGCAGGGTCAGGGCGGAACCATCAACTCGTTCCTGTCGCAGACCGCGGCGCTGACGAGCACGCTGGCCGATCGCGACCAGCTGATCGGGCAGGTGATCGTCAATCTAAACACCGTGCTGGGATCGCTCGGCGACCAAAGCGACCAGTTCGCAAAGGCCGTCGACGCACTCTCGGGACTGGTGGAGGGTCTCGCGTCGCGCAAACAGGACATCGCCAACGGTCTGGCCTACTCCAACGCCGCGGCCGCGAGCATCACAGACCTGTTGGCGCAGGCCCGGCCACCCATTGCCAAGACGATCCATGAGACCGACCGCGCCGCCGGGATCGTCGTCGCCGACCACGACTACTTCGACAACTTCCTTAACACCTTGCCGGATGCGTATCAAGCTCTTGCGCGGCAAGGCATTTACGGCGACTTCTTCAGTTTCTACCTGTGCGACGTCGTGCTGAAGCTCAACGGCAAGGGGGGCGAGCCGGTGTACGTCAAGGTCGCGGGCCAGAGCACGGGGAGGTGCGCGCCGCGATGAAGCCATTCTCCGAGCGGAATCTATTCGTCATCGGTGCCATCGGGCTCGCGATCACCGTCGCCATCATCTTGGGTGCGGTCAACTACGACAAGCTGCCGTTCCTCAACCAGGGCAAGCAGTATTCGGCTTACTTCGCCGAAGCGGGCGGCCTGACGAACGATGCCGCCGTTCAGGTTTCGGGCTTCCAGGTGGGCAAGGTCCAGTCGATCGAGCTCGACGGCCAGCGGGTGCTGATCAAATTCACCGTCGACAAGAACATTCGGCTTGGCGATCGCACCGAGGCGGCGATCAAGACCAAGGGGCTACTCGGCACCAAGATCCTCGAGATCACATCCCGCGGCGATGGTCGGCAGCAAGGCACGATTCCCCTCGACCGCACCACGTCGCCCTACCAGCTGCCCGACGCGCTCGGCGAATTGGCGACCACGATCAGCGGCCTGAACACCGACCAGTTGTCGGAATCGTTTCGCGTGCTGTCGGCCACCTTCGCAGATACTCCGCCGGAGTTGAAGATCGCCATCGACGGCGTGTCACGGTTCTCGCAAACGCTTAACGAGCGCGACGCCCAGCTGCGTGGTCTGCTGACTAACGCCGACAAGGCGACGACGGTGCTGGCCGAGCGCAGCAACCAGGTGGTCAGCCTGATCGGCAACACCAACGCATTGTTGGCCGAGCTCCAAAGCCAAAGCGCCGCAGTGGATCAGATCTCCGGGAATATCTCGGCGCTGTCTCTGCAGCTGCAGGGCTTCATCGGTGAGAACCGTGCGACGATGAAGCCCGCGCTCGACAAACTCAACGGCGTCCTGACGATGTTGGACAACCGAAAGGAACGGCTGCAGAAGTCGCTCCATCTGCTGACCGAATACTCGATGTCGCTTGGTGAGTCGGTGGCATCCGGTCCGTTCTTCAAGACGTACGTCGCCAACCTGCTGCCGGGCCAGTTCCTTCAGCCGTTTATCGACGCCGCTTTCTCCGACCTCGGCCTGGACCCCAATGTAAAGCTGCCTTCGCAGCTCACTGACCCACAGATCGGCCAACCGGGAACACCGGCATTGCCGGTGCCATTCCCACGCACCGGGCAGGGCGGGGAACCGCACCTGACGCTGCCCGACGCCATCACCGGCAATCCCGGCGATCAGGGGTGCGGGCTGCCCGGCTTGCCGCTACCCGGGCCGACCGGCTGCTATCCGTACCGCGAACCGCTGCCTGCCCCGCCCCCCGGGGGCCCGCCACCGGGACCGCCCGCGCTGGCGCCGGCGGGGCTGGATTCGACGCCGGTGCCAACGCCGAGCCCCGTCATGGTGCCCGCGCCCGGTGAGGTGCCGCCACCCGCAGGCGGGGGGGCCGGGCGATGAACCGGATTCGCAGGAGTTGGGTCGCCGCCGCCCTTGTCGTGCTGCTGGTCGCAGGTGTCGTCGCGCTGTTCCGGACCAGCGACACCATCAACCGCACGAATGTCGTTGCATACTTTGAGAACAGCAACGGCGTCTACGTCGGCGACGACGTGCGCATCCTCGGTGTGAACGTCGGCAAGATCACCGAGATCCAGCCGCAGCCCGAGCGGGTGAAGATCTCGTTCTGGTACGACAGCAAGTACAAGGTGCCCGCCGACGCGAAGGCAGCGATTCTGTCGCCGACGCTGGTAACGGCGCGAGCCCTTCAGCTCACCCCGGTGTACAAGACCGGACCGGTGCTGACGGACAACGCGGTGATCCCGCGGGAGCGCACCGCGGTTCCGGTTGAATGGGATCAGGTCCGTGCACAGTTGGAGAAACTGGCAACCTCGCTGCAGCCGACCGAGCCCGGCGGCGTCGCCCCGTTGGGATCGTTCATCAACACGACAGCCGACAACTTGCGCGGCCAAGGCGCCAACATTCGCGATACCGTCATCAAACTCTCGCAAGCGTTTTCGGCACTCGGTGATCACAGCACGGATATCTTCTCGACCATCAAGAACCTGGCGATCCTGGTGTCGGCGCTGCAGGACAGCACCAACTTGATGCGTCAGCTGAATCAGAACCTGGCCTCGGTGACCGGGCTGCTCGCCGACGACCCGAACGAAGTCGCCAATGCGGTAAAGGATCTCAACGCCGTCGTGCCACAGGTTCAGCAGTTCGTCGCCGACAACCGCGAAGCCCTTGGCACTACCTCGGACAAGTTGGCGGGTGTGACGCAGGCGTTGAACGATAGCCTCGCCGACGTGAAGCAGCTCCTGCACGTGGCGCCCAACACATTGCAGAACTACGTGAACATCTGGCAACCCGCCCAGGGCGCGGTGAGCAGCGTCCCGATGATCAATAACTTCGCCAATCCGATCTCGTTCCTGTGCGGCGCTGTCCAGGCGGCATCACGCCTGGGTGCCGAGCAGTCGGCAAAGCTGTGCGTGCAATACCTGGCGCCGATCATCAAGAACCGCCAATTCAACTTCCTGCCCCTCGCGCAGAACATCTTCGTGGGTGCCTCGACGCGGCCGAATGAGCTCACGTACAGCGAGGACTGGATGCGGCCCGACTACATTCCGCCGCAACCGCCACCGGGTGCCACGCCGCCACCTGGGGGCAATTCGCCGCCGCCACCGGGGCCACCGCTCGCCGCGGAGGCGCCGGTTGCGACCAACCCGGCCGACGGCCTGACCGGCATGATGGTGCCGCCGGGAGCCGGATCATGATGCGGGACAAGTGGATACGCGCCGCAGTTGGCATGCTTGGCATCGCCCTCGCCCTAGCGGGCTGCAGCGACTGGCGAGGGTTGAACTCGCTTTCACTGCCTGGCGTGCAGGGCAGGGGCGCAGGCGGGTTCACCATTCAGGCGCAAATGCCCGACGTGGACAACATCGAGCGGAACTCCCGGGTGCGCGTCGGCGACGTGAACGTCGGCACTGTCACCAAGATCGAGCGCCAGGGCTGGCATGCGCTGGTCACGATGCAGCTCAACGGCGACGTCGAGCTGCCCGCCAATGCGACGGCCACACTCGGCCAGACCAGCCTGCTGGGTTCACTACACATCGAGCTGGCGCCGCCGAAAGATGTGCCACCGCAGGGCAAGCTGCACGACGGCTCGCTGATCCCTCTGGCATCGTCGGGTAAGTATCCGAGCACCGAACAGACGTTGTCGGCGATTGCGTTGCTGCTCAACGGTGGTGGTATCGGCAACATTCAAGACATCACTGATGCGTTGAGTATCGCCTTCACCGGTCGCGAAGACGACCTGCGCAGCCTGATCGAGCAGCTCGACAAGGCCGTCGGCTATCTCGACGACCAAAAGCACGACATCATCGCGGCGACAGACAGCCTGAACAACCTGGTTGGACAGTTCGCGGCCCAGAAACCCGTGGTGGACAAGGCATTGAAGACGATCCCTGACGCGCTTGCGGTGCTGAAGGATCAGCGCAACAACTTGTCCGATGCACTCGCGCAGCTCGGCAAGTTCAGCGCGCTGGCCGCCGACTCGGTCAACCAGACCAAAGAAGCACTCGTCCAAGAGCTCAAAAATCTCGGCCCGGTGGTGCAATCACTGGCCGACGCCGGCCCGGCGCTGACTCGTGCGCTGAGCTTCTTGCCAACCTTCCCGTTCCCCAAAGAGACGCTGACCAACTGGATGCGCGGCGACTACGCCAACCTGACGTTGATCCTTGATCTGACATTGAGCCGAATCGACCAGGGAATCTTCACCGGATCGCGTTGGGAATGCGATCTGACCTGGCTGGAGCTTCAGTGGGGTCGCACCATCGGTCAGTTCCCGAGCCCATGCATGGCCGGCGGCCCTGGCACTGCGGGTAACCCGCTGATCGCTCCGTACCACTTGGATCAGGGGCCCTGACATGGTTTTGACGAAGCGGATCCTGATTCAGATCGCCATCTTCGCGCTGGTTTCCATCACGGCGCTGGCGATCATGATCTTCGGGTACATGCGGCTGCCCGAAGTGTTGGGTTACGGGCAGTACAAGGTGACCGTTGAGCTGCCCGAGACCGGCGGCCTGTACCCGCGTAGCAACGTCACCTATCGCGGCGCGCAGGTCGGCATCGTTGACAGTGTCAACCTGACCGATACCGGTGTGCAGGCAGTCCTTTCACTGGACAAGAGCGTCACGATCCCCGCTGACCTGAAGGCCGAAGTACATAGTGTGTCGTCGGTCGGTGAGCAATTCGTCCAGCTCGTGCCACGCAACGGTAGTGGGCCGTCGTTGAAGGACGGCGACGTCATCCCGGCGGATCGCACGACGGTGCCGACGGACATTAATAAGGTCTTGGCGGACACCACCCGTGGCTTGCAGGCGATCCCCCAGGAAAATCTGAAGACCGTCGTCGACGAGGCCTATACCGCCGTCGGTGGGCTCGGCCCTGAGTTGCGCCGGTTGGTCAACGGCAGCACCGCGTTGGCGATCGACGCCCGCAAGAACCTCGATCCGCTGACCACGCTGATCGACCAGTCCAAGCCGGTGCTCGATTCGCAAACCGACACCGCGGGGTCGATCCAGGCGTGGGCGGCGAACCTGGCAAGCATCACCGGCCAGCTGCAGAGCCAGGACCCTGCCGTGGCTGGGATTCTGCAGAACGGCCCGGGCGCCGCCGACGAGGTGCGGGCGCTGTTCGATCGCCTTCAGCCGACGCTGCCGATCGTGTTGGCCAACCTCGTCAGCCTCGGGGAAGTGGCAGTCACCTACCAGCCCAGCCTCGAACAGCTGCTCGTGCTGCTGCCACAGGGCACCGCGGTCACGCAGGCGGTCGGCGTGCACAAGCGGAATACCAAGCAGGACTACATGGGCGATGCCTTGACTTTCAACCTGAACCTGATGATCCCTGCGTTCCCGGCGCCGATACCCCTGCCGCCGCAGCAGCTTCCGCCGCCGTGCACCACCGGCTTCCTGCCCGCCCAGCAGGAGCGGGTGCCCACCTTCGAGGACTACCCTGACAGGCCGCCCGGCGATGTGTATTGCCGAGTTCCCCAAGACGCGCCCTTCAACGTGCGCGGTGCCCGCAACCTGCCCTGCATCACTGTGCCCGGCAAACGGGCGCCGACGTGGCAGATGTGCGAGAGCAATGAGAATTACGTGCCACTCAACGATGGCTACAACTGGAAAGGCGACCCCAACGCGACGCTGTCCGGTCAGTCCGTTCCGCAGCTGCCACCGGGGTCGCCGGGGTCGTCACCTGCGCAAGCACCTCCGCCGCCGGGCCCGGCGCCGCCGCCAATAGCGGCCGCCGAGTACGACCCAGCTACGGGCACGTACGTTGGACCGGACGGTCGTGTGTACACACAGTCCAACCTGGCCAGCAGTGCCAAAGAGGAGCAAACATGGCAGACGATGCTGCTGCGCCCGACGGGGAACTGAGCAAGTCGACCGCCGCCGAGGAGACGTCGAGCGCCACCGAGTCGGAGTCGGCGGGTAGCCAGACCGCCGAGGCGGCAAAAACCGAAACGGCAACGGACGCCGAGTCGGAGGACGGCGACGAGGACAGCGCCGACGGCGCCGACTACGACGAAGAAGCGCCTGACGAGGAAGTCGCGCCCGCCAAGCCGCGGATGTCGCATCTGCGGTTGGCGACGATCGCCGGGCTGGTGCTTGTAGTCGCGCTCGGCGGTCTCACGGGCTGGCTTGGGTTCCACGCCTACAAGTCCCACCAGGCGTATGAAGAGCGAAACCTCTTCCTCCAGGTGGGCCGTCAGGGTGCGCTGAACCTGACCACGATCGACTGGCAACAGGCCGACACGAACGTGCAACGCATTCTGGACTCGGCGACGGGAACCTTCTACGACGACTTCCAAAAGCGCGCGGGGCCGTTCGTCGAGGTCGTCAAGCAGGCACAGTCGAAATCGGTTGGCACCATCGCCGAGGCGGGGTTGGAGTCCGAATCCGACAACAGCGCTCAGGTGTTGGTCGCGGTGACCGTCAAGACGTCCAATGCCGGTGCGCCGGAACAAGCTCCACGCGCGTGGCGGATGCGCATAACCGTGCAGAAGATCGGCGACGACGCAAAGGTATCCAACGTGGAGTTCGTGCCGTGAGCGAGCAAGGCAAAGACCAGACAGTAGAAGAAGAGGCCACCGTGGCGCCGACCGACACCGAATCCGAGGAGGCTTCAACGGAGGAGTCGGTCGACGCGGCCGACGAGGCAACCGAAACCGCCGATGAGACATCGGAGTCCGCTAAGCCGGAGAAGCCCAAGCGGAGTATCCCTTGGGCACGGGTGTTCGCATTCGGTGTGCTGCCCGCCATTGCACTCCTGCTCGCCCTTGGTGCCGGATACCTGAAGTGGACGGACACGTCGGCGGGCATCGACGACATCAACAACGCCAAATCACCGGCACGGCAGGCGATGCAGGCCGCCAAGGACAGCACGATCGCGCTGCTGTCGTACAAGCCCGACACCGTCGAGCAGCAGCTCGGCGCCGCGCGCGACCTGCTGACCGGCGATTTCCGCGACTCGTACACCTCGCTGACCCACGACGTCGTCATCCCGGGTGCCAAGCAGAAGCAGATCTCCGCGTTGGCAACGGTTCCCGCCGTCGCATCGGTGTCTGCTAAGCCCGACCACGCCGTGGTGTTGGTGTTCGTCAACCAGACCGTCAACGTCGGTCAGGATCCGCCGAGCGACACCGCGTCGAGTGTTCGGGTGACACTGGACAAGGTCGGCGACCGCTGGCTGATCTCCAAATTCGACCCGGTGTAGGCATGACGGAACCACAGTGGCTCGACGTCGCGACACCGGCCGTGCAGCTGCGTGCGTTGACCTGGGGCCCCGCCGACGCGCCAATCGCGTTGTGCCTGCATGGTTTCCCTGACACCGCCTATGGATGGCGCAAGGTCGCACCACAGTTGGTAGACGCGGGGTGGCGAGTGGTGGCGCCGTTCATGCGCGGCTACGCGCCGACGTCGCTCGCGTCGGACGGCAGTTACCACGTCGGCGCCTTGATGGACGACGCGCTGCGCGTGCTGGACGCTGCGGGTCCCACGGGACGCGATGTGTTCATCGGTCACGACTGGGGCGCGATTGCCGGCGCCGGCCTCGCCGCGATGCCCGAAAGCCCGTTCACCAAGGCCGTCATCATGTCCGTTCCGATGAGCGCGGCTTTTCAGCCTTTCGGCCGGCTGCCGCAGTCTGGGCGTCTGCTCGCCAAGCTGCCGCGCCAGCTGCTGCATAGCTGGTACATCGCATACTTCCAATTGCCTTGGCTGCCAGATCGTTCCGCGTCGTGGGTGCTGCCGAAACTATGGCGGGATTGGTCGCCCGGATATGACGCCGACGAAGACTTGCGGCATGTCCACGCTGCGATCGGTGCACCCGAGCGATGGCGCGCCGCGCTCGGGTACTACCGCGCGGCGATGCGCAATAGCCGCCCGCCCGCGCAGTACGCCGAACTGCATCGACACTGGCTGTCGGCGCCCCGGCTGCCAACGCTCTACCTGCACGGCACGGTCGACGGCTGCGCGGAGGACTACACGCCGTGGATTGAACGGGTTTTACCCGACGAAAGTGAGATCGCGCTGATCGAGAACGGCGGGCACTTCCTGCAGCTCGATCAGCCCGATGTAGTCGCGCGTCACATCATCGACTTCGTGGGGCAGGCGACGTGAGAGAGTTCGGGCACTACCCGTTGTGCGGGCAATTCCCTTAGTGGGTACGGGGCGCCCTGCTACGGCTTCTTCAGCCCGGGATGGTTTCGCGCAACGAGCCACAGCAGCAGGCGTCGCGGCGCGTGCTGATTGAGCGAAGACGCGATGCGGTTGGGTAGCCCGGGAATGATCACACGCTTGCCCGAAGCAAGACCGTCGATGGCAGTCTTGGCGACCTCGTCGGGCTGCTTCCACAGGAACTTCGGTAGGGATTTCTCTGCTTCCTCGTCGGAAATGCCCATCCCCTCGCCGAACCCGGTGCGCACGGGCCCCGGGCATAGCGTGGCCGCGGTGACGCCGGTGCCGCGGAGTTCTTCTCGCATCGCGTCGGTGTAGGAAAGCACGAAACCCTTGGCGGCACCGTACGTCGCCTGGCCGGGCACCGGGCCGAAGGCGCCGACCGACGCGACGTTGAGCACCGCGCCCCGGCCCCGCGCGACCATGCTCGGCACGAAACGGCTGCACAGGTCGACGACGGCGCTGACGTCGACCTCGATGAGCCTGAGTTCCGCCTCCACATCCGATTGCGCGACCGGGCCGAGATTCGACATTCCGGCGTTGTTGACCAGGATGTCCGGGATGACCCCAAGAGCCGCTACCTGGTCGGGAAGCGCCGCACGTTCATCGCGTTTCGACAGATCGGCCGGCAGCACGTGGGCCTTGCCGCCCAGTTCCTCCGCCAGGGCAGTGAGCCTGTCGGCACGGCGAGCCACCAACACCAATCGGTAACCGCGGCGGGAAAATTCACGGGCCAACTCCTCGCCGATTCCCGACGACGCGCCGGTGATCACCACGACGCCGTCGTCCCTTGGAGGCGGAAGCATGGCTGAAGAGCCTAGCCTGAGAGGATGGCAAAGCGTCGGCTGTCGGCGGTTGATGCGCAGACGCACTGGATGTCGGCGAAGATCCCCAACGACACCGTCCTGCTGTACGGCTTCGCGGGCGTGCCTGCCGACCTGGAGCAGGCCCTCGAGCAAATCGCCGAGCGTGCCAGCGGCTGCACCGACCTGACGGTGCGCATCGGCGATGACTCTCTCCTCACGTACCCCGCATGGGTGCACCGCGACGTCGACCACTCGCTGTTCGTCGTGCACGACATCGAAGACCGCACCTGGGCGTCATGCCTGGCCCAGGTGATTGCACTCACCGCTGACCGTCTGGATGCAAGGGTGGCGGCGTGGCGGTTGCACGTGTTCACCGGCATCGACGGCGTGCCTGGAGTTGTGGGCCCTGGCACAGTCGCGGTATTTCAGATCTCACATGCGCTTGGCGGCGGGGGCCGAACCTCTGTGCCCGCAGCGATCATGTTCGGCCGCCTCAATGCTGCGGTACCCGAGATTGATGCCTCGCCGCCCGGGCTAATCGCACTGCCGTTCTTGGGTTTTCGTGCAGCCCGAGCCCATCGCCAGATGGCCGAAGACACCGATGCGGGAAGGGTTCCGCCACCGGCCGATCTGCGTCCTGCGCTGAGGACGAATGCGCGACCGACAGGCCCGACGCACCTGCGGACCGTGGTGCGAAGCCGTTCCGACCTGCATGGCCCCACCGTCACCGTTGCCGCTCTGTCAGTGGTGTCTGGAGCGCTCGCGGACCATCTGCGCACCCTCGGGGACGACCCATCGTTCCTCGGCGCGGAGGTGCCGATGGCCAAACCGCCGCCACGCTTGGCGTACAACCACTTCGGGAACGTCGGCGTCGGTCTCTACCCGGAGCTCGCCGAGCCTGAACGCTGCGTCAGGATCGCCCTCGACCTCGACGAGCGGCGCCGCCGGGCCGCCCACCCTGCGATGCGTATGGCGGACCTGGCCTTCGCGGCGACACCGGCTCCGTTGTTGCGTTGGGGCATGGACCGATTCGATCCCGATGTCCGTGTCGCACAGGTGACCGGCAATACCGTCGTCTCGAGCGTGAATTTCGGCGCCAAGGATTTCAGCTTCGGTGGTGCGCCCGTGACGATGGTGGCGGCCTTCGCCGGACTGTCGCCGATGATGGGACTGACACACGTGGTGGGCGGCATCGGCGACACCATCGCGATCAGCGTGCACGCCGCCGAGTCGGCGATCGGTGACGTCGACGCCTACGTCGAGCGGCTCGAACACGCGCTCACTTGATCCGGGTCAGCGCCTCGACCGGTTGGTAGTGCTGCATCTCCTCGATGTCGTCGACGTACGGCTTGATAGGTGGGAAGAACCGACGGAATTGCTCGCTGGGGCGGAACTTGCCAAGGTGATCGTCGGTCGAGGTCCATTGGATGCGCAGCACGAATCGCTCCGGTTCCTCCTCACAATGCGAGAGCTCATAGGCCAGGCAGTACGGGCTGTCGTCGAGCGCCTCCGCCGCTGTCAGGTAAGCGTTGACGAACTGCTCGCGGCGGTCCTCGTCGATTCGGTACCGGATGTACTCGATGGTCATGTCAGTCCTTTCCCCGCAGCAGCCCGAAGCCCCAGTTGATGCCGAAGCCGCGCCGCAGCGCCAGGTGGATCCATAGCAGCCCATACGGTTCCAGCAACCGGGCCACCGTGAGGTCGCCCGCGTCGACGGTTTCGAAGCCCAACTGTGTCACCAGGTCTGCGGCGACCTGCTTGGCCGCCTCGTCGTCGCCGCAGACGAACATGACTGGTGTGCTTGGCAATTGGGGATGGTCCATCAGCGGCGCGCCGATCTGATTCATGGCCTTGCACACCCGCGCGCCCGGCGACCACGTCGCGACCTGCTCGGCGCCGGACGTGGTGTGCCCGACCTCGAGCGCGGTGACATCGGGGGTGAGCGGGTTGGTGCAGTCGATGAGCACCTTGCCCGTGAGGTCGCCACACGCCTTGACGGCCTGCTCGGTTCCCTGCCACGGCGTGCAGAGGACGACCACGTCGCTGGCCGCGGCGGCCTCCCCGTTGGCGGCGGCTGGTGCATCGAGGTCGGCGTACTTGGCGTCGTCGGGGGAGCGGACGCCGTAGGTGATGTCGTGGTCGGCGCCCCACGCACCCCCGAGCGCACGCCCGACGTTCCCTGCTCCAATGATTGCGATCTTCATCGGGACTACGCTACGGCCGAGGGCTGACACCGATAAGTACGCACTTTGAGGTGAGCTACTGACCGGGAGGTGGGTATGGACGACCAGTTCGGATGTCCGGTGGAGGCGACACTCGCGGTCATCGGTGGCAAGTGGAAGGCCGTGCTGATCTTCCACATGATGCACACCGGACCGCACCGCTTCGCCGAGTTGCGGCGCAAGACCACCGGGATCAGTGACCGCGTGCTGACCCGTCAACTGCGAGAGCTGGAGACCGACGGCGTCGTCGCCCGCGAGGTGTTTGCCGAAGTGCCGCCGCGCGTGGAGTATTCGCTGACCGAGTACGGTGAGTCGCTGCGTCCGGTAACCGAGGCGATGTGCCAGTGGGGCAAGCGACACATGACCGCAGGCGTCGCCTAACCCTCCTGGCGGAGCGACTCGATCCCGACGTCGAGCGCCGCTTCGAGATAACCGAGATCGCCGGTGGCGAGCATGACGCCGACGCCGCCCTGGATCCCGGCAAGAAGCGCGGCCGCCACCCGATCCGCGTCCAGCCTGGCGGCGACCTTGTCCTGGGCCTGCATGTGACGCACGCCGGCCGCGATCTCGTCGTGCCACTTGCGCATGAGCGCAGAAGTGACCGCCTGAGCGCCGGGTGTGGTGCGGCCGATCTCGGACATCAGCACGGCGAGCGGGCAGTGCTGTCCCTGCCTGCGGTACCGGTCGACGACGGCGTCACGCCACCGCTGCCACGCCGCCCACGATGTCAACGCGCCGAGGTAGGGCTGTTGGTCGTCCAGGACCGTCTGCGCCTCGCGCTCGGCGACGGCGAGTAGCAGCTGTTCCTTGCCGTTCGGGAAATAGTGAAACAGCTGGCTTTTGGAGGTCCGTGTGCGCGCACGGATGTCGTCGAGCGTGGCGATGGCGACACCGCGTTCGCGGATCTCGGCGGCGGCGCCCTCGATGATGCGCTGTCGTGTGGCCTGGCCCTTGGCCGTCAGTTTCTGGACTTGCAGGTCCATTTTTGCCAGCGTACCAGTGGAATCATGAGTTCAAACAGAACGCGGCTGGCAGGCCGCACAGCACTGGTTACGGGTTCTACCGGCGGTCTTGGGGTGGCTATCGCCTCCGCGCTGGCGGCAGAGGGTGCCAAGGTCATCGTCAGCGGCCGCGACAAGGCCCGTGGCGATGTCGTCGTCGCCGACATCCGGTCGGCAGGCGGCACGGCCGAGTTCGTCGCCGCCGACCTCGGGGCGTGGGAGGACGGAGTGCGTCGCCTCGCCGAACAGGCCACCGCCGCGGCGGGCGGGCGGATCGACATCCTGGTCAACAACGCCGCGATGCTGATGATGCCGACGCCGACGGCCGAGATCTCCGAAGAACTGCTGCGGGATGCGTTCTCGGTCAACGTGTTCGCGCCATTCCTGTTGACCGGCGCAGTGGCTCCGGCAATGGTCGAGCGTGGTGAGGGAGTGATCGTCAACATCGGGTCGATAACCGGTCTTCGCGGCAGCGCCGGGTCGGCAGTCTATTCAGCCAATAAGGCCGTGATCCATTCGTTCACCCACTCGTGGGCCGACGAGTACGGGCCGTTCGGTGTTCGGGTCAACGCGGTCGCGCCGGGACCGATCGCGACCGAACGCCAGCAGCAGTTCGCGGACCACGTCGCGCCGATGCTGGCCCGCATTCCGTCGCGGCGGATGAGCACACCGGCCGAGGTCGCCGCCGCGGTGGTGTTCCTGGCCAGCGACGCCGCCGCAAACATCCACGGAACTGTCCTCAGTGTGGACGGGGGCTGGGCGGCCGTTTAACACATGGCCTAGATTTTGTTGCATGACTGACCACACGGCCATTGACACCGGGCTGCTGATATTGCGCGTAGTGCTTGGCCTGACCATGGCCGCACACGGCTACAACAAGTTCTTCGGCAAGGGCGGCTTGGCGGGCACCGCTGGCTGGTTCGACAGCATGGGCATGAAGCCGGGCATGTTCCACGCGAGGATCGCCGCCACCACGGAGATGTCGGCGGGGCTCGGTTTGGCGGCCGGGCTGCTGACGCCGATACCCGCGGCCGGGTTCGTCGCGCTGATGTTCGTGGCGGCATGGACCGTGCACCGGCCCAACGGCTTCTTCATCGTCAAGGAGGGCTGGGAGTACAACCTGATCCTGGCGGTGTCAGCGGTGGCGGTCGCCACGATCGGGCCCGGCAGGTTCAGCCTGGACTATGCGCTCTTCCGCAAGTCGAGCCTCTACGACTTCCTGCACGGCTGGTGGGGTCTGCTGATCTCGGCCGGGCTCGGGCTTGCGGGCGGCATCGGACAGCTGGTGATCTTCTGGCGGCCACCGGCGAAGGCCGACGCCTAGCTCGCCAAGCCGAGCAGTACGTCGGCGAGCACCGAGGGGCGTGAGTAGAACGGCGAGTGGTGCCCTGGAAGCTCGATGAGTTCGGCGGTGAGCCGCTCGCCAGCAGCTTGTCGTGACCATTCGGGCCGCAGCATCTGGTCGTCGCTGCACACCACGTATGTGGTTGACACCCTGGGGTGTTCGGCCAGTGAGCACGGTTGGATCGCCGGATATACCGACTGGGGTCGAAGCCGGCTGAGCGCAGCCTGGGCAAACTGTTCGTCGCAGTCGCCGTAGAACACCTCACGCGCGATGTCGAGGTCGGTCCACCCCTGTCGCAGCTGCTCATCGAGCTCGCTTAATCCACGTTCGAAGACCGGGTTGAGCATCTCCGGTTTGTCGGTCAATTGCTCGGCAAGGCTGCGGCCGATGTCGGGGATCATTGCGCACAGATAAACCAGATGTCGTAGGGGCCGTCGGGCGGCCACCAAGGGAATGGTGTTTCCGGCGTAGGAGTGTCCGACAAGAACAACATCGTCACCGCAATCGGCAAGGGCCGCACACACCACGTCGGCATACGTGTCGAACGTGGCGGCGCTGTCCTCGAGGGGCAGGTCCATGACCACCACGTCGTGGCCCGCTTGTTCCAGGAGCGGCGTCAAGTGCTCCCAGCACCAGGAGCCGTGGTATCCGCCGTGCACGAGGGCAAAGGTGGTCATCGGGTAAGGCTAAACCGATTCCACGCGGCTAGAACACGTTCTAGTCTTGCGGCCATGGGTTTTCTCAAGCAGGACGCGCCCGTCGTCGACTACGAAGAGTGGAGTAAGGGCACCCGCGCCGAGAAGATTGTTCCGATGGCCAGGCACTGGGCCGAGGTCGGGTTCGGGACGCCCGTCGTGCTGCACCTCTTCTATGTCGTGAAGATTCTGCTGTACGTCCTCGCGGCTTGCCTGATCGTGCTGACCACGAAGGGCATCGACGGGTTCACCAACGTGACGGCCTGGTACGCCGAGCCGATCGTGTTCGAAAAGGTCGTGCTCTACACGATGCTGTTCGAGGTCGTCGGTCTCGGATGCGGATTCGGCCCCCTGAACAACAGGTTCTTCCCACCGCTGGGATCGATCCTGTACTGGCTGCGGCCCAACACCATTCGGCTGCCACCATGGCCGAGCCGGATTCCGCTGACCAAGGGCACGGCACGCACGCCTATCGACGCGCTGCTGTACGCGGCACTGCTGGTGATGGTTGTGGTCGCGTTGTTCTCCGACGGCACCGGGCCGATTTCGGCGCTCGGCACCACGGTCGGCGTGCTGCCGATGTGGCAGATCTGGACGATCCTCGGCCTGCTTGCCGCGGCCGGCCTGCGCGACAAGGTCATCTTCCTGGCCGCCCGCGGCGAGGTGTACGCGTCGTTCACGGTGGTGTTCCTGTTCGCCGGCTACGGGGTGGACATGATCATCGCCGCGAAGCTGGTCTGCCTGGTGATCTGGCTCGGCGCCGCGACGTCCAAGCTCAACAAGCACTTCCCGTTCGTGATCTCGACGATGATGAGCAACAACCCGGTGTTCCGGCCGCGGTTCATCAAGCGGATGTTCTTCGAACACTTCCCCGACGATCTGCGGCCAGGGCGACTGTCTCGGTGGCTCGCGCACTTCAGCACCGCGATTGAGGGGCTCGTCCCGCTGGTGTTGTTCTTCTCCCATGGCGGCTGGCCGACGGCGATCGCCGCGTTCGTCATGCTCTGCTTCCACTTCGGCATCCTGTCGTCGATACCGATGGGGGTGCCGCTCGAGTGGAACGTGTTCATGATGTTCAGCGTGCTTGCGCTGTTCGTCGGCCACGCTCACGTCGGACTCACCGACATGACGACACCACTGCCGATAGTCCTGTTCGTCGTGGTAGCGGGCACCGTCGTGATCGGAAATCTGTTCCCCCGCAAGGTGTCCTTCCTGCCGGGGATGCGGTATTACGCGGGCAACTGGGACACCGGCTTGTGGTGCATCAAGCCGTCAGCCGAGCAGAAGATCGCCGACAACATCGTCTCGATCGCCAGCATGCCCGCCGCACAGATGGAGAAGTTCTACGGCAGCAAGGAAACCGCGGAGATGTACCTCTATATGGGGTACGCGTTCCGCTCCTTCAACACTCACGGCCGCGCGATGTTCACCCTCGCGCACCGGGCGATGGCGGGATGGAACGAGGACGAGTACATGCTCACCGACGGCGAGCGCATCTGTTCCACCGCAATCGGATGGAACTTCGGCGACGGTCACATGCACAACGAGCAGCTGATCGCCGCCCTGCACGAGCGGTGCAACTTCGAACCCGGTGAGATTCGGGTTCTGCTGCTAGACGCACAACCGATCCATCGGCAGACCCAGCAGTACCGGCTCGTCGACGCTGCCACCGGCGAATTCGAAAGGGGCTACGTCAAAGTCGCCGACATGGTGACGCGGCAGCCGTGGGATGACACAGTGCCGGTACACGTGACATGGGAGAAGGACAGCGCTGACGCCACCTGATCCGGTGGCTGTCTGGTTCGACTACCGCGAGCGTGCGTGTCTGCACACCGACACGCCGCGATCCGCGGGCAGTATCCGCACGCTCGCTGTCGCCGAGTGTGCAGAATGTGCCGGATTCCTGCGGCGTGTCGCGTGCAAACACGCACGCTCGCGGATTGGGCAGCTAGGCGCCGGCGACGCTTCTAGCCCATGACGTCGCGGACCTTGACGTCCTCGAGTCCCTGCAACGACAGTTCTCGTGCGACGTCGAGGTGCTTGCGCCAGTGCGCTTCGGCCGCGGCGCCGTCCCCGGCGCGCAGCAACTTCATCAGGCGGCCATACGACCGCATCAGCTTGTCGTAGTCCGCCTTCGACACCGGGCGGCCTTCCTTGAACACGAATGCGGTGTGCCGCACAGTGATCTCGTGCAGCATGCCCGCGATGATCGCGAGTGTGGCGTTGCCAGACAACTCCACCATTCGACGGTGAAAATCCCCGGTGGTCTGGGCCAGCCGATCGGATTGCCAGCCGACGGGGATGTGTTCGGCGATCATCTTTTCCAGTTCTTCGAACGCCTCTGGGGTGCCGGACTCGGCAAGCAGCCGCGCGGCCATCGGTTCGATGCCTGCGCGCGCGACCATGACGTCGGCGATGGTGGCGCCCGATAACTCGAGCAGCAGACCGGCGGGCCGGGCGACGATCTCCGGCCCTGGCACCCGCACGCGGGCACCGGTGCGCGATCCGCGTCGCACTTCAACGAGCCGTTCGGACTCAAGCACCCGGACCGCCTCGCGCAGCGTCGGACGACTTACTGCGAAGTGGGCCATCAGCTCGGCTTCGTTGGGCAGGAAGTCGCCGTCCTTGAGCTGACCGTCGACGACCATCCGCCGCAGCGTGCCGGCGACGAGCTCGGCAGTTTTCGGTGACCGGACAGCCGCACTCGCCGGGACGGCGTCGGGGCCGATCATCGGCGCCAGCGGTGTGCTTCGTGTCACAACATCTCCCAAACAGTGGTTCCCCGAGCTATGCAACTCAGTAAACCATGTCGGATGTACTCGGGCGGGCACGAACGTCTGCCGCCAGCCTACCAACCAGTAGGTTGACCTAGTAAACTTTGTTCAACTACGTTCGGGATACATTTCGGGGACTACATCACATTCAAAGGAGAAGTGTCATGGCTGAAGCAGTCATCGTCGAGGCCGTGCGGTCGCCGGTCGGCAAGCGCAACGGCGGTCTGTCGGGTGTTCACCCCGGCGAGCTGTCCGCACAGGTGCTCAACGGGCTCGCCGAGCGCGCGGGCATCGATCCGGAGATCGTCGACGACGTCATCTGGGGCTGTGTCATGCAGGCAGGCGAGCAGGCGCTCGACATCGCCCGCACCGCGGTGCTGGCGGCAGGCTGGCCCGAGAGCGTCCCCGGTGTGACCGTGGACCGGCAGTGCGGGTCGAGTCAGCAGTCGGTGCACTTCGCCGCCGCAGGAGTGGTGGCAGGCCACTACGACGTCGTCGTCGCCGGTGGCGTCGAGTCGATGTCGCGCACGCCGATGGGCGCTTCGCTTTCCAACGGTGGTCATCCGTATCCGGAGGCCTTCCGAGCGCGGTACACCCAGACGCCGAACCAGGGCACCGGCGCCGAGATGATCGCCGAGCAGTGGGGCTTCGATCGCACCACGCTCGACCAGTTCTCCCTCGATTCACACGAGAAGGCCGCCGCCGCACAGGATTCCGGCGCGTTCGACGACCAGATCGTTGGCATCAAGGATCAGGACGGGAATGTCGTGCTCAAGGACGAGGGCATCCGTCGTGGCACCCCGATCGAGAAGATGGCGCAGCTCAAGCCCGCGTTCAAAGAGGATGGCGTGATCCATGCCGGGAACTCGTCTCAGATCTCCGACGGTTCGGCCGCGCTGCTGTTCATGTCGGCTGAGAAGGCGAAGTCGTTGGGGCTCAAGCCGATCGCAAGGGTGCACACCGCGACGCTGGCCGGTGCCGACCCGGTGATCATGCTGTCCGCGCCCATCCCGGCCACTCAGAAGGCGCTCAAGCGCTCGGGTCTCAAGCTCGAGGACATCGGGGTGTTCGAGGTCAACGAGGCGTTCGCGCCCGTGCCGCTGGCCTGGCTCAAGGACATCGGCGCCGACGAGAAAAAGCTGAACCCGAACGGCGGCGCGATCGCGCTGGGCCACCCGCTCGGCGGCTCCGGCGCCCGGATCATGACCACAATGCTGTACCACATGCGGGACAACGGAATTAAGTACGGCCTGCAGACCATGTGCGAGGGCGGCGGTCAGGCCAACGCCACCATCCTCGAACTGCTGTGACCGAGGCCGTGACGGTCCCCGCCGCTCTCACCGAGCGGCGGGGCAACGTCCTGCTCATCACGATCAACCGCCCCGAGGCGCGCAACGCGGTCAACAGCGCGGTGAGCATCGCGGTGGGCGACGCGCTGCAGGAGGCGCAGGACGACGCCGACGTGCGCGCGGTGGTGATCACCGGTGCCGGTGAATCGTTTTGCGCAGGAGCCGATCTGAAGGCGATCTCACGGCGGGAGAATCTGTTCCATCCCGAGCACGGCGAATGGGGCTTCGCGGGCTACGTTCACCACTACATCGACAAGCCGACCATCGCAGCGGTCAACGGCACCGCGCTTGGCGGCGGTAGCGAGCTGGCGCTTGCGAGCGACCTGGTGGTCGCCGAGGAACGCGCGAAGTTCGGCCTGCCCGAGGTCAAGCGCGGACTCATCGCCGCCGCCGGTGGCGTGTTCCGGATCGTTGACCACCTGCCGCGCAAGGTCGCGATGGAGCTGATTTTCACCGGTGAGCCGATGAGCTCAGCCGACGCGCTCAAATGGGGCCTCATCAATCAGGTCGTGCCCGACGGCACCGCTGTGGACGCGGCGCTGGCGCTCGCCGAACGGATCACCGTCAACGCACCGCTGGCGGTATGGGCCAGCAAGCGGGTGGCCAACGGCGTCGACGACGGCGTTATCTCCGGTGACGAACCGGGCTGGGCGAGGACCATGCGCGAGATCGGCACGCTGATCAGATCCGAGGACGCTAAGGAAGGGCCCCTGGCGTTCGCCGAGAAGCGGCAACCAGTTTGGAAGGCGAAGTGATGAAGCGACTGGTATTCGAACCCGAGCACGAGCAGCTGCGCGAAACCGCACGCCAGTTCCTGGAAAAGGAGTGCGCGCCGCACGTCGAGAAGTGGGAGAGCGAGCGCCTCGTCGACCGCGAATCCTACGTGGCCGCAGGCAAATACGGTCTCATCGGGTTCAACATGCCCGAGGAGTACGGCGGCGGAGGCGTCGACGACTTCCGCTTCAACGCCGTGATCGACGAGGAGTTCGCGAAGTTCGGTCCAGCTACTCCTGGCCTGAGCCTGCAGAACGACATCGTTGGCCCCTATTTCGCAGGACTGGCCAACGACGAGCAGAAGGAGCGGTGGCTACCGGGCTACATCACGGGCGAGCTGATCGGCGCGATCGCGATGACCGAGCCCGGCGCGGGTAGCGACCTGGCAGGCATCAAGACATCAGCGGTCCGCGACGGCGACGACTGGATCCTCAATGGCTCCAAGACATTCATCTCGGCTGGCATCAACTCCGACCTCGTCATCGTCGTCGCGCGTACGGATCCCGACGCGGGCCACAAGGGCTTCTCGCTGTTGGTCGTCGAGCGTGGCATGGAGGGCTTCGAACGCGGACGCAAGCTCGACAAGATGGGGCTACACGCCGCCGACACCGCCGAGCTGCACTTCGAGAACGTACGAGTGCCCGGTACCAACCTCCTCGGAGAGGCGGGCAAGGGCTTCTACCACCTCATGCATAACCTGCCGTCCGAGCGACTGTCAATCGCTATCTCCGCGATTGCAGGCGCGCGCGAAACCTGGCGCGAGACACTGCAATACGTCAAGGACCGCAAGGCGTTCGGTCAGCCGATCGGCAGCTTCCAGCACAACCGGTTCCTGATGGCCGAGATGGACACCGAGCTCGAGATCGCCGAGCAGTACATCGACCGCTGCCTGCGCGCCGCCGTCGACAAGGAGCTGACCGCGGTGCAGGCGTCGAAGGCCAAGTGGTGGTGCACCGAGCTCGGCAAGAGGGTCGTCGACAACTGCGTGCAGCTGCACGGCGGGTACGGCTACATGAACGAGTACAAGGTCGCGCGTGACTACGTCGACGTCCGCATCCAGACGATCTTCGGTGGAACCACCGAGATCATGAAAGAGATCATCGGCCGCGACCTAGGGCTCTAACCCGCGTCGAGATCGACGTCTTGGCGGGATCTACTCGTACTTTCCCGCCCAAACGTCCGTTTCGGCGTGCTCTAGCCGGCCGGAGCGGGAGCCGGCATGTGCTGGTCGCTCGCAGGCGGTGGCGGGGGCGCCTCGGCCGACGTGGTGGTCGTCGTGGTCGTGCTTGTCGAGCTGGTGCCGGTCGGCGTGATCGGCTCAGGGCCCGTCGCGGGATCGAGCACCGTGTCGATGATGTAGATCCGCGCATTGGCGGCCTGGATCGCACCGCAGACGAGCTTGGCGGTGTCGTTGACCTTGATGTCGCCGCCCTTGCCGGTCACCTTGATCTCGGCGCCCTGCTGGGTCGGCCGCTGACCGTGCACGTCGTCGGTACCGAGCAGGCCGAGGAAGACGTGGTAGTAGTCGAGCTTGTACAGCGCCGCGGGGTCGGCCTTGACGGCGTCGAGGCCCGGGTCCGCTGCGAACGCATCGTTGGTCGGCGCGAACACCACGTAGGGGCCGTTGTCGAGCACGTCGACGATGTTGACGGCCGGGTTGGCCTGCCCTGAGACCAGCGAGTTGAACGTTGAGATGTCCGGGATGCTGGCGAGCACCTTGCCGACCGGCTGGCTGTTGAAGTCCTTCCAGTTGGGCTGCGCCGCCCTGAACGCGTCGCAGCCCGACCCCTGAAGGTCGGGGATCGGGTTCGCGGGGGCAGGCGCCGGCGTTGGATCGTCGGCATTGGCGGTGATCGCAAACGGCAGCGATGCCACGATCGCGGCGATGCCCGCGGCAGCGCCCAAGGTCTTGCTGGTGCGAGTCTTCAACTCCGGCTCCTCGGCTCGTCAGGTCCCTCAACCCGCATCGCATGGTAGAGGCAGCGAACACCCAACGCCAAAGTCAGTGTTGACCGAAACTCACGCAACAGGTGCGCTGACCTGCACTTTCCGCACGTTTGCGCAAAGGATCACAGCGACGAGACACAGGCAGGCCGCCAGGTAGAACGCGGTGTCGTAATTGCCCTGCAGATCGCGCAGCCGGCCCGCCCCTGCGGCGGCGATCGCGGCGCCAAACTGGTGGGAGGCGAATACCCAGCCGAACACGACGGGGGTGCGCGCGCCGAAGTAGTTGCGGCACAACACGATCGTCGGCGGTACGGTGGCCACCCAGTCCAGGCCGTAGAAGATGACGAACACCCACGTGCTCGGTTCGGCCTGAGGTGACAGCAGCGACGGCAACAGCAGCAGCGACAGCCCGCGACCTGCGTAGTAGACGACCAGGAGCAGTCGCGGGTCAACGCGGTCGGTCAGCCAGCCGGAGAACACCGTGCCTGCGACGTCAAGGATGCCGATGGTTGCGAGTAAGCCGGCTGCGACCGTGGTCGGCATTCCATGGTCGTTGGCGGCCGGGATGAAGTGCGTGCCGATCAACCCGTTTGTCGTCATCCCGCAGATCGCGAAGCTCGCGGCAAGCAGCCAGAAGGCAGGCACGCGTGCGCCGATGCGCAACCCGTCGAACGCGGCGGCAAAACTCGAAGCGGGTACGACGGCAGGCTCGGCAGCGGCCGTCGCACCGTACGGGGTTAAACCCTTGTCCTGTGGGTAGTTCCGCATGAACACGAGCACCAGCGGCACCACACTGAGGGCGGCCGCCGCGACGATCAGAGACGCCCAGCGCCACCCGTGCCTGGTGGTCACCTCGGCGACGATGGGCAGGAAGA
This sequence comes from Mycolicibacterium moriokaense, assembly GCF_003201655.1. GTDB lineage: Bacteria > Actinomycetota > Actinomycetes > Mycobacteriales > Mycobacteriaceae > Mycobacterium > Mycobacterium moriokaense_A. The sequence continues at coordinate 173,860 of NZ_QJJU01000007.1, forward strand.
TCAGTTGCCCGGTCGCGCTCGCCGCGGTCAGCACGCCGGTGACGAGGCCGCGCTTCGCCTCGAACCAGCGGGTCGCAACGGTGGCGACGAAGCCCATCGAGATCGAGCCGGTGCCGACACCGACCAGCACGCCCCATAGCAGCACCAGCTGCCAGCTGGTGGTCATCGTCACGCTCAGCGCCGATCCCGTCGCGATCAGCAGCAGGGCCGCCGACAGCACGGGTCGCACACCGAATCGGTCCATCAGGGCCGCGGCAAACGGTGCGGTCAGCCCGAACAACGTCATGTTGACCGACATCGCCAGCCCCACGACCCCGTGTGACCACCCGAATTCGTGATGGAGCGGGTTCATCATGACGCCAGGCACCGAGCGGAAACCCGCAGCGCCGAGGATCGCGATGAAGCTGACGGCGGCCACCACCCAGGCCCAGTGAATGCGAGCCACGGGCGTGCTCTTCTGCGCGGCGGTGAACGTCACCGGATCAATGTCGTTGATCCGACGGGCCGCGACAAGTGGCATGAATGACACCATTCGTTAAAAACGTGCCAGAATGTCGGCATGCATCGCATCGCCGTCCTGCTGCTGCCACCGGTGGTTGGTTTCGATGCCGCCATCGCGCCGACGATGTTCTCCAACGCGACCGACGCCGACGGCAACGCGCTCTACGACGTGGTGACCTGTGGGCTCATGCCTGGACCTGTTGCGGCGACGACGGGGTTCGACCTGTTGCCCGCCGCCGGCCCTGAGGTGCTGGCGACCGCCGACACCGTCGTGATCCCCGGCACGCGCTACCCGCCCGCGCGCGTCGACGGCGTGCTGGCGCCTGAGGTGTCCGACGCGTTGGCGCGGATCCGGCCTGGCACCCGGTTGGTGTCGATCTGCACGGGCGCGTTCGTGCTTGCTGCGGCAGGACTGCTCGACGGGCGGAAGGCGACAACGCATTGGAAGTTCGCCGATTCGATGCGCTCGTTGCATCCGCAGGTGCTGCTCGACGAGAACGTGTTGTTCGTCGACGACGGCGACGTGCTCACCTCGGCGGGGCTCGCCGCCGGAATTGACCTGTGCCTGCACATCATTCGCAGCGATCACGGCGCGCAGGTGGCCAACGCCGTCGCCAGGTATTGCGTGGTTCCACCGTGGCGAGAGGGTGGACAGGCGCAGTTCATCGACAGGCAGGTGCCTGCGCCGGATCACTTCTCCACCGCCGCGACTCGCGAGTGGGCGCTGCAACACCTCGACGAAGCGCTCACGGTGCAGCGGCTGGCCCGGCATGCGAGCATGAGCGCTCGTACCTTCAACCGTCGATTCCGCGAGGAGACGGGGCAGTCGCCCGGCGTATGGGTGCGTAACCGCCGTGTCGATCGCGCCCGCGAGCTGTTGGAGTCGCGCGATCTGCCGGTCGATGAGGTCGCCCGGCTGGCCGGCCTCGGATCGGGCGGGAACCTGCGCCATCATCTGCGCCGCGGTGTCGGGATGTCGCCGTCGAGCTATCGCAAGGTGTACCAGGGCGGCTAGCCGTCAGGCAGCACGACGGCCACCACGCTCGCCAGGTCGTCGGCGTTCTCGGTGAACGTCCCCGAGCCACAGCTGGCCTGCACCAGCGCGCCGAGCAGACCGAACTCCAGCGTCTCGACCACCTCAGGCCATGCACCCGAGCGCAACACTGTGCGCACGCGCCGTTGCAGCTCCGCGTGGATCCGCTGCCGGATCGCGCGAACGGACGGCGCGTCGCAGATGAGCGCGCTCGAGCAGGCCGCCGCGATTCCCGGTTCGTCGGCCAGCAGCATGACCAACTGCGAGAACTGTGCGGATATCCGCGCTTGCGCGGATTGTTCGAGGTCGACCACCAACGGCGCGGCCCGCAGCCGCTCGAGATAGATCTCGGCGACGATCGCGTCCTTCGACCGGAAGTAGGCGCAGATCTCGCCGTGAGAAACGCCAGCGCGCTTGGCGATCGACCGCATGGTGATCCCGCAGTACGGCACTTCTCGCAGCAGATCGATCGTCGCATCGAGCACCCGCTGCCCGATCTCGTCGTCGAGACGGGTGCGGTCGTCGTAGGACCGCAGGTATACGACGTCAGCCATTCGAGTCGCGGCCCAACAGATCGGCCAGCGCGACGGCCAAGTCATGAAGCCCCGTCTTGAGCGAATACGTCTTATCCACAGTCCAATTCACGATGCCGCCGGTCAACGCGCCGACGATGATGTCGGCCAGCGTCTGGGCGTCGTGGCGGGCGGTGACCTCGCCGCGGGCAACGCCTTCCTTGACGAGTTCGAGGAATGTGTCGTGCATGGCGAAACCACGCTGAATGCCGTACCCCGCGGCGGCCAGCATCTCCGCGATCACCTCGCGATAGGTGTCACTCGAACTGCTCAGCGCTTTCGCGATGTCGTCGAATATCCCGATCAATCGCGCCGGAATCGGCTCATCGGCGCGATCGAACACGACGTCGTGGAGGTTGAGCAGGCGGCTCTCAGCAAGCGCCTGCATCATGTCGTGCCGGGTGGCGAAGTGGTTGAAGAACGTTCGATTCGCGACGTCGGCGCGCTCGCAGATGTCCTCGATCGTCGTGGCAGACGCGCCCTGTTCCAGGAACAGGTCGAAAGCCGCACCCAGAATTCGGTCGCGCACTTCCTGCTTGCGGCGATCTATCCTGTTCACGGCTGAATCCTACGATCCAATGCAGATAACCGCAAGCATGCACTCTTCTGCAACCAATACGATGACCCGCATGCCTGAGCCGCTGATTCTGCCCATTCGCGGTCGCGAACCCTCGCTTCATGCCGAAAGCTGGCTCGCGCCCAACGCCTGCGTGATCGGCCAGGTGACGCTCGCCGCCAGGGCCAGCGTCTGGTATGGAGCCACGCTGCGCGCCGAGGCCGAGCCGATCGAAATCGGATTCGGCACGAATATCCAGGACGGCGTCACCATCCACGTCGACTCCGAATTCCCGGTCAGCGTCGGCGCCGGGGTCAGCGTCGGCCACAACGCGGTGCTGCACGGCTGCGTTGTCGAGGACGACGTTCTGATCGGCATGGGCGCTGTCATTCTCAACGGGGCGACGATCGGCAAGGGCTCTCTGATCGCGGCGGGCGCGTTGGTCCCGCAGGGCGTCGCGGTGCCGCCACGATCCCTGGTGGCCGGCGTGCCTGGCAGTGTCCGGCGCGAGCTCAGCGATGCCGAGATCGCCAACAACCGCCACAACGCCGAGGTGTATCAACGGCTCATCGAGCTGCATCGCGACGCCATCGGCTAATCCCTCAGTGGCACAAGCCGTCTGGCAATGCTGTGAGTTCGCACCCGATAATTTGATTTAGATTCGACGGCGGCGGGTACGTCCGTACGGTGACTTCCGTGCGAATCCTGGTTACCGGCGCCACCGGTTATGTCGGCTCGCGGCTCGTCAGTGCGCTGCTCGATGAGGGCCACGACGTCGTCGCCACCACGCGAGACCCCGACCGGCTGGCCGACTTCGGCTGGCATGACCAAGTCACCGGCGTCGCGTTGGACGCCCGCGACGAAGCTTCTGCCAAGCAGGCTTTCGCCGACGCGGGACCGATCGACGTCGTGTACTACCTGGTGCACGCCATCGGCCAACCGGACTTTCGCGACGCCGACAACCAAGCCGCCGCCAACGTCGCCAACGCTGCCAAGGACGGTGGGGTCCGGCGGATCGTTTACCTCGGCGGCTTCGTCCCCGAGGGCGACGAACTTTCTGAACACCTGACCAGTCGCGCCGAGGTGGCCCACTGTTTGAGTGTCGATGGCGGGCCCGACGTGGTGTGGCTGGGTGCCGCGATGATCATCGGCTCGGGGTCGACGTCCTTCGAGATGCTCCGCTACGTCGGCGACCGGTTCTGGTTGACGCCGATGCCGTCGTGGTCGGCGAATCCGATCGATCCGATCTCGATCCGCGACGTTTTGTACTACCTCGTCGCTGCTTTCGACGGTGAGCGCGTGCCCGCCGGCGCCTACGACATCTTCGGCCCTGACACGACGACATACGGTGACCTGCTGCGGGCCTATGCCAGGGTCTCTGGCAGGTGGCGTGCGGAAGTTGCCATTAACGGCGTGGACACCAGTGTGGTGTCCCGGATGACGGCCGCGGTGCTGCCCGTCCCAGGCGGCCTTGCCGCCGATCTGGTGGAGTCCCTCGATCATCCGATGATGGCGTCCGAGGCGCGGCTGCGCGATTTCGTGCCCGATCCACCCGGCGGGCTGCTGGGCGTCGACCATGCGATTTCCCGTGCGCTGTCAAGCGATCGACCGCGACCGGTCAACGACCTCGCCGACCCACACCATCTAGCCGATACCGATCCGTCGTGGGCTGGGGGAGACACCGTGCGCATCCAACAGCTGGCTCGCGCGGTGACCCCGTCGATCGCGCGGCCTGCGCTCGGCCTGCTCGAGCTGATGCCAGGCCCCGTCGCGGCCGCGCTGCGAACCGGGCTTGACACTCTGATCAACTTGGTGCCGAGGCTCAAACCGGCATGACGGAGCCGGCCCCGACTCATCCCGAACCGTCGGCGGTGATCCGGCGCCGAAGGGTCATTGTCGCGGCCGTGGTGGTTATCGGCGGTGCGCTGCTTGGATTTTCGCTGACTCGGCAGGCCGGTGACACGTCGTTCTTCTGGTTGACCCTCGCGCTCGCGGCGGTCTGGACGGTCGGGGCCTTTGCATCCGGCCCGCTGCACCTCGGCTCCAATCGACACCCCGTGATCAGCGGGACGGTAATCGGTTTGGCGCTCGGCGGGTTGTTTGTGGCGGGCGGCATGGTCGCGCGCGAAATTCCCGGTGTGCGCGAATACATAACGCGGGTACTCGAATTCGCCAACTACGGTCCGCTGGCGCTGGTCGTGTTCATCACGGTGCTCAATGGGATCGCGGAGGAGCTGTTCTTTCGCGGCGCGCTCTATACCGCCCTTGGCAAGGCCTACCCCGCCGTGGTGTCAACGGTCATCTACGTGATTGCCACGTCGGCAACAACCGGAAATCCGATGCTGGGTGTCGCCGCCTTGGTTGTTGGCGCGGTATGCGCGTTCGAACGCCGCAGCACCGGCGGCGTGCTTGCACCAATGCTGACCCACTTCTTCTGGGGACTGGTCATGGTGCTGGCACTGCCACCGGTGTTCGGCGTCTAGCGCTAGAACAGGTCGTCGAGGGACGGGGTCGACTTGCGGTCGGCCAGCTTCTGCACCACCCATTGGTTCAACGAGACGCCCTGTTCGTTGGCCTCGACCGCCAGTCGCGAATGCAGCGATGGTGACGTGCGCACGTGGAATTCGCCGCTGTACCGTCGGTCGGTCAACGATTCCGGGGGTGTCGTGCCTGCCGCCACCATCTCCTCGACCCGCTCGGCGACCTCACGTTCGAGACTCTCGATCGCTTCGTGCGGAGTCGGGGCACGCGAAAACCGGAAGGGATATTCGAGGCACACGGCGACATACTCGTGGTAATCCGGCGACCACTCGGCGCGGTAGGTGTATTGAGGCATGGGCCGAGCATGACGAGCGCGTCCGACAAATAGTGTCGTTCAAAACTTGGTCCCGTATGTGGGACCACGTTTCAGAGGAGGCATATCCCCGAATCTAGGAGTCGGTGAAATTCGCAGCTCGGCGCTGCTGGAACGCCTTGGTGCCTTCGCGGAAGTCGTTGGATTCGAGCAGCATCAACTGGCCCTGCTTCTCACGCTCCAGCGCCGCCTCCAACTCCACAAGCGTCGCGGCATTGATCGCGTGCTTGGTCTTGCGCAGCGCTGCCACAGGCCCGGAGGCCAGCGTGGCCACCACCTTGTCGACCTCCGCGTCGAGCTGGTCGGCCGGATACATCGCCGTCACCAGGCCCCACTCGTACGCCTCCGCGGCCGGGATCCGCTCGGCAAGCAACGCCATCCGCATGGCGCGGTGACGGCCGACCGAAGCTGCGATCAACGCCGACGCTCCACCGTCGGGCATCAACCCGATCTTCGTGAACGCCAGCATGAAAAACGCTTTCTCCGAAGCCAATACGACATCGCATGCCAATGCCAAAGACGCACCGACACCGGCCGCCGGTCCCTGTACGACCGCCACCACCGGCTGTGGGAGGTTCACGATCGACCGGACCGCGGCGTTGGCAGCGTCGAGGACGTCGGCCGGGGTTCCGTTCGCGCCGGGGTTGGCGTGGTCCTCCTCGCTGATTCCCGCACCGGAGGAAAAGCCGCGGCCGGCTCCACCGAGCCGCACGATTTTGACCCGCGGGTCGCCCGCGGCCTGCTCCAGCGCGTCGCCGATCCCCTTGAGCATGGCCGCCGTGAGCGAGTTCAGGCTGTCCGGACGGTTCAGCGTCACAGCCAATACACCGTCGACAAGGTCGACGGAGAGGTCGTCGATGCTGGTGTACGCGTCGGCGCTGGAGTCGATGGTCGTCATAGAAGGCACCCTAGATCTGGCGACATGGTTATACAAGTAAGCTATGTCGCGGTCATCTACGAAGGGGTAGGCAATGGCGGGACCACTGCAGGGATTGCGAGTCGTCGAGCTGGCAGGGATCGGCCCTGGGCCACACGCCGCGATGCTTCTCGGCGACCTCGGGGCCGACGTCGTCCGCGTCGAGCGGCCCGGTAAGGGGCCTGGACCCGCGACAGAGCCCGGGCGCGACTACCTGCTGCGCAACCGGCGATCGGTCGCTGCGAACCTGAAGAGCGAGGAGGACCGCGACCTCGTTTTGCGGTTGATCGCCAAGGCCGACGTCCTGATCGAGGGTTTCCGCCCGGGTGTCACCGAGCGCCTCGGCCTCGGTCCGCTGGACTGCGCCAAGGTGAACGAGCGGCTGATCTATGCGCGCATGACTGGCTGGGGCCAGACCGGTCCACGCAGCCAGCAGGCCGGCCATGACATCAACTACATCTCGCTGAACGGTCTGTTGCACGCTGTCGGCCGCGCCGACGACCGTCCCGTTCCGCCGCTGAATCTGGTCGGCGACTTCGGCGGCGGCTCAATGTTTCTCGTCGTCGGCGTCCTGTCTGCGCTGTGGGAGCGCGAGCGATCCGGCAAGGGTCAGATCATCGACGCGGCCATGGTCGACGGCTCCAGCGCTCTCGCGACGATGATGTGGGCGTTCCGGGCAATGGGCATGTGGAGCGACGACCGCGGTGTGAACATGCTCGACACCGGCGCGCCGTACTACGACACCTACACCTGCGCTGACGGTCGCTTCGTCGCCGTCGGCGCCATCGAACCGCAGTTCTACGCCGAACTGCTGGCCAAGCTTGGCCTCGACGCTGCCGACCTGCCTGACCAAAACGATGTCAGCCGCTGGCCCGAACTACGCGCCAAGCTGACCGAGGTTTTCGCGTCACAGGATCGCGACCACTGGGCCAAGGTGTTCGCCGACAGCGACGCTTGCTGCACGCCGGTGCTGTCGTTCGGTGAGGTCGAATCGGAGCCACACAACACCGAGCGCGACACCTTCTATCGCGAGAACGACTACCTGTTTCCCGCACCGGCGCCGCGGTTTTCGCGCACCGTGCCATCCAAGCCGAAGCCGCCGGGAGTGCCCGGCGCCGACACCGAAGCCGTCCTTCGCGACTGGGTATAGGCCGGTTCTTTCAAAGAGAGGAAAACATTCAGTGGAGATCAAAGACGCCGTAGCGGTTGTCACCGGAGGTGCGTCGGGCCTCGGCCTTGCGACGACGAAGCGACTGCTCGACGCCGGCGCTCAGGTGGTGGTGATCGACCTCAGGGGTGAGGAGGCCGTCGCAGAACTCGGCGATCGGGCCAAGTTCGTCGAGACCAATGTCACCGACGAGGCCGCGGTCGGCAAGGCGCTCGACGTCGCCGAATCACTTGGTCCGCTACGGATCAACGTCAACTGCGCCGGTATCGGGAATGCGGCCAAGACGCTCTCCAAGGATGGCCCCTTCCCACTGGACGCCTTCAAGAAGGTCGTCGAGGTCAACCTGATCGGCACGTTCAATGTGCTCCGCCTTTCCGCCCAGCGCATCGCCAAGACGGAGCCCATTGGCGAAGAGCGAGGCGTCATCATCAACACCGCATCGGTTGCGGCTTTCGAGGGCCAGATCGGTCAGGCCGCCTACTCGGCATCCAAGGGCGGCGTAGTCGGCATGACCCTGCCGATCGCCCGCGACCTGTCGCGCGAATTGATCCGCGTCGTCACCATCGCGCCCGGCTTGTTCAAGACTCCGCTGCTGGGTTCGCTGCCCGAGGAGGCGCAACAGTCGTTGGGCAAGCAGGTGCCACATCCGGCCCGGCTCGGCGACCCCGACGAGTACGGCGCACTTGCGGTGCACATAATCGAGAACCCGATGCTCAACGGCGAGGTAATCCGACTCGACGGAGCAATCAGAATGGCCCCCCGATGAGCGCTCGCGCGAAGAGGAGACAACATCGATGAGCATTACGACGAAATTCACCGAGACATTCGGAGTCGAGCACCCCGTCGTGCAGGGCGGCATGCAATGGGTCGGCCGCGCGGAACTGGTTGCCGCTGTGGCTAATTCGGGCGCACTTGGTTTCATCACCGCGCTGACTCAGCCGACGCCTGCCGATCTCGCGAAGGAGATCGACAGGTGCAGGGAGCTGACCGACAGGCCGTTCGGGGTGAACCTGACGATCCTGCCGACCATCAACCCGCCGCCGTACGACGAGTACCGCCGCGTGATCGTCGATGCGGGCATCAAGATCGTGGAGACCGCGGGGTCCAATCCGGCGCCGCACCTGCCGATGTTTCACGACAACGGGATCAAGGTGCTGCACAAGTGCACCTCGGTGCGCCATGCGGTGAAGGCGCAGAGCCTGGGTGTGGACGGCATCAGCATCGACGGGTTCGAGTGCGCCGGGCATCCCGGCGAGGACGACATCCCCGGCCTGGTGCTGATCCCGGCGGCCGCCGCCAAGATCGACATCCCGATGATCGCCTCTGGCGGCTTCGCCGACGCGCGCGGTCTGGTGGCGGCGCTGGCGCTTGGCGCCGATGGCATCAACATGGGCTCGCGCTTCATGTGCACCGTCGAGTCGGCCATCCACCAGAACGTCAAGGAAGCGATCGTTGCAGGAAGCGAGCTGGACACCGAGCTGATCTTCCGTCCGTTGCGCAATACCGCCAGGGTGGCCAGCAATGCGGTATCGCGTGAGGTGGTCGAGATCCTCAACCGAGGTGGCGAGTTCCCCGACGTCAAGGACCTGGTCGCAGGCGTCCGCGGGGTCAAGGTGTTCGAGAACGGCGACCTGGACGCAGGCATCTGGTCAGTCGGCACCGCGATGGGGCTGATCAATGACATCCCGACATGCGGAGAGCTGGTGGCACGGATCGTCGACGAGGCCGAGGAACTGATCAGCGGGCGGCTGGCCGACATGATTGAGCCGCGCAGCGAAGAGAATGTGGCTTAGAAAGCTCAGGAAATAGGGGAATCGACGAGACGCCCGAACTGGGCAGTTGTCGCAGGTGAGCGCGCGCCGCAAGGCGCGCGCCTACTCAGACGGCGGCGCGCAGGGGGTGCTCGTCGTCGAGCTGCTCCGAGGTGTCGCCCTCAACGAGGAAATCCCCGTGGTAGAGCGCCTCGAAGTCAACCTTGATGACATCAGCACTGGTGTCGTCGATCCACATGTACTGGACAGTAACCATCACCATTAAGAGTTCTTTGAGTCACGATTCGGAAAATGGTGGCAATTCTTACCGCGGGGTAGGTTCGCGGGCTACCCGCCGGTAGCCCAAACCACGTCGAGCAGACGCAAAAGCCCCTCGAAATGCCCACGATGAGGGGCTTTTGCGTCTGCTCGCGGGACCTCGGGCAGCCTTTCCGCTAGCCTGCCGGGGCGGTGAAGTGGATCGGGTTCGACCCGTTCAGCAATATCCATGTCAGCAGCGCCGCGGCGATCGCCAGGAGCAGCAGACCCAACCCCACCCCGGGCCTGAATCATCGTTGCGCCGACGCCGATACGCAGCACGAGCAGGCCTGCATTGGCCAACGATGTGGTGGCCGGGGTACCCAAATCGGTCGTCGCCATGGTCGGCAGCCTATGCGGCTGTGCGAACGCTGCGGACGGCTCCCTGGTGAACACCACACCGTGCCGCGCCGTAGTTACGTTGGAGGGGCGACGTGTTGACCATCTTAAGTTATCGTTGATAAGTTAGCGGAGATATCTCACATGTGATGAACGGAAGGGCACGACGTGCTGCAACGAATCGCACTGCTGGCGATTGCCGCGCCGCGACGAATCGTCGCGATCGCGGCACTGGTCATGGTCGCCTGCGGCATCTTCGGAATTCCCGTCGCCAAGTCGTTGTCCGCCGGAGGCTTTCAGGACCCGACCTCGGAGTCGGCGCAGGCGACCCAACTGCTCGTCGACAAGTTCGATCAGGGCGACATGGATCTGGTTATCAGTGTGACCGCCGACGGTGGCACTCAAAGCCAGCAGGCGCGCGAAGTCGGTGCAGATATCGCCGCGCAGTTGCAGGAGTCGCCGCATGTGGCGCAGGTGACGTCGGCGTGGACGGCACCGACCTCGGCCACGGCCGCACTGATCAGCAAGGACGGCAAGACCGGGCTGATCGTCGCAGGCATCACCGGCGGGGAGAACGACGCCCAGAAGTACGCAAAGGAACTCACCGCTCGGATAGTGCACGACCGGGACGGCGTCACCGTGCGTGCCGGTGGCGTGGCGATGACGTATGTCCAGATCAACGGCCAGAGCGAAAAAGACTTGCTGACGATGGAGTCGATCGCGATACCGCTGAGCTTTGTCGTGTTGGTGTGGGTGTTCGGCGGATTGATGGCAGCGGCCCTGCCCCTGGTGGTGGGCGTGTTCGCGATCCTGGGCTCTATGGCGGTGCTACGAGCCATCACCCTGTTCACCGACGTCTCGATCTTCGCGCTGAACCTCAGCATCGCGATGGGTCTGGCGCTGGCCATCGACTACTCGCTGTTGATCATCAGCCGGTTCCGCGACGAGTTGGCCGACGGCGCCGACCGCGAACACGCGCTGGTTCGCACGATGACGACCGCGGGCCGCACCGTGCTGTTCTCGGCCATGACGGTCGCGCTGTCGATGGTCGCGATGGTGCTGTTCCCGATGTACTTCCTCAAGTCGTTCGCATATGCAGGCATCGCGGTCGTGGCCTTCGCCGCCATCGCTGCGATCGTGGTGGTGCCTGCTGCGATCGCGCTGCTCGGCGACCGGCTGGACTCGCTGGACACCCGTCGGCTGTTCCGCTGGCTCCTGAGTCGACCCGACCCCGAACGCAATCCGGTCGAGCAGATGTTCTGGTATCGATCCACCAAATTCGTTATGCGCCGGTCGATTCCCGTTGGCCTCGCGATCGTCGCTCTGCTGCTGCTACTCGGCGCGCCGTTCCTTGGCATCAAGTGGGGCTTCCCGGACGACCGCGTGCTCCCGCAATCGCTGTCGGCGCGGCAGGTCGGTGATGAACTGCGAAGCAACTTCGCCGTCGACTCGTCGACCAACGTCACCGTTGTCATCCCTGACGCCGTCGGTTTGCCTCCTGCCGAACTGGACAAGTACGCCGAGTCGCTGTCTCGGGTCGCCGACGTGTCATCGGTATCCGCTCCCGGCGGCACGTTTATGGACGGCGGACTCGCCGGACCCCCCTCGGCGGCCACCGGAATGAAGGACGGCAGCGCGTTCCTGACCATCGGCAGCACGGCACCGCTGTTCACCGACGCCTCGGAAGCCCAACTCGACGCAGTGCATGCGGTAAGCCCGCCGGGCGGTAAGTCCGTTCAGGTGACCGGGATGGCGCAGATCAATCGCGACAGCTCGCAGGCGATCACGTCGCGGCTGCCACTTGTACTCGGGGTGATTGCCGCGATCACGTTCGTCCTGCTGTTCCTGCTCACCGGCAGTGTGGTTTTGCCGCTGAAGGCGTTGGTGCTCAACGTTTTATCGCTGACCGCCGCGTTCGGCGCGTTGGTGTGGATCTTCCAGGATGGCCATCTGGGCGCTCTGGGGACGACGTCGACGGGCACGCTGGTGGCCAACATGCCGGTGCTGCTGTTCTGCGTCGCGTTCGGGTTGTCCATGGACTATGAGGTGTTCCTGGTGTCGCGGATCCGCGAGTACTGGCTCAAGTCCGGAAAGACCCGGGCGGACAACGACGAAAGCGTCGCCCTCGGCCTTGCCAAGACCGGGCGCGTCGTCACCGCGGCTGCATTGCTGATGACGATCTCGTTCGCCGCACTGATCGCAGCGCAGGTCGCGTTCATGCGGATGATGGGTGTCGGTATGACGCTCGCCATCGTTGTCGATGCGACGCTGGTCCGCATGGCGTTGGTGCCTGCATTCATGCACGTGCTCGGCCGGTGGAACTGGTGGGCGCCGAAACCGCTTGCGCGGCTGCATGAACGCATCGGCATCAGCGAGTCCGCCGAGGAGCCTGCCCCGGTCAACGATCCCGTCGGCTCCCGATGAAACGGCGCCGCGCGCCGCGCGGTTCAGGCGAGCAATTGCGCGACGAGATCCTCGACGCGACCACCGAACTGCTGCTGGAAACGGGTCACGCCAAGGAGGTGTCCATCCGATCGGTGGCGCAGCGGGTCGGCGTAACGCCGCCGTCGATCTATCTGCATTTCGCCGACAAGGACACCCTGCTGGACGCGGTGTGCGCCCGGTACTTCGAGAAGCTCGACGAGGAGATGCAACGCGTCGCGGCCGATCAACCGTCGATGATCGACGTGCTACGGGCGCAAGGCCTTGCCTATGTTCGCTTTGCCTTGAAAACCCCTGAGCTGTACCGCATTGCGATGATGGGCGAGAGCCGGGAGGGCAGCGATGTCGACATGGCGCTGAACACCTCGGCGTTCGTGCATATGCGCAACTCGGTGGAGTCGCTGATCGAGGAGGGTATCTACCCGCAGTGCGACGCCATCACCAAGGCGCTCGAGTTGTGGACGGCAGCCCACGGCGTCGCAGCGCTGCTGATATCGCGGCCGTACCTGCCGTGGGGCGACGTGGAGGAATTCGCCGATCGTATGCTGAGGTCGGTTTGCGTCGGCCACATCGTTTCGGGCTCGATCGGGCTCGATGTGCCGCCGCTGGAGGGGATAACAATGTTGAAGGGGCTGCTCGATGAGCAGCAACACCGTGGATAACGCGTTCTTCGCGCGGTTCTGGACATTCATGTCGGCGCATGAGCCCGAATCCGTGCGGGCATGGCGGCGCGAGGTTCTGGATGGCCTCTCGGGTCGGGTTCTGGAAGTCGGAGCCGGCACCGGAACGAACTTCGCGCTATACCCCGACTCTGTCACGGAAGTGGTCGCGCTCGAACCCGAGCGGCGGCTAGCCCCGATCGCGCGCGAGGCGGCGTTGTCCGCGCCGGTGCCGGTCACGGTCTCTGACAGCACGATCGAATCCTTGGATGCGGCCGAACCGTTCGACGCGGTGGTCTGTTCGCTGGTGTTGTGCTCGGTCGACCAACCCGAAGCGGTACTGCAACAAATCTTTTCGATACTGCGACCCGGCGGCGAGCTTCGCTATCTGGAGCACATCGCCAGCGCAGGCGCTCGCGGACGGCTGCAGCGGGTGGCCGACGCGACCGTGTGGCCCAAGCTGTTCGGCAACTGTCATACACACCGCGACACCGAGCGCGCGATCGCCGATGCCGGTTTTCGGCCCCAGACCGCGAGGCATGACTTGGAGTTCCCGGCCTGGGTGCCGATGCCGGTCTCCGAGGTCGCCATCGGCAGGGCGGTCAAGCCTTAGCGTGATTTGTGTGCGTGTAGGAGCGCTGAGCGCAACAACATGCACACAGATCAGCTGATCGCACGCTTTATTTCCGAGATGACTCGTTGCGGGTGCTCGGTGAGGTCCAACCATGTGAAGCGCAGTACCTTCCAGCCGAGCAATGCGATGTTGTTCTGCCGATTGCGGTCGCCGACAAACACATCCGCGTCGCTGTGGAATGCCCAACCGTCGACTTCAACGGCCACCATCTGCTTAGGAAACCCGACATCGACCTTGTAGCCGCCGACTGGATAATTCGTCCGCCACCCGGTGATGCCTGCCTCGCGTAGGAGTTTCACAAGTAGACGTTCGGCCTCTGAGCGCGCCCCGTCGGACGCGGCTTGCAGCTGTCTTCTGGCTGCTGGTGATCCGTGCCGGCCTTTGTTTCGTAGGTGCGCAAGCCAAAGTTCGCGCAGATCAACTCGGCTCTGTAGCGCCGAATCCATCAACATTGCACCGCCCCGAAGTCGGACGGAGGCTTCAACGACTGTCAGCGCTAACTCGGTCACTCGCAACGCGTTTCGCTCGACGATGTCAGCCCGTGCTAAGTCGCGCCGTCGCATACGAACGCCGTCGCGCTGAGGGTGGTGACTCGTCCTCGGTACCGTCACTTCGACGACCTCTGGCGAAAATCTCGTCAGGCCATGCCACCACGCTGCGGCCAGTCCGCTCGCGGCGGCTTCGACCCCGTAGCCCCACACCGCGGCCCTAATTCGTGCTGCATCGGTGAATGGGCGGTCGTCCGCGAAAAACACGCCTGGCGAGCAACGTCGCCAGTGTCCCGTCCGGACCCGCCGGTTGACAGCGTGTCTGCTCAGCCCGGCCTGTTGCGCTTGCGCCAGGGTGAGGACGCCGTCTTGGCGCCGCAGAAACTCGTCGAGCACATCTAAGGTCGACGCGCGGAACCCCTAACTGGTTCCATCGACAGCGATTTGTGTGCAACGAAGAGCGGTGGGCGCTCCGAAACGCACCCAAATCGCTAAGGGAGCAGTGCGGGCAGCCGCTGCAACAGCCCAGGCAGGGCACCCGCGGCCGTTTCCCGCAGCGACACGGTCGCGGCGTCGGAGAGCGGCGTGCGCTCGGGGTTCACCTCGATGACAACGGTGCCATTCGCCAGCGCCAGCTCGGGCAGCCCGGCCGCGGGGTAGACGATCGACGAGGTGCCCACCACGATCACCACGTCGGCGGCGGTCACCGCGTCGACCGAGCGTTGCCATGCCTCATCGGGCAGCGGCTCGCCGAACCACACCACGTTGGGCCGGATGAATCCGCCGCACTCGTGCCGCGGCGGGTCGACGGACTCGACGGGTTCAGGCATATCGGGGACCTGGTCGCCGTACTCGCGTTGGCAACGGTCGCAACGGAATTCGAACAGGCTGCCGTGCAGGTGGTAGACGTGCTTGCTGCCCGCACGCTCGTGCAGATTGTCGACGTTCTGGGTAACGACGTGTACGTCGGCGTAGTCCTGCCAGGCCGCGACGGCGAGGTGGCCGTTGTTGGGCGCAACCGCTCCCATCATGTGATGCCGCCACAGGTACCACGCCCATACCTTGTCCGGGTGGGCGTGCCAGCCCTCGGCGCTGGA
Source organism: Mycolicibacterium moriokaense (assembly GCF_003201655.1). Taxonomy (GTDB): domain Bacteria; phylum Actinomycetota; class Actinomycetes; order Mycobacteriales; family Mycobacteriaceae; genus Mycobacterium; species Mycobacterium moriokaense_A. The sequence continues at coordinate 189,188 of NZ_QJJU01000007.1, forward strand.
GATCTCGTACGGGTCGACCTTGGCCCACAGGCCTGTCTCGACATCACGGAACGTCGGCACGCCGCTCTCTGCGGAAATGCCTGCTCCGCTGAGCACCGTCACTTGCACATCACCAAACTAGCCGGTTTGGGTGATACTGAGCACGTGGCCGAGTTGGGGGATTGGGTGCGCGTCGATCCACACGCTGCCAAGCCGCTCTTCGACCAGCTCAGGACGCAGATCATCGACGGGATTCGGGACGGCGAGTTGCCGGCAGGCACCCGGTTGCCGACGGTCCGCGAACTGGCGGGGAAGTTGGGCCTGGCCGTCAATACGGTTGCGCGCGCATATCGGGAGTTGGAATCGGCTGGTGTGCTCGAAACCCGTGGCCGCTTCGGCACTTTCGTCGCACGCGTCGATCCTGCCGATACTGCAATGGCGACGGCGGCGCATGCGTTCGTGTCGTCGGCGCGCGCACTGGGGATAGACAAGGCCGAGGCGATGCGATACGTCGAGGCGGCGTTCGGTTAGCCGCGGTTGCCGCGCCAGCGCACGACGTCCAGCGCGACAGCCACGTTGACGCTGGCCTCGCCGAGCGGCCGGGGCAACAGCCCGTCGGCGCGGGCGAGCCGGCGCAGCAGCGTGTTGCGGTGTGTGTAGAGGCGCGTCGCAGCGCGGGAGGCGTTGCACTGTTCGGCAACGAATGTCCGCACTGTGTCCTGTAGCTCGGCGCTGGCCGACTCGAGGTCGCCGAGCGTGTGCGTGACGAACTCAGCGGCACGGTCGGCGTCGGCAGTGATGAGTGCGACGAGCTGGACGTCGGTGAACAGCGCGATCTGCTGAGGTGAACCCAGCCGAGCCATCAGCTGCTGGGTGGTGATCGCGTCGAAGTGGCTGCGCCGAAATCCGTCCATACCGTTGCCCGAGGGTCCGATCGCAATGCGGACATCCGGCATATCGCTGACGGACCGCCGCAGCGCACTCGCATCGACGGTGACGCTGCCAGGCACCCAAACCCATCGGGTTGCGGTGCTGGCGAGCACGCTCAGCGGCCTGGCCCCGCCAGCGGCGTGCCCGAGCGCCTCGGCTGCCCCATCGAGACGGGCCAGGTCGCCTTTCGGGTCGTCGCTCCAGATGACCGCAGCGGTGTGAAGTCCGGTCAACGCGTAACCGAGACGACCCTCTGCGCGCCGCCGGGCGATGGGCGCTCCATCGAGAATCAGCGCGACGGTCTCGCGACGTTCGGCATGCGTGCCACGCGTGAGTTCGTCGCGCTCCAGGTCGATCTGGGCCGCGATGGCTGACAAGGTCGCGTCGACGAACGCGCTGATCGACCGGGAGCACACGTCGAGGAATTCGTGCAGCTCCGCCGGATCCGAAGTCAGTTCGAAGGCGATCTGCATGAGGCGGCGCCAGGCCACCCCTTCGCCGACGCGATATGCGTCCAGCGCGTATGCGTCGAGTCCCCTGCGGACCAGCTCCCTCGCGACCGTCATCGGCTCGGGTCCGGGATTCGGAGGCACCGGCGCCCCTGGATCGCGGACGTTGGCCGTGGCCCAGAAGAACAGGTTGGCCTGGTTGCTGCGACTGACGGCGCCCGCGAGTTCCGGGTCAGCCGCGATCGATGGGTTGGCTCCGAGTACAGCGGTGTCGAGCTCGGCGAGCCACTCCGGGGGCCCATTGACGATGATCTGCGCGCTCTGCCGAATCAGGTCCCTGACCCGCGTCGACGGGCGGCTCCACGTCATGCCACCACTATAGGCCGTATGGTGTGCAAAGTGCACCATGCGCCGCTCATCTTGAGACGATTTGTTCTTGGATCGGCGGCGCCGTGCCTGGACGATAAGCACATCGCATTTAGCCATCGTCAGGAGTCACCGTCATGGTCAACACCGCCACCCGCATCGAGCACGTCGACGTCTTGATCGTTGGCGCAGGTATCTCCGGCATCGGCGCGGCCTACTACCTGCAGAAGGAACATCCCGGCCGGTCCTACGCCATCCTCGAGGCGCGGGGTGCAACCGGCGGCACGTGGGACCTGTTCCGGTATCCCGGTATTCGGTCGGATTCCGATCTGCACACGTTCGGCTACGAGTTCAAGCCGTGGCGAGACGAGCATGCCATCGCGTCGGCCGACAAGATTCTGGCCTACCTGCGCGAGACCGTCGCGGAGAACAACATTGACGCCAAGATCCGGTTCCACCACAAGGTTTTGGGCGCGGCCTGGTCGAGCGATGACGCGCGCTGGACGGTCGACGTCGAGCGTTTCGGCGAAGCGGACGACTCAGAGGAACTGGTGCAGTTCAGCGCCAACTGGATCTTCTGCGCAGGCGGGTACTACCGCTACGACCAGGGCTACACCCCGGAGTTCCCCGGTCGCGAGCGTTTCCGCGGTCACGTCGTGCACCCGCAGCACTGGCCCGAGGACCTCGACTACACCGACAAGAAGGTCGTCGTCATCGGAAGTGGTGCAACGGCTGTCACCCTGATCCCGGCGATGGCAGCTACCGCCGCTCACGTCACCATGCTGCAGCGCTCACCGACTTATGTGATGCCGGTGCCGTCGAAGGACACCTTCGCCAACGCGGCGCAGAAGGTGCTCGGCTCCAAGCGCGGGTACGCGCTGGCGCGCCGCAAGAACATCGTCAAGCAGCGCGCCGTGTACCAGTTCAGTCAGAAGTACCCCGGTGCTGCGCGACGGCTGATCCGTCACCTCAACGCCAAGGAACTGCCCGCGGGCTATCCGGTCGACGAGCACTTCAACCCGACCTACAACCCGTGGGATCAGCGGCTGTGCGCGGTGCCTGACGCCGACCTGTTCAAGGCGATCAGCAGCGGTGCCGCCTCCGTCGTCACCGATCGCATCGCGACCTTCACCGAGACAGGCATCGAGTTGGAGTCCGGCAAGCATCTCGACGCCGACATCATCGTCACCGCAACAGGTTTGAACGTCCAGTTGCTCGGCGGTATGTCCTTGACGGTGGACGGCACGCCGGTGCACGCCGGCGAAACCGTCGCCTACAAGAGCATGTTGTTGTCGGGCGTGCCGAACTTCGCGTTCGCATTCGGCTACACCAACTCGTCCTGGACGCTGAAGGTCGGCCTGCTGTGCGAGCACTTCTGCCGCCTGCTGAGCCACATGGACGCCCGTGGCTACGACATCGCGCGTCCCGAGATTGGCGACAACGCTATGGAGACCCGGCCAATGCTGGACTTCGCCGCCGGATATGTGCAGCGTGCCCTCGACCGGATACCGAAGCAGGGCTCGGGGGAGCCGTGGCGGGTGTCGATGAACTACTACTACGACGTGGAGCAGCTACGCGAAGGCGCTGTCGACAACGCGAGCCTGCACTTCTCTTCTAGCCGAATTCCAGCAGTATCAGCAGCGGCCGCACCGGATCGAACAGCGGCAATCGTTGGACCGTCCACAGCGCGGCGTTGAACACCTTGCCGCGACCCTCGGCGTGGGGAAGATCGTGTACGGCCCTTATCCCCGACACCGTGTTCACCAGGTTCGCCGCATCGGACACCGACAGACTGAACGGCATCGGGGGCACCCGGTAACGCAGCGACGTCCGCATGCCATGTCGTGACAACGCCGCAAATCCCGACGGCGGGAGATCGAACATCATCTGTCCGCCGGGAAACCGCTTGGCGCATTCGGTGATCAGGGCCAGCGCGTCCTCGGGCTGCAGGTACATCAGCAGACCCTCTGCGGTGACGAACACGCCGTTCTCGGTGTCGACGCGGTCCATCCAGCTGAAGTCGAGCGCCGACTGTGCGCACATCTCCACTCGGTCCGGTAACGGTAGGAGCTTGCGGCGCAGATCGATCATCGGCGGAAGATCGACTGTGAGCCAACGGAATTGGTTGCCCACATCGGAGGCGTCGAGGCGGTAGAAGCTGGTCTGCAATCCCTCGGCCAGCGCGACCACGGTGGCTTTCGGGTGGTCGAGAAGGTAGCGGCGGGTCTGCCGGTCATAGCCCAACGCGCGCACCGCCATGTCCTGCCTGCGGGCGAAGCCGAACTTAGCGAAGTCGTAGTCGATGGAATCGGCAAGCAGGATGGCCATCGGGTCGTCGATGATGGAATCCGGCCTGCGCGCCTCGCTCGCACGTACCTGCAGGGTCATCAGCGCAGTCTCGGAAACTCCGGTCAGCACCGTGCCATCGGCCTTCGCCGTCGGAGTGGAACTCATCGCAGCACCTTGTCGATAGTGCGCAGGTTGCGGGTGGTGGTCGAGGACTTGTATCGCTTCTTGCCCATGGTCTTCCCGATCGTGGAGTCCAGCGTGCCGGTCCTGGAAATCTGCCAGTAGATGACGCCCTTGCCGCGTTTGATCTTTTCGTCGTCCCCGGCATCCTTGCCAAGTGCGGCGAGTTCGTCGAGCACCTTCTCGTCGGTGACGAACGTGACGTAGGAGTGGTGGCCCTCGACCTCGCGCTCGAACGGGAATGATTTCGAGATTGTGGCAACCGTGTCGATCGGGTAGGCAAGCACCCATGCGTCGTATCCGAACGTGTCACGCAACGCCGCTTCGGCCTTCTTCCTGACCGCGTCCACCCCTGAACGGCTCTCCAGCAGGACGTTGCCGCTGGCCAAAATTGTTCGCACGTTGGTGAATCCGGCCTCTTCGAACGCCTTGGCCACGTCGGCCATCTTGAGATTCACGCCGCCGACGTTGACGCCTCGCAGGAAAGCCGCGTAGCGAGTCATGGCCCGAACTCCAGCAGCGTGACGCTGGGCCGGACGCGGCGAATGAAGCCCACCCGGTCGAGCGGCGGCCACGCGGCCAGCTTGAAGAGGCCACGCCCCGGTGGATACGCGATATCGCGCGCCGCGCGCACCCCGGGAATACTGTCGGCCAGCGCCAGCCCCTCATCGACGGTCAACCCGAACGGCATGGGCGGGGCGGTGTAGCGATCGGACAGCTTGAGACCCTTCAGCGTGCGCCTGCTGAACCAGTGCGGGATCGAATCGAACATCATCTGGCCGCCGGGAAAGCGGGTGGCGCAGTCACGGATCAGGTCCAACGCGTCGGCCGGCTCCAGATACATCAGCAGACCCTCGGCGGTGATGAACGCCCCGTGCGAACCGTCGACCCGGTCCATCCAGCTGCGGTCAAGCGCGGACTGTGCCAACGGCACGATTCGGTCGTCGTGCGGGAGCAGCCGTTCGCGGAGCGCCATCACGGGTGGCAAATCGACTGAGTACCAGGTCAACTCGTCAGCGACGCCTGTGCGCTCAAGTCGCCAGAAGCTGGATTGCAGGCCCTCGGCGAGCGCTATCACCGAGGCCTTTGGGTGAGTGGTCAGGTAGTCCTGTGCCGCGGCATCGAAAGCGCGTGCCCGCAGCGCATGCGACTGGTTGGGCTTGCCGAACTTGCGGTAGTCGTAGGAGATCGCGTCGAACAGCGTCACCGCCCACGGGTCGCGGATCACCCCGTCGCTCCGCTTCGCTTCGGTGGCGCGGTTGTGCAGCGTCCACAGCGTGGTCGCTGAGACACCATCGAGGATGTTGCCGTCGACTTCGGAAAGCTCGGTCATTAGCTCGATAGTAGAGACGTAGGCTCACGACATGGGACGCCACGTTTTCGACGACAAGCTGTTGGCCCTGCTCAGCGGGAATTCGCTGGGCGTGCTGGCAACCATCAAGGGCGACGGCAGGCCGCAGTTGTCGAACGTGTCTTACTACTTCGACAAGCGCAACCTCACCATCGAGGTGTCGATCACCGAGCCGCGGGCCAAGACCCGCAACCTGCGTCGCGACCCGCGGGCGTCGATCCATGTCAGTTCTGACGATGGCTGGGCGTACGTCGTCGCAGACGGTGAAGCGACCCTGACCCCTCCCGCCGCGGCTCCCGACGACGACACCGTCGAGGCCCTGATTGCGCTGTATCGCAATATCGCCGGTGAGCATCCGGACTGGGATGACTACCGGCGGGCCATGGTCGACGACCGGCGGGTTCTGCTGACGCTCCCAATCGCGCACGTGTACGGGATGCCGCCGGGTCGGCGGTAAAGGGCACGACGGCTGTGGGGACGCCGCGCTACGCTGCCGTCATGGCTGATGCACCGGAAGACGACACCAAACGCAAGTTCCGGGAGGCGCTGGAGCGGAAGAAAGCCAAGGCAGCGGGTGGTTCCGAGCACAAGGAACGGGGAGCCAAGCAGCCGAAGGGGCACGGGCCGCTCGAGCATCGCCGGGAGTTCCGCCGCAAGAGCGGTTAGCCGTGACACCGGAGTTCCTGCTGACGACGCTGATCGTGGTGGCCACGCCCGGCGCAGGCGTGCTGTATACGGTCGCCGCCGGGATTTCGCGCGGATGGCGGGCCAGCCTGGTCGCGGCTTTCGCCTGCACGCTCGGCATCTTGCCGCACGTGATCGCCGCGGTGACGGGACTGGCGGCCATCATGCACGCCAGCGCGATGGCGTTCACCGTCATCAAGCTTCTCGGCGTGGGCTATCTGCTTTATCTGGCGTGGAAGACATTTCGCGATAAGTCGGTATTCGAGGTGCAGACCGGTCCCGCGAAGGTGTCGCCGTTGCGGGTGATCGGGTCGGGCATTCTGGTCAACACACTGAACCCGAAGCTCACCATCTTCTTCTTCGCGTTCCTTCCGCAGTTCGTCGCGCCCGATCGCGACGGTGCGGTGCTGCAGATGGTGTGGCTGAGCGCGATCTTCATGGCGGTCACCCTGGTGGTGTTCAGCGTCTACGGCGTCTTCGCCGCGGCGGTGCGGCGCGAGGTGATCTCGCGGCCAAGGATCGTGGCGTGGATGCGGCGCAGCTTCGCCGCCACCTACGTCATCCTGGCGGGCAGGCTCGTCGCACAGACGCGCTGAGGGTCACTGGCTAGCCGCCGCGCTGCGAGCAGCGCGATCAACATCACGGCCACGCAGTACAGGCCCTGATCCTTGAGTCCCCAACCGACCGAAGCCAGTGTGGCCGCACCCGCGGTACACAGCAGCGCACCGACCGCCGCACTGCGGCCACCGGGCGCCGCGACGAAACCGCCGTCCCACAGTGGCAGCGGTTTGTTCTCCAACGGACGCAGCGTCACGAACATCACCGCGATGAACGCCGCCATGATCAGAAGTTGCACCACCGACAGCGCGATGAACCCCGGTGCGCTCGGGTCGAATCGTGGATTGCCGAGGTAGTCGAACATCAGATGCATGGCCAGCAGCGGCGGGATGTGCCAGAGGTACAGCGTCATCGCCCCCGAGTTGCCGATCGCCGCCAGCCACCACACCCGCGGACGTTGCGCCCAGCGTGCGATCGCGGGCGCGGCGGCAATCACTAACGCGCACATCATGATTGCGTGACCCGCCAACAGCAGCGTCGGCGGCGTCATGTTCTTCAGTTGCTGCGTGTCGATGCCGACGAGGCTCAGCTCGTACGGTCCCAGCACCAGCAGCGCCACGTTGATTGCGAGCATCAGGGCGCCCAGTGTCAGCGCCGCCCGCCCGGTGAGCAGGCGCCTGCGGTAGGCGACGCCGAACATGCCGGGAATCGCCCACACGATCATGTTCAGGTAGCCCAGGGACCAGCCGACGTTGATCCGGATCGCGTCGACCGCGGCGACGAACGTATAGGTTGCCGCGACGGTGACGACGAACCGGCCGGTGGTGGTGATGCGGGCCAGTAGCGGCACAGCCGCGAGCACTAGGACGTAGGCGCCAAGGAACCACAACAGCTGGATGGAGATCCCTGCGACCGGTTCGTAGACATGCTCAGGCAGAACAGCGCTGAGCACTGCGAGCGCGACCCACCAGAACGCCAGGTAGTAGAACACCGGCCGGTAGAGCCGGGTGCAGCGGCGCATCAACCAGTTGCCCCAGCTGGTCCCCGGGGCCCAACCGTCGATGCAGGCCGCGACGCCTGCGAAGAAGAACAGCGGCATGATCTGGAACACCCACGTCAACGCCTGGAATACCGGCGACGCGGTGAGCAGGTTGCTCCAGATGAACACGCCGTCGCGCAGCGTGCTGGTGGCCATGACGGTGTGTCCGACCACGACGCCGACCAGCGACACGATGCGGATGACGTCGATGGCCCGGTCACGGGTCGCCGGCGTGCTCGCCTCGACTTCGGACGGGCTCGGGAAAAGCGCCATGCCGCAACGGTAGGCCCGGATGCACCGTCAAATCGATGAGTAAAAGCACTCAAACTTGCAGCGCAGACTCCAGCTCAGCTTCGTACCGCTGCCTGGCGTCGGCCGTCAGGTCCGGCAGGAATTGGGTCGGCCAATTGCCTGGCGCCGGGGAGTAGTTGGCGAGCACTCGGCGGGCGATGACGTCCTGGTGCACTTCAGTCGGCCCGTCCATGAGCCCGAGCGTCGGCACGGCTTGCCACAGCCGCGCCAGTGGCGTCTCATTCGATGCGCCGAGCGCGCCGTGCAAGTGCATCGCACGTTCGACGACATCGTGGGCGACGCGAGCCATCGCCACCTTGCACGCGGAGACGTGCGCCATGGCTGCGACGGGGCCGTATGTGTCCATCTGCCAAGCGGCGTGCAGCACCAGCAGGCGGAACTGCTCGAGCTGGATATACGAGTCTGCGATGCCGGCCTTTACGACGGGATTGTCGGCAAGGGTTCCGCTGAATGTCTTGCGGGACAAGGCTCTTTCACACTGCATATCGAACGCGCGCTTGGTCAACCCGATGGTGCGCATTGCGTGGTGCAGGCGACCGCCTGCGAGGCGGGCCTGTGCGATGTGGAAGGCCTTGCCGCGCTCGCCAAGTAGTGCGTCCGGGCCGACCCTGACATCGGTGTAGCGGACGTGAGGATGGTTGCCGACCCCGAGTGGATCGCCGATCGTCCCTGTTTCGCGAACCCGTTCGATGCCGGGAGTCTCGGACGGCACGAGGAACATCGACATTCGTTCACGGTGCCCGGCATCCGGATCGGTCACCACCATGACGATGAAGAACGACGCGTTGCGGGCATTGGATGTGAAGTATTTCTCCCCGTTGATGATCCAATCGTCGCCGTCTCGCACGGCCTGCGTGCGGAACAGGCGCGGATCGGCGCCGCCGTGGGGTTCGGTCATCGAAAAGGCGGAGAAGATTTCGCCGTTGAGAAGCGGTTGCAGGTAGCGCTGCTTCTGGTCTTCGGTGCCGAACATGGCCAGGATCTCGGCGTTGCCGGTGTCGGGCGCCTGGCAGCCGAAAATGATTGGACCCCAGGCCGTTCGGCCCAGGATCTCGTTGATCAGCGCGAGCTTTACCTGACCGTAGCCCTGTCCACCGAGCTCGGGACCGAGGTGGCATGCCCACAGCCCCTGTTCACGCACCCTGTCCTGGAGTGGGCGCACGATTATGGCGAGTTCGGGGGACAGCGGCGCGTAGACGACGTGCTCGCCCTGATTGGTGAAGTGGTCGAGGGGCTCGACCTCGTCGCGCACGAACGTGTCCATCCAGTCGAGCTTCGCCTGAAACTCGGGGTCGGTGCTGAAGTCCCACATGTTATCTCATTCCTCCATCGACTCTAAGTACGGAACCTGTGGTGTAAGCGCTCACATCTGAAACGAAATACAGTGCGGCTCCGATGATTTCCCCGGGTTCACCGACGCGGCCCAGTGCCGTCTGGGAGCCGATGGCAGCGATGAACTCCGGGGACCATGCCTTGGCGATATCGGTGCTGAACGTGCCGCACATGATCGCGTTGACGCGGACCTTAGGCGCAAAGGTTTGCGCCAGGCCCTCGGTCAGGGAGTTGAGACCGGCCTTGGCCGCCGCATAGGGCAGGATCGTCGCGTTCGGCCGGATCGATGCGACCGAAGAGATGTTGAGAATCGAGCCTCCATTGGTCGCGGCCATCCGCGTGCCGATGGCCGCGGACAGCCGAAAGGGACCCTTGAGGTTGGTGGCGAATACCTTGTCGTACAACGCCTCCGTGACCTGGTCCACGCTCGGGTAGAGGGGTGACATGCCTGCGTTGTTCACCAAGATGTCCACCGTGCCGAACTCCGCGTAAGCAGCTTCGGTCAGCGCGTCGCATTGGTCCCAGTCGCCCACATTCGCCGCGACGGGCAAGGCCCTGCGGCCGAACCGCTCGCGGACCTCGTTGGCCAGTTTCTCGCAACTGTCGAGTTTGCGGCTGGCGATGATCACGTCGGCGCCGTGCTCGGCGAACGCGAGCACCATTTCGCGCCCGAGGCCACGGCTGCCTCCGGTGACGAGCGCAACCTTTCCTGACAGATCGACGTCGGACACCTCAGATCCCCTCCTCGATGAAAACCGTTGCGTTGTTGAGCAACCCGATCGCGATGGTGTGCAACAGGTCACCGACGTCCTTCGGCGCCTTGCCTGCGTGCGCTCGCGCGTTGGTGCCTTCGAGCACGATGGCGAGCTTGAACGATGCCATCACGGCGTACCACGGCGCGTGCTCGACGGATCGTTGCGCGGCTGCGGCGTAGTGCGCGATCAGTTCGGTGCGGGTCGGCAGGTCGCTGACGTTCGAGGAAACGCCGATCGCGCCGTCCTGCGGCCAGGTGGCCAGTAGCCAACCGAGGTCGAGCAGTGGGTCGCCTAGCGTGCACATCTCCCAGTCGACGATCGCAGCGACCTGCGGACCGTCATTGCGGAACATCAGGTTCGCCATGTGGAAGTCGCCATGCATGATGCCCGGCAGGAAGGTCGGCGGACGATACTGCGTCAACCAATCGGCGAGTTCGTCGATGTTCGGCAGGCTGTGTCCGGGATAGCCGTCGAGCGCCTCGTACTTGTCGAGTGTGCTCAGCCACTGCGGCACTTGGCGTTCCAAGAACCCTTCCGGCCTGCCGAGGTCACCAAGGCCGACCTGTTCGGCATCCACCGCTCCGAGGGCCAGTAGGGCGTCGACCGCGTGGAACCCCATCGCGCGCCGGATCTCGGCGTTGGAAGCGTGCAGCGGCGGCAGCGAGACGCTGGCATTGAAACCGTCGACGGGATCCATCACGTAGAAGGCCGATCCGAGGACGGATTCGTCGGGCTCGGCCGCTATGAGTTGCGGTATCGGCACGCCGCTCCCGGCGATCGCGCTCAGCACCCTGGCCTCGCGTCGCAGTGCATCGTTCGTACGCGGGCGCGGGTGCCGTGGGCCGCGCCGCAACACCAATTCGGCATCGCCGCAACGGAATCTGAACATCAGATTCTGCGTGCCTCCGCCGATCTGTTCGATCGCGGTGACCTGGCCGTAGGCAACACTCTTGGCCGCCAGCCATGACTCGACAACGGACCAGTCGACAGACGAGTCCACGAGTACAGTCACAGAGGGAACGGTACAAGACACGTGCATGGTATTGCAATGCAGGTGCATTAATCCGTATTATGGCCAGGTCATGAGTACAAGGGAACGCTTGCTCGCAACCGCCGAGGAGCTCTACGGCGGGCAGGGCATCGATGCGGTGAGCCTGCGCGAGATCCAACGGGTCTCAGGGGTGAAGAACGTCAATGCGCTGCAGTATCACTTCGGCGACAGGGCCGGCCTGCTGACCGCGCTGTTGGAGAAGCACAGCCATGACGTCGAGCTGCGCCGCCATGCGCTGCTGGATCGCTACGAAGCCGCAGGTGAGCAGGACCTGCGCGCGCTCGCCGAAGCGCTTGTGCAACCGCTGGCCGCGAAGCTTGCCGAAGCCAACGGGGGCAACGCCTACCTATGCATCTACGCCGACTTGATGAACCGCAGGCAGCCCATCTTCCCGCCGGAGGAACTCGCGGACCGCGATGACAGCGTCAACCGCTGGCGCCAGCTCGTCGACCCGTTCCTCGACCCGATTGCCGCACAGTTGCACCGGAGGTTGGTCGTCATCCGCGTCGTCATCGGTGAGCTGGCCCGCAGGGCCGCGACGGCGCCGCACACCGACGACCGGGTGTTCGTCAGCCAGCTCATCGACCTGGTGTGCGCGATGCTCACCGCCGAGGCGTCACCCGAAACCCGTCGGCTGGTCAAGGCCCGCCGACGCGCCTAGCCGCCGATCTGAGGCGCTACACCGCGATGCATTTCGTAGGCGCTGCGAGCGCCGCCGGGTAGCTCGATGAATTCGACAGGGGTGCCGTCCGGATCCTTGACGAAAAACATTCGTACCCCGCCAATCTCGAACGGATCCTGGTCCGGGTGGTAGCCGGCCTGCGTGATCCGCCGGTACGTGTCGTCGAGGTCCGTCACCGACAACGCGATGTTCTGCATGCCGACCACGCCGCGGCGCTTCGGGGTTTCGGCGGGTTTCGACCCACCCAGGGATAGCAACTCGATCATCAGCCCGCCGATGACACCGCCGACGACTCTGCCCTCCTGCTTGCGGGTAGCGTGCAGCGCCGTGTCGAACGGCTCACCGGAGATCAACTGGTCGAAGACGACATCCATGCCGAGCAGGCCGCGGTAGAAGGACAGGGCGCTGTCCATGTCGGTGACTCCGACGACCAAGTGGCAGAACCGCAGATCGGTCAGCTCGCCGCTCATAGCGTCAGGCCACACTCGTCGGCGCGTCGGAAACCTTCACCAACTGCACTTCCGGACGGGCCGGAACCTCGTCGGCGAGGAACCACCTGAAGGCGAGATTTCCGCGCGGATAGTCCAGTGTGGTCAGGGAATTCGGGTGCGCTGTCAGTCCACGGGAGACGATGATCGTCACCGAACCGTCGGCGTTCGGCACGGCGCTGTGGCCGTTGGCCGAACTGCGCCCGTCGCTGACATTGTGCGTGGCCATGAACTGGTTCCACACCACCAGGTTCCAGAATCGACATGTCGGCGGCCGATGGGTGATCACCAGCGCCTCGTCGTCCTCGAGGACGAAACTGCCGTACGCGTAGCAGGCGTCGCGTGCCGACCAGCCGAAGTTGGCGTCCGGCACCTGGTAGGGGTCGGCGAATTGGTTTGCCACTTGGGATATTTCGTGCCCGAGCCGGTGCGAATCGTCGACGCGCACCCCGACCGCGAGCGGGAGGATCGCGAACATGGTGCGCAGCCACGCCGCGCTGGCCCGAAGTGACGCAGCCGTTTCGACGTCGCCGTGCCGGATGGGCTCGGGCTCGTCGAGCGCCTCGATGTGCCAGTTGACGGGCCGGCCGGTGAGGGGGTCGGCCTGATAGTCACGGGTCATCAGCACCGCGGCGTCGGGCGTCGGCCCCAGTTCGAACGAGAAGTTACCTGCGTCGTCGATGTCGAGATCGTCGTCGCGCACGATCGCGACGATGCGGTCCGACCACGCACCCGGCGACGGTTCGTTGTACGCGGTCACCGAGAAGTACGCGCTGTCACCCTTGTTGCCCCTGATACGGTAGCCGCGCTTCGGATCGACCGGGCACATGTAGTAGTAGGCATCGGTGTTGTCGCCGCCCCATCGCCGGTCGCGCCGGAACGGCGTGTTGACCTCCACGAACATCGGCCTGCTCGGCTCGGCGAACAGGTAGGTGTCGAACGCCACGCCCAGCGTCGTCGCGAGCATGCGGTACCCGTCTGCGATGTGGCGGTCGTCGGTAACTGCTCGATCGCCTTCGAGGAACGAGCGGTCAAGGCCGCCAAGGGTTTCGAGCAGCTCGCCCCACGCGGCGGTCGATTCGTGCGTCATAGGCTGATTCCTCTCAATATCAAGGTGGCTGTGCGCTCGACCCACGCATCGTCGAGTGCCGCGCCGCGGGTGAGTAGTGCCAGGAAGGTGATGCCTGCGAGGGCCTCGGTGACTTCCGCCGCGGTGACGTCAGGCCGAACCTCATTGCGCACCACGGCTTTGTGGAGCCGTTCGGTCATGCCGCGCGACAGGATGCCGCCGAATCTCTCGAGAAGTGCTTTGTGCAGGGAGAGGTCCGCGGCCATCTCGCCGACCAAGCCCGGCAGTGCAGCTCGCGCCGCCGGGGTAGTCAGCACCGCGACCGTTCGCCGCACCATCTCGCGTACGTCGTCGACGAGGGAGCCGGTGTCGGGCAGTTCAGTACCGCTGTTGATCGGAAACACTGCCTCGTGCACGAGGTGCGCCTTGCTCGGCCAGCGTCGGTAGATCGCGGGCTTGCTCGTGCCTGCGCGGCGCGCGATCGCGTCGACCGATAGCTCGGCGTAGCCGGTCTCACCGAGCAAGTCAACCGTGGCGTCGAGCACCGCGCCATCGATGCGTGGATCGCGCGGTCGGCCCAGGTCTGTTGTCATTACGAAACTCAGAGTAACATAAGTCGCTGTGACCGACACCACAGCAGCTGTAGTCCGGCTCGACGACCTCGCCGAGCCCCGGTTCAGCCCCGAGGCTCAGCAGATCCGCGACATGATGGCCGCGCTGGCTGCCGACTGTCCGCTCGACGCGGATGCGTTGCACGCCAGAGCGATTGCGGATACCGGCCTCGACGACTTCGGGCCCGAAGATTATCGAGAACGACTCGACGTATATCTCGCGGCGCTGCACGATATCGACGATATGGACGGGCCGGGGATCGTGAACTTCTTCGGCCAATTGTCGCAGTGGCTCAAGAACCGGCTGCTGCTGACCGACCTGTTGACGCGCCACCCCGAGATCCAAGACATCGAGTTACTGCCGCCCGTGGTCATCGCGGGACTGCCGCGGACAGGGACGACGCATCTGCACAACCTGCTCGCAGCGGCTCCTGCATTCCGCACGCTGCCGTACTGGGAGAGCTTCGAGCCGTTCCCGCTGCCCGCCGAGGTGGGCGTCGAGCCCGACCCCCGTGCGGCGCGCATGGATGTCGCGGTCAGCGTCATGAACACTTTGATGCCGCACTTCGCGCTCATGCACGAGATGACCACCGAGCATGTGCATGAGGAGATCCAGCTGCTGGCCAACGACTTCTCCACCATGTTCATGGAAACCCTCGCGTACGTCCCGCGGTGGGAGAGTTACTACCTGGCGCACGACCAAACGTCGACCTATGAGTACCTGGCCACCCAACTCAAGGCGCTGCAGTTCCTACGTGGCGGCAGGCGCTGGTTGCTCAAGTCCCCGCAGCACCTCGAGCAGCTTCCCGTGCTGGAGAAGGTCTTTCCCGGCGTGGCCATTGTGTGTACGCATCGTGACCCGGTGCCGGTGGCGATCTCGATGGTTGCAATGCTGACCTATTCCGCGCGCATGCATCGGTCTCCGGTGCCGGTGGAGGAGATCGCGAATGGCTGGATCGACCGACTGGAGTTGATGCTCGCCGCACTCGTGCGCGATCGCGATGCGATCGCAAAGGAACGCTCGACCGACGTGACGTTCGACGAGTTCATGGCCGACGAACTCGGCATCGCCGAACGGGTTTTCGGCCTTGTCGGCGAGCCGATGACCGACGACGCACGTACTGGAATGGCCGCGTATCGTGCCGGTCACGAACGAGGCAGGCTCGGCAAGGTGGCTACGTCGTGCGAGATGTTTGGGCTCGACGAAGATGACCTGCGCGCGCGTTTCGCGCCGTACGTCAGGCGGTTCCTGTCGTAGCTAGGTTGCGGGATTGCCGCGCCTCCAGCACAAGAATGCCAACCAGGCAGATGGCCGAGAGGATCGCGACGGCGACCGCGAAAGTCACACCGGCCGTTTGCAATCCCCAGTGCTGGGCCGCCACACCTTCGCCGACCACGGGCAACGAGATCGCCACGTAGGCAACGACGAAATAGGTGGAGCTGACCTCGGCGCGCCGGTCGGCGGGTGTTCGTTCGGCGACCGCGGCGAGGCCGCGGCTGAAGCTGATGCCCTGACCGATGCCCGCCACCACAGCGGCCGCGATGAGTCCGACCAACGACGAAAGCTGCAGCGCCACAGCGAGAAGCGCCATGCCCACCACCAGGATCGCGCAGCCGATAGCGACCGCGCGGTTTGGGTTCAGGTTGCGGGCCGCAATCTGTGCCGCCGCCGACGCGAAGAAGATCGAGCTGGCGATGAGCCCGGCGACCGCATGGTTGTCGATGCCGACGACGCCAGAGACGAACGACGGCGCCACCGCCGCGAAGAGCCCTGTCACGGCGAAGCCTGCGAATGCCGCAAGGGAGGCGACGACGAAAACGGCGCGCACCTCGGCGGGCACCGACAACCGCTGCACACCGATCTTGCCGGTGCGCTGCGAGGTCTCCGGAACGACGAGCACCGCCACCCCGGCCAGCAGAGCCAGCACGATGTGCACGATGAAACTGAGGTGCAGCGGCGAAGGCGCGTATTGGACCAGCACGCCGGCCAACAGCGGCCCGATGCCCAGCCCGCCCATGTTCGCGACCGTCGCCACCGCCGCGGCCCGGGTATGCCATTTTTCCGGCGCCGCCTCAATGACGGCAGCGGTGGCGGTTCCGGTGAAGAGGCCCGCCGACAACCCCGACAGCACCCTCGCGACCAGTAACAGAGACACCGAGTCGGCGGCCAGGAAGACGACCGCGCTCGCCACTGCGGACACCACGCCCGCCAGCAGCACGGGCCGCCTGCCGATCGCGTCGGACCACCGCCCGAATGTCAACAGCGCGAACAGCACGCCACCTGCGTACGTCGCGTAGATAACGGTCGTGGTCAGCACCGCGAAATGCATCTGCTGCCCGTACAGCGCGTACATCGGCGTCGGCAGGGTGGTGCCGACCATGATCGCCGCGAAGGCGTAGGCCAGCAGACCGAAGGCCAGGCGTGTCTTCGTCGAGGTTTCGGGCACGCTAAAGACTAGCGATCCCGGCTGGGCGCCTTATTCCGCTCAGTGTGCGGCGACGGCCTTCTCCGCGCCGACGCCGGTGAGCGCCCGCACCTCGAACTCGGCGTTGATCTCCGGATCACCGCGGTCGGATGACGTCAGCGTGCCGATGATGCCGAGGATGAAGGCCAGCGGAATCGACACGATGCCGGGGTTGGCCAACGGGAACCATGCGAAGTCGGCGTGCGGCAGCATCGCCGTCTTGGCACCCGACACCGCGGGGGAGAAAACGATCAGCACGATCGTCGAGATCAGGCCGCCGTACATGCTCCACAGCGCGCCACGGGTGTTGAACCGCGCCCAGTACAGCGAGTACAGGATCGTCGGCAGGTTGGCCGCCGCCGCGACCGCGAACGCGAGTGCGACGAGGAACGCGATGTTCTGGCCATTGGCCAGAATGCCGAGGCCGATAGCGAGGATGCCGATCACCACAACCGTGATGCGTGACACGCGCACCTGTTCGTCCTCCGTGACCTGATGACTCTTCATGACGCTGGCATAGATGTCGTGCGCGAACGACGTTGCCGCAGTGATGGTCAGCCCTGCGACTACCGCGAGGATCGTCGCGAACGCCACCGCGGAGATGACACCAAGAAGGACCACCCCGCCGAGGTGGAACGCCAGCAGCGGTGCCGCGGAGTTCTGGGCGCCGGGCGCCGCCAGAATTTCGTCGGGTCCGACAAGGGCTGCGGCACCGTAGCCCAGCGCCAGCGTGAACAGATAGAACGCGCCGATGAGCGCGATCGCCCACACCACCGACCGGCGGGCTTCCTTGGCGGTCGGCACGGTGTAGAAGCGCATCAGCACGTGCGGCAGTCCAGCCGTGCCGAGCACCAGGGCCAGTGCCAGCGAGATGAAGTTGATCTGCGACGTCAGCGTCGCGCCGTACTGTGCGCCGGGGGCGAGCACGTCGCGTTTGGCCACCGCCTTGTCGGCGGATCCGCTCACCGCGGACTGTGCCGCGCCGAGGATGTCGGAGAAGTTGAGACCGAACTTCGCCAACACCATCACTGTCATCAGTCCGGCGCCGCCGATCAATAGGGCGGCCTTGATGATCTGCACCCATGTGGTGCCCTTCATCCCACCTATCAGCACGTAGACAATCATCAGCAAGCCGACGACCGCGATGACCAGGGCCTGGCCGACACTGCCCTTGACGTTGAGTAGCAGGGCGACCAATCCGCCTGCGCCCGCCATCTGGGCCAGCAGATAGAACAGGCAGACAGCAAGTGTGGTGGTGGCCGCGGCAATCCGGACTGGCCGCTGCTTCAGCCGGAAACTCAGCACGTCGGCCATCGTGAATTTGCCTGCGTTGCGCAGCAATTCGGCGACGAGCAGCAGTGCGACGAGCCAGGCGACCAGGAAGCCGATCGAGTAGAGGAAGCCGTCGTAGCCATAGACCGCGATGGCTCCCGCGATTCCGAGGAAGCTGGCCGCCGACAGGTAGTCACCGGAGATCGCGATGCCGTTCTGCGGCCCGGTGAACGCGCGACCCGCGGTGAAGAACTCCGCGGCCGTGGTGTTCTTCTTGCTGGCGCGGATCACGATGTACAGGGTGATCACGACGAAGAGCGCGAAGATGCCGATGTTGGCGGCGGGATTGCCGACGCTTGAGCCTGCGGCAAGGACGTTGACGGTCATGCCGAACCGCCTTCCATCTCGGCGCGAATCGCTTCGGCACGAGGATCGAGTTCACGGTTGGCCCACCAGACGTAGATGCCGGTGATGGCGAACGTCGACACGAACTGACCCAGGCCGATGAGCAGGCCGACATTGATGTTGCCCCACACCTTGATGGCCATGAAGTCGTGTGCGAACGCGCCGAGTAGGACATAGGCGAAGTACCAGACCAGGAACAGCCCGCTCATCGGGAAAACGAAGCGGCGCAATCTGCTTCGCAACTCCTGGAACTCCGGGCTGGCCTGTACGGCCAGATAGTCTTGGCCACTGACGGGGGTTTCGTGGGGCGGATGTTGGGTCTCCGGCACGGTGACTCCTGAGCTCGATGTGTAGTTGTGCACGCGACAGCCTAGTGAGACCCGCGTCACACTCAGGCGGTTCCCAGGAAACTGTGGGGTTAAACCCCCGATCTAGACTGGCCGAGTGGCGAAACTGCAGCTAGTTCAAGACCCGGCGGCCGACGCGCTGCTGGAGTCCAACCCATTCGCACTGCTGGTCGGCATGCTTTTGGATCAGCAGTACCCGATGGAACATGCATTCGCGGGGCCCAAGAAGATCGCTGACCGCATCGGCGGAGTGGACCCACGCGAGATTGCCGACTACAACCCGGAGGAATTCGCGGCGTTGTGTTCGAAAACACCTGCGATACACCGCTTTCCAGGGTCGATGGCCAAGCGGATCCAAGATCTGTCGCAAATCATCGTCGACCAGTACGGCGGTGACGCAGCGGCGCTGTGGACGGCGGGCGACCCGGACGGGCCCGAGGTGCTGCGGCGGATCAAGGGACTTCCGGGGTTCGGCGAACAGAAGGCGAAGATTTTCGTTGCGCTGCTTGGCAAGCAGTACGGCGTGACGCCGAAGGGCTGGCGCGAAGCGGCAGGTGCCTATGGCAAAGCCGGAGCGTTCATGTCGGTGGCCGACGTGAAAGACGCCGGATCGCTGGAGAAGGTGCGGTCGTACAAGAAGCAAGCGAAAGCGGCAGCCAAAGCGGCCAAGGCCTAGATCCTCTGGTGGCCGTGTTCCGGGTCGAGCTGGGCCAGCGAGCTGATGATGCCTGCGACGACGCGTCCCACCGATGTGCCGGTGTCCAGACCTTCCTTTAGCGTTTGCAGTCTGATCCCGCGTTCGGTGAGGTCGGCGATGGTTCGTGTCACTTCCGCGGCTGACCGGCCGAGCCTGTCGAGCCCGACGACGATGACCGTGTCGCCCGAGCGGGCATAACTCAGCATCGCGTGCAGGCCCGCGCGCGCCCGCTCGGCGGAGTCGGACAACTTGTCGGTGAACACCCTGCGCGGGTCGACGCCCGCAGCGTTCAGTGCCGCGAGCTGACCCTCAAGGTTCCGCTCGACGGTGCTGGCTGTGGCGTAGCCCAGCGTGCAGGTCACGAACTCAAGGTCTCATGACACCCATCGCCGGGGGAAGGGCCGCGCTGCATTGAGTCTGGCTAACTGCCGAACCGTTATCCAACGTCAACATGCCGCTAGGCGCGCAGTGGCTCACCGTCGAACCGTTCGTGGCTGGCGAGCTCGGCGACGGACTTGCGCGTGAGCTTGCTGACCTGCTTCACCGGCTTGCCGATCGGAAGGATGGCTGCGATCGCATAGTCGTCGGGGATGCCGAGCAGCTCCTTGACGCGCGGCTCCTCGGCCACGGCCATCGTGGTAAGCACGCCGCCGTATCCCTCGTTGCGGGCGGCCAGCAGGATGCCCCAGACGAACGGGTACACCGACGCTCCCGGAATGACGCCGATGCGGTCGAGGTACTGGTCGAACGCCGCGCACACGTTGAGATCAACGCAGACCACGAGTACAGCGCCCGCACCCAGCACGGGCGCCCCTAGGTACGGCGGCACGTCGGTGGCAGCCACTTCCTCGGCGGAAACCTTCATGGGCTGCACGGGATTCCACGGGCCTTCGCCATTCTTCGTTTGCGCCAGGTACCGCCGCGCACCCGTGACACTCAAGTCGACGATCGCCTCTCGGGTGGCTCGATCCCGGACCACGATCACCCGGACGCCTTGGCGGTTGCCGCCGCTCGGTGCGAACCGGGCGTTGTCGAGGATGCGTTCGAGCACCTCGTCGGGCAGTGGGTCATCGGTGAATCGGCGGACAGCACCTGTTGTGCGCATGACGTCGTATAGCTCCATGCGGACATCTTCTCTGGCGCGCCTGTGGGATTGTGAAGATATGAAGACCCATTTGAATTGCCCGTGCGGCGAGTCCATCAAGGGCGAGAACGAGGACGATCTCGTCGAGAAGGCCCAAGTTCACCTGTCGGAGGCGCATCCCGGTCGCGAGTACGACCGCGACGCGATCCTCTTCATGGCCTACTGATCTCCGCCAGTGTGCGCGTTTGTACGTAAATCACGGCGTGTCGCCGTGCAGACACGCACGCTCGCCGTAGTGAGCTAGGGGACGACCGTCGAGCCGATCGTCGGCATGAACTGGCACTGCTTCTCGGTGGTGGTGACCTGACCGAAGATCGTCGAGATGATGCTGCCCGAGCCGGTGTCGACGATGGCCGACAGCGTCGTCGGACCGTCGGGGTTGATGTCGGGCCGCGGCTTGAGCGTGGCGCTTCCTGACTTGCCGGTGGTCAGGTTGACCCACGTGACGTTCAGCGGCAGCCGCTGCTCGGCCGCCGGTGCGGGAGTGCCGATGGCGGTGAACACGTAGGCCGTCTGGCCTGCCGCCGGCCCGGGTGCCGGGATCGTCGCCGGACCCGCAACCGAGATCGCGGTCGCCAGGACATTGCCGCCGTCCTGCAAGCATCCGTTGCTGATCGACGGGTACAGGAAGTCCTGCGTCACAGGGGCGTCCGGACCGAACGCGGGTGCAGCTGCGGGCGCAGGGGCCGCTGCGGCGTCGGGTGCCGGGGCAGGTGCCGGAGCGGGTGCGGGCAACGCTTCCGGAGCCGGAGCCGGAGCCGGAGCCGCGAGAGGCGCGGCGTCCGGCACAGGTCCGACGGCGTGGGCCGGATCGACACCCATAGGCAGATGCGCCTCCGCGCCAGGCACCGCGCCTGCCGCGGGAACATGCGCGACGAACTGGTTCACCGCGGTCGCCACGTTCTTCGAATCAGGTGGGGCCGTCGCATCGCCCGCGAACACCGCTGCTGCGGCCATCAGCGTCGAGGCGGCGTTTGTCGGATCGGCGGCCGCGCGCTGGATGGCCGGTCCGATGCCTTGCACTGCCGACAACCCCGGCGCCTGCAACGCGTCGATCGGCAGTGGTGGCGTCGGGTCGGCGTTGGCCACTGGCGTCACGCCGGCGAGCAGCAGCGCGGTCGTCGCGCCGACAGCCGCTGCCGCACCTGCGAATGTCGTCCTGATCGATGACATGGTTCCCCGATTCCTGGTTGTCGTTGGCGACCGGCTCAGGCCGCGGCCGTCACGGCAGAGCGGACAGCGGCATGATCAGCGGCGCGAGGCCCGCGGTGGGCGCCGCCGCCGGGGCCGTCGCCGCAGGCAGGGCTGCGGCTGCGGATGGCGCGGCCGCAGCCGGCGCGGTTGCCGCTGATGGCAGCAGACTGGCAAGCGGTGTTCCTGCTGGCATCAACGACGCCAAGGCACTCGGGACCGCGGTCAGCAGGTTCTGCGGCGCGGACAGTGGTGTGGCCGTCGTCGCGAGCGCGTTCAGCGGGGCGGCGGCGCCAGGAACTGCTGCCGGTGTCTGAGGAAGCGTGACCGACGCGGTTGCGGTCGGGGGAGCCGCTGCGGGCGCCGCGACAGGCGCAACGGCGCTTTGCGCGGTGCCGAGGAGCGACGTGAAGCCCTGCATCAGCGAAGTCGCGGCGGACGGATTGGTCGCGAGCTGCTGGAGGAACGGCAGACCGGGCACGCTCGGCGTCGGTGCGGGCGCAAGCGGCTCGGCTGCGGCCGTCGCGCTGAGCCCCAGCGCGACTGCAGTCGCACCCGCGGCGGCGATCATGCTGGTGGCAAGCATTTTCGTGGTGAGTTTCATGGTTTTTCCAATCCGTTGGAGGCACGCCTGATCCCGAAGCTACGTAGTTACTGGTGTTACTCAAGTGACACGTGTGGCGGAGATCTAAACGTTACGGATGCGACGACATACCGTGACCGCTCGCTAGAGTCGGCGGGATAGACGCCACCGAATCCGCCGCATCGACGCCGTCTCCGTGGATGGCGAACCGATTGGCGATCGCGGCGGCGGCGTTGTTGGCGATCAGCATCGCTGCGCGCCTCGCATGGACCTACCTGGTACCCAACGGCGCCAACTTCGTCGACCTTCACGTGTACGTCGGCGGCGCTGGCGCGCTCGATCATCGGGGCACGCTCTACGACTACGTCTATGCCGACCAGACGCCCGACTTCCCGCTGCCGTTTACCTATCCACCATTCGCAGCGGTCGTCTTCTACCCGCTGCACTTCATTCCGTTCGGAATTCTGTCGTTCGCTTGGCAACTCGGCACAATTGCGGCGCTCTACGGAGTGGTGCGTGTCAGCCAGCGACTGCTGCCAGGACCCGACGGCGGTCGGCGCATCGCAATGCTGTGGACGGCGGTCGGCATCTGGGTCGAACCGCTGCGAAGCAATTTCGACTACGGGCAGATCAACGTTCTGCTGGTGCTCGCTGTGCTGTATGCGGTCTACAGCACGCGGTGGTGGTTGTCCGGGCTGCTCGTCGGGCTCGCCGCGGGAGTGAAGCTGACGCCTGCGGTGTCGGGTTTGTACTTCGTCGGTGCGCGGCGATGGGCCGTGGCGGCGTTCTCGGCTGTGGTGTTCTTCGGCACTGTTGCGGTCTCGGCGCTAGTCGTCGGCGACCAAACCCGTTACTACTTCACCGAACTGCTCGGCGACGCGTCCCGGGTAGGTCCGATCGGAACGTCGTTCAACCAGTCGTGGCGGGGCGGGATCTCGAGGATTCTCGGGCACGACGCGGGCTACGGACCGCTGGTGTTGGCCGCGATCGCGGTGACCGCGGTGCTCGCCGTGTTGGCATGGCGCGCCGTCGGCGGCGCAACCGACCGGCTCGGTGCCATCGTCATCGTGCAGTTGTTCGGCCTGCTGCTGTCGCCGATCTCGTGGACGCATCACTGGGTTTGGTTGATCCCGCTGATGATCTGGCTGCTGCACGGCCCGCTGTGCGACCGGCTGGGCGCGCGGATCCTCGGCTGGGGCTGGCTGGCGCTGACGCTGATCGGAGTCCCATGGCTGTTGAGCTTCGCCCAGCCGACCATCTGGGTGATCGGCCGTCCGTGGTACCTGGCCTGGGCAGGCCTGATCTATCCCGTCGCGACGCTGGCGACGCTGTGGTGGATCGCAGCTAGTCGTCGACGACCTGGTTGATCTCCCTCGCCATATCCAGGTCGTTCTCGGTGATGCCACCGGCGGAGTGGGTAACCAGCACGAAAGTCACGGTCCGCCAACGGATATCGATGTCCGGGTGATGGTCCTTTTCCTCTGCACGCTCGGCGACACGGCTGACCGCGGCGATACCTTCGAGGAAGGCGGGAAACTTGATCGATCGGCGCAGGGCGCCGTCGGCGCGTTCCCAGCCGGGGAGGTTGGGGAGCGCGGCGTCTACTTGGGCGTCCGTTAAAACAGCCATGCCATCAACGTACCGCTGTGAGGCCGGTTGGTGGACTGGGTCGCCTACAGGCACCCACCAGAATTCTCCAGCAAGATGGTGGATGTGCGTGATCCCGTAGGGGTCGACTCAATAGACGACGGACCAACCACCGCCGTGCGTCGGAGCGATTCTGCGCAGGTGGTGGTCGGCGGTGGTCTCCTTGTCGCCCTTCTTGTCCTGCTCGCAGTGTCGGTTATCTGGGTCTCCCACGATTCGAAACACCCACTTGTCCAACCGAATCCGCATCTGCCGACGACCTCCGCACCAACGTCCACCGTGACGGCTGCGCCGATTCCGCCGCCAGCCTCTGCGACTCAGCAGGCGCCACCTGTCGACACCCCCACCGCGCCGGTAGAGGCCTGGTCGCCATCACGGGTGACTGCCGAGACGATGGCGCCTGCCCCACCGCCGATGCCGCGACTTCCAACTCTGCACGAGCTGTTCCCCCGACTGTTTCCAAGCGAATAGGCGCCGTATACCGTCGCGGGCAGTGTCGAACCAGATCGTCGTTGCCGGTGCAGTGATCTCGGGTTCCTTGCTGCTGGTGGCCCAGCGTGCGCGGCCGCCGGAGCTGGCAGGCCTGTGGGAGCTGCCGGGCGGCAAGGTGGCGGCGGGGGAGAGCGACGCCGCCGCCCTGGCCCGCGAACTTCGCGAGGAACTCGGCGTCGAGGTGACTGTCGGGCCGCGGATCGGCGCCGACGTGGCGTTGAACGGGACGACGACGTTGCGCGCCTACCGCGTCACGCAGACCGGTGGAACGTTGCACCCCAACGATCACCGAGCGCTGCGCTGGATCGGCGCCGACGAACTCGAGGGTCTGGCGTGGGTACCCGCCGACCGTGCGTGGGTCGGTGAACTGACCGTCGCACTTCAGACCGGCCTCGCGGTCCGCCGCGCGGTCGAGGCCGACAGGGCGGGCATCGCCGCGGTCGTCGTCGAGGCGTATCGACGCGAGTTCTCCACACTGTCGCGGAAGGTGGACACCATCACGGCCGTGCTCACACCCGCGGTGGAGGTGGACCGGTTCTTCGTCGCAGACGGTGGCGGCGACGTCATCGGGGCTGTCGCCTGCACCGACCGCACCGGCCGTGCCATGCGGGTGCTGGCCGCGGACTGGCGCAGCAACCTTGGCCTCGTCCGCGGCACAGTGGCCGCACGAATTCTGGCTCCCCAGTGGATATCTCAGCTCGACTACCCGGACGATACGGGCTACATCGAGTTCGTCGCCGTCGCGGAGCGGGCCCGACGGCAAGGCATCGCCACCAGGCTCATCGAGGGCGTCATCGCGCAGACCCGCTATACCAACTTCGAGCTCGAAGTCACCGACGTCAACGTGGCGGCCCGCGACTGCTATCGCAGGGTCGGGTTCGTCGACGTCAACCGGAAGAAAGAGAAGTTCGGTCGCATCAAGGGATTTCGCGAGCGCATCTACATGCACTACACGCGCGAGCCGACGGAGCTCGCGGCTCAGTAATGCAACCGGTCGTTGACCACCCGCACCCCGGAATGGCGCAGCGAGTAGATCGGATGCAGCAGAGCAGGGTGTCGGCAGTGCGGGCAGGACTCCTGTGACCGGTTCGCAGTCGAGAACGTCATGTGGTGACACGCCGCACACCGGACTATGTAGAACGCACCGATCCAATTGAGCAGTCCGAGGTAGATCGCCGCGGTCGCGGCGGTCGCCAGCATGGCGATGACTCCGATGGTGAAAACCTCTTCGAGCGTCATATGCGTCAACCTCCAACCAACTCTTGACGGGCGTGGCCGACGCTACGCCGGGACCCTGTGACCTGGGTGTGCACAGGCTGTGTCGCTCAGAGGAGGGCAATAAGAAGTACCTGGCCTACGCGCGTCGCGCCGGGCCTACGAGTGACGGGCATCTCTCGTTTTCGTGATTGGCCGACCACACTGCGACAATCTCTGACGTGGACTTTCGCAATGTCGCCATCGTGGCACACGTCGACCATGGGAAGACGACCCTCGTCGACGCGATGCTGCGGCAATCGGGTGCGCTGACCCATCGCGGCGACGATTCCGTCGAACGTTTGATGGACTCCGGTGATCTTGAGAAGGAGAAGGGCATCACGATCCTTGCCAAGAACACCGCGGTGCACCGCAAGCACCCCGACGGCAGCATGACGGTCATCAACGTCATCGACACCCCGGGCCACGCCGATTTCGGCGGCGAGGTCGAGCGCGGCCTGTCCATGGTCGACGGGGTGCTCCTGCTGGTGGACGCGTCGGAGGGACCGCTGCCGCAGACCCGCTTCGTGCTGCGTAAGGCGCTGACCGCACACCTGCCGGTGCTCCTAGTCGTCAACAAGACCGACCGCCCGGACGCCCGGATCGCCGAGGTCGTCGAGGAGAGCCACGATCTGCTGCTCGATGTCGCGTCCGACCTCGACGACGAGGCTCAGAAAGCCGCGGAAGACGCACTCGGACTGCCGACGCTGTATGCGTCGGGTCGCGCGGGCATTGCCAGCACCACCGAGCCCGCCAATGGCGAGAACCCCGATGGCGAGAACCTCGATCCACTGTTCGACGTACTGCTGGAGCACATCCCGCCGCCGCAGGGTGACCCGGAGGCGCCGCTGCAGGCCCTGGTGACCAACCTTGACGCGTCGGCGTTCCTCGGCAGGCTCGCGCTCATCCGCATCTACAAGGGCCGGCTACGCAAGGGCCAACAGGTCGCGTGGATGCGCGAGGTGGACGGCCATCCGGTCATCACGAACGCCAAGATCACCGAACTCTTGGTCACCGAGGGTGTGGACCGTACCTCTACGGACGAGGCCATCGCGGGGGACATCGTCGCCGTCGCAGGCATGCCCGAGATCATGATCGGCGACACGCTCGCCGACGTCGAGCACGCGCACGCGCTGCCTCGCATCACCGTCGACGAGCCGGCCATCTCGGTCACGATCGGTACCAACACCTCTCCGTTGGCAGGCAAGGTGTCGGGCCACAAACTGACGGCGCGAATGGTCAAGAACCGGCTGGACACCGAGCTCGTCGGCAACGTGTCGATCAAGGTCGTCGACATCGGCAGGCCGGACGCTTGGGAGGTACAGGGCCGCGGCGAGCTGGCGCTCGCGGTACTCGTCGAGCAGATGCGCCGTGAAGGCTTCGAGCTGACGGTCGGCAAGCCGCAGGTGGTCACCCGCACCATCGACGGCAAGCTGCACGAGCCGTTCGAGGCGATGACCATCGACTGCCCTGACGAGTTCGTCGGCGCGATCACGCAGCTGATGGCCGGCCGCAAGGGCCGCATGGAGGAGATGACCAACCACGCCGCGGGGTGGGTGCGGATGGACTTCATCGTGCCGAGCCGCGGGCTGATCGGATTCCGGACCGACTTCCTGACGCTGACGCGCGGCACCGGCATCGCCAACGCAGTGTTCGACGGCTACCGGCCGTGGGCGGGGGAGATCCGCGCGCGGCACACGGGGTCGTTGGTTTCTGACCGGACTGGCACGATCACGCCGTTCGCGATGATCCAGCTGTCCGACCGCGGCCAGTTCTTCGTCGAACCCGGTGAGGACACCTATGAGGGCCAGGTCGTCGGCATCAACCCGCGCGCCGAGGATCTCGACGTCAACGTCACGCGCGAGAAGAAGCTGACCAACATGCGTTCCTCAACGGCCGACGTCTTCGAAACATTGGCACGTCCGCTCGAGTTGGGCCTCGAACAGGCGATGGAGTTCTGCGCCGAGGATGAGTGCGTGGAAGTCACACCCGAGGTGGTTCGTGTCCGCAAGGCCGAGCTCGATGCGACAACCCGGGGCCGTGCGAAGTCGCGCGCGAAGGCCCGCAACTGAGCTGCCGATACCCTGAACAGCGTGCCGGCCTCCCCACGCGTTCTCGTCGCGCTATCCGCGCTGATGATGGTGGTTTCCAGCTGTACCGTCAGCCCCCCGCCCGCACCGCAGAGCACAGACACCAGTAAGTCGCCGCCTCCTCCTCCCATGAAGGCGACGCAGATCATCATGGCCATCGACTCCATCGGCCCTGGCTTCAACTCGCATCTGCTGTCCGATCAGTCACCGGTGAACGCGGCGATCAGCTCGCTCGTGCTTCCGAGCTCGTTCCGGCCGGTGCCGGATCCCGCGTCGCCTACGGGGTCGCGATGGGAGCTCGACACCACGCTGCTGGAGTCCGCCGCGGTGACCAACGAGAACCCGTTCACCATCACCTACAAGATCCGCCCCGAGGCGCAGTGGACGGACAACGCCCCGATCGGCGCCGACGACTACTGGTATCTGTGGCGCCAGATGGTCAGCCACCCGGGCGTGGTGGATCCAGCAGGCTACGACCTGATCACCGGTGTCCAGTCGGTTGAGGGCGGCAAGACCGCGGTGGTGACGTTCTCGCAGCGCTATCCCGCGTGGCGCGAGCTGTTCAGCGACATCCTGCCCGCACACATCGTCAAGGACGTGCCAGGCGGATTCGCTTCCGGACTGGCTCGTGCGCTGCCCGTCACCGGTGGTCAGTTCCGCGTGGAGAACATCGACCCGCAGCGCGACGAGATCCTGCTGGCCCGCAACGACCGGTATTGGAGCGAGCCCGCCAAACCGGATCAAGTGCTGTTCCGTCGCGGGGGCGCGACTGCCGCGCTGGCCGATTCGATCCGCAACGGCGACACGCAAGTCGCTCAGGTGCACGGCGGCGCGGCGGCGTTCGCCCAACTGTCCGCGATACCCGACGTGCGGACCGCGCGCATCGTCACGCCGCGGGTCATGCAGCTGACGCTGCGGGCACAGCAACCCGCACTCGCGGATTCCCAAGTGCGCAAAGCGATTCTGGGCCTATTGGACGTCGACCTGCTCGCGTCGGTTGGCGCAGGCGACGACAACACCGTCACCCTCGCGCAGGCCCAGGTGCGGTCCCCGTCCGATCCGGGTTACGTGCCGACCGCGCCGCCTGCGATGGCGAAGGAGGCCGCGCTCGCCCTATTGGCGAGTTCTGGCTACCAGGTTCAGCCAGTGGAGACGACGCCGCCTCCGACGCCGGGCATACCCGTGCCGGAGAACAACCGCGGGCGCATCACCAAGGACGGCGTTCCGCTGACGCTGGTGCTCGGAGTGGCGGCCAACGATCCGTCGGCGGTCGCGGTCGCCAACACGGCCGCCGACCAACTGCGCAACGTCGGCATCGCGGCGTCGGTGGCTGCGCTCGACCCGGTGGCTCTCTACGGCGATGCGCTGATCAACAACAAGGTCGACGCCGTCGTCGGCTGGCATCAGGCAGGCCGCGATCTCGCGACCGCGATGGCGTCGCGATACGGCTGTCCGGCTCTGGAGGCGACGGCGGTCTCGACCACCACTCCCGGCGCGACGCCGGCACCGTCACCGTCCCCAACGTCGCCGTCAGCGTCGCCAACAAACAGCCCGCCGGTGCCGCCGCGGCCGACCACCACCGCGACGCCGACCACTCCCAGCCCGGCGCCGGAATCCGGTCAGCTCGTCCAGGCCCCCAGCAATATCACCGGCATCTGCGACCGCAGCATTCAGCCAAAGATCGACGCGGCGCTCGACGGCACCGAAGACATCGGTGAGGTGATCAACGCGGTCGAACCCCGGCTGTGGAACATGTCGACCGTGTTGCCGATCCTGCAGGACACCACGATCGTCGCGGCGGGTCCGAGCGTGCGGAACGTCAGCTTGTCCGGCGCGGTGCCTGTCGGCATCGTCGGTGACGCTGGTAAGTGGGTAAAGCCTCCGCAGTGATCACTTCACGCAAGGGGTTTTGCTTCCAGCCATCTCGGTGAGATCGGTCGGCGCGGGCGCTTGGGTACCGGTGGCCGTCGCATCGACTGTCGTGACCGGGGTCGCCGCGGCGCTCGTTCTGGTGCCGCTCATGTACTGATCGGCGGGGAAGTCGGCGCCGATGGTCAATTGCACCGTGTCAGCCGCGACTGTGTCGGATGCGGTGGCGGTGAGCTGTAGCCGGTCGGCGAGCATGTGCGCTGCGTCGTCTGCGCCGGGGCCGTAGGCGATGGTGCTGGCGTCGGCCAGCGCGTCTGCGGTGGTGACGCTACCGGTGGTCAGCCCGTCGGCGCCGAAGGATTGCTCAACGGCTGATGCTAGGCCGTCATGGTCGGTGGCATTGACAATATCCAGTGTCGTTGGGACAGAAGGAGATTGAGTGGGAGTCGGAGTCGGCGTTGTCGATCCGTTAGTGAAGACGCTGTGCACGATCGCCCGGACGGCTGCCACGTCGATCATGTTGACGTCCTCGCCCTGGGCATCTTGGCCGAACTCGCTGATCGGCAATGTGTAGAGCGTCAGGGCGCTGTCGGTCAGCGTCGCGGCGTGGTCGACGAAGCTTGCGAGGTCGAACCCGGCGTCCACCGCGATGTTCTGCTGGGCCACCCGCAGCAAGTTGCGTAAGTCACTGGGACTGGACAACGCTCCGCCGTGGCGTAGCGCAGTCACGAGCGAAACGATGAACGCCTGCTGGCGACGAGTCCGGTCAAGGTCTGTAAACATCTGGTCGTTCTCGTCGCGGCGTTGGCGTACGAACGCCATCGCCTGTGCGGCGTCGATCTGCTGGACGCCGCGGTGGAAATTCGCGCCCGAGTAGCTGTCCGAGGTGTCGTCGTTGAGGCACACCGTGATCGGCTGCACGACTTGCGCAATCTGAAAGAACGCACCGAGGGTTACTTCGATGAAATGGTCGATCGGCACACCCAACAACCGGCGCACGGTGTCGATTTCTGCCCTGCGGCCCGCTTCGCGCGCCGTTTGCTCGCGGGAGCTCTGGGAGATGCTGTCGCTCAGCGAGTCCATCTTCTGCTGATAGGCCAAGCCGTAGGCCTGTTTGATCTTGCCCTTGCATACGCCGCTGGGGCAGCCCGGCAGATCGACGTAGTCGTCGCGCGGCACCGAGACCGCACTGACAGGGCCGTTGCCGCCTGGCAAGTGCAACAGGATCAATACGTTGGCGTTGTAGCCCCCGACGGTTTCGTCGCCGGCGTGCAGCGCGTCGTAGATGTCCTGGGGGAGCGGCTGGCCGTGCTGGTCCAAACGGCTGTCCAATCCCATGATCAGGATGTTCTGCGCACCGCCGACTGACCCGGGCCCACCGGCCAGCGCCTGCGAGGTGGTGATGCCGCCCGCAAGATTGCGGTAGCCGGCCCAGCCCACGGCCGTAACGGCCAGTACCGCGACAGCGGCCAGCCCGGCTAGCAAGCGACGGGCGGCGCGGCCCCAGCGCCGGTCGCGGCGAGTCGGACGGCGGTGCCGCGGGCCATCCACCCGCGGCATCGGATTCGTATCCCACTCCGAAGTGCCCGTTCGACTCATAACAGAGGGGGATTATCCCGGCACCGCCTGAGAAACGCAGGTTCAGCTTTCTCAGGATTGCGGCCGGTCAGGATCAGGAAAGGAAGATCGGCCCCTCGTGTGGGCGAGGAGCCGATCTCTGCGGGCTGCCACTCCGTGTTGTCGTGAATTGGCGTCGGCGGACCCCTCAATGCCGTCGACAGCCGCGGTGGTGTTGTCGTCACCGCTGGAGTTTCCGCCCAGCGCAGCCATTCGTTAGATTCCTCGAAGTTACGCCGCGAATTCGATTTTTGAGATACTTGTGGCAAAAATTATCGCATGCGTAAAGAGATAACCCGGAACGAATTCAGTGCATGGTTTGCCGAGATAAATAGCTGTTCAGAGCGATGCTAGCCGTCCTCTATACTTTCAGCGGTCGGTAGCCATACGTACTTACAGCA
Organism: Mycolicibacterium moriokaense; assembly: GCF_003201655.1. Lineage (GTDB taxonomy): Bacteria > Actinomycetota > Actinomycetes > Mycobacteriales > Mycobacteriaceae > Mycobacterium > Mycobacterium moriokaense_A. The sequence goes on from NZ_QJJU01000007.1 coordinate 220,787, forward strand.
ATGCACTAGTGATTGTTGTTGTAGGCGGTGCTAGCTATTGTCCAAAGTGCTTGAAATTAGCTGTGATCAACAATGACGTCAGTTCTGCTATGTGATTCGCGGCCATTGATGACGCCGGGATTTGCCAGCGACTGCGATTGTGCGCACCCTTCGGTCGAAGCGGCGACCTGCCAGCAGCCATGGCTGGCTCGGCGGGACGAACTGTTCGTTGGGGTTCGCCGCGAAGCGCTCGTGGTTGCTGATCGCGAACGTGGTGGTCGATTAGCTCGACCGATGTTCGCGAAGCAGGCGCAGACCGTGGGCCGAGGAAGCCGCCACGAGGAACACCGCGAGCAGCCACCACGGTGGCCGGGCCAGCTCCCAGACGAAGATCGCGGCCCAAATCGGCGCGCGCTGAGTTATCGCGAGCACGCCGGCCGCACAGGTCAGCGACACCGCAGGGACGCTGACGTGGTGCGGCGTCCACGTGTTGATCGCGATGGCGACGACCGATCCCATTGCCGCGCCGGTGGCCAATGCAGGTGTGAGCATGCCGCCGACAGCGCCTGCCCGCAGGAACGTCGCAGTGAGAAGGGGTTTGAGCAACAGGATCACGACAGCCGAGCCGAGCGTCAGACCGCTGGCCAGGCTCACCGTCAGGATGCTCCTGCCGTTCCCTGGCAGCTCCGGCCACCACACAGAGCAGATGCCGATCAACAACCCGGCGGCAGCTATCGCCGGTACCAGCACCCACGATTTGATGGTCGTGGCGGGCCGAGCCACCGCCATGATTCGGTTGAAGAGTATCCCCAAACCAAATGCGAGCGGCGACAGGATCAGTGCGAAACTCGTTAGAAGATAAGATAATTGCGGGTCAGGCCAGGCCAGCGGCGGGACCTCGTGGGTGACCGGTGACGCGACGGTGACGGCAAGGCTCGACGTGATCAGCGCAGTGCCGACCGCTCGCGGATGCCAGGTGTTGAGCATGATGCGGGTTGCGAACAATGCGCCGCCGACGGGAACGGCGTAGACGGCCGCAAGGCCCGCTCCTGCGGCGCAGGCGAGCAGGATCTCTCGATCGCGGGCGGTGAGCGACCACCGTGATGTCCCGAGATCGCCTAGCGCCGCAGCGAATTGGCGTGGCGCGCCTTCGCGGCCGAGCGACGCTCCCGAGCCGACGAGTAGCACCTGCAGTGTTGCATCGAGTGACAGGGCCAGGCGTCGCAATGACCCTTGGCTTGCGATGGTGTCGGCCAGCGGCGGGACCTCGGTTCGGCGGCGCAGCATCCACCACCCGAAGCCGGCGAGCACGCCGCCGACCATCGGACCGAGGGCGCGTCGCACCGGACTGCTGTCGGTGACGCCGCTGAGCAGAGTGCCGAAAGAGTAGTGATAGGTGAGGTGCTCGACGCCGCGCAGCAGCAGCGTCGTCGCGAGACCGGCTACACCCGCGAGCAGTCCGATGACGACGATCGCAGATGCGAACTCAACGTTGCGCCGCGTCACCGGGTGAATCTATGCCAGCAAGCGGGCAAGCTGGTGCGAATGGAGACCCCCCGGCTGCTGTTCGTCCATGCCCATCCGGACGACGAGACCCTGACGACCGGTGCGACCATCGCGCACTACGTGTCCCGCGGCGCGCGGGTGCACGTCGTGACGTGCACCCTCGGCGAGGAAGGTGAGGTGATCGGCGAGCGGTTGGCACACCTAGCGGTCGATCAAGCCGACCAGCTTGGCGGATACCGCATCGGGGAGCTGACCGCGGCACTGAACGCGCTGGGAATCGAGGAGCCGATATTCCTCGGCGGCGCCGGCCGGTGGCGTGACTCGGGAATGGACGGCACACCGCCTCGACACCGTCAGCGGTTCATCGACGCCGATCCGCGGGAAGCAGTGGGCGCGCTGGTGGCCATCATCCGAGAATTGCGCCCGCACGTCGTCGCCACCTACGACGCCAAGGGCGGCTACGGCCACCCTGACCACATTCATGCACACGAAGTGACCATGGCCGCGGTCGCCGCGGCAGCCGGCGCCGACTATCCCGGCGAGTCGTGGACGGTGCCGAAGGTCTACTGGACAGTGATGTCGACGACGGCGATGGCCGCCGGGCTTGACGCCATACAGGATGTGCCGCAGGGGTGGATCCGGGTATCGATCGGGGACGTCCCGTTCGGCTACCCCGATGACGCGATCGACGCGGAAGTAGATGCTGCCGAGCAGTTGCCCGCCAAGGTCGCGGCGCTGCGTGCACACGCGACCCAGGTGACGGTCGCCTCTGACGGCAGGTCACTCGCACTTTCGAACGACATCGCGCTGCCGATCGGGGCGCTCGAGCACTACATCCTTGTCTCGGGCACCCCCGGCGACCGCGACGACCGTGGGTGGGAAACCGACCTGCTGGCAGGCCTGAACCTGGAATAACTCAACGGGCACGCGGTAAGCTGCCCGACAGTCGACCGCGTGTGGAAGGGATGGCGATGGACCCGGACATGGATCCCAACCTGCAGCACCAGCAGGACCGCGCTGACAACCTGCAGTGGGTCATCGGGTCGCTTGTTTCACTGCTAGACAGCATCCCGACCTGACACCGTTTCGTCCCGCCGTCCTCACGCTCCTCGCGATCGACGGCGTCCTCTCGGCTGTCGCCGCGGCGTTCTTCCTCCCGATTCGCATAGGTTCGGTGCCGTTTCCGATCAGCGCCCTGATAAGTGGTCTGCTCAACGCCGCGTTGGTGTGGGCGGCGTTGCAATGGACCCCCGCACCACGGGTGGCCGCACTTCCCTTGTGGTGCTGGCTGCTCACCGTCGCAGGGCTGACCTTCGGCGGACCTGGCAATGACATCGTGTTCGGCGGCGTCGGGGTCATGGAGTACGCGCCGCTGCTGCTGATCGTCTTGGGCGCGCTGCCGCCTGCGGCGCTGTTGTGGCGCCATATCCGCGCGGCCGCCTGACGGTTACTTCTTCTTGTCCTTCTTGCCGCCCTTAGCGCCGCCGTCGTCGTTCGTCGCCGCGGAGGTAGGTGCCCCAGATGCCGGTCCAGCCGCCTGGTCGTCGTCGCCCTTCTTGACCTTCTTGCCGCTGTTCACCTCCGCGGCCTCGGTCTTCTTCTCATTCGGCGTGCCGCGGACATCACCCTGCGCCGCAACGCCGGTCGATGACGATGTGGTCGCCTCGCCCTCCTTGGCTGCCTTGGGCTTCTTGACCGCCTCGACGTCGGACTCCTCTTGGGTCTTCGCAGTGGCCTCGCCGGCTACCTGTTCGCCGAGCACCTCAGCCTCGACCGCGCCGTGCTTTTCTTTCACCGGTACCAAGCCGCTGGACGTCGCGGAGTGCGCTGTCACGTCCTCGGTCACGGCCTCTTTCGTGGAGCGCGGGCCGATCGGCGGGATCGGCGGGATGAGCCACCCGAAGAAGTAGTTGAACTCGTTGATCCCCAGGTTGATCAGCGACGTCACGGTCACCGATCCGAGAGCGGCCAACCCATTGAGGTAGCTGTTGATGTTCAGCGGGGCGTTGACGACGGGGGCGACCAGGTCGACGACGAAGCTGTTGGCGACGGGCCTGACCAGGCTGTAGTACGCGATGCTGACCTGGTCGCCGATTAGGTAGCCGTACGGGATGAAACCGAGGACGTAATCGGTGAGGTTGACGCCGTAGTCGATCCAGGGCAGGACTGCATTCCAGGCGGTGATGATGAGGTCGCTGGCGGCGTTTTGCGGCGCCGGAGCAGCAGCCTCAGGTGCAGCCGGGGAGACGACTCCAGGTGCCATGCGTTGCGCCGCCGCCAATAGCTCGACCGTCGCTTCGGAGAGCACCCGCGTCGCGACTGGCCGATTCGCGGGCAGCGTGACGTCGGGTGGCGGTGCGACGGCCGATGCGATCGCGATGACGCTGGCGCAGGCGACCGCGATTCCGCCCATGAAATAGGAACGGGCGGACATGTTCATGACGGCCTCCTCGGCGCTTCGAATCCCCGACGGACCTGAATTTACGCGCGTGTCAACCGGGGGCCGGGCATTTCGACATCGGCCTACCGACGGGGCGCGCACCGGAAAGCAGGCCTGGGACTACTGTGGCCGATATGCGCGGCGCAGTGGTTTCAGAATGTGAGACATGCGGATGATTCTCGACGACCGTGGGGTTACACGGGAGTGGCTCTGAACCCCCAGCGCGGCGCCGATCTGCCCAGCCCAGTGGTCCCTCCGAAGTCCGGTATGCCCCGCCCCGCCGCGCTGCGGCGAGTGCTGCGGCGGGCCCGCGACGGCGTGGCGCTCAACGTCGACGAGGCCGCGATCGCGATGACGGCCCGTGGCGAGGACCTTGCCGATCTTTGCGACAGTGCGGCGCGGGTGCGTGATGCGGGCCTTGAATCTGCGGGCCGTCGTGGGCCCAACGGCCGGCTGCCGGTCAGCTACTCGCGCAAGGTGTTCATCCCCGTCACACATCTGTGTCGCGACACATGCCACTACTGCACTTTTGTCACGGTGCCGGGCAAACTGCGCGCCGAGGGCATGGGCATGTACATGGAGCCCGACGAGATTCTCGACGTGGCCCGTCGGGGCGCCGAATTGGGTTGCAAGGAGGCGCTGTTCACCCTTGGCGACCGGCCGGAGACGCGCTGGGACGAGGCCCGGCAGTGGCTGGACGAGCGCGGCTACGACTCGACGCTGGATTATGTGCGCGCAATGGCGATCCGGGTGCTGGAGGAGACCGGGCTGCTGCCGCATCTGAACCCGGGTGTGATGTCGTGGTCGGAGCTGTCGCGGCTCAAGCCGGTGGCGCCGTCGATGGGCATGATGCTGGAGACCACGTCGCGACGACTGTTCGAGACCAAGGGCGAGGCGCACTACGGCAGCCCGGACAAGGATCCCGAGGTACGGCTGCGCACACTGGCCGACGCGGGCCGGTTGTCGATCCCGTTCACCACCGGGCTGCTGGTCGGAATCGGCGAGACGCTTGTCGAGCGGGCCGAGACCATCCACGCAATTCGCCAGTCGCACAAGGAATTCGGGCACGTTCAGGAAGTCATCGTGCAGAACTTCCGGGCCAAGGACCACACCGCGATGGCCGCGGTGCCCGATACGGGCTTCGACGACTTCGTGGCGACAGTGGCGGTCACCCGCTTGGTGATGGGGCCGAAGATGCGCATCCAGGCGCCCCCAAACCTGGTGTCGCGCTCCGAATGCCTGGCGTTGATCGGCGCAGGCGTCGACGACTGGGGCGGCGTTTCGCCGCTGACCCCGGATCACGTAAATCCGGAGCGGCCCTGGCCTGCGCTTGACGAGCTCGAGGCCGTCACCGCTGAAGCCGGCTACGACCTGGTGCAGCGGCTGACTGCGCAGCCGGCCTACGTGCAGGCCAGTGCCGCGTGGATCGACCCGCGGGTGCGCGGACATGTCGATGCCTTGGCTGATCCCGAGACCGGTTTGGCGGCCGACGTCAATCCCGTTGGTCGGCCGTGGCAGGAACCCGACGAGGCGGCCGAGTCGTTGGGCCGTACCGACTTGCATTCGGCCATCGATTCCGAGGGTCGTCTGACCGAGACCCGCAGTGATTTGGGCAGCGCGTTCGGCGACTGGGAGTCGATCCGCGAAAAGGTGCATGAGCTCGCGGCGCGTGCACCCGAGCGAATCGACACCGACGTGTTGGCGGCGCTGCGTTCGGCCGAGCGCGATCCCGGTGGCTGCAGCGACGACGAGTATCTGGCGTTGGCAACCGCTGACGGCCCCGCACTGGATGCCGTTGCTGCGCTTGCTGATTCGTTGCGCAAGGACGTGGTGGGCGACGATGTGACGTTCGTGGTCAACCGCAACATCAACTTCACCAACATCTGCTACACGGGGTGCCGGTTCTGCGCGTTCGCCCAACGTAAGGGCGACGCCGACGCCTACTCGCTGTCGACGGCCGAGGTGGCTGAGCGGGCGTGGGAGGCGCATGTCGCAGGCGCGACCGAGGTGTGCATGCAGGGTGGCATCGACCCCGAATTACCGGTGACGGGCTATGCCGATCTGGTGCGCGCGGTCAAGGCCAGGGTGCCGTCGATGCATGTTCACGCGTTTTCTCCGATGGAGATCGCCAACGGGGTGACCAAGACCGGACTCTCGGTTCGCGAGTGGCTGACTTCGTTGCGCGAGGCAGGCCTTGGGTCGATTCCCGGGACAGCCGCCGAGATCCTGGACGACGAGGTGCGCTGGGTGCTGACCAAGGGCAAGCTGCCCACGTCGATGTGGATCGAGGTCGTCACTACCGCCCACGAGGTCGGGCTGCGGTCGAGCTCGACGATGATGTACGGCCACGTCGACCAGCCGCATCACTGGGTCGGGCATCTCAACGTGCTGCGCAGCATCCAGGATCAAACGGGCGGGTTCACCGAATTCGTGCCGCTGCCGTTCGTGCACCAGAGCAGCCCGCTGTACTTGGCAGGCGGCGCACGCCCGGGGCCGACGCACCGCGACAACCGAGCGGTGCACGCGCTCGCGCGAATCATGTTGCACGGCAGGATCTCCAACATCCAGACCAGCTGGGTCAAGCTCGGAGTCGAGCGCACGCAGGTGATGCTCACCGGTGGTGCCAACGATCTGGGCGGCACGCTGATGGAGGAGACGATCTCGCGGATGGCGGGCTCGGAGTTCGGCTCGGCCAAGAGCGTGGAGGAACTCGTCGCGATCGCTGAGGGTATCGGCCGCCCCGCCCGCCAGCGCTCCACGACATACGCACCGCTTGCTGCCTGACCCCCACTGCCGCGAGCGTGCGTGTCTGCCCGCCGACACGCCGCCGAACGTGTGCACTTTGCGCACGCTCGCGCCGAACTTCGCAATGCTTTTCGCGTTGGCAAGCGGGCACGTTCAGGGAATTGCCAGTCGAAAGTCGATACGGTTCGCAGATGACCACGATCACCGGAATTCCCGCGCACGCCCTGCTTGTCCACGCGATCGTGGTGCTGGCACCGCTGGTGGCGCTGCTGGAGATCTTGTGTGCTGTCTGGCCAGCGGCCCGTCGGCGGTTGGTGTGGCTGGTGCTGGCGCTCGCGGCAGTGAACCTTGTCCTCACACCGTTGACCACCGACGCCGGCGAGTGGTTGCTCAACCAACGCAGCCGCGTTAGTGCAGTGCTACAGACGCACGCCGACCGAGGCGAGTGGATGATCTACTTCTCGGCCGGCCTGCTGGCGGTCGCAGTCGCGCTGGTAGTGCTGCATTGGCTCACCAGTAGGTCGGACAAACCGAGAATGGCGGCCATCGTATTCGTGGCGGTTCTGGCACTGGCGGTGGGCGTCTCGTCGATCATCACAGTTGTGCGGATCGGCGACTCCGGCGCGCACTCGGTGTGGGGCGGAGGCTGACGACCTGCGACGAACGTGAAGCCACCGCGAAATTCCGATTGATTTTTTGCAGTGGCTTCACGTTCGCGATGTCAGGCTTGCTTGAGCGCCTCGATCGCCAGTGTGATGGTGATCTTGTCGCCGACGACCGTGCCGCCGGTCTCCAGAGGCATGTCGATATCGATGCCGAAGTCCTTGCGGTTCAAGATGACTGACGCCTCGAAGCCTGCGACTTCACCGTGGCCCATGCCGGGGTTCACGCCGTTGAATTCGAGATTCAGGCTGACCGGCTTGGTGACGCCCTTCAGCGTGAACTCGCCGTCGACCGCATAGTTGTCGCCGTTGGCCCGCACGTTGGTCGACCGGAACGTGGCTGTGGGGTACTTGTCGACATCGAGGAAATCGGCCGACTTGACGTGGGCGTCGCGCTGTTCGTTGCCTGTGTGGAGCGAGTCGACTGCGATCTCCGCCGTCACCGACGGGGTGCCGTCCTCGGCGACGACGATCGCGCCGCTGAAGTTCTCGTAGTTGCCTCGCACCTTGCTCACCATCAGATGGCGCACGGAAAAGCCGATTGACGAGTGAACGGGGTCGATGGCCCAGGTCCCCACAGTGAGCTGGGTGGTTCCGGTCGCAGCGGTCATATCTATGTCCCTCTGGTTGGGGCGACGGCCTGCCCGACGCCTTCGAGAGATCTAAACGGACCATAGTCCGAATCCATTCCCGGCTCCGCGTAAATCGATCAGCGGACGTTGCCGATCGAGTTCTTCACCGTGTCGTGCTTCGTCTTCATGATGTTGCCGACCGCCGTGTACTGGCGGTTCTGCCCGCGCTGCATCTGGATCTGGAGCTGCATATCGTTGACTGTCTGCGTGGCGCCGGCCTCGCTTGATGGTGCGGAAACGCTGGTGGTATCAGCGGCCGCCGGCGCGGCGGTGTCCAATCCGATACCGACCGCAGCAGCTGCGGCGGCTGCGCTGAGTAGCGGCACCGTGACGAGGTGCGCCCTAATCCGTGCCCCGCGAAGATTCGTAAATCGCGAGATTTGCTTCATACTTGGTCCCTTTCGTCTGTCAGCCGTCGTGGCCGGTTGCGTAAAGGGTGCGGCGGACGCCTTGGCGGATTCTTGGAAGATGCCCGGGAACCCGCGGCGCCCCCAGATGTCTCGAAAGCGACGTGTTGCGAGAGTCTCGAAAGTCGGTCGCGATTGCCGCGTTGACTAGGGCTTTGTGTGACATTCTGTGCGGGTGTCCGCGGGGGGCCCGCCTTCGGGTGTTGTGACGTTCCTGTTCACCGATATTGAGGGTTCGACCCGTCGGTGGGAATCCGACGCGGCTGCGATGCGGGCGGCCCTGCTTGTGCATGACAAGGTGTTGCGCGACGCGATTGAGGCTCACGAGGGTTTCTTGTTCAGCCATACCGGTGATGGTGTGGTCGCTGCGTTCGTGTCACCGCGGTCCGCCGTCGACGCGGCTGTTACGGCCCAGCTAGCTCTTGAGTTGCCGGTGCGGATGGGTATTGCGACCGGTGAGGCTGAGCTTCGCGACGGCGATTATCTCGGCACGGTGCTCAACCGGGCCGCGCGGGTGATGGCGGCAGGGCACGGTGGGCAGATCTTGGTCGCCGACTCAACAGCGGGCCTGCTGGGCGGGGTTGATCTGCTGGATCTGGGGCCGCGACGACTGCGGGATGTGCCAACCCCGATCACGGTGTTTCAAGTGCGGTCAGCCGGACTGCGCGTGGAGTTTCCGGCGCTGCGGGCGCTGGATACGACGCCTGGAAACCTGCGTCCCGCGGCCACGAGCTTGATTGGGCGCGAGTCCGAGGTCGACGCGATCACGACTGCGGTGAGGTCTCACCGATTGGTGACGCTGACCGGGGTAGGCGGAGTTGGCAAGACGCGGCTGGCATTGGAAGTCGCGACGCAACAGGCCGATGAATTCCCCGACGGTGTTTGGCTTTTCGAACTCGCCGCCGTCACCGATCCCGCAGCAGTGCCCGACGCGGTGGCCACGGTGCTCGGCATCACCCAGCAGCCCGGCAAGACCGTAAGCGAGTCCGTGGCCGCCGCGCTGGAAGGCCGGTCGAGGCTGTTGGTCTTCGACAATTGCGAGCATGTTCTCGACGCGGCGGCGGACCTCATCGAAGCAATCTTTTCTCACTCGCAGACCGTGAATGTCCTTGCCACCAGCCGCGAAGGCCTTCGGGTTGCCGACGAACACCTCTGGGCAGTGCCATCGCTGGATTTGACCGACGGTATCGACTCCTCGGCGGCGGCACTGTTCGTCGAGCGCGCGGAAGCCGTCAGGCAGGACGTCCCCTTGACCGCGGTCGGCGAGTCAGCAGCGGTGGTCGACATCTGTCGCCAACTCGACGGGATCCCCCTTGGCATCGAGTTGGCGGCGTCGCGCATGCAGTCGATGACGGCCACCGAGGTACGCGACCGGCTCGGCGATCGATTCCGTCTTCTCGTCGGTTCTCGCCGCGGGTTGGAACGCCACCAAACACTGCGTCACGCCGTGCAGTGGTCCTATGACCTGCTCGACGACGGTGAGAGATCGTTACTCAACCAGTGTTCGGTGTTCGCAGGCGGATTCGACCTTCCCAGTGCTCAAGCCGTCACCGGCTCTGTCGATGACATCGCGATGCTCGACGTACTCGACGCTTTGGTCCGCAAGTCGCTGTTGGTGGCCGACCACTCCTCGGGGCGTACTCGGTTTTCAATGCTGGAGACGATCCGCCAGTTCGCCGAGGAACAACTCGCCGCCCGTGGCCAGGCAGCCGAGGCGCGCACTGCGCATGCCCATTACTTCGCGACGCGGGAAGCCGACATCTTGTCGCTGTGGGATAGCCCCCGGCAGCGGGAGGCTTACGACTGGTTCACCGTCGAGCTGGCCAATCTTCGCACCGCGTTTCGATGGGCCGCCGACCATGGCGACCTCGACGATGCCGCCACCATCGCCACCTACGCGGCGTTCCTTGGCTTCTGCATCGACAACTACGAGCCCATCGCCTGGGCCGAAGAGTTCATCGAGCCAGCCCGTGCTGTCGACCATCCCCGGCTCGCGTTCCTCTATGTGATCGCGTCGCAGTGCTACACATCCGGACGGGTTGAGGAGGCAGTACGTTACTGCGAAGCATGCATCCCGGTCGTTGAGAGCGGTCGATGCGAGGTGCCGTTCGGCATCGAAGCCCTGCTTTGCATCGCGTACCTGTACGCAGCCCAGCCTGAACCGGCCGTCGATTGGTGCCGCAGCCGGGTTCAGAGTGGTCGTGACACGGACACAGTGTCGAGGACCTGCCTCATCTTGTCCCTAACCGTCGCCCAGTCTTATCAGGAGGCGATCGCTGCCACCGCTGGGCTGATCGAAGCCGCCGAGGCCACCGGCAATCCGTGGGTGCTCTCATTGGCACTATTCACTTTCGTGGCCGCCCACCTACATGCCGATCCGGTCGGTGCTCTCAAGGCCGGTCGCCGTGGGCTGCAGGTGGCCGAAGACAGCGGCAACCGCGGCAACGGGACATTCCTGGCGATGGTCGTTGCCCGAGTCGAGCGCGAATACGGTGACCCGCTTCGCGCGCTGCACTACATCGCGGTTGCGATCCACAATTACCACGACTCGGGTGCCCCAATGACTATGCGAGCACCGATGGCAATCCTCGCTACGGTTCTTGACCGGATGGGCCGCTACGAACCCGCAGCCACCATCGCCGGTTGCGCGTCAACTCCCTTCACGGGGGCGACGCTACCCGAACTTCTGACCACCACAGCCCACCTACGCACTGCCCTCGGCGACCAGGCCTACGAATCGCTCGCACGCAAGGGTGAGACGATGACCGCCGCAGCCATGGCGACCTACGCATACGACCAAATCGACCAGGCCCGAGCAGAACTCGACGCCGTCGCGAAATAGCCACAGATGCGAGCCGCCGCAGATGGGTAGCCTGGCCGCGCCAGTTCTCCCAGCGTCCTGTCGTGGATTGCGACAAATCGCCCCATGAGGGAATAGCCATTAGCTTAGCTAACGTTGCGGACTCATAGGGGGTTGGGAAGGGAGTTTGCAATGAATCTGAAGAAGATTGCGGCCGGAGCCGCGATAACCGGTGCACTGGGCTTCGCCGGCCTCGGACTGGGTGCGGGCGTCGCGAACGCCGCCCCAACTTCCCCCGTCGTGGCGGGGATTCTGTGGCAGCAAGATCATGGTCATGGGGGCGGCGACTGGGGCCATGGCGACCGTGGAGACTGGGGTGACCGTGGAAACTGGGGCTACGGTGGAAACTACGACTACGGGCCAGGGTGGGGTTGCATCACCGGTCCGTTTGGGCACTTCACCTGGTGCCCCTAGTCGAATTCGGACGACTTACGCAAGTCTCGAAAGTCGGTCGCGATTGCCCTGTTGAGCAGGGGTTTGTGTGACATCCTGTGCGGGTGTCCGCGGGGGGCCCGCCTTCGGGTGTTGTGACGTTTCTGTTCACCGATATTGAGGGCTCGACCCGTCGGTGGGAATCCGACGCGGAAGCTATGCGGTCGGCCCTGCTTGTGCATGACAAGGTGTTGCGCGACGCGATTGAGGCTCACGAGGGTTTCCTGTTCAGTCACACAGGTGATGGCGTGGTCGCTGCGTTCGCATCCCCGAGGGCGGCCGTCGACGCGGCGGTGGATGCGCAGCTAGCTCTTGAGTTGCCGGTGCGAATGGGTATCGCGACCGGTGAGGCTGAGCGTCGCGACGGTGATTATTTCGGCACGGTGCTCAACCGCGCCGCACGGGTGATGGCAGCCGGGCACGGTGGTCAGATTCTCGTCGCCGAGTCGACGGCGGGTCTGCTTGGCGGAGTAGACCTCGTCAATCTGGGACCGCGACGACTGCGGGATGTACCGATACCGCTTGTGGTGTTTCAAGTACGGTCAGCGGAACTTCGCGCGGAGTTTCCCCCGTTGCGGGCGCTCGATACAACTCCGGGAAACCTGCGGCCTGCGACCACCAGCTTGATTGGACGTGAGTCCGAGGTCGCCGCGATTGAAACGGCGGTCAAGACGCATCGGTTGGTGACGCTGACCGGCGTGGGTGGGGTCGGCAAAACCCGTCTTGCGTTGGAAGTCGCGGCGCACCTGGCTGATGAGTTTCCTGACGGCGTTTGGCTTTTCGAGTTGGCAGCAGTGACTGATCCGGCGGCTGTGCCCGATGCGGTGGCGTCGGTGCTGGGCATCACGCAGCAACCGGGTAAGAACGTCAGCGAGTCGGTGGCCGCTGCGTTGGAGGGCCGGGTCCGGCTGTTGGTGATCGACAATTGCGAGCACGTTCTCGGCGCCGCCGCGGACCTGATCGAAGCGGTACTCGCGCACTCGGCGACGGTACGAATCCTCGCCACCAGCCGCGAGGGACTCGGAGTCCCCGACGAGCAGGTTCGGCCGGTGCGCTCTCTGGACGCGGCAGCGGGAATCGACTCTGCGGCGGTGAGCCTGTTCGTCGAACGCGCTCAAGGCATTGCACCGGGCTTCTCGATGGTCGACGGCGATGAAGCTGCCGCAGTGACCGAGATCTGTCAGCGCCTGGACGGGATTCCATTGGCCATCGAACTGGCTGCCTCCCGGATGGCGTCGATGACCGCTAGTGAGATGCGTGATCGTCTTGATCACCGGTTCAGGTTGCTGGTCGGCTCGCGGCGCGGCCTGGAACGCCACCACACGCTGCGCCACGCGGTGGGCTGGTCCTACGACCTGCTCGACGATGCCGAAGGGGGTGTGCTGAACCGGTGTTCGGTGTTTGTGGGCGGATTCGACCTCCAAAGCGCCTGCGCAATAGCCGGATCGGATGACCTCGACGAGTACGCCGTGCTCGATGTGCTCGACGCTCTTGTGCGCAAGTCGCTCCTGCTCGCTGTGCGGTCAGGCGGGCGGACCAGGTATGCGATGCTGGAAACGATCCGCCAGTTCGCCGAGGAACAACTCGTCACATCCGGTGCGGCAGAGGCGGTCCGGACAGCGCACTCCCACTACTTCGCCGGACGGGAAGCCGACGTCATGGACCTGTGGGACAGCCCCCGCCAGCGCGAGGCATACGACTGGTTCACCATCGAGTTGGCCAATCTGCGCACGGCGTTTCGGTGGGCCGCCGACCACGGCGACCTGGACGCGGGCTCTGCCATCACGGCGTATGCCGCCCTTCTCGCCCCTCATCTCGAAAACCACGAACCCATAGCCTGGGCCGAAGAGCTGATAGGACCCCTCAGCGCCGTCGACCATCCTCGACTCGCCGCCGTATGCGTGGTGGCATCGTTGTGCATTCTCGTCGGACGCTTCGAACAGGCCGTGCACTATAGCGAAGTCGGCCAGAGGGTTATCGCCGCTGCCAGCGATATGGTGTCGTACTTCGGTGAGGGGTTTCTCGGCAGTGCGTATTTATTCGTCGGCCAGCCTGAACGGTATCTTGAGCTGTCCCGCGCGACGCTGGCGCGCACTGGCGACACCAACACAATGGCCAAGGCGAACCTCGTGACCGCTTTATACACCTGCGGTTCGACTGACGAGGCGACGGTGGCCGCTAACGGCCTAATCGATGCCGCCGAGGCGAGCGGCAATCCGTGGGTGCTTGCCTACACACTTGCCGTGTGCGGGGTTGCGTTCGGCGACACTGATCCTCACCGTGCGCTCGAAGCGTTGCGCCGCAGCGTGCTCGTCGCGCACGACAGCGGCAACCGTTTCTATGAGACGACATTCTCGTACTGGCTGGCCAGGCGTGAGGCCAAGCAAGGCGACCAGGTGGCTGCGTTGGAGTACCTCGCCGTGGCAATCCACAACTACCACGAGTCGGGCAACACCGGCATGTTGCATGTTCCCGTAGCTATCCTCGCAACCTTGCTGGACCGGCTCGGACGCTACGAACCAGCGGCCACCATCGCCGGCTTCGCAGCGGTCAATCTCATGGCAGCTACGACCTTGCCCGAACTCGGCACAGCAATTACCCGCCTCCGCGAGGTCCTTGGCGAACAGACCTACGAGTCGCTCGCCCGCAAGGGCGAGACGATGACCACTGCCGCGATGGTGACCTACGCATACGACCAAATCGACCAGGCCCGAACAGAACTGAACGCCATCTCGGAATAGACCTTGAGCTCAACCGGTCAGTGCATCGGTTGGATCAGGTTAGCCGGCCGTTAGCCCCAGAAGATGGGGTCAGCTCGGGCATCGAGGTAGTCAA